>NZ_CP039290.1:1390323-2780646 GCF_004798705.1 Arthrobacter sp. PAMC25564 | reverse complement strand
CCAGCAACTGGCCGCAGAGTTCCCCGTGTTCTGCGATGTGGAGACCGAAGTATTCTCCCGGCTGGTCGGCGTCGACGTGCGCCGGCTCTCCACCTTGGCGCGCGGCGGCCACGTCTGCACGACCCACATACCTACAGGACGTCCGGCGGCCAAGGGGCCCCACGGCCCGGCAGCCGCCCCGGACAACCTGGACGAAGTATCCAACCATCTGCAAGAAAGGCCGTGATGACGGACCAACTATCAGAGAACAAGGTTGCTGACTCTACTGTGATTTCGGAGATTCTGGAAAAGAATCCCGAGCTGCACGGAATCGGCACCTACGAGTACGGCTGGGCCGACAAGAACGACGTCGGCGCCAACGCGCGCCGTGGCATCAATGAGGACGTCGTCCGGGACATTTCGGCCAAGAAGAACGAGCCCGAATGGATGCTGGACCTCCGCCTCAAGGGCCTGAAGTACTTCGACCGCAAGCCGATGCCGACGTGGGGCGCCGACCTGTCCGGCATCGACTTCGACAACATCAAGTACTTCGTGCGGTCCACCGAGAAGCAGGCCGCCACCTGGGAAGACCTTCCCGAGGACATCCGGAACACCTACGAGAAGCTGGGCATCCCGGAAGCCGAACGCAGCCGCCTGGTCTCCGGCGTCGCGGCACAGTATGAGTCCGAGGTTGTGTACCACCAGATCCGCGAGGACCTGGAAGCCCAGGGCGTCATCTTCCTGGACACGGACACCGCGCTGCGCGAGCACCCGGAGATCTTCCAGGAGTACTTCGGCACCATCATTCCGGTAGGCGACAACAAGTTCGCCTCGCTGAACACGGCCGTATGGTCCGGCGGTTCCTTCGTGTACGTGCCCAAGGGCGTCCACGTGGACATCCCGCTGCAGGCCTACTTCCGCATCAACACGGAAAACATGGGCCAGTTCGAGCGCACGCTGATCATCGCGGACGAGGATTCCTACGTCCACTACATAGAAGGCTGCACCGCGCCGATCTACACCTCGGACTCGCTGCACTCCGCCGTCGTGGAAATCATCGTGAAGAAGGGCGCCCGCGTCCGCTACACGACCATCCAGAACTGGTCCACCAACGTGTACAACCTGGTCACCAAGCGCGCCATCTGCGAGGAGAACGCCACCATGGAGTGGATCGATGGCAACATCGGTTCCAAGGTCACCATGAAGTACCCGGCCGTCTACCTCGTCGGCGAAGGGGCCAAGGGCGAGACCCTGTCCATCGCGTTCGCCGGAGCAGGCCAGCACCAGGACACCGGCTCCAAGATGGTCCACATCGCGCCCAACACCAAGAGCTCGATCGTGTCCAAGTCCGTGGCCCGCGGCGGCGGCCGTGCTGCCTACCGCGGCCTGGTCCAGGTCCGCGAAGGGGCCAAGCACTCGGCCAACACGGTCCGCTGTGACGCCCTGCTGGTGGACACCATCAGCCGTTCGGATACCTACCCGTACATCGACATCCGCGAGGATGACGTCACCATGGGGCATGAGGCCACGGTCTCACGCGTCAGCGAAGAGCAGCTGTTCTACCTGATGTCCCGCGGCATGCGCGAAGACGAGGCCATGGCGATGATCGTCCGCGGCTTCATCGAGCCCATTGCCCGCGAACTGCCGATGGAATATGCCCTCGAGCTGAACCGACTGATTGAACTGCAGATGGAAGGATCGGTCGGTTAATGACTGACATCACTACTGAAAAGGCCCGCATCGGCGCGCCCTCGGCCCAGCCGTTCATCAACGGTTTCACCGAGGAAGGCGAAAGCCTTTCCCCGGTGAACGCCGCAGAGTCCAAGTCGCCGCTGGCGGGCGGGGCCGTCAAGGCCCACTCGCACGGCGGCGGCGTCGGCGTTCCGGACAGCTCACGCGCCGGCCGCCTGACCTCCTACAAACTGGCGGACTTCAAGCCACTGACCGGCATGGAGGAAGACTGGCGGTTCACCCCGCTCAAGCGCCTCCGCGGACTGCACACCGACGTCCTCAAGGGCGCCGCGCCGACCGTCAGCGTCACCGCCCCGGACAGCGTGAGCGTGGAAACCGTCGGCCGCGACGACCGCCGGATCGGTTCGGCTGCCATCCCCGAGGACCGCGTCTCAGCCAACGCCTGGGAGAACTTCTCCGAGGCCACCGTCATCACGGTTCCCGCCGAGGTCCAGGCCGACGGCGAAATCTCCGTGCTGCTGACCGGCCAAGGCACCGAAGCGTCCGCGCAGCACCTCGTGATCGTGGCGGAAAAATACTCCCGGTCCGTCGTGGTCCTGGATCACCAGGGCACCGCCGTCGTCTCGGAAAACGTGGAGATTGTCGTCGAGGAAGGCGCGCAGCTCACCGTCATCTCGCTCCAGGAATGGAACGACGACGCCGTGCACGCCTCCTCCCAGCAGGTAAAGCTCGGCCGCGACTCACGGTTCAAGCACATCGTGGTCAGCCTCGGCGGCGACCTCGTCCGCGTCACGCCGTCGGCACGCTTCACCGCCCCGGGGGCGGAAGTCGAACTGTTCGGCCTGTACTTCGCCGACGCCGGCCAGCACCTCGAGCAGCGCCTGTTCGTGGACCACGCCGTGGCGAACTGCAAGTCCAACGTGCTCTACAAGGGCGCACTCCAGGGCCGCAATGCGCACACCGTGTGGGTGGGTGACGTCCTGATCCGCAAGGAGGCAGAAGGCACCGATACCTACGAGGCCAACCGCAACCTGGTCCTGACCGACGGCGCCCGCGCGGACTCCGTGCCGAACCTCGAAATCGAGACCGGCCTGATCGCCGGCGCCGGCCACGCCAGCGCCACCGGACGCTTCGATGACCAGCACCTGTTCTACCTGATGGCCCGCGGCATCCCGGAAGAGGTGGCCCGCCGGCTGGTGGTCCGCGGCTTCCTGAACGAGATCATCCAGCAGATCAAGGTGCCGGCCATCGAAGAGCGCCTGACGGCGGCTGTCGAGCGCGAACTCGCTGCGACGAACCACTAGTGCGCAGCACCAGAGGACACAGGAAAGCATCAGATGACTGAACAGCCAAAGGGCGAGCTCGTCTGCAACGCCAGCGAGATCCAGCTCAAGCAGGCGCTGCGGATCCTGATCGACGACTACCCGGTAGCAATCGTGAAGGACTCGATGGGGGAGATCCACGCCATCGGTGACACCTGCTCGCATGCGGACATCTCCCTTTCCGAAGGAGAGGTTGAAGGCTGCCTGATCGAGTGCTGGGGCCACGGCTCCCAGTTTGATCTGCGCAGCGGAGAGCCGCTCCAGCTGCCGGCCTACGATCCCGTTCCAGTGTTTGCCGTCACCATCCAGGGCGACGACGTGTATGTCGACGTCACCAACGTCCTGAACGGTGCCGAGGCGCCGAACTTCAGCTGACCGCCCTGGCGGTCCGCGCACCAGCACCCGCATCAAAGAACTTTCACCAAGAAACCGCACCGTGCCGGAGGGCACGGTGCAGAGGAGAACAAGATACATGTCGACTCTTGAGATCAAGGACCTGCACGTCAGCATTGACACCGAGCAGGGCGTCAAGGAAATCCTGAAGGGCGTCAGCCTGACCATCAGGACCGGCGAGACGCACGCCATCATGGGCCCCAACGGCTCCGGCAAGTCCACGCTGGCGTCCACCATTGCCGGCCACCCGCGCTACAACGTCACCTCCGGCTCCATCACGCTGGACGGCGAAGACGTGCTGGCCATGAGCGTCGATACCCGCGCCCGCGCCGGCCTGTTCCTGGCAATGCAGTACCCCGTCGAGGTCCCAGGGGTCAGCATGACCAACTTCCTGCGCACGGCCAAGACGGCCATCGACGGCAAGGCCCCCGCCCTCCGCACCTGGACGAAGGAAGTCAAGGCCGCCATGGCGGAGCTGCGCATCGACGCCGACTTCACCCAGCGCAACGTCAACGAAGGCTTCTCCGGCGGCGAGAAGAAGCGCGTGGAGATCCTCCAGTTGGAGCTCTTCAAGCCGAAGTTCGCCATTCTGGACGAGACCGACTCAGGCCTGGACGTCGACGCCCTCAAGGTTGTCTCCGAAGGCGTCAACCGTGCACAGGCCGAAGGCAACATGGGCACCCTGCTGATCACGCACTACACCCGGATCCTGCGCTACATCAAGCCGGAATTCGTGCACGTGTTCGTTGACGGCCAGGTTGTCGAAGAGGGCGGCCCGGAACTTGCCGACCGCCTCGAAGAAGAAGGCTACGACCGCTACGCCACCGGCGCCGGTGCAGCCACCATTGCCGCCGCTGCCGCTGCAGCGCAGGCCTAGTTAGGACTCTGCCATGACGGAAATCAATGTGGCCCGCACGGGCCTCGAGGATGTCGAAGAGGCACTCAAGGATGTGATCGACCCGGAACTGGGGGTCAACATCGTTGATCTTGGCCTGCTGTACGGTCTGAAATACTCAGACGACGACGGCGCCCTGCTGATCGACATGACGCTCACCACGGCCGCCTGCCCGCTCACCGACGTGATCGAGGAACAGGTCGGCAAGTCCCTCGACGGGATCGTGGACGAGTGGCGCCTCAACTGGGTCTGGATGCCGCCTTGGGGTCCGGAGCGGATCACCGAAGACGGCCGCGACCAGATGCGCGCCCTCGGCTTCAACATCTGATCCCCCATTACGTCCCTGACGCGAAACGACGGCGGGCCCACCTCTAGAGGTGGGCCCGCCGTCGTCGTGGCGGGTCGAATCGGCTGCTCAGTAACTGCCCCTATGGCCGTCAAAACGGCCGTTACGGAGCAACCGATGGGCTGTCAGGGGGTGGCCACCCCGAAGGTGTCGCACTGGTTGATGTCGCCGGTCTTGTAGCCCTGGTAGAACCACTTCTGCCGCTGCGCGCTGGAGCCATGGGTCCACGACTCGGGCGAGACACGGCCCGTGGCGGCTTTCTGGATCCGGTCGTCACCCACCGCCGAGGCCGCGGACAGCGCGTCGCTCAGGTCCTGCTGCTTGAGCGGTTCCAGGAACGGCTGCCCGGTCTTGGGATCGTTCGTGGTGGTGGCGTAGCGGACCCACAGGCCGGCATAGCAGTCGGCCTGGAGTTCCACGCGCACGGCACCGGACTGCGGCCCCTGGGGATCCTGCTGCGCGCGGTCCAGGTTGCCCAGCAGGTTCTGGACATGGTGGCCGAATTCGTGCGCGACCACATACTCCTGGGCGAGCGGGCCGCCGGAGGATCCGAACCGGTCCACGAGCTCCTGGAAGAAGCCCGGGTCAAAGTAGGCCGTGGTGTCTGCCGGGCAGTAGAACGGGCCGACCTCGGAGGTTGCGGCGCCGCAACCGGTGTCGGTTCCACCGCTGAAGATCACGGTCTGCGGCTGCGGGTACTTCTTGTTGTACTGCGCCAGATACGCCGGCCAGAAGGCATTCAGGCTGTTGACCGTTCCGTTGATCCGGCAGTCGAGGCGGGCGTTGGCATCCGCGCCGGTCTTGCAGGCCAGGCCGGTGGTTTGGCTCTGCGGCTGCTGGTCCTGGGTGGTGCCGGTCAGGCCTTCCAGAAGCTGCGGGTTGATGCCGAACAGGGCGGCGAGCAGCAGGATAATTCCGCCCCCGATGCCGCCACCGATCTTGGTTCCGCGGCCCATGCCGCGCCGGTCCTGGACCTGTGAGGGGTCCAGCTCAACATTGTCATTGAAACTCATAAGGTCACAATAACGCGCACCGTCATCGGCGGTGTCCCCGGCCGGTAAAGTTGATCCGATGCCATTCCTTGACAGACTCCAGCGCTGGGCCGGCGAGCTCCCCGACGGGACCGCCGTCGCCGTGGCCGGGCAGCGCCTCAGCTGGGCGGACCTCAGGGACGCGGCCGCCGCGCTGGTTCCCGGGGCTCCCGCGGTCGCCCTCCTGTCCGAACAGAATTCCCTGCACTTCGCCGTCGCCTTCGCGGCGGCCGTGGCGGGCGAGCGGCGCTGCGCCGTGCTGGATCCGGACTGGCCGCAGCAGCTTCAGGACGGGATCGCGGCCCGCATCTCCGGGGCTGTACCACCGGTTCCCGGCTCGCTGGCGGAAGCCCTGGCGGGACGGGTACCGGCCCTCGGCCCGGACCTTGCCGACGGACGGCCCGATACCCCGTTCCTGATCGGACTGACATCCGGCACCACCTCGGTCCCCAAGGCCTTCAGCCGGTCCCGGCGCTCCTGGCGGCAGTCCTTCGACGCCTCGATCGGGTTCTTCGGCCTAGGCCGGGAGGACAGGACGCTGGCCCCCGGACCGCTCGCCGCCAGCCTGAACCTCTACGCCCTGGCCGAATGCCTTTACGCCGGCGCCGAGTTCCACACGCTGGAACACTTCGACGTCGGCGACGCGCACGCGGCGATCAGCCACGACGGCATCACCCGCCTGGTCCTGGTCCCCACCATGCTCAGGCTCCTCAGCGAGCGGGGCCTCACCGGCGGCGTCGACGCCTCGGGGATCCGCAGCATCATCTGCGCCGGCTCGAAACTGGACGCACGGACCCTCGAAGCGGCGCGGCGCTGGGCACCCAACGCCACCATCTTCGAGTATTACGGCGCCTCCGAACTCAGCTTCGTCGCCGGCTCCGGCCTGCGCCCCGGCGAGTCCCCGGAACCGGGCGGAACCGGCATCGGGGGGCCGTTTCCCGGCGTCGGGATCCGGATCCTGGACGACGCCGGAACGGTCCTCCCGGACGGGCGGGACGGGAACATCTGCGTCCGCAGCGGCATGGTCAGCGACGGCTACCTCTGGGGCGACGACGGTCAGGCCCTGCGCTGCTTCGACGGCTGGTTCACCGTGGGGGACCAGGGCTTCCTCTCCGGCGGGACGCTGCACATGCTCGGCCGGCGCTCGGACATGATCATCACAGCCGGCACGAACGTCTATCCGCACGAGGTGGAACTGGCCCTGGCATCCGTTCCCGGCGTCGCGGCAGCCGTGGCCGCCGGCCAGCCGGACGACCTCCGCGGCCAGCGCGTGGTCGCCGGCGTGGTGCCGTCGCACGGTGCCCTGACAGCCACCCAGTTAAAGGCCGGCGTCGAGGACGTGCTGGTCCGCAGCAAGCGCCCGCTGGAGTACTTCGCGCTGGCCGAGCTTCCCCTGACGGACCGGGGCAAGATCAGCAGGCAGCTCCTGCTCGACTGGGTCGCCAGCAACGATCCCCGGATCCGCCGCCTTGCCTAGGCCGGGCGCCCAACCTGTCTCCGGCGGCCCGCCGATCCTTCCCGAGGACCGCCAGCCGGTGATCATCGCCGCCCGCCGGACTCCGCTCCGCCGCGCCAACGGCGCCCTGAAAGGGCTCCGCGCCCACCAACTGCTGGCCCCCGTGCTGCGCAGCCTGCTGGAAGGTGCCGACGTGCCACCGGAGGCGGTGGCCGACGTCGTGATCGGGAACGCCGTCGGCGGCGGCGGCAACGTGGCGCGGCTGGCGGCACTGGAGGCCGGACTGCCGGTCAGCGTTCCCGGCGTCACGGTGGACCGGCAATGCGGTTCCGGACTCGACGCGATCGTGCTGGCCTCCCGGCTGGTGGCGGCCGGCGGCGGCGGGATCTACCTCGCCGGCGGGGTGGAGAGCATCAGCACCGCACCCCTGCGGGCGCACCGCAACAGCGACGGTGCGCCGGAGTTCTTCGCCCGGGCGCAGTTCGCGCCCGCCGGCCACGGCGATCCGGACATGGGCGTGGCCGCGGAGAATGTGGCGGTCCGCTGCAGCGTCAGCCGGGAACGGCAGGACGCCTTCGCGCTCCGCAGCCACCACCGGGCGCTGGCCGCCGCGGCCGCCGGCGTGTTCAAAGCCGAGATCGTCCCGCTTTCCAGTTCGGCGGCCGGCAGCCCCGCGCTCGTGGAGCTCGACGACGGCCCGCGCCCAAGCCTCACCGCGGCGCTGCTGGCACGGTTCCCCGCCGCTTTCGTGGCGGGGGGCACCGTCACCGCCGGCAACTCCTGCTTTGACGCTGACGGGGCCGCCGCCGTTGTGATCACCTCGGTGGAACGGGCCCGCAGCCTCGGCGCCCGCGACGGGCTCCTGGTCCTGGGCACCGGCACCGCAGGCGTGGACCCGCAGCTGCTGGGAACCGGCGCGGCAGCTGCGGCGGAGCGGTTGCTCGCGGCGCAGGGGCTGTCCGCGGAAGATATCGGGCTGATTGAGTTCAACGAGGCCTTCGCCTCCCAGACCCTCGCTTGCCTGGACCGGTTGGGGATCGATCCGGAACGGGCCAACCTCGACGGCGGGGCGCTGGCCCTGGGGCATGCCTACGGGGCCTCCGGGGCGGTGCTGGTCACCCGTCTGCTGGCCCAGGCGCGGCGCAACCCGGTCGAAGGGCAGCTCGCCCTGGCCCTGATCAGCATCGCGGGCGGGATGGGTACCGCGGTGCTACTGGGATACCGCACATTCCCCTAGACTCCCGGTGGGACATGCCCATTCCTGGGCGCAAGGACCGGGCACAGTGGGTTTATGTCCCGTGACCGTGGGCAGGGGAGGGCATGTCCGGTGGCAAGTGAGGCTGCCGGACGTGCTGTCAGCCGTCCCGGTCCTCGGCTTCACCGAGGCCGCGCGCGGCGAGGGCTTCGCCGGTCTGCCTGGCAAAAGCCACGGTGGTGATGAACACGGGCAGCACAAGCGCGCGGGGATTCCGTTCAAGCCCCCTTGCCCGGGCGGAATCCCGGACGTCAGCGTAGGCGCCGGCGATGAAGGGAATACTCCGCAACATGATCGCGATGGTCAGGGCGAAGCGCTCCGGGTCCGCGCCGAAGCGCCGGAACGGCCCCGCCAGGGACGCTACCCCGTCCAGCAATGCCTGCACAGGGGTAGTGGCGGTAAGGATCGACGCTGCCACCACGCAGACCAGCACGTTCAGCACGATCCGGGCCGCCGACGGGCCGCCGAGCTGCCACCATTGGAACAGGCCGATGGCCAGGAGAACGGGCAGCGCGGGCCGGACCGCGCGGACCAGCCGGGCAGCCCCGGCGCCGCTGAGCAGGAACACCGCGCACAGCATCGCCAGCACGCCCGCCGCAACGGCCCAGTCCGCAATCACGAACGACGCCATGCCGCACCCGAGGACCAGCAGGAACTTCAGCCACAGCGGCGAACGGTGGACCAGGGACGCACCCGGGGCATAGTTCGCCAGCAGGAAGCCTTGGCCGCTCACCGCTGCTCCCGGCCAAGGCGTGCCGGGTCCGAGGGCGGCAGCCCTGCCGCGGAGAGCGCCCGGTAATGGCCGACGGCGGCGGCCGCCCCGCCGTCGAACACCACCCGCCCGGCATCCACCACCAACACCCGGTCCATATCCTGGGCGAGGTCGAGATCGTGGGTGGAGAGGATGACCTGCTGGCTGAGCCCGGCCAGCGTCCGGCGCAGCAGTTCCCGGTTGCGCAGATCCAGCAGGGTTGAGGGCTCGTCCAGCACCAGCACCTCCGGGTTGACGGCCAGGACGGCGGCGAGGGCCAGGAGTTGGCGTTCCCCGCCGGAGAGCTCGTAGATGCTCTGGTCCGCCAGCGGCAGCAGTCCGAAGCGGTCCAAGGTCGCCTCCGCGAGGCGGCGTCGATCTGCGGCGTTGCGGACCGAGCGCCGCAGGGACAGCTCCACGTCCTCGCGGCCGGTGGGCATCACCAGCTGGGAGAGCGGATCCGTGAAGACAAAGCCGACCCGTCGCCGGACCTCGTGCACGGCCCGGACGGTGTCCGCGCCGTCGACGGTCACGGCACCGTTGCTCGGCGCCACGAGCCCGTTGAGCAGCCGCAGCAAGGTGGACTTGCCGGAGCCGTTGGCGCCGATCACCCCGATCCGCCGCTCGGTGAGGCTGAGCGAGAGTTCGTTGAGCAGGGTCTTGGCGGCGCTGCGGCCGTCCACCTCGACCCGCACCGCCACCCGGTCCAGGATGATGGTGCTCACGGCCGGCTGTCGGCCTTGGGCAGGCGGCGGACCAGCAGATCCGGGAAGGCCCTGTGCAGGGCCAGTGCAATGCTCACGGCCAGCACGTTCTTGATCACGTCGCCGGGGTAATAGGGCAGGTCGGCGAGGAAGGCCTTGGGCAGGTCCAGCTTGGCGTTGACCACCATGCCCAGGATGCCGAGGCTATGGACCAGCACTATGCTGCTCACCATTGCCGCCGCGAACAGGAGGACGCCGCGGTACCTCAGTGCAGTGCGCCGAAGCACGACGACGGTCAGCCAGCCCACGGCCGCGGCTGCCAGCGGGAACGCAATGATATAACCCGCGGACGGGCCCGCCAGGATGCCGAGGCCGCTGCGCCCACCGCTGAAGATCGGCAGCCCGGCAAGCCCCAGGAGGACATACAGGCCGACGGCGGCGAAGGCGCGGCCGGGGCCGAGGGCCAGCCCGGTGAGCATCACGGCGAGCGTCTGGACGGTGATGGGGACGCCGAGTCCGCCCACCGGAATCGCGGCGATCAGCGCCGAGGCCGCTACCAGGGCGGCGAAGACTGCTATCAGTCCAAGGTCGGTGGCGTTCCAGCGGTTCCGCCGCGCAGTCCGGGCGGTGACGGCTTTGTCAGTCTGGGTCATGGGTGATCCTGTCGGGTGAATCGGCGGGCATAAGGTCTTGTTTCCGAGAGTACGGCTGCGGCGCATTGGCTTTTTTGTAGCCCTTCCACAAAACGGCGGCCGGGATGCTGGAGGGCACCGCCATGGCCGCCGGAGCCGGCCGCCCCGCCGGTGCCCGCACTCCGCTGGCGTCATTCCCCTTCGCCCATGTCATCCGGCGGGGACGGTGCCGGTAGACTTATGGAGGCCGAACTCTTGGCCATACCGTCCCGGCATCTTCCAGACTTCACCGGTCTGCCGCGGCGTTCCCTGTTGTGAAAGGCCTTAGCTGCATTGATTACCGTCCAGGATCTCGAACTGCGCGCCGGCGCCCGCCTCCTTATGGACCAGGTGAGCTTCCGGATCGACAAGGGAGACAAGATCGGCCTCGTCGGCCGTAACGGTGCAGGAAAGACCACGCTGACCCGGGTGCTCGCGGGTGAGGGCCTGCCGGCCGCCGGCAAGGTCACCCGCACGGGCGAGATCGGCTACCTGCCGCAGGACCCCCGAACCCCCGACATGGAGCAGCTGGCCCGCGACCGGATCCTGTCCGCCCGCGGCCTGGACATCGCCGTCGGCAAGCTCCGCCAGACCCATGAGGACATGGCCAGCGAGGACGCCGAGGTCCAGCGCAAGGCGATGAACCGCTACGACCGGCTGGAATCCGAGTTCCTGGCCGCCGGCGGCTACGCGGCAGAGGCCGAGGCCGCGGCGATCTGCTCCAACCTCGCCCTGCCGGACCGCCTGCTGAACCAGCCGCTGAAGACGCTCTCCGGCGGCCAGCGCCGCCGCGTGGAGCTCGCCCGCATCCTGTATTCCGGTGCAGAGACCATGCTCCTCGATGAGCCCACCAACCACCTCGACGCCGATTCCATCGCGTGGCTGCGCGAGTTCCTCAAGAACCACCAGGGTGGCCTGATTGTGATCAGCCACGACACGGAACTGCTCGAAGCCACCGTCAACAAGGTTTTCCTGCTCGACGCCAACCGCGCGCAGATCGACTTCTACAACATGGACTGGAAGCGCTACCTCCAGCAGCGCGAAACGGATGAGCGCGCCCGCAAGCGTGAGCGCGCCAACGCGGAGAAGAAGGCCCAGGTCCTCTTCGACCAGGCCAACAAGATGCGCGCCAAGGCGACCAAGGCTGTCGCCGCGCAGAACATGGCCAAGCGCGCCGAACGACTCCTCGGCGGACTCGAAGCGGTCCGCGAGACCGACCGCGTGGCAGCCCTGCGCTTCCCGGATCCCTCGCCGTGCGGCAAGACCCCGCTCACCGCGGACGGCCTCAGCAAGTCCTACGGCTCGCTGGAAATCTTCACCGACGTGGACCTTGCCATCGACCGCGGCTCCAAGGTGGTCATCCTTGGCCTCAACGGCGCCGGCAAGACCACCCTGTTGCGCATGCTCGCCGGCGTCGACAAGCCGGACACCGGAGAAGTCATTCCCGGCCACGGGCTGAAGGTGGGCTACTACGCCCAGGAGCACGAGACGCTCGACGTCGACCGCACCGTCCTGCAGAACATGCGCTCGTCGGCCCCGGATATGAATGACGCGGAAGTGCGCGGCATCCTGGGCTCGTTCCTCTTCTCCGGCGACGACGTCGACAAGCCCGCCGGCGTGCTCTCCGGCGGCGAGAAGACGCGTCTGGCGCTGGCGACGATCGTGGCCTCGAGTGCCAACGTGCTGCTCCTCGATGAGCCTACCAACAACCTCGACCCAGCCAGCCGCGCCGAAATCCTGGGCGCCCTGAGCAACTACACCGGCGCCGTCGTGCTGGTCAGCCACGACGAGGGTGCCGTCGAGGCGCTGAATCCTGAGCGCGTTGTGCTGCTGCCCGACGGCGTCGAGGACCTCTGGAACGAAGACTACCTGGACCTGATTACGCTGGCGTAAAGCCACCCAACTGACTCGCAGTTGTTGTCGTTTTCAGCGCTCAAAACGACAACAACTGCGAGTCACTTGGGTTCGGGGAGGGTCTCAGGGCTCATCGCTCAGAACCCCTGCGCGTCGAGGATCGCGTCTTCCTCTTCCTCCGCCGTTGCGTTCTTCCGCTTCCGCGCCACGGGACGCTGGCGGCGAACAGGCGCCGGGCCACTGGAGTGCAGGTAACCGCCGTCGGGGTTCAACGCTTCCTCGGCCGCGTCCTCGGCGTCGATGGCGGCGTTGCGGGCCTGTTGCCGGGCCGCGTAGCCGAAGCCGATGAACATCAGCACCCCGAAGGCGAACCACTGCAACGAGTAGGACAGATGCGTGCCTTCATCGGTCGACGGCATGGGGAAGGCAACGGGCATGGCCGCCGCTGACGGGCTCTCCGAGGCCAGTTGGCCGTAAGCGCCGGTCAGCACGGGATAGCCCAGCTGGGCGGAATAGGCCGTGAGGTCGATCGAGGCGAGCTGGCCGTCCGGGGCACCACGCTGGAGCTCGGGTTCGCCCGCTTTGAGACGGGCAATGACAGTCACCTGGCCCTGCGGAGGGGCCGGAATGGAGTCCGGATGGCCCGGGGTGTCGTTGCCAATGGGCAGCCAGCCACGGTCGATCACGACGGTCTCGCCGCTGACCAGCTTGAGCGGGACCACGACCTCGTAGCCGGGCTGGCCGTTGAGCGGCCGGTTGCGCACGATACGCTGGCCGGCGACGTCGTAGCTGCCGCGGAGTTCAACCTGCGTCCACTCGCGCTCGGCGTCGAGGCTGACGAACTCGTCCCGGGCCTGGGCGAAGCTGATCGGGGTGGCCGAGTAATTACTCAGGACACGGTTGATTTCGGCGAGGGTCTCGGCGCGGCGGTCCATTTGCCAGCGGCCCAGCCCCACACAGGCCGCGGCAAAGATCGCGGCCAAAAGCAGATACCCCAGCCATTTACTGGAGAAGAGGAAACGGTACATTCAGTTAACCCTGCCTGGAATCGGGGAGCCGGTGCCGTCCGCAAGCTGCACTTCCGGCACCGCGGCGTCAAGGGCGACGGTGTCCTTCCAGAGCCCGCGGGTCTGCAGATAGTCTTCGAGCCAGGCCCGGTGCTCGCCGCAGGCAAGCCAGATCTTGCGACGTTCCGGGGTGTGGATCTTCGGGTTGTTCCACAGCAGCTGCCACTGCGCCCCGGCCCGGCAGGCTTTCCGTGAGCACACAGCTGCAGCAGCCGGGGTGGTGGCGCCGTTCCCGGCCAGGTCAAAGAGGTTCATGAAGCAGCCCGTCCGTGGTCCTCATCGTCCTCATCATCGATCAGCTCGCCCTGCAGCAGCGTCATCGAGGCGTCTTCCGCTGCGTTCGTCCCAGGCCCGGAGGCAGGGCCGGCAGCAACGCGCGGGGCATCCAGTTCGCCCATCGGGACGTAATCCAGCAGGGAATCGCTGTGGATCTCCGCCTTGTCGCTGCCGTTGGCGATCACCACGGCGATCCAGGGCAGGAACACGGCGCCAATGACGGGCAGGATCTTGAACCAGCCATCGACCACAAAAACCAGGATCAGGCACACCATGCGGATGCCCATCGCTACGGCGTATTTGATCATCCGCTGGCGCATCTCATCGGAGTGTGCGGCCGCGGCGTCCGTAATGCTGTGAACCTCGGTATCACTGGATAATGACTCCGGGTCCCCGGGCACAGACGCACCGGGTCGGTTTTTGAGTGTCAAGGCTGTCAGATCACGCTCCCAAGGCTTGGCTTAATTCTCTCACCATCGGCGGAGCCGCCCAAACGGAAGCGTGCCGGGCGCTAAGATCGGAGGCAGGAAAATCCAGTCCCCAGCGCGGCCGCGACCCGCCGCAGAATCCCGGAGCACCACATGTCTGAAGCAGCAACCACCGGCCGCAGCGTCCTGATCACCGGTGGAAACCGGGGGATCGGCCTGGCCATCGCCGAATCCTTCCTGGCCAACGGCGACAAGGTTGCGGTCACCTACCGCAGCGAATCCAAGCTCCCGGAAGGCATCCTCGGGGTCAAGGCCGATGTCACCGACGAGGCGTCCGTGGACGCCGCCTTCACCGCAGTTGAGGCCGCCCATGGTCCCGTGGAGGTGCTCGTCGCCAACGCCGGCATCACCAAGGACACGCTGCTCATGCGGATGAGCGAGGATGACTTCACCTCGGTCATCGACACCAACCTCACGGGCGCCTTCCGCGTCATCAAGCGGGCCTCCAAAGGAATGATCCGGGCCCGCAAGGGCCGTGTGGTCCTCATTTCCTCCGTCTCCGGCCTCTACGGCGCCCCGGGCCAGGTCAACTACTCGGCATCGAAGGCGGGCCTGGTCGGGATTGCCCGTTCGCTGACCCGTGAACTGGGCGGCCGCGGCATCACCGCGAACGTCGTGGCACCGGGATTCATCAACACGGACATGACGGCGGAACTGCCCGAGGAGACCCAGAAGGACTATCTCTCGAAGGTCCCGGCCGGCCGGTTCGCGGAGGCGTCCGAGGTTGCCGACGTCGTCCGCTGGATCGCCAGCGACGAAGCCGCCTACATCTCCGGCGCGGTCATTCCGGTCGACGGCGGCCTCGGCATGGGCCACTGACCCACATTCCCCAGCGAAGGGTCCACCACGATAGGCCTTTGGCCCTAGGCAGTAACCAGCGTTGGAGCGTGTAATGGGCTTACAGCCCCGACTACGCCAAGGCAGGGGCATGGAACCAGGAGGAATATCATGGCTGAACTCAGCAAGTGGGCACCCTCGGACGTGCTGGAGCCGATCCGTCGCTTCCTCGACGGCGAGCTGCCGATGACGTCATCCATCAAGGTGGAACAGTTCCTGGACGGCAGCACCCTGGTGGTGCGGGCGGAAGTGCCCGGGATCGATCCTGACAAGGACGTCGATGTGTCCGTGAGCGAGGGCATGCTGCACATCAAGGCCGAACGTGAGGAAAAGTCCGAGCACAAGAGCAAGTCGGGTTACCGCTCCGAATTCCGTTATGGCTCCTTCAGCCGCAGCATCGCCCTGCCCCCGGGAGCGAAGGAAGAAGACATCACAGCGAGCTACAAGGACGGTGTGCTGGAAGTACGTTCCCCCGCTCCCACGGCGGTGCCGGAAGCGGCCACCAAGAAGATCCGGGTCGACCGCAGCTGACGCGGCGGCCGCCGATTGGTACCTTCTGCCGGTGCCGGCCGGAACCGCGCCGGCCGGCACCGGGCCCGCCACTAGCATGGAACCCCTTCTTTGTGGACCCTGAACAACTGAATAGTCCCGGCCCGCTGGCATGATGGACTGCAGACCCACAGTTTTTTGGACGTTTGGAATGAAGGAGCTCGTATGGGACTGCTGGACAACAAGACTGCAATTGTGACCGGTTCATCGCGGGGGATCGGCGCTGAAGTCGCCAAGTTCCTCGCCGCCGAAGGTGCCGCCGTCGTCGTGAACTACCGCCAGAAGGCGCCGCGCGCCAACAAGGTGGTTGCGGAGATCGAAGCCAACGGTGGCCGCGCCGTCGCCGTCGGAGCGGACCTGACCACGCAGGAAGGCGTCCAGGCACTGGCCAGCGCCGCCATGGAGAACTTCGGCTCGCTCGACGTCCTGGTCCTCAATGCCTCCGGCGGCATGGAGTCGGGCATGGAGGAAGGCTACGCGCTGAAGCTCAACCGCGATGCCCAGATCAACATGCTGAACGCCGCCGTGCCGCTCATGCCCGAGGGCTCCCGCGTCGTGTTCGTGACCAGCCACCAGGCCCACTTCATCACCACGGTGCCCACCATGGCCGAGTACGAGCCGGTGGCCCGCAGCAAGCGCGCCGGCGAGGACGCCCTCCGTGAACTCGTCCCGAACCTCGCCGAGAAGGGCATTTCGCTCGTTGTGGTCTCCGGCGACATGATCGAGGGCACCGTGACGGCCACCCTGCTGGACCGCTCGAACCCCGGTGCCATCGAGGCCCGGCGTGCGGAGGCCGGCAAGCTCTACTCGGTGTCCGAGTTCGGGGCGGAGGTCGCAAAAATGGTGACGGCCGACGTCGAAACCGGCCACACCGAATACGTCGGCGGCGGCGACTACTTCGGCAAGAGCGCCGAGTAGGTTGAAATGAATCAGTAGGAAGATACGGCAAGGGCCGGGGCGGTTGCCCCGGCCCTTGCCGTATCGAGGAATTCAGAAAGCGGATTCAGGAAACGGGTTCCGGAAGCGCGGTCACACCCCGGCGATGTGCCGCACGGCATCGAGGTAGGGCAGGTTCACGGCCGCGTCGGCGGCGGCGCGCACCGCAGGCTTGGCGTTGAAGGCGATGCCGATCCCGGCGGCCCCCAGCATGTCCAGGTCATTGGCGCCGTCGCCCACGGCAATCGTGTGCTCCATCGGAATGCCCTCCGCGGCGGCCCACTCCCGCAGGTACTTCTCCTTCGCGGCACGGTCGACGACGTCGCCAAGCACCTTGCCGGTCAGCGCGCCGTCCACAATTTCAAGCTCGTTGGCGATCCAGTAGTGCAGGCCGAGGCCCTCGGCGATCGGGCGGAGGATCTGGTTAAAACCTCCGGACACCACGGCCACCACATGGCCCGCGGCCTTGAACGCCGCGACCAGTTCCGCGGCGCCGTCCGTCAGCTTCACCTCGGCCCGGACGGACTCGACGACGTCGGCCGGCAGCCCGGCGAGCACCGCCACCCGGGCGTGGAGGCTCTGGGCGAAATCGAGTTCGCCGCGCATAGCGGCCTCGGTCACGGCCGTCACTTCCTCGCGCTTGCCGGCATAGGCAGCCAGGAGTTCGATGACCTCCTGCTGGATCAGGGTCGAATCCACGTCCATGATCAGGAATTTCCGCGGGGCGTTCCGCAGCGCGGCGGGAACCAGTGCGATGTCCACGCCGTCTACGCCGGCCCCGGTCACGGCCCGGCGCAAGCCGGCCAGAGCGGCCTCATTCAGCGCCGCGGGCGTGCCGGCGCCGTGCGGTCCGGCACCGGACTCAAACGAGCAGTCCGCGGTGTACACCTCGAAGCGGCCGTCTCCGGTGCGGGTTTCGGCGTCGCAGGCAAGCCCCGCTGCGGCCAGCAGCGAGCGCAGGCTCTGCACGTCGGGAAGGGACAGTTTAAGGCCATAGCTGACTGCGGTCACGTGCGAACTCATGGCTGCAATCCTAGCGAGCGGGCAGATGGCGGCCCGAATTCGTTGCGCTCCACGGGCGGCTACGTGACGCCCGGCGGCTGTGCTGCGCCGCTCCTTGGCCGGCCCGCGCAAGCTGCAGACCGCCGCGGACTGCCCGGCCGGCGTTCCGGTTATCAGTCGCCCGCTTTTTTGTCCTAGTGTCTACTCCTATGAGTGAAGTTCTTGAAATGGCCGCCGTCAGCGTTGTACGAGGGGCAAAGACCCTCCTGGACAAGGTGGACTGGCAGGTCAATGAGGGCGAGCGCTGGGTGGTCCTGGGCCCCAACGGCGCCGGCAAGACCACTTTGCTGCAGGTTGCCGCGGCCCGGCTCCATCCCACCAGCGGGATGGCCGGCATCCTGGAAGAAGTCCTCGGCGCCGTCGACGTCTTTGAACTGCGCCCCCGGATCGGCCTGTCCTCGGCCGCCCTCGCCAACCAGATCCCCGAGCAGGAGAAGGTCCTCAACGTTGTCGTCACGGCCGCCTATGGCGTCACCGGCCGCTGGCGCGAGGGCTACGAGAAGGACGACGAACGCCGCGCCTTCGGCCTCCTCAACGAATGGGGCATGGGCCCGCTGCTGAACCGCACGTTTGCCTCGCTGTCCGAAGGTGAACGCAAGCGCGTCCAGATCGCCCGCGCGCTCATGACAGACCCGGAACTGCTGCTCCTCGACGAGCCCGGCGCCGGGCTTGACCTGGGCGGCCGCGAGGAACTTGTCCACCGGCTCAGCGAACTCGCCCAGGATGACAGCGCCCCGGCGCTCGTCCTGGTCACGCACCATCTCGAAGAGGTCCCGCCGGGCTTCACGCATGCCCTGCTGCTGCGCAACGGCGGCGTGGTGGCTTCCGGCCCGATCGCCGAGGTCCTCACCCAGGAGAACCTGAGCGAAACCTTCGGCCTGCCGCTGGACGTCAGCGTCACCGCCGGACGGTACACCGCCACCGCCAGCCGCTGACCGGGCCGCTGACAGCGCGTGGAGTACCTCAATAGCGTCTTCATTTTCTTTGCCGGGCTCTGGGCGGGAACGATCAACTCCGTGGTGGGCTCCGGCACCCTCGTCACCTTCCCGGTGCTGATAGCGCTCGGCTACCCGCCCGTCACGGCGTCGATCAGCAACGCGATGGGCCTCGTGGCCGGTAACGCCGCCGGGGCGTGGGGCTACCGCAAGGAACTGGCGGGGCGGGGAAAACAGCTGCTCAGGCTGATGCCGGCCTCGCTGCTTGGCGGCATCACCGGCGCCTACCTGCTGCTGCACCTGCCCGAAAAAGTCTTCTACTACGCGGCGCCCGTGCTGATCGTCGTGGCCCTGCTGATGGTCGTCTTCCAGCCCCGGCTCCAGCAGTGGGTCCGGAACCGGGAGCAGAATCCCGAGCACGCGATCCGGGACCGCAGCCACGGCATCCTGCTGGTGGTCCTGGTCTATCTCGCCGGCGTCTACGGCGGCTACTTTGTCGCCGCCCAGGGGATCCTGCTGGTTGGCATCCTTGGCGTCTTCATGACCGGGACCATGCAGAACGCCAACGCCATGAAGAACATCCTGGTGCTGTGCGTCAACATCGTGGCGGCAGCGTCCTATCTGCTCTTCGCCTTCGGCCGGATCAGCTGGACGGCGGTCGGGCTGATCGCCGTCAGCTCCCTGATCGGCGGCGTGATCGGTTCCAAGGTGGGCCGCCGGCTCTCGCCCGTGGTGCTGCGTGGGGTCATCTTCACCCTGGGCCTCGTGGCTCTGGGCTTCATGATCGCCAACCTGCTGAAATGACGGGCCCGTGACCTTCCACCACCTTGACTCCGCGGACGATCCCCGGGTCTCCGACTACACCCATCTGACGGACGTGCACCTGCGCAAGCTCAGGGAACCCGCCGAGGGCCTGTATATTGCCGAGTCCTCACGCGTGCTGCGCCGTGCGCTGGCAGCAGGCCACCGGCCCCGGTCCTTCTTCCTGGCCGAGAAGTGGCGCGGGGACCTGGCGGACATCTTTGAGCAATATCCGGAAGTGCCAGCCTTCATCGGCTCCGCGGGGCTCCTGGAGGAGATCACCGGATTCCACCTGCACCGAGGCGCGATGGCCGCCATGCACCGCCCTGCCCCCGTGCCGCTGCCCGAACTGCTTGCCGGCGCCCGGCGGGTGGCCGTGCTGGAGGACATCGTGGACCACACCAACGTCGGAGCCATCTTCCGCTCCGCCGCGGCACTCGGCGTGGATGCCGTCCTCGTGTCGCCGCGCTGTGGGGACCCGCTGTACCGGCGCAGCGTCCGGGTCAGTATGGGCACCGTCTTCCAGGTGCCGTGGGCGCGGCTCCAGGACTGGCCCGGGGACCTGGCGGTACTCCGGGATCATGGCTTCACGGTGGCGGCCATGGAGCTCACCGCGGACGCCGTGGACCTCGACCGGCTGGCCGCCCGGCAGCCGGGAAAGCTGGCCCTGGTGCTCGGCACCGAGGGTGCCGGGATGAGCGAAAGCACCCTCGCCGCCGTCGACCTCGCCGTGAAGATCCCGATGCGTGCCGGCGTGGACTCGCTCAACGTCGCGGCGGCGTCCGCTGTCGCGTTCTGGGAGCTGCGGCCCCGGGACTGACGGTCCCTCCGTGGTCGTCCAGCGTGGTCGTCCGCCCGGCGGAGGTGCGCTATGATTGGTAGCTGGCTGTAACGTGCCTTCCGGCGCCAACCGGCCATCCCATTCATACCTGGCAACTGGCAAAATCCAGTTGTGCGAACAAAGGTCCAATTATGAAGTCTGATACTCACCCGAAGTACGAAGCTGTTGTTTTCAACGACCTGGCTTCCGGCGTCAAGTTCCTGACCAAGTCCACCGCGTCTTCCAAGAAGACCATCGAGTGGGAAGACGGAAACACCTACCCGGTTATCGACGTCGAAATCTCCTCCGAGTCCCACCCGTTCTACACGGGCAAGCAGCGCATCATGGACTCTGCAGGCCGCGTCGAGCGCTTCAACGCTCGCTTCAAGGGCTTCGGCGGCAAGAAGTAACTTTCTTCCCCAAGGTCTTTTGGAAAAGCCCGCACCGGTGACGGTGTGGGCTTTTTGCGTTCCTGGTGCTGCGCTCCGTGGCAGGATTAAGGGCATGACACCCCTTCCCGCTCCTTCGGGCTCCCACGGCACTGACGACGACGGCGGCAACCGCCACCACGGTGAGTACAAGGTTCCCGGCGGAAAGCTGGTGGTGGCCGACTTCGACGTCGTGGACGGGCACCTGGCCCAGGTCTCGCTCAGCGGCGACTTCTTCCTGGAGCCGGATGAGGCGCTGCTGGAGATCAACCGCGCGCTCACCGGGCTGCCGGCGGCCTCAAGCGCCGAGGATTTTGCCGCCGCGGTGACCGCCGCGCTGCCCGCCGAAACGGTCCTGTTCGGATTTTCTGCCGACGCCGTGGCGGTCGCCGTCCGGCGGGCCCTGGCCAAGGCCACCGGCTGGCACGACCACCACTGGAACATCATCGCGCCCTCGGTGCTGCCGACCCACGTCAACGTGGCCCTGGACGAGGTCCTCACCGAGGAGGTAGGGGCCGGGCGGCGCAACCCCACCCTGCGCTTCTGGGACTGGGAAGAACCCTCCGTGGTGATCGGCAGCTTCCAGTCGGTGCGCAACGAACTCGACCCCGACGGCGTGGCCCGGCACGGTATCAGCGTGGTCCGGAGGATCAGCGGCGGGGGAGCGATGTTCATGGAGGCGGGGAACTGCATCACCTACTCGCTGTACCTGCCGCAGACCCTCGTGGACGGCGTCAGCTTCGCCGACTCCTATGGCTTCCTGGACGCCTGGGTGATGGCGGCACTGAAGAAGCTGGGGATCAGCGCCTTCTATGTGCCCCTCAATGACATCGCCACGGAGCAGGGAAAGATCGGCGGCGCGGCCCAGAAGCGCCTCGCGAACGGCGGGATGCTGCACCACGTCACGATGAGCTACGACATCGACGCCGACAAAATGGTGGAGGTGCTCCGGATCGGCAAAGAGAAGCTGTCGGACAAGGGCACCAGGAGCGCCAGAAAACGCGTGGATCCGCTCCGGCGCCAGACCGGCCTGTCCCGCGCCGAAATTGTCGCGGCCATGATGGACGTTTTCACCGAACGCTACAACGCGACGCCGTCCGAACTCAGCGACGCCGAGCTTGAGGCCGCCCGGGCCCGGGTGGAGTCCAAGTTTGGCACCGCGGAGTGGCTGCACCGGGTTCCCTGAACCGGGGTGTTGGCAGCGGTGCCGCCACGGGCCGCAATTCTTCGGGGGAGCAGGTGCCGCCGTCAGAGCCAGGCTCTTGCCAGCGCGGCGTAGCCCTTGTCCATCAGGGTGTCGACGGCTGCCTCGAGGGAGTTCAGCCGCGGTCCTCGGCTGCGGCGCGGTCGAGCACGCTGTAGTGGTGGGTGAGCTCGTAGCTGAGTTCCACGCGCGCCCTGCGCCCGACGAACCCCCAGGCCGGTGGCTTTGATGGCGAGCAGCCACATGGGGGTCACGAGGATGAGTGCGAGGAAGTAGTTGAACGGGACCAGGACGTCCTGTCCGATCAGGCACACAATGATGATTGCCACCACCCACCAGGGGCCCGGGTTGAGAACGCCGACGAGCGCGACCACGAAGAGTCCAACAAACGTGGGCCTGCCGAGCAGCAGCGCGGTCTGGGGCGAGAGCTGGCGGACCTGGCCGGGAACGCCGGAATTTTCCAGGACGCTGGCGGCCAGGCCCCGTTTATGGCCAGGAGTGCGCCTTCGCGCTGGCGATGGCCCCTGTTCCTGGTGGTCGGCCGGGCCGAGTTCAGTGTCAGCCAGGCGCGGTTCACCGCGCCGTAGTGCAGGGACGGGGCGATGGTTTCCCGCACGGGCGCAGGGCGAAGAAACCAGCGAGCCATGGGCGGAGGCGGTGGACGGTTGCGCGGTGGGGCAATGGCACCCTGGAAATTCCTTTCGAGGTGGGACAGGCAGGCTCACCGGCGGCTGGGGCAGTGGTGGTGGCGGAACGCTTCCACCACTGCCCCTTCGGGCTCAGGCCTGCGCGGTATCGGTGCCCAGCAGCGCGCGCGTCTGCAGGATCGCCTGTTCGACGTCGTCGTTGAGGTCTCCGGTGTGGAGGGGGCCGCCTCAGCCCGGGGCGCTCCAGTGGTATTTCCCCAACATTGCCGGGCAGTGAGGGCTCGATATCAGGGTGTACCCGGACGTAAGCTGGCCGGGGCTCCGGTAATCGCCGTGGTCGAGCTGCAGCAGGCAAGAGCCAAGGAACGGGACAACATGGATATCGAGGACGTGGACCTGCTCGTGGTCGGCGGAGGCAAGGCCGGGAAAACCCTGGCGATGGACCTGGCCCGGGCCGGCAGGACCGTCGCCATGGTCGAACGCTCGATGATTGGCGGGACCTGCATCAATGTCGCGTGCATCCCCACCAAGACCCTCATCAACAGCGGCCGGGTCCTGAAAACCATCCGCCGGGCCGCCGAATTCGGTATTTCCGGGGCCGGGAACCCGCGAATGGACCTCAAACTGCTGCGCCACCGCAAGGAAGACGTCGTGGAGACCATGGTCGGGGGCCAGCTGTCAGCCTTCACCGGATCGGGCATGGACTTCATCCTCGGCGAGGCGAGGTTCGTCGCTCCCCGGACGGTGGAGGTGACCCTGAACGACGGCGGCGTGCGCACCCTGCGCGGCACCGACGTCGTGCTGAACCTGGGCACGGAGCCGCTCCTGCCGCCCATCGAAGGCCTGGCGGAGTCGAGGGTGCAGACCAGCAACACCCTGCTGGAACTGGAATCCCTGCCGGAGAGCATCATCATCCTTGGCGGCGGATACGTCGGCTGCGAATTCGCGGACCTGCTCAACACGATCGGCGTCAAAGTCACCATCGTCCAGGGCGGCGGACAGCTGCTCGCACGGGAGGACGCGGACGTTGCCGCTGCCATCGAGCAGAACTTCAGGGACGCCGGCATCACCGTGCGGCTGGGGGCCAGGGCACAAAGGATCTCCCGCGCCGCAGACGGCACCGTCACGCTCATGCTCTCCTCCGGTGACACCGTCACCGCCGATGACATCCTCGTTGCGGTCGGGCGCAGGCCGATGACCGGAGGCGCGAACCTCGAAGGTGTCGGCGTGGAACTTGACGACCGCGGATTCATCAGGGTCGACGATCAGCTGCAGACCACGGCCGAAGGAGTGTGGGCAGCCGGTGACGCCGCCGGGACACCCCAGTTCACCCATGCCTCCTATGACGACTACCGTGTGCTGAAGACCAACCTGGCGGCCAGAAACGGCGCCGGCCAGCCGCGCAGCACCGCTGGCCGGCTGATTCCCTACTGCGTGTTCACCACGCCCGAGCTCGGCCGGGTGGGCCTGAGCGAGCGGCAGGCCCGGGACGCCGGCTACCACGTCCACATCGCGAAGATGCCCGTGACGGCCATTCCCCGTGCCCGGACCGTGGGGCATCTGGAGGGCTTCTGGAAGGCGGTCATCGACCGCGAGACCAACCGGATCCTGGGCGTGGCACTGCTGGGCACCGAAGCCAGCGAAGCCATTGCCGTGGTGCAGATGGCCATGCTTGCCGGACTGGACTACACAGCCGTGCGCGACGCCATCATCACCCACCCGACCATGGCCGAGGGCCTGACCCTGCTGTTCACGCCGGCCTTCCTCGAAGACTGAGCAGCGCCCCGGCACAGGTGTCGGCGAGGCCGTTCAAGCGCCGGGCGTCGCGGCTGACCAGGATGAGGTTGCAGCCCTCCTCCGCCAGCAGCAATGCCATTTCCCGTCCGATGCCCTGGGAAGCTCCGGTGATCAGGACTGTCTTTCCCTGCAGGCGCAGATCCATCGTGTGTCTTCCTTCCTGGATGGGTTGTTGGCGGCGCCGGCGTCAGGAGACGCCCAGCGCCGTCAGGGCCTGTGCCTTCAGGGCACGGAGCAGGTGGCTGCGCTGTTCAATGACGATGCGGCGCAGCGCCCGGGGCGCGTCAGGGTGTCCGGTGAGCCAGTTGTCGGTCCGGACGATTACGGCGTGGGTGGTCGGGGCGCCGCCGTGCCCGTCCAGGTCCTGCCCGGCCGGGTAGAGGCCGCGGATGATCCGGCTGGCAATCTCGATGCTGCGCCCGGCCCAGACCGTCTCCAGGCATTCAAAATAAGGCTCGATGAAGGCTGACAGGAGGGAGGCATCCCCGGTGGTGAATCCCGCAATGGTGGCACTGAGCAGCTGGTTGGACAGCGCCGTTCCATGCACCGCGGCACGCCAGGCTGCGGCCTTCACCCCGGCCTCGGGCCGGGCGGCGAGGGCCGTGGCGTGGCCGGACTTTCCCGCGGCGGTGTTGTCCCGGGCCAGCTCCGCATCAAGCTCATCGGGCGACGCCTGGCCGTTGGCTGCCAGCGCATGCCAGAGGTTCCAGCGGAGTTCGGCGTCCACGGCGAGCCCCTCGAAAACGGCGCTGCCGTCGAGGATACCCCGGACCAGGTCCAGCCGGCCGGCGTCATACCGGCTCGTGGCGGCGAGCGTCCGCGCCCATGCCAGCTGCTGGTCCGAGCCCGGCTCGGCCGCCTCCAGCTCGATGGCCGCCGTGGTGAGGAAGCCGTGCCGCACCGCGCCCCGTTCCGCCCTGGGCACGTACCTTTCGATCGCCGTGGCGGCATTGCCCAGTACGTTCAGCAGGACGCCGACGCCGGTTTCGGCCGGGCCGAAGCGCTCCACGGCGTCCACATAGAGGGACGACGGCGTGACGGCGTCCCTGGCCGAATCCCACAATGCCGTCCAGCACAGGGCCCGGGCCATGGGATCGCTGAGTTCATCGAGCGAGCTGCGCGCGGTGGCCTCGGAGCGCGGGTCCAGCCGGATCTTGGCGTAGCTGAGGTCGTCGTCGTTGACCAGCAGCAGGGCAGGCCGCGGTTTGCCGGCCAGGGCGGCCACCTCGGTCCGGGGGCCGCTGACGTCGGTCTCGACGCTGTCCGTGCGGACCAGGGCACCGGCCGCGTCGCGGTTGTAGAGTCCGATCCGAAGCCGGTGCGGACGCGGAACCTGCCGGCCGGTGATGGGGTCTTCGGCGTCCTGCACGAGTGTCACACGGCCCAGGATGGTGCCCGGCACGCCGTTGGGCTCTTCAATCTCGCTGGTGATGGTCGAGATGCCGGAGGTCTGCAGCCACTGGCGGCCCCAGTCGCCGAGGTCCCGGCCGGAGGCGGCGCTGAGCGCGGCGAGGAGATCGGCCAAGGTGGTGTTGCCGTACGCATGGTCCTTGAAGTATTGCCGGGAGCCGGTTATGAACGCCTCGAAGCCGACATAGGCCACGAGCTGTTTGAGGACGGAGGCGCCCTTGGCGTACGTGATGCCGTCGAAGTTCTGCTTCGCGGCTTCAAGGTCCGGGATGTCGGCCACAATCGGGTGCGTGGTGGGCAGCTGGTCCTGCACGTAGGCCCAGGCCTTGCGGTTGTTGGCGAAGTTCACCCATGCCGTGTTCCAGCCGGTGGTCCGGTCCACCCCGAGGGTGCCCATGTAATCCGCGAAGGATTCCTTGAGCCACAGATCGTCCCACCACTGCATGGTCACGAGGTCACCGAACCACATGTGGGCCATCTCGTGCAGGAGCGTATTGGCGCGGGCCTGGTACTGGGAATCGGCGGCACGGGAGGTGAAGACGTAGCTTTCCGTGAAGGTCACCAGCCCGGGGTTCTCCATCGCGCCCAGGTTGTATTCCGGCACGAAGGCCTGCTCGTATTTGCCCCAGGGATAGGGGAAGTCGAAGAGCCCGTTGAAGAATTCCAGGCCCTTCCTGGTGAGCTGGAACAGGGTCCCGGTGTCGAAGGAGTCAGCCATCGAGGCCCGGCAGTACAGCGCCAGCGGCACCTCCAGGCGGGTACCGTCCTCAAGCGTCCCGGTCCAAGTGTCCTCGGCCTTGAAATACGGCCCGGCGAGGACGGTGGTGATGTAGGTGGACATCACCTTCGTGGGGGCGAAGTCCCAGCGGCCCAGCGCCGGATCGCTGGTCAGTGGCGTACGGAGGGTCTCGACGCCATTGGAGGACACCTGCCACTGCGCGGGGGCCGTGATGTGAAAGGTGAATTCGGCCTTGAGGTCGGGTTGTTCGAAGTTCGCGAACACCCGGCGGGCGTCCGCGGGCTCGTATTGGGTATAGAGGTAGCACTGCCCGTCGGCCGGGTCGAAGAAGCGGTGCATGCCTTCGCCGGAGGTGCTGTAGAGCGCGGTGCCGGTGACGGTGACCTGGTTCTCGGCCTGGAGATTGTCGAGCCGGATGCGGGAGCCGTCCACGATGTCGGCGACGGGAAGGCCCTCTCCGTTGAGGAAGACGCTGTGCACTTCGCTGGCGATGAAGTCCAGGAAGGTGGAGGCCCCCGGCTCGCTGGCGGAGAAGTTGATGATGCTGCGGCTGCTGTAGCCGGCAACCTTCGGGTCCGCTGCCTGCCGGACATCCAGGGAGACGTCGTAGCTGTGGGTGGTTATCAGGGCGGAGCGTGTTGCGGCTTCATCGCGGCGCAGGTTCTGGTTCGACACCCAGCTATCTAATCACGCGGGCCGTTCCACCAGGCCCGGATCAGCCCCGCTGGACTATCAGCACGGCTGCTGCCAGCCCCAGCACGGCGATGAGCAGCCAGGAAGCCAGCGCAGCGAGCAACGCCCGGGCCCCGGTGTGCAGCAGCTGCCCCACCCGGACGGCCGAGCCGAGTCCGAACAGCGCCATCCCCAACAGGAGATCCTGCAGCGCGGCGGCCGCCTCGAGCACCGGTGCCGAAAGCCAGCCGGTGGAACGCAGCGCCGCCAGCGCCACGAAGCCGAGAACGAACAGCGGGACGATCGGCGGAAGCCCTGCTCCGGCGTCGGCGTTCCGGCGGTGGTGGAGGCCCGCGGCGGCGACCATCGGCGCCAACAGGATCACCCGGGTGAGTTTGACGACGACGGCGATTGCCAGCGCCGAGGCACCCGCGGTCTGGGCGGTGGCGACCACCTGGCCGACGTCGTGCACGGAGGCCCCGGCCCATGCCCCGAATTCTTCCGGGCCGAGCCCCAGCGGCTGCACAAGCAACGGCAGGACGCCGATGGCCAGGGTGCCGCAGAGGGTGACGAGCGCGACCGGGAGCACCGTCTCCTGCGGCTTGATGCGGCGCACGGCGGCCATGGCACCGATGGCCGAGGCGCCGCAGATCGAGAAGCCCGTTGCGATCAGCAGCGAGATCCGGGGCGGAAGCCGGAAGAGCCGGCTGATGCCGTAGGTGCCGGCGAAGGCCGCGAAGACCACTCCCGTGATCACCAGCAAGGCCTGCCAGCCCAGGCCCAGCACGTCCGCGAGGCTGACTTTCAGGCCCAGCACTACGATCCCGCCGCGCATCAGGTGTTTGCCCGCGAACTCGAGGCCGGGCCGGGCGGGCCCGGCCGTCCAGGCGCTCAGGCCCGGCAGGTTGGCGGCCAGCAGCCCGAGCAGCACGGCGAGGGTCATCGCCGGCAGCACCGGAACCAGCGCATGGACGGCAAGGGCCAGCCCGACGGCGGCCGCCGCGCCCAGCAGGCCCGGGGCACACATCCTGGGCGCTGCTGTGAATTTCGGAATGAACGGGGGCACTCCCATACCTTGCCGCAAGCTGGCCCGAAACCCGAAACGCCACGACGATGGCCCGGCCGGTGCACCCGCGGGGATCACGCCGTCGGTCCCTCGAAATGATTTAGAAACAAAAAGATGGTTGGCTAGTCACCATGTCTGACCTATTCCAGGATTACTCCGAGGCTGCCGCCCGCACGGGCGCCTACGACGAGATGTTCACCCCGGGGCAACAGGCCCGGAAGTCGTACGGGCAGGTCGCCGGAGCCCTGCGTGAACTCTCGCTGGCTGATGTCACCGCCCGCGCCGACTCCATGGCGCGGACTTTCCTGGACCGCGGCGTCACCTTTGACTTCGCGGGGGAGGAGCGCCCGTTCCCGCTGGACATCGTCCCGCGGGTGATCCCGGCCGACGAATGGACCATCCTGGAGAAGGGTGTGGCGCAGCGGGTCCGCGCCCTTGAAGCTTTCCTCAACGACGTCTACGACAAGATGACCGTGGTGGCCGACGGCGTCATCCCGCGCCAGCTCGTCACCACCAGCGCCCACTTCCACCGTCAGGTGCATGGCTTTGAGCCCGCCGGCGGAGTCCGGGTCCACATCTCCGGCATCGACGTCGTCCGTGACGCGGCTGGCACCTTCCGCGTGCTGGAGGACAACGTCCGTGTTCCCTCGGGCGTCAGCTACGTCCTTGAAAACCGCCGGGCCATGGCCAAGGGGCTGCCGGAGGCGTTCGGCCAGCAGCTCATCCGGCCGGTCGAGGAGTACCCCCGGCGGCTGCTGTCCGCCCTGCGCAAGACGGCGCCCGCCGGCGTCGACGACCCCACCGTGGTGGTCCTGACGCCCGGCGTCTTCAACAGCGCCTACTTCGAGCACACGCTCCTCGCCGGCCTGATGGGCGTGGAACTTGTCGAGGGCCGCGACCTCATCTGCCGCGGCAACCGCGTCTACATGCGCACCACGGCCGGCGAACAGCGCGTCGATGTCATCTACAAGCGGATCGACGACGAGTTCCTGGACCCGCTCCAGTTCCGGGCCGATTCGATGCTCGGCTGCCCGGGCCTGGTCAACGCCGCCCGTGCCGGCGGCGTGACCATCGCCAACGCGGTGGGCAACGGCGTGGCCGATGACAAGCTGGTCTACAGCTACGTCCCGGACCTGATCCGGTACTATCTCGGCGAGGAGCCCGTGATCGCCAACGTGGACACCTTCCGGCTGGAGGAGAAGGAAGCCCGGGAGCATGTCCTGGACCGGCTGGACGAGCTCGTGGTCAAGCCCGTGGACGGCTCCGGCGGCAAGGGACTCGTGATCGGCCCGGATGCGTCCAAGGACGAGCTTGAGGCGCTGCGCAAGCGCGTCATCGCCGACCCCCGTGGCTGGATCGCCCAGCCTGTCCTGCAGCTGTCCACGGTCCCCACGCTCAGCGGCGACAAGTTCGGCCCCCGCCACGTGGACCTGCGGCCGTTCGCCGTGAACGACGGCGACGACGTCTGGGTCCTTCCCGGCGGCCTGACCCGCGTGGCGCTCAAGGAGGGCTCACTGATCGTGAACTCCAGCCAGGGCGGCGGCTCCAAGGACACCTGGGTGCTCGCGGATTCCCCGCAGGTGCCGGTGGAGACCCTCCCGCGCCCGGCCATCGCGGTCCGCGAGCGGGTCTCGGTCTGGCCGGTGGAGAGCAACTGGCGCGACAGCCAGAAGGAACAGCAGCAGCAGCAGATTTCCGACGCGCAGGAGGTAGCCGCGAATGCTTAGCCGTATTGCCGAGTCCCTTTTCTGGATCGGCCGTTATGTGGAACGTGCCGACGGCACCGCCCGCATCCTCGACGTTCATCTGGAACGGCTCAACCACCTGCCCATGGAAGAGCAGCGCAGCGTCGCACAGGAGCTCCTCGCCGTGATGGGGGCACGCGCGCAAAACGAGGAATTCGGCCTCCCCGAGCTGCTGAACGCCCTGGCCTACGACAAGCACAGCGCCACCTCCATTGCCGGTTCGCTCGGTGCCGCCCGGGAGAACGCCCGGCGCGCGCGGGAAACGGTGTCCTCCGGACTCTGGGAAAGCCTGAACACCACCTACTACGGGCTGAACCAGCACCGCAAGGACGTGGTGGGGACCTACCGGTTCTGCAACTGGGTGCTGGAACGCACCGCGATGGTCAGCGGATTGGCGGACACCACCGTGAGCCACGACGAAAGCTGGCTTTTCCTCGTCCTGGGCCGTTCCCTCGAACGTGCCGACATGACGGCGCGCATGCTCTCCACCCGTGACGTCCTCTCCGCCGGGATGTCGTGGGTGAACATGCTCCGCTGCGCCGGCGCCTACGAATCCTTCCTGCGCACCAGGCGGGCCGCCTTCGGGGACCAGCACGCCGCCGAGTTCCTGCTGCTGGACCGGCTGTTCCCACGGTCCATCGTGTACGCCCTGCGCGACGCCGACGAATGCCTGGCCAAGCTGGACCCGTCGGCGCAGCGCGTCGGCTTCATCAACGACGCCCGCCGGATCGTCGGGCAGGCCCGGACGTTCCTGGAGTTCCACCGCACCGACGACCTGATGTCGGAACTGCCGGAGCACATGGAACGGGTGCAGAAGGCCGTGTCCCAGGCCTCGGACGCCATTTCCCGTAAGTACTTCAATCAGGCGGACGAACTCGCCTGGGTGGGAGAAGTTTCATGACCCGGCTGAGTATCGTCCACAAGACGGCCTACAAGTACAACAAGCGCGTGACGCTCTCCTACAACGAGGCCCGGATGACCCCGCTGACGGACCCCCAGCAGGTGGTGCTGGAATCCTCGATGAAGGTTTCGCCGGCGCAGGCCGCGCTGAGCAGCTACCGTGACTTCTGGGGTACCCGGGTGACGGCCTTCGACATGCAGATGCCGCACGAGCGCCTTGAAGTATTGTCCACCACCACCGTCGAAGTTCACCGTGTCGAGAAGATCCCGACCGAGGCGGACCTCGTCGGCTGGGACGTGCTGGCTGCCCCGGAGACCTTGTGCCGGTTCAGCGACTGGATTCCCCAGTCGCAGCTCACGGGGCCCGGCGCGGAGGTGCTGGAAATCATTCCGGGCGTGGTCGAGGGCCGGAAGCCGCACGAGGCCGCCATGGCGGTCTTTGAATGGATGCGCGGGGAAATGACCTATATGAAGGGCTCCACGGGGGTCACCACCAATGCCGAGCAGGCCTGGAACCAGCGCCAGGGCGTCTGCCAGGATCTTGCCCACCTGGCGATCGGTGCGTTGCGCAGTTGCGGCATCCCGTCCCGCTATGTCTCCGGGTACCTTCACCCGCGCTCGACGGCGGAACTGGGCGAGACGGTTGCCGGACAGTCGCATGCCTGGCTCGAGTGGTGGGACGGCGAATGGCGGAGTTGGGACCCCACCAACCACAAGCCCGCCGGGGACTTCCACGTCACCGTGGCGCGCGGCCGCGACTACCGCGATGTGCCGCCGCTCAAGGGCATCCTGTCCGGTGGCGGCGGATCAGCCCTGAGCGTGAGCGTGGAAATCACCCGCCTCGCCTGAGCCGGGAGGGGCTTACTCGAGTCCGGAACGGGTGGCGTCGTCCAGCGGCGTCCACCAGGTCAGGGGCGGCACCACCTTGAAGCGCCGGCCGGTGACATCGTCCGGAGTGATCCGGACGAAGTGCTCCTTTTTGCCCGCCTGCCACGGAAACAGCAGCAGGCCCACGGTGTCCAGGACCTCCTGCTGGTTCTGCACCGCGGCGGCCTGGCCCTTGATCACGACGCTCCAGGCGATGCCGCTGTCCGCGTCGACGCCGTCGGCTTCGACGGCCACCGGGGTGTCGCCCGTGGCGGCCTGCAGTTTGGTGCCCTCCGCCGTGCGGAAGATCAGCGTCCCGTGGTCCACTTTGTAGTTAATCGGGAAGATGTCCGGATGGTTGTCAACCCAGACCGCCAGCCGGCCCACCGTGACGCTGCGCAAGAGCCTCCAGCATTCGTGGTGGTCAAGGTTTTCAACGTCATGTGGGTGCTGGTCTTTGGACTGCGGGTCTTTGGACTGCGGGGCGCCCGGGCTGGGTTCAGTACTCATGGCGCCGAGCCTACGCCAGTCCGCCGCCGGACGGCTAGGGCACAAGGTCACACTTGGAGCGGATAGCTTCCGGTTTCCATGGGTGCTGTAGGGCGGGATCAGGGTATTCTGGCAACACGTCATCGGCGCGGATGTACGTCGTGAGGAATTGGGGCCCTGAAAATGCATTCAAATGAAAATCCGGACCTCGGCACCACTCCGGGGAATCCCCGGATCGAGGACCTCCTGAAGGACTTCGTGTCCCGGGCGGGGGAACCGCTACAGTCGCAGGAGCGCATGGGCGGCCTCCTGGAAGCCGTGGTCGCGGTGGCCGAGGACCTAAGCCTGGACGCCGTCCTCGAACGCGTGGTCCAGTCCGCCTGCCGCCTGCTGAATGCCCACTACGGAGCCCTTGGCGTGATCGGTGACGACCGGTCGCTGAGCCACTTCATCACCGTCGGCATCGATGGTGAACTGAAGCGCCGGATCGGCCCGCTGCCCACCGGCCATGGGGTGTTGGGCCTGTTGATCAGCGATCCCCGGCCCCTGAGGCTGCATGACCTGCACAAGCATCCGGAGGCCCACGGCTTTCCGGCCAGCCATCCTCCCATGCAGTCTTTCCTCGGCGTCCCGGTGCGGGTCCGTGACAGGGTCTTCGGCAACCTCTACCTGACGGAGAAGGAAGGCGGAGGCGATTTCACCGCCGAAGACGAAGGGCTGGCCGTCGCCCTGGCTGCTGCCGCCGGCGTCGCGATCGAGAACGCCAAGCTCTACGACGACGCCCGGCGGCGTGCCCGCTGGCTGGAAGCCTGCATGGATGTCTCCGGGTTGATGCTGGGCAGCGACCGCGACTACACCTCGGGCGGCCTGGACCCCATTGCCGGCCGGGCCCTTCAGGAGTCGGAGTCCCAGCTGGCGCTGATCGTGGCACCGTCCGTGACGGGTCCCGGCTATATCGTGGCGGGAGCGGCCGGAGACCGCGGCAGATTATACTCGGGAAAGAACCTGGCCCTGGACCTGCCGGAGCTGCAGGGTGTCCTGGCCGGGGGCGAGCCTGTCGTCCTCGACGACGCTTCGGTGCTTTTTTCCGGACCCGATGGCGGGACCGGCCCGCTGCTGGCCGTGGCCCTGAGCACCCAGGGGGCCCACCACGGGCTCCTGCTGCTGGTGCGCGACGGCGGCTCGGTCCGCTACGCCCGCACCGACATCGAGATGGGCGCCGTATTCGGTTCCCATGTCGCCCTTGCCCTGGAGCTCGCCCGGGTGCACCGGCTGCGCGAGGAGCTGCTGGTCTTCACCGACCGGGACCGGATCGCACGAGACCTGCATGACCTGGTCATCCAGCGGCTGTTCGCGGCCGGACTGAGCGTGCAGAGCCTGACCCGCTTCACCAAGGACGAGCTGGCACTGGAACGCATCCGCAACATCACCGGGGAGTTGGACGAAGCGATCCGGAGCCTGCGGGACACCATCTACTCGCTCAAGAGCAGCAGCGGGGAGAACGAGCTGCTCAGCGGTCGGATCCGGAGGGTGACACGCAGCTCCGCCAAGTCCATGCCGTTCACGCCACGGCTGACCATCACTGGCCCCGTGGACGCGGTGACTCCGGACAAGGCGGACAACGTGGTGGCGGTGGTGTCCGAGGGACTCAGCAATGCCATCCGCCATTCCGGCGCCGATGCCATCTCCGTCTCGGTGGCCGTCATCAAGGGCCAGGTGACGGTCGTCATCACGGACAACGGCTCCGGCTTCACGGAGCCGGACAAACGCAATGGCCTGGCCAATCTTGAGGACCGGGCGCGCATGCTGGACGGGGAGTGCACCATCGTCAGCGCGCCCGACGCCGGCACCAGCCTGGAGTGGTCCGTCCCGCTGTAGCGGACGCTTCCCCTAGCGGACGATGTGCGGCCGTCCGGTTTCGGGGATGCCGTGGGCGGCAGGCGGGACTGGGGATGCCGGGCTGGCAATGAAGACCGCGGCCTGCGTGCGCCGCTCGAAACCGAGCTTGGCCAGCAGCGACGAGACGTAGTTCTTCACCGTCTTTTCCGCGAGGAACATTTCGGCGGCAATCTGGCGGTTCGTGAGCCCGCCGCCCACGAGCTCCAGCACCCGGCGTTCCTGCGGCGTCAGCGACGAGGTACGCGGATCCACCTCCACGGCGTCCACGAGGCTTTCGACGATGCCCGCGGCCACACCCTCCTCGAACAGCGATTCGCCCGCCGCAGCCCGCCGCAGCGCACCGATCAGGTCGGTCCCGCCGATCTCCTTCAGGACGTAACCGCAGGCTCCGGCCAGCACGGCCCCGCGCAGGGCCTGTTCGTCGTCGAAGCTGGTCAGGATGATGCAGTTGAGCGCGGGATCCACGGAGCGCACATCCCGGCAGACCTCGATCCCGGTCCCGTCGGGGAGCCGGGCGTCCAGCACGCAGACATCCGGATGCAGGGCAGGAATCCGTCGCGTCGCCTCCACCGCGGACCCCGAGCTACCCACCACCAGGAAACCCTCGCCTTCGAGGAGTTCCTGCAACCCGCGCCTGACGAGTTCATGGTCATCGAGAATAAAGACACGGATGACGGCCGGAATGCCATCTGGTGCCGCACGCCCTGCGTCTGCCCAGGCAATCATATTTCTCCCGTCCGGCCGCTGACGCGGCCTGGTGTGTCCGGTGCTCCCGGCCTGCCGCGCAAGAAGGTGCGGGGTCGTGCCTGCTGAATCCGTTGTCCTGAATCCATTGTCGCTGGCCCGGCGCGTTTCACGTCATCGGGCCCCGCCCGTCTATTCTGCTATTCTTCTGCACAGCCTGATCGCACTCAAGGGTCCTTTGACCCAGCGCGGGACCTAACGCGGGGCTTCCGGGCCGCCGGCTCCGTGACCTTCGGCCCTAGGCGCGCCGCGGGGTCAACGGCATTCTTGGATTGACGCGCCATCAGCACGATGAAGGGATCAACCATGACCGAAGCCAGGGAAGTCCGGAACATCGTCGTCGGCGTGGATGGTTCCGACGCCTCGGTCGAAGCGCTCCGCGAGGCCCAGGCCCTGGCAATCCCGCTTGCTGCCCAGGTGGTGGCGCTGGCGTGCTGGGACGTTCCGCCGGTGTACGACGGCTACGTCGCGATGGGCATCAACGACTTCGATGTCCGGGCCGGGGAGATCCTGCAGGAGGCAGTGGCCAAGGCCTATGGCCCCCAGACGCCGGACAACGTGGAAACCCGCCTTGTGCAGGGCCACCCGCGGCCCACCCTGATCGAGGCCAGCAAATCAGCCCAGATGCTCGTCCTGGGCCGGCGCGGCCACGGAGGCTTCGGCGGCCTGCTGCTGGGGTCCGTGAGTTCTGCCTGTGTGGCGCACGCCCATTGCCCGGTGCTGGTCGTCCACAGCCCGTCACGGCACTAACGGCGCATCCGAACCCCCGGACTCTCTGCAGAGGCGGTTGTCCGGGCATCCGGGACGCCTCCTATTCGAAGGACGACCGGCGCGGATCGGAGAGGCGTGTGCTCCACAGGTCCGGATTGTTGACCTTGAAGCGGCGTCCGGTGAGCGCCTTGGGCGACAGGCGCACGTAGAAGTCTTTGTCGCCGGCCTGCCACGGCTCCAGAAGCCGGGCATCGGCTGCGTCCTTGTCGTCCTGGCTTTCAATCAGCTCGGCCTCGCCGCGCGCGACCACGCTCCATGCCTGCTGGTCGTGCGGGTCATAGCCGTCGATTTCGAAGGCGACGGGTTTGCTCGTCATCGCGCCCCAGAGCTTCGTGCCCCCGGCGGTCCGGAAGACGATGCTGCGGCGCTCCAGTACAAAGTTCACCGGAAAGATCTCAGGATGGCCGTCCACGATGAGGGCGAGCCGCCCGACGACTTCCGTGTCGAGCAGCACCCAGCATTGGTCGATGGAGAGCTGGTAATCCGGCGGCGGCGTCGTCTGTGTGTTCATGTAGACCCACGTTACGGACCGTGGCGGAGCCACATTAGGGCCAATAGGCCTATAGCCGTGGCCTGCGCGGGGAGGGTCAAAGCGCTTCCTACCAAGGGCTGGGCTTGTAGTCCTTCAGGAAGACGCCGTACTGGTCCTCCCCGGCTTCGCCCATGACTATGGGGTCGTAGACCCGGGCGGCACCGTCGACGAGGTCCAGCGGTGCGTGGAATCCTTCCTCCATCAGGCGGACTTTCGTGAAGTGCGGGCGTTCATCCGTGATCCAGCCGGTGTCGACGGCGGTCATCAGGATCCCGTCGGCATCCAGCATCTCCTGGGCGCTGGTCCGGGTCATCATGTTCAGTGCGGCCTTGGCCATGTTGGTGTGCGGGTGTCCGGGGCCCTTGTAGGCCCGGGAGAACTGGCCTTCCATGGCGCTTACGTTGACGATGTACTTGCGCCGGGCGGTGGAGCGCTTCATGGCCCCGCGCAGGCGGCTGACCAGGAGGAACGGCGCGGTGACGTTGCACAGCTGCACCTCCAGCATCTCCAGCGGGTCCACCTGGTCCACCACCTGGGTCCAGCTGTTGATGGCGGCCACGTCCGGAACCAGGCCGCCGGCGTCGATGGCGGTGCCGGTCGCGATCCGTTCCAGCGAGGCGGAGCCTGTGGACAGGGCGAGCGAGGTGATGGCGTCCCCGGCGAGCACGGGATGGTCCAGGACACTGCTGGCCAGGGCCAGCGGGTGCTTGTCGTGGGCATGGCCGAAGGTCACCAGCTCCGGGCCGCCGTTGCCCGGCTGCAGCGCAGCGGGCAACGGTTCATCCTCGGCGTCGACAAGGGGCTTGTAAGCGTTGCCGGAGCGGCGGACGGTCTGGGCGGCGTTGTTGATGATGATGTCCAGCGGCCCGGCGGCATCCAGTGAGTCCGTCAGCGCCATGACCTGTGAGGGATCGCGCAGGTCGATGCCCACGATCCGCAGCCGGTGCAGCCAGTCGCCGCTGTCTTCCATGGCCGCGAAGCGCCGCGCGGCGTCCTTGGGGAAGCGGGTGGTGATCGTGGTGTGGGCGCCGTCGCGGAGGAGCCGCAGCGCGATGTACATGCCGATCTTCGCGCGACCGCCGGTGAGGAGCGCACGGCGACCGCTCAGGTCCGTGCGGGCGTCACGCTTGCTGTGGCTGAAGGAGGCGCACTCCGGGCAGAGCTGGTGGTAGAAGGCGTCCACCTGCGTATAGTGCTGCTTGCAGATGTAGCAGGGCCGCGACTTGATCAGGTGCCCGGCTATCTCACCCGTGGCGGAGGGCGCGAGCTTGTTGCCGCGGGTCTCGTCGTCGATCCGGTCCGGGGCCGCCGTCGCGGTCTGGGCGATCACGGCACGGTCAGCTTCAGCGATCAGGTCCCTCTTGCTGACCCGGCGGTGGCGCTTGACGGCCTTGAACATTTTTCCGGTGGCCCGGCGCACCGAGACGTAGTCCGGGTGCTCCTCGTCGTACACGTGGATGCTGTTCAGGACCTTGAGGCAGGCCTGGATTTCCTCTGCCGTCAAATCAGCTGCCGACAGATCGGCGGCGGTCACATCAGCAGGGGCCAGTTCGGAAGGCAGATCGGGGTAGCTCATTGCCCCAATTTTACAGCCTGCAGGGAGCCCGGTCCGACGCCGGCGCCGGGCCCCAGCTGCAGCGGATCCGGCTTAGTCGGCTTTGGTTGACCGCGGGGTCACGACGCCGACGGCGGCGGCTTGCACTTCGGCAACCTTGTCAACGGAGTCCCGCAGGGCCGGCCAGTTTTCCGTGGCGGCCCTGACCGCATCCGGCACCAGGATCAGGTTGGCGGCCGATAGGGCACGCTCCGCCTCGCCCGGTTCCGGGACCAGCTGCCCCTTCGACAGCACGGTGATGCCCGAGTCGGTGACCTTGAAGCCGCGGGAGCGGTCCAGATCGGCGTCGAGGCCGATGGCCGCATGCGCCGGGACCCTGACGTTCTTGTCGATGATGGCGCGCTTGACGACGGCGCCTTCGCCGATGTTGACCTTGTCCATCAGCACGGAATCGAGCACGCGGCTGGACGTACCGACGTAGACGTCGTTGGAGAGCACGGAACCCTCGACGATGCCGCCGGAGATCACGGTTCCGCTGGCAACGATCGAGTCCAGCGCCGAGCCTACGGTGTTGTGCTTGCCGCGGACGAACTTGGCCGGCGGCGAGATGCTCTGGCGCGTGTAGATCGGCCATTCGGAGTTGTACAGGTTGAACACCGGCACCGGGGAGATGAGGTCCATGTGCGCGTCGTAGAACGAGTCGATGGTGCCGACGTCGCGCCAGTAGGTGCGGTCGCGTTCCGTGGAGCCCGGGATCTCGTTGAGGGTGAAGTCGTAGACGCCGGCCTCGCCCTTGTTGACGAAGTAGGGAATGATGTCCCCGCCCATGTCGTGCTTCGTGTCGAGCCGCTCCGCGTCGACGTGCAGGGCCGCGACGAGGGCATCGGCGTCGAACACGTAATTGCCCATGGAGGCCAGGAACTGGGTGGGGTCGGCGGCGAGTCCGGGAGTGGAGGCGGGCTTCTCGACGAACGCAGCGATCTTCTGCGGATCGTTCTGGTCCACCTCGATGACGCCGAACTGGTCGGCCATGCTCAGCGGCTGGCGTACGGCGGCGACCGTGGCCTTCGCGCCGCTGGCGACGTGCTGCGCGACCATCTGGGCGAAGTCCATGCGGTAGACGTGGTCGGCGCCCACCACCACCACGATGTCCGGGTTGGCGTCGTGGATGAGGTTCAGGGACTGGTAGATGGCGTTGGCGCTGCCAAGGAACCAGCTCTTGCCGACGCGCTGCTGCGCCGGGACGGACGCGACGTAATTGCCCAGCTGCGTGGACATCCGCCAGGTTTCCGAGATGTGCCGGTCAAGGCTGTGCGATTTGTATTGCGTCAGGACGACGATCTGCAGATATCGGGAATTGACCAGATTGGACAACGCAAAGTCGATGAGCCGGTAACTTCCGGCAAACGGCACGCCGGGCTTGGCCCGGTCCGCCGTTAGCGGCATGAGCCGGTTTCCTTCGCCACCTGCGAGGACAATTGCCAATACTTTCTTCTGCGGCATAGTGGTCGCTCCTGAACGCCTTTGTAACTCCCCAAACAATCCGGCACGCCCGGACGTCTTCACACTAGATCAGTTCCACCGTAGCGACTACCTTGGGATTTGTGCGTATAGACATAGTGACCAAAGAATTCCCGCCCGAAATCTATGGCGGAGCCGGAGTCCATGTAGCCGAGCTCAGCAGGGTGCTGGCCCAACGTGTGGATCTGCGGGTGCGCGCCTTTGGCGCCCCCCGTGAGCCCGGGTATCACGGAGCGACGGTCACGTCCTACGCGGTGCCCGAGGATCTGGGTTCAGCCAATGCGGCCATCCAGACCCTGGGGGTGGATTTGCGGATAGTCCCCGACATCGCCGGCGCGGACCTTGTGCATTCGCACACCTGGTACGCCAACATGGCCGGGCACATCGCCTCGCTGCTGCACGGGATCCCCCACGTGCTCAGCGCCCACAGCCTGGAGCCGCTGCGGCCGTGGAAGGCCGAGCAGCTCGGCGGCGGCTACGCCGTGTCCTCCTGGGTGGAAAAAACCGCCTATGAGTCCGCGGCCGCCATCATCGCCGTCTCCGAAGGCATGCGGCAGGACATCCTGCGCAGCTACCCCGGGGTCGACCCGGCCAAGGTCAGGGTGGTGCACAACGGCATCGACGTCAGCCTGTGGAACCGGGACGAGGGTGAGGACGTGGTCCGCGGCCTTGGGATCGATCCGGCGCTGCCCAGCGTGGTCTTCGTAGGCCGGAATACGCGCCAGAAGGGTGTCCCGTACCTCCTGCGCGCCGCCGCGAAGCTGCCGGCCAACGTCCAGCTGGTCCTCTGCCTCGGCGCCGCGGACACTCCCGAACTCGCCGCCGAAACGGCCCGCCTGATCGAGGAACTCCAGAGCCAGCGCGGCGGCGTGATCCTGGTGGAACGGATGCTGCCGCGCAACGAGCTGATCCAGGTCCTCAGCCACGCGACCGCCTTTGCCTGCCCGTCGATCTACGAGCCGCTCGGCATCGTGAACCTGGAGGCCATGGCCTGCGGTGCCGCCGTGGTGGCCAGCGCCACCGGCGGGATCCCGGAAGTTGTCCGGCACGGCGAGACCGGCCTGCTGGTGCCGCTGGAGCAGGTCACCGATGGAACCGGCACGCCGCTGGATCCGGAGAAATTCGTGACCGAGTTCGCCGCCGCCCTGACCGAAGTGGTGTCCGATCCCGCACGGGCGCGCGCGATGGGACAGGCCGGCCGGCGCAGGGCCGAGGAGCACTTCTCCTGGGAATCCATCATGGAGACCACCCTTGAGGTGTACCGCTCGGTCCTGCCGGCGGGGGTTTCCTGAGCGCTGTACCCGAAGAACAGACGATGGCGCCGCCCCGGCGGAGGGGCGGCGCCGCCGTCGTACTCCGGCCGGTTCAGGCGCCGGACGACTTGGTCCCGTGGCCCTTGCGGGCCAGCAGGATCTTTTCGTCCACCGGGGCCTGGCCGCTGGCGCGCTGCGCACGGAGGTAGTCCCGGGCCTCGTCCTGGCGGAGCTTTTCCGCGCCGGTGGCGATTTCGGCGCGGAGGTGTTCCGGTGCGAAGCCGAAGGCATCCACGAGATCGAGTGCATGGGGGCGGATCCTGGCCAGCAGACGGTTGATATATTCGCCCACGGTGCGCCCGCGCTGCATGGAAAGCCGCCCGTTCATGAGGTACCAGGACAGGTTCTTCTCGATCAGGGACAACCCGAAGAGGTCGCGCAGCCAGGTCAGGACCACTTTGGTGCCCGGGTCGGCGACCTTCCCGAGGGCTTCGGTGAAGGCTTCCCACTGCAGCAGTTCGGCATGGGCCTGCGCTGCTTCGATGAGTTCGTTCTGGTGTTTGTTGAACAGCGCCGCACCCTTGTCCTGCGGCAGCTTGTTGGCACCCTTGAGGGCTGAACCGACCTCGGCGACCATGGTCTGGACGCGGTCGGTGAGCAGCGCCCGCTGGCCGGCTTCGTCGCGGATGGCGATGGCCGCCTTGTGCACCGAGCCGGAGTCGGCCACGAACTGCGCGACGCCGCGCAGGCCGGTGCGGTGGATGGCGGCACCCGTGGCCTGGCCGACCACGTAGCGGGCCAGGACGCCGAAGTTGGCGTTACGGAACTCCTTGGCGTAGTCAGTCAGCAGGCGCTTGGCGACCAGCTGCAACAGAACCGTGTTGTCGCCTTCGAATGTGGCGTAGACGTCGAGGTCGGCGCGCAGCGAGGCGAAGCGGTTCTCGATCAGGAAGCCGGCGCCGCCGCAGGCCTCACGGCATTCCTGCAGGGTATCGATCGCGTGCCAGGTGCTGAGCGGCTTGAGCGCTGCGGCGAGGGTTTCGAGGTCCTGCCGGTCCTCGTCCGTATCGTGCCGGCCGGAGAAGACGTCGTCGAACTTCTGCAGCAGCTGCTCGCTGGCGAAACCCGCCGCGTAGGTGGTGGCCAGCCTGGTGAAGAGCCTGCGCTGGTGGCGCTGGTAGTCCAGCAGCACTTCTTCGTCGGTCCGGGAGGAGGCGTTGAACTGCCGCCGCTCGGTGGCGTACTGGATGGCGGTCTTCAGGGCCAGCTTGGAGGCGGTCACCGCGGCGCCATCGAGGGAGACCCGGCCCTGGACGAGGGTGCCCAGCATCGTGAAGAAGCGGCGTCCCGGGCTGGCGATCGGGGAGCTGTACCCGCCGTCGGCGGCCACGTCGCCGTAGCGGTTGAGCAGGTTCGTGCGGGGGATCCGCACGTTGGTGAAGTGCAGCCGGCCGTTGTCGATGCCGTTCAGGCCGCCCTTGACGCCGTCGTCCTCGCCGCCGATGCCCGGCAGGAATTCCCTGGTCTCCGGATCACGCAGCTCCACGTAGAAGGCATGGACACCATGGTTGACGCCCTTCGTGACCAGCTGGGCGAACACGACGGCGGCGAGGCCGTCACTGGCCGCGTTGCCGATGTAGTCCTTCCAGGCGGCGCGGAAGGGGGTGTGCAGCACGAACTCCTCGGTGGCCGGGTCATAGCTGGCCGTCGTGGCGATGCTGGCCACGTCGGAGCCGTGTCCGGTCTCCGTCATTGCGAAGCAGCCCGGGATCTCCAGGCTCATGATGCCGGGCAGCCACTTCGTGTGGTGCTCCCCGGTGCCGAGGTGGTTGACGGCCGAGCCGAAGAGTCCCCACTGGACGCCCGCCTTGATCTGCAGCGACGGGTCCGCGATCACGAGCTCCTGGAAGCCTGCAACGTTGCCGCCGTGATCGTCCGAGCCGCCGACGGACCGGGGGAAGGCTCGGTGGACGGCGCCGTTCTCCACGAGGACCTTGAGCTGGCCGAAGGTGCGCTTGCGGTGCTCCGTATGGGTCAGGCCTTCGGTCTTGTGCAGTTCGGGGCGTGCCGCGAGGGCGCGTGACTTCCGGCGGGTGTCCGCCCACTTGCCCAGTAACTGCTCGCCGAGTGCGGCGACGTCGACGGCGGGGAGCACCTTGGCCGATGACGCTGCCGGGTTCCTGGTACGGCCGGCGGCGCGGTCCGCTAGTTCAGTCATGTCGATTCCTTCGGTAGTTCGGAGGGCAGGGGCAGGTTCTCGAGCTCGGGGGCAATCCCGAAGCAGAGCCAGTCGGTGATCTGGCGCGCCATCGCCTCCTGGCCCGCTTTGTCCGGGGAGGCCGGGCTGGCGAGCCACTGTTCGCCCGCGTTCCGGACCAGTCCGATGGCCGCGTTCGGCCAGTAACCGATCACGGCTTCTTTGCCGGGACCGGCGCCGAGATGGCTGCGCATGGGGCGGGCGATCATATCGCTGATCGCCGCGAAGAAGTGGCTGAGGGCTCCGGCGGTGGCGATGGAGCCGCCCGAAGCGCTGCCGCCGTCCGGCTCGCCGGGGACGTAGCGCGTGACAAAGGCGTAGACGTTCGGGCTGGTTTCCGCCATTTGCAGGTATGCGGACACCATGGCGAACAGGCCCTCGCGGGGCGTCTGGGCGGCCTGGGCGGCCTCCTGGATGCGCCGCTGCATCTGGCTCAGGACCACCTCTCCAACCGCCTGCTGGAGGCCCGCCTTATCGCCGAAGTAGCGGTAGAAAACGGACTTGGATGTTCCTGCCGCGGCGGCGATGTCCTCCATGGACGCGTCGCTGCCGAGCGCATGGACCGCCTTGCGGGCGGACTTGATGAGTTCCCGCCGGCGTTCCTCGCGGTGGGCCTGCCAGCGGGAGTCACGGCCGTCGACGGCGCCGTCCGGCACACCGGCAGCGGACGCGTGGAGGCGGGGACGACCGGTCTGGGGGTTGTTCACGATACCCACCGTATCAGGTACGCTGGGTATCGGTAACCCGCTTTGATCGAAGGAGACAGCCCATGTCCGTCAACGGACAGTCCGCACCCGGACCCCAGGAATCGGCCCCGGCCGCCTCAGCCGCGGGTGCATTGCCGCAGCTCCGCAAAGCCGTGGTGGTCGGCGGTAACCGGATTCCGTTCGCCCGCACAGGGGGTGCCTACACCAGGTCCTCCAACCAGGACATGCTCACCGCCGCGCTCGACGGACTCATTGCCCGCTTCGGCCTGCAGGAGGAGCGCATCGGTGAGGTGGCCGCAGGCGCCGTACTTAAGCACTCGCGCGATTTCAACCTGACCCGGGAAGTCGTACTCGGCTCCGCACTCTCCGCCGAGACCCCCGCCTATGACCTCCAGCAGGCCTGCGCCACCGGCCTGGAAGCAGTGCTCGGGCTCGCCAACAAGATCAAACTCGGCCAGATCGACTCGGCCATCGCCGGCGGCGTCGACTCCGCCTCGGACGCCCCGATCGCCGTGAGCGAGGGCCTGCGGGAGGTACTGCTGGACCTGAACCGCGCCAGGACGCTACCCCAGCGGTTGCAGATTCTCAGCCGCCTGAGGCCCAAGGACCTTGCCCCGGACGCCCCGAACACCGGCGAGCCACGCACCGGCCTGTCCATGGGCGAACATCAGGCCCTCACCACCGCCCAGTGGAAGATCACCCGGGAGGCCCAAGACGAACTGGCCTGCAACAGCCACCGCAACCTCGCCGCGGCCTACGACGCCGGCTTCTTCGATGACCTGCTCACGCCCTACCGTGGGCTGGGCAAGGACTCCAACCTCCGGGCGGACACGTCCCCGGAGAAGCTGGCCACCCTGAAGCCCGTTTTCGGCAAGAACCTCGGCTCCGAGGCGACCATGACGGCAGGGAACTCCACCCCGCTGACCGACGGCGCGTCCACCGTGCTGCTCGCCTCCGAGGAATGGGCTGATGCCCATGAGCTGCCCAAGCTTGCCACGGTGCTTGACAGTGAGGCCGCGGCCGTGGACTTCGTCCATGGCAAGGACGGCCTCCTCATGGCTCCGGCCTTCGCTGTGCCCCGGCTGCTGGCGCGCAACGGACTCACCCTCGAAGATATCGACTTCTTCGAGATCCACGAGGCCTTCGCCGGCACCGTGCTGTGCACGCTGGCGGCCTGGGACGACGAGGAATTCGGCCGCACGCGCCTCGGCCTGGACGGCGCCTTCGGCAGCATCGACAGGTCCAGGCTCAACGTCAACGGATCATCGCTCGCCGCCGGCCACCCCTTCGCCGCCACCGGGGGACGGATCGTGGCCTCGCTGGCCAAGATGCTGCACGCGAAGGGCCACGTGGACGGGCACCCGGCACGTGGCCTGATTTCGATCTGTGCCGCCGGCGGCCAGGGCGTCGCCGCCATCCTCGAAGCCCACTAAGGGGAGACGATGACCGATAAATACACCCAATTCGTGAGCCGGGGCCTGGGCAAGGACATCGCCAGGAAGCTCGGACTGCCGCAGCCGGTGGTTCTCCGGCGGCACACGCCGGGCCAGCCCCTCGTCGAAGGCCCCGTTCTGGTCCAGGGCGCCGGCCAGGGTGCCGACAACCTGGCAGCAGCCCTGCTGTCCTGGAACCTGGACGTCCGCCGGCACGCGGTACCCAGGGAAAAGCTCGCCGCCATCGTCCTGGTCCTGGACGAACTGGCCCGCCCGGAGGACCTGGAAAAGCCGGTCCTCAGCGCAGCCGCCTCCCTGCGCGACCTGGCGCCCAACGCCCGCGTGGTGACCGTGTCCCGGTCCGCGGCCGATGCTGCGGACCCCGCCGCCGCGGCGGCCCGGCAGGGCGTCGACGGGCTGCTGCGGTCCCTGGCCAAGGAACTCCGCGCCGGCGCCACGGGCAACGGAGTCCTCCTCGCCGCCGGGGCCGGTACCACCAGCCCCAGCACCCTGGGGGCGCTGAGGTTCCTCCTGTCCGGCCGTTCCGCCTTCGTTGACGGGCAGTTCCTGACCGTCAGCTCGGATGCCGGGCGGCCGCCCGTCGACGTCGAGAAGCCCCTGGCCGGGAAGGTCGCCGTCGTGACCGGGGCGGCCCGCGGGATCGGGGCCGCAATTGCCCGCACCCTGTACCGCGACGGCGCGGCACTGATCGTCGTCGACATCCCGGGGGCCGGTGACCACCTGGCCTCGGTGGCCAATGAGGTGCACGGGACGGCGCTGCAGCTGGACATCAGCCGCGAGGACGCCGGGCAGCGGATCATCGACCACGCCGTGGAACGCCACGGCCGCCTGGACATCGTGGTCCACAATGCCGGGATCACCCGGGACAAGCTGCTCGCCAACATGGACCAGGGCCGCTGGAACTCCGTCATCGCCGTGAACATCGCTGCGCAGCTGCGCATTAATGAGGCGCTGCTGGCCTCGGAGCACTTCCGGAACTCGCCGCGGATCGTGTCCGTGGCCTCCACGAGCGGCATCGCCGGCAACCGCGGCCAGACCAACTACGCTGCCTCGAAGGGCGGGGTCATCGGCATGGTCCGTGCCACGGCGCCGCTGATCGCGGCGCACGGGGGCTCCATCAACGCCGTCGCGCCGGGCTTTATCGAGACCGCGATGACGGCGATGATCCCGTTCGCCACCCGGGAAGTGGCCCGAAGGCTCAATTCGCTGCAGCAGGGCGGCCAGCCGGGCGATGTCGCCGAGGCGATCGCCTTCCTGGCGAGCGACGCCGCCGGCGGAATTTCCGGCGGGGTGTTGCGGGTCTGCGGGCAGAACCTGGTCGGCGCATGACCGCTTCGCAGCCCGTCATCCTGGGCGAGATGCCGTCCCTCTCCAAGCTCTACGTCAACGCGGCCGCCACGGCCGCGCGGCGCCGCATCCTCGGCACGCATGCGGGCCCTCTGCTCCCGGCGTGCAGCCACGAGGTCCGCGGAGTGAAGGCCGAGGTCGCCAACCTCACGGCATACCAGCACCTGATCGGTGAGACGGCGAGCGACGTCCTGCCGGCCGGGTTCGTCCATGCCCTGACGTTTCCGCTGGCCATGAGTGTGATGAATCGGGACGACTTCCCGCTGCCCCTGCTGGGAATGATCCACCTGAACAACAGCGTGGCGCAGTACCGCCGGATCGGCTTCACCGAGGAGCTGGACGTCCGGGCCCGGGTGGAGAAGCTGCGCGGCCACCGGGCGGGCACCGCGTTCGATGTCGTGGCCGAGGTCCGCGCGGCGGGGGAGGACACCGTCCACTGGCGCGGTGTGTCCACTTACCTGTCCAAGGGCATGTTCCTGCCGGGGATCGACAAACCCTCGGCACCCTCGGCCCCGGTAAGCTTCACTGCCCCGGATCCGACGGCGCTGTGGCAGTTGGGCGTCGACACCGGGCGTGCCTATGCCGCGGTATCGGGCGACTTCAACCCGATCCACCTGAGCGTCCTCACGGCCAAGGCGCTGGGCATGCGCCGGTCCATTGCGCACGGGATGTACCTTGCGTCCAGGGCGCTGGCGGACGTGGGTGCGGCCAAGGGCGACGCTTTCAGCTGGGACGTGGCCTTCGAGGCTCCGGTGTTCCTGCCGGCCCGTGTGGCCCTGGACATCAGCACCGTGGAGGACAGCGACGGCGCGTGGCAGTGCTCCGGCTATGTCGCCTGGAACCCGCGCTCGGGACGCAAGCACTTCAGCGGATCAGTCGCCGCGCTCTAGCAGCGGACCATGAGGCGAACGACGGCGGCGGCCACCTTGGCGGGTGGCCGCCGCCGTCGTTTGTTCAGGCCTGGGCGGACTCTACGACCCGCAGCACGCGGTGCAGGCTCAGCAGGATGGACTCGGCCGCACTCGGCGCATCCGTAGCCACTTCGCCTGCGGCGATCCGGGCGGTGAGGTCCTTTACGGCGGCCTCCGCGGCTTCGGTAAGCGCTGCCTGCTCCTCCGGGCTCTCCTCGATGGAACGAAGAACGTCCCCCACCGCCGACATGGCGTCGGCGAGGGGCACCGTGTATTCATCCGGTATGACGAAGGGCGTGTCGGTGGCCCAGATGATGTCCGCGAGGACCTGGGTCATGTCCTGGATGTGGAACGTCAGCCGCTCCAGGTCCCGCAGGTTCCGATAATCCAGGTCCACGTCCCGCGGATGGAGCCGCCGGCGGGGGTTGGCGCGGCGGCTGGCGTCGGCTTTCTGCACAGCCAGCCGGACGGAGCGGGCCGAGCCGGCGAGCTCCTCGGACCTGCGGGACCAGTCCTCGTGCTCCGGCGGCCAGCTTTCCTTCAAGGCCTTCGCCATGTCCCGCAACTGCCGGGCGAGGGCCAGCCGCAGTTCCGCGAGGCTGAGCGCCGCGGCCCGGAAGTGGAGCGGCGGGAAGACGAGCAGGTTCACGACGATTCCCACGGTGACTCCGACGCCCATCTGCAGGAGGTAGCCGAAGGAGAACCGGTCGGGATTGTGCCCGCCGACGAGAAGGACCAGCAGCGCCGCCGTCGGGATCCAGTCGCGGCCTGAACCGATCCTCGGGAGCCCGGCAAGGATGACGCCGAACGCCATGACGATGGCGACCGTGAGCGGTGACGGTTCCCCGAGGACGAACAGCACGTAGGCCAGCCCGATTCCCAGTCCCAGCCCCACGAGGGTCTGGATGCCCTGGCGCATGGAGCCCGCGACGTTCTCGTACATCGCGACCAGCGCGCCCAGCGGCGCGTAGTAGGGGTAGTCCGCCGCGGATCCGGGCATATAGGGGGCGATGAAGAAAGCGAGGCCGGCGGCCAGGCCCGCCTTGGCGGCCAGTTGGAGCCGGGGCCACAGCAGCGCCGAGGACACGCTTGCGGCGATGAAACCCCGGAGCCTGCCGGCCCGGGCGGTCACGCCGCCCCGTGTCCCGGGGCGACTTCCTCTCCGGCCCGGACCGGGCCCGGCGGTGTGCCGTCGCCGAACGGCCTGCCGCCGAGCGATTCCCGGCCGTGTGCGGTGAGCCAGTTGTCCTGTCCGGGCCCCTTCGGGACGATGCCGGTGGGATTGATGTCCTCATGGACGATGTAGTAGTGCTGCTTGATCTGCACGAAGTCGATGGTGTCGCCGAAACCCGGTGTCTGGAACAGGTCGCGGGCGTAGGCCCACAGCACCGGCATCTCGCTGAGCTTTTGCCGGTTGCACTTGAAGTGGCCGTGGTAGACAGCGTCGAAGCGGGCGAGGGTGGTGAACAGCCGGACATCGGCCTCGGTGATGGTGTCACCCACGAGGTAGCGCTGGCCGGACAGCCGCTCCTCCAGCCAGTCCAGGGCGGTCCAGAGCCTGTCATAGGCGGCGTCGTAGGCATCCTGGGAACCGGCGAAGCCGCAGCGGTAGACGCCGTTGTTGACCTCGGTGAAGACCCGCTTGTTGACGGCGTCGATTTCCTCGCGCAGGTGCTCCGGGTAGAGGACCGGGGCGCCGGGGCGGTGGTGCGCGGTCCATTCCGTGGAGAAGTCCAGGGTGATCTGCGGGAAGTTGTTGGTGACGACCTGGCCGGTGGGAATATCGATGATGGCCGGCACCGTGATCCCGCGCGGATAGTCCGGGAAGCGGCGGAAATAGGCGTCCTGGATCCGCTCGATGCCAAGGACAGGATCTTTTTCACCCGGGTCCAGGTCAAAGGTCCAGGAGCGTGCGTCATGGGTGGGGCCGGGCTGGCCGAGGGAGATCACGTCTTCCAGGCCCAGCAGCCGCCGCACGATGACCGTGCGGTTGGCCCAGGGGCAGGCGCGGGCTGCGATGAGCCGGTAGCGGCCGGGTTCAACCGGCCAGCCGGGTTCGCCGTTGCTGCCCGGGGTGCCGTCACGGGTGATCCGGTCCTCGATGTAATTGGTGTCCCGGGTGAATTCTTCCCCGCCGGTGACGTAGGCGCCCTTGGTGGAGTATCCGGGATCGTCCCGGTGGTCGGTGCTGGTGGATGTCTGGCTCATGGTCCCAGCCTATGCCGGGATTGGCCCCTGGCCGAGAAGTGTTGCCAGCACCTGGGCCATCGGCTGCCAGGCAGACCACCAGGATGCCGCAACCACGGCGGCGAACAGCAGGATCCAGATGGGGGCGGGCACGCGGGTTGCGCGGTACAGCAGGAAGGCGTCCGACGTCGGCAGCTGGTCACGGCGCCGCAGGTGGACGGACAGCAGTTTGCCCAGGTCCCGGACGGCGGCAACGAGGAGCGCGAGCCCCAGCACGATCATCACGTGCCCGTTGAACTCCGGCGGGACGAAGAGCACCAGCAGCACGGCGGCCAGCACCGCGGCGGCCGTGATCAGCAGGCCGATCCCGTTGCGGAGGAACAGGAACGAAGCCAGCAGCACCACGGTCCCGACCGACATCGCCGCCGGACCCCAGCCGTTGAAGCCGCACCAGACCATCGTGGCGCCGACGACGGCCGGCACCGGGTAGCCCCAGAACGTAGACCAGACCGTGCGCAGCCGGCCCCTGCTGTAGGTGGTGGTGGTGCCGGAGTGGTCCAGGCCCAACCGTATCCCGCCCAGCCGCTGACCCGTCATGAGGGCGGCGAAGGCGTGGCCCAGCTCATGGGTGACGGTGGCGAACAAGCCGAAGTACCGCCACGTGGCACGGGGGAGGGACAGCGCGACGGCGAGGAGGATCACCACGGCCAGTTCGGTGCTGGTCACATGGGGGATGGGGGACTGGGTGAACCCGGAGACGATCCGGTCCCACCACGTCCCTGCGAGATTGTCCGTGGGAAGAAGGAGGATCGGGAACTGTTCGATGTCGACCATAGGCTGCAAGGCTAACGTGATCCGCCCGTCTCCGTCGAAACCGCAGGGGGAGCGTTTAGAGTGGGCCCATGACGGACGCTACGCACCACGACAACGTGAACACCGACGACGACGGGCTGCTGCGGGAACTGGCAGCGGCCAACGGAGTAGGGACAACGTTCCGGGGGTGGGACGGCGTCGAACGGTCCGTCTCCCCAAGCACCCTGCGCGGTGTCCTCGCCGCCCTGGGGGTCCCGAACAACGGGCCGGCCGAAATGCAGCGCTCGCTGGACGCCACCCGGCTGGCGCCCTGGCGGCGCACCCTGCCGCCGGTCGTCGTCGTGCGGGAGGGGCAGCAAGTCCATGTTGACGTCCACGTGCCGCACGGGAGTCCCGTCAGCGTCTGGATCATCGCCGAGGACGGGAGCCGTCACGCGGCCGTCCAACACGATAACTGGGACGGTCCCGTCGACGTCGACGGCGTCCTGACCGGCCGCGCGACGTTCGCCGTCCCGGACCATCTGGACCTCGGCTGGCACACCCTGTTGGCCGAGGCGGACGGCGGCACTGCCGAATGTCCGCTCGTGGTCACGCCGCAGCGGCTCCGCACCACCGGACTGCTGGCCGGACGGCGCAACTGGGGACTGACCGCGCAGCTCTACTCCGTACGGTCCTCGCGCTCATGGGGGATCGGCGACTTCGCCGATCTGGCTGACCTGGCCGGGATTTCCGGACAGGAGGGTGCGGGCTTCGTGCTCGTCAACCCGCTGCACGCCGCCGAACCGCGGCCCCCGGTCGAGAATTCCCCCTACCTGCCGACCACCAGGCGCTTCTTCAACCCGCTGTACCTCAGGGTGGAGGAGATCCCCGAATACGGTTACCTGGACACGGCAGCGCGGGCCGAGGTGGAAGCACTCGCCGGGCGGTTGCACGCGGCCAACAGCTCCGCCGGGCTGCTGGATCGCAATTCCAGCTACCAAGCGAAGCTGGCCGCCCTTGAGCTGGTGTTCAAGGTCCGGCGGGGCCCGGGCCGCGAACGCCAGTTCGCCGGCTTCTGCACGGAACAGGGGCAGGGACTCGACGACTTTGCGCTCTGGTGTGCGCTCGCCGAACGGCTGGCACCCTCGGCCCCGGAGTGGACCGGGGACGCTGCTGATCCGGGAACGCCCTACTGTGCGGAACGGCGCGTCCAACTCGCTGACCGGATCGACTTCCACCGCTGGCTGCAGTGGACCTGCGACCAGCAGTTGGAGTCGGCACAACGCTCGGCCCGCCAGGCCGGCATGGAGATCGGCGTCATCCATGATCTGGCCGTCGGAGTGAAGCTCGGCGGCTCGGACGCATGGACCCTCGACGGCGTGCTTGCCCGGGGTGTCACCGTGGGGGCGCCGCCTGACATGTTCAACCAGCAGGGCCAGAACTGGACCCAGCCGCCCTGGCATCCGGCCCGGCTCGCCGAATCCGGCTATGCCGCCTACCGCGACATGCTCCGGACGGTGCTCCGCCACGCCGGCGGGATCCGCGTGGACCATGTCCTGGGACTGTTCCGCCTGTGGTGGATCCCGGCGGGCGCCGGACCGGAAGAGGGCACCTACGTCTACTACGACCACGAGGCGCTGATCGGAATCCTGGCGCTGGAGGCACAGCGCGCCGGGGCGATCGTGATCGGCGAGGATCTGGGCGTGTTTGAACCGTGGGTCCGGGACTATCTGGCCGAGCGGGGGATCTTCGGCACCTCGATCCTCTGGTTCGAGCACGGTGCGGACGGCCCGATTGCACCGGAAAGATACCGCCGGCAGTGCCTGACCAGCGTCAACACCCATGATCTGCCTCCGACGGCGGGTTATCTGGCCGGTGAACACGTCACCCTCCGCGAGTCGTTGGGGCTGTTGAAGCGCCCGGTCGCTGAGGAACGCGCCGAAGCCGCCGCCGAGCAGGAAGCCGTGCTGGCGCTGGTCCGCGAGCGCGGACTGTTGCCGGATAATGCTGAGGCAGGGGTCAGGGAGACGGTCGAGGCACTCTATGCATACACGGCGCTGTCGCCGTCGTTGCTGCTGGGGGTGGCCCTTGTCGACGCGGTCGGGGAGACCCGCACCCAGAACCAGCCCGGCACCAGCACGGAGTACCCGAACTGGTGCATCCCGCTGGCCGGAGCCCACGGGCCCGTCCTCCTCGACGGGCTGGCTGCTGACCCCGGGTTCCGGTCCCTCGTCGGGACCGTAAAATCCGCGCTGCATCACGGGGCATGAGGGAGGCTGCGACCAGCTGTGCCGGTGGCCTGCCAGAAATCGTACCAGCCGTAATTCTTTGGCTCCAGAACGTGCTCCCAGGTTTACTCGATCTCGGTCCGCAGGCCCTCCGGCCAGCGCCGGATTCCCAGATCCCGTACCCCCGCCGCCGTGACCCGTGCGGCGAAATCGTCCAACACACGATCCAGCCGGGCACCGTACTCTTCGTCGCTCTCGCCCGGGAGATCCCGATGGACGCCGACCTGCTTGCCCGCGCCACCGAATTCACGTTCCTCCCCGAAGGGTCCGCGACCGACGAGAAAGCGGCGGGATGGGGGCGACGTCGAACGGACCGGCCACGGTGTTGGTGGGCTTGAGGAATACCACGGGCACATCGGGGACGGGAGCTCCGGACTCGGCGGCGTGTCCGGCGTAGTTCAGCCCGATGTCCACGACGGCACCCGGCCGTGCCACCGGTGACCCCATGCGCAACTGCGCGGCGCCGGTGATCTCCGGCAGTGTCCCGGCGGCGAGCGCATCCCGGGCCTGCCCGATTCCCCCGCTTTCCAGGAAGGCGCCGTTAATGTCGGCTGTGAGTCCGGTGAGGGAAAACCACTTTCCGCCGGCGTCAGGGCCGTCAGGTTGTACGGCCGGCTGTTCACTGCCAGGAGCTCCGAGCCGCGCAGATTTTACCGGTCAACACTCCTTTGTGGCTGCTGCAATTTGGTTCCGTGACCATGGAAGCACGCCGCTCGCGGCGGCTTCCAGTTGAACCTAATGTGACTGTGCGGCAGGCCGGCGCGGGCCTCGAATCCCTCCAAACGGCGGGCTATTCCTCTTCAGCCCCGGGAGTCCTACACTGTGCGAGAGGACCACCCTGGAGACCCGATGAAAAAGAAGAAGATACTGACAATGGTGTTGACCTCGCTCCTGGCCCTGGCCGTGGCCGGCGCTCTCGCTGCCCCCGCGGCGCATTCGGCGGAACCGTCGGTGAAAGTCCTGGACACCACCGCCACCATCACCGACCCGGGCTGGTTTGTCAGTGCCTACAACGCGGGCTTCCGGCTGTACGTGATGCATTCAACCGCGTGGGGGACCTGCACTCCATGGGACCGGACACAAACGCAGCTCAAGATGGCGCTGGACGCCGGACTCAAAATTGCCGTCTACACCCGCAACGCGGAATGCTGGGAGGGCGGCATAGAGGCCACCGGTCCGTACCGTGAGCAGCTAGAGTTCTTTGCACTGGACGTCGAGCTAGGCGAACCGCCCATTACCAGGAACATGGTTGACGGTGTCCGGGCCATGGGCGTGCGGCCCATTGTTTACGGCATTCACACTCACTGGCCCTTGATAATGGGCGACAGCAGCGAGTTCTCGGATCTTCCGCTGTGGGACGGGGATTTCCATGCCTTCGACTACGAGCATTGGACTCCGGACCTTCTTTCGCCCGCGCCGGTTTCCTACGGCGGCTGGAACGTGCCGGGGAACATGCGTGTCGGTGTCCAGCAAAAACTCGGCCAGGACATCGGCGGAATCCACGTCGACCTCAACTCCTTCAGCCCGGACTTCTTGCGCTAGTCGCTCTCAGCGTCCCCGCACCGGTGCGTCGCTTCGGTGCACGCTGCCCTCGTGCAGGTCCAGCGCGCTCATGACCAGGGCAAAGTGGCTGAACGCCTGCGGCGTGTTGCCCAGTTGCCGGCCGGTTTCCACCCCCCACTCCTCGCTCAGCAGGCCGACGTCGTTGCGCAGCGCCAGCAGCCGCTCGAAAAGTTCCTTGGCTTCGCGCCGCCGGCCCACGCCGATCAGTGCCTCCACGAGCCAGAACGAGCAGGCCAGGAACACGCCTTCATCTCCGGGCAGGCCATCGTCGCTTTCCGCAGGACGGTACCGCAGCAGGAAGCCATCGTGCATCAGTTCACGCTGCACGGCCTCAATGGTGCCCGCCACCCGCGGATCATCCGGCGGCAGGAAGCCCACCCGGGGTATCAGGAGAAGGCTGGCGTCCAGCTCCGGCCGCCCATAGGACTGTACGAAGGTGTTGCGTTCGGCATCGAAACCGTTGGCCATGACGTCGTCGTGGATCCTGTCGCGCAGCGCTTCCCAGCGGTCCGCGAGCCCGACCAGGTTTGAATCCCGCTCGCCCTTGACCATCCGGTCCGCCGCCACGCATGCCATCACTTTGGAGTGGGTGAAATGCCGGCGGGGGCCGCGCATCTCCCACAGCCCGTTGTCGGGACTGTCCCAGGCGCCCTCGAGGTGTTCCATCAGGGCGACCTGGACATCCCATGCCTCGTCGGTGTGCTTCAGGAGCGAGTTCCGCGTGAGTGACAGGCAATCCAGCACTTCGCCCCACACATCCAGCTGCAGCTGGGCCGCCACCCCGTTGCCGATCCCCACCGGTGCGGACTCTTCATAGCCTGCCAGCCAGGGGACCTCCATTTCCGGCAGCCTGCGTTCCCCGTGGATGCCGTACATGATCTGCAGGTCGGCGGGGTCTCCGGCGACGGCGCGCAGCAGCCAGTCATGCCAGGAGGCCGCCTCATCCGTGTAACCGGCGGCAAGAAGCGCCTGCAGGGTCAGCGCCGCGTCGCGGAGCCAACAGTACCGGTAGTCCCGGTTCCGCGGCCCGCCCAGCTGTTCGGGCAAGGACGTGGTAACGGCGGCAACGATACCGCCGGTCGGGGCGTAGGTGAGGGCCTTCAGGGTGATCAGCGAGCGCTGAATGGCTTCCCGGTACGCCCCCGTGATCTTGCATTTGGCCGACCACTCCTGCCAGAACGATTCCGTGGATTCCAGCTAAGGGAGTCAGCCATATCCGCCCGATTTTCGGCGAGTACTACGGCGACCCCTGTAAGCGTCCGCATGCGACGGTTCGGCAAGGGAATTGTCCGGCACGAGGGCCCGGTTGAGAGGAGGGCTGCCGATGTGTCAGGGATGCTTCCTTGCGTGCGCCTCTGATGGGCCGCCCCAGGGAAGCGGCGTCGACGGCCTGGTAAAACGGCGTTTGTGCCAGACATTGCGCATCCGCCCCTAAACGGGGGTTAGTGTCATATTTGGCGAAGGCAGCGCCCTCTGGCCACCGGGCAGGATGGCGAATTCCGCCGCGTCGTCCGGGATGAAAACGCGCCGAGGGTGGCCCAGCCAAATACGATCCTGGCAACAGTCGCGTCATCGCCAAGGTCATCGACCCTGCCGATACCGTGGTCTTCGGCAATGCTGGGTCCCTCCCTTTTTATGCCCCGGCCACGGAAAGCCGCAATAAAAAAGATTCTGTCCCTAAAACGTCGTTTCGCCCCGCCGGCGCTTTACGATGAGCTCGTTTCATCACTCGACAGCATGGGGGCACACCGTGAGTTATCCGCAATACCCGCAACAGCAGCAGGCCCAGCCCTGGCAGGGCGGCGAACCGCCGCTGTGGGCTCCTTACTGCGGCGCGACCTTCGGAGCCGCGGTGAACCGGTTCTTCAAGAAGTACACGGTCTTCCATGGCCGGGCCAGCCGCAGCGAATACTGGTGGTGGATGCTGGTCTCCTTCGGCGTCTCCATCATCCTGCAGATACTGATCGCCTCCGGAAGCGGCGGGGCCATGGCGACCTCCGGGACGTTCAGCTCGGCCCCGGGTCCGGGGCTCGTCATCGGCGGCTTACTCGCAGCAATCTGGGGCCTGGGCACCGTCATCCCGTCGCTGGCCCTCATGGCGCGGCGCCTCCACGACGTCAACCTCAGCGGCTGGCTGATGCTCATCGCCCTCGTGCCGTTTGTCGGCGCCCTCGCAGTGGTGATCATGACGATCCTGCCGTCCAACCCGGCCGGGCAGCGGTTCGACCGGCCCGGCAGCATTTAGCCAGGCCACATTTCGACAGGCAGCGACGCGGAATCTGTCACGGACCGTCCAGATGTTGCCGTCACAGAGAAGCGTGAACCGGGCGCCGTCCGTTGGCAGCTGCGGTCAGCCGAATTCTGTGGCGAGGCGGTCCTTTACGCTCTGAGGCATCGTCGAACACGAGTTGTCCTGCTGATCGGCGTGATCCGCGGCGGTGTCCGTGATGCCGACCGTCGCGACGGCGGCTTCCCACCCGCCCAGACCCTCAAGCTGGCTGGGGAGCCAGGCGTTGGCGGCCCCGTTGACCAGGTCCCGGACTTTAGGGGGAGCATTCCCACTCAGGTCGATACCTCCGCCGGGGTCGCGGCGGACAAGGCCCGGCAGGGGCAACACCCCCATCAGCTGCGCCGACTGGTACTCCGACATGTTCCACGGAGGCGCCGTACAGACGGGAGCCGAACTGGGCGTAGTTCAGGTAGAGCTCCAGCATCCGCTTCGCGTTCACGGTGTAGCTGAACTGGGTTGCCAGGCCCGCTTCAACCACCTTTCGAACTGCTGTGGATGTTCTCCCTCATCCCACAGGAAGATGTTCTTGACCAATTATTACGGGATGGTGGAACCGCCGGGATCCTTTTCTCCGTGTATGTAGGCGTCCGCCCGGGCCATCAGGTCGGACCTCGCCACCGTCATCAACCTCGTCCACGGCCTCGTCCACTGACGGGCCGGTCGCCGGCGACCCCTTCACCTGGCTGCCCCATCTATGCATGGTCCCCGCCGGGACGGATCGGGAGGGGAGCATGGTTCACGGAATCTGTACGGTCGGTCCGGCCTGCTGAATGCGCAGCTTCCGCCATTGACCCTGCCGGCGACTGGCGGCTCAGCCGTGGCTTTAGTCTTCGGGGTTCCGTTTTCGGGCACGGAGTGCGGCCCGAACAGCAAGGACGGCAAAGACGATGAAGAGCACGACGGGCAAGAGCGCCAGCGGGTTCCAGCCTTCAAGTGTCATCGGTTATCCCTCGATCCGGTATCACTGCTTTGTGGAGACTCTACGCCGGCTGGCCGGTACCTCATCATGGACTTTCGTCCCCGGTTTCGGCGTTCGTTCGTGGAGGGATTCGAGGCGGACCCACCCCATGCCGCGTCACTCCACCATGGCAATCGCGAAGCCACCCCACGCCCGCTTCTTCCTGCTCTCGCGACCGAGCCCATGCTGTTCGAGAAGCGCCAACCCGCCGGATCGGAGAAGTTCGGACAGGCGCTCACGCGACGGCGGCGTACTGTCCACGCCGAACTTTATCGGTTCGCCCACTGCTTTGGCGGCCGCCCTCCCGTACCGCCAGTAAGGCCTGCTCGACTCGAGGGCCTCGGTCGTGAAGTAGTCGAAGGCGAGCAGGCTGCCTTTGGCGCAACCCGCGACCTTGCGCAGCGTGTCCTCGATCGCTTCCCGGTCGAGGTACATCGTCACGCCTTCCCAGAGGAAAAGCGCCGGGCGCCCGGGGTCGAAGCCGGCGTCCACGAGTTTGGCGAGCCAGTCATCCTGCTCAAAGTCCGCGGGCACGAACGTGACCTTGCGCGCGTCGATCCCTGCCTTGTCCAGCATGTCGCGCTTGACCGACTGCGTCTTCGGGGCATCGATCTCGAAGGAGTAGACGGGCTTGTCCTGCGGGAGGCGGTATGGGCGCGTGTCGAAGCCGGCGCCGAGGATGACCAACTGGTCCACCCCGGGGAGGAAGTGGTCCACGGCGCTGTCGAAGAACGTAACCCTGGCCGACGCCTCGGCATGCGGACGGATCTCGCCCTCGAAGGGGTACCGAAAGGTCTTCGGGACGAAGCCGGTCACGCGGTGCGCGAAGACCGTCGGCCAGAATGCCGACCGCATGGCCAGCCAGGGCACTCCGGGCAGGATGGGCAACAGCCGGTTCGCGGCCTGGTCGTCGCGCACGCCGAAATTGTGCATTGCCCACCTGGCGGAGAGCGGGGCCTGCGCGCTGGTCGACACACCGGAAGGCTTCGCGGCCAGGAGCTTGCCCACCCAGATCACATAGCCGGGTAGCGAGACCGGGAGTAGCACAATACTGAGCAGATAGAAGGCGAAGGCGGCACCTGGCTTGCGCATTCCCGACCCCTTTCGGCTCATGGTGCTCACTGAGATTATGCAGTCTGCGTCAACTCTTATGAGCAGTCTTGGACCCTGCGTCGTGTACAAAAAGGCGGGCTCCTGTGCGCGGGGACACAAAAAGTCCTTTCGGGAGGGTTACAGGCCGAGGTCTTTCTCGGCGGTGACCCAGTTGTGGGCGATCGCCTTCTGCGCGGCTGACAGGGTGACCTTGTGCGAGCAGACGGCCTTGTTCAGCCGGGTCTCGATGGCGTCCTTCGGGTTGGTGGTGCCCGGCGCCCCTGCACGGTTCGGCTCCGGCCACAGATTCGATACGGCATTTGACCCTCCAAGCTGGAGTGACACCAAATGATCGAACTCGGTGCTGGCGGCCCGGGTCTGGCCGTACTGGGTCAGGCTCAGGGCCTTGACTTTGTTGGTGTCCGAGGCCGGCGCCCGGACGGTGGTGGTGTAGCCGGACTTGCAGATCGTGGAGGCCAGGTTGTCCTGCGTGACGGCCGGATCGACCGCGCCCGGGGTGCACAACGGGTCCGGCAGGTACAGGCCGGCCGCGGCGTCAATGGTGCGGACCTTGCACTGGCCCGGCGAAAGGGCCAGGTCGATGGCGACCTTGTCCGGGGAGTGGATCGACTTCACATCAGGGGCCGCGCCGGTCACCGGTCCCGCCGGGACTGCCGCCACGGAAGGCGTGGTTCCGTCCGCCGGTCCGGTGTCCGCGGAGCTGTCCTCGCTGTCGGCGGAGGCCGAGGGGGTCGACGACGCTGCCGCGTTGGGGGCCGCGGCGTGGGAGTTCTGCGAGCTCGTGTACAGGAAACCGACGATCACCAGGGCGGCGACGAACAGTGCAGCGAACAAGGCGAGGCGGGTGCGGGAGAAGGTCATGGTCCTCATGTGTACGGCGGGTCAGGAGAGCGTGCCCGGTCGGACAGCAGGGAGGGGACTCAGGAGCGTCCCATCCTTCCTTTCTACCCGGGCTGACCCGCCGGTGGCCGGTGCGCCGCGCCGGTCAGGCGGCCGCCTCGAGGGCTGCGAACAGCTGGCTGTCTTCGCGGACATGGACGGCGGTACGCCACGGGCGGCCCAGTTGGTCATTGCCGGACGGGACCGTGACGCTGTCCAGGACATGCCGGCCGTTCATGTAGCGGGTCAGCCTGATGGCGATACGACCATCGGGCATTGCCTTGGCGCTCTCGATGTTGCCGGAGACCAAGCGTCCGTTGTGGTCGGTGGAACCGGTCTGGATGTGCAGCCCGGCCAGTTGCGGGGTGAGGGCGACGAGGTCGTCGTTAGGGTCGTCGTTAGGGATGTTGCGGATGTGGATGCTCATGGGACCTCATGTGTGCGGAGTGCAGGGCCACTGTCACCAACCGGGCGAATGCCGGGCCGCAAAATGTACCTGGCCGCGTCATGCCCTCATTGGGGACGACGGCGGAAGTGTCCATCGACGAATCTGTCCTTCCGCTGATGAGGCTTAACCCAGACCTCACCGGAGGTTTTCGTCGATACAGGCCCGGCGGCCAGATCGATCGTCGTCCTGCTGATGTCGCTGAGCGCGGCGGCCCGTGCCCGGTTTTCTCCCTCGAACGCCTCGTCCATGAAGTCCAGTGCGTCCGCCCGGATACCTGAGGTGATAGCATCCTCGCGCCAGTGTGACACGGCCTCGTTGACGAGCCGGATCCTGTGGACCGCTTCGTCATGAGTGAGCCGGAAGCTATCGGCGTGCTTGACGAGCAGTCTGATGTCGCGGTCCCCGGGGTCGTCGTCCGGGGTGAGTGGCGTGTCGGAGCGGCCGGTTCTTGATGCGTTGACGTCGAACGATGGGGCCAGGCGCCAGCCATTGCCGATATGCAGCAGTCCATGGTTGCGCATGTGATCGTCGATGTTGTTGACCAGGGCAATGAAAGCGGCCCTGGAAAAGAGTTCGGCAGCATCCGCGGAGGGCCGGGCGGAGATCGCGGCGACCTTTGTGGCAAGCGTGGCGTAGTCCGGGTGCTCGTACTGGGCCAGGGCGAACGCGTTCTTGAAGCTCCAGTAGGGGAGGCGGCGCTCCCCATCACGGTCGAACCTGCGCGTGAGGAACACTGACTGTCCCTCGCTGAGAGGGACCGTGGAGGAGGACTGGACCTGGATGCCGGCCCGGCGCTGCAGCCGGATCGCCGTGAGCTCCCATGCCGAGGTGTCGGTCACATCGGAAGTCCGCGGGAATTTGGCCAGGTGCATCTGCCCGACGTCATCACGAACCCAGGCCTTCGGCTGCGCGCCGCCGGGTGAGGACCCGACGCCGATGAGTTCGCTGACCTCGCTGTCGATCTCACCGGTGTCGGCAAAGCGCTGCGCCGCGTGCACGAGCATCGGCAGCTCGTGAAGATCGGCCCGCCAGTGCTCGGCGGCGAGGAAGTCCGTGCCGGTGCGGAAGCGCAGCGCGCCTTGGCGCGTCGCGTCATCGACAGCCAGGAGCAGGTCAATTTCGGACGGCGACGTGAACGGTGTTCCGTGTTCACGGGCGCGCTGTCGCAGGCTGGCAAGAAGGAGACCACGGCCCCAGCTATCAGGTGCGGCGTCGTCGAAGGTGAGGAACGTGGTCCTGTGGGCGGCTGGAGTGTGCGGTCCACGCTGCAGGGGCAGGTCGGGTGAAATGGCGAAAGCGCTGCCGTCGGCGAGCCATTCGTCGAGGTAGGTAAATGTCATGGACGGCTTCTGAAAGCCGGGACGTACGTCGATGGAGAAGACACCGGCCTGGCGGTTGTCGACCCAGACCTCGTGGATCACTGGCTTCTCCGGGCTCGCTGGCGGCCCAGGAGGTGCGCGCGCAGGCGTCCCAGATCGGTTTCCAGAGGATCTGTTGCTTCGGCCAGCCGGTCGGAGAGGCCGAGGACGTCAGCCAGGGCGAGGAAGCTTCCGAGCCGGACGCCCGGGTCCCCGCGCTCAATGCGCCGCAGCGTTGGCATGGACAAGTTCGCCCTGTCCGCAGCCAGCTCCTGGCTTAGCCCAAGCACGATTCTCCACTGCCGCAGGTGCTCGCCGAGCTGCACTGTAATTCCGTCCATAACGTCATATTCCTCCTGCACTAATGGTACTCCTATGTGTTGTTACAGACCCTAATGCAATGCATTAGTTTTGTTAGCAGTGGAGTCCGCGGGCAGGTCATCGCGGATGCCGAGAAGGTAGTCGTGCCGGGCCGCGGTGTGCTCCAGCGTGGCGACAAGATCCTTCTTCGCCTTCGGGCTTGCTTCGAAGGTGGCCAGATCTTCCCCATGCGTGCGGAAGGGGCGCCCCGGCTCACCGGGACAGCCCTTCTTGTTGTCGGCTTGCGGGATTTGAACCCGGATCTTCCGCGACCATTCGCGGTGCTCTGGAGCTAGCATGTTGGCGGTGCCGTGAGTGTCTAGAATCCGGCCCTGGTCCCTGTTTCGCCCTCGCCTGGTTGAGCTATCGGCCGTGGTGCCTCCGGGGCGAACCGGCGGCTGGTGCGGTCTAGCTGCCCGTCCTTGGGACGAGGCGGATCGTCGCCTCCCACCCGATGTAGTCCTGCAGCGGACCGTACTTCGGAGGCCTGTACTTGATGCCGCTATAGTCGCCAGCCAGTTCGTCGATCCGCTCCAGTGAGGTGCCGGCCGCAATGATGTCGAAGACATCCTGGCTGTAGGCCTCGACCGAGCCCAGGAAGCCCCTCAGGTGGATGATGCCGCCACGGGCGTAGGGCAGCTGCACGGAGTGGGAACTCCAGGGAAGCCAGAATGCAACGGGCTCATGCGTTTCCGCTGCCATGCCGGCCACAACCCCCGCATCTCTGCCCTTACGTTCCTCAAGTCGGGATGCCCGAGTTGCCGGGGCGCCGAGACCCGGAAGGTCCAGAAGAACTGGCTGGCGGACACACTGCCGGAGATGGCTTCGCAATGGCATCCGACGCGCAACGGCAAGCTGACGCCTCAGGATGTTGTCTGGGACTCCCAGCGCACTGTGTGGTGGCGGGCCGATTGCTGCGGACACGAATGGCAGGCCACACCCCGCGATCGTGACAAGTACACCCGGCTGCGGTGCCCGAAGTGCCGCACGATCCTGGGCTCACTGGCCTGGCAGGATCCAGGGTTGGCCGCTGAGTGGAGCCCGGCAAATCCACTCACCGCCTGGGATGTCCGGACCCACGCCTTGACACCCTTCATTCCGCAGTGGATCTGTGCCACCAACACGGCGCATGTTTGGCAAAGCTCCCTAAGCGGCCGCTCAAACGGATCAGAATGCCCGGAATGCAAGGTGGCAGGCAAATCAAAGGTCGAGCTGGCGCATCATGCTGCCGCGGAGGAAGTCTTCACTGGCGTCCGCTCCGGCGCTGTCCTTCGTGACACAGCATTTGCCACCCTTCTGCCGGTGCAGTTCCTTGTGGATCTTGCGGGCCCCGTAGACACCGTAGTTCCTCTTATGGATGTCATGGATCTCCTCGGCCAGCTCCCTGTCCTTGATGCTTCTGGCGGACTCGGGCCGGGAACGGTGGGCGTAGTACGTGCTCGGGGCGATCTGCAGTGCCTTGCAGATCGGCTCGACCCCGTGTTCATCGCGGTGCTTGTCCACGAAGGCGCACATCACCTCGACGGGCGGTCGAGCTCCGCCGCGATAGACAAGCCGAGGCCTGCTTCAGGATCGTGTTCGCCCGGCGCAGCTCGCGGACCTCACGCTCGAGTTCAGTAATCCGGTCCGCGTCCGCCGTTGTCGTTCCCCGGGCGCAGGCCCTCGTCGATCTCGGCCCGGCTCACCCCGGGTCCGGAGCGCTTCGGGATTCACCCCGAGCTGCTCGCCGATCCGGCGGTATGCGCCGGTGCTGGTCGCAGGGTCTTTCCTTGCATCAATGGCCATCCGTGTTGCGCGCTCACGCAACTCGACCGGGTACTTCCGTTGTGCTGGCATGGGAATCGGCCTTCCGGGTAATCGATGTCTCCATCAAACCCGGTGCGATTCACCCTCTACGGTGCACGGAAAACCTTAGCGTCGAATATTTGACTTTTTCACAAGCCACCCCAGGTAGATCCCGTCCGGGAGCTTCGAACCCTCTGACGGCAACAATCCAGTCCGGACGTCAAAACCCTCCGCGCCCGAGCAGGGCTCCCTGCTGTTCGGTCAGCTCGCCCGGCAGGGCTGGCACTCGCCTGATTCCTGCGCTCCGGTGGCCAAGGCTGCGCGAAATGCCCAGAGAAGGAATGGTTTCACACTCGTGTCGAAGAATCCATTGTCAAAAAACCGATGCACGGAAGTGGTGATCGCAGTATCGTATCCGTGCCGGTCATCGGCTGTGAGTCTCCGGTGGCTGCCGGTCACCCCCAATGGTGATCGGCAGCCACCGGACAGGGAATCCCGTGTCGGCGGTCATGTCAGCTTCGCTGTTTAAAGCGTCGGTGTCTGATGTCTTAGGCACGCTGACGACGTGGTGGTACGCAGTCGTTCTGACCCGCGGGCGGTTGGACCCGGTGCGGCGCCGCGTCGGACCCGGGGCCCGCGCATGGCTTCCGCAAGTCTGCATGGCCGGGGAGACGGGCCGTCCGGCGGGCCCTGGCTGCGTGCCTTTGGACTGCGCCCAGGGGATGGCGGGCACTCACGGACCAGGCATCCGCCCGGGCCCGGTCGGCACCGGAGGGAGGGCCGTCTGGTCCGAGATGTGGGACGTGGCAGCGCCTTCCCGCACAGCCTCGACACCTTTCACTGCGGCGGAAATGTCGGGGTAAGTTCGGGAGAGGGCCAGCACCATCCCATTCCCGTCAACGAGCCGTAGGAGGAACCCTCCCCCGTCGGCACGGACGATCTCAAACGTACTGGGCGTTGAGCGCCAGGGCAGTTCATCGACGGGAATGGCGTCGGACCCGGCTGGCGCCGGGACAAATGGTCGGCTTCGATATACGGATGCGTGTTGAACGGAGGAAGGCAGACGCGGGGAAGGCTTCGGCATGGTGGCTCCACGATGAGGTTCCAATGGCCGCTTCCTGACCTCCCCTGACTATACGCCCAGGACAGCGCCGGGATTTGCCCGGCCCAGATTGTCGGCGGGGTCGACGCCATGTCTTCAATCAACGACATGCCCGGGGTGTCCCGGCCGCTGTTGTGCCGTCGAGGCCGTTCAGCTGTCGGCAGCGGGGAGTCTCGGAGTGATGAATTCACCGCTACTGGTGAGGTGTTCGGCAATGTCCCGGAGTTTGATGTTGGATCTGGAGCTGGCGCGGCTGAGGAGAAGGAAGGCCTGCTCGGCGGTGAGCTTGTATCGCTCCATCAGGATGCCTTCGGCCTGGCCTATGACCTGCCGGGCAACCAGCGCTTCGCCGAGCTGATTGATTTTTTGGGAGTCCGCGAATGCCACGGCGGCGTGCGCGGCGACAAGCAAGCCGACTTGCTCGGATTCGCTGTCGAAGGCATTCGGGCCGGTTCCGTAGAGATTCAACGCGCCTAGCCGGTCACCTTCTACAAACAACTGGAAAGCATGCTCCGTGCCCCGAGTTTCACGGCGCCCTGCGAGAAGTCGGGCCAGCGGTCTTCCCTGCTGAGGTCGGCAACACGAACCACCCGCTCGTGGTAGGCCGCGTCCAGGCAGGGGCCTTGCCCCGTGGAACTCTGCAGGGCATCGACTTGGCGGGGGAGTTCTCCCGATGCGACTTCGGAATCAACTTTTTTCCTGCCCGTAACGAGGCTAATCGAGGCATGCGCGGTACCCGGGATCAGGTCCAGGGCAGCCTGGACGATGCCGGACAAGACGGCGTGGACATCGTCTTCCTGCTGCAGCTCCCGTGCGAGGTCACTGAGCTGGGTAGCCAGCCCCGCGCTGGCGCGGTTGTTTCCTTGCCGGGTATTGCTGACCTCTGGTCGGTTCCCGCCCATAACAGGCCTCCGCTGCTCCGTGTGATTCGATCTTATGCCTATACGGGCCGGCCTCCTCGGTCCGGGTCCCCAACCAGCTCACCAGCATCACCAAGGAATTCGTCGAGGCAGCACACTAAACCCTGCTCATCGGCACCTGACTGCGCCATATAACGCCGCCAAATACCCGCCAAATACCGCGGAGAATTACAGCCCAGGCCATCAGGATGGCGCCGAGGACTTTGCCACCGGACCTGTACATCCAGTCCCCGATGTCCTTCTTGTCCTTGGCGCTCTGGTCCAGGACACGGTCTTTGAAAATCTTTTCGCTCATACCCTGAAACATGCGTAGGCAACCAGGCCACGGGCGTCGGTTGACCGCCGCGTCCGCCGGGAGTAAAACCGTGGGGGACCGGGAGGATGTGGCGCCGATGGGGTCGCGAAACAATGCCAGGCGGGGGCGTGGGGAGCGCCGGGTGCCGGACGCTGAAGCTCAGAGGCGCAGGGACTCCGAGATGGCCCGCTACCTGGCGAAGACGCGGACGCTCGTGCCGGATGCGCTCAGAAGGTGGTGCGACCAGATGGGCGTGATGGAGCTCCCAGAGGCCACGGTCAGGAACCTGGAGTGCACCCTGGAAGGCATCACCCGGCGGGCCAGGTACCAGCTCGACTTCACGGTGAACGGGCTGCAGTTCAGGGGCAAGGTCTCGTACACCGATGACCGCTGCAAATACAAGATGCGGCTGATCTGGCCGAACGGCGCCAAGGGCCCGGAGATAACCAGCGTCGCGGAACTGTCGGCTGCGCTTGCCGGGGACCCGGGATGATCACCTCCGGCGAGGATCCGCAGCGACGGCACCGTGCTCGGCGCGGTTCAGTAACTGCCTCTCATCGAGTTGATCGCCACGAACAGCCAGATGACGTAGATGATGAGCAGTGAGGTCCAGAAGTATCCGAGGATGAGTCCGGCGGTCGCCATGCCCGTCCCGCGTTCGCCTGTGCGGCGGATCTGGGATTTAGCCACGTGCCCGAAGATGATGGCAAGGACTGTGCCGCCGAGGAACCCGAGGATCATAGACGTAAGGGCGAAGATGTTGGTGCGGTCCGACGCCTGTGGGGCCGGATGCCGCTGCAGCGGGGATCGGTCGGGGTCGAAAGTCAAGGTCGGGGACGCGGCCTCGGCAATTGCTCCGGTGGTGATTCCGGCGGCCCTGCGTTCGGCGATGGTCATCCTCCGGCCGGTGCCGGCAGCGTTTCCGGCCTGGAGCGTGGATGCCTTATCCAGGGACGTTCCGCAGGTGCTGCACGAACGGGCGGTCCGGTCATTGGGTGTGTGGCAGGTCGGGCAGTTCATGGTGTTCCCCAATGGTCGGTGTCCGTCACGGACCCCCGGCCCGTACGTAGGGTTGCGATCAGAATTCTGTACCGGGCCCGGCGAGTCAAGCACTCCGCGATTGTTACTCAGACGCTGTGACTGCACCCCACAGCATTCACCATTCGATGCGGAGAAGGCGCGGGAGCTTCGCTTCGCCACCGTTGCCGACCGCGGCGCCCAGCGGCCGACCCGTTGACAGGTGCGGCTTGGCCGGTGCCGGGTGCGGGACATCGACCCCGGCGCGGTCTATCGGTGAGCCGATAAGTTGCGTGTGGTCGCCGGTCCTCATCCAGTGCGGCGTGGCGGCGATCAGCTTCGAGTTCTCCAGGACAGCGGTCGCATCGAAGGTATGCCAGGGCTCGACAGCGTAGTCGGTGAGCATGCCGCGCGTGACCCACCGGTAGGGTCCAGTGGCGTCGTTGATGGCGAAGTCGGCTTCCAAGTTGAGGAATGATTCGCTCAACAGGTGCCTGTCCGGGAACCATTCCTCCCAGTGGGCGACACCGATGCGCGCGGCAGGGGAGTCTTTCCCGCGGCCGGGGAAGACCCGGAGCACGATGGCCATCTTCTTGTAGATTACGTGCCGCGGGTCGGTAGCTGTGTGGGTGGAACGGTCCGGGTGGGGGCGGCGATGAAAACGACCGTCAGCCCTGAGGTTTCCAACGGGCGGGCGGCGATGAGCTCGGCCCAGCGGCGGACCTTGTTGTCAAAGGACGCGGACGCTGTGGCGGTCAGTTCGAACACGATACGCATGCCGTCCTCGCGGATGATGGTCCCGTCCGCGCGGCGGTTGTCCGCCTTCGGCAGTCTTCTGCCCAGGCCGGCGCCGGCGAGCAGGTCCACAGACGAGAGCTTCTCGCCCATGACGAGACCCACGGGAAGGTACTCCGCGGCGCGCAGTGCGAGCTCGGTGGCGAGGATGTTGTGCCGGTCCTACTGGCCGCCGGTGGACCAGGGATGCCCGGCGGTGACGGAGAGCAATTCCGGTCCGGTGAGGGTCGGTTCGATGACTTTGTCGAACGCATCCGAGTTGGAGGTGCGGTAAACGACGTTGCGGTTCATGCCCGGAGTGGGCTGGCTCTTGTTCGGATACGTGCCGATGTCAGTTCAACACCCCCGCACCGTCCACGATGAAGGGCATGCTCCGCGTCGTGCAGGACCGCTACGTCGGCGACACGAAGCTCAACGACTCCGTCTCCATCGTGGCGCTGATGAACCCGATCGAAACCACTGTCGACGCCTACGACCTCCCGGCACCCATGGCGAACCGCATGATGCACCTGAAGTGGGCTTCTCCGGTGACGGTGAACTGTAGCGCAAGGCGGCAATCAACCTGGCCAAGCGCCCGAAGGCTGCAAGCCCGACGTGGCTTTCTCCATCTTCGATGTAAGCCACAAAAACATTATGCGGGGGTCCACCCGGCGGGTGTCGCTTTTCAGCATCCGCGTGGGTGAAACCGGAGCTCGTGTGCGTGAAGAAAGAAAAAGACCCCTGGAATCCTTGGATTCCAGGGGTTTTCCCTTGTGCGCGGAGGGGGACTTGAACCCCCACCCCCTTTCGAGGACTAGCACCTCAAGCTAGCGCGTCTGCCATTCCGCCACCCGCGCAGGTGGTAATTCAGGGAAGCTTTTCGCCTTTCAGCGCTTTGCTTTTCTCCGAAGCAGCGAGAAAGACTCTAACACGAAGTTTCCGGAAACATCCAATCGGGGCTTGTGGGTAGGCTGAAGCCAGCAACTGAGCCAGCCCACGAGGAGCGATACATGACTGACATCAGGCCCGAAGACGAAGTCGTCAGGATCTGCCAGGAACTCATCCGGATCGACACCTCCAACTACGGTGACGGCTCCGGCCCGGGGGAGCGAGCGGCCGCCGAATACACCGCGGGGCTGATGGCGGAGGTGGGGCTCGACGCCGAGATCTTCGAATCCGCCCCCGGCCGGGCCAGCGTGGTGACCCGCCTTGCAGGCGAGGACCCCTCCGCCAGTGCCCTCGTCGTCCACGGCCACCTGGATGTCGTTCCGGCCCTGCGCGAGCAGTGGTCGGTGGACCCCTTCGGTGCCGAACTCAAGGACGGCATGATCTGGGGCCGCGGCGCCGTGGACATGAAGGACATGGACGCCATGATCCTGTCCGTCCTGCGGAACTTTGCCCGCACCGGCCGCAAACCCAAGCGGGACCTGATCTTCGCGTTCTTCGCCGACGAGGAAGCCGGCGGCAAATTCGGCGCCAGCTACGCCGTCGACAAACGCCCCGAAATCTTCGAAGGCGCCACCGAGGCGATCTCCGAGGTCGGCGGCTTCTCCGCCACCATCGGCGGCCAACGGACCTATCTGCTGCAGACGGCGGAGAAGGGCCTCTCCTGGCTCCGCCTGGTGGCCCACGGCCGTGCGGGCCACGGATCCCAGATCAACACGGACAACGCCGTGACACGGCTTGCCAGCGCCGTCTCGCGCATCGGCGAATACCGGTGGCCGGTCGAGCTGACCCCCACCACCCGCCAGTTCCTCGACGGTGTGACCGAACTCACCGGCGTGGAATTCGATCCGGATGACCCGGACAAGATCCTCAAGGAGCTCGGAACGGTGGCCCGCTTCGTCGGCGCAACCCTGCAGAACACCACGAACCCCACCCTGCTCAAGGGCGGCTACAAGCACAATGTGATCCCCGAATCGGCCGAGGCGCTGATCGACTGCCGGACGCTGCCGGGCCAGGAACAGCACGTCCTGGAGATCGTCCGTGAGCTCGCGGGCACCGGCATCGACATCAGTTACGTCCACAATGACGTCTCCCTGGAGGTGCCCTTCGCCGGCAACCTCGTCGATTCCATGATCGACGCCCTGCACGCCGAGGACCCGGGCGCCAAGGTCCTGCCGTACACGCTCTCCGGCGGCACGGACAACAAGTCCCTCAGCCGGCTCGGCATTACCGGCTACGGCTTCGCTCCGCTCCAGCTCCCGGAGGAGCTTGATTTCACCGGGATGTTCCACGGAGTCGACGAACGTGTCCCCACCGAGTCGCTGAAATTCGGGGCCCGCGTGCTGGACACCCTGCTCACCAACTACTGATCCCGCAGCGAAAGCCAGAGTGAAACCGTGACGCCGGAAGATATCCTCACCGAGCCCCTGCTGGAACGGATCCGCGGCCGCGCCGCCGGTTACGACCGGGACAACGCGTTCTTCCAGGACGACCTGGAAGAACTGGCTGCGGCGGGATACCTGAAGATCTTCGTACCGGCGTCCGACGGCGGCCTCGGGCTCGGACTCGCGGCAGCGGCGCAGCTTCAGCGGCGGTTGGCGACGGCGGCCCCGGCCACCGCGCTGGCGATCAACATGCACCTCGTGTGGACCGGCGTCGCGCAGGTCCTCGCGGCCCGGGGCGACGCCTCGCTGGAATTCGTCCTCAAGGAAGCCGCGCAGGGGGAGATTTTTGCCTTCGGGAATTCGGAGGCGGGCAACGACTCGGTGCTGTTCGACTCGCGCACCGAGGCCGTCCCGCAGCCCGGCGGTGGCTACGCCTTTACCGGCCGCAAGATCTTCACCAGCCTCTCCCCGGCGTGGACCCGGCTGGGGATCTTCGGCAAGGACAACCTTGCCCGGGACGGCGAGGGGGAGCTGGTGCACGGCTTCATCACCCGGGAGACACCCGGCTACGCGATCCTGCCGGACTGGGACACCCTGGGCATGCGGGCCAGCCAGTCCAACACCACGGTGCTCAACGGCGCCGTCGTCCCGGCCGGCCGGATCTTCCGCAAACTGCCGGTGGGTCCCGGCGCGGATCCGCTGATCTTCGCGATCTTCGCCTGCTTCGAGACGCTGCTGGCAGCGGTGTACACCGGCATCGGCGAACGGGCGCTGACGCTCGGCGTGGAGGCCGTCCAGCGCCGGACCTCGTTCAAGAACGGCGGGCGCAGCTACGCCCAGGACCCGGATATCCGCTGGAAGGTGGCGGAGGCCGCCATGGCCATGGACGCGCTCTACCCGCAGCTTTACCGCGTTGCCACGGATATCGATGAACTGGCCGAGCACGGCGTCCAGTGGTTCCCCAGGCTGGTGGGCCTCAAGGTCCGGGCGACGGAGACGGCGCGGACCGTGGTGGACCTGGCGATCCGGGTGTCCGGGGGATCGAGCTATTTCCGCGGTTCGGAACTGGAGCGGCTGTACCGCGACGTGCTGGCGGGCATGTTCCACCCCTCCGACGACGAGTCGGCGCACAACACGGTGGCCAACGCCTGGCTCGGGCCGCTGGAAACGCCCTGACGGGAGCCTAGACGGTTCGCTGGACCTGGGTGACCCTCCGGCGCAGCCAGAAACGCCGTCCGCCGCCCAGATAGAGCACGCTGCGCTCAAGTTCCCACTTGCCGTACTCGGAATGCTCCACGAGGCGGCGGCGGGCCTCCGGCAGGGAATCCTCAGGGCTGACCGTCAGTACGAGGTATTCGTACTGCTTCACATAGTCCCGCTCCCGCCGGACTGAACTGCTCAGAAAATGTTCCTTCATTGCTCTCCATTTTCGTCTTTTTCCCGCTAACGTGAAGTCATGAGCATCGATCCGCGTGTCGCGCTTGAATCACTCACTTCCGCCCTGCAGGAGCACCTGGCCGCTGCCGCGGCCCGCCGTGGCGATGGGGATCCCGCGGTCGAAGCGGCTTTTTTTGCCGTTGCCGATGCCTTTGAAGTCTACGAGGACTCCCTCTATGAAGCCTATGGGGAAGTGACGCCGCTGGAAGTCATCGACGACGAGGACGATGAGGAAGACGTCGACGACGAGGAAGACCTCGAGATCCTCCAGGACTGACCCAAAGACCACACCGACCTCACGGACCGGGTGGCGCCGGCACCACGCCGGCGGGAGTCAGGCCGGGTCGGACACATCTTCCAGCGCCTGGGCGATCTCCGGGGGGAGCGGGGCCAGCGTTGCATCCAGGACTTCCTTGAGCTGCACGGGCGTCCGTGCGCCCACGATCGCTGTAGCGACACCGTGCTGGGACAGCAACCAGCTCAGCGAGACGTCCAGGGCAGTCCGGCCGAGTCCCTTCGCAGCCATCGCCACGGCTTCCACCACGCTGGACGCCGCCCCCTCAAGGTACGGCTCCACATAACCTGCGAGCCTCTCGTGGGCGGCACGGGAGTCCGCCGGGATGTGGCCGCGGTACTTCCCGCTCAACACCCCGCGGCCCAGCGGCCCCCACGCCATCAGGCCGAGCCCGGCGTCTTCGATCGCCGGGATCAGCTCCGTCTCGGGCGTGCGGTGCAGCAATGAGTACTCAGACTGGTTCGCGACCAGCGGGAACCCCGCGACGGCCGCGGCCTTCGCCGTCTGCCAGCCGTTGAAGTTGGACACCCCCACATAGCGCGCGCGGCCGGAGCGGACCGCGAATTCGAGGGCGGACAGCGTTTCCTCCAGTGGCACGTTGGGGTCCCATGCGTGGGCGAACCAGAGGTCCACATAGTCCGTGCCCAGCCGCGCGAGGCTTGCGTCCAGCCCGGACAGCATTCCGTTACGGGAGGTGTCGACGCTGCGGCGGCCGCCCGACATCGAAAGTCCGGCTTTGGTGGAGATGACCAGCTCGGAGCGCGCGACGACGTCGCCCAGCATCCCGCCAAGCATCACCTCAGCCTGGCCCCCGGCGTAGGACGCCGCCGTGTCGATCAGGGTCCCACCGCCGTCCACGAAGCTCCTGAGCAGCCCGGAGGCATCCTGCTCATCGGTTTCGCGGGCCCAGGACATGGTGCCAAGGGAGAGAGAGGACACACGCAACCCACTGTTGCCGACATAACGCTGCTGCATGTCAGCAAGCTTACGGTGATCCGGGCGGTTCATAACGTAGGGTCTATAAACGTGAACTGGTTTGAAGCCGCCCTGCTGGGCCTTGTGCAGGGACTGACAGAGTTCCTTCCGATCTCCTCGAGCGCCCACCTGAAGATCGTGGGGTCATTCCTCTCCAACGCAGCCGACCCCGGCGCGGCGTTCACCGCCATCACCCAACTCGGCACCGAGACAGCCGTGATCGTCTACTTCCGGCACGACATCGTGCGCATCGTCAAGGCCTGGTTCGGCTCCCTCACCGGCAGGGTGCCCCGGCAGGATCCGGACGCACGGATGGGCTGGCTCGTGATCCTCGGCAGCCTGCCCATCATCATCCTCGGGCTGCTCTTCCAGGACCAGATCGAGTCGGTACTGCGCAGTCTCTGGATCGTTGCGACAACCCTGATTGTCTTTGGCATGATCCTCGCCGTCGCGGACGCCGTCGGGCGCCAGGAACGCGAGCTGAGCAAGCTCAGCTACAAGCAGGGGATCTGGTATGGGCTGGCGCAGGCCATGGCACTGATCCCAGGGGTGTCCCGCTCCGGTGGAACCATCACCGCAGGCCTGCTGATGGGCTACACCCGCGAGGCTGCGGCCCGCTACTCCTTCCTGCTGGCCATCCCCGCCGTGTTCGGCAGCGGCCTGTACCAGCTATACAAAGTCGTCTCCAAGGAAGGCATCACGGGACCCTACGGTCTCCCGGAAACCGCCCTCGCCACCGCCATCGCCTTCGTGGTGGGCTACATCATCATTGGCTGGTTCCTCAAGTTCGTCTCCACCCGGAGCTACCGACTCTTCGTCTGGTACCGGATCTTCCTGGGCCTTGCGCTGTACCTGCTGCTCGGTTTCAATGTCATCAGTGCCTAGCACTAGGCTTGGGCTGTGAAATCCTGGATATCCCGCCCTGTTCCCCAGCTCCCGGGCAGCATGCCTGCCGTCCGCCTCTTCGACACCGCCAAGGGCGGAATTGTCACCCTCGAGGCAACGGGTGAGCAGTCCATGTATGTCTGCGGGATCACCCCGTATGACGCCACCCATATGGGGCACGCCGCCAGCTACGTCGCCTTCGACCTGCTCAACCGGGCCTGGCGCGACGGCGGCCAGCAGGTCTCCTACGTCCAGAACGTGACCGACGTCGACGACCCCCTGCTGGAGCGCGCGACGGCGACCGGCGTCGACTGGCGGGAGCTCGCGGCGAGCCAGATCGAGCTCTTCCAGACGGATATGGAAGCCCTCAACGTGCTGGCGCCGGACCGCTATGTCGGTGCCGTCGAAGCCATCCCCATGATCGTGCCCGCCATCGAGCGGCTCCTGCACCAGGGCCTGGCATACAGGGTGGCCGGCGGCGCCGGCGAGCCCGACGGCGATGTCTACTACGACGTCGAGGCGGCCGGCAAGCACACCGCCGACGCCGTCGACGCCTGGACGCTCGGCTCTGTCTCGGGACTCTCCGACGCCGAAATGCTGGGGCTTTTCGCCGAACGCGGCGGAGACCCGGGCCGGGCCGGAAAACGCCAGGCGCTGGACCCGCTGCTGTGGCGGGTTGCCCGCGAGGGCGAGCCGCGCTGGGACGGCGGCGAACTGGGAGAAGGACGCCCCGGCTGGCACATCGAATGCACCGTCATCGCCCAAAAATACCTGCCCGCACCCTTCACCGTGCAGGGCGGCGGCTCGGACCTGATCTTCCCCCATCACGAGATGGGCGCTGGGCATGCGTACTCGCTCGCCGGCGTTCCACTGGCACGCCACTTCGCGCACGCCGGCATGGTCGGGCTGGACGGCGAAAAGATGTCCAAGTCCAAGGGCAACCTGGTCCTGGTCTCCAGGCTCCGCGCCGCCGGGGAGGATCCGGCCGCCATCCGCCTGGCGATCCTGGCCCACCACTACCGCTCCGACTGGTCCTGGACCGACGCCGGCTTCGCCGACGCCAAGGCGAGGCTTCTTTCCTGGCGTTCCGCCGTGGCCGTGGCACCCGCCGGCTCCGCCGGCGCGCTGGTCACCCGGCTGCGGACCGAACTGTCCAACGACCTGAACGCCCCCGGTGCCGTGGCCGCGGTGGACCAGTGGGCCGCGTCCGCCCTGGCGCACAGTGCGTCCGCAGCGAGTGCGGCCGGTGCCGCCGGCCCGGCTTCAGCGCCGGCAGTCAGCGCCGTCGACGCCGCGCTGGTCAGCGACGCCGTCGACGCCCTGCTCGGCGTCGAACTCTAAGCCTGCAGCGCCACCGCCGGGCCACAGCAGGGCGGGTGTCCCAGGTGCCGGCCTCCGGCTACTGCTTGTCCTTGCCCCGGCGCTTGAGGTAACGCTCGAATTCGCGGGCGATCGATTCCCCGCTCGCCTCGGGGAGGTCGGCGGTGTCCTTCGCCTCCTCGAGCTGGCGCACATAGGCCGCAATTTCAGGGTCCTCCGTGGCCAGCTCGTCCACACCGCGCTCCCAGGCATCCGATTCCTCGACAAGGTCCGTGGTGTCCAGGGGGACCTGCAGCAGCTCCTCGATCCGGTGCAACAGAGCCAGCTGCGCCTTGGGGGAGGGCGCCTGGGCCACGTAGTGCGGCACGGCGGCCCAGAGCGACACCGTGGGCAGGCCGGCCAGCATCGCGACCTCGGCAAGCACCCCGACGATCCCCACCGGACCCTCGTACTGCGAGGCCTCCAGGTCCAGCCGCTCCCGCACGGCATTGTCATCCGTGGAGGCGCTCACCGGGATGGGGCGGCTGTGCGGCACGTCCGCGAGCAGGGCACCGACCAGGATCACGTAGTCCACGTGCAGGGCCTCGGCGTGAACCAGCAGCTCGGCGGTGTAGGCGCGCCATTTGTAGGACGGTTCGGTGCCCTGGACGAAGATGACGTCCACATTCGAGTGCGGAACGCTGGCCTTATAGATCCGGGTGGACGGCCACTTGATCTTCCGTTCGCCCGATGCGGTCCTGCGGATGGTGGGGCGGGTGAACTGGAAATCGTAGTACTCGTCGGCGTCGATCGAGGCAACCTTCTTGCCGCCCCAGAGCTTGTTGAGGTAGCGCAGGGCATCGCTCGCGGCTTCTCCGGCGTCGTTCCACCCCTCAAAGGCGGCAAGCATCACCGTGATGCGCTGGCCCTCCGGAACCGGCTGCAGCAGCCGTTCCGGTTCAGGCACGGCGCCCGTTTCCGTGGTGTCTCCGTCGAAGCTGTTCATCCCTTCACCCTACGTCCAAGGGGCGGGCCCACGCAGCGAATGAAGCGCCGGAAATAGGCGGAACATGACTGATATTCGCCCTAGGCGTAGTCACCAGCCCCCTCACAGGGCCGCCCCGTAGACTTGGGGCATGCAATCCTTCGCTTCCCGGCCACTGCTCAAAGCTGCGTTATGGGACATGGATGGCACCATCGTCGACACCGAGCCGTACTGGATCGAAGCCGAGCACGCCCTCGTCGCGGCCCACGGCGGCCAGTGGTCGCACGCCCAGGCCATGCAGCTCGTCGGCCAGTCCCTCATGTTCTCGGCCGGGCTCCTGCAGGACGCCGGCGTGGCATTGGGGCAACGTGAAATCATCGACAGCCTCACGGCCCACGTCATCGGCCAGGTCCGGAACTCCGTGCCGTGGCGGCCCGGGGCGCGCGAACTGCTGGACGAGCTCCACACGGCAGGCATCCGGTGCGCCCTCGTCACGATGTCCGAGGCGCCGCTCGCCCGCGAGATTGTCGCAAGCCTGCCCAAGCCCTACTTCGACTTCCTGGTCACGGGGGACACCGTCACGCACGGGAAACCCCACCCTGAGGCGTATCTGAAAGCCGTTGAACTGCTCCAGCTCCAGGATCCCGGCCTCACCCTGCACGAATGCGTAGCGCTGGAAGACTCCGTCCCGGGCGTTGCGGCGGCCGTGGCCTCCGGTGTTGTGACCGTCGCCATTCCGCACATCATGCCACTGCCGCACGATCCCCGCCGCGCCACCTGGGACACCCTCCAAGGGCGCACCGTCGCCGACCTCGAGCAGCTCGTGGCCCTGCGGCACGAATTCCCGGATGCAACATTCGGGCTGGATAGCGCCGCCACCCCCAACACCAGGAGCATGGCCATTGACTGACACCGCCCCCCAGGCGCAGCCCGGCAAGGGCCCAGCCAGCCGGAAGGACGGAATCCCGCTCGGGCGGATCGCCGGCATCCCGGTGGTTCTGGCCTACTCCTGGTTCATCATTGCCGCGTTCACCGTGATTGTGTACGGGCCGGTGCTCCAGCACAACAACCCCTCGCTTGGCCTCACGGCCTACGTGGTGGCATTCGCCTACGCCGTGCTGCTGCTGATCTCCGTGCTGGTGCACGAGCTCGCCCACGCCCTGACCGCCAAGGTGTACCACTGGCCCACGCAGAAGATCGTCCTGAACCTCTGGGGCGGCCACACCCAGTTCGAGAGCTTCACGGCGTCGCCGGGCCGCTCGGTCCTGGTGGCCCTGGCCGGACCCGCCGCCAACTTCGTCCTGGCAGGCGGCGGCTGGCTCCTGGTGTCGACCGCCGGGCTCACCGGCGTCGCCGACATCCTGGCCAACATCTTCGTCTGGGCCAACCTGCTGATCGGCATCTTCAACGTGTTGCCGGGCCTTCCGCTGGACGGCGGACGGCTGGTCGAATCCGCGGTCTGGAAGGTGACCGGCAGCCAGGAGAAAGGCACCATCGCCGCCGGTTGGGGCGGCCGGATCATCGTGATCGCCCTCGCCGTGTGGTTCGTCGTCCTGCCTGTGCTCAGCGGGGGGCCGCTGGACATGTCCTTCGTCCTGATCACGGCCCTCGTAGGCAGCTTCCTCTGGATGGGCGCCGGCGCCTCGATCCAGCAGGCCCGCCTGCGCGGCAGGCTGTACCTGGTCGACGCCGCAGCCCTCGCCGAACCCGCCGTCGGACTTCCGGAGTCCGCCAGCGTCGCCGATGTGCTGACCCTGGCGCGGGACGCCGCCACGGGCACCCTCCCCGCCGTCGTGCTGTGCGGTCCCGACGGCCGCCCCGTGGCCCTGGTGGACGCAGGCGCCGTCTCGACGGTCCCGCCGGCCGCCGCCGCGACAACCCCTGTCAGCGCCGTCGCCTACGCCCTCGGTGCCGGGGCCTATGTCCCCGAATGGTCCAGGGGCCAGGAACTGGTCCAGTACCTCGCCCAGCTGGATGGCCAGGAGTACGCGGTGGTGGACGGCGCCGGAAACGTGACCGGCCTGCTGCGCCAGTCAACCGTGCTGAACGCCATCACCGGCAAGGATCCGGGCGGCTACAGACGCGCGCCTGGCGGGGCCGGCAAGCAGGCCGGCAGGCAGCCTGACGGCCAGAACCGGTAGAGTTACCTGCCGGTCGTGTATTCCGGCCCCAGGCGCATGGCCACGCGCAAGGACCGGTGCCGCCGGCAATCCGCGGCCACACAGCTTTACAGGAGCGAGGACTATCTTCATGAGCAGCGACACCGCCGCAAACACCAACCCGACATCCATCGGCGCAGCCACCACGGCCGCAGCCGACACGGCAACCGACCCAGGCGCGGCAGATCCGGCCAGCCCCACCGCCGGGGCTTCGCCCGTCGGGGCCGCACGCCGCCGCGGACCGTTCCGGGAGGGTGAGCGGGTGCAGCTCACCGACGAGCGCGGCCGCATGAACACCATCAGCCTGGAAGTTGGCGGCGCGTTCCACACCCACCGCGGCTTCCTGAACCACGACGAGATCATCGGCAAGCCTGACGGCTCCGTCGTCGTCAACAACGTCGGCCAGCAGTACCAGACCCTGCGCCCCCTGCTCTCGGACTTTGTGCTGTCGATGCCCCGCGGCGCTGCTGTGGTCTACCCCAAAGACGCCGGCCAGATCGTCACCATGGCGGACATCTTCCCCGGCGCGCGCGTCGTCGAAGCCGGCGTCGGCTCCGGCGCGCTGTCCATCTCGCTGCTGCGTGCGGTGGGGGACAACGGCTACCTGCATTCCTTCGAACGGCGTGCGGAATTCGCGGACATCGCGCGCGGCAACGTCGAGACGATCTTCGGCGGACCGCACCCGGCCTGGAAGATCTCCCTCGGCGACTTCCAGGAGGAAGTCGTCCGCAGCGAGGCCCCGGGTTCCGTGGACCGCGTGGTGCTGGACATGCTGGCACCCTGGGAGTGCCTCGACGCCGTCGCCACCGTGCTGGCTCCCGGCGGCGTGTGGATCAACTATGTCGCGACCGTGACGCAGTTGTCCCGGACCGCGGAAGCGATCCGCGCGGACGGCCGCTTCACCGAGCCGGACGCCTGGGAATCGATGGTCCGCGGCTGGCACCTCGAAGGCCTCGCCGTACGTCCGGACCACCGCATGGTTGCGCACACCGGGTTCCTGCTGGTCACCCGCCGGCTCGCCGACGGCGTTACCGGCATCTCGGTGAAGCGCCGCCCGTCCAAGACCGACTTCAACGAAGAGGACGTCAACGCCTGGACCCCGGGCGCCGTAGGGGAACGCGCCGTCTCAGACAAGAAGCTGCGCCGCGCCGCGCGGGACGCCATCGCCGGAACCAATGTCAAGGACACCCCGGAGGTCACAAACTAGCAGCTATATTTCGGAAGTCTCCAGCTGCACCCGCCATCTTGGGGCTAAGGTCTTAATAGAAGCGCAGGAAGGGGCTGATGCACGATGGAGACTCCGAACACCGACCCGGGCCGCACACCGGCAGAGAACGCCGCAGAAGCGGCTGCACTGACAGCCGCCCAGGCGGCGGCAGGACAGGGAACGGCCACTGACGGTGACCGCTATGGCGCGAATGAACTGTCCGTCGCCGAGCGGCAGGTCAATATCCTCCGGGACAAGCTCCGGCATATTGACCGCCAGCTCGCCGCCGCGACGCAGAACAACTCCAAACTGGTCAGCATGCTGGAGACGGCGAAGGCCGAGATCCTCCGGCTGAAGAACGCCCTAGACCAAGAGGGCCAGCCGCCGTACAGCTTCGGCACGATCCTCCAGCTCAACCCTAAGCGCCAGGCCTCCGCCGGCAGCAGCGGCCAGGCGGTCACCGAGGAATCCGTGGACATCTTCAATGCCGGCCGCAAGATGCGCGTGGGGATCAGCCCGCTGGTCAACATGAACCAGCTCGCGGTCGGCCAGGAAGTCCTGCTCAACGAGGCGCTCATGGTGGTCGCCGGGCTCGGCTACGAACGGGCCGGCGATCTCGTCACGCTCAAGGAAATGCTGGGGCCGGACCGTGCCCTCGTGGTCGGCCGCGCCGACGAGGAGCGGGTGATCCGGCTCTCCGGGGCACTGCTCACGCAGAAGCTCCGGGTCGGTGACGCGCTGTCGATCGATTCGCGCACCGGGTACGCGCTGGAGAAGATCCCGCGCTCCGAGGTCGAAAACCTGGTCCTCGAAGAAGTACCGGACATCACATACCAGGACATCGGCGGCCTCGGCCCGCAGATCGAACAGATCCGCGACGCCGTCGAACTCCCCTTCCTGCACCCGGACCTGTACCGCGAACACGGGCTGAAGGCACCCAAGGGCATCCTGCTCTACGGCCCGCCGGGCTGCGGCAAGACGCTGATCGCCAAGGCCGTGGCGAACTCGCTGGCCGCCCGGGCCGCCGAACGCACGGGCAAGACGGACATGAAGAGCTACTTCCTGAACATCAAGGGCCCCGAACTCCTTGACAAGTACGTCGGCGAGACCGAACGGCACATCCGGCTGATCTTCGCCCGCGCCCGGGAGAAGGCCTCCGAGGGCAGCCCCGTGGTGGTGTTCTTCGACGAAATGGATTCGCTGTTCCGCACCCGCGGCACCGGCATCTCCTCCGACGTCGAGACGACGATCGTGCCGCAGCTGCTCAGCGAGATCGACGGTGTGGAGCGGCTCGACAACGTGATCGTGATCGGCGCCTCGAACCGCGAGGACATGATCGATCCGGCCATCCTGCGGCCGGGCCGGCTGGACGTGAAGGTGAAGATCCAGCGCCCGGATGCCGAGGCCGCGGCGGACATCTTCAACAAGTACATCACCACCGACCTGCCGTTCCACGAGTCGGACCTCGCCGAGCACAACGGCGACGTCCAGGCCACCGTCGACGCGATGGTCCAGCGCACCGTCGAGGCGATGTACGCCACCGAGAAGTCCAACGAGTACCTTGAGGTGACCTACGCCAACGGCGACACCGAGATGCTCTACTTCAAGGACTTCAACTCCGGCGCCGTGGTGCAGAACGTCGTGGACCGGGCCAAGAAGTACGCCATCAAGGACCTGCTCACCATCGGCCAGAAGGGCCTGCGCATCGACCACCTGCTCCGCGCCGTCATTGACGAGTTCCGCGAGCATGAGGACATGCCCAACACCACGAACCCGGACGACTGGGCACGGATTTCGGGCAAGAAGGGCGAGCGCATCACCTACATCCGCACCATCGTCCAGGGCAAGGCGGGCCAAGAGCCCGGCAAGTCCATCGAGACGATGCCGAGCACGGGCCAGTACCTGTGACGGCTGCTGTGCCCGGCAGGCCCGCCCCCAGCGGTGGCCTCCCCGCCGGCGGCGCCATGCGCGTGATGGGTTCAGAGACCGAATACGGCATCCACGCGCCTTCCGCGCCGGGGGCGAACGCCACCATGATGTCGGCACGGGTGATCCAGGCCTACGCCCAGGTGACCCGGCAGCGCGCCGCCGGCGGCGCGGAGACGCGCTGGGACTATACGGACGAGGAACCGCTGCATGACGCGCGTGGCTGGACCCTGGAGCGCAGCGCAGCGGATCCCGAGCAGCTGACCGACCGGCCGCCGGTCCTGGATGCCGAAGCGGTCGCCCTCGCCTACGGCCGGCAGGAGCTGGAGGCCGACGGCGAAGACGAATCCAGCACGCTGCTGATGAACATGGTGCTGGGCAACGGGGCCCGGCTCTACGTCGACCACGCCCACCCCGAATACTCCAGCCCTGAAGTGACCAACCCGCGCGACGTCGTCGCCTGGGATGCCGCAGGCGACCTCGTGGCCCTGGCCGCAGTCCGCCGCCTGGCCGCGGACCCGGAACTGCCGCCCATCAACCTGTATAAGAACAACACGGACAACAAGGCCGTCTCCTACGGTTCCCACGAGAACTACCTGATGCCCCGCTCGGTGCCGTTCGGCGACATCGTGCGCGGCCTTACGCCGTTCTTCGTCACCCGCCAGATCTTCTGCGGCGCCGGCCGGGTCGGCAGGGGCCAGGACAGCTCCCGCCCCGGCTACCAGATCAGCCAGCGCGCGGATTTCTTCGAGACCGAAGTCGGACTCGAGACCACCATCCGCCGCCCGATCATCAACACCCGTGACGAACCCCATGCCACCGCTGACAAGTACCGCCGGCTCCACGTCATCATCGGGGACGCCAATCTCAGCCAGGCCTCCAACTACCTCAAGTTCGGCACCACGGCGATGGTCCTGAGCCTCATCGAGGCAGGCCTGGCCCCGCGCCTGGAAGTCCACGAACCGGTCGCGGCGCTCCAGGCCGTCAGCCACGACACCTCGCTCACCACCACCCTGCGGCTGCTGGACGGACGCCGGCTGACCGCCCTGGACCTGCAGTGGATCTACTACGAGGCCGCCGCGAAGCATGCCCAGGACACCGGCGTCGCCGACGCCGTGTACGGTGACGGACACACCCATGCCGTGCTGGAACGCTGGGCTGCGACGCTCACGGACCTCGGCGGCGACCGGGCGGCGGCCGCGTCCTCCGTGGAATGGCTTGCCAAGCTCTCCCTGCTTGAGGGCTACCGGCAGCGTGACGGGCTGGGCTGGGACAGCGCACGGCTGGGCCTCGTAGACCTGCAATGGGCCGACATCCGGCCTGAAAAGGGCCTCTACTACCGCCTGCTGGCGCGTGACCGGATGCAGCGGATCGTCGACGACGCCACGATCGCCCGCGCGATGACCGAACCGCCGTCGGACACCCGCGCCTACTTCCGCGGGCGCTGCGTCAGCCGCTTCGGCACCGACCTCGTCGGTGCCAGCTGGGATTCCGTGATCTTCGACGTGCCCGGCCGGGGAAGGCTCCAGCGGGTCCCCACACGGGAGCCGCTGCGCGGAACGGAAGCCCTCACCGGCGGCCTTTTTGCCCGGCACCGGGAAGCCGGAACCTTCCTTGCGGAACTCCTGGGGCTCAGCCCGAGTTCTTAGAGACAAAGAGCCCCGTCGGCGGCCCGGGCGTGGCAATATTGCTACAGGATGTCCCTTACGAACAATGGGACGGACAGAAGGAGAAGACAATGGCAGGCCAGGAACAGCAGCAGCCGCAGTCGCGGGACACCGAGGTGGACGAGGGCGCCCCCGCAGCGCCGCCGGCCCCCGCGGAAGCCCAGGCATCAGCGGCCACCCAGGGCGTCGATGATCTGCTCGATGAGATCGACGGTGTCCTGGAGTCCAACGCCGAGGACTTCGTCCGCGCTTTCGTCCAAAAGGGCGGCCAGTAGAACCGCCCGCCAGCCACCGCAAGGACGCGGTTTGAGGGGCTGAATGCCGGAAGAGTCGTTGATCCACCGCTTTGAGGGAGTGCGCCAGTGCAGGAAACAACAGCCAACCAGGTAGCAGCCCGCGCGACGTCCTCCTTCACCGAGCATCTGCAACGCGAACGGCCTGGCTTACTGCCCTTTGGCCTGTCACCCTTCCAGCAGCTGCCGGCCGCGGCCCACGCCGCCGCTCCGGTCCAGGTGCCCCACGGAACCACCATCGTGGCGCTGAGCTACGCCGGGGGAGTCCTGATGGCCGGGGACCGGCGCGCCACCATGGGCAACGTGATCGCCAGCCGGCACATCGAGAAAGTCTTTCCCGCCGACCAGTACTCGGTGCTGGGCATCGCCGGGACCGCCGGGATCGCCCTCGACATCACGCGGCTGTTCCAGGTTGAGCTGGAACACTACGAGAAGATCGAGGGAACGCTCCTGAGCCTGGATGGCAAGGCCAACCGGCTCGGCGCAATGATCCGCGGAAACCTCCCGATGGCGATGCAGGGCCTCGCCGTCGTCCCGCTGTTCGCCGGATTCGACCGGCCGGCAGGCGTCGGCCGGCTCTTCTCCTACGACGTCACCGGCGGACGCTACGAGGAACTCGAACACCATAGCGTCGGCTCAGGCTCGATGTTTGCCCGCGGGGCGCTGAAGAAACTCTGGCGGCCCAACCTTTCCGAGCAGGACGCCGTCGCCGTCGCCGTGGAAGCACTGTATGACGCCGCCGACGACGACTCCGCTACGGGCGGCCCAGATCCGGTCCGGCAGCTCTGGCCGGTGGTCTACGTGGTCAGCCGGACGGGTGCCTTCCGGGTCCCGGACCGCGACCTCGCCGCCGTGGCCAACGCCATCATCGAATCCAGGGCCGTGGCCCAGCGGGAGGCCTGAGATGACCCAGCAGTTCTATGTCTCGCCCGAACAGCTGATGAAGGACCGGGCGGATTTCGCCCGGAAAGGCATCGCGCGGGGGCGCTCCGTCGTGGTCATCAGCTGCCGGGACGGGATTGCCCTCGTCGCGGAGAATCCCTCTCCCTCGCTGCATAAGATCGGCGAGATCTACGACAAGATCGCCTTCGCCGCCGTCGGCAAATACAACGAGTTCGAGAGCCTGCGCCAGGCCGGCGTGCGGTATGCGGACGTGCGCGGCTACTCCTATGACCGTGAGGACGTCACGGCCCGGGGACTGGCCAGCGTCTACGCGCAAAGCCTGGGCGCGGTGTTCACGGCTGAGCAGAAGCCCTTCGAAGTGGAGCTGGTCGTCGCCGAGGTCGGCCCTTCCCCGGAGGCAGACCACCTGTACCGGCTGACTTTTGACGGGTCCATTGCCGATGAGCACGGTTTCATCGTGATGGGCGGACAGGCGGACAAGGTGTCCGAGGCCGTCGAGGCGGGCTGGCAGGGCGAGCTCGACTTCGCCGGGGCCATCAGGCTCGCCCTGGCCGGCCTCGTGGCGGACAAGGAAACCACCACCCTGCCGGCGTCGGCCGTGGAGGTCGCAGTGCTGGACCGCGGCTCGGAAAGCAGCCGCGGCACGCGCCGCGCTTTCCGGCGCCTCGAGGACGCCGACATCGTGGCATTGCTGGCTGAGGAGAACTGACATGGACAAGCGTATTTTCGGCATCGAAACCGAATTCGGAATTTCCTACTCAAGCCCGGAATCCCGGCCGCTGGCGCCCGAGGAGGTGGCCCGCTACCTTTTCCGCAAGGTGGTCAGCTGGGGCCGGTCCTCCAACGTCTTCCTGACCAACGGATCCCGCCTGTACCTCGACGTCGGATCGCACCCGGAGTACGCCACCGCCGAATGCGACGACCTCGCCCAACTGATTGCGCACGACCGGGCCGGGGAACTGATCCTCTGCGACCTCGTGGACGAGGCCCAGGAACGGCTCGCAGCCGAGGGCTTCAACGGGACCGTGTACCTGTTCAAGAACAACACCGACTCGGCCGGGAACTCTTACGGCAGCCACGAGAACTACCTCATTCCGCGGCGCGGTGAATTCTCCCGGCTCGCCGAAATCCTGATCCCGTTCCTCGTCACCCGCCAGCTCATCGCCGGGGCGGGGAAGATCCTGAAGACCCCGCACGGCGCCACCTTCGCGTTCTCGCAGCGGGCCGACCACATCTGGGAGGGAGTCTCCTCCGCCACCACGCGGTCCCGGCCGATCATCAACACCCGCGACGAGCCGCACGCCGACGCCGAGTTCTACCGGCGGCTGCACGTGATCGTCGGCGATTCGAACATGTCCGAAACCACGGCGCTGCTCAAGGTCGGCACCGTGGACCTGATCCTGCGGATGATCGAGGCAGGTGTCATCATGCGCGACATGCGGATGGAGAACCCGATCAGGAGCATCCGCGAAATTTCGCACGACCTCAGCGGCCGGGCCCTGGTCCGGCTCGCGAACGGGCGGCAGCTCACGGCCCTCGAGATCCAGCGCGAATACCTGGGCAAGGTGACCGCGTTCGTGGCCGAACAGGGCGCCCACAACGCGCACGTACCGCTGATCCTGGACCTGTGGGGACGCACGCTGGACGCGATCGAAAGCGGCGACACCAGCACGATCGACACCGAGATCGACTGGGCGATCAAGAAGAAGCTGATGGACAACTACCGCCAGCGGCACGGGTTGGGACTCGACGCGCCCCGGATCGCGCAGCTGGACCTGACCTATCACGACATCTCCCGCACCCGCGGGCTGTACTACCTGCTCCAGTCCCGCGGGGCGGTCCGCCGGGTGGTTGATGACCCCACCATCAAGGACGCCGTGGATGCCCCGCCACAGACCACCCGGGCCAAGCTGCGCGGCGATTTCGTCCGCCGGGCCCAGGAACTGGGCCGGGACTACACCGTGGACTGGGTGCACCTGAAGCTCAACGACCGTGCCCACCAGACCATTCTGTGCAAGGACCCGTTCCGCAGCGTTGACGAACGGGTGGATGCCCTGTTGGACTCTATGGGTTGATACCCAGCTTTCCACGTTATTCTGGGAGGGGCCGTAAGCTGGCCACCGCTTTCCTTGCCGCGGGTAACCGCCCGGCAATGCGTCCACCCTGCCTCGACGAAAGTTTTTTTGTGCGCCGACTATTAGCAATTCTCCTTCCGGGCCTGCTGCTGCTGACCGCCTGCGGCGGAACGCCCCCGGCCCCGGAGCCCACCAGCCAGTCCGCCGGCGAAACCGCGAAACTGGACTCCCTCAAGCTGACGGACAATGGCGACAAGAAGGCCCCCGGTGTTGAATTCACCAAGCCGCTCGACGTCAAGGAACCCACCATCAAGGTAATCACCGAGGGCACCGGTGACCGGGTCAAGGCAAACCAGATCGCCGCAATCTCCATCGTGGCCTTCAACGGCACCGACGGTTCGACCCTGGAAGACACCTTCGCGAATGATCCCGAACAGCTCGAACTGAACGATGACCTCAAGACCAGCAGCGCCGTCATCTACAATGCCTTCGTCGGCGCGAAGACCGGCTCCCAGCTGGCCCTCGCCGTCCCCGGCAAAGCCGCAGCCGAGGGTACCGACGCCCAGCCCAGCCAGCTGCTCGTGATCAAGCTGGTTTCCGCCAAGGACGCGGCTCCCGTCCTGGACAAGCCCGAAGGCGACGCCGTCACCCCGCCGGCAGGACTGCCGACCGTGAAAGACAACGACAAGGGCGTCCCGGAGATCTCGGTCACCGGCGTCGCTGCCCCGACCGCCCTCATCTCGCAGGAGCTGATCAAGGGCAAGGGCGCCGCGGTCAAGGACACGGATACCATCACCGTGAACTACGTGGGCGTTGCCCTCGCCAGCGGCAAGGTCTTCGATTCCAGCTTTGACAGCGGCAAAAAGGCCACCTTCCCGCTCACCGGCGTCATCAAGGGCTGGACCCAGGGCCTGGCCGGCAAGACCGTCGGCTCCCGCGTCCTCCTGGTCGTCCCCAAGGACCTCGCCTACGGTGACGAAGGACAGGGAGACGCCAAGGGCGACCTCGTCTTCGTCGTCGATATCCTCGGCATCAAGTAACCACAACCCCCACGCACACACCCAGCCACTCAAGAAGGAGCAACCATGTCTTTTGGAGACCGCAAGCTTGACCGCGAGAAGCCCGAAATCGACTTCCCCCAGGGCGACGTGCCCACCGAACTGGTCATCACCGACCTGATCGAGGGCGACGGCGCCGAGGCCAAAGCCGGGGATACCGTCTCGACCCACTACGTGGGCGTCGCCTGGTCCACCGGCGAAGAATTCGACGCCTCCTGGGGCCGCGGCGCACCGCTGGACTTCCGCGTCGGCGTCGGCCAGGTCATCCAGGGCTGGGACCAGGGCCTGCTGGGCATGAAGGTCGGCGGCCGCCGCCGGCTGGAAATCCCCTCCGAACTGGCCTACGGCTCACGCGGCGCCGGCGGGGCAATCGGCCCCAACGAGGCCCTCATCTTCGTCGTCGACCTGGTCGCCGTCCGCTAGTCCCCACCCGCCCCTATCCTCGCAAGCTCGGACAGGGAACCCTGCGGGCGTGGGCCCAGGCCCCCGACCGGCGAAGCGCGGTAACAATCGGAAAAGTTCTTCCGGCTGTTGCCGCGCTTTCGTCATTTTCGCGCAGGGACTTTAGTAGCCTTGCGGGGTGTCCGCCTCACGTACAGAACGCCTCCTGAACCTGCTGATCGCGCTGCTCAACACCAAGTACGGGCTCCGCCGCAGCGAACTGCGCGACAAGGTCTACCGCGACACCACGAGCACCGACATCGCCTTCGGGCGGATGTTCGAACGCGACAAGACCGAGCTGCGCCAGTTCGGCTTCGACGTGGAGACGGTGCTGGACAAGGGCTGGGGTTCGGATGATCCGGCGACCACGCGCTACCGGATCGGCAAGGAATCCAACCGGCTCCCCGACGTCAGCCTCACCCCCGGGGAATGCACCGTGCTCATCCTGGCGGCCCAGCTCTGGGAACAGGCCGCGCTCGGTTCCGCAGCCCTGAACGCCGTGCGCAAGCTGCAGGCGGCCGGGGGACTGCGTGACGCCGAACTCCCGGCCGGCGTGCAGCCGCGGATCCGTCCGGCCGGCCAGGCCTTCGAGGACCTCGTGGCCGCCGTCCATGCCCAGCATCCGGTCAGTTTCCGCTACCTTGCCGGCAGCACCGGCAGCGAGGAGGAGCGGCTCGTTGAGCCCTGGGGCCTGGGCAGCCGCTTCGGCCAGTGGTACCTCGTGGGCCAGGACCGGTCCCGCGGAGCCAAGCGCTTCTTCCGGCTCTCGCGGCTGACCTCGGCCGTCACTGTGCTGGACAAGGAAACCTTCAGCCCGCCGTCGGGATTCAACGTCCGGGCCGAGCTGGCCAGCCTGCAGGAGCTCCCGGTGCGGTCCGCCGTCGTCGACGTCCAGGCGGGAAGGCTGCTGGGCCTGCGCAAGCGCGCCACCGCCGTGGCAGCAACAGCAGGCGGACAGCCCGACGCCGGCTGGGACCGCCTGAGCGTCCCCTTCCGGGACGCCGAGACGCTCGGCGAGGAACTCGCCTCCTACGGGCCCCGCGTGGTCGTGGTGTCCCCGCCCGATCTCACCACGGCCGTCCGGCTCCGTCTGGCCGCCGCGGCGGCATTTGCCGCAACCCCCGCACCAACGGTGGCTTTCCCCGCCGCCGGGCCGGCCAAGCGCGGCCGGAAGCGCACCTCGGAGGACCAGCTCAAGCGGATGCTGCAGCTGGTGCCGTTCCTGGTCCACAACCAGGGCCTGCACATCAGCGATGTCGCCGCGAAGTTCGGCGTCACCCGCGAGGAGCTCGAGGCGGACCTGCGGATCCTGATCTGTTCGGGACTGCCCGAGGGCTACCCGGACGACCTGCTGGACATCCAGTGGGACGACGACCATGTCTTCATCAGCCAGGACCTGGAGCTGAACCGGCCGGTCCGCTTCACGGTGGAGGAGGCCTGCGCCCTGATGACGGGGCTGGAAACGCTCAACGGCCTGCCGGAACTGGCCGAAAGCAGTGCCTTGGAGTCCGTGACGCTCAAGCTCATGGCGGCGGCGGGGGAGGAAGGGCTGAAGGCTGCCTCACTCTCCGGCCCGGAGGTCGGGCCGGCGGACTCCGCCACCCTCGAAACGGCCCGCGAAGCCATCCGCGCCGGCGCGCAGCTGCGGCTGCGCTACTTCTCGCCGCAGCGGGATGCCCTGTCCGAGCGCGATGTGGATCCCCTCAGGCTCTACTCGCTGGACAACACGTGGTACCTCGAGGCGTATTGCCACTCCGCCCAGGGCCTGCGCAACTTCCGGCTGGACCGGATCGAAACGCTGCAGCCGAACGGCCGGCCCGTGTCCGAGACGGCCAGACCGGCGGACAGCTTTCCGGTGAAGCTCTTCACCCCGAACGACGACGACACCCTGGTGGTGGTGGAACTGACGCGCCGCGGGGCCGGGCTCGCCGACGACTACTACGCCGAGCGGACCGCGCCCCTGCCGGACGGCGGGATGCTGGCCGAGATCCGCTTCGGCAGCACGGACTGGTTGCCGATGTTCGTCGCCCAGCATGGCGGCACGGTCCGGATCCTGCGGCCCGAGGCCCTCGCGGGGGCCGCCCGGGACTGGATCGAGGCGGCCCTGGCCCGGTACGGCGGCTAGACTACTCAGCATGCCTTGGTGGTCCTGGATCGTGATCTGGATAGCGCTTGTCGCGTTGTCGCTGTTGTTTTTCGTCGTGCTGGGCATCCGGCTGTTCCGGCAGTTCATGACAACGGTCAAGGAACTTGGCGAGGCAGGGGAGCGCTTCTCCCGGTTCCCGCCCGCCCCCGCCGATGCTGGACTGCCGGATCCGGCTTCCGGGTTGCTGGCTCCGGCGCTCCGGGGGTCGGCCGTTTTTGCCTCGCCCGCCCAGGTGCGGGATGATTACCGTGCATCCAAGTTGTCCCGGCAGGAAGGACGCCGTCTGCGGCGGGTCCAGCGCAAGGCGGACCGCGGCCAGCCCCAGGCGCTCCGCGACATCGATTTCCGTTAGACGTAGGATGTATACAAACGAAAGGACCTCACCGTATGAGGCTTGAAGGCTGGCATCTCATCATCATCATCGTTCTCGCATTGGTGCTTTTTGCCGCACCGAAGCTGCCCGGCATGGCCAGGAGCCTTGGCCAGTCGATGCGGATCTTCAAATCGGAAGTCCGCGAAATGAAGAAGGACGGCTCTGCGGCGTCCGCCGCCGACTCCGAGGCCGTTGAAGGCAAGGTCGTGAACCACCCGAAGCCCGCCGGCGCCGAGAGCCGCACCGGAGACGGAACAGACGTTCCGCCGCCGAACCGCGCCTAAGACCCCATGGCAGTAACTATGAGCCGTCGATCGAACCCCGAGGGGCGGATGGCGCTCCTTGACCACCTCAAAGAGCTGCGGAACCGGCTCTTCAAAGCCGCGGTCGCCGTCGTGCTGGGAACCGTCGTCGGTTTCATCGTCTACGAGCCCATGCTTGCGGCGCTGATCAAGCCGATCCGTGATCTGAACCAGCATGAAGGCCGGCAGGCGACGCTGAACTTCGACGGCGTGGCCAGTTCCTTCGACCTGATGATCCAGGTGTCGGTCTTCCTGGGTGTCATTGTGGCCAGCCCCGTGTGGCTCTACCAGCTCTGGGCGTTCATCGTCCCCGGCCTGCACAAGAAGGAACGGCGGCTCGCCCTCTCGTTCGTCGCGGCGGCCGTGCCGTTGTTCGTCGGCGGTGTGCTCCTGGCCTGGCTCGTGCTGCCGAACGCGGTGCGGGTGCTCACCGATTTCACGCCCTCCGGCGGCTCCAACTTCATCAGCGCCCAGATCTATCTGTCCTTCGTTCTTCGCCTCCTGCTGGCATTCGGTATTGCATTCCTGTTGCCGGTGGTGCTGGTCGGCCTGAACATGGCCGGCATTGTCAAGGGTCAGCAGCTCGTGAAGAGCTGGCGCATCACCGTGTTCCTGGTGTGCCTGTTCTCTGCCATGGCCGCGCCGGGCGCGGACGCCACGAGTATGTTCTACCTTGCCGTACCCATGCTGGCCCTGTTCTTCACGGCCATCGGTCTGTGCCTGCTCAATGACCGGCGGCGGGACCGGCGCGACGTCAAGCTGGCCGCCGAAACCGAAGCCACCGCAGACCAGGCAACTCCCAGCTCCGATCTGGAGAATCTCTAGCCGTTGGCGCACTAGGCTGGAAGCATGTCCTCAATACCCGGGCCGGAGTCGCCGTCCGAACGCTACCGCGCCAGCGCCGAGCGGGCCGCAGAAGCCAAAACGTACCTGGGCGGGTTCATCCGTTCGCTCGAATTCGAACTCGATGACTTCCAGCGCGAGGCGTGTTTGTCCCTTCAGGCCGGACGCGGGGTGCTGGTCGCAGCCCCTACCGGGGCCGGCAAGACGATCGTGGGGGAGTTCGCCATCTATCTGGCCCTGCAGCGCGGACTCAAGGCCTTCTACACCACCCCAATCAAGGCACTGAGCAACCAGAAGTACTCCGAGCTGGCCGAGAAGTACGGTGCAGCCCAGGTGGGCCTGCTGACCGGTGACACCAGCATCAACGGGGACGCATCCGTGGTCGTGATGACCACCGAGGTGCTCCGCAACATGCTGTACGCGGACTCGGACACCCTCGACGACCTGGGCTTTGTGGTGATGGACGAGGTCCATTACCTCGCAGACCGCTTCCGCGGCGCCGTCTGGGAAGAGGTGATCATCCACCTGCCCAGTGAGGTGCAGGTGGCATCCCTGAGCGCCACCGTCTCGAACGCCGAGGAGTTCGGCGCCTGGCTGGACACCGTCCGCGGACAGACCGATGTGATCGTCTCCGAACACCGCCCGGTACCGCTCTGGCAGCACGTCATGGTGGGCCGGAAGATCGTGGATCTCTTCGCCGGCGACACCAGCTTCGACGAGATCGCCCCGGCCGGCGAGGCCGGCGCTCCCGGAACCACGGCAGCCACAGACGTCGGCACGCGGCCCGGCTTCGAGGTCAACCCGGAGCTGCTGTCCATGGCGCGGGCCGAGAGCCAGATGAATTTCCGCGGCCGCTTCGGACGCGGCGGGCGCAACCAGCGGCGGCAGCCGCATCAGAGGGGCGACGAGGCCCAGCAGGGCGGCCCGCGGAGCCCCGTCCGGAAGGCCAGCCGCCCCCAGGTCATCGCCAGCCTGGACCGGCAGGATCTCCTGCCGGCGATCACGTTCATCTTCTCCCGCGCCGGCTGTGACGCCGCCGTCGCCCAGTGCGTCTCGGCGGGGCTGTGGCTGACCACGGAGAAGGAACAGCTCATCATCGCCCGGCGCGTCGATGAGGCCGCCCAGGACATCCCCTCCGACGATCTGGACGTCCTCGGGTTCTGGAGCTGGCGGGACGGCCTGCTCCGCGGACTCGCCGCCCACCACGCCGGTATGCTGCCCACCTTCAAGGAAGTCGTCGAGAAGCTCTTCGCCGACGGGCTGGTCAAGGCCGTCTTTGCCACCGAAACCCTGGCCCTCGGCGTCAACATGCCGGCCCGCTGCGTCGTGCTGGAGAAGCTGGAGAAGTTCAACGGCGAGGCGCACGTGAACATCACGGCGGGGGAGTACACCCAGCTGACGGGCCGGGCCGGACGCCGCGGGATCGACGTCGAGGGCCATGCGGTGGTGCTCTGGCAGCCGGGCACGGACCCTGCCGCCGTCGCCGGCCTCGCCTCGCGGCGCACCTACCCGCTGAACTCGAGCTTCCGGCCGACCTACAACATGTCCATCAACCTGCTGGCCCAGTTCGGCCGGCCGCGCGCCCGCGAGATCCTCGAATCCTCCTTCGCCCAGTTCCAGGCGGACCGCTCCGTCGTCGGCCTGGCCAAGCAGGTCCGGAGCCGGGAAGAATCCCTGGCCGGCTTCAGCAAGTCGATGACCTGCCACCTCGGCGACTTCACCGAGTATTCCCGGCTGCGGCGCGCCCTCTCCGATGCCGAGAAGAACGCCTCCAAAGGCAGCTCCCGGGCACGGAAGTCGCTCACCGAGGATTCCCTGAGCCGCCTGCTCCCGGGCGATGTGGTGGACGTGCCCACCGGCAGGGCACCCGGGCTCGCCGTCGTGCTGAGCTCGGACCACCACTCGCGCGAACCGCGCCCCGCCGTCATGACCCTGGACAACCAGCTGCGGAGGATCGGGACCCAGGATGTGGAGGGCCCGCTCTCTCCCATCACCCGGATCCGGATCCCGAAGTCCTTCAACGCCAAGGTACCCAAATCCCGCCGCGATCTGGCCTCGTCGGTGCGCAACGCGATCCGGGACAACCGCCCGCCCGCACCGCCCGCCCGGGACGAGGATTTCGGCCGCGCCGCCGCCCTGCCGGACCAGGAGAAGAAGATCGCGGAACTGGGCCGGCAGCTTCGCGCCCACCCGTGCCATGGCTGCAGCGAACGCGAGGACCACGCCCGGTGGTCCGAGCGCTGGTGGAAGCTCCGCCAGGAAACCGACGGGCTGGTGCGCCAGATCCAGGGCAGGACGAACACCATCGCCAAGACGTTCGACCGGGTCTGCGGGGTGCTGACCGGCTACGGTTACCTGGAGACCTCGGAATCCGGCGTCCTGTCCATCAGCACGGACGGGCAGCGGCTCCGCCGGATCTACGGGGAGAAGGACCTGCTCATTTCCCAGGCCCTGCGGATGGGTGCCTTCGACGACCTCGACGCCGCCGAAATCGCGGCCCTCGCGAGTGTCCTGGTCTACCAGGCCAAACGGGAGGACCGCGGCTTGCGGCCCAAGATGCCCAGCGTTTCGCTGGAGTCCGCCGTCGACACCGTGGTGCATGAGTGGTCCGCGCTCGAGGACGTGGAGGAAGCCGCCAAACTGCCGCTCACCGGCGAGCCCGAGCTTGGCCTGGTCTGGCCGATCTTCAAATGGGCCAAGGGCAAGCACCTCCAGGATGTCCTCAACGGCACCGATCTCGCCGCAGGCGACTTTGTCCGCTGGGTGAAGCAGGTTATTGATCTCCTGGACCAGCTGGCCAAGATCCCGGGCCTTGACCCGCGCGTCACACGGCTGTGCGGGGAAGCCATCCGGCTCGTCAAGCGCGGCGTTGTCGCCTATTCATCGGTGGCATGACATTTCCCTGAGGACCGTCCCGGCACAATCCCACAACCCTTTTGAATCTCCCGCCGACACCGGCGAGCAACTCCCAGCCCCAAGGAGCTCCCGCATCATGACCGATTCACCGGCCACGCCGGCACCACGCAAGATCACGCTGTACCGCAACGGTTCCGTCTACACGGCTGCCGACCCCTTTGCGACGGCGATGCTGGTCGACGGCGACACTGTCGCCTGGGTCGGCTCGGAGCACGCTGCCACCTCCATCGCCGACTCCTCGATGGACGTGGTCGACCTTCAGGGCGCGCTGCTCGCCCCCGGCTTCGTCGACTCCCACGTCCACCTGACCGAGACGGGAATCGCCCTGGGCTCGCTGCAGCTCGGCGGCGTCCGCTCCGGCGCCGAACTCCTCGACGCCGTCGCGGGCGCCGCCGCAGGTGCCGGCCCAGGCAGCACCGTGCTCGGCCACGGCTGGGATGAGACCCTGTGGGCCGATCCGGCACTGCCTTCGCCCGCAGAGCTCGAACGGGCCGCGGCCGGCCGCAAGGTCTACCTCTCCCGCGTCGACGCGCACTCGGCACTGGTTTCTTCCTCGCTCGCGGCGGCGGCCGGGAGCGCGGCCCTCGCCGGTTCCGGCGTCGACGGCCAGGTCAAGCACGCCGCCCACACGGCGGCCCGGCTCGCGGCGCGGGAGCTTCCCGCCGCCGCCCTCCGCGGTTACCAGCAGCAGGCGCTGGCAGAAGCCGCCGCCAACGGCTACGTCGCCCTCGCCGAAATGGCTGCCCCGCACATCGGCGGTATCGAGGACCTGCGGCTCGCCGCCGCCTGGAACGCCGGCCCCGACGCCGGGCCGTCCGTCCCGGAAATCCTGCCGTACTGGGGGCAACTCGCCGGCTCGGAAGAACATGCCCGGTCCATCCTGGCAGGACTGGGCGTTTCCGTGCTCGGCCTCGCCGGAGACCTGAACATTGACGGGTCCATCGGTTCACGCACCGCCGCCCTCCGCGCCGACTACAGCGACACACCGGGGGAGCGCGGCAGCTTGTATCTCTCGGTCGCTGAGGCGGCGGCGCACCTGGCGGCGTGCTCGCTGCTAGGCATCCAGGCCGGCTTCCACGTGATCGGCGACGCCGGCCTGGACGCGGCCCTGGACGCCCTGGACCAGGCCGCGGCCGAGGTGGGCGAGCAACGGCTCCGGGCCGCAGGCCACCGCTTTGAACACGTCGAGATCGCCGGCCCGGACGCCATCAGCAGGCTGGCGAAGTACTCCGTGACGGTCAGCGCCCAGCCGGTCTTCGACGCGCTCTGGGGAGCGGCGGGCGGCCTCTACGAGCAGCGCCTCGGCGTCCGTCACCAGGCGATGAACCCGTTCGGCTCCTACTATGCTGCCGGCGTGCCGATCTGCTTCGGCAGTGACAGCCCGGTCACACCGCTCCGGCCGTGGTCCAGCGTCCGGGCCTGCCTCGAGCACAACAATCCGGCGGAACAGATCTCCGCCCGGGCGGCCTTCCTCGGCCACACCAGGGCCGGCTGGCGGGCAGCGCGCCACCGGAACCCGATGGCCGGGCAGCTGGTCCCCGGCGCTCCCGCCAGCTTCGCCGTCTGGGAAGTCGAGGAGCTTATGGTCCAGGTGGCAGACGGCAGGGTGCAGTCCTGGAGCACGGACCCGCGGGCCCGCACACCGTTGCTGCCTGCCATGGACACGGGAACAGATCCGGCCTGCCTCCTCACCGTGCGGGATGGCCGGGAACTGTTCAGGCACGGTTCCCTCGGCTCCTGAGCGGGCTTTGGGAGCGGGCATCGGGAGCGCTCTGGCGGGTCCGGGGCCTGCCGCTCCCGTGGTGCCGCGGCTCCGACATAAGGGATCACAGGCCCGAAACCTTGGTTCCGGAAACCCGCCCCTGACCTGCGGCGACGGATGAAGCGGCAGGTCACGGCACGGTTGACAGATCGGCAGGCCCCCGTAGCATTGAGGGTCAACGGAGCGTTGCGGACGACGCGGGCTCCGGTTGATCCCGGCCAGTTCGAGGGTGCCGCAAGCGCGGCCGCCTTATCAGGCCGTGACCATGGGCGCCCCCAGGGGGCGGGTCCACTTCGCAGCAGAAAACGGTTCCGGCGGCGCTACTCGTGGGCTTCCGGAACTGGCCCGAAGCGGGTGGACCTGCCCGGGGGATCGCCGCGGCCACCGAGGGGCCGCCGACTCCCTATAATGGGGAGTTGCGCCGCGCTGTCAGTCAGTACTGCCGCCCGGCGCTTTGACCGTCCCCTTCAAGGAAAGGCCTCGCTGTGCGTGTCCTCACCATTATCCCGACCTACAACGAGCTGGAATCGTTGCCCAAGACCCTCGGGCGCCTGCGCACGGCCGTGCCGGCCTCCGATGTGCTGGTTGTTGACGACAACAGCCCCGACGGTACGGGCCAGCTGGCGGACCGTATCGCGGGTGAGGACAGCCAGGTCCATGTCCTGCACCGCCAGGGCAAGGCAGGACTCGGAGCGGCGTACATCGCTGGCTTCAAGTGGGGCCTCCAGGCCGGCTACGACGTCCTCGTTGAGATGGATGCCGACGGCTCGCATCGGCCGGAACAGCTCCAGCAGCTCCTCGACGCCGTCGAACAGGGTGCCGACCTTGCCATGGGGTCACGCTGGGTTCCCGGCGGCAGTGTTGTGAACTGGCCCCTTTACCGGCAGGCCATCTCCCGGGTCGGCAGCACCTACGCCCGAGTCATGCTGGGCGTCAACATCAAGGACGTCACGGGCGGCTTCCGCGCCTTCCGCCGGAGCACCCTGGAGAAACTGGACCTGGACTCCGTCGACTCGGTCGGCTACGGCTTCCAGGTGGATCTCGCCTGGCGGGTGGCGAAGCTGGGGCTGAACATCGTGGAGCGGCCCATTACCTTTGTGGAGCGCGAACTCGGCGCCTCGAAGATGAGCGGGAACATTGTGGTGGAAGCCATGATCAACGTCACCAAGTGGGGCCTGACGGCCCGCTGGAACACTCTCAGCGGCAAGCTCACCGGCAAAAACAGGAACACGGCCCAGAACACCGGCAAGGCCTAGCCCGCAGCCTGCACGACTCAGGGCCGGTCCCGCCACGTCGTTCCGATGTGGCGGGACCGGCCCTGAGTTCTTGGTGCGGGGTGGCTGTCAGGCCGAGCGGCGTTCGCCCCGGCGTTCGCGAAGAATCGTGAGGCGGTCTTCGAGGATCTGCTCCAGTTCGGGAAGGGAGCGGCGTTCCAGCAGCATGTCCCAGTGCGTGCGGACCGCCTTCTCGTTGCTGTTGACGGGACGTTCGCCGTCGACCAGCAGCGCTTCCTTACCCGTCTTCGAAACCCACACCGGAGGGATCTCCGCTTCGGAGGAGAAGGTCACGAATACCTGCTCGCCGTCCGCGCAACGGTACTCAACACGCTGGCGCGGAGCCGGTTCGACGCCGGATTCGGTCTCCATGCTCTGTGCGCCAAGGCGCATACCCCGCAGGCTGCGATCGCTCATCTTTTCTCCCTCTATTCGGTTCGCAGAGCCATGCCCTGCGTTAGCCGGGAGCCCTGAGGCCTCGCCGGACTACTGTTTGCATTGCGCTGCACCAGTGCTTAAGTACTGGAAAAATCATCACTTGCATAACGCTTTGCGAAGCATAATTGTTCCGGCTGTCTGAACCGGCCGGACAAATATTCAAGTATACGGGAGCGGTCCGCTTCCGGTAAAGCCTGCGGCCGCCGGGAAGCCGGGCCAACCAGGGGCGCCCGCCTCGGCGGACGCCCCTCCCGGTTCACTTCGGCTCTGCTGGCTCGGGCGCATCCGGACCGAACAGCCCCTCGGAGGCCTGGCCGGCGTTGGCGCCACCCAGAGCGTTGCCGATACCCTTGAGGGCCTCGCCGACCTCACTCGGAATGATCCACAGCTTGTTGGCCGTGCCCTCGGCAATCTTCGGGAGCATCTGCAGATACTGGTAGGCAAGGAGCTTCTGGTCCGGGTTGCCCTTGTGGATGGCGTCGAACACCTTCTGGATGGCCTGCGCTTCACCGTCGGCCCGGAGGATCGCGGCCTTGGCGTCACCTTCGGCCTTCAGGATGGAGGACTGGCGCTGGCCCTCCGCGGTAAGGATGGCAGACTGCTTGGTGCCTTCCGCGGTAAGGATGGCGGCACGGCGGTCACGCTCGGCACGCATCTGCTTCTCCATCGAGTCCTGGATGGAGTGGGGCGGATCGATCGCCTTGAGTTCCACCCGGGAGACGCGGATTCCCCAGCGGCCCGTCGCTTCGTCCAGCACGCCGCGCAACTGGCCGTTGATCTGGTCACGCGAGGTGAGGGCCTCTTCGAGGTTCAATCCGCCCACCACATTGCGGAGGGTGGTGGTGGTGAGCTGTTCGACGGCCTGGATGTAGTTGGCGATCTCGTACGTCGCGGCCCGGGCGTCGGTGACCTGGAAGTAGACCACGGTGTCGATGGAGACCACCAGGTTGTCTTCGGTAATGACCGGCTGCGGCGGGAAGGAGACCACCTGTTCCCGCAGGTCGAGCAGGGGCAGCAGCCGGTCAACGAAGGGGATCAGGATGGTCAGGCCGGGGTTGAGGGTGCGCTGGTACTTGCCGAGCCGTTCGACGACGCCGGCACGCGCCTGCGGGATGATCCGCACCGAGCGGACCAGCACAATAATTACGAATGCGACCAGAACCAGCAGCACAATTGCGACTGCGATATCCATACATCACCTTTTCCCCAGTTGTTTGGTTTTGCTTTAGCTTGCCGGACGCCCGTTAGCGGGCGGCTGTTATTGATCGCCGGCTTCGGGTTCGGGGGTCACGACGGCGGTGGCGCCGTCGATGGCGCTGACCACGGCATGCTGGCCAGGTGCGAGGACGCCGGATACCGAGCGCGCGCTCCAGACGTCACCGCCGATCTTCACCAGGCCCCCGCTGGCGCTGACCGCCTCCATGACGAGGGCGGTTTCGCCGATCAGGCGTTCGATGTTGCTGCGCTGGTCCGCCGGCCCCTTGCGCAGGTGCTTAAGGGCGACCGGGCGCACGAAGCCGATCATGAGGAGCGAGACGACGCAGAAGGCCACGATCTGGAGCCAGAGGTCCGCGCCGGCGAAGTCGGCCACCAGGCCGGCCAGGGCGCCGCCGCCGAGCATGATGAAGAAGAGGTCCAGGGTGAGCATTTCCACCACGGCGAACGCCAGGAAGGCCGTGAGCCACAGCGCCCACCAGTTCTCGGCCAGCCATTCGAACATCTGTTCCCCCTTCGTCCAGGGAGTTGGCCTCGCGGCCCTCCAGTCACTGTGGTTCAATCCTAAGCCGGAGCACAGGGGACGCGGCCGGCTACGCAGAACTACCGGGGAAAGTGGCCGAGTCGTTATCCGGCGGGATGCTTGAGCGGGTCAAAGACGCTGATCCGGAAGCGGGCGGAGACGGCGGTCAGCGGAGGAAGGCCGGCGGCCAGCGCCGCCAGGTCCTGCCGGTCCAGGTGGTGGCCGGCCGGTCCCATCAGGGCAAGGTTGGCGACGTCGGCCGGGGCCAGGGACAGCTCCACATCCAGATCCCGGGCGGAGTGGGCGATGAAGTATCCCTCCAGCGAGGCTGCCAGCCGTTCCTCCTTCGCCGGTTCGATCCCCAGCATTCCCGTCCGTCCGGAGACCTCCGCGAGGTGCCCCGGACGGGGTGTCACCACCACCAGGCGGCCGCCGGGCCGGAGCACCCGGGCAAACTCTGCCGCGTTGCGCGGGGCGAAGACAACGGTGACAACGTCGACGGCGTCGTCCGCGACGGGCAGGGGCTGCCACACGTCACAGACCAGGTTCACCGCCTCCGGGTTCAGCCGTGCCGCGCGGCGCAGGGCGAACTTTGAAATGTCCAGTCCGATCGCCGCCGCCGGGATCCGGTCCAGCAATGACCTGAGGTAGTGGCCGGTGCCCGTGCCGGCGTCGAGCACCGTTGCGCCGCTGCCGTTGAGGGCGCCCGGAAGGGCCGGGGCGGCCAGCTCGGCCACGGCCTCGGCGAGCGGCCGGTAATGCCCGGCGGAGAGGAAATCGAAGCGGGCCGCCACCATGTCGGCCGCGTCGGCTTCAAAGACCGTGCCCTTGCCGACCAGGAAGTTGAAGTAGCCCTGCTTGGCCGCATCGAAGCTGTGGCCGGCCGGACAGACCAAAGTGCGGCCTCCGCCGTCGCCCGCGCCGAGGGCGCCCCGGCAGACGGGGCACAGCAGGGCGGCGGTCGAGGCGGGGAGCATGAGTCCATCCTAGGGCCGGCACCGCGCGGGCGCTGGTTGGACGCCGGCCCGGAGCCGCAGGCTGGTTTCTCCGGGAACGGACTAACCCGGAGTCCCTTACGGCTCCGGCAGGAACCCGAGTTCCTGCCGGGCCAGGGCGATGTCCGGCTGGGCCCAGCGGGTCGAATATTCGGCGCTGTTGCTGATGGAACGCAGCTCGGCGCGGTCAAGGTACAGGATCCCGTGCAGATGGTCCGTCTCGTGCTGGACAATCCGGGCCTGCCAGCCGGTGAAGTCCCGTTGCCTCGGAGTTCCGTCGGGGGCGGTGAAGTCAAGCCGCACCGACGCGGGCCGCACCACGGCGGCCTGCAGTCCGTTCAGCGAGAGGCAACCCTCATAGAAGGCTGCCGTTGAGGTGCCGAGGGGCTGGTACTCCGGGTTCAGCATGGCGAAGAAGGGCAGCGGCTCCCGGCCGCGCACGGCGGCGACCTCGGCGTCGACCTCGAACTGGTCCTCGAGCACGGCAAGCTGCAACGGGATTCCCAGCTGCGGTGCCGCCAGCCCGACGCCCGGCGCTTTGTGCATGACGCTGCGCATGAGGTCGATCAGCTGCAGAAGCTCGGCGGAGCTCAACTGGCCGTCGAAGGGTGCTGCCAGCTGCCGCAGGACGGGATGGCCGGCCTGGACTATCGCGGGAAGCACCCCCGCGTTCAGGATCTGCTGGAAGGTTTCGTGGATGCGGGCGGCGCTGAAGTCAGTGGGCTTGGCATCTGATGGCATGGCAACAGACTACTGGCCCCCGCAAGCCGCTGTGACAAAGTCGTAGATACGTCCGCGCAGAAGTCCTCCGGCGTCGACCTTCAGGACGCCTTCCCGCCCGCCAGCCCGCACCCGCAGCGGGAGCAGCGTCCCCACTTTGTCCTCGGCAACGGCGTGCGGATCACACCGCGCCGGGCGGATGCGCAGCCGGACTTCTTCCGGCTGCGCTGACGCGCTGACCTCCACGGAGCGGGGCCATGGGGCGCCCGGGTCCTCTTCCAGCAGCGTGGTGCCCTCGATCCGGTCGATTGTCAGGGTCCCGGCGTCGGCGGTCCCGGGGTTGCGGGGCGTGATGGCCAGACGCACGACTGCGCTGCGGCCATCCGCGGACACGTCAAGATCCGGTTCCAGCCGGAAACCGGCGACGGCGGCGGCGGCCTCGGCCAGGCACATTTCGGCATTGTTCCGCGGGAGGACGCCGTAGGGGTCGGCCGCCGGTGCGGTGAGCGGCTGCGGCTCCGCCAGGGCCGCGGCTGGGGCCAGTCGGAGGGAAACCGTGGCAGCATCTTCCGGACCGCCCGCCGGGGCTGACGCTGCCACGGATCCTTGAGTGCAGTCGGGGGCGGGCAGCGGTGCGGGGAGGCTCTTGGCCTGTCCCGGCGGAAGCCCGATCCCGCCATCCGCTGGCTGCCAGATGATCCCGGAGCTGAAGAGCGGGCTCGTCAGCTCCGCCCCCAGCATCGTCAACGAGGCCGTGGAGTTGTTTGTGAGCTGTATCTCGATGATCTGCTTGCCGTAGTTGTCGCGGAACTGGCTGATCCCGGCCGTCACCGGCGGGGCCGAGGACGGGCCGGCGGCCGGAGCGGTGGGGGGCGCGGGGGTGCTGGGGGTGCCGGGGGCAGCCGCACCGCAGGACGCCGTCGTGGCCAGCAGCAGCAACGCAGCCAGCAGCTTGGGGACGGTGGTCCTGGCAGCGCCCGGCGCGATGCCGGCCGCGCCGGGGGCCGTGCGCCTTCGGTGCTCCGGGTAGAGGCAACCCATGCGGACAGTGTAAGCGGCACGACGCCGTCACTGCATCGTGAACCGGCGGGCCAGGAGCGAGTTCACCGCGGGAACACCGGCGGCCGCCGAGATGGCATGGTTCCGCACCGCCAGGAGGCGGCCTGCCAGGGGCCGCCCCAGCGCCATGTTGATTTCCGACTGGCGTGCCGCCCTCGCGGCGGCTCCCAGCCGGGCGCGTTCGAAACGCCGCAACTGCCCGGCAACGCCGCTGCCGTCCAGTGCGGCGGCGACAAGCGGTGCCAGCGCCAGGGCGTCGAGCCAGCCGAGGTTCATGCCCTGGCCGCCGATCGGGCTGATCTCGTGGGCGGCATCCCCGATCAGCACGGTCCGACCGCTCACCATCCGGCGGACCACCCGCGTGCGGACCCCGAAGCCGCTGAGCATGCTGTTCGTTCCCGGGTCGACGTCGACTCCGGTGCGGTCACGGACCCGGCGGGCCAGCCAGCCGGCGTCGACGTCGGCTGGCCCGGCAGCCAGCCGGAGGACCCAGCGGCGCAGTCCGCCCGGAAGGGGGAAGGACTCGACAATGCCTTCGTCGGCCAGAAACAGTGCGGCATCCGGCCCGAAACCGGTGCTGTCGGCAAAATCACCCATCAGGTAGCAATCCGGATAGTCCTTTGCCCGCACGGCGGTGCCTTCCAGTGCCCGGACGGTGGACCGCACGCCGTCCGCCGCAATGACGAGCGCCGCCGAAAAACGAAGGGGCCCGCCGCGTGACGTGGCCTCCGCGGTGGTCCGGCCGCCGCCGTCGTGCAGCCGGGTGAGCCGGACCCCGCGGTGCAGGGCATCGGCGTCGAGCTCCCGGACGCGCCGTTCCAGCACCGCTTCGGTGCGCGTCTGGGGGAGCGAGAGCACGTAGGGGAAGGTGTCCGACACACCGGCAAAGGCCATCTCGGCAATCCGCCTTCCACCGACGACGGCGATGCCGCGACGGATGGCGACCCCCTCGGCCACGAGTTCCGGAGCGACGCCGGCTCGTTGCAGCGCTGCGAGGGCCGGGGGATGGATGCCGATCGCCCGGGAGTGCGCCTCCGGGGCTGTCCGCTGTTCCAGGACGCGGACCTGGACACCGTGTTGCAGCAGAAGGGCTGCCATGAAGAGCCCGACCGGGCCGCCGCCGATGATCAGTACGTCAGTGGCCCGCGGCATCTTCACCGGCCGGTATCCCGGTACCCTTGTCAAGCATCAGCAGGTTATGGAAGGGGAAGTGGCGGGCCACGTTCCAGCCCGGGGGAGCAACTGTCTGAAGCTCCTCGGTGGTGTAGCTCCGCCGGATCGAGGTCAGGCCGTCCGGACGGATGTAAGAGCCGATGAACGGCCAGGAACCCGCGTAGAAAAGCGCATACGCGGCGCGGCTGCGCCGAAGGTCGTTGTGGATGGCCAATCCCCGGCAAAGCGCTGCGGACTCCGCGAGGAACGCCGGCAGCGCGGCGTCCTCCAGATGGTGCAGCACATGGTTGGACACCACGAGGTCATAGCTGCGGCCTTCGCCGATGAGATCCGACGTCCGGGCCTGGCGGAAGGTGATGCCGGCGGATGCGTGCCGCTGCCGGGCGAAGCGGCTGGCCCGCGCGTCCGGATCAATGGCCGTGGTCTCCAGGCGCAGGCCATCCCGGGCGGCCCAGCGGGAGATTCTGACGGGCACGTCGCCGCCACCGCAGCCGATGTCCAGCAAGGTGGTGACGGAGCGGGCGGAGAGCCGCGGCCTGAGCAGCGTGCGGTAGATGCACCGCCAGCCGGAGACGGCCCGGTTCACGACGGCGAACTGGGCATAGCTGCGGTCCAGCCGGGCCGGGTCGCAGCCGGGCAGGTCCATTTCCTCGACGGCGTCGGCTTCGCGTCCACGCAGGAATCCCATGCGTGGGCTCAGGCCAACGCCGATGCCGGGACGACGGGTCCGGCATCCCGGTCAGGAACGCGGATCTTGGTGAACAGGGCCGTTTCGACCGTCAGCCCGGGCCCGAATGCCATGGAACAGATCCGCTCGTCTCCGGTTTCGCTGCCGCCGGCCGGAAGGTCCAGGATGTGTTTGAGCACGAACAGTACCGTGGCGCTGCTCATGTTCCCGAAGTTGCGCAGGGTATCGCGGGCCGGCACCAGTTGCTCGTCCGTGAGGTCCAGCCGGGACTGGACCCTGTCCAGGATGCTGCGCCCGCCAGGGTGGATGGCCCAGTGCCGGATCTCCCGGTAGGGGAGTCCCAGCAGGGTGGCGTCGCGTGACAGCAACGGTTCGAGGGCGCCGATGATGTGGTCATCGATGATGTGCGGGACGTAGTTTCCGAGCACCATCTCAAAGCCCTGGTCGCCGATGTTCCACGCCATCGAATCCTCGCCGACCGGGGTCAGGACCGTCTCGAAGTGGTCCAGCCGCAGCAGCGCCGCAACGCCTGGCATCTCGCGGGCGCTGACGATGGCTGCCGCCGCGCCGTCGGCAAAGAGGGCCGAGCCCATGATGGTGTCCGGGTCGTTGGAGGTCCGGACATGGAGGGAGCAGAGTTCCGCGCAGACCACGAGCACAACGGCGTCCGGATCGGCCTCGCAGAAGGATTTGGCGGCCCGCAGCGCCGGGAACGCCGCGTAGCAGCCCATGAAACCGAGGTGGTAGCGCTGGACCGCGGGATTCAGGCCCAGGGCACGGACGATTTTGTAGTCCGGGCCGGGGTTGAAAAAGCCTGTGCAGGAGACGGTAATAAGATGAGTTATGTCAAGTAAATCGATTCCGGGGCAGGCAGCCAGGGCCTTCCGGGCGGCCTCGACGAAGAGTTTGGTGGCCTCGGTGGCGAAGATGTCGTTCCTGACCTTCGTGCTGGGGCTGAGCAGCAAGCCCGTTGCCGGGTCAAAGAACTGCGGATTCTCGGCCCGGCTGTCCTTGGTCAGTTCCTCGACGGCGGTGTACCGGGTGTCGATGGCCGCCGAGTCAAAGCACGTGGCCACCAGCCGGGTACCCAGCCTGGTGAGCCCTGGCTGGGCCGCGAACACATCGCGGGCCTCGGACTGGATCAGGACAGTTGGCGGAACAGCAGTTTCCAGGGACCTCAGGTAGACCGTCATGGTTCATTCTCAGCGCGGACGGCGCCAAAGACAATGCATTCGGCGCGGCAATGGACCTGAAGATGGGCGGATTCCAACCGGCCTGGTTAAGCGGCCATGCAGCCCCTTCCAGTCGCCCTCCCGGAATGCCGATAATCAACATTATGTAAAGCTGAAGTGATCCGATTGCAGAATCTGCAGATTAGGACATAGTGATACGCCCTTGACGTTGTCGGCTGCTTGGATGTCCCGTCTCATCTAAGTCGAGGCATTCTCACTTCAGTTAAGGCATTGTGGCGTTCTTTCTCAGTACAGTTAAGGTATTGGCTCGGCGTGTCTCACTTCACTTGAGGCATGAGCGGGTTTCGTCTCACTACAGTTAAGGCATGGGACTCGCAGCTGCGGCGTCCGCGGCTTGTACCGGACGCGAAATTGCTCCAGGCGCCCTGACGTTCAGGGAGCAGTTTTCTTCTGCGCCAACGACCGGTCTTCTTGCAGATTGCTGGATGATCCCGTGCGAGAACGGCCGCCCGATTCGGGCCGCAGCGGCCTTCAAAGGGCAACGCAATTTTGCCGGTCTGTGGTGGTGTGGCACGAACCAGCGGCATGTCGGTTTTGAGTCCTGGTGCGAACGTGACCATCTGATGTGCCTGGACTTCGATGGTTACGTCCCGCGGAATGGTGTAGATCTCCGCAGTTGCGCGTTGCTCCGGCAACGTAGTGAGCCATCGTGCGATGGTCAGTGAGTACCGATCAAAGTCACTCACAGAAAGACACAAACACACGATGGCTCTAGACCAGTCTGCCCTGCTTGACCTGCTTGGCCAACTGAAACTCACCGATGTCTCCGACCGGATCCGCTCCGCGACCGAAACGCTGTACCAGCAGCTCATCGAGGCCGAGGCGACCGCGTTCATCGGCGCCGCCCCCTTCGAACGCTCCGAGACGCGCACTACCCAACGCAACGGGTCCCGGCCCCGGACGTTGACGACCACCGCCGGGGACCTGAACCTGAAGATCCCCAAGCTGCGGAACGGGTCGTTCTTCCCGGCCCTGCTCGAACGCCGCCGCCGCGTGGACCAGGCCCTCTACGCGGTCGTGATGGAGGCCTACCTGCACGGGGTCTCGACCCGCAAGGTCGATGACCTGGTCAAGGCCCTCGGTGCCGGCACGGGGATCTCCAAGTCTGAAGTGTCCCGGATCTGCGAGGACCTGGACCACGAAGTCGGCGCGTTCGAAGGACCGCGACCTCTCCGCCATGGACTACCCGTACGTGTTCCTCGACGCCACCTACTGCAAGGCCCGCGTCGGGCACCGCGTCGTGTCCCAGGCCATCGTGGTCGCCTTCGGCGTGGCCGCGGACGGGCGGCGGGAGGTCCTGGGCTTCGACGTCGGCGACAGCGAGAACGAGGGGTTCTGGACCGCGTTCCTGCGGTCGTTGAAGGCCCGCGGGCTGGACGGGGTGAAGCTGGTGATCTCCGACGCCCACAGCGGGCTGAAGAAAGCCATCGGCACGGTATTCCAGGGCGCGGCGTGGCAGCGCTGCCGCGTGCATTTCATGAGAAACGTGCTCTCGACCGTGCCGAAGGGATCCCAGGACATGGTCGCCTCGATCATCCGCACCGCCTTCGCCCAGCCCGACGCCGGACACGTGAACACCCAGTTCGACGAAGTCACCCGGATGCTCCTCAAATCCCACCCTAAGGTCGCCGCGATGCTCGGCGACGCCCGGGACGACGTCCTCGCGTTCACCGGGTTCCCGGCCAGACACTGGCGCCAGATCTGGTCCACAAATCCCATGGAACGAGTCAACAAAGAGATCAAAAGACGCACCGACGTCGTCGGGGTCTTCCCCAACCCGGCAGCCCTTCTCCGGCTCGCCGGCGCGGTCCTCGTCGAGCAACACGACGAATGGGAAGCCGGCGACCGCCGCTACCTCTCCGAGGCCTCCATGGCCGAACTCAAGGCCATGAACACGACACCCGCCACGCCGATAAAGGAGGCGATTTTGCTCCCCGAACTCACGGCAGCATAATCAAATAACTGACCTGCACGGTGTCGAGAAAACTCCACCACTCAGCGGGACGTAACCACTTCGATCCGGAGGTCGTCGGGTCTCGTCCCAGCCCTTCCGCATCACTTTGCCTGCATCACTCCCCCAGGATTCACATGTGCCCGACTATTTCGTCCGGCGCGCGGATGGATCAGCTGTCGTGATCGATGTGCGGCCGGACTTCCGGGTGAAGCCCGCCGATCAGAACGTTTTCGATGCCACGGCGCAGCTCTGCTCGTCGGTGGCCTGGGGTTATCAGCGTCTGGGCGGACTGTCCGCCGTCTATCTGGCGAACCTGCGGTGGCTGGCCGGTTACCGGCATCCGAGGTGTTCGCACGAGCCCATGGCCACACTGTTGACGGACGTCCTATCGAACGGCCCCGCATCCATACGTGGCCTGGCTGCGGCGGCGGCGGCCGACCCTGTCATCGTCCTCCCGACCGTTTTTCACCTGCTGTGGAAGCAGAGAATCTGCGGGGATCTCAAGCACCGCATTCTCCACATGGATACCCGGGTGGAGTTGGGAGCGGCTCCGTGACAACTAAACCTGTGCTGCTCAAGCTCGGTGATGACGTCGAATTCCATGGAATCACGTATCGGCTCACGGCCCTTGACGGCGACGTCGCCATGCTCGCCGTTGCCGGCGAAGCACCGGTCGCCATGAAGGTCGGGTCGCTCCTTGCCGATGAGACCTTCAGAATCGTGGGAACACGGCCAACGCGGCGGCGGATTACCGGTCCCTCCCCGCTGTTTGACTCGCTGCCTCCGGAAGTGCGGCAGAAAGCGCGGCGGCTGGAAGGACACATCACCGAGGTCCTGGACGGCGTCCCTTGCAACGCTGACCCAGGCCAGGTGGCCAGACGAACCTATAATTTCGCACATACCTCCCTGCGGCAGCGTGACCAAGCCAAGCTGGCGGAGCTTCACGAGCTGGGTGAAACCATGAGCATCGGTTCGCTGCAGAGGCTGCGCTATGCATACGGGAAGAAGGGAGTCATCGGACTGGTTGATAAACGGCTCATCCGCCGCGTTCCCGTCGCCGGACAAACCGACCAGCGCGTGGTCGACGCCATTCTGTCAACGCTGGAGGCCAATACGCAGCAATCATCGGGATCCATGGACCGGCTGATGCGCCAGGTCCGCAAGCAAATGGAATCCGAGCACGGCCCCGGGATTGTTCCGTTTCCTTCCCGGGCGACGTTTCACCAGCTTATCGGCCGGCTTGCCGCCGGCCGTAACGCGACAGGGTCAGCCCGGACCAGACGCACCCTTGCCCAGCGGCCGGAGGCGCCTTTCGGCGCCGTCTATCCGGTCAGGCCCGGGGAGCTGATGCAGATCGACTCCCCTCCCCTGGACATCGCCGTCGAACTCGACGACGGCGTCATCGGACGCGTGGAACTGACGGCCATGGTCGACATCGCCACCCGCAGCATCCCCGCCGCGGTGATCCGGCCCGCCACGAAGGCCGTCGACGCGGCCCTCCTGCTCGCCCGCTGCCTGACCCCGGAACCCATGAGGCCCGGCTGGGCAAAGGCGGCGTCGATGGCCGCCTCGGCCCTGCCCTACCGGTCGATGAAATCCATCGACGAACGCCTTGCCGGTGCCGCCGCGAAACCGGTCATCGTGCCCGAAACCATCGTCTGCGACCACGGCAAGGCCTACCTCTCCAACACGTTCAAGAGCGCCTGCCGCAGCCAGGGCATCAGCCTCCAGCCGGCCCACCCCGATACGCCCACCGACAAGCCCGTCATTGAACGGACCCTGCAGTCCATCGGCACGCTCTTCGCCCAGTACGTCACCGGTTATCTCGGTTCCTCGGTCGAGCGGCGGGGCAAGAACGCCGAGGGCCAGGCCGTCTTCTCGCTGCCGGAGATTCAGGACCTGCTCGATGAATGGATCGTGACCGGCTGGCAGAACCGGCACCACGAAGAACGGCGAAACTACTGATTGGAGCTCCGGATTTCTGTCCACGACAGCAGCTTTGCCACTGTGGACTACCAGCATGAGGCGTCACCGGTCGCTTCTATGTAGGATTCCAGCCGCGGGATTACTTCGACGATCCCGCGGCAAGCGATCCCGTCGATCTTCAGGTCGAATCTTCCGGGTTTTCGCGCTGGGCTTCGAACGTGGTCGGAACAAAGGTCGACCCCTCAGATTTGAGGGCGATGATGGCAGCCGAGGGTGTCGATGAACCCGAGGACGTCTTTGTGGAAGACACCGTTGTTAGGCTCCTGAATCGCATTGGCATGCCCTTGCCCGCTTGGCTGCAATCTGAACAATCCTCCCCCCAGGTTGAAGTCCGAGAGCAGGAAATCGAAAAAGAATGGGCCGCAGTGACGGCGGCAGTGGCGCAAGACCTTGAGACCATGACTAGTCGCGACTATCTTCTCATTACCTACGACATTGGGCGTCAGCACTACTCCGCGTACGGACAGCTCACGCTCGATGATGGCACCTTTCAATGCGAGGTTGTCTCCGATCGCTTCCTGCCGGCCGACGCATGGCCTATTGATGATGCGTACTTCCTCAACACCGGATGGTCAGCACCCGATCGCGGAAACCCCAACTGGTCCAGGTACCAGAAAGGATCGGCGGAAGCAGCCGCCACCGTTCTAAATGCCCTGCGAACCGGCCGAAGATGCAACAACCCCCGACTATTAAGTTGGTCGTCAGGAGTTTTCTAATCCACAGGGCCCCTCCTCTTACGGCACGTCGACCTTAGAACGAATGCAGGCACCCTTCGACAAAGGCACATGCAACTTTGAGCCTTGGGGTTAGCGCAGGATTCTGCGATTTGGGCTGAACCCAGAGGATGGCACCGTCGTCCGTGACACCGTCAATGGTGCCGGTCACTATTGTTTGTCCGTGTTGGATTATTTCCGCTCTCGTGGCACCACCGGCTGAAGTCCAGTTTTGACTCGCCGGAGTTGGCGGTCAGTTGCGGACATAATCTCTCTCCTGATCTGGGTCTGGAAGGGCTAAAAATGGTCGGCCCCACCCTTGCCCCTGAGCAGGTGGAGAGCTTGAGAGGCTTCCCCATCGCCGAGGATTTAGGCCTCCGGGAAGAAATTTAGGCGCTGCAGTGCCTCTGCCGCTCGGACTCCGTTGATTGACAGATGGTTCTCCATGGCGGTTCGAGCGGCCTCGGCATCACCCTGGCGGAGCGCGTCGAGAATCTCCTCATGCTCGTCGGCTGCCTGCTGGTCCCAGCCGGGAATGATCTCGCTGAAGCGTAAGGACATGGTTTTGGAGAGGATACGGATCACGGACATCAGGCGGTGGGAACTACCCGTGCTATTGATGATCTTGTGGAACTGGAAGTTGTAATTCTCTTGGGTTTCGGGGTCCTTCACCGCACGCATGGCTTCGTTGATTACCTCGAGCTCGTGAACTTGTTCAAATGACAAGGCCCGGGCGGCACGCGCTGCCGCCATTCCCGCTACTCGTCCGAAGATTTCGTAGTGATCGATAATGTCCTCGGGCTGGAGCGACTGGACGTAGTGCCCTCGGCGCGGGTAAGACATGACCTAGCCCTCGCCCTCGAGGGCTATCAAGGCTTCCCTGACAGGCAGCTGGCTGACTCCCCACTCCTCAGATACAGCGGCCAAATCAATGCGGCTGCCTGGCTTGAATTCACCCGTCAGGATTCTGTTGCGCAGACTTTCCGCTATTTCTTCGCGAAGATTCCTGCGACGTTCTACAGGGCGCGACAGAGGACGGGGGACGGGTGTCATTGACACAGCGTATTTCAGCGCCTCCCCGGTAGTGACTTCGGCCCGGGTGTGTTGACGGTCCGGCTGCGGGACGGCGCCGGTAACCGTCCCGCTTCCCGCATCAGGAAACGAATTCCTGCAGGACCTTGTTGTCGCTTTTCTTGCGCTCCAGGATGAAGCCGTAGGCCAGCGCAATCGTGAATGTTACAAAGGGGAGTGCGACGAGGCACCATCCGGTGGCATTCATTTCCCATTCCGGGCTGTCCGCGCCTGCTGTGCCGCTGATGAGTCCGAAGCGTGAGAGCAAGAGGTACTCGGCCACGATGATGGATACCAGTCCCAGCAGAGGTGCGATCAACGTATTCCAGATGCGGGTATCGGCCCGGGTTTCCCTGAAGAAGCGGATGACTGCGATGCAGACCAGCCCCTGGATGAAGGTCAGTCCCAGGATCGCGGTGATGGCGAACCAGTAGAAAAGGGTTACGACAGGGTCGAGCCCTGCCAAGGCAAAGGCCACGACTGTCACGACACCAATGATTGTCTGAAGTACCGATGCACGTACGGGTGTCTTGAACCGGCCGGTGACGCCGAGGCTGGCAGGCAGCAGCCCCGAACGGCCCATTGCGTAGAAGTAGCGCGTAGCGGAATTGTGGAACGCCAGAACCCCGGCGAAAAGGCTCGAGATCAGCAGCCAGCTCATGACTTCGGGCAGCCAGGGCCCCACGTATTGTCCGGCGACGGAGAAGAGCAGCTGGGTGGGGTCGGCCAAAGGCGTGCCTTCGAGGGTTGTCATTTCGAGTGTCCGGTTGACGATGTCTGCGGAACCAGCACCGGAGATGATAGCGAACGACGTCAGAGAAAAGACCAAGGTAATGATGATGACGGCAGCATAGGTTGCCCGGGGAACGGTCCGTTTTGGATCACGGCATTCCTCGCCGTAAATTGCGGTGGCTTCGAATCCGATAAAACCTGCGAAGGCGAAGGCAAATGCGATCCCGGGGGCGCCTTGGAAGACGTTTTCCGGGCTGAACGAAGCCGCAAAGTCGAGTCCGTTGGGTCCCCCGCCTTGGAAGACGACAGCAAGACCGGTGACAACCATCGACACCAGCTCCAGCGAGAGCAGGACCCCGAGGACTTTTGCGCCGAGGTCAACGTTAAGGATGCCGAAGACCTGGACGACACCGATGCACAGAAGGCACCAGAACCACCACGGCAGGTCAAGCCCAAGCGATGTCATCTTCTGCGAGACGGTGGCCCCGAGGAATCCGTAAATGGCCGTTTGGACCAGGCAGTAGGACAAAACGGAGACAAAAGCCGCGGCAACACCCCACGGTGCACCCAAACCCCGCCCCACGTATGCAAAGAACGCCCCGGCATGGGTCACATGATGGCTCATGGTTGCGTAGCCGACAGCAAAAAACATCAGCATGATGCCGGCAATGAGGAATGCTCCGGGGGCGGCAGCCCCGTTGCCCAGGACGATGGTGCTCGGGACGAGACCCGTCATGCCCGCAATGGGCGCTGCCGCTGCCACAACGAAAAATACGATCCCGGCAACGCCCATGGAGTTCCGATGCAACTGGTTGTCAGGGGCCTCCCCCTCCACTGCGGATCTTGGGGGCACAGTCAATACTTGTTCTGGTGACGTCATTGCTAGTCCACTTCCTTGTGTTCTATAACGATTGATTTGAGGGTGTACGGATGGGCGGCCGGGAAGCCTAACCCATGACAAGAACCGCGCGGCCCTTGATGCCGCCAGCCCGAAGAAGGTCATGTGCGTGCTGGGCCTGGTCAAGCGGGATGGGCTCAATAGTGTGCTGCAGTGGATGATTCTGGGCGAACGCGAGAAGTTCCTTGAGCTCATCAAGGCTTCCCCAGATGCTCGTGGTGAGAACTGCTTCGCTGGGCAGGACTCCTACGCCAAACTCAATACGGCCGCCCCAGAGACCGACGACGATGATGATGCCCTGTCGGTCGATACTCGATGCTGCCGCTGCCATGGTCGCGTCTGCTCCCACAAAGTCGATGACTGCATCGTATCTGCCGGTAAGCCCTTCGACGCCGCATGTCAGGTCGGCACCAAGGCTGCTCGCCACATCCAACTTGTCGGCTGACGTGTCCACGACGGTCACCTCCGCGTTGGTCAGGGTTTTGAGGAACTGAATGGCGAACTGCCCCAGCCCGCCTGCTCCTATGACGATCGCTCTGGAGTTCTTGCCCTGCAGGTGGGGCAGCGCCCGCTTGACCGCGCGGAAGGCTGTCAGGCCGCCGCAGGCCAGCGGTGCCGCGGAAGCCGGATCCATATCTCCAATGGGGATGAGGTAGTCGCGTTTGGGGACCCGCATGTATTCGCTATAGCCGCCGTCGGAGACGATGCCCGCTTCACGGCCGTTCGGGCAGATCATTTCCAACCCCGATGAGCACTGACGGCACTCCGGCAAGCCACAGCCCCACGGTGCGTAGAGCAGGACGCGACCCAATTCAGGGTGTTCTCCCACCACTTCGTGTCCCAGCACCACAGGGTAGGGTCCGCCGAAATCACCATCAGCTACGTGCAGGTCGGAATGGCAGACTCCGCAAGCCAGAACCCGGATCACTTCCTCCTCCGGCCCAAGCGGAACCGGGATCTCCCGGTCCACCAGTTCCAGGGGGGAATGAGGCTTGCTCACGACTATTGCTTTCAAGGGGATCTCCGTTCATATTTGGTATACGGGATACGCTACCTAGTGACTTAGATTACACTGATCAAATATCGAATATCTAGTGAGAGATCGAGGAACCTCATGAACCCCATCGCTTTGACATCGCCGTCAACCTTGGAGGACTGTGCAAGGATCGCGGAGGAAAACGGCATCCACACCGTTGAATGCGTCTTCACAGACACGTGGGGATTGCCGCGCGGCAAGATGCTTCCCTTGGAACAGTTTTTGACTGGAGCCGGATTCTGCATCGCGCAGGTGGCGTTCTCCTGGGACATGCGCAGTGATATTCACCCGACGCCGTGGGCGCCCGAGGACAGCGAATATCCGGACATGCATGCCGTGCCCGATCTTCCTACGTTCCGGGTGGCCGGATGGACAAAGGGCATGGCGACGGTCATGTGCGACATGCGCGATCCCAAGACCGGTGAGCGTATCGCCATGGATGGGCGGGGCATGGTGAAGGATACGCTCAAGGAGTTTGAGGCCATGGGCTACCGAGTGGACATGGCCACGGAACTGGAATTCCATCTGTTCACCAGCGACTGGAAGCCCATTTCGGACAAGTCCTTCTGCTATTCCTTGGACCGGGCAAATGAACTTGAACCGGTGGTCGGTGCAATCCGTGCCGCGCTCACGGCGTCCGGGATCACGGTCGAGGCCAGCAACGTCGAATACGGTCAGTCCCAGGTTGAGATCAACCTGAAATACGGCGATGCAATCACGATGCTGGATAACACGATTCTCTTCCGCCACATCGTGCGGCAGGTGGCGCGGCAACATGGGCTCAACGCCACATTCATGGCTAAACCCATCAACGGGGGCGCCGGCAGCGGACTCCACGTGCATCAAAGCCTGTGGAACAGCGACGGAATCAATGTGTTCTCGACGAAAGATGTTGAAGGCCAGGTGCACTCGGATGTCATGCGCCGCTACCTGAGCGGGCTTGTGGCGCATCAGCTGGAGCTTCAGGCGATCGCGCTTCCGACGGTCAACGATTACAAGCGCATCGTGGACTACTCATTCTCCCCGACCCAGGTGTGCTGGGGCCTGGACAACCGCATGGTTGGTGTCCGGTGTATTACCAACGCCGGTCCAGGAACGCGCCTTGAAGTGCGCTGGGCCGCCGCGGACGCAAATCCCTACTTGGTGGCCCAGGGCTACCTCCGCGCGGGCCTGGACGGGCTGCGGAATGATCTGCCTTTGCAGCCCATTTCGTCCGGTGATCCCCATAGTGATCCCTCTCTTCGGAGGGTGGCCTCAACACTGGCTGAGGCCGTGAACACGTTCTCCGGCAGCCCGTTCGCCAAGGCAGCTTTCGGCGGAATCTTCGTGGACACGTACTGCGCGATGCAGAGGGTCGAGTTGGCTGCCTTCGCTGCCCACGTCACGGACTGGGAGTTCAACCGCTACCACGACATTCTCTGATGGGAGTCATGACTTCCAATTCGAAGACCATACTCCTCATCACGCACGAGCAGACGTCCTCCACCGACACCGGCATCGTCGGGCAGGCGCTGCTCGAGGCCGGCCATGCCATCCACACGCACGAAGTGTTCTCCATCAACGAGGACGGCACACGGACAATCGACCCCCGTTTCCCTGCTCCCGGCGACTTCGACGCCGTCATTGCTTTCGGCTCCTTCAGCCATATTTACGAGATTTCAGAGGACTGGATAACCCGGGAGATCCAGTACATCTCGATGCTCCACCAGCAAGGGACCCCATACCTTGGCATCTGCTTTGGCGCCCAACTGCTTGCCGAGAGCCTGGGCGGGCGCACTGTGCGCGCCGACAGGACCGAAGCGGGGCTGATCACATTCGAACCCGGACACACCTGTCCGATAGCGCCCGGTCCATGGTTTTCCTGGCACAGCGACAAGGTCGAACTGCCCGACCATATTGACGTGCTGGCCAGGACCGCCGTCGCTCCGCAGGTCTTCCAGAGCGGCCGCTCCATCGGAGTTCAGTTCCACCCGGAGGCCGACGCGGAACTTATGGAGGAATGGATCAGAATCGGCGGCCACGAGTTGGAGGGGATTCTCCCCATCAACGACTTCCGACGCGGGTGGGCCGCGCACGAGCCGGCTGCTGAACGTAACACCAGGGAACTGCTGGATTGGTTCCTAAACGCACAGTAATTCCTGGTGCCAAAAGCCCGCGTTCTGGGCTGAAGGACCAAACAGACAGTTACCGACCGGTGCGCGGAGCACCCAAAATTTTAGAATGGACAGGAAAATGGAGACACAGCGGCGCAGACCCCTGATTGCCGTACCGGGCCGATTTTCCGAGAGCGCCTCTGCGCTGAGGTACAAGGCACTGGTCAACGCTCACGCACTCATCAAGGGCGTCTACGAGGCCGGAGGCGAGCCGGTCACCATACTTCCGGTCGCAGATCCCGGAACGTCAGAAGGCGCACTCTATGAGGAGGTGTCGCAGCGGCTGGATTTCGCTGACGCGGTACTGCTTCCGGGAGGCGGGGATATAGCCGCCTGGCGCTACGGGCAAGAAGACCATGCCGAGTCCGACGCCGGGGACGACCTGCAGGACGTGTTTGATCTCGCCGTTGCCCGGTACGTGGTGGAAAATAAGGTGCCCACCCTCGCCGTTTGCCGCGGCATGCAGATCTTGAATGTGTCCCTGGGCGGCGATCTGGAACAGCACCTTCCCACCCCCCACATGAACCAGATCCACACTATTACTCTCGACGATGCCAGCTCGTTGACGTCATCGATCGCCCGAAACCCCCAGGTCTCCTGCTATCACCACCAGGCCGTCAGGAACCTCGGGAAGGGCCTGCTCGCCACGGCCTGGGCCGACGACGGCACCATCGAAGCACTGGAACTTCAGGGAGCCCAGTTCTGGATCCATGCGGTGCAGTGGCACCCCGAGGACACCGTAGCTTCGGACCTCGCCCAACAGGCCCTCCTCAAGGAATTCATAGCAAACATCCCTCTGGGCTGAGCCCGGAGAACCACTCAAATAAATAAGGGCCGACCAGACGATCGCTAAGATACCGTATACGGTATGCACATATACCGTTTATCTGGGCGGCGCCACCAAGGAGACGCATCATGAGCCAAACCCAAGTGCACAGCCACGACGCACTTTCTGACCATGCTTTCGAGGATGGGGTCCCGTACGAGTACTTCGACGCGGCCAGAAGGGAAGACCCCGTCCGTTGGATCGAGGAAGAAGACGGCCCGGGCTACTGGTCCGTGACCCGTTATGCCGACGTCGTCGCCGTCACTCGCAATTTCCAGCAATTCTCGTCGGAGACGGGGGGAACCACCCGTGAAGACATCGGGCACGAGGACCTGATGGCACGGCAGACCCTGATCGATACCGATCCGCCCCTGCACACAGCGATGCGGCGAGTCCTTTCCCCCCGATTCACTCCCGGCAATGTCCACAAGGAATGGGTTGGCTTCGTCGAAGAGCTGGTCCAGAAGACGCTCGACCAGGCTTTCTCGCGGCCCGGCTTCGACTGGGTGGCCGACGTGGCCTCAGTCATCCCCATGATTGTGCTCGGCGAACTGCTCGGGGTTCCGACCGAGGACAGGGCATACCTCAAGGCACTCGGTGATGAAATGATCGCAGGTGCGGACCCTGACCACGCTCCCCGCACGGCTGACTCCCCAGAGAACGTCAAGGAGAACAGCGGCTATCCGTTCTCCAGCCCCGCGGGCAGGGACATCTGGAAGTATGCGGATGCCTTGCGCGACCGTAGGGGCGGCAACCTCGGCCACGACGTGTTCTCGCTGCTCATGACCGGGAACCTCAACGGGCGAAAGCTCACGACGCGCGAGCTGGACAATTTCTTCTCCCTCCTAGTGGTAGCAGGCAACGAGACCACCCGCATGGCGCTTTCCCACGGCCTCCTTGCTTTCGCCCAAAACCCCGACCAGTTCCGCCGCCTCCAGGAAGACCCATCCCTCCTCAACACTGCTGTTGAGGAAGTGCTCCGGTGGGCTACCCCAATCCATCATTTCCGCAGGACGGCGCTGGTTGACACCACGATCGGCGAAACAACGATCAAGGCCGGGGACAAAGTCATCATCTGGTACGCGTCGGCGAACCGGGACGAGACTGTGTTCGACGCACCATACACGTTCGATATTTCACGCAAGCCGAACCCGCATGTGGCGTTCGGCGGCGGAGGTCCCCACATCTGCCTGGGCAACAGCCTGGCCCGGCTGGAGCTGCAGATTGTTTTCCGCGAGCTTGCCAAGCGGGTACAGACCATTGAAATTGACGGCCCTGTGCACCGGCTTCGCTCCAACCTCACACACGGAATCAAGGAACTGCCGGTCCGCCTGACGTACGCCTGATCCAACAACATTTATTGCCAAAAAGGGAAAGCCATGACATACGACGCAGTACTTCCGGCGACCTCACACAGGATCTCCGCCGCAACGCAAGCCTTCATCGAGCGGGCACAGGGGCTTCGAATTGGCGACGACACCGATCGCGGAGCCACATCAGGGGCCACCTTCCAGTCCATCAACCCTGCGACGGAGGAAGTGCTCGGTTCCATCGCTTCGGGCACGTCAGAGGACGTTGACTCCGCGGTTGACGCGGCCACCGCAGCCCTCTCCTCCACGGAATGGGGCGGCGCGAGCCCGGCCGCCCGCGCCCAGTACCTGTTCGATCTGGCTGACGCCGTCGACGCCAACCGCGAGCAGCTGGCAGAACTGGAAACACTGGACATGGGCAAACCCATCTCCCAGGCGCTGGACGACATAGGCGGCGTGGCAGCCGTTTTCCGATACTACGGCGGCTGGCCAACCAAACTCGAAGGCTCAATTAATCCCGTCCGCCAACCGTATTTCGGCATGACCCAGATCGAGCCCCTGGGTGTCTGCGGCGCCATCACGCCCTGGAATTTCCCGCTCGTGATGGCTTCGCACAAGATCGGACCCGCCCTCGCCGCCGGCAACACGATGGTCATCAAACCCGCCGAAGTCAGCAGCTACTCAACACTGCTTTTGGCCGACCTCGCTCGTCAGGTTGGCCTGCCCCCTGGAGTGCTCAACGTGGTTACCGGGCCCGGTCGCACCGTGGGGCAGGCGATCGTGGATCATCCCGACGTCGTAAAGATCTCCTTCACGGGGTCCACGCCTGTTGGTCGCCGGATCCTAGAAGCAGGCAGCCGGCAGATGAAAAAGGTCAGCGTCGAACTCGGCGGAAAGAGTGCGAACATCGTTTTTCCTGACGCTGACATCCAAGCGGCCGCCCGAGGTTCAGCTGAAGCCATGTGGGAGAACGCCGGACAAGTGTGCGTGGCGCCCACCAGAATGTTTGTCCATGAGGACGTTTATGACGAACTCGTGGAGGCACTGGCCAGGGAAACCAGGACGCTGCGGGTCGGGGACCCTCTTCTCTCCGACACTGACGTGGGACCGCTCGTCTCGAAAGACCAGTACATGTCTGTCCAGGAGTACATCAACATCGCACGTTCTGAAGGAGCGCACCTCAGTGTTGGAGGGCGGGCGTTGGATCAGGTGGGCTACTTCGTCGAACCGACCATCTTCACCGAGGTCCGGAACGACATGAGGATTGCCCAGGAAGAAGTTTTTGGTCCGGTTCTTTCCGTACTTCGTTTCCGCACGGAAGAGGAAGCCATCAGGCTCGCGAACGATTCACCATATGACCTTGCAGCTGCCGTATGGACCCGGGACGTCGCCAGGGCGCTGCGCATGAGTAAGGCGCTCAAGGCCGGTACCGTGTGGGTGAACACCCACGGGCGGCTGGATCCCGCACAGAGCTTCGGAGGTTACAGCAAGTCCGGAAACAGCCGCGAGCTTGGCCGTGAAAGTGTACTTTCCTACACGAGGTCCAAAGCAGTCATGATCGATATGTCTGCCTAAGACCCTTGGTGTAGCCCGGTCCTTGGGGGTCGGGCTACACGGTGTGGACTGAGTGCAGCCCGCGGCCGGCGAGAATGTGCTCGTGGGCGACTTTGCTCGCCAGTTCCGGATCGCCGGATTCGGCGGCCTCCACAATGGGCCGATGCAGCTCGGGGAAATCAACGGAAGTGCGGCTCTCCAGGATGTCGGCCCAGACGTGCGCGGCCATAGCCGTCTGCCAAATCACGTCGAACATACTCAGGAGGTACTCATTGTCCAGTGCCTCCACGGTGCAGCGGTGGATCGCCTTGTTGACCAGGAAGACCTCCATGGCGGTGGTCTGCGGGGCCAATACCAGCTCCTCGAACGTTGACCTCACATAGTCCGCCGCCGCGCCGCCGCGCCGCGCAACCTCCGCCAGGGCGAAGGGTTCGATAGCACCACGGGCAGCGTACTGCTTGTCCAGCTCGGCATCGGTAAGCTTGCGCACAATGTAGCCACGGCGCCCCCCGGGCTCGATCACGCGTTCCATCTCCAGTCGGTGCAAAGCCTCACGCACCGGCGTCCGGCTGATCCCCAAACGGGCTGCCAGATCGTCCATCAGCAGCCTGGTGCCCGGACCCAGATCCTGCGTCAGAATTCCCTCGGCAATCTGCGCATACGCAGCGTCAGCGAGCGTCTCACGAGCAAACTCAATTTTCTTCACGGTGTCCGCCACTTTCCTGTTTTTCACAGCCTACCGGCTATTGGCTTACATGGGATTTCCGTATACCGTATACCTTATGCGGGGACTATTCACGCTCTTTCCGTCCTCACCAACTGACCCATGAGCGTCACGAACCACCAGCGAAAGATCCAATTACGAAGGAGGCGGCCCCATGACCGCACACATCACCGTCGGCGGCACTGAGCTCATTCAGGAGCGCAGGCTCGTCACCGGAATCCCGGGCCCCCGCTCCCGCGAAATTCTTGAGCGCAAGGAGTCGGCAGTCGCCCGGTCAGTCGGCCACACCCTGCCCATCGTCGCTGATGTGGCCGGGGGCGGGACGCTAGTGGACGTCGACGGCAACTCGTTCATTGACCTGGGCTCAGGCATTGCCGTTACCAGCGTCGGCAACTCAAACCCCCGAGTGATTCGTGCAGTGCGCGATCAGCTGGACCGGTTTACGCACACGGCCTTCACTGTGGTGCCTTACGAGAGCTACATCGCGGTGGCGGAGAAGCTCAACCAAATCACTCCCGGCAAATTCACCAAACGCACAGCCCTGTTCAATTCGGGTTCGGAAGCGGTGGAAAACGCCGTCAAGATAGCCCGGCACGCTACAGGCCGCCAAGCCATCGTGGCGTTCGAACACTCATTCCACGGTCGCACCAACCTTGCCATGGCCCTCACCGCCAAAAGTGCGCCCTACAAACAGGGATTCGGCCCGTTCGCCCCGGAGATCTACCGCGTTTCGGGGTCCTACCCTTACCGCGATGGCGGTCTCACCGGGCAGGAAGCCGCCCGCCGGGCGATCGAGCATATTGAAAACGAGCTCGGGTCCCAATCGGTTGCCGCCATCATCATCGAACCGATACAAGGAGAGGGCGGCTTCATCGTTCCCGCCGAAGGCTTCCTGCCAACCCTGCGGGAATGGACGGAGCGCAACGGGATTGTGTTCATCGCAGATGAGATCCAGTCCGGCTTTGCCCGGACCGGAAGGTGGTTCGCAGTCGACCACGAAGATGTTGTCCCCGACCTCATCACGATGGCCAAAGGCATAGCGGGCGGGCTGCCGCTTTCCGCAGTCACGGGGCGTGCTGAACTCATGGACGCGGCCCAGGTCGGTGGCCTCGGCGGTACATACGGCGGTAACCCGATCGCGTGTGCAGCAGCGCTTGCGACCATCGAATCCTACGAAGAGGACGGATTGCTCGAACGCGCCCGGCGGATCGGGGACATCCTGACTGATTGCTTCACCGCCCTGCAGGGGGCCGACCCCCGCATCGGCCAGGTGCGCGGACGCGGAGCGATGATTGCCATCGAGCTTGTCGACCCGGACACCCTGAGCCCGGATCCGGCGTTGACTTCCAAGGTGGTCAAGTACGCCCATCAAAACGGGGTCATCCTCCTCGCCTGCGGAACCTACGGAAACGTCATCCGGTTCCTTCCCCCGCTGACCATCGAGGATCAATTGCTCCACGAAGGAATCGGAATCGTCGCGGACGGATTGGCGCGTTCATAAACCACCTCCAGACCCGGTGGTTGCCCCGCACCGGTCTTCCCGTTCAGCAAAGGATGAAACAGCCATGACAGCACAGAGCAGTGATTTGATCAGCCGTCTCGAGGATAGTGACGGCCTGACGCAGTACGGCCTCTACATCGGTGGTGCCTTCACCGGGCCCGAGGATGGCGAGTACTTCGATACTGTCAATCCGTACACCGGAGAAGTCTGGGCACGGATCGCCAAAGGCGGCCCGGCCGACGTATCCCGGGCCGTCGCTTCTGCTTCGGAGGCTTTCAAAAGTTGGAGCAGGACTAAGCCTCAGCACCGCGGCAAGTTGCTCATGGATCTGGCAGATCTAATCGAGGCCAACAGCGAACATCTTGCCCGGATTGAGGTCCGCGACAACGGAAAGCTCTACGCGGAGATGGCCGCACAGACCCGCTACATGGCCGGGTGGTACCGCTACTACGGTGGCATGGCCGACAAGATCGAGGGTTCAGTCATTCCCAGTGACAAGCCCAACATCCTCAACTACACCCGGCTGGAGCCTCTCGGGCCGATCGCCATGATTACGCCGTGGAACTCTCCCCTGCTTCTTCTGGCATGGAAACTTCCGGCGGCGCTGGCGGCAGGGAACACGGTGGTCATCAAACCCTCGGAATTTACCTCCGCGTCAACGCTGGAGTTCATGACACTCTTCGAAAAGGCGGGATTCCCTCCCGGCGTGGTCAACACGGTCACGGGATTCGGGCAGGACGTCGGGGCCCCGCTGGTCAGTCACCCGAATATTGTGAAGGTGGCCTTCACCGGTTCCGAGGCAGCCGGGCAGAAGATCTATGAGAATGCCGCGAGCCAGTTCAAGCATGTTTCGCTCGAATTGGGCGGAAAGTCCCCGAACATCGTCTTTGAGGATGCGGATCTGGATGCCGCTGCTGCCGGTGTTATTTCCGGCATCTTCGCAGCAACCGGTCAGACGTGCATTGCCGGCTCGAGGCTGTTGGTCCAGCGCTCCATTCACGACGATTTCGTCCAGCGGGTCGTGGCGCTGGCCGAACAAGCCAAGATCGGGGACCCTATGCTGCCCGATACGCACGTGGGGCCCGTGACCACCCGTCCCCAGTTTGAGAAGGTGCTCGACTATATCGACATCGCTCGGCGCGAAGGGGCCACGTGTGTCCTGGGAGGCGCCGCTTACACCGGGGAGGGCGCGTCGGGGGGACAGTTCGTCCAGCCAACGATCTTTACGAATGTTCGCAATGAGATGCGCATCGCCCAGGAAGAAGTCTTTGGTCCTGTCCTGGCGGTCATCCCGTTCGACGACGAAGAGGACGCACTGTCCATTGCGAATGACATCAACTACGGCCTGGCCGCCGGAGTCTGGACGCGCGACATAGGCAGGGCCATCCGCCTTTCGGAAAGCCTGCAGGCCGGCACAGTATGGGTCAACACCTACCGTGCGGTCAGCTTCACATCCCCCTTCGGAGGATACAAGCGCAGCGGTCTGGGCAGGGAAAGCGGGATTGACGCCATGAAGGAGTACCTCCAGGTCAAGTCAGTCTGGATTTCTACGGCTCCGGATACTTCGAACCCGTTCGTCATCAAGTAGGCGGTGAGTAGAAAGGTCCGCGGGAGTACTCCCCCGGACCTTTCTGCTGTCCCGGTACCGGATAAGGCCGGCGCACTGGAGGGCATCCGATGCCTGTGAAATACCACAGGACCGGGGGCCCTGCATGTGCGCCTTCCGGATAACAAGGCGTCAGGACTGGCCCGGATTCCCCGTGACGGTGAGGGTTCCGCGGGGTCAATCTGCAAGCCCGGTAACCGGGCACTGACAGCCAACCGGTCACGCCGCTTCCGATAGGGTGCCTGTTCTTCACCCAGCGGGCGTTAGAAGGTGCTGCAACGCCAGTCCGGAAGTCCCCGATCGCTCGGATGGAGCACGTGCAGCAGGAAAGGATCTGCCCGGGCATTCAGTACCGGCCGATCGGCAACCGGTTTCGGTGTCCAGGGCCGATATCCGCCGCCGGGACACGGGGGAAGCCGGCGGCATGGGATCTCCGGATCAAACCGGGCCGTACAAACGCCGGCAGCAAGGGCACCACCTGCACCGACCCGACGGTGCGCATCGCCCACCGACCGCAATGCACTGGCCCAGCCACAGGCAGGCATCACGTACCGGCACGGCGTGATCACCATACCGGGCGTAAACACAACAGGGTTACGGCGATTTGTCTCCGCTTCGAAGGCAACGGGTTCTCGTGAAGGCGCCCCCTGTTGCGCGGGCAGACCGGCAGGCCGCCGGGGTGCGTGATCGGCGGCCGGAGCTGGCGGGGAATGCTCAACAGGATCGGTCAGGCGTACCTGCCTCTCCTGGAAAATGCCGCTTCGAACAACTGTTATCGGGCTCAATCGTGACTGAACACCCCGGGCCGGGGCTGGGGCAACCCGGATCAGCGCCAGGACCCCTGCGGCCGGATCACGCTCATGCTTGCCAATTCTCCAGAGGGTCCGCGCACATCAGTGCCGGGAAGGGGAGTCGTGGTCTTAGCCCGCGGCGCACCGGTTGTGTTTGATGGGGCGGGGTTGTTCTGGTCTGGGTCTGGGTTCGGTCGATGGGCATGATGGAGTTCTCGGCCTTGCTGCCGGTGATGTTCCGTGGTCCTGGTTGCGCCGAGTCGGCTGGGTGGTCAGTTGGCGGCGGTCCGTGGTGGCCCGCAGGCCGCTTCGAAGAGTTGTGACCAGCTGGTTTCCCAGGGCCAGTGAGCGGGCAGGTGCAGGGTGATTTTCCGTGCCGAGGTCGCGATCCTGGCGGGGACGGTGATGAGTTTTCGGCGGATGGTGCCGCTGCGTGCTTTGCCCAGGTCGGTGCCGGCGAGGGTGCCGATGGCGCGCGAGAGGTTGAAGGCGATGGTCGCCAGGACCAGCCAGGCCGCGTTGGCGCTGAACTTTCCAGAGGGCAGGTGTGCCAGGGCACTGTCTTTGAGGTCCGCCTTGGCCTGCTCGATGATGGCGTGTTGGCGGTGGGTTTTGTCTGCGGCGACGGTGTCCAGGGCGCTGGTGGTGAAGAAGGCGTGGAAGCGGTGGGTGTCGAACAGGGTCTGTTGCCCGGCTCCTGCTTTGGCGTTCAGTTCCGGGATCCGGCGCACGACCAGGCGCCCGTGGACGCGTTCGGCTTTCTTTCGGCCCACGAAGGCGGTGAAGGCTGTTTCGGCGACTTCCGCCGAGGAGATCCAGGCTCCGGTGGTTTCATCGCGGACCGCGTCGGTGTATTGGATTGTGGTCCAGGCCGTCTCGTTGATGGTAGCGATGGCACGTTTGACGGCCGGGTCCATCCTGGCGGTAATGGACACTTTCGCGCCTGCGCGGTGGGCAGCGGCAACGACCGGGTAGCCGTAGAACGCACTGTCGGCACGCAGCAGCACCAGACCGCTGGCATCCTTGCCGCGCAGCCGTTTCACGGTGGCAAGGATGTCACCGATGAACTTCCCCGCCCCGCGCGGGGAGCCGGAGCTTCCCTTGCGCAGCCTCGCGCCGATGATGACCGGCGCCGCGGTCGCGGTCGAGAGGATCCCGATCAGCGCGTTCAATCCCCGGACCCCGGAGTAACCGTATCCGGAACCCTGTTTCCGGTAGCCGTGGACTTCCTTGATGGTGTCGTCGATATCGACCAAGGCGTAATCATCGATACCGGAGGCGATCGGGGCCACTGCGGCGACGTTCACCAGCCACCGGGCGGCGAGGGCGTCGAGCTGGCGGACATGGCCGAAGGTGAACGCCCGCAGGAACGATCCCAAAGTCGACGGGGCATATGCACCGGCGAATAGTTTCTTCATCCCGCCGTGCCGCAACAAGGCCATGTCATCGATGGAATCGGCCCCGGCGACCATGCCCGCGACCATCGCGGTGACCTTCAACCCCGCATTCGCGCCGAAGTATCCGGGCAGCGTCAGCCACTGATCAGCGAGTTCGCCAAGGCAGGTTTTCACCGCCAGCGCCATCGCCGGGACCAGGCCTGCGGCCGACACGAGATTGGAATCATCGAACGCGGCTGACACGCGCTTGGATCTATGGAAAAGTTGGTCGGGTAGCCCGAGCGCATTGCTGCGCCCGGGCCCCCTCAGAACCGGACGTGCGACTTTCACCGCATCCGGCTCAAGCAAGCCCCTGTGGGCGTTCTTTCTGTTGTTCGCTGGTCCCGCTGTCGTTTCCGGCTTGGCGTGTACGACAATGGATGTGAATGAGGCGATGCGTGGCGGGATCGTCGCCGTGTTGGCCATCCACCGCGAGAGCGTTCTTGCGTATCGCCTTCGTGATGGTCTTTGTCCACTGCTCCCATTCCTGGGGACTTTGCGGGCTGTGGTCGGCGAGCAACAAGAGCGTCCCGCATGCCGGGCAGCGTCCTTTCTGCTTCAGCAGCAAGGACGCGGTGGTTCCGCCCAGTTGCGAGTGCGTCTTGCGTCGCCGCTGCTCCCAGTACCGGTCAAGTGCCGGATCATCTGGGGAAGCAGTGCCCATGACCTGTGTGTGGCGGACGATCTTTGTCCAGGCGAACTGGCGGAGATAGGTGCCGCTTTCGCGGTCGCCGAAAACCCACCTGTCCTTTCTGGACGGGTTGAACGCGTCGAAGTATTTGTCGACAACCCAACGCTTCGACTTGTTCCGGTGGGTATGCAACGCCCACACGTAGAGGTGTCGCCAGAGATGATGATCCACCGCTGTAAACACTTCCTTCGATACCACGCTCCGGTAGTACGCCGCCCAACCCCGAATGATCGGATTGAGCCGTCGGAGCACCGCTTCGGCGTTGGCTCCCCGCAGAGAGCGCACCTCAGCGGCGAGCCGTTCCCGGACTCGCCTCACTGCCGCCGGAGACGGTTTGATGAGCAGCTTGCCGCCGTAGCGACGGCAGTTGACCCCGAGAAAATCGAAACCCTCGTCAATGTGGACAATATGGGTCTTGTCCTGATTGAACGCGAGCCCCCGCGGGGCCAACCACTCACCCAACCGATGCCAGGCCTGCTCGGCCTGCTGCTGGCTGTGACACATGACGACAAAGTCGTCGGCGTATCGCACCAACACCGGCGATCCCGCCGCCACGTGCGCTCCATAAGGATCGCAACGCAGGTAACGGACCCCGGCAGCTTCTTCCATTCCATGCAATGCGATGTTCAGCAGCATCGGGCTGATCACCCCGCCCTGAGGAGTGCCCTCCTCAGTCGCGGCGAACCGGCCCCGCTCAATCACACCCGCTTCCAACCAGCCCGCGATGAGACCCCGGGCGGGGAACCCATCCAAGTGGGCCAGAAGGCGTTCGTGATTGATGCGGTCGAACGCCGCTGATAAGTCCGCGTCAAGCACCCATTGCCGCTTGGACCGCTGGCCGCTGAGCGTCATAAAGATTGCCTGGATCGCGTCCTGACAGCCACGCCCGGGCCGGAACCCGTATGAGCGTGGTTCGAACCGCGCCTCCCACTCAGGTTCCAGCGCGTTGGCGACACGGGCTTGCTGCACCCGGTCCCGTAGCACCGGAATCCCCAGTGGTCGCTGCTTCCCATTCGCTTTCGGAATGTAAACCCGCCTGACCGGTTGGGCCTGCCACAACATCATGTGCCGGTGGAGGTCCACCGCCAACGACGCCTTGGCCGGAGAGGTCAATGCGACCTCTCCGTCGATGCCCGCGGTCTTGCGGCCAGCGTTGCGCTCCGCAACCCGGCGAACACTATGAAACGTGTTCGATCGGCTACGCAGCATCAACTTCTGCAGGTTGCGGACTCTTTTCATGTCCCCATCCTGCGACGCCTTGAAGATCCTTCGCCGCAACCGCCATACGTCATCCTCGACGGCACGCCAATCGATCGCGTCCCAATCCAGTTCATCGCCCTGCGGTCCGTTCACCGTGATGGTGTCTAACTTGCCCGCAAGCACCGACGGTGCCAACATTCTCACTCCAAAGACTCACCTGGTCCACGTCAGCACCCTGTCGGGTTCGGGGCGATGCCCGTATCCGGCCAGTTATGCGAACCCTTCGATGAAGGAAGCGAAGACACGGGTTCGGTTTCCTGCCGCCTTTCGGCCACCGGCATTAGCTTCTTGAACCATCCTGTTCCCGTCAAAGACTTCAGCGTTCCTCACGGTCGGCCTACCGGGCGAAAAGCCCGGACCTTGACGGGGTTACCACGTTCCGCATGCGCAAGACCCGGCCGGGAAGGGTGCCGCTTCTACCCCGGGGCGGCGGTGTTCACACGACCGACTAAATGCCTCCGGTCGCCGCCTGCTGCTTCACAGCAGCTAGCCCTCACCCCAGTTCCACATCCCATCACCGAGGCTCATCTTGACGAGGCGTCAACAGCGGTTCACTCTCGTTCACCCGTCCGGCCTTCCCCTTGCCTGCGACCCCTGGATGGAACAGGGGCCCTTGGGCTTCTCCCTTGAGCTTCGCACCCCGCCGTTACCGGCAACGCACGTCAAGGTGGGGACAGGACTTGAACACTGCCTGAGCTACGCTATCGACGTCACCGCCGACCTCCAATCAACGCGCCACTTGCCACATGCGACCTCGTGTCGCACCACTTACGAGATGCCTCTCGGATTGGCCAAACGGAGTTCTAGACAAACCCAATTTTTCCCGATCCGACAGGCATTCTCCGTTTAAACCGCCGCTACAACCTCAACCCGACCGGTGGATCGAGGCTTAGCCCGCGGCGCACCGGCGGATCCCGGACTATGGCCGAGGAGTCACGATGACCCTGCAAGTAGCGGCCTGAATGGGCAACGGCCCGGAACGGCACTCTTTTCTCCGCTGGTGCGGTGCGAGGCGTCATTCAGCGGACCGCGGACACGTCCTCGAGCACACCGGCGAACCAGGCGACTGCGCACTCGCCAACCGGCTCCCAGGTCGAGGCGTCGTAGCGGCCGATTTCCCCTACACGCTGCGCCCCCAGCTCCGTGAGTTTGTCGTCGAGTTTGGTGGCCCCGTGTCCGTAGGTTTCCGTGTAGAACGTATCGCCGAGTCCGAACATTGCATAACGCATGCCGGAGAGGTCCGGGCGGACGACTGATAGGTCTGCATAGAAGGGCAGCGCCGTGTTGGGCAGGTCGCCCTCCCCATAGGTGGAACAAAGAAAAACGTACATCGAGTCATGCTGCAGTTCCGAAATTGAGAACGATGACAGGTCTTGTACTTCCACTTCCTGGCTGTCGTTCCTTACCGACTCGGCAAGATCTTCAGCCGCGACCTCTGCGTTGCCCGATTCGGTCCCGAAAAGAACTTGGATCTTCATCATTTTCTCCAATCTAGGATGCCTGAGTTAGTTAGCGCCGGTGCCGGCGGAGGTTTGAACGAGCTTGTTGTGTGCGATCGCGACCATGTGTTCATGGCTGGGGAATTTTCGGCGGGAGCGGTCCCCTGGCGCAGCTTCCGTCTCAGCGGCGTCCACCCGCTTCCAGGCGGAATAATCGACAGCCCTCGCGCGGACTTCGTCCGGCAGGCCACCGTAGCCCGGCTTTGTCTGTCGTTGGAGAGCATCCACACTTGCGACGATCTCTTCCGCTACGGCCTTGGCACACGATCTGTTTTCGGCGATCGTTCCACGGGAACCCCGCTTGATCCAGCCCGTGCGGTACAGACCGTGATCCATAGCCCCGGATTCGAGGTTTGCCTTGAGCGCGCCGAGTCCGTGCCAGTCACCGTCGTCAAAATCAAAACCGACGGCTGTTACCACTGAGTCGGCGTCCAGGTGCAGATTACGCCGGTCGTCATTAACGGAGCGCAGTTCCACGTTCCGGACGTGGCCGTCCCCATTGATGCTCACTGGTGCCCAACCGAAGTGCAATGCCACCTCCACACGTGTTTCAGTGCCAGGGTCGATTGCAAGAAGCCCCTCAACGGCCTTGGCCCGCGCCAAGGCAGTACGGGGGGCGCCCTCCGCTACCTCGATGGGGTCCGGGCATGAGAATCTCACGCCCTGTATGCGTCCGAGTTCGGCAAGCATTACCGGATCGGAGGGTGCGTTCGTGATTGTCGACCGGCAAATGAGGTCGATACGGCCCGCAGGCGCGCGGACGTAGTCAGCCAGGACGGCGTCGTCGATGTCGCTGTTGACGAAATCTTCCGGCTGTTTGATGAGCATGCGCAGGACGTCGATGGACACGTTGCCGCCGCCGATAATGGCTACGGATTTCCCGAGCTTGGGGACTCCGGTCTGCTCAAGCGGGTGCGCGTTGAAGAGTCTTGTAAGGCGGCCGGCGCGATATACCTCGGGAAGGTCTTCACCCGGAACCCCCACCGGGCGGTCCCCCGGCAACCCAGCAGCCAGCACGACGATGTGATGGGTGTTTCGGAGCTGGTCCAGGGAGATGTCCCTGCCGACCTCGATGTTCCCCGCGAAGCGGACATTTTCGCGCTCAAACAATCGGGCGAACTGCGACTGAATTGATTTGGTGCTTTGATGATCCGGCGCGACGCCGTAGCGAACCAGTCCAAAGGGAGACGCAAGCCGGTCGTAAATTGTGATCTCCGACTGGGGAAATGACCGCCGGAGGCTTTGGGCAATGTAGCAGCCGGAGGGTCCGCTTCCTATCACCGCGATCGATAAGGGTGTATCCATCAGTGAGCTCCTTCGGTTGAGGCCATGCTGATGGCGGGTCCAGGCAGGAGTACGGTGGCAGGCGCCAACGTAGTGCCGGCCGGGTACTTGCCAAAGAACAGTTCCGAGCCCCGTTCCGTCAGCCGAAGATCAAGCACCGCGGGGCCAACCTGCCCGGGCTCAAGGGTTGCCGTGGCGAGCTCGAGCCGCGTTCCCGCCGGGGCTGCGTCGTCCATGATGTACATGCGGACCATGTCCTGGGATATGTGGAAGCTCGGGTCAGCTATCCGAAGCGAAAGAACGCCCATATAGGCACGAAATTCGACGGCGCCGCCGAAGTGCAGGTTTTCGCTGCCCGACGATGTGTCAATTCTGGGGAAGTAGTAGTACCCGTCGTGATCGCGTGAGGCGCCGGCCGAAACCGTGACGGTTCCGTCACCGGTCTGATTCCGGACGTAATTGTCAAAGGAGGCATCAACGCGCCATTGCAATGAGTCCGCACCCCTGGGGGCCTGCTTGAGTTCGACCACGTCAGCTCCTTCAAGTTCAATTCTGTTCACAAAGCGTATACCGGATACGAAATACCTACAAGGGTTGCTCAGCATGGATTGATCCTTCTTGCTGCGGTACGGGACCTGCGCGACGGCCGGGTGGAACCGTGTGGATTGGTTCATTATTGGTCAGCTGATGCATCCTTCGGGCCCCCGGTACGCGGAACAGACCCTTAGCGCTCTGCGGCCGGAGTCCCTGCGGATCCCAGCGGGAATTGCCTCGAACAGGGCGACGCAGGAGCAGTCCAACACATCGCCGCCCATCCGACAGGGGCGCTCAGCTCTTCCCTGCGGCCAAGTTAACTCCACGGAGAAGAAGCGGGCCTGTCTGGCGTCATTGGATTGGTCTCGGACGACGGCAACGCCCGGTGGAATTCACAGCTTCCGGCACACCCATGCCTGGGCTGGATCGGTCATACGACCCGTAGCGCGAATTCCGGCCACTGCTGGGCAGGCAGCGGATGCCCGCGAAGAACGACCAGGGACATTGCTAACGTCCCGCAGGAGCCCTCTAATATCGATAACCCCCACCGGGCTTGCGGTCGCAGGCTTTCGAGCATGCACGGGAGAGCTGGCTTCTGGGAGGCTTTCGGAATGGCCGGACTTATGCCCGGACGTAGGTCATGCGCTAACTTGCGGCGTCCAAGGCGGCTGGTCCGGGTCTTTCCTTGGCTGGTTCTGCATCGGTTGCCGGAAGTGGTGCGGCCAGTCGCTCGTCGAAGTTGGCTGCGAGCAGTTCCCCTGAATGGATGATGTGCGCCACCATGGCTGCGCGCGTCTTCTCCAGGTCCCCGGAGCGGATCCCCTCTAGCAGTTCCTCATGGTCGGTCACTGTCGCCTGGGGCCAGCCCGGGATGGAGGAGTAGAACTGCCTCGGGACATACCGGGTGACCAGGCCCAGCATCCAGACGATCTTCCGGGAACCGGCCATCAGGTTGATCTCGCGGTGGAAGGCGTGGTTCTTCTCTTCGAGCCGATCGTGGTCATTCCGGGCGGCGGCCGCGATCAGCTCATGGTGCAGGGCCTCGAGCTCGGCCACATCCTGCTCGCCCGCGCTGGCGGCGGCGCGGGCGGCTAGTTCCCCTCCGATGAGGGCCTGGACCTGGAAAAGATCCCGGATGTCCTGTCCGGTAAGAGGCGCCACAACGAACCCGCGCCGTGGCACGAGTTCCAGGAAGCCCTCCACCCGCAGGGCCTGGAGCGCCTCGCGCGCCGGCGTGGTGGAGATACCTAAGTCCTCCCCAATGGTCTCTGGCCGGACGAGGGTACCGGGCCGCAGTTCGCCTGACATGATGAGGCCACGGATGTAGGCGGTTGCTTTCTCGCTCAGTTGCGGGCGTGCGCTGCTGGGGCTGCGGCTGGTCATGGTCTCCGGACTCTTTCTGATCATTTTCCCCACCTAACATACGGCATCAGCCACGGCCGGCCTGGAGCACAGGCCTGCCATGCCTGATGGGCCACCAGGGGAGATTCAGTTGGTGGTTTCGGACCGGGCCAGGGCGGGTGCGTCCAGCCCCAGTTCGGCCAGGATCCTTTCAGTGTGCTGGCCGATCTCCGGCACTGGACCCATCCTCACGTCCGCCTCCCGGGAAGTGACCGGGGGGAGCAGGCTGCGCAGCGGTCCGACGGGCGATTCAACGTCCCGCCAGCGGTTGCGCTCAGCCAGCTGCGGATGAGCGGCGAACTCGTGCATGTCCCGCAGCTGGGCATTGGCGATGCCCGCGGCATCGAGACGGGACAGGACCTCGGCTGCCGGAAGACGGCCCAGAACTGCATTGATGGCATCATGCAGCGCCGGACGGTTGTCAACGCGCAGCGCGTTGCCTGCGAATCGGCCGTCCTGCGCCAGCCCGGGCTGCTGCAACACGTCCGTGCAGAACTTGGCCCATTCGCGCTCGTTCTGGATGCCGAAGAACACGGTGGCATCGGCGGCGCCGAACGGTCCGTAGGGTGCGATGCTCGCGTGCTGGGCGCCGCTACGGGCCGGCGGAGCCCCGCCGTATTGGGCGTAGAAGTAGGGCTGGGCCATCCATTCGCCCAGTGCCTCGAGCATGGAGATTTCCAGGACGTCGCCCCGGCCTGTGGTGGCCCGCTGCAGCAATGAAGTCAGGATGCCGGAGTAGGCGTACATGCCGGCCGAGATGTCGGCGATGGACACTCCCACCTTGGCTGGGGACTCCGGGGTACCGGTGACGCTCAGCAGCCCGGCCTCACACTGAACCAGGAGATCGTAGGCCTTTTTCTGTTCGTAGGAACCGCCGCGGCCGTAGCCGGAGATCGAGGCATGGATCAGCCGCGGGTTCAGGGCCAGTGCCTCTTCTGGCCCAAGGCCCAGGCGTTCGATGGCGCCGGGAGCAAGGTTCTGGACCAGTACGTCTGCCCCGCACACGAGCTTGCGCAGGACCGCCATTCCCTCTGCCGATTTCAGATCCAGGACAATGCTTTCCTTGGACCGGTTCAGCCAGACGAAGTAGCTGGCCATGCCGTGGACCTTCGTGTCGTAGCCGCGGGCGAAGTCCCCCGTGTCACGTTCGACCTTGATCACGCGGGCGCCCAGATCGGCGAGTTGGCGGGTGGCGAACGGGGCCGCAACGGCCTGTTCCAGGGAGACGACGGTGATGCCCTCCAATGGTAGGCTGCCCATTTACTGCTCCTTCCCTGCGTGCTGCAGGATACGTTTTGCCCGTTCGGTAACGGGCAGGTCGATCATTTGTCCGTCTATCTGGGCGGCGCCGCCTTCAGCGCCGATCACGGACAGGGCCCACTCGACGTCCGCCTTTGACGGGGCGAATGCCCCGTGCACGGCGGCCAGTTGGGCAGGATGGATGCAGAGCTTCCCGCCGAAGCCGAAGTTCCGGGCGAGGCGGGCCGAATCAGCCACCCTGCCGGCGTCCCTGATCTCGGTGGACGGTGAATCCAGCGGCGCGGCGATGCCTGCCGCGCGGGAGGCCAGGACCAGGTGCGCCCGGGTATGGTCCAGGAAGCGGTCCCCGCCGTCGGCGTTGATGTCCAGCGCGAAGTCGATGGCGCCGAAGGCCAGCCGGGTCACGCCCGGCACCCGTGCCAGTTCCAGTGCGTTCACCACGCCGGCCGCTGACTCCACGAGCGGAACCAAGGCCAGGTGTTCGGGCATACTCATGCGCAGCCGGCGCAGTGCACCGGCGTCTTCGGCCTTGGGAACCACGATGCCGAGCAGACCGGACCCCGGCGTTGCGGCGGAGAGTAACGCGGTGATTTCGGCGTCGTGCCGGCGCGAACCAGCCGGGTTCACGCGCACCAGGGCGCGCACGGGGCTCGCGCCGCTCGGAGTAAGAGCTTCCAGCGCCGCGGACAGCGCTGCGTCCTTGGCGTCCGGCGCGACGGCGTCCTCCAGATCGATGATGACCACGCCAGCACCGGCGGCTGCGGCTTTCATGAACCGTTCGGGCCGGTCTCCGGGGACAAACAGGGCGGTGACAGCCTCTGCCACAGCCCGCGCGCCGGCCGTGTTGCCCGCTGCCGCAAGGTTGCCTGCCGGGGCTGTCACCGGAAATCGCCGATCAGCGGCAGACTGGACTCGTCAGGGCGCGCAGCCTCTACGCTGGGCAGGTGACCCTGGCGGTACACCATGAACGTGCGGCGATAGCTGATGACGATTTTGCCATCCTGGTTAAAGCCCTCGGTGGCGACCGTGACCAGGCCGAGGTTGGGGCGGGACTTCGATTCCCGCTTGTCCAGTACCTTGGACCGCGAATAGATTGTGTCGCCTTCATAGACCGCGTTGGGCATGCGGACCTCGTCCCAGCCCATGTTCGCGAAGACGTTCATGGACAGGTCGATGGTGGACTGGCCAGTGACCAGCGCAAGCGTGAAGGTGGAATTGACCAGCGGCAGACCGAACTCTGTGCCCTTGGCGAAATTACGGTCCACATGGGTCTTGGCCACGTTCTGCGTCATCAGCGTAAAGCTCTGGTTGTCTGCCTCGGTCACCGTCTTGCCAAACGGATGGTAGTAGATATCCCCCGGAACGAAGTCTTCGAACAAACGGCCGCTCCAGCCCGGTATCACGCGACTTTCGGATGTCCCTGCCTGAGTTATTTTTTCGGTCATCGATGATCTCCTTGGCTTCCGTTGCACCCTCCGCGCCAATCTCTACTGACCGCCGAAAGCTAATATATTGATTGTCCCAAGCGATTATGCCCAAGAAATGGCAGCAACGTCAAGCATTTCAGAGTCGGAAGGGATGCGCAGGAACCCCTTGCCAGCTTCCAATATATTGGAGTAAGGTCAGCTGCCATGGGTGACGGAGATTCGCCCGGATCGATTTCAAGGAGCAACGATGCAAACCCTGACCACCGGACTGGATCAGCTGCGCGAGCAGACCCGACTCATCTGTGCAGGTTTTCCCGATGAATACTGGCGCGAGACGGACCGCAACCGCCGCTACCCGCAGGAGTTCGTTGACACTCTGACGGAATCCGGCCTCCTCGGCGCCCTTATTCCCACCGAGTACGGGGGCCTGGGCCTGGGCCTGACCGAAGCAAGCGTCATCATGGAGGAAATCAACAAGTCCGGCGGTCACTCGGCAGCCTGCCACGCGCAGATGTACACCATGGGCGCCCTGCTTCGCCACGGCAATGACGCGCAGAAACAGGAGTACCTGCCGCAAATCGCCGCCGGCGAGCTGCGGCTGCAGGCCTTCTCAATCACTGAAGACAAAGCCGGTTCGGACACAACCAGCATCGAGACGGCCGCCGTGCGCGACGGCGACGACTTTGTCATCACCGGGCACAAGAGCTGGACCAGCCGGATCGAGGAGTCCGATCTGGCCTTCGTGCTTGCCCGCACAGCTGCGAAAAACGGGAACAAGACTGAGGGGATCACCCTTTTTCTGGTGGACCTGCGCCAAGTCCGTGCCGAACAGCCCGCCACACTCAAGGTGACCAAGGTCCGCACCATGTTCAACTACGCCACCAACCAAGTCCACTACCAAGGCATGCGAGTGCCGGCCTCCGCGGTCATCGGCGAGGTAGGCCAGGGCTTCCGCTACGTCATCGACGGCTGGAACGCCGAACGCATCCTGCTCGCTTCCGAAGCCATCGGCGATGGCTACTGGTTCACCCGGCGCGGTGTGGACTATGCCAACAGCCGTGAAGTCTTCGGCCGGAAGATCGGCACCAATCAGGGCGTGCAGTTCCCCATCACCGATGCGTACATGAAAGTCCGCGCCGCAGACATGATGAGATACGAGGCCGCGCGACTCTTCGATGCCGGCGAACCCTGCGGCGCCGAAGCCAATATGGCCAAGCACCTAGCCTCGGAGGCGAGCTGGGCCGCGGCAAACGCCTGCCTGGACACCCACGGCGGCTATGGCTTCGTCGACGAATACGACGTCGAACGAAAGTTCCGCGAAACCCGCATGTTCCAGGTAGCCCCGGTCAACAACAACATGATCAAGAGCTTCATCGCCACCAAGGTCCTCGGCCTCCCCCGCTCGTACTGAGGACTCCGAGGGAATGGTCCCGACATACGTTCGCAAGCAGCCAGCACCCGAGGCACGGGGTGGGTGACGTCCGGATGTCACCAAACCGCATAAGGAGACTCGAATGGCGCGCAACCTAGGTACGCTCCCTCTAAACGGCAATACATTTCCGTTTTCGCCGACCTTCACCGTGGTAAATGTCGGTTCGACCGCGGTGCGCGCCATCGTCAGTGGCGCAGACAAGATGGCGGTTCGCAAGCGTGTACGCGCTCTCGCGCAAGTACTCAGCACCTACGACGTACCAGGCCTCATCCGAGTGGTCCCGACGCACGATTCACTTCTGGTGGAATTCGATCCATCCCTTATTGAAGCTCCCACGCTTAAACGGTTGGTCAGATTAGGCGATGCTTTAGCTTCGGGGCCCTGAAGATGGCTAGCCGCGCGCGCCGACCGATTTGTGAGCCGAAGTGTAAAGCAGGCCGCGGCCCTCCAACGGAGACGTTAGCAGCCTCGTCAAGGATCCCGAAGCAGCGGTTTCGCGAGCCGAACGCCGGGCTGGGAGGTGGCGTACGTTTCGGCAGCTTCCACGACGTCGACGTTCAGTGCGGTGATGAGGGGCCCGGCGGTGCCGACGCCGTCGCGGGAGACGCTGTAGAGCGTGACATTTCCGCGCACGAACTCTTCCGGGACGAACTGCGGGCGGGAATCGGTGTCCACGGTCGTGTCCCGCTGCGGAGACCTGCGTACGGGGCTCCTGGGACAACGCGGCGGAGGAAAATAGATAATTGACGGATTCCGACTGAGCCGCTCACGCACGGAATTATTTGCACACAACGACCCGGACGAAGCGGGCCGGCTGCTCGGGGACCAGACGGAGCCGCGGGCACTCATCGCCGTCGAATCCGTCTACAGCGTGCACGGCGACGAGGCCCCGCTCACGGACCTCCTCACACTGGCCGAGCAGCACGACGCCGTGCTGCTCGTTGACGAGGCGCACGGCCTGGGAGCCACAGGCACCGGCGACTTTCAGGACAAGGTTCGGTGGCCGGGACGGCCCTCGCCGGGCACCCCAACGTGGTCGTCACGGCAACACTGTCCAAGGCCCTGGGCAGCCAGGGCGGGGCAGTCCTCGGCCCGAACCTGCTGCGCGAACACCTCATCAACCGTGCCCGCAGCTTCATTTTCGACACTGGACTGACGCCGGCATCGGCAGCGGCGGCCCTCGCCGGGGTGCGGATCATCCGCGACGAACCCTGGCGCGCGGGAGCCGTCCGGCGCAACGCCGCAGCCCTTGCCGCAGGGCTGGGCCCGGTCCTTGCGGCCCGCAGGACCACGAACCCGAATGGATCCGGCTCCTATCCTTCCAGGCACCCCGGACAGTCACAGTAATGAACAGACCATGCTGACCGTATGCCGCGTTCATATGCGGACCACTCCCCCCGTAGAAAATCTGTTCCAAACACCAGGGTCCATGCTCGCGTGAACCTCGCCCGCACTCATGCCTGTTGGACGTTTCTTCAGCTGAGATCGGACTGCGGCCCCAGCCAGACCGATAGGTTACTTTCCCACTTGAATCCGGCGAATCGCGTCCGGTGCGAATTCGACGGTGTCCTGTGTCATGTCTCAGCTGAGTTGTCGCAGTCTCACTTAGGTTGGCGCATCCGTGCTTCTTGTCTCACCAAACCTGTCCGCAGGCCAGAAGCCTGTGACCCCATTCGGATTGTTCCGTCTGTGATAACTAACTTGAGACAAACCGGCCTCAGCTGTCTCAAGTTGGTTGTCGCATCCCACGTCAGAGGCATGATACTGCGTCAACTTAATTGAGACAGGACAGTTTTGTTGGCAAAAATCTCAATAGACATGGCAACCTACGGGTTTTCGTCCCTGTCTCACTCGAGTTGGCAACGCGGGTCGGCGGCTCCCAGGGAGCCTGTGGGCCGATTGGCTGCGCACCAGGGCCGAGACGCATACGGAATTGCCAACTTGAGTGAGACGACAGCGGCACGATCTGTCTCATGTAACGTGGCAAAACGCAGGTCGCTGTTGCCAACTTCATGGAGACCGGACAAATCAGTTGAATTAGTTTAATGTCTGCGCGCATTTCGACGATTCAAAAGCCGCCCTTGTTGCCTGCCGGAACATCCGACGGGGCACGGGTGCAGGCAAATCCCCGTTCAGCCGGGGCTGCCAGTTGCCCTACCGTTCTTTGTGGGAGGAGCGGAGCCCAAGCCGCTTTGGGCGTTGGGGTCCACGAACTTGGTGGTCTAGGCTGTCCGGCGGCCGTGGAGGGATTCGAGTCGCTCGGCGGAGAGTGAGTGTTCGATGGCGAGGATGCTGGCACCGATGACGCCGGCCTGGGGCCCGGAGTGTGACTGTTCGATGGTCAGGTGTTGGGTGGCTATGGGTGTGGACCGGCTATACACGGCTTCGCGGATTCCAGCGATGAGGTGTTCGCCGGCTTCGGCCATCGAGCCCCCGATGGTTATGACGGAGGGGTTGATAATGCTGACGCACATGTTCAGGACCTCACCGATGTCCCGGCCTGCCTGTCGGACGGCCTGTATGGCGGCGAGGTCTCCGGCGCGCACGAGTGCAATGACGTCCTCCCCCGTACGGACATCCGCACCGTTCTTCCTGAGGCCGGCAGCGACTGCCGGCCCGCTGGCGAGGGCTTCGAGGCAGCCCATGTTGCCGCAACTGCAGGGGACGAGGGCGCCACGGGAGATGGGGATGTGGCCGATGTCCCCGGCGGTTCCGTCGGCTCCGCGTTGAAGCTGTCCGCCGCTGATGATCCCTGCTCCGATGCCGGTGGCGACCTTGACGAAGATCATGTGGTCCGTGTCGGGCCATTGGGCTGAGCGTTCACCCAGGGCCATGATGTTCACGTCATTGTCGACCAGGACGGGCACCTGGAATTTTTTCCGCATGGCTGCCGGAACGTCGAATCCGTCCCAGCCCGGCATGAGGGGCGGCTTGGAGGGTTTCCCGGTGTCGTGCTCGACCGGGCCGGGCAGTCCGATGCCGATGGCCATGAGTTCGCTGGAATCACGGCCGATCTGCTTGAGCAGCGACGTGATGTTCTCGGCCAGGGAGGTGAGCACATCGTCGGGCCTGTCTGAAATTTCAAGTCTCGTATGTGTTTCAGCGATTCTGTTCCCGGCGAGATCGGTGATGGCGATGGTGGCGTGCGTGGCGCCGAGGTCGGCGGCCGCCACAATTCCGGCGCCGGCGTTGAAGGCAATTTGAGACGACGGCCGCCCGCCGGTTGAAGAGGCATACGAGACTGGCTTGACCAGCCCAAGCTCCGAGAGGGTATCGATCCGCGCACCGATGGTCGACCGTGAAAGTCCCGTTTGAGCAGTCAGTTCGGCCCGGGTTCGGGGCTTGCCGTCGCGCATGAGTTGAAAGACCTCGAATGCACCGAATCCCGGCGTCTGGGCACTCACTGAAACTGTCTCCCTCCGGTAGGACTGCGAAGCTCTACTTTGTCTCATCTGTTGATTATTACACGCCATCCGGATTGTCGTCGATGATCTATTGAGCAAACTTAGGTATCTTTTGACGATCACTTGACAGAAGACAGGTGATGAATGTCATACTGTTGCAATGAACGAGAACGGAACTGATGCGGTGTCCGCCCCGCTGCGGGCGGGCTTTATTGGTGGCGGGTTCATGGCAGCTGTTCACGGGAGGGCTGTCCGGACTGCCGGTGTCATCCCTGCCGGGGTGGCCTCCTCGACGCTGGAGAGCGCCGGACGGGCGGCTGCCCGTCTGGGGCTTGGCCACGCTTATTCTTCCGTCGAGCAGTTACTCGACGATGACTCGATCGATGTGGTGCATATCTGCACGCCGAACGTCACCCACGCGGAGTTCGCCGCGGCGGCGCTTCAGGCGGGCAAACACGTGGTCTGTGAAAAGCCGCTGGCCACCTCCGTGGAGGACGCTGCGGCGGTGACCGCACTGGCCCGCACCCTGGGCCGCACCGCCGCTGTGCCCTTTGTCTACCGGTTTCATCCCATGGTCCGGGAGGCGCGGGCCAGGGTGCGCCATGGCCAGGTCGGACGTGTCCTGACCATCCAGGGTTCATTTCTTCAGGATTGGCTTCTGTCCAGCGAAGACGACGACTGGAGGGTCGATGAAAGCCTCGGAGGACCCTCACGGGCCTTCGCCGATATCGGCTCGCATCTGTGCGACGTCATCGAATTCATCCTTAATGACCGGATCAGCCGCCTGGCCGCCCTGACCCGGACGGCCTTCAGCCAACGGGGCGGCCGGGACGTCAGGACCGAAGACATTGTCTCCGTTGTCTTCGAGACCCGCGGCGGCGCCGTGGGTACGCTCCTGATCAGCCAAGTCGCCCCGGGACGTAAGAACCGCCTCGCTCTGGAAATTTCGGGAACGACGGAAACACTGACCTTTGATCAGGAGCAACCGGAAACTCTGTGGGTCGGGCGCCGCTCAGGCTCCCAGCTCCTGGTCCGCGATCCGGCCGTCCTTGATCCGTCGGCTGCCCGATACTGCAGCCTGCCGGCAGGCCATCCGCAGGGCTATCAGGATGCCTTCAACTCATTCATATCCGATGTTTACCTCGCGGTGAGATCCGGTACGGCTCCGGATGGCCTGCCCCTGTTCGAGGACGGCCTGCGGGCTTCCCGGCTCACCTCCGCCGTCCAACGCTCCGCCCGGGAGGGCGGCTGGCAAGACGTTCCCCCGAACTACCCGGAACCGACCGGGCACAAGACCCCTTTATTAACCCTTAAGGAAAGGCAGTAGGATGATCCGATCTCGCAATCGCGTCAAGCGATCCCGCATCGTAGCGGGCCTGGGAGCCGCGCTCACCGTAACCCTGTTGGCAACCGCATGCACGGGCGGGTCATCAACACCCAACACCGCCGCGGCCAAACCGGCAGAGCTGCGGATGCTCTACACCACCGATGAAGCCAACAGTGCCGCCGTCGCGTCGCTGGTGCCGCAGTTCAAGGAAAAGTTCGGCATCGATCTGAAGATCGACAACCAGCCGTACGACGCGTTGCAGCAGAAGGTCTTCTCCGAGTTCGCTTCCAGCAGCAGCTACTACGACATCGTCGTCGTCGACACCCCGTGGGCGCCGGCCCTGGTGCAGAACCTCGAACCCCTGACCCAGTACATCCAGAACGGCGCCCTGAACCCCGACAGCCCGCAGTCCAACGTGGGCGACTTCATCCCCAAGGTGTTCTACGACACAGCCGTCTACAACGCTGATTCCCCGATCAAACGCTACCCGGACCCCACGGCAAAGCCCGACGCATCCGCGATCAAGAACGCCGGATTCGACGTGTACGGGATGCCGATCCAGTCGAACGTGGCCGTCATGGCCTACCGCAGCGATCTGTTCAACGACCCGGTCCAGAAGGCGAACTTCAAGGCCAAGTACGGCAAGGACCTCACGGTCCCGAAGACCTGGGACGACTATGCCCAGGTGGCAGAGTTCTTCACCCAGCCTGACAAGAAGCTCTATGGCACCACGGTCATGGCAGGCGTCGGCGACTGGGCCACCGATGACTTCAAGACCCTGCTTGCCTCCTGGGGCGGAGACGGGACCCTGGCCGACCAGAACGGCAAGCCCACGTTCAACACACCCGAAGGAACCCAGGCACTGGACTACTACGCCAAGCTGGCGCAAAGCGGACATGTACCCCCGGGCAGCACGTCAGCGGACTGGGGTACAACTGCCGAATCGTTCGGCAGCGGGCTGACCGCCATGACGATCAATTACCACGACCTCAAGCTCGGTGACAACGTCAAGGGCGGCACCATCGGCTATGCCCCGGTGCCCAGCGCGAAGGCCGCCGGACCCCACTTCGGGACCTGGATGCTGAGCGTCAACAAGAATTCCAAGAACAAAGAATGGGCCTACCAGGGGATCAGCTGGCTGACCGCCGCCGAGCAGCAAACGACGATGACCGCCAAGTCCCTGCACCCCAGCCGGACCTCCGTCTTTGCCGGCATCAAGAGCGATAACCCCCTCGCACCCTTCTACGACACCCTCGGAAAATCCCTCGCAGAAGGCGTGGGCCGTGCACGGTTGACCAACTACACCGAAGTCAGCCACGAAGTGGCCGTCGCGGTGAACAACGCAGCAACAGGCGCTTCCTCGCCATCGGACGCCCTCAAGTCCGCGTCTGACAAGGTCTCGGCCCTCCTTAAATCGGCCGGCTACTAACCCATCGGACCGCTCAAGGTCGCCCAAGGAGTATCGATTATGAAAGCAACCGCCGCACCATTGGATGCGACCTTGACGGTTGACGCTTCCCGCCGCGCGGCCGGCCGTGCCACGGCCGGCCCGCACGGCAGAAAGCCTCTGACCTGGAAAAAACGTTCGACCCCGTGGGTCTACATGGCCCCGGCCATGTTTGTCCTGCTGCTGATGACGGTGGCCCCGGCCATTTTTATCTTCTACTCGGCCTTCCGCAACGACAAGATCCTCGGGGGCGTGGGCAAATTCGTCGGACTGGACAACTTCATCACGGCGGTCACCAATGCCTCGGTCCAGCACGCATTCCTGATCACGTTCGGCTTCGTCGCGGTCGCGGTGATCCTGGAGATGATCCTCGGCTTCGCCCTGGCACTCCCCCTGGCGGCCCAGACCCGCGCCAACAAAGTCGGGGCCGCGCTCATGCTGCTGCCGTTCGCCGTCACGCCGGCGGTCGCGGCCATGGTCTTCAAGCAGCTGCTGAACCCCAACTACGGGTGGGTAGGCTACTACCTCGGCGTCTTCGGATTCCCCAAAGGCATCGACCTGCTCGGTGATCCGACATCGGCATGGATCGTCCTGGTCATTCTCGACATGTGGCAGTGGACCCCGTTCATCGCCCTGATCCTGATGGCCGGGCTTCAGTCCCTGCCGGGGGAACCCCGGGAAGCAGCCATGGTCGACGGAGCCACCCCATGGCAGATGTTCCGGCACATCACCTTTCCGGCAATGGTTCCGTTCATTGCCATCGCGGCCGTGCTGCGGACCATCCAGGCCTTCAAAACCTTCGATTCCTTCAAGATCCTCACCGGCGGCGGTCCCGGGGAATCCACCGAAATCATCAACCTGGGCATATTCCGCGTCGGCCTTCAAAGCTTCAACGTCGGTCTCGCCTGCGCCCTGGGCGTGGTCTTCCTGATCATCCTCTCGCTCCTTATCCCCTTCATGCTGCGCATCATCGGCCGCCGAGCAGACCCCGAGGAAATGTAATGACAACCACATCATCAACGAGCCGCGGCGGTGCCGTGGCACGCGTCATCATCGGGCGCACCTTCCTGTGGGCATGGCTCCTGATCGGCCTTGTGCCGCTGCTGTTCATGTTCATCACCTCCATCAAGCCGGCCGGGATCGCCAACCAGATCCCCCCGGCCTGGATCTTCCAGCCCACCCTGGACAACTACGCCTCCGTGCTCTCAGCCGGCGGCGGCAAATCCGAGAGCTTCGGTCAGCTGCTCACCAACAGTGCAATCGTCAGTCTCGGTGCCACCGCCCTGGCCATCGTCGTGGGGGTCCCTGCCGCCTACGCCCTGACCATGAGGGATTTCCGGGCCCGCAAGGGACTCTCATCCTGGATCCTGTCGACCTACATGTTCCCTCCCATCGTCGCCGTCATCCCGGTCTTCGTCTTCGCCGGCAAGCTCGGGCTCATGGACACCTACCCGGCCCTGATCATCCCGTACGCCGCCTTCAACCTGCCCATCGTGGTCTGGATCCTGCGCAGCTCGATCCTGCAGCTGCCCTATGAGATCCAGGAAGCCGCCATGGTCGACGGGGCCTCGACATGGGAGGTCCTCCGCCGGATCATCTGGCCCCTGCTCGTGCCGTCCGTCGCGACGGCCGCCGTACTGACCATCGTCCTGTCCTGGAACGAATTCCTGTTCGCCCTGTCCCTGACCCGCAGCGGAGCCAAGACCGCTCCGGTGGGCCTGCAGCAGTTCACCGGCATGTACGGCACGGACTGGGGCAACATCACCGCCGCCGCGACCCTGATCGTCGCGCCCATCCTGGTGCTCATGGTCGTGCTGCGCCGCCAGATGGTCGCCGGCCTGACCTTCGGTGCAGTCAAGTAAATGAGTATTGGAGAAGAAACGATGAAAGCAGTCATCCTCCCCGGTGACAAAAGAGTCACCGTCGTGGAACGCGACCTCCCGGAGCCGGGACCGCATGAGGTGCTGGTGCGGACCCGTGCCTCCGCGATCTGCCGCAGCGACATGAGCATCTACTACGGCACCCCGATCGTCGGCGGCGAAGGCGCCGGCCACGGCTCGGTGATACCCGGGCACGAGGCAGCCGGCGAAGTCGTCAAGGTCGGAAACGCCGTGACCCACGTCAAAGAAGGCGACCGCGTCGCCGGCTACCTCGCCCTGGGCTGCGGATTCTGCGAGTACTGCCTCAGCGGCTACATGATGCTGTGTGACCAGTGGAAATGTTTCGGTTTCGACGTTCACGGCGGTGACGCCGACTACTTCGTGCTGCCCGAACGCAACTGTCTTCAGCTCCCCGACGAACTCAGCTTCCGCGCCGGGGCGGTCATGACCGACATGGTCGGCAGCCAGTACCACGTGCAGAAGCAGCTCGGCGTGGCCGGCGGAAAAACCGTCGCCGTCTTCGGCATGGGACCAATGGGATCCGCCGCGGTACTCATCGGCAAGGCCTTCGGCGCCCGCGTCATCGCCGTCGACGTCATCGACCACCGGCTCGAACAGGCCAGCTCGCTCGGCGCGGACGCCGTCATCAACAGCACAACAGCCGACGCCGTCCAGCAGATCCGGGACCTCACCCAGGGCCGCGGAGCGGACGTCTGCATCGATTGTTCCGGCAACCCCGCCGGGCAGAACTCTGCACTGGACGCCGCCGCCAAGCTCGGCGCCGTCGCGTTCGTCGGTGAGTCGCGGGCCACGCAGATCAACCCCAGCGACCAGATGCTCAGAAAACTGCTCACCGTCGTCGGCGGCTGGTACTTCCCCATCAGCGACTGGGAAGAAATCGTCCGCCTCGTCATCGACCAGAAAATCCCGGTCGAAAAGCTCATCAGCCACGACTTTTCCATCGATCAGGCCGAGGAAGCCTTCCGCGCCTTCGACCAGCGCGAAACCGAAAAAGCCGTCTTCGTCTGGTAAACCCCGTCAGACCCTCCGAAGGAGAGAACCCATGTTCAGATACGCCGCCGAGCTCGTCCCCTACCACGACCACGGCTTCGAAGACTCGATCCGCGACCTTGCCGACATCGGCTTCAAGGAAGTCAACCTCTGGTCCTCCGCAGCACCGCTGGCCCACCACGTCAACCCGGGAGATGACCCGGGCAAAATCCTCGGAGTGCTGGACAAATACGGCGTCAAACCCTGCGGCCTCACCGTCTACGGAAAGACCCAGGAAGAGATCCTTGAGCGTGTCGATTTCGCCGCCGACCTCGGAATCGACACCCTCATCTTCGACTGCGAAGCCAACTACCCCGACTTCGTCTCCACCTTCCTGCCACCCATCGTCGAAGCAGGAGCGCGCCGCGGAGTCCGGATCGCGGTCGAAAACCATCTCACCGTGCCGTTCGCCGCCGATTTCGAATCCGGTGCCAACGAAGACCAGCGCTGGGACGAAGGCGTTGACACGCTCGCCCAGATGAAACGGCTCATCCGCGACATCGACGACCCCTACCTCGGCGTCTGCATCGCTCCCCCGCACCTGTGGGTGATGCAGGACACCATCAGCGAAGCGATCACGTTCCTCGCCGAACGCAAGCGGCTCTTCTACTACTACATCTGGGACATCGACCGCGCCTACCGCCACGGCACAGACGGGCTGAACTTCGGTCCCGCCGACCAGCAACTCCCCCGCCCCGACGGAACACTGGATCACTCCGTAATGCTGGGAACACTGCGCCGTGTCGGGTATGAAGGCGTCGCCAGCCTCAAATGCCACGGAACGCAGGGATGGAGCTTCGAAAAAATCGGTGAACACCTTCGCGCGTCCGATGCTTACGTCAAGGACTGCATGAAGAAAGCCCAAGCCATCTGAGAATCCCGGACTCACCACATGGTGCGGGGTCTGCGGCCGCAATGCCCGGTATTTTCCTGGCCGTACCCGACCCGCAGTCCCCGGACCTCAAGAACGGAAATCCGAAAAGGCAGCAAGCGTTGCGATAGCCGGACCGACAACCTTTGATCCGGACGCATCGACCCGAAACCGACGATCAGCCCCAAGCCGGAGAATCCGGTAAAGGCAAGGAGCCTGACATGCCCCGCCCGTACACCCTGTTCACCGGCCAGTGGGCCGACCTGCCCTTCGAGGAAGTCGCGCGTTTGGCCTCCGGCTGGGGCTATGACGGCCTGGAAATCGCCGTGTCCGGTGACCATCTGGACGCCTGGCGCTGGGACGAACCCGGCTACGTCGGCTCCAAGCTCGCCGTCCTGGAAAAGTACAGCCTCAAGGTCTGGGCCATCTCCAACCACCTCAAAGGCCAGGCCGTCTGCGATGACCCCATCGACTTCCGCCACCAGGGAATCGTGGGGTCCAAGGTCTGGGGCGACGGCGACCCCGAAGGCGTCCGCACCCGCGCCGCCGAGGAAATGAAACACACCGCCCGGCTCGCCAAAGCCCTCGGCGTGGACACCGTCGTCGGCTTCACCGGCTCCTCCATCTGGCAATACGTCGCGATGTTCCCCCCCGTCCCGGAAGAGGTCATCGAGGCCGGCTACCAGGACTTCGCCGACCGCTGGAACCCCATCCTGGACGTCTTCGACGAATGCGGAGTCCGCTTCGCCCACGAAGTCCATCCCTCCGAAATCGCCTACGACTACTGGACCACCGTCCGCACCCTCGAGGCGATCGGCCACCGCGAAGCGTTCGGCCTCAACTGGGACCCCTCCCACTTCATGTGGCAGGGCATCGACCCGGTCTCCTTCATCTGGGACTTCAAGGACCGGATCTACCACGTGGACTGCAAGGACACCAAGCTGCGCCCCACCGGCCGCAACACGGTCCTGGGCTCCCACCTGCCCTGGGGCGACCCGCGCCGCGGCTGGGACTTCGTCTCCGCAGGCCGAGGCGATGTGCCCTGGGAATCGTCCTTCCGCGCCCTCACCGCGATCGGCTATAACGGCCCCATCAGCATCGAATGGGAAGACGCCGGCATGGACCGCCTCCACGGCGCCCCCGAAGCCCTCGCCGCCCTCAAAAAGTACGACTTCCCGGCGTCGAACACCTCCTTCGACGCCGCCTTCAAGCAGTAGCTCACCGGGCCGGGACGGTGTGACCAATACGGCCGGGCGAAGGCGACATCAGAAACCAGAAAGGACTCCACCGATGGATCCAGAAGAAGCACCGCTGCGCATCGGCATCCTGGGAGCGTCCCGCGTCAGCCCCACATCCATCATTGAACCTGCCAGGCTGACAGGTGCGCGGCTGGTGGCCGTCGCAGCCCGCGACCGGGACCGGGCACAGGACTTTGCCGACCGGTACGGCGTCGAACGGGTACTCGGCTCCTACGAAGAGCTGGTCAATGACCCGGAGATCGAAGCGGTCTACAACCCGCTGGCCAACTCGCTGCACGCACGATGGAACCTGGCAGCCATCGCCGCGGGAAAACACGTCCTGTCAGAGAAACCGTTCGCCGCCAACGCAGCAGAAGCCAGAGAAGTGCGCGACGCAGGCAAACGCGCGGGCGTCAAGGTCGTCGACGGATTCCACTATCTCTACCACCCCGTCACAAAGAGACTCCACGAACTCGTCGCCTCCGGGGAACTCGGCGAACTCCAGCGCGTCGAAACCATGGTGATGATTCCGCCCCCGCCACCCGAAGACCCCCGGTGGTCACTGCCACTCGCGGGCGGAGCACTCATGGACCTGGGCTGCTACAGCCTCCATGCCATCCGGGCCATGGCCCCCCTGGCAGGCGGGAATCCCACCCTCATCAACGCCCGGGGAGCCGAACGGACCGGCCTGCCCGGAGTGGACGAATGGGTTGACGCTGATCTGGTCTATCCCTCCGGAATCACCGCAACGGCACGATGCAATATGAACGGGACCCGAGCCGAAATGACCTACCGCGCCATCGGAAGCCAGGGACAAGCCACCGTGGCAAATTTCATCCTCCCTCACACCGATGACAGCCTCGAGGTGAAAACGGCTGACGGCCAACGGATCGAACACCCGGGCACACGATCCTCCTACACCTATCAGCTGGACGCTTTCACCGCCCTGATCCGGCACGGAATCCCCATGCCCACAGACAGTGACGACGCCGTCCAAACCATGGAACTAATCGACCAATGCTACAAAGCCATCGGACTGGAACCCCGTGCCGGCACCCGAAACGAGGCAAACCCCCATGAACGCTAGGAGAATCCTTTAACGGTCCGCAACGATCACGCAATTGACGTCGTACTTCGTAAGCCGGCCAGGGTCCATGGACGTTCAGGAGGATTGCGGAGAATGATCCACGGAGGGATGGCCATGACTCCTAATACCAATGCCGTTCGCCAGTCCACTCCGTCGACGGAAAGCCATGGAATCAGGAAACCAGCCAACAGCATGAGCACCCACCACGCTGTATAGAAGGTCCCGCGTTCCCTGCGCTTCCACCAAGCAAGACGTCCCTCGATAGCGGTCGGGGGCTTACGATCCGCGCCGGAGGGCTGGCCCACGAGGAGTCCCGTTATCGCGGCTCCCACAACATAGAACGGCAGGACACCGCTGGCAATGCCCACAGAAACGATGATCAGCACAGCCAGCAGGAACACGTTCACCGCGATCCGGACGCGCGGGCTCAGTCTAGCTCGATTGCCATCGCTCTCACCCTCCATGATGCCTCCTCGAGACAGCGTGGACACGAGCCGAACACACGGCCTTGCTTGCCGCACGCGGCGGTTCTCTGGTTTCTGTTACTGCAGAATACGCCGGTGGAAAAACGGTACTAAACACCAGAAGTGCGCACGAGTCGTATGCGTGGATGACTGCTTTGGCCTGATTTCCGCCGGTGGGCGGGAAAGCTGAGCCAAGGGCGTAGGGTGTGTTGTCGTAGCTGGCCCCGGCGCTGCCGCGAGGACGGACAAGTCCGCTGTCGTGGCCCCCGACCAGCCGTAGCGGGAGCGTTCAAGGGCCAAAGCAACTTCGCCGGCTTGTGGTGGTGCGGGACGAACGGGCGCCATATCGGGTTCGAATCCTGGTGCGAACGTGATCACCTGATGTCCCTGGACTTTCACCCGGACGTTGTCGGTATCTCATCCCAGCCCTTGCGCATCGGCTTGCCTGCACCGCTCCCCCGGCATTCGGACGTCCCGGATTATTTCGTCCGCCGTGGCGACGGGTCCGCTGTTGCGCCCGACGTCCGCCCGGACACCCGGGTGAAGCCCGCAGACCAGAGCGACCTCGGCCCGGCGTCTGCGCTCATCGTGCGGGTGCCGGTGCCGGTGCCGTTGCCGCGGACTGGCCTAGTGCCTGGGCAACGGTTCGGACCGACGTCGATCCATTGGCCGTCCGCGCCGCGAGCCAGGTGATGAAGCTCTCGAAGAGCGCGGGGCTGATGGTCAGCGTCGGGTCGGTGCCGACCGCGATGTGGTGGAAGGTCAACTGAAGCCAGCCGCCGGTTGATTCGGCATTCGTGACCAAGTCCTGCAGGTTCTTGAGGGTCCAGGTGCTGTCGACTTCGTCCGGCGCCTTGGTGACCATGGGGTTGCCCGGCGGCAGGGTTTCCGCGAAGGGGCATCCCGCGCAACTGGCCGGCGAGGTGATGTCACCCAGGCCACGGGCGCTGGCATAGCCGCAGTCCTTCACTGCAGTCTGCACGGCGGCGTTTTCCGAAGCGAAGGGATAGGCAAAATTACGGACCGGGAAGCCCCAGTTTTCCAGGGTCGTCTTGCCGTTGCAGACCTCGGCCGCGGCGGCCGAAGGGCTCAGGGTAGTCAGGTCCGGATGGGTGACGGTGTGGCCGCCGATCTCGTTTCCGTCGCTGGCCAGGGTCTGCAGATTCGTTTGCGTCAGGTACCCGGCCGTGCCGATCCAGCTGGTCGTGATGAAGAACGTACCCGCCAGTCCATGGGACTTGAGTACCTGAGCGGCGGCGAACTGGTTGGCATTGCCGTCATCCAAAGTGAGGCTGACAATCGTTGTGGGCGCAGCGTGGGCCGGGATAGCGACGCCTGATAGGGACGCCGTAACAAGCAATAGGATGCTGCCAGCAGAAGCCCACCGTTTGCACCTCTGCCGGCCTCCTCCACCCGGCCGCTCCGGCTTAGCCGTTGCTTGGTTTGGCAACTTGTGAAAAGAACCATTTAACCAGCGCATCATTCCTCCAGGATTGTGGCCCTGCGGCGGGACTATGGACGTAGAATACGCCTCAATCCCCGCGGACCGAAGACTCCGCGTTGACTCATCAAAGATGCCCGCGTAGCGGCGCGTCTGCTGGGGTGGTATCCGCTGGCCCGGCACTGTGAGCCATAGAGCTCTCGATGAGCGAACGCAAGGCCGTCACGAAGACCACCGCCCTCCGATATGCCCGGTCGGACCGGGCCGGCAAGAAGGCGATCCTGGACGAGCTATGTGCCCTGACCAGCTGGCACCGTGATCATGCGCGTAAGGCGCTGCGCCAGGCACGGGTGCTCAAACAGGTCAGGCCCAGGCACCTCAGGCCCCCGCTCTACGGGGAGGACGTGATTGAGGCCCTGCGGTTCTGCTGAGCCGCGCAGGGCACCCCGTGCGGGCGCCTGCTGGCAGCAGCACTGCCGGATCTGGTTCCCCGGTTGCGCCGGTTCAAGGAGCTGAGTATCGAGGATGGAACGGCGGCGTTGCTGTTGAAGATCGCCCCGGCCACCATCGACTGTCGGCTCAAGGCAGATCGGGGAAACTCGATCCAAAAGGCCATTCCCACACCAAGCCAGGAACACTGCTCAAGGACTCGATCCCGATGCGGACGTGGGCCGAGTGGGACGATGCGGTGCCCGGTTTTGTCGAGATCGATCTGGTCTGCCACGAGGGCGGAAATTCCAAGGGTGAGTTCTGTTTCACGCTGACGATCACTGACGTTTCCACGGGGTGGACCGCGACCCGGTTGGTGAAGAACAAGGCCCAGAAATGGGCGTTCGCCGCGATCATGGAAGCCACCGCGGCGTTCCCGTTCCCGATCGTCGGGATCGACTCGGACAACGGGAGCGAGTTCATCAATTGGGAGCTGCTGCGGTGGTGTGAACAGGAGCAACTGACCTTCACCAGGTCCAGGTCCCGGAACAAGAATGACGGCGCCCATGTGGAACAGAAGAACTGGCACGTGGTCCGGCAAACCGTCGGATATCACCGCTACGACACGGCTGCTGAGCTGGAGCTGCTGAACCGGATCTGGGCACTGCACGGGCAGCTGACCAACCACTTCGGGCTCCAGCAGAAACTCGTCCAAAAGATCCGAACCGGCGCAAAGATCATCAAGAAGTATGACCTGCCAGGGACCCCGTACGAGCTGGTCCTCACCGACGAGGGCACAGTCCGGAAAGTCGTGAAGGCCAAGTTGAAGGGGGAAAACAAGCCCTTGAATCCAGCCGCAATCCAACGCCAGGTTCAAGCCTTATGCTCCGAGCTCCTCACCTTGACCACGGCAAAGCAAGGCCCCAAAAGCCAGCCGACCATCCGGGCATTCTCAAATGATTCTTCGACAAGCGCTACGCGGGCATCTTGACATGATTCACCGAAGACTCGTTTCGACCGGGGTGCTACTTGATACCGGGCAGGTCACGCCGGAGGCCGGCCGGGCCGTGGAATCCGCTTGAGGGCGCTGAAGCAGCCGGTGCGAAGCGGGCATTGTGAAAGGCTGGGGACATGGCGGTGTCAGCAGCATTTGAGAACGAGGGCCTCTCGGAAAAGGTCAAACAGACCATTGTGGACCGGGTCGTTGACGGCACCTATCCTCCCGGCTCCCGGCACCCGGCTCGTGGAGCTGCAGCTTGCCAGGGAGTTCGGCGTCAGCCAGGCCCCGGTACGCGAAGCGTTGCGGGAACGGTCCTCCACCCGGCTGGTTGAAAGCCTCCCCCCGGCGCGGAACCTTCGTCCGCGCCCCCTCCCAGGATGACCTCGCCGAGGTCTACTTGGTCCGTTTGGCGCTGGAGGGAACCGCGGCCGCCCATGCCTACCGGGCCCTGTATGCCGGCCCCGGGCCGCTCCGCGAGGCCCTGTCCGGCATGCGCGAAGCCGCGGCAACAAAGGATGCGCACGGCCTCGCCAAGTACTGCACGGAGTTTCACCGGGCAGTGGTCGCGGCCTCCGGGAACCGGCTCATGATGGAAATCTGGGATTCCCTGTTTGTTGAAGCCCGGACCATGGCCACCGTCGTCCGCGGCCACGTTGATCTGCACGCCGCTGCCGAAGCCCACGTCCCGATCCTGGAAGCGTTCGAGACCGGCTCACCGGAGCTTTGTACCCGGCTGGTCATCGAGCATCAGCACGAGTACTCCGGCTACGCCCACGAACTCGAAGTCGCCTGCAAAGCCATCCAGGAAATGCGCCGCCGCGGCATCCGCGTCCTCCCCGGCGGGGACTACGGCTTCGCCTGGACCCCCACGGCACCTACGCCCGCGACCTTGAGCACTTCGTCAAGCTCTTCGGCTACACGAGATGGAAGCCATCATTGCGGCCACAGCACTCAGCGGGGAACTGTTCCAGAAGCCCGACGAGCTCGGCAAGGTGCTGCCCGGATTCTATGCCGACCTGATCCTGGTTGACGGCAACCCGCTGGAGGACATCACGATCCTCCAGGACATCACCAGGATCACCGCCGTCATGAAAAACGGCGAATTCCACCGCGAGCCCGCCGAACACACTCCCGCCACAACAGCCGCTGCCGATCTGGCGCTCACGGCGCCCTGAACCCACAACGACGACGGCGGCGGTACCGTCCTGCCTCACCCGGTCGGGAAGGTGCCGCGCCCGTCGTCGGGCGCGTTGCCGGAAGTCATACAGAAGAGTTCTGCCTCCGCACGCGCCAGAGAGCCCGGTACCGTTGTACAGTTCTTTCACTGTCTTCCGCTTTCCAAGGGCCTAATGTCCTGGATTCAGCGGAAGCGGTAGCACTGTTCCGGACTCAGCCGGAACGGAGGAACAAAGGAATAGCCCATGGCGAGGGACCCGTTATTCTTTTCCGCACACTACGGGAGCGAGCCTCCCGCCGAGCCCCTTCCGGGCTCGCATTACGGCGATGACGACTCCGGGATACGCCGCCAGGCCTCGGAGATCATCAGGGCGGTGCTGGCCGATCAGGCGCCCGGGGAGGCCCGGGCCAGGGATCAGCTTCGCGAACACGTGGCCGCGCATCCCGGGCAGCCGGAAAAGGCGCTGGCGCAACACCTGATGGCCCTCCGGTCCGCCTCCCGGATCGAGGCGGTCCTGAACGGCAGGATGCTGCTGACCGCATTTCAGCCGATCTTCGATCTCTCCACGGGTGCCGTCATCGGGGTTGAAGCGTTCACCCGGTTCGTCAGCGACGGACCTGACGCCGCCGGCTGGTTCGCAGAAGCTGCCGAGGAACGGCTGGGAAGCGAACTTGAATTCGCGGCGCTGGAGTGCGCCCTCACCGCCGCGCAATCCCTGCCGGCGCACCTGTACGTGGCACTGAAACTGTCCCCGGACACCTGCCTGGACCCACTGCTGCCGGAAGTGCTGCAGGCATCGGCGCTGGCCCCGGACCGCATGGTGCTCCAGCTCACCGACCCCCTGACTGCCGAGCAGGCCGCCGCCCTGGTACCGGCGCTGTTGCCCCTTCGCCGGCGCGGAGTCCGCCTCGCGGTTGACCACGTGGGCTCGTACTTCGATTCGATCCGCCACACCAGGCTGCTCGGACCCGACATCATCAAACTTGACCGGAATCTGATCGCCGGAATCGACACGGACACGCTGCGCCATGCCTTCGGCGAGGCCATGACCGTTCTCGCGGAAGAGATCGGAGCGGCACTCATCGCCGAAGGGATCGAAACCAGGGATGAGCTTGGCGCTGTCACAGGTCTCGGCATGACAGCCGGACAAGGATATTTCCTGGGCCGGCCCTCCACCCGCCCCCAGGACTGGGCCGGCTGGAACCTCCCGGCAGGGGAATTCCAGGCCCTCATAAAACACGACGGGGCCGCGCGGTCCTGATGCCACGGCACCCGCCGGCGCCCACCGATAACCCAGGCAGGTGGAGGGCAAATGACAGTTCGGAGCGCAGGCATTCTGCTGTTCCGCCGGGGCGCTGCATCTGAAGTCGAGGTCTGGCTCGCGCATATGGGCGGACCCTTCTGGGCCCATAAGGATGCACGTTCCTGGTCCATTCCCAAGGGTGAATACCTCGAAGACGAGGACCCGTGGGTGGCCGCGCAGCGTGAGTTCGCCGAGGAGATGGGCACTCCCGCGCCCTCCGCCGACTACATCCGGCTAGGCTCCTTCCGGCAACCTTCGGGCAAGGTCATCACAGTTTTCACGGCCGAGGCGGACTTCGAACCCGACCGTATCGTGAGCAACACCTTCTCATTGGAATGGCCGAAGGGATCCGGCACAGTCCGGAGTTACCCCGAGATCGACGGCGCCGCCTGGACCAGGGAAACCGAAGCCCGGACCAGGCTGGTACGTGGCCAACTGCCGGTCCTCGACGCACTCCTCCAACACCTCCGGAACGGCCGCGCCTGACGGTCGCGGCTCCGGGTGATGCAGGGCATCAGATATAATTCTCCAGAGAAATACATTTGTGCGCCGGCACCCTGCCGGCTGCCCCTCGAAGGAGATCCGCTGCACCACTTCAAAGAAATCTTCCGGCTGACCCCGGCCCGCAACGATCACCACCCTGCGATCCGCACCGCAGTCGGCGTCGGCGTACCGCTCCTCGTGCTCGTACTGGCCGGACGGATCGACCTCACGATCTTTGCGTCCTTCGGAGCCTTCACCGGCATCTACGGGCGCAACCAGCCCCACCGGCAGCGGCTCGTCCACCAGGCGAAGGCCAGCCTGCTTCTGCTCCTGTTCATTTTCGCCGGGGCGGTCTGTGCCCATGCCGGGATCGGGCCATGGGGCATTGTCATCGGCACCACCCTTGTCGCCGGCCTGGGAACCCTCGGCACCGGTTTCGGGCGGCTCCAGCCGGCCGGATCGCTGTTCCATATCTTCGCGTTCGGCGCCATTTCCTCTGTTCCTTCCCAGCCTCCCGTCTGGCAGGGAATGCTGGCCGCCGCCCTGACGGTGGCCTTCGCCCTGGCCGTCGCCGTTTCCTCCCGGGTACACCCGGGCCACCGCAGCCCCTGGACCCGGCCGCTGGCCGAGCCATTCACGCCCGGCGAGCGGAAGGCCATCCTCCTCGATGCCGTCCGCTACACCACCGCCGCCGGCGTAGCCGGCTCGATCGCCGTCCTGCTGGGCATCGGTCACAGCTACTGGGCCATGGTGGCGGCCGTGGTCCCGCTCGCCGGACCCACGGTGACCCACCGCCTTGGCCGGGCCCTCAACCGCATCCTCGGCACGACGGCGGGCCTGGGGCTCACCTGGGTCATCCTGCTCGGCGAACTCCCGCCCTGGGCGCTGGTGCTGGTCATTGCCGTACTGCAGTTCCTCGCGGAAAGCTTCATCGCCCGGCAGTACACCATCGCCCAGACCTTCGTCACGCCGCTGGCCCTGGTCAGCACAGAACTGGCCCACCCGAGCGGCCCGCTCCCCCTCATCCAGGACCGCGCCATCGAAACCCTGATCGGAGCCCTCGTCGGAGTGCTGGTGGTGCTCGCCGCGTCCGGCCGTGACCGCACCGCCGGCAGACCCCGCGTCCGCTGAACAGCCCTTCGACGGTGATCGAAATCATAGATAATTCGCCAGCGAAATAGGTATATGCTTTTGCATGTAAAGGAAATTACCGCCCCGACAGCCCGTCTCCGCTGCCCCGGCGCATCGACTAAGGAACACCCCATGTCACAACGCGTGCTTATCACCGCCGGAGCCAATGGAATCGGCCTGGCCATCGCCAAGGCCTTCGCCGCAGTCGGCGCCCGGGTCCATATCGCAGACATCAACGCCGACGCCGTCAATGCGGTCACCGGCGGCAACCCGAACATCACAGGGTCCGTCACCGACGTCAGCAACCCCGCAGCCGTCGCCGCGCTCTTCGAGGACGTCAAGGCCCAGCTTGGCGGGCTGGATGTCCTGGTCAACAACGCCGGCATCGCCGGCCCCACCGCCCCCGTGGACCAGTACGACGCCGCCGCCTTCGCCGCCGTGATCGGCGTGAACCTGCAGGGAACCTTCAACGTCACCCAGCAGGCCATCCCCCTGCTGAAGGAATCCGACGCCGGGGCCATCGTCACGATGTCCTCCCTCGCCGGCCGGTTCGGCTACCCGAACCGCGTTGGCTACTCCACCACCAAGTGGGGCCTGGTCGGCTTCGCCAAGACCCTCGCCATGGAACTGGGCCCGTTCGGCATCACCTCGAACACCATCCATCCCGGCGCCGTGGACGGCCCCCGGATCATGGGCGTCTTCGAAGGCCGCGCCTCCGTCTCCGGCCGCACCGTCCAGGACGAGATCGATTCCGCCATGGCCAACCAGTCTGTCAAGAAGTTCATCAACCCCGACGACATCGCCGCGCTGGTGCTGTTCCTCGCCGGCCCGCACGCCCGCACCATCTCCGGCCAGATGTTCCCCATCGACGGCGACTCCAAGGCAGCCGTCTGATGAGCACACAAACCCATCCCGCGCAGGCACCCGCACCTTCTGCACCGGCCACGGCCGGCCGGGCCCGCGCCGGTGGCTTCCCGGCACCACGGCCGGGCAGCCTCTGGCGCGGACGCGTCGTGCTCATCATCGGCATCGTGCTGCTGGGAATCACCCTGCGGCACGCGGTCACGGGCCTGTCCCCGTTGCTTCCCCTGCTCCGGCAGGAAATGGGCCTGGACCTTGCCGCCGCCAGCTTCCTGGGCATGCTCCCCACCCTGAGCTTCGGCGTCGCCGGCTTCCTGGCACCGGTGCTGATCCGCAGGAGCGGACCGGAACTCACCGCGGCCCTGGCCATGGTTCTGGCCGCGGCCGGAACGTTCGGCCGGGCCCTGACGGACAGTATTCCGTTGTTCTTCGTGCTCAGCGTCGTGGCGCTGTTCGGCATGGGCATCGGCAACGTCGTCGGCGCGCCGCTGGTCAAGAAATACTTCCCGGACCGCCAGGCCGCCATGCTGACCGTGTTCGCCCTGCTTATGCAGGCCGGCGCGACACTCCCGGCCATGACCGCCGTCCCGCTGAACAACGCCGCCGGCTGGCGGGCGTCCATCGCCACCTGGTCCATCCTCTCCCTGGCCGCGGCACTGCCCTGGATCATCCAGCTGGTCCGCCTGCGCCGGAACCGGACCGCCGCCACCGCCGGGACACCGACCCCCGCCACCGCATCCGGCCCGAAACTGGGCCTAACGCGGCTGGTCACCAGCCCGATCGCCGTCGGCACCGCCCTCTTCTACGCGATGGCCTCACTGAACACCTACGGAATGCTCGCCTGGCTGCCGACCATCCTCAAGGACAGCGGCATGGACCTTGGTGCCGCCGCCGGCGCGTTCTCCGCCTTCACCTTCATGACACTTCCGATGGCGTTCATCGTCCCGATCCTGGCGTCCAAACTCAAAAACGTCTTCCCGCTTGCCGCCGCCCTCAGCCTCGTCGCCCCCATCGGCTACATCGGCCTGGTACTGGCACCGGGGACACAGGTGCTGTGGGTCTTCATCATGGGTATTGGCGGCGGTGCCTTCCCGCTGGCCATCACCATGTTCAACAAGCGCACCCGCACCGCCGCCGGCTCCGCGGCCCTCGCCGGGTTCGCCATGGGCGTAGGCTACCTCTTCGGCACCCTCGGCCCGCTGCTCGGCGGCACCATCTTTTCCCTCACCGGCGGCTGGACCACGGCCCTTCTCGTCTTCGCCGGCACCGGCGCAGTCATGGTCACCGGCGCGTGGATGATGACACCCCGCAACCGCTACCTCGAAGACAAATTCACCCCCGCAACACCAGCCAACCAGCCATAGGCAGGGAAGAACAATGACCGCAGCCCGCGACTACATTGATACCGTCCAGGACCAGTGGCGGCGCATCGATCCCGACATCAGCAGCGCCCCCGCCGCGATTGTCGGGCGGATCCGCCGCCTGGCCCAGCTCATCCAACTCCAGAGCGACAGCGTCCTGACGGGCTGCGGCATCAGCCGCGCCGAATTCGACATCCTGGCGCTGCTGACCCGGACCGGGCGCCCGATGACGCCGTCGGAACTGGCCGCCGACCTCATCACCTCGGGCGCTGGAACCACCAAACGGATCAACAAACTGGTCGACGCCGGGCTCGTCACCCGGGAAAGCAACCCGCGGGACGGGCGCGGGGCGTTCATCCGGATGACCCTCAAGGGCCAGGAAATCATCCTTCCCGTGCTCCGCTCGGTCTCGGACTTCGAAGAACAGGTCATCAGCTTCATGTCCGCCGCAGACCGGGAGGAACTGACCCGGCTGCTGCGGAACCTGCTGGTCCATGTTGAAGCAGGGAAGCCCTCAACGTCCTGACTTCAGCCGTGCCGGTCAGACCCGGGCCGACGCCCTCAGTCGTTCACGCGGCAAATGCCTCTTTGATGATCCGTACGGTGTCTTCGACGTCCTGGGGCTTGACCAGCACACCCGGATCCAGGACATCGCCCATGACGGCGCCCTGGATGACGCGCTTGAGCGGAATTTCCAGCCGCTTGCCCGAGGGGTTGCGAGGAATGCTGGGCACGAATACGACATCGTCGGGCACGTGCCGGGGCGAGAGTTCCGTCCGCAGCGATCGGCGCACCGAAGCTTCAAGTGCGGTTTTGTCGGCCCCTTCCTGGGCCTCGATGAGCAGCACCAGGCGGCCCATTCCGCCGGCAGGATCCTCGAAGTGCAGGACCATGCTGTCGTTGACGGCGGCCAGTCCGTCAAGAACCGCGTAGAACTCGGCTGTGCCCAGGCGGACCCCGCCGCGGTTCAGCGTGGCGTCGGACCGGCCGGAAATCACCCAGGTGCCCCGCTCGGTCTCGATGAGCCAATCCCCGTGCCGCCAGACGCCTTCATAGGCACCGAAGTAGCTCTCGCGGTAGCGTTCCTGGCCCTCGTCACCCCAGAAGAAGACGGGCATCGACGGCATGGGCCTGGTGGCGACGAGTTCCCCTGCCTTGCCGTGCAGCGGCCGTCCCTCCGGGTCCCAGGATTCCACCGAGACACCCAGCGGGCGGCAGGACATTTCGCCGGCATAGACGCCCGTCAGCGGGCTGCCGCCCAGGAAGGCTGCACAAATGTCAGTGCCGCCCGAGGTGGGGGCCAGCAGCAGCCCCGGGCCGACGTCGTCCATCACCCAGGCGGCGACGTCCGCGGCGAGCGGCGAGCCGGAGCACTGGATCTCGCGCAGCCGGCCCAGGTCCCAGGTCTTCCCGGGCGTCAGGCCCGCGTGGGCGCAGGCGGCCAGGTAGGCCGAGCCGGTGCCGAGGTACGTGGCCTCCGTTTCGGCCGCCACGGCCCACTGGGACCATTCCCCATCAAGCGAGGGCCAGTTCGGGTCCCCGTCCATGAGCACCATCGCGGCACCGGTCAGCAGCGTGGAAACCCCCAGCGTCCACACCATCCAGCCGGTGGTAGTGAACCAGAAGGCGGTGTCGGCCGGGCCCATGTTGAAGTGCAGCCCCATGGCCTTGAAGTGCTCCAGCAGCAGGCCCCCGTGCGAATGGACGATCGCCTTGGGTTTTCCGGTGGTTCCGGAGGAAAAGAGCACCGTGAGGGGGTGGGAAAACGGAACGGGCTCAAAGCGGATCTCCCCGGTTTCGGAGGTGAAGTCGGCGTAGGAAATGGCGCCGGCAGGAATGTCGCAGTCCTGATCCAGGTACGGCAGGAGGACCACCGGGGTCTCCGGGAGCTGTTCCCGGATCCGGGCCAGGTCGTCCGCCCGCGACAGGTCCTTCCGGCCCCACCGGTAGCCATCAATCGCGAGGATCAGGGACGGTTCCAGCTGGCTGATGCGGTCCAGGACCGATTTGGGACCCATCTCCGGCGGCACCGAGCACCAGATTGCTCCCAGTGCGGCCGTCGCCAGGTAGGCGGCCAGCGTCTGCGGAATGTTGGGGAGGTATCCGGCCACCCGGTCCCCGGCGGTGATGCCCAGGCGGATCAGACCCTGCTGGATGCGGCCGATTTCCTCAAGCAGGCGTGCACCGGTCCATTCGGAACTGCCGGTGGTCTGGCTGCGGGACTTGATCATGACGCCGTCACGGCGCTGGCCAACGGCGCGGACGATGTGTTCCGCGTAGTTGATCGTCGCACCGGGGAACCATTCGGCGCCCGGCATCTTCTGGTCCCGCAGCACCGTCTCGTACGGGCTATGGGTGATGATCTCGAAGTGCTCCCAAACGGCCCCCCAGAACTCCTCCAGGTTGTCGACGGACCATTGCCAGGCTTCGTCATAGTCGGCGAAATGCCGGCCTGTCTTCCGCTCGATGTCTTCGAGGAAGACACCCATCCGGGAGCCGGACCAGTCCTTCCGGGACGGGGCGGCCCTGAGCAGGGTGCCGGTTTCAACTGAACGCATGGGATTCCTTCTGGTGGTTCCTGGGCAAATGGTGCGGCGGCCGTTCAGGCCGTGGTCGTGCTGGGCGCCACGGCGGCCTCGAGCATCCCCGCGGGGCGGGTGCGCCTGACAGAGATGCCGAGCGCCACGATGCAGAGGGTGGAGGCTGCCAGCGGGATGGCGAAGAGGAAGAAGTTCGTCTCCGGCTTCCATCCGCCCGAGATGAGGTAGCCGACAAGGATCGGGGCCACGATGGAGACCAGGCGGCCAAGGCCGATCATCCAGCCGATGCCGGTGGCCCGTGCCCGGGCGGTGTAGATGTCAGGGGCGACAGCGTAGAAGCCGGCGATGCCCGCGGTGGTGAGGATACCCAGGAACAGGGCCACCACAATGGCGACGCTGATCTGGGAGAACACGAGGCCGAAGAGCAGGTAGGCTGCCGCTGCGAGGCCGAGGGACCATACCAGCAGGGGCCGGCTGCGGAACTTGATGGCCAGCGCACTGAAGATGAAGCAGCCGAGGATGCCGCCCGCATTGGCGATCACGCCGATGGTCACGCCGAGGGAGTCGTTGCCGGAGGCTGCCGCGACGATCTTCGGGGTCCAGGTGTTCGCGAAGTAGTAGGCGGCGACGAGGCAGGCGTACCCGATCCACAGGGCCAGGGTCCGGAAACGCGTGGGGCGGCTCAGGATCTCAGCGACGGCGCTTTGCTGGCGGACCGCCGCAGGGAGGACCGGCAGGCCGTCAAGTGCCGGGCGGCCGATCTTGGCCAGGATCCCGTTGACCTTGGCCAGCGCACCGGCGGGGCGGCTGGTCAGCAGGTAGTCCAGGGATTCCGGCAGGAAGCGCCACGAGACCAGGAGCATCAGCACCGTCAGGGCGGCGCCCGTGACGAACACCGAGTGCCACCCATAGACGGGAATGAGCGGTGCGGACATAAGGCCCCCGATCGTGGCGCCGATCGGGTAGCCGGCGGCGTAGATCCCGATGATGGTGCCGCGGCGCTTGTCGGAGGAGTACTCCGATACGAGCACGTTCAGGTTGGCCATCATCCCGCCCACGCCGAGCCCCGTGACGACGCGGAAGGCCATCAACTGCATGGCGTCGGCACTGAAGATGGAGAGCACCATACCGATGCTGATGATGACGAGCGAAATCAGGGCGAGCCGGCGGCGCCCGATCTTATCCGCCAGCGGAGTGAGAAATATGGAGCCGGCGGCCATGCCGAAGAGGCTGGCGCTGAGCAGGAAGCCGAGGGTGACCGGGTCGAGTCCCCAAGCCCTTGACAGGCTAGGGGCGGCGTACGCCATCACGGCGACGTCAAATCCGTCAATGAGGATGAGTGTCAGTGCGATTGCCACGGCCATCACTTGAAAACGGGTCATCCGTGACTGACGGATTTGAGCTAAGACGTCCATGTCTACTTTCTTGATGCGGCCGGGTTAGGCACGCCTGGTGCGGGGAGGCAAAAGCGCCATGAAGCGAGCGTAGTCACAGACAACCACGACATGCCACAATTTTGTTGCAAATTTCGGCTAGCGGAATACGCATTCAGGGTCCTCTTATCTACCCTGCAGGCTGACAGCGTCATAGCTCAATGAAGATATTCTTGGGCGGTAGCGCAGCACTGTGCGACGATTCTGCTATGCGAAATTCTGAAAGTCCCTCGAAACTCGAATCCGTCGACCGGGCACTTCAACTGGTGACCTGGCTGCGCACCGGAGAGGTCATGAGCGTCAAGTCCGCCGGGGAGCGCTTGGGTGTGGCTCCGTCCACAGCCCACCGACTGCTCGGTGCCCTCGTCGACCGGGACTTTGCCGTTCAGGACCGGGAACGCCGCTATCGCGCGGGTCCCCAGCTGGTTTCTCGCGGCGAGAGTCATTTCTCGGTCAACCAATTGCGGCAGGCGGCGCGCCCGGCGCTGCAGCAGCTATATGGAGACGTCAACGACACCGTCCAGCTCATGGTGCCGGCGGGCCCGCACGTCCGCTTTATCGACGGAATCGAGTCGGAGGCCGCGCTTCACGTGAAAGCCCGGATGGGGGACCTCATGCCGGCCTATTGCTCCGCAGGCGGCAAGGCGATGCTGGCCGAACTCGGCAACGTGGAACTCGAACAGGTCTACCGCGGCGGCCTGCCCCCGTGGCCTACCGCCAGGATCCACGCCCTGCCCGTGCTCAAGCGGCAGCTGGCGGCGGTCCGCAAGGCAGGCTACGCGGCAAATCTCGAGGAAACGGAGCAGGGGGTGAGCGGGCTGGGGGTCTGCATCAGGGACGCCACCGGAAAGCCCGTCGCCGCCTTCACGACGGCGATCCCCACGGCGAGATACAAGAAGGCGATGCTCCCCGATCACGTCAAGGCACTCAGGGAAGCTGCGTCCATGACCGAGAGCGGGCTGCTGTCCGGAGGCGCCGATAGACCCTGAATTGCGCAGAGCGGAATCTCTTCCAAATGCGTTGCTTACAGCGGGATGCGTCCCTAGTCTGGGAGAAAGTGGCGGACGCCACATTCGGCTTGTTCAACGACGGCAGGCCTGAGAGAGGAAGTACCCACATGGACGTTGACCTGGAGGAGCTCGCTGCGATTATCGAGCAGCTCGATAAAACAGAGTTCACTGATTTTCTTTATGAGAAAGGCTCGCTGCGCCTCCACGTACGCAGGGGCGGATACATTCCGGACAATGCGGCCCAGCACACGGCTGTTGCGGCGGCCGGAACATCTGCGCCTCCGCCCGCAGCGCTGCCCGCTGCCCCGGCAGGTCCGATTTCCGCGGCCCCGGCGGTGGCACCGGCCCCCACCGCTGTGGCGCAGAACGGCCATTCCCCCGCCGTCAGCCCCGGCTCGCTGCCCGATGGGCACCTCCTGGTCACCGCGCCGATGCTCGGCACCTATTACGGGGCACCCAAGCCCGGCGAGCCGGCCTTTGTGAAGGTCGGGGACTCGGTGGCGGCCGATGCGGTGCTGTGCATCGTCGAGGTCATGAAGCTGATGAACTCGGTGACCGCGGGCGCTGCAGGTGAGGTGACCGCCGTCTTCGTCAAGGACGGGGACCTGGTGGAGTTTGAGCAGCCGCTGTTTGCCATCCGGACGGCATCATGAAGCACCGCATCTTTGTCGCGAACCGGGGGGAAATCGCGGTCCGCATCATTGAGGCCTGCGACCGGCTCGGCTACGACACGGTGCTGGGGGTCTCAACGGCGGACAAGGACACCCTGGCTGCCCGGCGCGCAGGCCGCGTCGTCACGCTTGGCGCACCCCGGCCCGCCGACAGCTACCTGAACATGAACGCCGTCGTCCAGGCTGCCATCTCCACCGGGTGCACCGCAGTGCACCCGGGCTACGGCTTCCTCTCCGAACGCCCGGCGTTTGCCGAACTCTGCGCCGAGCACGGCCTGACCTTTGTGGGCCCCTCCCCTGACGCCCTGCGGGCGCTCGGCGACAAGCTGACCGCGCGCCGGCTGGCCGAATCCGTGGATGTTCCCGTCTCCGCCGGCGGCACCGCGACGTCGGCCGGTGAAGTGCAGCAACTGGCTGAGGGCATCGGCTATCCCGTACTCATCAAGGCAGCCCACGGCGGCGGCGGCCGCGGCATGAAGCTCGTGGAAAACTCCGCGGAACTGGCCGAAGCCTGGCAACTGGCCTCGGCCGAGGCCGAAGCATCCTTCGGCGACGGCACCGTGTTCCTCGAGCGTTTCGTCCAGGACGCCAAGCATGTGGAAGTCCAGATCATCGGTGACCGCCACGGCCACCGGGTCCACCTGGGCGAACGCGAATGCTCGGTCCAGTACCGTTACCAGAAAGTGGTTGAAGAGGCACCCTGCACGGTCCTTCCCGAAGCCACCCGGACGCTGCTGTACGAGAGCGCCCTGCGGATCGCAGAGGCCTTGGACTACGTGGGCCTGGGCACCGTGGAATTCCTCTACGACGTCAGCCGCGATTCACTGGCTTTCCTGGAAGTGAACCCGCGCCTGCAGGTGGAACATCCGGTAACGGAAGCCGTCACCGGGGTCGACCTGGTCCGGGAGCAGCTGCTGGTCACCCTCGGCGAACCGCTCTCCTTCACCCAGGCCGACATCCGCCTGCGCGGCCACGCGGTCGAATGCCGGATCACCGCACAGGATCCGGACCATGACCTGCGTCCCTCGCCGGGAACCGTCACCCGCTGGCGGCCCTCGGCAGCGGGAGGCCTCCGGCTTGATTCACACATCTACGAGGGGTACCGGTTCCCGCCCTTCTACGACGCCCTGATGGCCAAGCAGATTGCCTGGGCACCGGACCGGGCGGCCGCCATCGAACGGATGGAACAGGCACTGGCCGCATTCGAGATCGAAGGGGTCACCACCTCCCTTCCCCTGCTGCAGCGGATCCTGGCCCACCCCGTCTACCGGGACAACACGGTCACCACGCACTGGCTGAACGGACTCCTGACGGAGAAGGTGCCCTCATGACCGACATCAAGCTCGTCGACGTCTCCCTCCGGGACGGCAACCAGAGCATCTGGGGCGCCACCGGCGTCACCACGCGCATGGTCGAGGGAGTCGCCCCGCTGCTGGACCAGGTCGGCTACCACGCCCTGGAACTGGTCTCCAGCACCCTCATGGCCACCGCCGTGCGCTACCACCACGAGGATCCGTGGGAGCGGCTGCGCGCCGCCCGGGACCTGATGCCCAACACCCAGCTCGGATTCCTCACCACCGGCAAGCGCTTCATCACCTTCCACCGCACCCCGGACGCGGTCTTCGAACTGGCCTTCCAGCTCCTGGTGCGCAACGGCGTCAAGCGGTTGTGGGTGATCGACCCCATGCATGACATGGAGGGCGCCAAGCGCACCGCCGAAATGGCCAAGCGCGTCGGCTTCGAAGAAGTCATCGGCGGGATCTGCTACACCACCAGCCCCGTCCATACCGATGACTACTTCGCAGCCAAGGCCGCGGAGCTGGACGACTGTGCCGCCATCGACAGCGTCTACCTCAAGGATCCCGCCGGGCTGCTGACCCCGGACCGGCTCAAGAGCCTCGTCCCGCTGCTGCAGTCCAGCCTCACCTCCACCCGGCTGAACGAAATCCACTCCCACAGCACCACCGGACTCTCACCGATCACGGTCCTGGACGCGGCGGACCTGGGTATCGACACCATCCACTGCGCCCTGCCACCGCTGGCCAACGGAAGCTCCCACCCCGAAGCCCAGCGCCTGGTCCACAACCTCCGGGCCCGCGGCCACAGCGTCAACGTGGATCTGGACGCCATGGCGAAGGCCTCGACCTACCTGCAGCGGCAGGGACGGATCAAGAACCTGCCCGTGGGCACCCCGAACGAATATGACGAGGCCTATTACCGGCACACCATCCCCGGCGGGGTACAGTCCACCACGCGGCGGCAGCTCGGCGAGATCCGCCGTGCTGATCTGTTCGACCAGGTGATCGAGGAGTCGGTCCAGGTCCGGGAAGACCTCGGCTGGCCGATCGTGATGACGCCGTTCGCGCAGTACATCGTCACCCAGGCCACACTGAACGTCATCACAGGCGAACGGTACAAACAGCTCTCCGACGAAGTCATCGACCTCCTGCGCGGGGACTTCGGGCCGCTGCCGGGAGCCGTGAACCCCGAGCTGCTGGACCGTGCCATGGCAACCAAGCGCGGGCAACAGCCCGTCAACGACGGCGGCGACATCACCATCGCCGATCTGCGGCGGCGCTTCGGGGCCACGATCAGCGATGAAGAGCTGCTGCTGCGTGCGGTCATGCCCGCCGAGCAGGTCGACACCATGTACGCCGCCAAAAAGAACTCGGCGACGTCGACGCTGCGCCGGCTGCTCGCGGCCGTGAACGACCGCCCATCGACGTACTCGGTGTCCCTCAGCGACGGCACCACCAAATTTTCGTTTCAACGCAGCCCTTCCAACGAAGCGGCCGCCGCACAAGGGGTTACAGCATGAACGACGGAGTCGGAAATTCACGGGCGTGGGTGTTGGACGTCGACGGTTGCCTGATGCGCACCGCCCGTGCCGGCGGCGCCGGCGGGACAGCCATGCCCCGCGCGGGGGAACTGGTGGACGCGCTGCGGCGGGCCGGGCACGCCGTCCTCATCTGCACCAACGCCTCCCAAAAGCCCCCGAGGGAGTACGCCGCGCATCTGCGCTCGGCGGGGATCGATGTCCCGGATGCGGATTTCGTCACCGCCGGCAGCGCGGCAGCGGACTACATTTCCACGCACCACGCCGGGGCCCGTGTGCTGGTGGTGGGCGAGGATGGCCTCGCGGATCCGATCCGGAAGCTGGGACTCGAGCTGGCGGAGCCCGACAGCAAGACCCTTGCCGACGTCGTCGTGGTCGGAGCGGCAAACGGCTACAGCACCCGGCTCCTCAACGCCGCCTGCCTCGCCGTCGACGCCGGTGCGCCGCTGTACACCACCGTCAACGCCCCGTGGTTCCACGGCGGGCTGGGCAAATCCGTCGCCGTCTCCGCAACCATCGCGGCCGCCATCGGGTGGACCACCGGCACCGTGGCCCAGGTCCTGGGCAAGCCCTCCGCCGCGCTGGGGGAAACCCTGCTGCACCGGCTGGGTACCCCCGCGGCTCAGGTCACGGTTGTCGGCGACGCCACCGTCGAAATCGAACTGGCCAGGTCCATGGGTGCCCACAGCGCCCTCGTCCTCTCCGGAGCAACCTCCCCCGGGCTGCTCGCCACACTCGAGGGCGCCGCGCGGCCGGATCTTGCCGTGGCTGACGTCGCCGCACTACTTGAATACCTCACCCCATCCCTTTCACAGTCGCAAGGAGCCAGGTCATGACCGACATCGCAGGAACCACCCCTAAGAGCACCGCCCGCTTCCCGTTCTTCAACGAGGCCACAACACCGGCCGGAGGCGAAGGCTGGGAATCGATGTACCCGTATTACCTCGTCCCCTCCGAGGAAACCACCGAACACGAGAACAAGCAGTTCTGGTTCGCTGACACCATGCACTGGTCCCGCGGCTGCCATCCCTTCGACAGCATCGGCGCGGAAGCCGTGTACCTGGGAGTCGGCACGTTCAGCACCCGGATCTTCGCCCTGCCGGTTTCCCTGGGCCTGGACGTCCGCGTGGTCAACGGCTACGTCTACATCTCACCGCTGGCAGTCGAGGACCCGGCACGCATCCAGGAACGCGTGGCCATCTTCCAGGAGCGCGCCGGCTACTATTACGCCAACTGGGATGAGCTGTACGCAAAGTGGAAGACCAAGATGGAGGGAGCCATCGATTCCCTGCGCACCATCAGCTTCCCGCACCTGACCGAGTACGATCCGGCAGAGGTGGTCAGCGAAGCGCGCGGCCGCTCATCGGCCATGGCGGTCATCGAAAACTACCACCGGCTGATCGACGAATTCTTCTCCATCTGGCAGTACCACTTCGAGTTCCTCAACCTCGGCTACGGCGGCTACATCACCTTCTTCCAGTTCTGCAAGCAGGCCTTCCCCCTCATCAGCGAACAGTCCATCTCCCGGATGGTGGCCGGGGTCGACGTCCTCGCCTTCCGCCCGGACGACGAGCTGCGCAAGCTCGCGGCACTCTCCAATGAACTGGGCCTGAACCCCATCATCACCGGAGACACGGGTGCCGACGCCGTCCTGGCCGCCCTGGCCGAAACCGCGAACGGCCGGACCTGGCTTGCCGCGTTCGAGTCCGCCAAGGACCCCTGGTTCAACTACTTCGCCGAATACGGTTTCACCCACGACCAGGAAACCTGGGCCAGCGACCTCTCCATCCCGCTGCAGGGCATCGCCCGCTACGCCGTGAAGATCGCCGCCGGCGAGGACATCTCCCGGCCGATCGAGCGGCTCCGCTCCGAACGGGACGAGATCGTGGACGAGTACCGCGCCCTGCTCACCGGCGACGAAGCACGCCAGTTCGACGAGCTCCTGGGGCTGGCCCGCAAGGTCTTCCCCTACATCGAAGAACACAACATCTATGTCGAGCACTGGTCCCACAAGATCTTCTGGGAGAAGACCTGGGACCTCGCCCGCTTCCTCGTCGCCGCCGGCTTCCTCGACAACGCGGAGGACATGTTCTACCTCAACCGCTTCGAACTGGACACTGCACTCTTCGACGTCGTGGACTCGTGGGCCATCGGTGTACCAGCCCGCGGCAAGAAGCGCTGGCAGGCCGAGATCGCCCGCCGCCGGCCGATCGTCGCAGCGCTCCAGGCCGCCGGCGCCCCGCCCGCCTACGGCATCCCGCCGCAGCAGGTGACGGACCCGTTCGCCGTGATGAACTACGGCGTCACCACCGAGCGGGTGCAGGACTGGCTCGGCGCCTCCGGCGGAGCCACGGACACGCTCAACGGAATCCCAGGCTCGCTCGGGGTGGTCGAGGGCCCCGTCCGCGTCCTGCGGTCAGAGAAGGACCTCCCCCTCCTCCAGCCCGGCGAAATCCTCGTCGCTCCCATCACCGCGCCCTCGTGGGCCGCGGCCTTCGCGGTGGCTACCGGGGTCATCACCGATATCGGCGGCATGATGTGCCACGCCGCCATCGTCTGCCGTGAATACGGCATTCCCGCCGTCGTGGGCACCGGCTTTGCCACCGCCCGCCTGACCACCGGACAAAGGGTCCGGATCGACGGCAAGGCAGGGACCGTCGTCGTTCTGGAACCCGCAACACCAGCCGACGACGCCACCGCCGTCGCGGCCCTTTAGGAGAACCCAGATGTATATCCACGAATTCAGTGACCCGGATTGCCAGGATGTCCGCGAAGTAGGGGGCAAGGCCGCAGGCCTCGCCCAAATGACGGCGGCCGGGCTGCCCGTCGCCCCGGGTTTCGCCGTCACCGCGGCAGCCTACCGGAGCTACCTCCGGACCGGCGGCCTGCAGGAATTCACCCGCGGGGTGCTCGACGGGCTGGGCAGCAGCCGGGACCAGTCCGCGTTCGACGACGCCGAACGCACCATCACCGAACGGTTCGCCCAAGTGCCGCTGCCCGAAGAGGTCGCGGTCCCGGTCCGCGCGGCGTACGCCAAGCTCTGCGCCGACACCGGCGTGCCGGACATCGCTGTGGCCGTCCGTTCCAGTGCAACCGCGGAGGATTCGGTCGGCGCCAGCTTCGCCGGCGAGTTTGAAACGTGGGTCGACATCGTCGGCGCGGACGCCGTCCTGGCGTACGTGCACAAATGCTACGTCAGCGTCTTCGCCGGGCGCGTGCTCTCCTACCTGGCCGAGAAGGAGATTGACCCACATGCCATCGAGATGGCCGTCGTGGTCCAGAAGACGGTGCGCGCCCGGTCCGCCGGGGTGATGTTCACGCTCAGCCCCACGAGCGGGGACCGGTCCAAAATCGTCATGGAAGCCAGCTGGGGCCTCGGCTTGTCAGTCGTCGGCGGCGAAGTAACACCGGACCGCTTTGTGGTGGACAAGGTGGGACTGGAAATCGCGGACCGCGTCCTGGGAGACAAGATCATCGAATACCGCCGCGGTGACGCGCCGGTCGACGTCCCGGCCGACCGCCGGCAAACCCTCTGCCTGCAGGACGAGGAGGTGGTGGCACTGGCCGCGCTGGGAAAGAAGCTGGAGAAAATGCATCAGGCACCACAGGACATCGAGTTTGCGGTGGATGAGGAACTGCCCGAAGGCAGCAACCTGATCCTGCTCCAATGCCGCCCGGAAACCGTCTGGTCCCATGCGGTCCGCAAGCCGGCCTTCGACGCCGCGGCCGGGATGATGTCCTGGATTACGGGAAGCATCTCCGGAGCAACTGCCGCGCCGGCGCACGCGCACGACGCCTCCCACCAGCACTAGGTCGTTCAACACTCTGGACGCTGTGAGCCGGTCCGGTCATCCACCAAGGTGACCGGACCGGCTTTCACTATGAAGAGAACGACGCCGTTTCCCGCTGGGGCGGGGCCAGCTTCAGCGCTGACTCAACCGTTGAGGCCGCCACGCGCAACGCGTCGACATACCGGAGCATGTCCGCCCGGCGGAACCGGATGCTGGGAGTCGCCGTCGTCAGGGCGGCAACGGGCTTACCGCCGGCATCATTAACGCTGACGCCCAGGCCGATCACGCCTTGCTCCGTCTCCTCGAAATTGGTGGCGAACTCCGCGCGTCGGATCTTGGTCATGCTTCTTTTCAGCATCGCCAAGGAAGTGATCCTGCTTGTGGGCCAGGCCTGCAGACCGTCCCGGTAGAGCTCATCGAGTTCGGCGCTGCTGAGCCGGGCCAGCATGGCTTTCCCCCCGGCAGAAACGAAGGCGGGCATCTGAGCGCCCACCAGCATCCCGACCCGCAGGGTGGCGTCCGATTCAATCCCGTCGATGAACTGGATGTTGCCGCCCCGAAGCACCATAAGTTGCACCGTTTCCGCCACCGCCGCATGCAAGGTCTCCAGCGCGCCGCGTGCACGTTCCCGGAGCACCTGGACCGTGAAGGCCTCTCCCACATGGTCCGAGAGCGCCGGCCCTGGACGGTAGCGGCGCTCGCTGTCCTGGACGCAGAAGCCCCGAAACGCCAGCGCCGAGAGCAACCGATGAGCCGTGGAAGGAGCAACATGGAGATACTCCGCGGCGGCCTTCACGGAGATCGGTCCCTCCGCCCGCATCAGGAGAACGAGCAGAAGGGCACGGTCGACGGACTCGACCGGAGAAGCGGCAAGATTGCGCATGATGGAATTATCACATGCATGTTCTGTTCCACGGAATGGGGTGCGGGTGGGTTGCCCGCGCCGTCTGAGATCTGGATCAAGCCTTCATGGCGGCACCGCGGTTCAGGGCACCGGTTCATGCCGCAGGTAGCTCCGGCGGAAGCGCCCGCTGCCCGCGGTCAGCGCCCGCAGCTCGATCCCGTAACGCAACAGCTCCTGGTCCGGAACTTCGGCAGTGATCTCGGTGAGGTCTCCCCCGGCGGACGATGTTCCCGTCAGGCGTCCACGTCGGGAGGACAAATCGCTCATCACCGGTCCCACGTAGTCGTCCGAAACGCTGATGGTCACGGCCGAGACCGGTTCCAACAGCTGGATGCGGGTCGCGGCGGCGGCCTCCCGCAGGGCCAGCGCCCCGGCAGCCTGGAATGCCGCATCGGAGGAGTCAACGCTGTGCGTCTTGCCGCCCACCAGCGTGACGCGGATGTCGACGACGGGAAATCCGGCGGCCACCCCTTTCTGCAGCTGCGTCCGCACTCCCTTCTCCACCGAAGTGATGAAGGGCCCGGGAATCACCCCGCCTACGGTCCTGTCGACGAACTCGAACCCGGCACCCCGGTCGAGAGGCTCGACCAGGATGTCGCAGACGGCGTATTGGCCGTGGCCTCCGGATTGTTTGACGAACCGTCCGTGGCCCGCCGCCGCGGCGGTGAAAGTCTCCCGCAGGGGCGTCACCACGTCCACGGTATGCAGGTTCACGCCCTGGTCGCGCAGTGTGCGCAGGACCACTTCGGCGTGCGCCTCGCCCATGCACCACAGGATCAGCTGGTGGGTTTCGGAGTTGCGTTCCACCCGGAGCGTCGGGTCCCCGGCGGTGACCTTGCCAAGGCTCCTGGCCAAGGCGTCCTCATCACCGTGCGACGCCGCTTCGATCGCAACCGGCATCAGCGGCTCGGGCATGTCCCAGGGGACGATCAGCAGCGGCAACTCCTTCGCCGAGATGGTGTCTCCGGTCTCGGCGGTCCCCAGTTTGGTGAGCGCGCCGATGTCGCCGGCCACGCAGTACGGAACCGGACGCAGGCCGGCTCCCAACGGGGAATAGAGGTGCGTGACCCGCTCGTCAGTGTCATGGTCCTCGTGGCCCCGGTCAGACAAGCCGTGGCCGCCCACATGCACGGACGTGTCCTCCCGCAGCGTGCCGGAAAAGACCCTCACCAGGCAGACGCGCCCGAGGAAAGGGTCGATCGTGGTGCGCACCACCTCGCCAAGCAGCGGCCCGGCGGGATCACAGCCCGGCTGGCCGGCCGGTGCCCCGGCAAGGTCGGTCACGGCCGGCAGCTCCCGCTCGACGGGAGACGGGAACGCGCGGGTCAGCACCTCCAGCAGTTCCGCCAGCCCGACGCCGGTCTCTGACGAGGCGGCCAGCACCGGATAAAATGACCCGCGGGCGACGGCCGTCTCCAGGTCCCGGATCAGGATTTCGGCCGCGATCACTTCGCCACCGAGATACCGGTCCAGCAGCGTCTCGTCCTCGCTCTCGGCAATGATCCCTTCGATGAGCGCACCCCGGGCGGATTCTGACGCCGCGCGTTCGACGTCGTCCGCGTCCCGGTGGGCCGGCGTCGCAGCTGCCGGATCCTGGTGCGAAACGGTGCCCGACAGCAGCCCCAATAATCCGGTCACCGCAGCACCGGCGCGGACCGGAAGGTAAATCGGCAACACCGAGTCCCCGAAGGCAGCCTGGCATCGGGCGAGGGCGGCGTCGAAATCCGCCCGGGGGTGGTCCAGGCGGCTGATCACCACCGCCCGCGGCAGTCCGAGCCGCTCACACTCCCCCCACAGGGCGGTCGTCGCGGCATCGATGTCGTCAATCGCGGACACGACGAACAACGCCGCGTCCGCCGCCCGCAGCCCGGCGCGGAGCTCGCCGATAAAATCCGTGTAGCCCGGGGTGTCGATCAGGTTCACTTTGACCCCGTCGACGACCACCGGAACCACTGAGAACGACACCGAACGTTGTTGGTGGATTGCGGACGGGTCCGAGTCACTCACGGTGGTGCCGTCGGCGATGGAGCCCTTGCGGGAAATCGCGCCGGTCGCGGCGAGCAGCGCCTCGGTCAGCATCGTCTTTCCGGATCCCGACCGCCCCACCAGCGCAACGTTGCGGATTTCTTCCGGCCGCTGCGGAGGCGCGAGGCCGGCCGCGTCGGCACGCCGGAGCTCAGACGCTCCCCGGCCGGGACTCTTCGCCGGGACCTTCGGAGCTTTCGTGGCCATGATGACCTCCAGGGTTCGTATCCGTCATCCGTCTTCGCTGTTCGCAGGCTCTCAGGGCGTTCTCAGGAACCGTCATACGCCCGCTGCAACGCGGCAATATCCAGTTTCCGCATCCCGAGCATCGCCTGCATGGCACGTTGCGCGCCGTCGGGATCCGGCCCACCGACCAGTTGGCCCAACACCGACGGGATGACCTGCCAGGACACGCCATACCTGTCCTTGAGCCAGCCGCAGCGGCTTTCCGTCCCGCCGTCGGTCAGCGCCGACCAATACCGGTCCACTTCCTTCTGCGAGGCACAGCCAATGACGAAGGACACCGCCTCGTTGAAGCTGAAGGCCGGTCCCCCGTTCAGGGCCGTGAAGGTCCGGCCGTCGATTTCGAACTGGACGGTGATGGCCTGCCCCGCGGGTCCGGGTCCGCCGTCTCCATAGCGCGCCACGTTGAGCACCCTGGATCCGTCAAACACGGACACATAGAATTCGGCAGCTTCCTCGGCCTGGGTATCAAACCACAGGCACGTGGTGATCTTCTCTGTCACGGATGACCTCAACTCTTCTCGCACCTGCCGCCGGGGTGGGCCCGACGGCGATCCCGGGTCTGGCCCCGAGCCTAGTCCGCCGTGATTCGCCACACAACGGCGGATGGACTCCCGGCCCGAACGGGGGCAGCCCGCCGGCGTACCCCGATAGGCTTGGACTCATGCCTTCGTCGACACCCCCGGTCCCCCGTCCGTCCACCGGCCACCGGCCACGGTCCACAAGCAAGGGTTCCGCACTGCTGGCCGCGGCCGCCGATGCGGTGCTGATCCTGGCCTTCGCCGCCATCGGCCGGGACGCCCACCAGCGCGGGGAGGTCATCACCGGCGTCCTTGCCACCGCCTGGCCGTTCCTCGCCGGAGCCGCCGTGGCGTGGCTCGGCCTGCGGCTGTGGCGCGCTCCACTGGCACTGTGGCCCGCCGGCGTCACCGTCTGGCTGGGAACGGTAGCCGTCGGCATGCTCCTGAGGGCAGTCACCGGGCAGACCGTGGTGCTGCCTTTCATCATCGTGGCGCTGATCAGCCTGGCGGTGTTCCTGCTCGGCTACCGCTTGGCGGTGGCAGGGTTGCGGCGGCTCCGGACGCGCCGCGGGCAGGCCTGATGTATTAGGCTTGCAAGCACATGGCACGGTCCGGAGGGGCCGGCAACGGCGCAACAGATCCGGAAAGGTTCACACGTGGTCACCGCTATCGTCCTGATCAAAACAGAGGCTTCCCGTATCCCCGAGACCGCGGAAGAAATCTCCGCCATCCAGGGGATCAGCGAGGTCTATTCGGTGACGGGCGAATGGGACCTGATCGCCATCGCCCGGGTGGCCCGGCATGAGGACCTTGCGGACGTCATCGCCGACAAGCTCTCCAAGGTTCCAGCCGTAGTGCATACCACCACCCAGATCGCGTTCCGGGCCTACTCGCAGCACGACCTCGACGCGGCCTTCGCCCTCGGTTTCGAGCAGTAACGCCACGACAAAGCGGGGCCCGGCAGATGCCGGGCCCCGCTTTTTCGTCGCATTCCTGAGCAGATCCGGGCTTGAGTCAGCTCCGCGAAAGGGCAACCCAACGATCCAGGACGGCGGCCGCCGCGCCGGAGGCAACAGATTCCTCGGCCCGCTTCATCGCCGCTGTCATGCGCTCGGTGAGCGTCCCGACGGCGTCCAGGTCGAAGGCCACCAGGCCGGCTGCGGCGTTCAGCAGGGCGGCATCGCGTGCCGGGCCCGGGGCACCGGACAGGACAGCGCGGACGACGGCGGCGTTCGCCACGGCGTCGCCGCCCCGCAGTTCGTCCAGCGTCGCCTGGCGGATCCCCAGCTCGCGCGGATCAAAGACGGACTCGACGACCTCGCCGTTGCGGATTTCCCAGACGTGCGAAGGGCCGGTGGTGGTCAGTTCGTCGAGGCCGTCGTTGCCACGGAACACGAGTCCCCGGCTGCCGCGCTTGGCCAGTACTCCTGCCACCAGCGGCGCCATCTGTTCGTTGGCCACGCCGACCGCGGAGGCCTGCACATTCGCGGGGTTGATCATGGGGCCCAGGAAGTTGAAGGCAGTCGGCACGCCGAGTTCGCGGCGCGCGACGGCGGCATGCCGCATGGAAGGGTGGAACACCTGGGCGAAGCAGAAGGTGATTCCGGCCTCCTCCGCGTTACGGGCCACACGCGGAATCGGCAGGTCCAGGCGCACGCCCAGGGCTTCCAGCACGTCGGCGGACCCGGACGTGGACGATGCCGCACGGTTCCCGTGCTTAACCACCTTCGCCCCCGCGCCGGCGGAAATCAGCGCGGCCATGGTGGAGATATTCACGGTGTTCTGCTGGTCCCCGCCGGTTCCGACGATGTCCAGCTTCTCGCCGGCAATCTCAATGGGGTTGGCGTTGGCGATCATTGCCTCGACCAGTCCTGCCAGTTCGTCCACGGTCTCGCCCTTGGAGCGAAGCGCCACCAGGAAGCCGGCGACCTGTGCGGGGCTGGCCTCACCGGACATGATCGAGTTCATGGCCCACTCGGTATTGCCGGCGGTGAGGTCCGTACCGTTAATGAGGGCGTTGATGAGCCGCGGCCAGGTGTTGCCTGCCGCCTGTGCAGATGCCTGAGAAGTCACGTTCTGATGCTATCGAGGTGGGTGCCGCAATGACCAATCTGAACGGGGGCGGGAACTTTTCCGCGCGAATTCGCGTCTTTGTAGAAAAAGTCCCCTCAAAACGCGTTTTGCGTTGGGCACCGGGGAGTTTTATAGACATAATGTCTATGTGACATCTGCGACCCATGCCCCCAGTACCCCGGCGCACCCGACGCTGAATCGCCCGAACATGGTTTCTGTTGGAACCGTCGTCTGGCTCTCCAGTGAGTTGATGTTCTTCGCCGGTCTCTTCGCCATGTACTTCACACTCCGTTCGACTTCCGGACAGATGTGGGCCGAGGAGACAGCCAAGCTCAACTTCCCCTTTGCGCTCGTTAACACCATCGTCCTTGTGGCAAGTTCCTTTACCTGCCAGATGGGCGTCTTCGCCGCTGAGCGGCTCCAGCCGCGCCGGAGCGGAGGACCCCTGAGCTTCACCCGGTGGGGAATGAACGAATGGTTCACCCTCACCTTCCTCATGGGTGCCTTCTTCGTTGCCGGCCAGTCGACGGAGTACGCCATGCTCGTTTCCGAGCATGTCTCGCTCTCCTCCAACGCTTATGGCTCGGCGTTCTACATAACGACGGGCTTCCACGGCCTGCACGTTATCGGCGGCCTGGTTGCCTTCCTGCTCATCATCGGCCGCTCCTTCGCTGCAAAGAAGTTCGGCCACTTTGAGGCAACCTCAGCGATTGTCACCTCGTACTACTGGCACTTTGTGGACGTCGTGTGGATCGGCCTCTTCCTGGTCATCTACGTCCTCAAGTAGCCACGACTTGACTCTTTTTCTACAAGAGGCAGAATTTCAAGAATCGGCTCCAGGAGCCAACGCAGGATCGAAAAAAGGAACCACCACGTGAAGGCACTCTCGCAGAAGCGACGTCACCCACTGGCAGCAATTGCATTGCTGCTGATGGGCCTCCTGGTCACTGGTGGGCTGTATGCCGTTGCCACAACCGTCAATCAGGCCAAGGCCGACACCACCAGCTCCACCGCAAGCGACGTAGAGGAAGGCGGCAAGCTCTTTGCCGCCAACTGCGCCACGTGCCACGGCATGGGTGCCAGCGGCTCCAAAGACGGACCCTCCCTGGTCGGCGTCGGCGCAGCCGCCGTTGACTTCCAGGTCGGCACCGGACGCATGCCCATGCAGATGAACGGCCCGCAGGCCAACAAGAAGCCCGCCCAGTTCAATGAGCAGCAGACCAGCCAGCTGGCCGCTTACGTGGCTACGCTCGGCCCCGGCCCGTCGATTCCGGAAGCGGGTCTCCTTGATGAGAAGGGCGACGCCGCAAAGGGCGGCGAGCTCTTCCGGACGAACTGCGCCATGTGCCACAACGCTGCTGCCGCGGGCGGCGCACTTACCCGGGGCAAGTTCGCCCCGGCCCTTGCGGGTGTCAGCGGCACGCACATCTACGAAGCGATGGTTACCGGCCCCCAGAACATGCCGGTCTTCAGCAACGCCAATATCTCCCCCGAGGGGAAGCGCGACATCATCACGTTCCTGAAGCAGATCGAAACCAACGGTTCACCCGGTGGCGCCGACCTGGGAGCTTTGGGTCCTGTATCCGAAGGTCTGTTTGTCTGGATTGCCGGCCTGGGCGTCATCATCGCCTTCACCATCTGGCTGACATCCCGGACGTCCTGACGGACCCTGTTGCACCTGTAAGAATTTTCTGCTGACCCGTCAGCAGTTTGAATTGAAAGCTAACTCGGCGTATGTCGAGACGAGAGAGGGATGAGGCGAATTATGGGCAACCATAGTGACGGCAGTCCGAACCACTCGGGCACCGTAGCTACGGCTGGTCAGAATGAGGTGGAGAAGTTCCAGGATCCTGGAATTCCCCCGCATCGTTTGCGCCTGGCTGACACGGACCCGAGGGCCGCGAAGAAAGCAGAACGGCAGGTAGCCCTTCTTTTCGGGATTTCGGTCGTTGGCACCCTGATTTTCCTGGTGGCGTACTTTGCCATCGATCTGGGAGACGACTCCTCGATCGGGACCATCCGGTTGCAGAATGCGCTGCTGGGCATCGGCACCGCCTTTGCCATGCTGGGCATCGGCACCGGCATTGTCCACTGGGCCAAGGCCCTCATGCCGGACCATGAGGTCTCGGAAGAGCGCCATGCCATCCGTACTGAGGAAGACCGGCTGGCCGCCGTCCGCATTGTCGATGACATTGTGGAGGAAACCGGCATCAAGCGCCGGCCGCTGATCCGCAACACGCTGCTTGGCGCCATGGCGCTGGCTCCCCTGCCGGCGCTGGCCGTCTTCGGAGACCTTGGTCCCCGCCCGGACGACAAGCTTGCGCACACCATGTGGGCACCGCAGGGTGGCAAGCTCAAGCGGCTCACCCGCGACCCCGATGGCACCCCCATCAAGGCCACAGACGTCACCATCGGCTCCGCCTTCCACGTCATCCCGGAAGGACTCAACGAGCTGCAGGAGGGCAAGCTGAACGAAAAGGCCAAGGCCGTCGTCCTGCTCATGCGTCTCAACCCGGAATCCCTCAAGCCTTCCGCGGGCCGCGAGGACTGGAGCTACAACGGCATCGTTGCCTACTCCAAGATCTGCACCCACGTGGGCTGCCCTGTTGCCCTGTACGAGCAGCAAACCCACCATCTGCTGTGCCCGTGCCACCAGTCAACCTTCGACCTGACCCAGGAATGCAAGGTTATCTTCGGCCCGGCCAGCCGGCCCCTCCCCCAGCTGCCCATCGCGGTAGACGCAGAGGGCTACCTGGTCGCTACCAGCGACTTCCATGAACCTGTTGGACCGAGCTACTGGGAGCGTGATGAGCATGAGCGCACCGTCAACAGCTGAAGCCCCCACCTTCGTCGCCAAGACTAAAGGTGGCCGTATAACCGACTTCGTCGACGAGCGTGTCGGTGGATCCGGAATTCTCCGTGAATTTGGCCGTAAGGTCTTCCCGGACCACTGGTCTTTCATGTTCGGTGAAGTGGCACTGTACTCCTTCGTCATCCTGCTCCTTTCGGGCACGTTCCTGACCTTCTTCTTCGATCCGTCCATGGCGGAGACCCACTATGCGGGCTCCTACACGCCGCTGAAGAACGTCGAAATGTCCGTCGCCTACAGTTCCTCGCTGAACATCTCCTTCGATGTCCGCGGCGGCCTGTTCATGCGCCAGGTCCACCACTGGTCGGCCCTGCTGTTCGTGGCTTCGGTGTCCGTTCACATGCTGCGCGTCTTCTTCACCGGCGCCTTCCGCAAGCCCCGCGAAATGAACTGGGTGGTGGGCGGCGTCCTGCTGATCCTCTCGATGGCCGCCGGCTTCACCGGTTACTCGCTCCCCGATGACCTGCTCTCCGGCAACGGCCTGCGCATCATCGACGGCGTCATCAAGTCCATCCCGGTGATCGGCACGTACATCTCGTTCTTCCTCTTCGGCGGAGAATTCCCCGGCACCGCCATCATCGGCCGCCTGTACATGCTCCACATCCTGCTGGTTCCCGCACTCATCCTCCTGATGATCGTGCTCCACCTGTTCATGGTGGTCGTGCACAAGCACACGCAGTACCCCGGCCCCGGACGTAACGACGGCAATGTCGTCGGCTACCCCCTCGGCCCGGTCTACGCAGCCAAGGCCGGCGGATTCTTCTTCATCGTCTTCGGCGTGATCGCCCTGATGGCCGGGTTCTTCACGATCAACCCGATCTGGAACTACGGCCCCTACGATCCCTCCCCCGTCTCCGCAGGAACCCAGCCTGACTGGTACATCGGCTTCGTCGACGGTGCCTTGCGCCTGATGGCGGGTACGTTCGGCGACTGGCACGTCGAGCAGCTGTGGTTCGGTCACGTCTTCACTTTCAACGTGCTGCTGCCGGCCCTGGTGCCTGCGGGGATCCTCTTCACCGTGATGTTCACCTACCCGTGGATCGAACGCTGGATCACCAAGGACAACCGCGAGCACCACGTCCTGGACCGTCCGCGCAACGCCCCGACCCGTACCGCCATCGGAGCAGCCGGTTTCACCTGGTACTGCGTCATGTGGGCCGCGGCCGGCTCGGACCTGATCGCCACGCACTTCCACGTCGCGCTGAATGATGTGACGTACTGGCTGCGGGCCCTGTTCTTCGTCGGCCCGATCCTCGCCTTCATCGTGACGAAGCGCGTTGCGCTGGCGTTGCAGCGCAAGGACCGCGAGATCGCCCTCCATGGCCGCGAAACCGGCCGTATCGTGCGCCTGCCGCACGGTGAGTTCATCGAGGTCCACGCCCCGCTGGACGAGTACAAGCGCTACAAGCTGATCGGCTTCGAATCCCCGGTTCCGCTGCCTGAGGTACCCAATGAGCACGGCATCGTGGACCGGAAGGAGAAGCGCCGCGCGAAGCTCTCACGCTTCTTCTTCGAGGACCGGGTAGCCCCGGCAACCCCGGCCGAACTTGAGGCGGCCCATGGCCACCACGGCGGCCACGAGGCTGTTGAGTCTGCAGGGTCCCAGAAGACCCTCAGCCACTAAACGGCTCCACTGCCTCACCACAGAAGGCCCGGTCCCTCAGGACCGGGCCTTCTGCGTGTCCAGGCCTTCTGGACACCAGACCCCGTGTTGCTTCCTTAGGGGCGGTACCCGGAGGCGTAGTTGCGGGTCGGCCTGATGCCGGGACGCTGCAGCGGCACCCAGAGTTTGTACCGGTCGGCACGGTAGTAGGACACCGAGTAGTCGACCATTGCCCTGGCAACAAAGGCGTGCCGCTGGATCTTCAGGAGCGGGGAGCCGACGTCGACGTTAAGCAGCCGCGCCGTTGAGGGTGACGCAGCCGTGGCCTCGATCATGTCCTCGCCCCACTCCATCACGAGGCCGTAGCGTTCGCTGAGCACGTTGTAGAGCGAGGTGGGCGGCTCGCCGTCGAGCAGGCCGGGCACACGGTGGGCCGGGATGAAATTCTCGTCCACGCTCATGGGCTCGTTGTCGGCCAGCAGGAGGCGCCGGAACCGGACGAGGGGCGTCCCCTCGTCCAGCTGTAGTTCGCGGGCCAGGAAGGCGCTGGCGCCGATCTGTTCGAAGCTGAGGACTTTTGCCGCCGGGACCATGCCGCGGCGCTGCATTTCCTCACTGTAGGAGGTCAGCTTGACCTGGAGATCCAGCTTTGGCTTCCGGACAAAGGTGCCCAGACCCACGACCCGCTCGATGACCTCCTCCCCTACGAGGGCGTCGATGGCCTGCCGGACAGTCATCCGGGCAAGCCCGAACCGTTCCGAAAGGTCCCGCTCGGACGGGAGTGCCGAGCCCGGCGGGCAGGAAGTCGCGATGTGGGTGCGGAGGATTTCGCGCAGCTGGACGTAGATGGGCGTGCCATTCTGCCGGTCGATCTCACCGGCCATCCGCGAGGCGTTAGAACCCATGTGCGGCCCTGGAGAATTCGTTCATATATCAAGGGTAGGCCACCACCGGCAGAGGTCTAGACCACCCTGAGGACATGGTTCGTCCGGCGTCCCGCCCCCGGCTACGCTTTAAGGTACGCACGGACGGCGGCAGTTCCGCCGGATAATCCCGTGAGAACAAAGGAGTTCCATTGCCAGTTCGGAAGGCAATCGTCCAGGCGGCCGTCGGCCTCCATGCCCGCCCGGCGGCGGTGTTTGTCCGGGCCGTCACCGAGACGGGGCTGCCGGTCACCATCAGCAAGGACGGCAAGCCGGGCGTCGATGCACGTTCCCTGCTGGAGGTCATGACCGAGGACTTCTACTATGGCTGCGAAGTCGAACTCGCCGTGGCACCCGACGCCGTGCCGGACCGCTACACCCTCACCGACGCGGAGAGAGCCCTCGAACTCCTCTGTTCCGTGTTGGAGTCCGCACAGGCCCGCTAGCAGGCAGCACAAACGACGGCGGGCCCCACCGGATGGTGGGGCCCGCCGTCGTTTGTCGCAATATCTATCCGGGCTGCTTCCTAGCGGATGCTAGTGCGCGTGGTCGCCGCGGCTGTACTCGTAGACCCAGCCGACCAGGGCGACGACCGCGAGGCCGCCGGCGATGAAAACGATCCAGAATCCAACGGCCATTCCGAGGAACCCGCCGGCGCAGGCGAGACCCAGGACCAGCGGCCACCAGCTCCACGGGCTGAAGTGGCCCTGTTCGCCGGAGCCTTCGTGGATCTCGGCGTCCATCCGGTCCTCGGGACGCATGCCGACGCGCTTGCCGGTATAACCAAGGTAGGCGCCGATCATGCCGGAGAGGGCGGCTACCAGCAGGAGGGCCAGGGTCCCCACCCACTCAGTCCAGTGCGTCAGGAATCCGTAGACCACGGCGACCGGGACGAAGAACAGGGGTCCGCCTCCAAAAATCCATGATTCAATCCTCATTTGGAGTTGTCCTTCTGATCGGCGTTACCGAGCACCGCCGCTGCCGGGGCAGGAGACTCAACGGTGTGCGACTGGGCAAGCTCTGGATGGTGGAGGTCCAGGGCGGGGCGCTCCGAACGGATGCGCGGCAGGGAGGTGAAGTTGTGGCGCGGCGGCGGGCAGGACGTGGCCCACTCCAGCGAAGCGCCGAAGCCCCACGGGTCGTCAACTTCCACGCGCTCGTTGCTGCGCCAGGTGATGTACACGTTCCAGAAGAACGGGATCATCGAAGCGCCAAGCAGGAAGGAGGAGTAGGTGGAGAACTGGTTCATCCAGGTGAAGTTATCCTCCGGCAGGTAGTCCGCGTAGCGACGGGGCATACCCTCAACGCCGAGCCAGTGCTGGATCAGGAAGGTGCCGTGGAAACCGAGGAACAGCATCCAGAAGTGGATCTTGCCGAGGCGTTCGTTGAGCATCTTGCCGGTCCACTTGGGCCACCAGAAGTAGAAGCCGGCAAACATCGCGAAGACCACGGTGCCGAACACCACGTAGTGGAAGTGGGCCACCACGAAGTATGAGTCCGAGACGTGGAAGTCGAGCGGCGGTGATGCCAGGATGATGCCGGTCAGGCCGCCGAAGAGGAAGGTGGCCAGGAAGCCGATGCTCCAGAGCATGGGGGTTTCGAAGGTGATCGAGCCCCGCCACATGGTGCCGATCCAGTTGAAGAACTTCACGCCCGTAGGCACGGCGATCAGCATGGTCATGAAGGAGAAGAACGGCAGCAGCACCGAGCCGGTGACATACATGTGGTGGGCCCACACGGTGACGGACAGCGCGGCAATGGAGATCGTGGCGTAAACCAGGCCCTTGTAGCCGAAGATCGGCTTGCGGCTGAAGACCGGGAAGATTTCCGACACGATGCCGAAGAACGGCAGCGCAATGATGTACACCTCGGGGTGGCCGAAGAACCAGAACAGGTGCTGCCAGAGGACGGCTCCGCCGTTTTCGGGGTCGAAGATATGCGCACCGAAGCGGCGGTCCGCCCCGAGGGCGAAGAGTGCCGCGGCCAGCGGCGGGAATGCCATCAGGACCAGGATGGACGTGACCAGTGCGTTCCAGGTGAAGATCGGCATCCGCCACATGGTCATGCCCGGGGCGCGCATGCAGATGATCGTGGTGATGAAGTTGACCGCACCCAGGATGGTGCCGAAGCCCGAGAGCGCCAGGCCGAAGACCCACAAGTCGCCGCCGATACCGGGGCTGAATGTTGTGTTGGACAGCGGCGCGTACGCGAACCAGCCGAACGACGCCGCACCCTGCGGGGTGATGAAGCCGGAGACGGCGATGGTGGAACCGAAGAGGAAGAACCAGAAGGCCAGTGCGTTCAGCCGCGGGAAGGCGACGTCGGGTGCGCCGATCTGCAGCGGCATGATCACGTTGGTGAAGCCGGCGAACAGCGGCGTCGCGAACATCAGCAGCATCACGGTGCCGTGCATCGTGAACAGCTGGTTGTACTGCTCCTTGGTCTGCAGGATCTGCATGCCGGGCTCGAAGAGTTCGGCGCGGATCAGCAGCGCCATGATGCCGCCGAAGCAGAAGAACACGAAGGACGCGATCAGGTACATGTACCCGATGGTCTTGTGGTCGGTGGAGGTAATCCAGTTGACGACGATGCGCCCCTTGGATTTGGGCACTACGGGAGCCTCAAGGGTCCCGGCGGATTGAGTGTAGGTGGTTGCCACGTCGCTCGCCTTACTTTGTTACGTTCAGCAGGTCGGGGTTGCGGTCGTACTCATCACCGAGCAGGCCGGTGTTGCCGTCCTGGCGAAGCTTGTCCAGGTGCGCATTGAACTCCGATTCGGAGACAACCTTGACGCGGAAAAGCATTTCGGAGTGGTATTCGCCACAGAGTTCGGCGCACTTGCCGTCATAGGTGCCCTCTTTGGTGGGGGTGAACCTGATGTAGTTGGTCTTGCCGGGGATCATGTCCCGCTTCTGCAGGAAGGCAGGAACCCAGAAGGAGTGGATCACGTCGCGGGAGTTGAGCTCCAGGTCGACGGACTTGTTCACCGGCAGGTAGAGCGTCGGCAGCTTTTCCTTGTCGATGTCTGAACCGGTGAGGTGGGCCTGGACGCCGGCTTCGTGTACATCTCCGGTGACGACGTCACCCTTCTTGTAGTTGAAGTCCCATGCCCACTGCTTGCCGCGGACGTCTACCACGACGTCGGCCGGCTTGGAGCGGTCATCAATCGACTGCTGGTCGCGGTCGGTGAAGTAGAAGAACACCAGGACCATGAACACCGGGATCGTGAGGTAGAAAACCTCAAGGGGCAGGTTAAAGCTGTTCTGGCGGGGGAAACCTACGGTGCCCTTCCGCCGCCGGTAAGCGACGATGCACCAGATCATCAGGCCCCACGTAATGATGCCGACGACCAGCGCGGCGATCCATGAGTTGACCCAGAGGTCCATGATGCGGTCAGTGTTACTGGTGGTGCCACGCTCAGTGGGCAACCACCCCTTCTGTACCTCTGGTGAACATCCAGTCAAAGCCAACGCGCCGGCTAGTGCCAAGCCAGTGATCGTAGTGATCTGTTTGCGTCGGCTGCCGGTTCGGTTCTGCGAACTCACAGACGGCCCTTCCTACTTGTTGCTGTCGCCCGGTCCCGCCTGTGGCGGTCCGGGCACACTAAAAGTTTTACTACTCGGTGTAGAGCTTACCGCTCCCCCGGAGTTTTCGCCCGCATGTCCGCGCAGTGCGTCGGGACCTTTTTGCGCGGCCCGTTCGTTGACGGTTCTGCGGCACTAAGGCCGGGCAGTTTGCCCGGCCTTAGTGGAAGGAATCACCGCATGCACAGGAGCCGCCGGCGTTCGGATTGTCAATGGTGAAGCCCTGCTTGGAGATGGTGTCCTCGAAGTCGATGCTGGCACCGCTGAGGTAAGGGACACTCATCTTGTCCACGACGACTTCAACGCCGTCGTAGTCGCGGACGGCGTCTCCGTCCAGGATCCTCTCGTCGAAGTAGAGCTGGTAGATCAGGCCGGAGCAACCGCCCGGCTGCACGGCGACGCGGAGGCGCAGATCGGTGCGGCCTTCCTGCTCCAGGAGGCTGCGGACCTTGCCGGCGGCGACGTCAGTGAGCTTGACCTCGTGGGTGGCCAGCTCCCCGGCCGCCGTGGCGGTGGTGTCGGCGCTGTTTTCATTGGTTGTAGTGCTCATGGCCTACCTTCTGACGACGGTGGTGGCGGCACCGCTTTCACGGCGCCCGCCCTTATGCGGTATGGGCTATAGCTACATGCTACGTCGATCAGCCCTGTAGCTATAACTCCTGACGTAACCACCGGAGCGGGCTGGATGTTCCCCGGGAACCTCCTCCTGCCGGGGCAGTTCAGCCCAGTCCTTCCGCATTCAGGCGGCCCAGCAGGAGCGCTTCGGCGATGATCGCGTTCCGGAAGTCTCCAAGGTGGAGCGATTCATTCGCGCTGTGCGCACGCGAATCGGGATCTTCCACCCCGGTGACCAGGATCTGGACGTCCGGGTAGAGCTCCGTGAGGTCGGCAATGAAGGGAATCGAGCCGCCGATCCCCATTTCCACGGCGGGCACGCCCCACGCTTCCCCGAGTGCCCACATGGCCAGGCCTGCCGCCCTGGAGCCGGTGTCCGTCCGGAACGAGTTGCCGCTCTCCCCCGGGGTGAAGACAACCTGGGCTCCGAATGGCGCGTTGGCGTGGACATGCGTCCGGACGGCGTCCATGGCGGCCGCCGGATCCTGTCCGGGGGCCAGCCGCAGGCTGAACTTGGCGCGGGCCCGCGGGAGCAGGGTGTTCGAGGCGACGTCCACCGCCGGGGCATCAAAGCCGATAATGGACAGGGCCGGCTTGGTCCACATCCGCGAGGCGATGCTCCCGGTCCCGGCGAGCTTTACGCCGTCGAGCACGGAGGCGTCGGCGCGGTATTCCTCTTCGGTCAGGTCTACGGCCGCCTCGTCACGGCTGACAAGTCCGGCGATCGCGACGCTGCCGTCGGCGTCGTGCAAGGTTGCGATGAGGCGCGCGAGCAGCGTCGGGGCGTCCAGCACGGGGCCGCCGAACATACCGGAGTGGACGGCGTGGTCCAGGACCCTGACCTCGATCGTGCCGTCCACCAGGCCGCGGAGGCTCGTGGTCAGGGCCGGGACACCGACCTTCCAGTTGCTGGAATCCGCCACCACGATCACATCGGCGCGCAGCAGTTCACGGTGGGTCTCCAGGAAGGACCGGAACGTCGGCGACCCGGCTTCCTCTTCTCCTTCGAAGAAGAAGGTCACACCGAGGCCCAGCTCCTCCCCCAGCACCCGCGTCACCGCCGAGTATGCAGCGATATGGGCCAGGATCCCCGCCTTGTCATCGGCGGCACCCCGGCCGTAGAGGCGTCCGTCGCGTTCGACGGCGGTGAACGGCTCGGTTTCCCAGAGCGCCGGGTCGCCTGGCGGCTGGACGTCGTGGTGGGCGTACAGCAGGATGGTCGGCTTGCCCTCGGCGGCGGTCCGGCGGGCGACGACGGCAGGGCCGCCCGGGGCGCCGTCTTCCTTGTCGCAGCGCAGGATGCGGACATCGTCGAATCCGCTGGCGCGCACCAGATCGGCAACGGCCCCGGCGCTGGCGTCCAGCGGGGCGGGATCGAAACTGGGCCAGGCGATGCCCGGAATGGCGACGAGCTCCTTCAACTGGCTGATGGTGGCGTCAAACGATTCGGTGACAGCCTGGCGGAGTGCCTCGGCGTCGAAGTTCCCGACGCGGGCGGTGGCGGTCTGCGGGTTCCCCGCGGGTGATGAAGTCATGGCCAAAACACTACCCGTGTCCCGGATCACGGGAAACAGGGCCACGGCGTCTCCCGGGCCGTGTGGGCTGGGTCTCGGGAACGCACGCGCGGGGTATTCTTTAGGGGTGTTTGGACGTAAAAAGGAAGCGCCTTCGGCGCAGGACGTAGTTGACCAGCAGGCGGCCGAGGCAGCAGCCCGGGACGCCGCCATCGGCAAGGGAGCACCCACGCCTAAGCGCAGTGCGCAGGTGGCCGCCCGCAAGCGGCCGCTCGTCCCGGAGGACCGCAAGGCCTCCAAGGATGCCGAACGCGCGGCGGTCCAGGAGCAGCGCCTGAAGATGCGGCAGGCGATGGACACCGGGGATGACAAGTTCCTGCCGCTGCGGGACAAGGGCCCGCAGAAGCGCTTTGCGCGCGATTACGTCGACGCCCGCTTCAGCCTCGGCGAGTACCTCATGTTCGGGGCGCTGGTCTTCGTCGTCGTTTCGCTCCTCGTGCCGGCCTCCAGCGACCAGATGATTTACGTCCTGGGCGGTTTCTGGGTGATGTTCCTGGCGGTCTTCGTGGATGTCTTCATCCTCTCCCGCAAGCTCAAGACGCGGCTGGCCGAGAAGTTCAGCGACGTCGAGCGCGGCACCGTCTGGTACGGCTCCATGCGCTCGCTGCAGTTCCGCCGCCTGCGCCTGCCCAAGCCCCAGGTCAAGCGTGGCGAGTTCCCCGCCTGATTGGACCCCGATCTGAGGAAGCCCCCGGCAGCGTGCTGCCGGGGGCTTCCTGCATCTGCCGGGCTTAGCGCCGGGACGGGTGCTTCGCCAGCTGCCGGTTGATGCGTGCGGCCCAGAAGGGCCCCTCGTACAGGAAGGCCGTGTAGCCCTGCACCAGGGTGGCACCGGCGTCGAGCCGTTCCTGGACCTCCTGCGCCGATTCGACGCCGCCGACGGAGACCAGCGTCAGTTCCCCATGGGTGGCGTCCTTCAGCCGGGCCAGCACCTCGAGGGAGCGCTTCTTCAGCGGCGCGCCGGACAGGCCGCCGGCACCGCAGGCTGCGACCTGGTCCGGGCTGGAGAGGAGCCCGCTGCGGGCGATCGTTGTATTGGTGGCGATGATGCCGTCCAGCTTCAGGTCCAGCGCCAGGCGTGCGACGTCGTCGAGGTCCTCGTTGCTCAGATCCGGCGCGATCTTGACCAGCAGCGGCACGTGGCGGCCGGCTGCCTGGTCCGCTTCCTGCCGCACGGCCGTCAGCAGCGGGCGCAGCGTTTCCACGTCCTGCAGCAGCCGGAGCCCCGGGGTGTTCGGCGAGCTGACGTTGACCACGAGGTAGTCCGCGGCGGGCGCGAGGCTGCGGGCGCTGATCAGGTAATCGGCGGTGGCGTCGCCGAGTTCCACGGCCTTGCTCTTGCCGATGTTCACCCCGATCACCGGCCGGACGCCGGGATGGCGGCGCTGCAGGGCGGCCCGGGCGGATTTCAGGCGCGGTGCCACCGCGGCGGCGCCGTCGTTGTTGAAACCCATCCGGTTAATGACGGCACGGTCCTCAATGAGGCGGAAGAGCCGTGGTGCCGGGTTGCCGGGCTGGGCCTGTCCGGTGATGGTTCCGACTTCCACGTGGCCGAATCCCAGCTCGGTCAGGGCCTCGATGCCGTGCCCTTCCTTGTCGAAGCCTGCCGCGAGGCCGAAGGGCGAGGGGAAGGTCAGCCCGAACGCCTGGGTCTGCAGGGAGGCCGCCGGGGCGGTGAACTTCTGCAGCACCCGTCCGGCACCGCAGCTGTGGACAAACCGGATGGCCTTGAAGCCGATCTTGTGGGCGCGTTCGGCGTCCATCCATGAGAAGGCCAGCCGGAAGAAGGTGGGATATACGCGCATGGTCCTAGTTTTCCCGTTCGGACCCCTCCAGACCAAACCCGCACCCCGCCCGCCCCCGTATGACTGCCGCTCGTGACTGCCCCTCGCGACTGAACCCTGCGGGGCTAGCATGAAGCCATGACCAGTGATCAGGGAGCTGCCGGGGCGCTGCGGCACGGCCCGACCGGCCGCGCCGCGGCGTCGGAATTCCGGGAGTAGCAATGGAATGGCAGCCGGACATCCTGGGCGAAGGTTTTGAAGCCTGCACCTTCCAGGCGGCGGGCCCGGATGGCGTGGAACGCACGGCCACCCTGGTCCGGCACGTGCCGGACCCCGCCGAAGGGGACGCCGGCAGCCGGCAGCCGGAACGGGCCGTGCTGTTCCTGCACGGTTGGAGCGACTATTTCTTCAACGAAGAGTTGGCGGCATTCTGGGCCGGGCAGGGCTTCGCTTTCTTTGCCCTGGACATGCACAACCACGGGCGGAGCCTGCGGCCAGGCACCCACGGCGGCTATGTGGCCGACCTGGACAATTACGACGCCGAGATTACGGCGGCGATCGGCATCATCGGATCGCTCCGTCCGGACGGTTCGGCCCCGCTGCCCCTGACGCTGATGGGACATTCCACCGGTGGCCTCATTGCGGCGCTGTGGGCCAGCCGGCACCCGGGGCAGGCCGCCCAGCTGGTCCTGGACAGCCCGTGGCTGGAAATGCACGGCAGCCCGGCCGTGCGCCGCGCCGCCCGCACCATGGTGGAGCCGCTCGCCCGGTTCTGGCCCGAATCGGTGATCCGCCTTCCGGAGCGCGCCTTCTACTGGCGGAGTATCAGCAGCGCGGCGGAGGGCGAATGGGCCCTGGACGACAACTACCGCCCGCCGCATGCCTTTCCGGTCCGCGCCGGGTGGCTGAGCGCCGTGCTCACCGGCCACGCCAGGGTTGCCCGGGGCCTGAACATCGACGTCCCCATCCTCGTGCTGATCTCCGGGGCCAGCGCCAACGGGATGTTCTGGAAGGAATCCATGCGCCGCACCGACGCGGTCCTGGATGTGAACACGATCGCCCTCCGCGCCCTGAGCCTGGGCCGCACGGTGACGCTAGAGAGGATCGACGGCGCCCTGCACGACGTTTTCCTGTCCGCGCCGCCGGTCCGGGCCGACGCCTACGCGCGGCTGGCGCGGTGGATCCGCGCCTACGTCCTCGGGGACGGCGGGACGGAAGGACCGTCGACAGCCCCGCCATAGCGGCGGTCCCGCTGGGCATAGATCTCGACGGCGTCCCACAGCGTCCGGCGGTCCACATCCGGCCAGAGCGTGTCCAGGAAGACGAACTCGGCGTAGGCGGACTGCCACAGCATGAAGTTGGAGAGCCGCTGTTCGCCGGAGCTGCGCAGGAACAGGTCCACGTCCGGGAGGTCGGGCTCATCCAGGTACTTCTGGATGGTCCGCTCGGTGATGGCGCCCGGCTTGAGGCGTCCGGCGGCCACCTCACCTGCAATCGCGGCGACTGCGTCGGCGATCTCGGCCCGGCCGCCGTAGTTGACACACATGTTCAAGGTGCAGGTGCTGTTGCCGCGGGTGAAGTCTTCGGCTTCTTCCAGTTCGCGGATGACCGATCCCCACAGCTTCGGGCGCCGGCCGGACCAGCGGATGCGGACCCCCCACTCATCCAGCTGGTTTCGTTGCCGGCGCAGCACGTCCTTGTTGAAGCCCATCAGGAAGCGGACCTCCTCCGGGGAACGGCGCCAGTTTTCGGTCGAGAAGGCGTAGACGCTCACGTGCTCGATCCCCAGCTCTATCGCACCGGCCATGACGTCCAGCAGGGCCGGCTCCCCAGCCTTGTGGCCCTCAATCCGCGGCAGGCCGCGCTGGTTGGCCCAACGGCCGTTGCCGTCCATTACGATCGCCACGTGCCGCGGAATGAACTCCGCGGGAATGGCCGGCGGCACGGCGCCGGACGGGTGCGGATAGGGAGCCAGCACCGGCGCGCTGCGCTGCCGGGCGGCGCCTGTCCCGCTGCGTGCCTTGCTTCCGACGATTTTCGCCTGGCTCTTACCCAGGCCTCTTCCCAATGACACGGTTAAGTTCGCTCCACATGTTTGAGGGACTTCAGGACACGTTCCAGATGCCATTGCAGGTAGCTGGCCACCAGGCCGGCGGCTTCGCGCCGGTGAACCGGCAGGGACGCGTCCGCCGTCGTCCAGTTCCCGGTCAGCAGGGCGCCGAGCAGGACGACGGTCTCCGCGGCGGGCGCCGGGGAACCCGGCGGCCTGCACTCGTGGCACACCATGCCGCCGAGCGGCGCCGAGAAGGCGGTGTGCGGCCCCGGCGCGCCGCAGCGGGCGCAGTCGGTGAAGCTCGGTGCCCAGCCGCCGGTGGACAGGGCGCGGAGCAGGTACGAATCGAGGATGAGCTCGGGCGTGTGGTCCCGCCGGCTTAACGATGCGAGGGCGCCCACGAGCAGGTGGTACTGCGCCGTTCCGGATTCGCCGTCGACGTCGGTGAGCTTCTCGGCGGTCTCCGTCATGGCGGCGGCCACGGTGTAACTGCCGTAGTCGGCCGCGATGTTGCCGCCGTAGGCGCCCTTGGCGACAGCCTGGGTGACGATGTCCAGGGTGCGTCCCGAGACCAGCTGGAGGTCGGCAACCATAAAGGGCTCGAGCCTGGCACCGAAGCGGCTGCTGGTGCGTCGGACCCCCTTGGCCACCGCCCGGACCTGGCCGTGGTGCTTGGTCAGCAGGGTGATGATGCGGTCCGCCTCGCCAAGCTTGTGGGTGCGCAGCACGACGGCGTCGTCACGATAGGCGCGCGATGCAAAACTAGGTTGGGCCACGGTTAATCTTCGCACTGTCTTTCTGGAAACACTGTCTCTGGAAACACTGTCTTTCGGGGAACACCGCCACGTGCTGCGCCGCCGGACGGATCCGGCGGCGCAGGCTGACACGGGGTGCGCGTGCTCAGGCGCGGGCGTCCCGGATGGCCCGGTTCACGGCCGAGATAACGGCCTTGAGCGAGGCCATGCTCGTGTTGGCGTCGATCCCGACGCCCCACAGGACACGCTCCCCCACGGCGCATTCGACGTAGGCGGCGGCCAGGGCACTGCCGCCCTCGGACAGCGCGTGTTCGCTGTAGTCCAGCACCCGGACGTCGACGCCGTCTTCGCGCAGGATGCTCAGCAGCGCCGCGATCGGGCCGTTGCCGGTGCCGGTGCGGCGGACCTGGTGGCCGTCCACCTTCAGCGCGGCGGTCAGCGTCATCGTTCCGTCCTCGTCCGATTCGGTGCTGACCGCGCCCAGCGCGTAGCGCCCCCACTGCGCATCGGCCGAGCCGGAGGGCAGGTACTCGTCCTGGAAGACCTGCCAGAGCTGGGCGCCGCTGACTTCGCCGCCGACGGTGTCGGTCTGCTTCTGGATGACTCCGGAGAACTCGATCTGGGCACGGCGCGGCAGGTCCAGGTTGTGCTCGTTCTTGAGCAGATAAGCGACGCCGCCCTTGCCTGACTGGGAATTGACGCGGATGACCGCCTCGTAGCTGCGGCCGAGGTCCTTCGGGTCAACGGGCAGGTACGGGACCTGCCAGGGGTAGTCGGAGACGTCCTTGCCGACGGCAGCGGCGTCCTTCTCCAGGGCTTCCAGGCCCTTCTTGATGGCGTCCTGGTGCGAGCCGGAGAAGGCGGTGAAGACCAGGTCTCCGCCGTAGGGGGCCCGCTCCGCGACCGGCAGCTGGTTGCAGTACTCCACGGTGCGGCGGACTTCGTCGATGTCGGAGAAGTCGATCATGGGATCGACGCCCTGGACAAACATGTTCAGCCCCAGGGTCACCAGGTCGACGTTGCCGGTCCGCTCGCCGTTGCCGAACAGGCAGCCCTCGATCCGGTCGGCCCCGGCCAGATAGCCCAGCTCGGCGGCGGCGACGCCGGTGCCGCGGTCATTGTGCGGGTGCAGGGACAGGATGATGCCCTCACGGGGGTGCAGGTTGCGGCTCATCCACTCGATGGAGTCCGCGTACACATTCGGGGTGGCCATCTCCACGGTCGCGGGCAGGTTGATGATGACCTGGCTGTCGGCGGACGCCTCAAACACGTCGGCGATCGCGTTGCAGACCCGCAGGGCGTATGCCAGTTCGGTCCCGGTGAAGGATTCCGGCGAGTACTCGTAGGTGATGTGCGTGTCCTCGAGGGTCTCCTCGTACTTCTTGCACAGGCGGGCACCCTGCAGGGCGATGTCGAGGATGCCGTCCTCGTCCTGGTTGAAGACCACACGGCGCTGCAGGACCGACGTCGAGTTGTAGAGGTGCACGATGGCCTGCTTGGCGCCGACCAGCGACTCATAGGTCCGCTCGATCAGGTGCTCACGGGCCTGGGTCAGCACCTGGATGGTGACGTCGTCGGGGATGTGGCCGCCTTCGATCAGCTGCCGGACGAAGTCGAAGTCCGTTTGTGACGCCGAGGGGAAGCCGACCTCGATCTCCTTGTACCCCATGCGGACCAGCAGCTTGAACATCTTCAGCTTGCGGGCCGGGCTCATCGGGTCGATCAGGGCCTGGTTGCCGTCACGCAGGTCCACGGCGCACCAGCGCGGTGCCTTGGTGATGACTTTGTCCGGCCAGGTGCGGTCCGGCAGTTCAACCGTGATCAGGTCCTGGAACGGGACGTAACGGTGGACCGGCATTCCTGAGGGCTTTTGTGCGTTTCGCATTACTTATCGGGGCCTTTTCTCTGGTTCTTTCTGAAAGGGTGGCCGGGCAACACAAACTCCGCAGCGAGGGTGGGCCTTGCGCTAGATCGCGTCTGAGGCCTCGCCGCGGCAGCTAAGGAGAAGGAGCTCTGCGCGCACCTTTTCACAGTAACACGGGTGCGTAAGATGAAGGAGCCACATGACCGCAATGTCCATCATGCAGACCTCGCACCGGTGCCAGTTCCGCTGCCAGGCTGCCTCGCAGAGGAGCACCTGTGCCACTTTCGGGAATCGACCTGTCCAATTTCGACGCCGGCGTCCGGCCGCAGGATGACCTGTACCAGCACGTCAACGGCACTTGGCTCAAGAGCACCACGATTCCCGATGACCGGCCCCTGGAGGGCACGTTCACCGCCCTGCGCGACGGATCGGAGCAGGACGTGAAGGAGATCATCGAGGAAGCCGCCGGCCGCGGCGCGGAAGCCACCGGCATCGAGCGGAAGATCGGGGACCTCTACAACAGCTTCATGGACGAGCCCGCGGTGGAGGCCAAGGGCCTGGACCCGATCCGTGAACGGCTCGCCGGCGTTTTCGCCACCGCTTCGATAACCGAGCTCGTCGCGCTGGCCGGTCGCCTGTTCCGCGCCGACGTCCCCGGCCTCTTCTACATCTATCCCGCACCGGATGCCGGGAACCCCGACCGGATCCTGCTCTACACCGGCCAGGGCGGGCTGGGGCTTCCCGATGAGTCCTATTACCGGGTGGAGAAGTTCGCACCGGTGGTCCAGGCCTACCGTGAGCATGTGACGACCATGCTCGGCCTGGCCGGGGTAGCCGATCCGGACGGCGCCGCCGGCCGCGTCGTGGACCTCGAGACCGCCCTCGCCTCGCACCACTGGGACAACGTAACGCTGCGGGATCCGCAGAAGACCTACAACCTGAAATCCGCCGATGAGGCGGCACAGCTGTTCCCGTTGCTCCCGACCTGGTTCGACGCCGCCGCCATCGCCCCGGAGAAACGCGCGGACATCGTCGTCAGCACCCCTGACTTCTTCGCGGGGGCGGCCTCGCTGCTGGACGCGGAACCCCTGGCCAGCTGGCAGGAGTGGCTCGCCATGCGCGTCCTCGGTGCCGCCGCCCCCTATCTGCCCGCGGCATTCGTGGACGCGAATTTCGCCTTCTACGGAACCACCCTCAGCGGCACCCCGCGCAACAAGGACCGCTGGAAGCGCGGCGTCGGCGTCGTGGAGGCCGCCCTCGGTGAGGCCGTCGGCCAGATCTACGTGGCCCGGCACTTCCCGGAGAGCCACAAGGCCCGCATGCAGTCGCTCGTGGCCAACCTGATCGAGGCGTACCGCGAATCCATCACCGGCCTGACGTGGATGGGGGAGGAAACGAAGCTTGAGGCGCTCAAGAAACTCGAATCCTTCCGCGCGAAGATCGGCTACCCGGACAAATGGATTGACTATTCGGCCGTACAGATCGATCCGGCCGACCTGCTCGGCAACGTGGAGCGCGCCCACAGCGCCGACGTCGACCGCCACCTCGACGAGGTGGGCAAGCCGGTGGACCGGGAAAAGTGGCTGATGACCCCGCAGACGGTGAACGCCTACTACCACCCGCTGCTCAATGAGATCGTGTTCCCCGCCGCCATCCTGCAGCCGCCGTTCTTCACCGCCGAGGCCGACGACGCCGTGAACTACGGCGGCATCGGCGCCGTGATCGGCCACGAGATCGGCCACGGCTTCGATGACCAGGGCTCCCAGTACGACGGCAACGGCCTGCTCCGGAACTGGTGGACCGAGGATGACCGCACCGCGTTCGAGGCGCTGGCCTCGAAGCTCGTGGCCCAGTTCGATGCGCTCTCCCCCACCGCCGCGCCGGGGCACCACGTCAACGGCAAACTCACCCTGGGTGAGAACATCGGGGATCTGGGCGGCCTGACGATCGCCTACAAGGCGTACCTGATCAGCCTGGGCGGGCAGGAACCGCCCGTGCTGGACGGGCTCACCGGTGTCCAGCGGTTCTTCGCCTCCTGGGCCGCCGGCTGGCGGCAGGTCATCCGGAGCGAGGAGGCCATCCGCCGGCTTGCCACGGACCCGCACTCCCCCAACGAGTTCCGCACGAACGCGATCGCCAAAAACCTCGATGCCTTCCACGCCGCCTTCGGTGTCGCGGAGCAGGACGGCATGTGGATGCCGCCCGGGGAGCGCGTCAGCATCTGGTGAAGAACCGGCAGGAAGACTGAAGGGCCGGCCCTTGGAATCCACCAATGGCCGGCCCTTCGTTTGTCATCTCAGCAGGCGGAACGGCTGAGCAGGGACGGTTTAGCGCGTGATCAGCGCCGGGTTAGCCTGCTGGCAGACCGTGTCCCCCGCCGTCTGGTTGACGATATCCGCGGGCAACTGCGGCGCAGCATCGGCGGTCGGCGTTCCGTTCGCGAAGTCACTGCCCAGGTAGACCTGGACGCCGGCGACCCCGGCAGCCGGAAGAACCCGTGCCGCGGGGATCCCGAGCAGGGCTGCAACATCGGCGGCCACGTCGGCATACTGTGCGCCGTAGTAGACGGCCGTCGTCGCGACGGCCGGGGCCGTCAGCTGGCCGAGCCGGGTGAAGCCCCCGGCCTTGAGGGCCTGCAGGAGCTCCTGGGTCCGCGCCGGGACACCCGAACCGTTGGCCACGGTGACGGGCTGCAACGCCTTGTCATACGCCGGGGCGGCGGTACTGGGCTGCGGCTCTGCGCTGGCGCTGGCGCTGGGTTCGGCGGAGGCGCTGGGCGTCGCCGTCGGATCGGTCAGGTCGATGTTCTTGCGCAGGGCAGCGAAGAGCTGCGTGGCCCCAGGTTCGGCCATCTGCAGCCGGTTGGGGTCGCTCTCCGCCGGGACCGTCGGGACAGCGACGAACGCGACCTTGCCGACGTCGATGTTCTTGAGCCGGTTGCCCACCGTCAGCAGCGTCGGGATGGAGGCCAGGCCGTCATCGATCGTGAGGTTCTTGGTGACCGCGTCCGCGATCTGCAGCATCCTGGCCGGGTTGGTCAAGGTGCCGTCGTCCTTGATCTTCCGGGTCAGCGAAGACAGGAAGGCCTGCTGGGCCTTGATCCTCCCCAGATCCCCGCCGTCGCCGAAGGCATGCCGGGTGCGGACGAAGGACAGCGCCTGCTCACCCTGCACGGTGGATGTGCCTTTGGGGAGCCGCAGCTGCGAATCCGGGTCGTACACCGCATCGCTGATGCAGACATCCACGCCCCCGACGGCGTTGGAGAGTTCCTTCACTGCGTTGAAGTCGGCCATCATGAAGTGGTCGATTTCCATGCCGGTGAGCTTGTTGACGGTGTCCACGGCGCAGCCGATGCCAGCCTCTGACATTGCGGCGTTGATCATGACGTTCTTCTGCGCCGGGTACTCGATGTTGGTCTTCGGGTCCTTGCACTTCGGGATGTCCACGAGCAGGTCGCGGGGGAAACTGATGACGTTGACGCGTTTGTTATCGGCAGAGATGTCCAGCAGCATCATGACATCGGAATGTCCATAACCGGTGGAGTCCGCCGCGGTGCCGTATTGGGAATTCTTCCCGTCGCGGGTGTCCGATCCGAGGACGAGGATCTGCATCCGGTCTGTCGAGTCGTTGACGGACCCCTCGGTCTTGGTGCTCCCGGCTCCCAGCGACGCCGTGGTGAGGTTCCCCTGCAGCCGGATGGCCCAGTAGGCCCCGAACGCGATGACGCCCACGAGCAGGACGGAGACGACTGCCGTGCCGATCTTCAGCCAGGCGGGAGTGCGCGACATGGCCCCCAGGTGCCGCGCCGGGCCTACGGAAGGATCCTCCGTATGCCGGGCAGCGGCGTGTGACCGAACCGGGGAACCGGTTCCGCCTGCACGGTCTTTACGGGGTCGAGCCACTTGTTGAGCCTTCCTTCACGAACGGGAGTCAGCCCATTTTAGTGTCCCAGTCTGGGAAACTGCCGATGGGCGGGACCTTGGGAGCGGCGGACGCCGGAAGCCCGGCTCAGAAACCAAGCTTGACGAGCTGCTTCGGGTCCCGCTGCCAGTCCTTGGCGACCTTGACGTGGAGATCGAGGTAGATGCGGGTACCCAGCAGCGCCTCGATGCCCTTCCGCGCGGTGGTGCCGACTTCGCGGAGCCGGGCGCCGCCCTTGCCGATGATGATGGCCTTCTGCGAGGGCCGTTCGACATACAGGTTGACCCGGACGTCCAGGAACGGGCTGTCCTCCGGCCGGCCTTCACGGGGCACGATCTCATCGACGACGACTGCCAGGGAGTGCGGCAGCTCGTCGCGGACGCCCTCGAGGGCTGCCTCGCGGATGAGTTCGGCAACCATCACGGCCTCGGGTTCATCCGTCAGTTCACCGTCCGGGTACAGCGGCGGCGACGGCGGCATGTAGCCGATCAGCACGTCCGCCACGGTCTCCACCTGGAAGCCGTCCGTCGCGGAGACCGGGACGATGTCCTTCCAGCCTTCCTCGCCCAGGACCGAGCGGCCCAGTGCCGCCACGGCGAGCAGCTGTTCGGTCAGGGCCTGGCGGTCCACGAGGTCGGCCTTCGTCACGATCGCGATGATCGGCTTGTTTCCGACGGCGGCGAGCTGCGCGGCGATGAATTTGTCGCCCGGGCCGATCTTCTCGTTCGCGGGCAGGCAGAAGCCGATCGCATCGACCTCGGAGAGGGTGTCGGCGACGAGGTCGTTCAGGCGCTTGCCCAGCAGGGTGCGGGGACGGTGCAGCCCCGGGGTGTCCACCAGGATCAGCTGGGCGTCCTCCCGGTGCACGATCCCGCGGATGGTGTGGCGCGTCGTCTGCGGCTTGGCCGAGGTGATGGCGACCTTCTTGCCGACGAGGGCGTTGGTGAGGGTGGATTTGCCCGCGTTGGGCCGGCCTACCAAAACCGAAAAGCCGGCGCGGTAGCCGCCGTAGGCCGCTTCGCCGTCGGACTTATTCTGCTTGCTCACGTGGGACTCCCTGTTGGTTCGGTACGGCCTCGTCGAGAAGGTCTTCAAGGTCAGTTTCTTCCTTTGGAACGGCGGCCGCAATGATGTGGCTGACGCGGTTCCGTCGGCCCTCCAGCCGGTCGGCCCGGAGGGACAGTCCGTGGACCTGGACGGTGCTGCCGACGATGGGCACCCGTCCGAGCGTCTTGGCGAGCAGGCCGCCGACGGTGTCCACTTCGTCGTCGTCGAGCTCCATGTTGAAGAGCTCGCCGAGGTCATCGACGCTCATGCGCGCGCTGACGCGGTAACTTCCGTCCCCCAGCGACACCGCCTCTGCGCTTTCGGTGTCATACTCGTCGACGATCTCTCCGACGATCTCTTCGATCAGGTCCTCCAGGGTGACCAGTCCGGCGGTGCCGCCGTATTCGTCGATCACGATCGCGACGTGCGTGGATTCCTTCTGCAGTTCGCGCAGCAGCTCGCTGACCGGCTTGGAGTCCGGCACGTAGCGCACCTCGCGGGCCAGCGCGTCGACGACGGGCGGCTCCTGCCCGGGGGCCAGCCGGTGCAGCACGGCGGCCACGTCCTTGAGGTACACAATCCCCAGGATCTGGTCGGTGTTTTCGCCGATGACCGGGATCCGCGAATACCCCGATCGCAGGAACAGCGACATCGCCCGGTGCAGCGTGGAACCCGAGTCGATGCAGAGGATGTCCGTCCGGGGCACCATGACCGAGCGGACCAGGGTGTCACCGAAGTCGAAGACCGACTGGATCAGCTCCGCCTCGTTGTCCTCGATCACATCGGACTCGGTGGCGCGGTCCACGAGTTCACGGAATTCCTCTTCGCTGAAGAACGCTTCGCTGTCGGCCGGGGCACCCGGTGCCACGGTGCTGCCCAGGCTGACCAGCCAGCCCGGGATCGGCCCCAGCACTCCGCAGAGCGAACGGATCAGCGGGGCGGTGAAGCGGACCAGGGCGGCGGAATGGACCCGGCCCAGCTGCCGCGGGGAGACTCCCACGATCACGAACCCCACCAGTGCCATGATCCCGGTGGCGGCGAGACCGGCGAGCCACGCATTGTCCAGCAGGGTGTGCAGCAACACGGTCACGGCAACGGCGGAGGCCATCTCGAACCAGATCCGCCAGAACCGCAGGGCACGCATATGGGCCACGGGCTGCGCCATGATGCGTTTGAGCGCGGTGCCGCGGCTGTGCAGGATTGCCTGTCCGGCATCATGCCGGGGAAGGAAATTGAAAGCGGACTCGGCCGCGGTAAGCAGCGCGGCAAAGCTGAGGAACACCAGCGCCATGCCGGCGAGGATCAGTGGGGTCACTGAATCGTCTCTGCAGGGGCTTCCTTGCCGGTGAAGGCGGAGAGGAGTTCACGCTGCAGCCCGAACATTTCTTCCTTCTCCTCCGGCTCGGCATGGTCAAAGCCCAGCAGGTGCAAAATGCCGTGCGTGGTCAGCAGCAGCATCTCGTCCTGGGTGGAGTGGCCGGCGTTCCGGGCCTGGACCTCGGCCACCTGGGGGCAGATGGCGATGTCGCCGAGCATGCCCTGGGGAGTCGGCTTGTCCGGCGTGCCCGGGGTCAGCTCGTCCATCGGGACCGAGAGCACATCGGTGGAGCCGGGCTCATCCATCAGTTCGAGGTGCAGCTTCTCCATGGCGGGTTCGTCCACCAGCAGGATGGACAGCTCCGCCTGGGGATGGATGAAGAGGCGTTCGAAGATGAACCGGGACAGCGACACCAGCTGGGCTTCGTCGACGGCGATGCCGGACTCGTTGTTGATCTCGATGCTCATGCGTGTTCTCCCCGCTTGTCGCGGGCAACGGAGTGTTTGACCCGGTTTCTCTGGATTTCGTCCCAGATGCTGTACGCGGTGACGATGTCGCCCACCAGGCGGTGCCGGACGACATCGGAGGCATCGAGAACGCTGAAGTTGACGTCATCGATTCCCTGCAGGATCTCCTCGACGATCCTCAGCCCCGAGCGGGTGCCGAACGGGAGGTCCACCTGGGTTACGTCACCGGTGACCACCATCTTGGAGCCGAAGCCCAGGCGGGTGAGGAACATCTTCATCTGCTCCGGCGTGGTGTTCTGCGCCTCGTCCAGGATGATGAAGGCATCGTTGAGCGTACGTCCGCGCATGTAGGCCAGCGGTGCGACCTCGATGGTGCCGGCAGCGATCAGCCGCGGGATGGACTCGGGATCCATCATTTCGTGCAGGGCATCATAGAGCGGGCGCAGGTAGGGATCGATCTTGTCGCTGAGGGTTCCCGGGAGGAAGCCGAGCCGTTCCCCCGCCTCGACGGCAGGACGCGTCAGGATGATCCGGCTGACTTCCTTCTGCTGCAGGGCCTGGACGGCCTTGGCCATGGCGAGATAGGTCTTGCCGGTGCCGGCCGGGCCGATCCCGAAGATCACGGTGTTGGCGTCGATCGCGTCCACATAGTTCTTCTGGTTCAGCGTCTTGGGCCGGATCGTCTTGCCCCGGGTGGAGAGGATGTTGGTGGTCAGGACGTCCACCGGGTTCTGCAACGACTGGCTGCGGAGCATCGACACGAGCTGCTTCAGCAGGGCAGGAGTGATGATGGTCCCCCGCGCGACGAGAGCCCGCACTTCGTTGAGCAGGCGCATGATCCGCGGCACATCGGCGGCCGGCCCGCTGATCGAGAGCTCGTTCCCGCGGACATGGAAGTCGACGGCCGGGAACTGCCCTTCGATGAAACGCAAGGCTTCGTCATGGCTGCCGAGGGACTGGACCATCTGATCGGAGTCATCGAACAGGACCACCTCCGTCCGCAGCCCTGGTAGGGAGTGGGGAAATTCACCTGCGGTGCGCCCTCCGGCGCTGATCCGGGCCTTGCCGTTCGTTGCTTCAGTCATGGTGTTGGCCCGCGGGCCTCTGGTCCCCTCCAGTTCGGAAATGGTCTGCCCCCTGGTCCGGTCCGACGGCGGTGCGTGCCGTTTGGTTCCGGGTACAGCGGGTCCTTCCATCTTACGCCAGCACGGCGATCCCGACGCCGGCCGGGATCCGGCGGCCCCCGCGGCCGGATGGCTGCCCAGGCATGGTCATGCCACGCTCTCCAGCGCCCCGGCCTGGGACCGGACGCCAACATGGCTGCCCTTGTAGAAGAGCAGGGGCTCGGCGTCGGTGCGGGCGCCCAGGGCCCGGACGGCCGCCACAACAATGGTGTGGTCGCCGCCGTCGTACTCCTGGTGCAGTTCGCAATCGACCCACCCCAGCGCCAGATCCAGGACCGGGTTGCCCAGCGGCGACGGCGAATGGCCGACACCGGCGAACTTGTCCGCTCCGGAACGGGCGAACTGCGCCGCCAGGTGCTGGTGTTCAGCCGGGAGGATGTTCACGGTGAACCGGCCGGCCTGGCGCAGCAGCGGCCATGTGCTGGAGGTCCGTGCCGGGCTGAAAGTGACCAGGGCCGGCTCCAACGACACGGATGAGAAGGGCTGGCAGGTAAACCCCGCCGGCCCGTGCTTTGTTGCTGCCGTGATCACCGTCAGCCCGCTGGCGAAGTGTCCGGGAATGTGGCGGAGGTTCTTCGGGCTGAGGTCGGAGTGTTCCGTCATGGCGAGTCCTTACAACGCTTGTAGCCCCAATCAACCACCCCGGGCGCAGCTTCGCAACCCCGGCTGAAACGCACAGTCGCGCAGCGACGCAACACGTCACGGCCCGAAACATGACGTAAGAATCCGCTCGTGGGCAGCCGCCGGCGGGGCGGTGCCGGCCGACACTTTGTCTCAACTTCGCATCGGCCGCATATCGTTCCCGTTGCAGTTCCGGGCGGCCGGCCGAATCCGCGGTTTCGCGCCGGGTCCGTATGCCATGCTGGAATCCGGCTGGCCCCACGGCCGCCCGGCCGGTCTCCCGGAAGGGAAAGACGGGCGGCCGCGGGCCGTCTTCGACGGCTGGAAACGGATCATCGCCGCTGACCGCGGCTGTACGCGAAGGGACAATGGCATCAGGCAGCGTGGAGTTGATCAGTCAGTTGCGGGCCGCGTCCGCGGCGTCGCGCTGGCGCTGATGCTGCCTGCCACCCTTGTGCTGTCCGGCTGCGTGGCGACGCCGCAGGGCGGCATCACGAACTCCGGCAGCCCGTCCGAACTCATTCCCGCCTCGGCATCCGCCGGCGCACCGACCACCAGCGCACCGCTGGAAACCACCCAGGCCTCCAACAAAGCCCCGGTCTACTGGATTGGCCGGAGCAATGACAACGTATTCCTCTACCGCGAGTTCCGTGATGTGCCCGAACAGGAGAACCCCGTCACGCGGGCCCTGAAGGTGATGATGTCCCAGAAACCGCTCGACCCGGACTACTTCACGCCGTGGCAGAACCCGAAGAAACTGGCCACCTCCATTTCCGGCAAGAATGTGATTACCGTGGACGTGTCCGCTGACGCCTTCAACTCCAATGTGGATGCGGCGATGGCCGAGCACGCCGTCCAGCAGCTTGTCTACACCGCCACTGCGGCCGCGGCCAGCGCAGGACTTATCGACTCGGGGCAGCAGATACAGGTGGTGGTGCTCGTTGACGGGCACACCGACTACGTCGCCTTCAACCATGTCCGGCTGGGCTCGCCGACCTCCCGGGGCGTGGGGATGGTCGCTCCCGTGTGGATCATTGATCCCCAGGAAGGGACGTCGGTGGACGACGGCACCGTCAGGATCACCGGCCGGAGCACCGTTCCGGGCGGGAAACTGCGCTGGGAGATCCTGCGGGTCGATGGCAGTGTGAAGGCCCCCTATCTGAACGGCACCGCCGCCGCAGCCAGCGACACCGCCCAGTCTGGCGTGTTCAACATCTCGGCGAGCCTCGGCCCGGGAAACTACGAGGTCCGCGTGTCCCAGCTCGAAGCGGGGAACCCGGCCCAGGATCTCAATGTCGACACCCGCGGTTTCACCGTCAAGTAGCCGTCAGGAACCGCCCGGCCCCGCTACCAGCGGCCCAGGATATCGCTCGCCAGCACGGTCGCGGCGGGTCCGGCGGTGGATGAGCGCAGCACGTGGTGGCCCAGTAACGCCGTGACGGCACCGGCGTCGCACAGCCGCGTCACCTCCCGCGGGCTGATGCCACCTTCCGGGCCCACAATCAGCAGGACTTCCCGTGGCAGCCCGGCGGGGTTGCCGCCGTCGGACCCCGGACCGTCCGCCCAGGCCTCGAGCACCTGGCGCAGGGGCCGTACGGCATCTTCGTGCAGGATGACCGCGAGGTCCGCGGCGGCCACGGCCGCCTGCAGGCCGGGGCCGTCGACGGCGGCCCGCACCTCCGGGATCCAGGCCCGCCGCGCCTGTTTCGCAGCAGCCGTGACGACCGACTGCCATTTGGCGTGGGCCTTCACGGCCCGCTCGGCCTTCCACCGGACGATGGAACGCTCCGCCTGCCAGGGGACGACCGCGTCGATGCCCAGCTCGGTGGCGGTCTCGGCCGCGAGCTCGTCGCGGTCGCCCTTGGCGAGGGCCTGCACGAGGACCAGCCGGACATCAGGCCGGGGTTCCACGGCGAGGTCCGCGCACTCCACGGTCAACGCGCCGGGTGCGGCGGCGGTCACGGTGCCGGTGAGCCGCTTGCCCGCGCCGTCGGCGACGTCCACAGTCTCACCGACGGCGAGACGCTTTACGGTGACCGCGTGGCGGGCCTCGGCTCCCTCCAGGCGGAAGGTCGAACCGGGGACCTGCGCATCGAGGGTCCCTGGGGCGGTGAAGAAGACCGGGTTGCTCACCGCTACAGGTTCCCGAGCCGGTCCCGGAGCTTGGCGAACACGCCGCCGCTGGCGGCGAGCTTGCCCTCGGTGAACTGTTCGCCGCGCAGCTTGGCGAGCTGCCGGAGCAGGTCTTCCTGGGCGCCGTCGAGCTTGGCCGGGGTATCCACCTGGAGGTGGACCTTGAGGTCTCCGCGGCCGTAGCCGCGCAGGTGGGTGACGCCGAGTCCGCGCAGGGTGATGACCTCGCCGGACTGGGTACCAGCCTTGACATCAATCTCCTGCGGACCGTCGAAGGTGTCGAGGCTGAGCTCGGTGCCGAGGGCGGCGGCCGTCATCGGAATGTTGAGGCTGGCGTGCAGGTCATCGCCCTCGCGGACGTAGGTGGCGTCGTTGTTGACCCGGATCTCCACGTAGAGGTCGCCGGCGGGGCCGCCGGCGGGGCCCGCCTCGCCCTGACCCGAAAGCTGGATGCGCGTTCCGGTGGCGACGCCGGCCGGAACCTTGACGGTCAGGGAACGGCGGCTGCGGATCCGGCCCTGGCCGCTGCACTCGTTGCAGGGATCCTTGATGACCGTGCCGAAGCCCTCGCAGGTGCCGCAGGGGGCGGTGGTCATGACCTGGCCGAGGATGGAGCGGACGGCTCGCTGGACCTGGCCGCTGCCGCCGCAGATGTCGCAGCGTTCCGGGTGGCTGCCATCGCGGCAGCAGGAGCCTTCGCAGGTGGGGCAGGTGACGGCGGTGTCGACTTCGAGCTTCTTGTTGACGCCGAACACGGCGTCACGCAGGTCGATCCGCACGCTGATCAGGGCGTCCTGGCCGCGGCGGACCCTGGACGCCGGGCCGGACTGGCCGCCGGCGCCGAAGAAGGTCTCGAAGATGTCCTGGAAGGCGAAGCCCTGGCCGGAGTAGCTGCCGCCGCCGAAGCCGTTGTCGGTGCCGTTTTCATTGCCGGTGGTGTCGTAGATCCGGCGTTTCTGCGGATCGGACAGCACCTCGTAGGCGTGCGTGACCGCCTTGAAACGGTCAGAGGCATCATCCCCGGGGTTCACGTCCGGGTGCAGGTTCCGTGCCAGCTTGCGGTAAGCCTTTTTGATCTCTTCCCCCGTCGCTTCGCGGGAGACTCCAAGAACGTCGTAATGGCTGCTCAAAGTTCGTTTCTCTTCCTCGTTGTACTGCCGGTGTTGTACTGCCGGTAAGGGGCAAAAAGTCCAGTGTGCGACGGCCCGCGGCGCTGCCGGCTGAGCCGTCCCGGCGCTTCAGGGCCGGTTCTTCAGGGTCCGAGGATCCTCGAAAGGTAGCGGGCCACCGCACGGACGGCCGCCATGGTGGTTGGATAGTCCATCCGCGTGGGGCCCAGCACGCCGACCTTGGCCGTGGCATCCGGGCCGTAACCCGTCGCGACCACGGAGGCCTCGGCCAGCCCGTCATACGGGTTTTCCCGTCCGATGCTCACCGTCACGCCGCGCGGGTCCTCGGCCATCTCGCTGAGCAGGCGGAGCATGACCACCTGCTCTTCCAGCGCTTCGAGCACCGGGCCGATGCTCAGCGGGAAATCAACGTTGGAACGGGCAAGGTTCGCCGTCCCGGCCATCACCATGCGCTCTTCGCGGCTGCTGGCGGCAAGGGCTTCGAGGCCGCGGGCCAGCGACTGGGCCGCGGCGCGCCGGACCGGCTGGCAGCTCGCGACGACGGCCTGCAGGTTCTGCGGCAGCAGGTTCAGCGGGGTGCCGGACAGGCTGCCGAGGAACTGGTTCCGCAGCTCCGCGAGGGCGTCGTCGGGCAGGTCCCGGCCGATGTCGATGATGCGCTGTTCCACCTTGCCGGTATCCGCAATCAGCACGGCCAGCACCTTCCGGGGCGCGAGCAGCACAAATTCGATATGCCGCACGCGGGCGCGGCTCAGATGCGGATACTGCACGACGGCGACCTGGTTGGTCAGCTGCGCGAGCAGCCGGACGGTCCGGTCCAGCACGTCGTCGAGGTCGTCCGAGCCCTCCAGCAACGCCTGGATCGCACGGCGTTCCGCGGGGGAAAGCCGCTTGACCGCCGAAATCTGGTCCACGAAGAGCCGGTAGCCCTTGTCCGTGGGGATCCGTCCGGCACTGGTGTGCGGGGCCGTGATCAGTCCCTCGTCTTCCAAGGCGGCCATGTCGTTGCGGATGGTGGCGCTGGACACGCCGAGGTGGTGCCGTTCAACGAGTGCCTTGGAGCCAACGGGCTCGCGGGAATGGACGTAGTCCTCCACGATGGCGCGCAGCACTTCGAGTTTGCGCGGTTCGCTCACGCTCCACCTCCAATCGGCTTTCCCGCATGCGGTGCCGCCCGCCGCCTGCCGGTAAAAGCGGCCCGCGGTTAGCACTCGACATACCTAAGTGCTAACCAGTCTAATATGAGTCGCCGCGTTGTTAGCATTGGATTCGCTCCGGGCGTTACTCCCGGGCTGGTGTTTCCGGGCGTAGCTGTTTCCGGGCACAGCCCGGCCGCCCCTCGATCGTTTCCCTGACCGCCGTACATTCCGAGTGCAAAGCAGTGTGTAAGAGATGTCGTACCAGAACTGGGGACCCCAGGACCTGTCCGCTCCCGCCAAGACGCAACTCCCCGAGGTTCCGGTGGAACGGGACATGGTGCTCGAGGAAGTGCAGACCGGCTGGGTCGGCGCGGTCACGCGCGTCGAGAAGTCCGGCGGGATGCATGTCGTGGCCCTCGAGGACCGCCGGGGCAAGTCCCGGTCCTTCCAGCTGGGTTTCGGTTTCCTGCTGGACGGCCAGCCCATCCGCCTGATGCCCCCGGCACCCCGGAAGAACCCGGCCCCCGCTCCCACCCGCACTGCCTCGGGATCGGTCCGGGTTGAGGGCCAGCGCGCCCAGGTGGCGAAGGCCAGCCGGATCTGGGTGGAAGGCAAACACGACGCCGAACTCGTCGAAAGGGTCTGGGGCGACGACCTCCGGGTGGAAGGCATTGTGGTCGAGCCGCTGCACGGCATTGATGACCTCGCCGGCGCCGTGGCGGCCTTCCGCCCGGGCCCGGGCCGGCGGCTCGGGGTGCTGGTGGACCACCTTGTGCCGGATTCCAAGGAATCCAGGATTGCGGCCGCGGTCATGGCCTCCCCTGGCGCCGCAGGGAACGTGCTGATCGTGGGCCACCCCTATGTGGACGTCTGGCAGGCCATCCGCCCCGCAGTCCTGGGCATTGAGCAGTGGCCGGTGATCCCGCGCGGGATGGACTGGAAGACCGGCATCCTGACGGCCTTCGGCTGGCCGCACAGCACCAAGGAGGACATCGGGCTGGGCTGGCAGAAGCTCCTCGGCGCTGTCCGCAGCTACGCCGACCTCGAACCTTCCCTGCTGGGCCGGGTGGAGGAGGTCATCGACTTCCTCACCGTGCCCTAGGCATTCCGCCCGGCGCACCATCACGGCCGGGCCCGATCCACTTTTCACGCCCAGGCAAGTATTCTTGGTACGGCGGCTCCATGCGGGGCCCGGCTCTCCCAGGCACCAACGCACCACCGCAATCCGAAGGATGTAACCGTGGCAGATGACGCACGCGAACACACGGGCCACCAGGCCGGCCATGGCCAGCCCCCGTACCATGGCGTTCCCGCAAATGCGCTGCCGCTGACGGCAAACGAGGACCGGCAGTGGGCCACCCTGGCGCACTTTGGCGGAATCCTTGGCTGTGTACCGTCGTTGCTGATCTATCTGATTTTCAAGGACCGCGGCCCGTTCACGGCCCAGGAGTCCAAGGAAGCGCTCAACTTCACGCTTCCGCCCACGATTGCCGCGGTGCTGGCGAACATCCTGGTGTTCCTGCCGGTGGTGGGCAACCTCTTCGCGGTCCTGGCCACCGTGATCTGGATTGCGGTCACGTGTTTCTCCGTCGCGGCGGGCATCCACGTCAACCGTGGCCAGCCGCACCGCTACGAGTTCAACCTGCGCTGGATCAAGTAGGGCCGCCGCCAACTCCCCGGGGGCGCTGTTCCCCAGGCGTGCCGCCGGCCGGCCGGGTCAGTCCGGCAGGAGCCTGCGGACGACGGCGTCGGCGAGGAGCCTGCCCTTGAGCGTGAGGACCAGGCGGCCCTTGAAAGCCACGGCCGGGTCCACGAGGCCGTCGGCGATGAGCCCGGCGACGGCATGGCGTCCGGTATCCCCCAGCCCTGCGGTCTCCAGCCCCGAGTTGAGCCGGGCCTCGAGCATAACGCGCTCCACGTTGCGGGTTTCGGCGTCGAGCGTTTCCCGTCCGGCGGCGGGCGACACGCCTGAACCGAGCCGTCCCGCATATGCGGTGGGGTGCTTGACGTTCCACCAGCGGACACCGCCGACGTGTGAGTGCGCGCCCGGACCGATCCCCCACCAGTCGTCCCCGCGCCAGTAGGCGAGGTTGTGCCGGCAGGCCTGCTCCGGCGTGCGGGACCAGTTGCTGACCTCGTACCAGCCCAGGCCGGCGGCGGTGATCAGTTCGTCGGCAAGTTCGTACTTGGCGGCGTGGTCGTCGTCGTCGATTCCGGGCACTTCGCCGCGGCGGATCCGGGCGGCGAGCTTGGTGCCGTCCTCGACGATCAGCGCGTAGGCGCTGATGTGGTCCGGACCGTAGGACAGCGCGGTCTCCAGCGAGCAGCGCCAGTCGGCCAGGGACTCCCCCGGGGTGCCGTAGATCAGGTCCAGGCTGACGGCGAGGCCGGCGTCCCTGGCCCACTGCACCGCCCGGGGAACCCGGCTCGGGGTATGGGTGCGGTCGAGGACCTTCAGGACATGCGGAACGGCGGACTGCATGCCGAAGGAGACGCGCGTGAAGCCGGCGTCGGCGAGCAGCTGCAGCGATTCGGGCGTGACAGAATCCGGGTTCGCTTCCGTGGTGACCTCGGCGCCGGGCTGCAGGCCCCACGCCGCGACGGCGGCTGCCAGGATACGGGCCAGGTCCCCGGCCGGCAGCAGTGTCGGCGTTCCCCCGCCGAAGAACACGGTCCCGAGGGGCCGTTCCGGCAGGCCGGAGCCCTGCAACGCCCGGGCGGCGAAGTCCACCTCCGCGATGGCTGTGGTGGCGTAGGCGTCCTGGGATGCCCCGCCGCCCAGTTCGGTGGCCGTGTACGTGTTGAAATCACAGTACCCGCAGCGGACGGCGCAGAACGGGATGTGGACGTAGAGCCCGAAGGCCCGCCCGGTGGCGCCCTCCACCGCCTGGGCGGGCAGCAGCCCGTCCGACGGCGCCGGGTCGCCCAGGGGAAGAACGCTCGGCATGGCTACTTCTTGGCCTTGTCCTTGGATTCGTCCGTTGTGAGGGCGGCGATGAAGGCTTCCTGGGGCACCTCGACGCGGCCCACCATCTTCATGCGCTTCTTGCCTTCCTTCTGCTTCTCCAGCAGCTTGCGCTTTCGGGTGATGTCACCGCCGTAGCACTTAGCCAGGACGTCCTTGCGGATGGCCCGGATGCTTTCGCGGGCAATGATCCTCGATCCGATGGCGGCCTGGATGGGCACCTCGAACTGCTGCCGCGGAATGAGTTCGCGCAGCTTGCCGGTCATCATCACACCGTAGGCGTAGGCCTTGTCACGGTGCGTGATGGCGGAGAAGGCGTCCACCTGTTCGCCCTGGAGCATGATGTCCACCTTGACCAGATCGGCGACCTGGTCGCCGTCGGCCTTCCAGTCCAGCGAGCCGTAGCCGCGGGTCTTGGACTTGAGGATGTCAAAGAAATCGAAGACGATTTCGGCCAGCGGGAGGCGGTACCGGATTTCCACCCGGTCCTCGGAGAGATAGTCCATGCCGCCCATGATGCCGCGCCGGCTCTGGCACAGCTCCATGATCGCGCCGACATACTCGTTGGGCGCCAGGATGGTGGCGGACACCATCGGCTCGCGGACTTCAGCGATCTTGCCGCTGGGGTACTCGCTGGGGTTCGTGACGTGGATGACCTTCTTGTCCTCGAGGGTCACCTCGTATTCCACGTTGGGGGCGGTGGAAATCAGGTCCAGGTTGTATTCGCGCTCGAGCCGCTCACGGGTGATTTCCAGGTGCAGCAGGCCCAGGAATCCCACCCGGAACCCGAATCCCAGCGCGGCGGACGTCTCCGGCTCGTACACGAGCGCGGCATCGTTGAGCATCAGCTTCTCGAGCGCATCGCGGAGCACGGGATAGTCCGTACCGTCCAGCGGATACAGGCCGGAGAAGACCATCGGCTTGGCATCCGCATAGCCGGGGAGGGACTGGGTGGCCGGCTTGGCCAGGTTGGTGACGGTGTCGCCCACCTTGGACTGCCGGACGTCCTTCACCCCGGTGATGAGGTAGCCCACCTCGCCGACGCCGAGGCCTTTGGAGGGGGTGGGTTCGGGTGAGCTGACGCCGATCTCGAGGAGTTCGTGGGTAGCGCGGGTGGACATCATCTGGATGCGTTCGCGGGGGTGCAGCATGCCGTCCACCACACGGACGTAGGTGACGACGCCGCGGTAGGTGTCATAGACCGAGTCGAAGATCATGGCCCGGGCTGGGGCATCCGGATCGCCGGTGGGGGCGGGAAGGTCGCGGACGATCTTGTCCAGCAGCAGTTCGACGCCGGCGCCGGTCTTGCCGGAGACGCGCAGCACGTCCTCGGGGTCGCCGCCGATCAGGCTGGCCAGTTCGGCGGCGTACTTCTCGGGCTGGGCCGCGGGGAGGTCGATCTTGTTCAGGACGGGGATGATGGTGAGGTTGTTTTCCATCGCCAGGTAGAGGTTGGCGAGGGTCTGGGCCTCGATGCCCTGCGCCGCGTCAACGAGCAGGACCGCGCCTTCGCAGGCTGCCAGCGAGCGGGAAACCTCATAGGTGAAGTCAACGTGTCCCGGGGTGTCGATCATGTTCAGGGCGTAGCTGGTGCCGTCGAGCTCCCAGGGCATGCGGACGGCCTGGGACTTGATGGTGATGCCGCGTTCACGCTCGATGTCCATGCGGTCCAGGTACTGGGCCTTCATGTCACGGGACTGGACGACTCCGGTGTACTGGAGCATCCGGTCGGCCAGGGTGGATTTGCCGTGGTCAATGTGCGCAATGATGCAGAAGTTCCGGATGATGGCCGGATCTGTTGCGGCAGGCACCGGGGCGGTGCGGGCCATGGGAGACACGCAGGGTCCTTACTGTTGGCATTTGACGGCTCGGCGCGGACGGCGTTCGGCCATCCAGCGGCACGCCGCATATCTGATTTACCAGTCTCCCACGTCCGGGCCCATGGGAGTGCATTCCGATCGGATCCGGCGGCGCACTGCCGGTATGGTTTCCCCATGGCCCTGAACCTACGCTCGATCGGCAATGCAGTCCGCGGCGCGCTCCGCTTCCTCGACAGGCTCGGCAGTGCAGCCCCGGCTCCGTCCCGCAGGCCCGCGGGGAAGAGGCCCGGGCAGGCGGCCGCCGGGCCCGGCGGCCGGAAGAACCAGGTACGTGGCGCAGGCGGCGCCGCCGTCGGACTGGCCGGAAAGTATCCGGGAGACTTCCGCGGGACCGCGGCCGTCCGGTACGGACCCTCCCCCAACGGCCTTCCCGAACCGGGCGAGATCGTCTGGACCTGGGTGCCTTTCGAAGAGGACCATTCCCAGGGCAAGGACCGGCCGGTCCTGCTGGTGGGCAGCAGGGGCCGCTACCTGCTGGGCCTGATGCTGACCAGCAAGGACCACGACGGCGGCTCCCGCCGGTCCGGGGACTATGTGGACATCGGCACGGGCCCCTGGGACCGGCTGTCTCGTCCCAGCGAAGCGAAGCTGGACCGGGTCCTGCAGATCAGCCCGGAGGATGTCCGGCGTGAAGGGGCCATCCTCGACGCCGGCCGGTTCAGCATCATTGCCTCGGCACTGCGCGGGCGGCACGGCTGGACTTAGCCGCCGCTCCGGCCCTGCAGTCCGCCGCGCCGGAGCGGCGACTGATCGCCACGGTCATGGCGTCTCTGCTATTATTGACAGCTGTGTGTCCGTGCAGGTCGACGGCCACAGATGGTTGGTCGCCATAGGTATCCCCACGCCGCTCAGTCAATGGCCAATCTGAAAGCCCTCTAGACCATTTTCCGCATTGAAAAAGAGAGTTCACACGTGGCTAATATTAAGTCCCAGAAGAAGCGCATCCTCACCAACGAGAAGGCCCGCCTGCGCAACAACGCAGTCAAGTCCGAGCTGAAGACGGCCATCCGCGCCGTCAACACCGCCGTTGAGTCCACCGACAAGGATGCCGCGGCTGCTGCTCTGCTTTCTGCCAGCCGCAAGCTGGACAAGGCTGTCAGCAAGGGTGTTCTTCACAAGAACAACGCCGCAAACCGCAAGTCCGCGATCTCCAAAAAGGTCAACGCGCTCTAAAGGTTTCCAGTTCATCTGAACTGATGATTGTGGCCGGCACCCCTGGGTGCCGGCCACTTCCGGTTTAACGTCCACTGTGAGCCGCAGCCTGGCAGCCCCGAGGCCGGGGCCACCTCCGGGTAGGCCCCGTGTCAGCGGGTATGCCCCGTGTCAGCGGCGGACCGAGCCCGCGATCACCGTCACGGCGTGTTCCACGGCGTAGACCGGATCCCGGGAGAGTCCCTTCACCTGCGCGTCGGCCTCGGCGGTCACCTGGATGGACCGGACCAGCCCCTCGGGAGTCCAGCGCCGGACGTCCCGCTGGGCCTGCTCCACGAGCCACGGCTGCAGGCCCAGCTGCTTGGCGATCTGTGAAGAGGAGCCCTGCGCTCCGGCCACCTTGGCCAGGGAGCGCAGCTTCGAGGCCAGCGCCGCCACGATCGGAACCGGGTCTGCCCCGGTGTCGAGGGCGTGGCGGAGGGTGGACAGTGCAAGGGGCGCGTTGCCGGCCATCGCCGCATCGGCGACCTTGAAGGCGCTGGCTTCCACCCGCCCACCGTAATACCGGTCCACCATGGCGGCGTCGACTCCGGTGGTGGCGTCGGCGATCAGCTGGCTGCAGGCGGCCGCGAGTTCGGCAAGGTGGGCGCCGACGGCGTTGACCAGCGCGTGCATGGCGTCCGGATCGATGCGTCTGGACGCCGCCTTGAATTCGGCTGCAACGAAGGCAATCTTGTCGGCGTCTTTCTTCAGCGGCTGGCAGTCGACCACGGGCCAGCCGCCGGCCTTGACGGCGTCCAGCAGTTTCTTGCCGCGGACTCCCCCGCCGTGGCGGAGGACCAGGACGGCGTCCGGCTCCGGCCGCGCAAGATACTTCAGGGCATCGGCCAGGAAGGCGTCGTTCATGGCCTCCAGCCCTTCGACCTCGATGAGCTTGTGCTCGCCGAAGAGGGAGGGGCTCACGTTCATGGCCAGCGAGCCAGGTTCGTAGCTCCCGGCGTTGAGCCGGGTCACCTCGACGTCGGGCTCTGCCGCGCGGACCTGAGAGCGGATGCGGTCCATCGCCCGGCTGCCCAGGTAGTCCTCCGGCCCCCCAACCAGCACCACGGCGGCCGGGGTCACGTCACGCCAGGTGGCGGTCCTCGGCGCGGAAGTCCTGGTGCGTTGGGTCTGGGCAGCAGCCACTGAAGATTCCTCCCGGAAGTTGGTTTGCAGAGTCTAAGCGTGCCACGCCCGGACCGGTCCACCAAGCCGTGCCGGTCCACCAAGCCGTGCCGCCCATGCCGGACGGCCAGGCCGCGTTGGCCATGCCGGCCGCGCCGGACGGCCAAGGACAGGTCGAGGCAGGCCACAGCCCAGGAGTGCGCCGCAACGGCGAGCCGTACGGCCGCGGCGCGGTGCAGGGCGAACCAGAGCGTCGCAAGCGAGGCGACGGAGAACAAGGCCATCGTTGTGAGGCCGAAGAGGCCTTCCGGCCATGGCAGCACGGCCCCCGGGAGGGCGGTGAAGAAGCGTGCGACACCGGCCACGCCGCCGGCAAAGGCACCCGCAACCGCCATCAGTGCCGCCGCGAGAGGAGGCACCAGCTGCACGAGCGGGACGGCCGCGGTGCCGAGCAGTGTGACCGGGGGTACCAGGGCGGCTGCCGCGACATTGGCCGGCAGCGCGTAGGCGGAGAACTGGGGCTGCAGCAGCACGATCACCGGCCCACAAAAGACCTGCGCGGACAGGGGCACGGCCAGTCCGGCAGCCACCCATCGTGGCACCGCGGGCGGCAGCCAGTCCATGATGCGCCGCCCGGCCACGACGATTCCCAGGGTGGCCAGCACGGAGAGGATGAATCCGAAGCGAGTGGCCAGGCCCGGATCCGTGAGCAGCAGGCCGATCACCGCAAGGCAGAGGAAGCTCAGGCCGCGCCCTGCCCGGCCGAATGCCAGGGATGTCAGGCCGATGGCCCCCATGAGGGCGGCCCGCAGCACGCTGGCGTCCGGACCGACCATCAGCACGAACATCCCCAGCCCGGCCAGGGAGACCGCCGCAGCCGCGCGCCGGGGAAGCCGCAGGCTGCGCGCCGCCAGCAACAATGTTCCGAGGATCAGGCTGCAGTTGGCTCCGCTGACGGCGGTCAGGTGGGTCATCCCGACGGTTTTCATGGCGCCGTCCAGCCCTGCGTCCAGCCTGCTGGTATCCCCGGTGACCATCCCGGGCAGGAGGCCACGGGCATCTCCGCCCAGCGTGGCCGCGGCGGCAGTGAAACTCCGCCGGAGCATGCCGGGTCCCTCCTGCCAGCCATCGGGGGCACCGAGTGTTACCGGCACGGATGATGCTGACAGGATTCCGGCATCCGTCTGCCCAGGCTCGGCAGCCTTCAGCCTTCCGGTGGCGCGCAGGCGCTGGCCCGGGACAAGGTGTTCCCAGTCCTTGCCCCCCAGCACGAGGAGGCTGGCCTCGGAATCAACCCTCTGACCCGCCGAATACATGACGAGCAGCGTCGCCGGGACTGCCCACCGGTCGGCGAGGCCGGATCGTCCCGGCACCCTGAGCTGCCGCGGATGGCCCGCGATCTGAAGTTCCGCCACGACGGCCGCATGCGCGGCGCCGGCCTCCGCAACGGCTCCGTCCTGGCGCAGGGACGCCGCGACGGCGGAGTGGGCGCCTGCTGCGGCGGCGAGCAGCATGGCAATGGCAAGGGTCGTCAGAAAGCTCCGTGGTGCGGGCCGGCCTGATACGTGGCCCCGCCCGGCCGCTCTCTGACGCCGGGCCCCAGGGACGGCGCCCGGGCTGGTCCCGGGGTTGGTCCCGCTCCCGCGCCTGGCCTTTGTCCGCCCGCGCGCGCTTACCCTGGCCAGGATCACTCCCGCTGACGCCGTCAGGATCAGGCATAACGCCGCCAGCGGGACCGGGGCAAGCCAGCTTCCGGCGACGGCCGCAGCCCAGACCAGCAACGCCGGGGGAACCAGCCGGAGGTCCGTCCGGCGCGGACGCCCCTCGGACGGGGCCGCTGCGGCAGGCTCCGGAATCAGCCGGGCCAGGAGCCGGGCCCTGGCCTCCGCCCAGCGGCCAGGCGGCGCCTCCTGCCCCGGCGCCTCCCGCCCCGCCCCGGGCCGCCTGGACGATGCACCCGCGGGAGCTGCCGCCTCCCGGGACCCTGTCCGGGGTTCGCTTACGGCTGCCTCAACGTACCGTTGCCAGCGGCTCGGCTGTGCCATCCCGGGCCCTTCGATTTCAGACCCGGACCAGGGGAAGAAGGGCCTCGAGCATCTTGGGCCCCACTCCCTCCACCGCGTCCAACTCGTGCACCGTCTTGAACCGGCCGTGCTGCTTGCGCCAGTCCACGATGCGCTGGGCCAGGACCGGCCCGACTCGTGGAAGGGTCCCCAGCTCCTCGACACCCGCGGTATTCAGGTCGATCTTTCCGCCCGGAGCGCGGGAGCCGCTTTCCCCCGCCCCGCTTCCGGATTCCCCGCCGGCCTCCCCCGGCCCAGGCTCCGCCGGATCCCCCCGCACCGGAACAAGGACTTTCTGGCCGTCCTCCAACACGGCGGCCAGGTTGAGCCGGTCCGGATCCGCGGCGGCTGTGCTGCCGCCCGCCGCGTCGATGGCTTCGTGCAGCCGGCTCCCCTGCGGAAGCTCCACCACTCCGGGCTTGGCCACTGCGCCGGCAATGTGCACGATGATCTGCCCGGCAGCGCTGCCTGCACCGGACGGGGCATCCGCGTCCCCGCCGCCCGCTGAAGGCCGTTGACCGGATGCCGGGGACACCTCACTGAGCGGGATCCCTTCCGGCGTGCCGGTGGCGACGCGCCACCAGAACCAGCCGCCCAGGACCGCGGCAAGGACTGCGACCAGGACGGCGGCCCGCAGCCCGGTCCGGCCCCTCAGCCTGGCGGACATCGGTCGCCTGCCGCCCCGGCAGCCACCGCCGTCGTCTCCAACTGGGGACCCGGCTTCCACGGCGGACAAGGGCAATTCGAGCAGGCCGCCGCCCATGCCCCCGTCTGCTGACCGGCCCAGGGTTGCCGACAAACGGTCCCGGGCAGCCCTGACGCCCATGGCGGATTCAGCTCCCGGGTTCCGGCGTGACATAGGGCCCACCCTAGGAAGGGCCGGAGCACGCGTACACCCCCGGTCCGGCCTATGTGGAAACAAGTAGTGGGCAGGACCCGATACGTAATCCCTACGCTTAAATCCCCGGCCGCGGAAGGGTAATGTCTGGATCCTGAATCGGGGAAAGACCTTGCCGGCTGGGGGCAAAGCTATTCGCCTGGCCGTCCCTGCCAGGCGTCGAGAGCTGGTACGCCATGAAGAAATTCCTTCTGCCATCCGCAGTGGTTGCGCTGGTGAGCGCCGCTTTGATGGCCCCGCCGGCAGAGGCGGACTCCACCCAGACAGTTCGCTTTTCGGTTTCCGGACTCTACTGTCCTGAAGACGGCGTCTACGGAATTTCGCATGTGTCGGTGAACGGTGCCGCGGGCATGCGCGCGGAGCAGAACTTCATTTGGAACACGAAAACCGCCGCCACGTCGATCAGTTCGGTTCCGCCCGAAGGGGCGCTCGCCAACGTCACCGTCACCTACCGCTGCAACGTCAAGGTGCTGTGGTGGTATGAAGCGGGCAGCGGCCAACAGGCGGCCGGTACCCGCTGGGTGTACGGCTCGGGCCCGCAACCAGGCTATACGCTCTTTCCCTAGCGGCTACTGCTGGTAAGTGATGTAGGCCTCGTATTGCACCCGCCATTTCCCGGGGGCCGCGGGGTCGGGCACCGTGGTCGTGAGGAACTGGACGCTGGTCACCTGGCCCTTGAGGTATTTCAGCCATTTGGTCACCTCTTCGGCGACGTCCCTGTCGAGTTGTGCGACGTGGTGAACTTGCATTGCCATGGGGGCCTCCTGTGCCGGTGGGGAGACTGTACTACCAGCGCTCCGATTCAGCCACTATTCCGCCGTTCTACTCCCCCGCGGCGGCCCCTTCGGTTGGTCCGCAAGCGCCGCCGGCAGGCTCCTTGGCGAGCGAACCGCCGTCGAGCGGTGTGCTGCTTTCCCCCACGATCACCGCCAGCACGCCGAGACCGGCGTGCGCCGCCAGCACGGCCGGAAGGGCGCTGATCTGCGCCGGCGGGGTATCGGGCAACAGGACCGCAAGCCGTGACGCAAGCTGGTCCGCTTCTGCCGGGTTGCCGAAATGGTGGACGGCGAGCCGCGCCTGGCCATCCGGCCGGGACAAGGCATCGGCGGCGACGATTTCCTCAAGCCGGGCAATCGCCTTCGCCGCGGACCGGACGCGTTCCAGCGGAACGATCTTTCCGTCCTCGACCGCCAGGATCGGTTTGATGGAAAACATGGTGCCCCAGAGCGAGGCGGCCGCGCCGATCCGGCCGCCGCGGCGGAGTTGCTCCAGGCTCGGGACATAGAAATAGACCCTGGCGCGGGCCAGCCGTTCCTCGGCGAAGGCCCTGACCTCCTGGGCGTTCCTGCCGTCAGCCGCGGCGACGACGGCGCTCTGCACCCCCATGCCCTGCGCCATTCCCACGGTGCGTGAGTCCACCACCTCCACCGGGATGCCGACGCGGTCCGCAGCGAGGCGGGCGGAGTCTGCGGTGCCGGAGAGCTCTCCGGAAATATGGATCGATACGACGGACTCGAAGCCTCGTTTCAGCGCCGCAAGGTAGGCCTGTTCGAACTGCCCCGGCGAGGGCCGCGAGGTCTTAACGGGCATCCCGCTGGCGAGGGCGACCGCGATCGTGGCCGCAATGTCATCCTCGCCCTCACCGTAGATCTCGGCTCCCACCATGACGGGCATGGCGACGACTGTCAGCCGGCCGTCTGCCGTGCACGCCCGCACCCATTCGGCGGGCAAGGCGGCGGCGGAGTCCGTCACCACGGCCGTGCGCACGACGGCGGCGGGCACCGCCTCGGGGACGGCGCCGGGCGGCGTCGCCTGCCGGAGCCGGATGAGGCGCTCCTTCAGCCACGGCCAGCCTGGCGGCTCGCGGTCTGGCACCAAGGGCCTCCTGCCGGCTGGTTGCGCTGTCCTGGAAGTCTGTCCGGTCCTGCTGCGGACCGGCCGCCGGCTTTCACCGGCGGCCGGCTTTGAATTCGCCTGGCCCGGCTAGGCCGGGACGATGTTGACCAGTTTAGGCGCCCGGACGATCACGGTGCGGATGCCCCGGCCGTCGAGGGCCCGCTGCACATTCTCCGAGGCCAGCGCCAGTGCGCGCAGCTCGTCCTCGCCGATGCCCGGCGATACCTCCAGCCGGTCGCGCACCTTGCCCTGGACCTGGACGACGGCGGTGACCGAGTCCTGCACGAGCAGCGCCTCGTCGTGGGTGGGCCAGCCGGCGTTGGCCACCGACGCGGGATGCCCCAGCACGTTCCACAGGTCCTCCGCCGTGTATGGCGCGAAGAGGCTCAGGATGACCGCGACGGCCTCCACGGCCTCCCGTACTGCCGGGTCGGCCCCGCCTGCGCCGGTGCCTGCGTCAATAGTCTTGCGGGTCGCGTTGACCAGCTCCATCAGCTTGGCCACGACCACGTTGAACTTGTTGTGGTCCAGCAGTGCCTCGGCATCGGCTATGGTGCGGTGCGTGACGATGCGCAGGGCGCGGTCACCGGTAGCGAAGTCGACGCCGGGTTCGCTCGCGACGTCCTGTCCGAGCCGCCAGGCCCGGGCCAGGAACTTCGCGGAACCCGAGGGCGAGACGTCCGCCCAGTCCACGTCGTCCTCCGGCGGGGAGGCGAAGATCATGGTCAGGCGTACGGCGTCGACGCCGAACTTGTCCAGCTGCTCGCCGAGGTCAACGCCGTTGCCGAGGGACTTGCTCATGGCTTTGCCGCCGTTGAGCACCTGGCCCTGGTTCAGCAGCGCGCTGAAGGGTTCGTCGGCGTCAAGCATGCCCATGTCGTGGATGACCTTGGTGAAGAACCGGGCGTAGAGCAGGTGCAGGATGGCATGCTCCACGCCGCCGACGTACTGACCGACCGGCATCCAGTCGTTGATCTTCTCGGGATCGAACGGCCCCCCGGTGTACTGCGGGGAGACGAAGCGCAGGAAGTACCAGGAGGAATCCACGAAGGTGTCCATCGTGTCCGTGTCCCGCTTGGCCGGCCCGTGGCAGTTGGGGCACTGGACGTTGACCCAGCTTTCGACGGCGGCCAGCGGTGACGTGCCCTTCGGGGACAGGTCCTCGCCGCGCAGCTCAGCCGGCAGCGTGACCGGCAACTGCTCGTCCGGGACCGGGACCTCGCCGCAGGCCGGGCAGTGGATGATCGGGATCGGGGTGCCCCAGAAGCGCTGGCGGCTCAGCAGCCAGTCGCGCAGGCGGAAGTTCACGAACTTCTCGCCGGTGCCCTGCTGCTGCAGGATTTCAATGGCGGCCGGGATGGCTTCTGCCTTGGGCAGTCCGTCCAGGGCGCCGGAGTTGATCAGGGTCCCCTCGCCCGAGGTCGCGGTACCGCTGACTGCGGGGTCTTCCTCGCCCGTGTCCAGCACGGCGCGGACCGGCAGGTCAAAGGTGCGGGCGAAGTCGAGGTCGCGCTGGTCGTGGGCCGGGACGGCCATGATGGCGCCGGTGCCGTAGTCGGCCAGGACGTAGTCGGCGGCCCAGACCGGCAGCTTCTCACCGTTCAGCGGGTTGACCGCGTAGCGGCCGGTGAAGACGCCGGTCTTCTCTCGCTCGGTGGACTGGCGCTCGATTTCGGAGAGGGCCTTGACCTGCTCGCGGTACGCGTCCAGGGCGGCGGCGTGCTCGTCCGTGACCAGCCCGACGGCCAGCGGCGCATCGGCCGCCACCACGAAGAAGGTGGCGCCGTACAGCGTGTCCGGGCGGGTGGTGAAGACCGTGACGTTTTCCGCGGGCTTGCCGCCGTCGGCCTCGATGACGAAGGTGACGTGCGCGCCTTCGGAACGGCCGATCCAGTTCTTCTGCATCGCCAGGACACGCTCGGGCCAGTGGCCGCGCAGTTCGTCCATGTCGTCCAGGAGCCGGTCGGCGTACTCGGTGATCTTGAAGTACCACTGGTTCAGGGACTTCTTGGTGACGGGGGTTCCGCAGCGCTCGCACGCTCCGTTGACGACCTGCTCGTTGGCAAGCACGGTCTGGTCCTTGGGACACCAGTTGACCGGCGAATTCTTGCGGTACGCCAGGCCACGCTCATAGAAGCGCTTGAACAGCCACTGGGTCCAGCGATAGTACTCCGGGTCCGAGGTGTGGATGCGGCGGGACCAGTCAGCGGAGATGGCGTAGCGCTTGAAGGATTCCGCCTGGGTCTCGATGTTGGCGTAAGTCCACTCGCTGGGGTGCGCATTGCGCTTGATCGCGGCGTTCTCGGCCGGCAGCCCGAAGGAATCCCAGCCGATCGGGTGCAGCACGTCGTAGCCCTGCTGGCGCAGGTAGCGCGCGACGACGTCGCCCATGGCGAAGGCTTCGGCGTGGCCCATGTGGAGGTCGCCGGACGGGTACGGGAACATGTCCAGCACGTACCGGCGTTCCTTGGACCCGTCGTCGAGGGGCGTGAAGACCTTGAGGTCCTCCCAGACCTGCGGCCATTTGGCTTCCATCGCCGCGAAGTTGTAGGCGCCCTCCTCGGGCGCTTCCGTCGCGGCTGGTGCTGCTGTTCCGGTCTCTGTCTCCGGCTGAACGCTCACTGCTGGCCTCTTCTGTTCTGTCAAGCCTGGGTACCGCCATGTCTGTGCTGCCATGTCTGTACCGTCAAGGCTACTTGTTCTGCCCTGACCCCTCTGTCCCCTGTGCTGTTCTCCGCCGGGGACCGGACGGGACCCCCAGACACACAAAAGCCCCTCGACATGGAGGGGCTGCCGCTCGGCAATCCGAGTTCTCTTCGGGATGCCGGGCGGCTAGCTAAGCAGAAGGATCGCACGCATAGAACTACTTTAGCGTCTCCGGCTGGTCCGCGGCGAAATGGAAGGCCCCGCCGCCGGGCCTAAACGGAGGGCTCCGGTCAGGCTTAGCTGACCGGAGCTCCCGTTGGGTGAAGGCTGTGCGAAGGCTTACTTCACGTCGTCGTCGACCCAGTCCATGGATTTGGTGACGGCCTTCTTCCAGAGGCGCATCTGGCGGTCCCGCTCGGCCGACTCCATCTTCGGCTCCCAGCGCTTGTCCTCGGACCAGTTGGCCGAGCACTCGACCAGGTCCTTCCAGAAGCCGACGGCGAGGCCGGCCGCGTAGGCAGCGCCCAGCGCGGTGGTCTCGACAACCTTCGGCCGGATCACCGGAACCCCGAGGATGTCCGCCTGGAACTGCATCAGGGCATCGTTGGCGACCATGCCGCCGTCGACCTTCAACTCCGTCAGCGGCACTCCGGAGTCGGCGTTGACAGCGTCGAGCACCTCGCGGGTTTGGAAGGCCGTGGCCTCCAGCGCCGCGCGGGCGATGTGGTTCTTGTTCACGAACCGGGTCAGGCCGACGATCGCGCCGCGGGCATCGGAGCGCCAGTACGGGGCAAACAGGCCCGAGAAGGCCGGAACAATGTACACGCCGCCGTTGTCCGGGACCGCGGCAGCGAGGGTCTCGACTTCCGGGGCGCTGCTGATCATGCCGAGGTTGTCACGCAGCCACTGGATCAGTGAACCTGTGACGGCGATCGAGCCCTCCAGCGCGTAGTGCGGTGCCGCATCGCCGAGCTTGTAGCCCACCGTGGTCAGCAGCCCGTTCTTCGAGTGGACGATTTCCTCGCCCGTGTTGAAGATCAGGAAGCAGCCCGTGCCGTAGGTGTTCTTGGCTTCCCCGGCCTCGAACGCCGCCTGCCCGAAGGTCGCCGCCTGCTGGTCGCCCAGGATGCCGGCGACGGGTACTTCGCGCAGCAGTTGGGAGGTGTGCACCGTGCCGTAGACCTCGGAGGAGGACTTGATGGCTGGCATCATGGAGGCCGGGACGCCGAAAGCGTCCAGGATCTCCTGGTCCCAGGACAGCGTCTCGAGGTCCATGAACATGGTCCGCGAGGCATTGGTCACGTCGGTGACGTGCACACCGCCGTCGGTCCCGCCGGTCAGGTTCCAGAGCACCCAGCAGTCCGTGTTGCCGAAGACCAGATCGCCGGCTTCAGCCTTGGCGCGGGCGCCCTCGACGTTGTCCAGGATCCACTTGATCTTGGTGCCGGAGAAGTAGGTCGCCAGCGGCAGGCCCACCTTCTGCTTGAAGCGCTCCGGTCCACCGTCTTTGGCCAGTTCATCCACGATCGGCTGCGTGCGGGTGTCCTGCCACACGATGGCGTTGTAGACCGGCGTGCCTGTCGTCTTGTCCCAGACGACGGCGGTTTCGCGCTGGTTGGTGATGCCGACGGCGGCGATGTCGTGGCGGGTCAGGTTCGCCTTGGACAGGGCCGAGGCGATCACTTCGCGGGTGTTGTTCCAGATCTCGGCGGGGTCGTGCTCCACCCAGCCGGCCTGCGGAAAGATCTGCTCGTGCTCCATCTGGCCCGAGGAGACGATGTTGCCGCTGTGGTCGAACACGATGGCGCGGGTGCTGGTGGTGCCCTGGTCAATGGCGATTACATATTGAGACATCGTTGTTTCTTTCTGTAGTAACGGATGCAGGGAATCTTGGCGCGGGGACTACTTGACCACAATGGGAATCCACTGGGACATCAGGCCGCCCAGCACGCCGCCGATGATCGGCCCAACAATCGGCACCCAGGAGTAGGCCCAGTCGCTGGAACCCTTGCCCTTGATGGGCAGCAGGGCGTGGGCGATGCGCGGGCCGAGGTCACGGGCAGGGTTGATGGCGTAGCCGGTGGGTCCGCCGAGGGAGGCGCCGATGCCCACAACCAACAGGGCAACCGGCAGCGGGCCAAGGCCGGCAGCGCTCTTGCCGAACATCAGGATCACGAAGACCAGCACGAAGGTGCCGATGATTTCCGTGACAACGTTCCAGCCGTAGCTTCGCATGGCCGGGCCGGTGGAGAACACGCCCAGCTTGTTGGCGGCCAGCGGCTCCTCGTCGAAGTGCTGCTTGTAGGCCAGCCAGCAGACCACGGCACCGATGAAGGCACCCAACAGTTCCCCGCCAAAGTAGGTGAAGATCGATGCGGCATCAACGGGAATGCCGGGGACGAACTCCTTGGCGCCGCTGGACACGATGCCCAGGGTCACTGCGGGGTTCAGGTGAGCCCCGGACTTGGCAGCGACAAACACGCCGGCCATGACCGCAAGACCCCAGCCCCAGTTCACCAGGTGGAACCCACCGGCGTTGCCCTTAGTGCCCTTCAGCGCAACGTTGGCCACCACGCCGCAACCCAAGAGGGTGAGCATCATGGTTCCCATCACTTCGGACAGGAAAACTAATCCAAGAGACATCTTTGACTCTCCTCTATTTTCTGTTGTCGGCCCTTCGCGAGTTTGAAGGTCCGTTGGGCCGGCCGCGCGTTGGCGCCGCCGGCCGGCTACTGCGCCGGCCGCCGGGGCGGACCGCGCAGGTCTTGCGCCCGGGTTTCCCGGTCCGGGCACGTATGTCGTGTCAGGAAACCAGGCTGTGGACCCGGACACCGTGGAACCGCTGGAGCACCTCCTCGGCATGGCTGATCTCAAGGGCCCGGGTTGCCGTGTCCCAGCCCAGCGGCCCGGACAGGATGCCGGCAACCTCGTTCAGCAGTTCTCCGGTCACGAGTCCCCGGAAGGCGAGGGAAGTCCGGCGGATCAGGACGTCGGCCAGATGCCCGATCTGTTCGTTCTGCGCCATGAACGCCAGCTCGCGGACGCTCAGTTCATGGGTGGAATGCAGGAGCCGGTCCGCATCGCCGTCGGGGGCGCTGTCCATGAAGCCGATGACTTCCCCGGCCCGGGTCCCGTACCGGGTCAGCAACCCTGCGGTGCGCTCAGCGCCGCGGCCGGCGGACATGTGGGCCTTGATCCACCGCTGGACGCCGTCAGCATTGTCCGGGAAGCCGGCGCCGCCGCCGATGGGGAGCCTCGCCGTCGAGACCTTCCTTTCCATGCCGAGCTCGGCGAGGACGTCATTGCTGAGGTGCTCCGCAAGGGCCCGGAATGTGGTCCACTTGCCGCCCACGAGGCTCAGGACGACGGCGCCGCCGCCGGGCGCCGCAACCGCGTCATCCGCTGCGGGCGCCGGGACGGCCCGGCGTTCGATCCGGTAGTCCCGGCTGACGAAACCGGGCTGCGTGGCGTCGTGCTTCGGAAGCGGGCGCACGCCCGCGAAGGAATAGACAATCTGCCCGCGGCTCACCGCCACATCCGGGAACACCTGGCCGATCAGCGCGAAGAAGTAGTCGATCTCGGCCTCGGTGCAGACGGCGTCCTCGGCCAGGTCGGCGTCGACGTCGGTGGTCCCCACGAGGACCCGGTCGCCCATCGGGTAGATCAGCACGATCCGGCCGTCCGTGTGTTCGAAAAAGATCTCCCGGCCGTGGCACGCCTCCAGCAGCTCCGGGTGGTCCAGCACGATGTGCGAGCCCTTGGTGCCGCCCATGAAGGACGATGCCGCGCCCAGGGCCCCGTTGGTCAGGTCCACCCAGGCGCCGGTGGTGTTGACGATGACGTCCGCCGTGAAGTCAAACTCCTCCCCGGTGAGTTCATCGCGGAGCCGGACAGTACTTCCCGTCCGGGCGCTTCCGGCTTCGCCGCCTGCTCCGGGCATGGAGACAAGCGAGACGTAGTTGCTGGCGCGGGCCAGGCCGCCGCCCGCCGCGCCGGCCTTTTCACCGTCCTGCAGGACATCAAGGGTAAGCCGTTCCGGGTTGTGGACCGAGGCGTCGAAGTATGTCGCGGTGTACTTGATGCCGGGGTGCAGCCGCGGCAGTTCGGCGAGGGCCCGCTTGCGGCCGCGGAACTCGTGCCGCGGCACCGAGCCGCCGTCGCGGGAGAAGAAGTCGTACAGGCTCAGGCCAAGCTTGATCAGGACGGCGCCCCGTTCCTGGGGCCTTCCCCGCTGCTTGTGGGTCAGGAAGCGCAGCGGCGCGGCGAGGATGCCGGAGAAGGTGCTGAAGACGGGAATGGTGGTCTGCAGGGGCTTCACATAGTGGGGGGCGATCCGCAGGAGGCGGTTGCGCTCCACCACGGACTCCTGGACGAGGCGGAACTCGCCGTTTTCGAGGTAACGGATACCGCCGTGGATCATGTGCGAGGAGGCGCCGCTGGCGCCCTGGCAATAGTCGCCGCGCTCGACGAGCGCCACATCCACCCCCTGCAGGGCCAGGTCACGGAAGGTACCCACTCCGTTGATGCCGCCGCCGATAATGAGCACCTGTGCGTGCCGCCGCGTCCGCAGCTTCTGCACTGATGCGCGCACGCTGGCCGGGGCCTGGATGCGGGATGAATCCTTGTTTCCCAAAACTGCTCCCTGGGGTGTGGTCAGTCGCGGCGCGCCGCAGGGCGCACCGCCGTTCATCACTATTGTTTGGAGTAATGGAAAATGGAGTCAAGCACTATGCACAAACGTGCAGAACGGAAATGGGATGACACCCTCACGCCACTCCGACGCCCTCCGCGCGGCCCAGCTTTACTACCTTCAGGACCTGACGATGGACGCGATCGCACGCGAACTCCGGACGTCCCGATCCACGGTTTCGCGGCTGTTATCGGCGGCGCGTGAATCCGGCCTGGTGCAGATCCAGATCCGGAGTCCGCTGGACACCGGGCCCGAACTGGAGAACATGATCCGGGCCGAATACAAGGTGGATGTTCATGTTGTTCCCGTGGTGGACACGCTGAACGAGGCGGAAACACTGGACCGGGTGGCCATGCAGGCGGCCCGGACCATCGGCCCGCTGGTGGACTCCAACGCCATCATCGGAGTGGCCTGGGGGTCCACCCTGAGCGCCGTCAGCCGGCACCTGACGCGCAAGATCACCCATGACAGCGTGGTCGTCCAGCTCAACGGCGCCGGGAACATGCAAACCACCGGCATCACCTACGCTTCGGACATCATGCGCCGGTTCGGCAGCGCTTACGGCGCACGGGTCGAGCAGTTCCCGGTCCCCGCCTTCTTCGACCACGCCGCGACCAAAACCGCGATGTGGAATGAGCGCAGTGTTCAGCGCATCCTGGCATTGCAGGCGCGGATGAGCATCGCGATCTTCGGCGTCGGATCGGTCGACGCCGACTACCCCAGCCATGTCTATGCGGGCGGCTATCTTGACGAGGAGGACCTTGTCGTCCTGGCGAATTCCGACGTCGTGGGCGACGTCGCCACCGTCTTCTTCCGGGCCGACGGCTCCTCGGACGGGATCACGCTCAACGAACGCTCCACCGGGCCGGACCTGGCCCGGCTCCGGCAGGTCCGGCGTCGTATCTGCGTGGTGTCCGGCGCCTCCAAGATCAACGGGCTGCGCGGCGCACTGGCGGCGGGCCTGGCCACGGACCTGATCCTCGACGAGGCCTCCGCCCGGCGCCTGGTGAGGTACGACGGCCTGTCCTGAGCGGGTACCGGACGGCCTGTCCCGTGGGGCGGCAGGCCGCGGAGTCGGTAAAGTCAGTGCTATGAAACCCTCGCCCCGGCTCAGCCTCAATAACGGCGTCCTGATCGACCAACTGGGATTCGGACTCTACAAGGTCCCCCCGGCCGATGCTCCCGGACTCGTGACGATGGCCATCGAAGCCGGCTACCGGCACTTCGACACCGCCGCCATGTACGGCAACGAAACAGGCGTCGGACGGGGAATCGGGACCCTCTCCGGATTCACCCCGGGCGACGATACCCGGGGCGGTTCCGGCGAATCCTCCCCGGCGCTCTCCCGCGAGGACCTGTTCATCACCACCAAGCTGTGGAACGACGACCACGGCTACGACGCCACCCTGCGCGCCTTCGACACCTCGATCTCCAACCTCGGCCTGGAATATGTGGACCTGTACCTGGTCCACTGGCCCTGCGCCCGGCGCGGGCTCTACACGGAAAGCTACCGGGCACTGGAGACGCTGTACCGCGAGGGCAAGGTCCGGGCGATCGGAGTTTCCAACTTCCAGCCCGCCCACCTGGAGCACCTGCTGGAAACCGCGGAGGTCGTCCCCGCCGTAAACCAGGTCGAGCTCCATCCCTGGCTGCAGCAGGCCGAGCTGCGATCCCTGCACGGCAAGCTCGGAATCACCACCGAGGGGTGGAGCCCGCTCGGGCGCGGCCAGGCCCTGAAGGATCCGGTGGTGCTGGCGCTCGCCGCGGAGCACGGCCGGACCGCGGCGCAGATCATCCTCCGGTGGCATGTCCAGCTGGGCAACGTCGCGATCCCCAAGGCGAGTTCCTACGCCCGGATCCGGGAGAACCTCGACGTCTTCGGCTTCAGCCTGGATGCTACGGACATGGCGGACCTTGCCGCCCTTGAACGCGGCTTCCGCACCGGCTCCCACCCCGACGCCGTCAACTAGGATTCGAACGAATGGAACATGTGGACACCGCCCCCTCCCCCACGCCCCTTTTCAGCGCTGAGCTGCCGGCCCGCACACGGGCCGCGGCGGTGGACCTCGACGGCGGCGCGGTTGCGTACTGGAGCTACGAGCCCGTCCGCGTGACCCCTGGAACCCGGACCATCCTGGTGATCCACGGCTTCCGCGGCGACCACCACGGACTGCTCCGGGTCGCCGACCAGCTGCCCGAGATGCGCCTCATCATGCCGGACCTGCCCGGGTTCGGCAGCTCGCCGGCTTTCAGCGGCGGCGAACACAGCGTCGGACGCTACGCGGACTTCATCGGTGACTTCATGGCCGCCCTGGGGCTCGGTGCGGAAACGGTCCTGCTGGGCCATTCTTTCGGCTCGATCGTCGCCAGCCATTTCGTGGCGGCCAACCCCGGCGCGGTCGCGGAGCTGATCCTGGTCAACCCCATCGCCGCCCCCGCCCTCGAAGGACCCAAGGGGCTCATGACCAAACTGGCGGTGCTGTACTACGAGGCCGCCGCACGGCTCCCGCGGCGGATCGGTCTCGCCCTGCTGCGCAGCCAGCTGATCGTCCGGGTGATGAGCGAAGCGATGGCCAAGACCAGGGACAAGGACCTCCGGAGGTTCGTCCATGCCCAGCACAGCGCCTATTTTTCCGCGTTCGCCGACCGGGACAGCCTGCTGGAGGCGTTTAAGGCCTCGGCCGGCAGCAACGTGTCCGAGGTGGCCCGCCGGCTCACGCTCCCGGTGCTGCTGATCGCGGGGGAAAAGGACGAGATCGCCACCCTGCCGGACCAGCACAAGCTCTTGGCGCTGCTGCCGGACGGCAGCCTGGATGTCATTCCCGGCGTCGGGCACCTCATCCACTATGAAACCCCGGAACCCGCCGCGGCCTTCATCCGCCGCTTCCTGAAGGACCATGCAGCGTGAAAATCCTCATCGACGCCCGCTTCACCAGGCTGGACCATCACGACGGGATCAGCCGCTACGGCGCGAGCCTCATCGCGGCCACGGCCAGGATCGCGGACGTCTCGATGCTGATCAGTGATGTCCGCCAGCTCGCCCTCCTGCCTGAGGTGCCCTACACCCTGATCAACAGCCCGCTCTCCCCCGCCGAACTGTTCGTGGCCGCAAAGGTCAACAGGCTCGGCGCCGATGTGGTGGTGTGCCCCATGCAGACGATGGGCAGCTGGGGCCGCAAGTACGCCCTCGTGCTGACCCTGCATGATCTGATCTACTACGAACACCCGGAACCTCCGGGATTCCTGCCGGCTCCCGTCCGGGTCCTCTGGCGCCTCTACCATAAGGCGTTCTGGCCCCAGCGGGTCCTGCTGAACCGGGCCGACGTCGTCGCCACCATCAGTGCGACCACCGCGGCCCTGATCGCAAAGTACCGGCTCACGAAGCGCCCCGTCCGGATTGTGGGCAACGCCCCGCAGCATGGACATACCCCTCGGGACCCGGAGGCGGGGGCGGAAAGGACGCTGCTCTACATGGGCTCCTTTATGCCGTACAAGAACGTCGAGACCATGATCAGGGGCATGGCGGAGCTGCCGGAGATGACCCTGCACCTGCTCAGCCGGATCAGCCCGGCCCGCCGCGCCGAGCTTGAAGCACTCGCCCCGGCGGGCGCGGCGATCGTTTTCCACAACGGCGTGACCGACGCCGAGTATGAGGCCCTGCTGGCCCGCGCCACGGCCCTGGTCAGCCTCTCCAAGGCGGAGGGCTACGGGCTCCCGCTGGTGGAGGCAATGTCCCACGGTACCCCCGTGATCGCCAGCGACATCCCGATCTTCCGCGAAGTGGGTGAGGACGCCGTCAGCTACGTGCATCCGGATTCGCCGGCGGAGTTCGCCGGGGCCGTGCGGAAGCTTGAGGAGCCCGAGTTGTGGAAGGCACGCTCCCGCCGCTGCGTGGAGCGCGCGGCCGACTTCAGCTGGGACACGTCCGCGCGCAGGCTCCTCGAAGTCGCCGAAGAGGCCGTGGCGCTGCGGGGACGCCGCTCCCGGGCCGGGAAGCAGCCAGCGCGGAAGTAGCCGGCACGAAGAATCAATCCGGTCCGCACCCGCCGCGAGGCCGGGAAGCCCCCGGCCACGCGTCGCGGGTCATGGAGCACCCATTTGCCACAGAGGGCCGCTATGGGGCCGCCATTCCGGCCGTCTGTGGCGAATCGCCGGCACCTGGCCGGCCATCGGCCAAACGTCCGCCAGCCGCGCTCACAGCCTCCGTGGGAAGTGCGCCTAAAGCACGTCGACGCCGTCGAGCCGCAGCTGCACGGGCTCATCACTGCGTTTGGCGGCGGCAGCTGCCTTGACCGCCCGCATCACCTTGGTGGCCTCCGCGGCCTGCGCGTACGGGATGAACAGCAGCGTCCGGACATCCCCGCCGCCGTCCCGGGGCCGCTGCCGTGCCCCCGCAGGGCTGCCGGCCTGGTCAGCCGACGGCCCGGGGGTCAGCAGGGGCGCCGGTCCTGCCGCCCGCAGCACGATCCCTTGCGCTCCCAGCCGCTGCTCGACGGCCAGGGTGAAGTGTCCGACGGCGGTCCGGCCGCCGGTGATGGAAGCGACCCGGACGGCAGGCGGAAGCTGCAGTTCCTGCCGCAGGGCCAGCTCCCGGCGGGCATAGCCGGCGGCATCCCAGCGCAGCAGGGCCCCGACCCCGGCGGCGTCATCGGCCGTGATGACCACGAGGCCGCCGTCCGGTGCCGGGCGCACCAGGGCGGCGGCGTTGAACCAGCGGCGGACGGCGTCCTCCCCGGCCCGCAGGTTCTCCCGGCGCAGCAGTGAATCCCCGTCAAGCAGCAGGGCCGCGGCGTAGCCGCCCGGGGCGACCGGCTCCGCCCCCACCGTAGCCACGACCAGAGCTTTCGCATCCGGCACGACGGCCAGGACGCGGTCCCCGGATGAGGTCATCACGGGCGTTCCGGGAAAGGCCCGGCCCAGTTCCTCGGCCGTGCGGAGGGCCCCGGTGGCGGCTCGCCGGAGGCTCACGCCGTTGCACGTGCTGCAACGCCATGCGGGGGCCGGCGCGGAGCACCAGCGGCATTGCGGCGCGGCGGAGCTGCCGCCGGACCCGACAATGGCCAGCGGGCCGCTGCAGGCCGTACAGCGTGCCGGTTCACGGCAGTTCTCACAGGCCAGCGAGGGCGCGTAGCCGGCCCGGGCCACCTGGACCAGGACGGGTCCGCGTTCCAGGCCGTCCTTCGCGGCCCGCCAGGCCGCGCCCGGCAGCCGTGCGATCCTGGCGAGCGGATCATGCTCGAGCTCGAAGCTGTCCGCCGTGTTGAGCACCCGCGGGACGGTGCGGCGGACGACGGTGCGTTCCGCCTCGACGGGCCAGGCCCAGCCGGACTCGACGAGCCGCTGCGTTTCCGTGCTGCGCGAATGTCCCGCCAGCAGGCAGGCGGCGCCCTCCTGGCCGGCGCGGAGCAGCAGTACCTCGCGGGAGTGGGCGTACGGGGAGCGCTGCTCGATATGGAGGTCATCGCCGTCGTCCCAGCAGACCACGAGTCCCAAGCGGCGGACGGGAGCGTAGGCAACGGACCGGGTCCCGATGGCGACGCCGGCAGCGCCGCTGAGCACCCGCAGGAAACTCCGGTAGCGGGGCGTCTGGCCGTCGTCCGCCGTAAGCCGGGCGATATCGTCGGCGGGGAGGAGTTCGAGCAGCGCGGCCTCCACCCGGTCCAGGTCGCGGTAGTCGGGCACAACGACGACGGCGCCCCGGCCGGACAGGCGGACGGCGGCGACGGCCCCCGCCACGAGATGCGGCCAACCTGCCGGGCCGAAGCCCTGGAGCGCGCTCAACACGGCACGCGGGGACTCCCCGGCGGTCAGGTGCTGGAGGAAGGCCGGACCGTTGCGGTAGCCGGCCCAGCCGGCACCCGGCGCGGACGCCGCCCGGGAACCAGGCCCCGGAGCCATCGCGGGCCCGGTGGTGTCAGACGCGGCCGGGGTCGGGGCCGCGAAAAGGGCCGGATCCAGGCGTCCGTCCGGGGCGAACTCCTTTTCGAGTTTCGCCATCCGGGGCGGCACGGCCACCCGCAGGACATCACTGACCGTCCCGGCGTACCGTCCGGCGACCCGTCCGGCGAGTTCCAGGACTGCCGGGGTGAGCACCGGCACCGCAGAGACGACTTTGTGCAGCGGCACCAGGGCATGCCCGGCGTCGGACTCCGCGGTCCGGTCCACAAGGTAGCCGGGCAGTTCCTGGCCGTTGAACTTCACCTTGACCCGGACGCCGGGCTGCGCCGCGGCGTCCAGGCTGGCCGGGACGCTGTAGTCGAAGGGCCGGTCCAGATGAGGGAGGGAGGATTCGAGCAGCACCCGCGCCACCGGCAGTTCCGCCGCGAGGGCGGGGCCGGATGCTTGCGCAGCCGAGGCGGGAAAGCCCTGCAGCAGGGACAGCTGAAGGGGTCCGCCGGGCACTCTGCCGGCAGGCAGTGGATTCATGGCGGCACCTCCCCTCCGGATCGTTTCGACACAGCAGCTAAATCGACACAGCAGCTAAATGGCAAGTAGCCAGGCCGCCGGTAGGCGGCCTGGCTACAGCAGATCACATGGCACTGACAAAACGGCGTTGCATGCCGGTGTGGTTGCAGGCTTCAGGCCCCGGGGCCTCAGGCGTTGAAGAATGACTTGAGGTCGTCCACCCTGTCCAGCCGCTCCCAGGTGAAGTCCGGATCTTCGCGGCCGAAGTGGCCGTGGGCGGCGGTCTTGGCGTAGATCGGGCGCTTGAGGTCGAGCGCGTCGATGATGGCCCGGGGGCGCAGGTCGAAGATCTCGGCGATCGCGGCGCTGATCCGGGCCGGGTCCACGGTCTCGGTTCCGAAGGTCTCCACGTAGGTTCCCACCGGGCGTGCCTGGCCGATCGCGTAGGCGATCTGGATTTCGGCGCGCTTGGCGAGCCCGGCGGCCACGACATTCTTCGCGACCCAGCGCATCGCGTAGGCCGCGGAGCGGTCGACCTTGGACGGGTCCTTGCCCGAGAAGGCGCCGCCGCCGTGGCGGGCCATGCCGCCGTAGGTGTCGACAATGATCTTGCGGCCGGTGAGGCCGGCGTCGCCGACGGGACCGCCGATGACGAACGCTCCGGCCGGGTTGAGGATGTTTTTGGTCCGCGAGATGTCCAGGTTCGACATCGCCATGACCGGATCGACGACGTACCGGGCCAGGTCGGCGCGGAGTTGGTCGAGGCTGGCGCCTTCGGCGTGCTGGCTGGAGATGACGACCGTCTCAACCGAGACCGGGCGGTCGCCGTCGTAGCCCACCGTGACCTGGGTTTTGCCGTCCGGGCGGAGGTAGCCGAGCAGTCCGTTCTTGCGGACTTCGGTCAGTCGCTCGGAGAGCCGGTGCGCGAGCCAGATCGGAACGGGCATGTAAGAGGGGGTCTCGTCGCTGGCGTAGCCGAACATGAGGCCCTGGTCCCCGGCCCCCTGGAGGTCGTAGTCGTCCTCCTGGCGCCCTTCGCGTGCTTCGAGGGAGTTGAACACGCCCCCGGCGATGTCGTTGGACTGCTGCCCGATGGAAACGGACACACCGCAGCGGGCGCCGTCGAAGCCGTTGGCCGAGGAGTCGTAGCCGATGCCGAGGATGGTCTCACGGACGATCTGCGGGATCTCAACGTATGCATCCGTGGTCACCTCGCCCGCCACGTGGACCAGGCCGGTGGTGGCCAGGGTCTCCACGGCAACGCGGGATTCTGGGTCTTTGGAGAGCAGGGCGTCGAGGATCGCATCGCTGATCTGGTCACAGATCTTGTCCGGGTGCCCCTCGGTCACCGACTCGGAGGTGAAGAGCCGGAGCGAAGCGGGTGTGGACCCGTGGAAATCAGGGATGTGCAGCGGTAAAGTCACTCAACTACCTTACTGGTTGGAAAACGGACGTCCGGCGGCGTGTGTCGCTGTGCGAAGGAGACGGTGCTTATGCCAGGCTCAGGCCGGCGGGACAACCCGGCTCAACTCGGCGCTGATGCGGTCAATCACGGCCGCCGCAACATCGGACTTGGAACCCGATGCCTCCTGGGGTTCGGAGCCGGAGCGGGAAAGGATGACCACCGAGTTGCTGTCCTGGCCGAAGACCTTGCCCTGGCCTACCTGGTTGACCACCAGCAGGTCGCAGGCCTTGCGGCGGAGCTTGGCCTCTGCGTACTCGAGGACGTCGCCCTCGGAGTCGCCCGTCTCGGCTGCGAAGCCGACGATCAGCTGGTCGCGGGAGGCGGCGTCGCGGACCTCGACGAGTTCCTGCAGGATGTCCGGATTGCGCACCAGGGAGATGACGGGATCGGCGACGTCGTCGCGCTTCTTGATCTTCGTCCCGGAGACGTCGGCCGGACGGAAGTCCGCCACGGCGGCCGCCATGATCACGACGTCGGAGTCGGCGGCCGCGTGCAGCGCCGCCTTGCGTAGTTCCAGTGCCGTCTCGACTTCAACGAGTTCGACGCCGTCCGGTGCAGGGACGTCCATGTGGGCGGCCAGCAGCCGGACCCTGGCACCGGCGTCGCGGGCCGCGATGGCCAGGGCCACTCCCTGCTTGCCGGAGGACCGGTTGCCCAGGAACCGCACGGGGTCCAGCGGTTCACGGGTGCCGCCGGCGCTGATGGTGACGGTGAGCCCCGCGAGGGGCTGCTTTGCAAGCGGCAACGCCGGGGGCGGGAATGACGCCGGGAGCGCACCCGTCCCGGCCGGCGCGCCGGCCAGGACCATGGCGGCCTCGAAGATGGCCTCGGGTTCGGGCAGGCGGCCGGGGCCGGAATCCGCGCCGGTCAGCCGCCCGCTGGCGGGCTCGAGCACGGTAATGCCGCGGCTGCGCAGGGTTTCGACATTGGCCTGGGTTGCCGGGTGGCGCCACATTTCGGTGTGCATGGCAGGGGCCATCAGCACCGGCCCATGGGCCATCAGCAAGGTGGTGCCCAGCAGGTCGCCGGCCTGGCCGGTGGCGGCGCGCGCCAGTAAATCCGCGGTGGCCGGGGCCACCACGATCAGCTCGGCCTCGTGGCCCAGGCGCACGTGGTTGACGGCGGGGACCTCGTCAAAGACGCTGCTGGTGACGGGGTGCCCGGACAGGGCTTCCCAGGTGGCGACGCCGACGAACCGGGTGGCCGCCTCCGTGGGGATGACCGTGACGTCATGGCCGGCTTCAGTAAAAAGCCGGAGGAGCGACGCCACCTTGTAGGCGGCTATCCCTCCCCCGACTCCGAGGACTATGCGCACGTGATCTCCGTCAACAGGCAGTCAGTCTATTTTGCTTCCGGAATGCTCTACTACTCTGCAGCTTCGAACGGCGTGGAAACGAGCTTGCCTTCGTTGATCTCGCGCAGGGCGATGGACAACGACTTCTCGTTCAGCTTGGTGTCGACCAGCGGGCCGACGTACTCGAACAGGCCCTCGTGCAGCTGGGCGTAGTAAGCGTTGATCTGGCGTGCGCGCTTGGCACCGAAAATCACCAGTCCGTACTTCGAGTCGGCAGCCTTCAGCAGCTCGTCGATCGGCGGGTTGATGATGCCTTCAAGGTTCGTGGACACGAATTCTCCAAATTCTAACGGGCCGATACGTCCCGGCGCCTAGCGCGGGTTCGGGGTCAACCCCATGAGTGAAACAAGCTCGTCCGCTGCCCGTCGAACGTCATCATTGATGACGCTGTGGTCAAACTCCGGTTCAGCGGCAAGTTCTAGTTTAGCGGTTTCCAGCCTGCGCTGCTGTTCCTCCGCTGATTCCGTGCCGCGGCCCACCAGGCGGCGGACCATTTCGTCCCAGCTCGGCGGCTTCAGGAACACGAATTGGGCGGCAGGGACGGCCTTCTTGACCTGCCGGGCGCCCTGCAGGTCGATTTCCAGCAGCACGGCCCGGCCCTCGGCGATGGCGGCGTCCACGGTGCTGCGGAGCGTGCCGTAGCGGTTCCGGCCGTGCACGACCGCCCACTCGAGGAGTTCGCCGTTGTCCACCAGGGCATCGAATTCCTCGGCCGACTTGAAGAAGTAGTGGACCCCGTCCACCTCCCCCGGCCGCGGCGGACGCGTCGTCGCCGAGACGGAGAGCCAGACGCCGGGATAGTTGTCCCGGATGTAGGTGGACACGGTGCCTTTGCCAACAGCCGTCGGGCCGGCGAGGACTGTCAGTCCCGGTTTCTTGCTCACATATTCCTTTGGGGCGGTGTCTGAATCAGCTGGGCCTGAATCAGGTCGATGGAAGGGTCTACTTGTTGTCTATGAAATCTACCAGCGCCCGGCGCTGGTGGATTCCCAGGCCACGGACCCGGCGGGACGCGGCGATCCCGAGTTGCTCCATGATCGACGCGGCGCGGACGCGTCCGATTCCGGGCAGCGCCTCCAGCAGCTCCACGATCCGCATCCGTGCGATGGCGTCATCAGACTCCCCGGAGCTGATCACCTGGGCGATCGTCAGCTCCCCGGACTTGAGCCGCTCCTTGGCCGTGGCCCGGGTGGTCCTGGCGGCGGCGGCCTTGTGCAGGGCGTCTGCACGCTCCTGCGGGGTGAGGGGTCGCAAGCTCACTGAAGTCCTCCTGCGGTTGCCGTGGGACGTGTCCTGAACCTACCGCCTCGACGAGGCAGAAATCAATGGACAAGTGCCCGCGGCCGGCAAGCAACCCGGTTGGTACAGCTACGCCGCGCGCAGTTCGTCGAGCGTGCGCCGTGCCGCGTCGTGCAGATCCCGGAGCCGCGGCCCGGCGCCCAGGATGTCCCGGCTGGAGGTGCCGAGCACCTGCGGGTAGGCGTCGCCGAAGGTCCGCCGCAGGTCCGCCGCCGTCGCGCCCTGGGCGCCCAGGCCGGGGGCCAGGATCGGCCCGCGCACCGCGGTGAGGTCCAGGCCCAGCTCGGTCAGGGCCGAACCGACGGTCGCGCCGACCACGAGGCCCACAGAACCGAGCCCCGGCCCGCCAGGGACGGCGAGGTAGCGCCTGTTCTCAGCGGCGGCGGCCTGTACGATCCGGCGGGCTACCGAGTCCGCCCCGCCCACGTGCTGGACGGAAGCGCCCTCCGGGTTGGAGGTCAGCGCCAGCACGAACACGCCGCGCCCGGATTCCGCCGCGAGGTCCAGGGCCGGCCGCAGCGACTCGAAGCCCAGGTACGGGCTCAGCGTCACCGAATCCGCGGCCAGCGCCGAGCCGTCCCGCAGCCAGGCGTCCGCGTAGGCGGCCATCGTGGACCCGATGTCGCCGCGCTTGGCGTCCGCGATGGTCAGGACCGAGGCTGCCGCCGCTGCGGCGAGGGTCCGTTCCAGCACGGCCATCCCGGCGGAGCCATGGCGCTCGTAGAGCGCCACCTGCGGCTTCACCGCGGCAGCGATCGAACCCACGGCCTCCAGGACCGCCAGGGAGAAGCGTTCCAGCCCTGCGACGTCGTCCGCCAGGCCCCAGCGCTGCAGCAGCGCCGGATGCGGATCGATGCCGACGCAGAGCGGGCCGCGGTCCGCCATGGCCCGGCCCAGCCGGGAGCCGAAGGACTCCCGGCCGGCCGGATCAGTGTTGGCAGCAGACTCAGGCATGCTGCGCAGCTGTTTTCTGCGATGCGGCGAGGGCGGCGGCGTGCTCCTGCAAGCTTGTGACGGACCATTCGTAGGTGCGCAGCGCCTCGATGGCCTGGACGGCCGCGTTGAATTCGGCCACCGTCGTGATGCACGGGATGCCGATCGACGTCGCCGCGGCGCGCAGTTCGTAACCGTCGCTGCGGGCTTCGCCACCGGAGGGGGTGTTGAAGACCATATCGATCTCACCGGCGACGATGAGGTCGGCGATGGTGCCCTCGCCTTCGGCGCTGGATCCCTCGGCGACCTTCCGGACCGGGGTGGCCTGGATGCCGTTGCGGCGCAGCACGTCGGCGGTGCCGCCGGTCGAGACGATCTCGAAGCCCAGGTCCGAGAGCCGCTTGACGCCCATGATCACCGAGCGCTTGTCCCGGTTGGCCACCGAGACGAAGATCTTCCCTTCCGTGGGCAGCGCGTTGTTGGCGGCCGCCTGGCTCTTGGCGAAGGCGGTGTCGAAGTGCTTGTCGATGCCCATGACCTCGCCGGTGGAACGCATTTCCGGCCCGAGCAGGGAATCGACGACCTTGCCCTCAGGCGTGCGGAAGCGGCTGAACGGCAGCACGGCTTCCTTGACCGAGACCGGCGCGTCCAGCGGCAGCGTGGAACCGTCGCCGGTTTCCGGCAGCATTTTGTAGGCGCTGCGGAGCTGGTTGATGGTCACGCCGACGCCGATCAGGGCCGCCGCCTTGGCCATCTGGACGCCGGTCGCCTTCGAGACGAACGGGACCGTGCGGGAGGCGCGCGGGTTGGCTTCGAGGACGTAGAGCACGTCGGAGGCCAGGGCGAACTGGATGTTGATCAGGCCGCGGACGCCGACGCCCTCGGCGATCGCCAGGGTGGCGGTCCGGACCCGGTCCAGGACGTTGTTGCCCAGGGTGATGGGCGGCAGGACGCACGCCGAGTCGCCGGAGTGGATGCCGGCCTCCTCGATGTGCTCCATGATGCCGCCCAGGTACATCTCCGTGCCGTCGTAGAGGGCGTCGACGTCGATCTCGACGGCGTCCTCGAGGAAGCGGTCGATCAGCACCGGGTGGTCCGGGGTGATCTCGGTGGCGTTGGCGATGTAGCGGGAGAGGTTGGGCTCGTCGTAGACGATCTCCATGCCGCGGCCGCCCAGGACATAGGACGGGCGGACCAGGACGGGGTAGCCGATTTCGTCGGCGATCTTCTTGGCGTCCTCGAAGGACACCGCGGTGCCGTTCTTGGGCGAGATCAGGCCCGCCTCGTCGAGCACGCGGGAGAAAGCGCCGCGGTGCTCGGCGAGGTCGATCGCCTCCGGTGAGGTGCCGAGGATCGGGACGCCGGCGTCGGCGAGCTGCTGGGCCAGCTTCAGCGGGGTCTGGCCGCCGAGCTGGACAAACACGCCCATCACCCCGCCGGTGCGCTCCTCGGCCGCGATGACCTCGAGGACGTCCTCGAGGGTGAGCGGCTCGAAGTACAGGCGGGTGGAGACGTCGTAGTCGGTGGAAACGGTTTCGGGGTTGCAGTTGACCATAACGGTCTCGTAGCCGGCCTTGCGCAGGGCCATGGAGGCGTGGACGCACGAGTAGTCGAACTCGATGCCCTGGCCGATCCGGTTCGGCCCGGAGCCGAGGATGATGACGGACGGCTTGGCGTGCAGCGCAATCTCGTCCTCCTCGTCATAGGAGGAGTAGTGGTACGGCGTGTACGCGGCGAACTCGGCGGCGCAGGTGTCCACGGTCTTGTAGACGGGGCGGATGCCCAGGGCCTGCCGGACGCCCCGGACGACGTCCTCGGAGTTGTGCGTCAGGGCGCCGATCTGCTCGTCGGAGAAGCCGTGGCGCTTGGCGCGCTTGAGCATTTCCGGGGTGAGGGCGGCGGCCTTGCGGATCTCCAGCGAGATCTCGTTCAGCAGCTGGAGCTGGTCCAGGTACCAGGGGTCGATCTTGGTGGCTTCGAAGAGCTGCTCCACGGTGGCGCCGCCGAGCAGGGCGCGCTGGACCTGGTGCAGGCGTTCCGTGGTGGGCCGCTTGGACTTCTCAATCAGCTCCGGGACTTCCCATTCGGGGACGTGGCCGAAGTCCAGCTGGGAGCCCTTCTGCTCGAGGGACCGGAGCGCCTTCTGCAGGGCCTCGGTGAAGTTGCGGCCCATGGCCATGGCCTCGCCCACCGACTTCATGGTGGTGGTCAGGGTGGGGTCCGCCGCCGGGAACTTCTCGAAGGCGAAGCGCGGGACCTTCACGACGACGTAGTCCAGGGTCGGCTCGAAGGAGGCCGGGGTCTTCTGGGTGATGTCGTTGGGGATCTCGTCCAGGGTGTAGCCCAGCGACAGCTTCGTGGCAATCTTGGCGATCGCGAAGCCCGTGGCCTTGGAGGCGAGGGCCGAGGAGCGGGAGACCCGCGGGTTCATCTCGATCACGACGACGCGGCCGGTGTCCGGCTCGACGGCGAACTGGATGTTGCAGCCGCCGGTGTCAACGCCGACCTCGCGGATGACCGCGATGGAGATGTCGCGCAGCCGCTGGTATTCGCGGTCCGTCAGGGTCAGGGCCGGGGCAACGGTGATGGAGTCGCCGGTGTGCACGCCGACCGGGTCGAAGTTCTCGATGGAGCAGACGACCACGACATTGTCGTTCTTGTCCCGCATCATCTCGAGCTCGTATTCCTTCCAGCCCAGGATGCTCTCTTCGAGCAGCACCTCGGACGTGGGGCTGTACTGCAGGCCCTGGCCGACGATCCTGCGCAGGTCGTTCTCGTCGTAGGCCAGGCCGGAGCCGAGTCCGCCCATCGTGAAGGAGGGCCGGACCACCATCGGGTAGCCCAGGTCCCCGGCGGCGACGAGGGCCTCGTCCATGGTGTGGATGATGTGGCTGCGGGCCGACTCGGCGCCGCAACGCTCCACGACGCCCTTGAACTTCTCGCGGTCCTCGCCGAGCTCGATCGCCGCGATGTTGGCGCCGATCAGCTCGACGTTGTACTTCTCCAGCACGCCGTTCTTGTCCAGGGCGATGGCGGTGTTGAGTGCCGTCTGGCCGCCCAGGGTCGGCAGGAGCGCGTCGGGGCGTTCCTTGGCGATGATCTTCTCGACCACCTCGGGGGTGATCGGCTCCAGGTAAGTGGCATCGGCGAACTCGGGGTCCGTCATGATGGTGGCCGGGTTGGAGTTGACGAGGATGACCCGCAGGCCCTCCTCCTTGAGGACGCGCAGTGCCTGGGTTCCGGAGTAGTCGAATTCGGCCGCCTGGCCGATCACGATCGGGCCGGAACCGATGACCATGACGCTCTTGAGGTCAGTTCTCTTGGGCATTACTTCTTGTCCTCAGTCTTGGAATCGGTGGAGGTCTGGGCGCCGGCGGCGGCTGATTTGGTGTCTGCCATCAGCGCGATGAAGCGGTCGAAGAGGTAGGCGGCGTCGTGCGGTCCGGCCGCGGCCTCGGGGTGGTACTGCACGGAGAAGGCGGGGATGTCAAGGCAGGCGAGGCCTTCCACGACGTCGTCGTTCAAGCTCACGTGGCTGACCTCGACGCGGCCGTAGCGCTCCTCGGGAGCCCGGGTGGCGCCGTTGAGCGGGGCATCGACGGCGAAGCCGTGGTTCTGCGAGGTGATTTCGACCTTGCCGGTGCGCCGGTCCATCACGGGCTGGTTGATGCCGCGGTGTCCGTAGCGCAGTTTGTAGGTGCCGAAGCCCAGGGCGCGGCCCAGGATCTGGTTTCCGAAGCAGATCCCGAAGTACGGGATCTTCTCGTCGAGCACCGAGCGCAACAGTTTGACCTGGCTGTCGGCGGTGGCAGGGTCGCCGGGGCCGTTGGACATAAAGACGCCGTCCGGGTTGACCGCGTTGATCTCCTCGATGGTCGCAGTCGCCGGGAGCACGTGCACGCGCACGCCGCGCTCGGCGAAACGGATGGGGGTCATCCGCTTGATCCCCAGGTCGATCGCGGCGATGCTGAACAGCGGTTCGCCGTCCCAGCCGAAGTCCTTGGGCTCCACCGTGTAGGCGGTGTCCACGCTGACTTCCTCGGCCAGCCGGGAGCCTTCCATCGGTGCGCTGGCCAGGACGGTGTCCACGAGGTCCTTGTCCGCGGCGCGGGCTGCGTCGCCGGAGAAGATGCCGGCGCGCATGGTCTTGTGTTCGCGAAGGTGACGGGTGATGGCGCGGGTGTCGACGCCCTGGATGCCGACGATCCCCTGCTCGACGAGTTCGGCGTCAAGGGACCGCTCGGAGCGCCAGTTGGACGGGCGCCGGGCCGCGTCGCGGACGATATAGCCGGCCACCCAGATGCGCCGGGACTCGGCGTCGTCCTTGTTGACTCCCGTGTTTCCGATGTGCGGGGCCGTCTGGACGACGAGCTGGCGGGCGTAGGAGGGATCGGTGATGGTCTCCTGGTAGCCGGTCATCCCGGTGGCGAACACCGCCTCGCCCAGGGCGGTTCCGGTGGCGCCGTAGCTGGTGCCGCGGAAGATCCGTCCGTCCTCGAGCACGAGGACTGCCGGGGCGGGCGTTGCTGCAGCTGCTGCAGTTCCTGTTGTTTGTGTCACTTCGTCCGTCACGTTGTTACTTTCCACTATCGGTATCTGCCTGGGGGGCTGCGGAGATCAATTCCTGCAAAGCCGCCAGGAGGGTTGTCTTGTCTTCGGCACGTCGGGTGCGGAACCCGGAGTCCAGTTCGCGGGCGCCGAGCCGCCAGCTGAGCACCAGCAGCCCGTCTTTCTCCACGAACTTTCCGGCCATGCCGCTCTCCTGCCGCACCCCGGACAGCCGTCCGGCCGGGATGAACACGGGGCCGGCGCCGTGGCGTTCGAAAAGCACGCCTTCGGGGTGGACACTGAGCTCGGCGTTGGTGCGGAGCCCCAGGTTGTGGACCGCGATGCGGTCCAGCCAGTCGCCCGCCGTGGTCGAGGCGACGTACTGTCCCTCGGCTGCGGCCAGGGCTGCGCCCAGTTCCGCGGGGACCGGGGGAAGGGGGTCGACGTCGGACTGGCGGCGCAGGCGGTTCCGCCAGCCGATGCCCAGCAGTACGAAGACGACGGCGGCGAAGGCCAGCATGGCCAGTCCCGGGAGGAGCCTGTCCATCAGTTCCGCCCCGCCGTTGCGGTCCCGGTGGCATCTGCCGGGTAACGGTAGGGGGTGTTGAGTTTGCCGTCCAGGACGGTGGGATGGCCCTTGAAGAACGTCGCCACCACCTTGCCGGGAAGTTCCCGGCCGGCAAACGGAGAGTTACGGCCCATGGTGGCCATCTTAGAAGGGTCCACGGTCCAGCGCGCAGCCGGGTCCACCAGTATGACGTTGGCCGGTTCGCCCGCTTCGAGGGGACGGCCCTGGTCTTCGAGCCGGCCGATCGCGGCGGGTGCGCTGGACGTGACGCGGGCGAAGTCGGCCCAGCTCATCAGCCCGGTCTCGATCATGGTGTGCTGGACCACGGACAGCGCGGTTTCCAGCCCGGTCATGCCCATGGCAGCCTGCGCCCACTCGCATTCCTTGTGTTCGCTCGGGTGCGGGGCGTGGTCCGTGCCGACGACGTCGATCGTGCCGTCGGCCAGGCCGGCGCGCAGGGCCTGGACGTCCGCATCGGTGCGCAGCGGCGGGTTGACCTTGTAGACCGGGTCGTAGCTGCGGGCCAGTTCATCCGTGAGCCAGAGGTGGTGGGGCGTGACCTCCGCCGTGACGTTGACGCCGCGGGACTTGGCCCAGCGGACAATCTCCACCGAACCGGCGGTGGAGACGTGGCAGACGTGCAGCCGGGAGCCGACGTGCTGGGCCAGCAGCACGTCGCGGGCGATGATGCTTTCCTCGGCGACGGCGGGCCAGCCGGTGAGGCCGAGGACGGCGGAAACTTCGCCCTCGTTCATCTGGGCACCTGCGGTGAGGCGGGGTTCCTGCGCGTGCTGGGCCACAACGCCGTCGAACGCCTTGACGTATTCCAGCGCGCGGCGCATCAGGACCGGATCATGCACGCAGACGCCGTCGTCGGAAAAGACCCGGACCCGGGCGCGTGAATCGGCCATCGCACCGAGCTCGGCGAGCTGCTCCCCCGCCAGGCCCACGGTGACCGCGCCGACCGGGCGGACGTCCACCCAGCCGGCGGTGCGGCCGAGGGTGAGGACCTGTTCGACGACGCCGGCCGTGTCGGCGACGGGGGTGCTGTTGGCCATCGCGTGCACGGCGGTGTAGCCGCCCAGGGCGGCGGCGCGGGTCCCGGTCTCCACGGTTTCCGCGTCCTCGCGGCCGGGTTCGCGCAGGTGTGTGTGGATGTCCACCATGCCGGGCAGCGCCACGAGGCCCGCGGCTTCGATGACGGTGGCGCCGTCGGCGGCCAGGTCCTTCCCGCGTCCGGCGATGATGCCGTCGCGGATCAGCAGGTCTTCGGCGGCTCCGCCGAGGATCGCGGCGCCCCGGATGAGGTAGCCGCCGCTGTTGCCTGCGTCCTGTTGCTGTTCGGCCATCAGTGGCTCTCCTTGTTCGGGGTGGCGGAGTATGGGGTGGCGGAGTATGGGGTGGCGGACTTCGTTGTGGCGGCTGGTTCGCGGGTATCCCCCGAGAGCAGGAGGTACAGGGCCGCCATCCGGATGGACACGCCGTTACGCACCTGTGCCAGCACGGTGGAACGGGGCGAGTCCGCGGCGGCCGAGGAAATTTCCAGGCCCCGGTTCATCGGGCCCGGATGCATGATGATGGTGTCCTTCAGGCCCAGGCTGTCGAGGGCGCGGAGCCGGTTGTCATCGAAGCCCCAGCGCCGGGAGTACTCACGGGTCGTCGGGAAGAAGGACGCGTTCATCCGCTCGCCCTGCACGCGGAGCATCATGATGGCGTCCATGCCCTTCGCGAGCGTTTCGTCGAGGTCGTAGCTGACGCTGCAGGGCCACTTTTCGACGCCGACGGGCAGCAGCGTGGGCGGCGCCACCAGGGTGACCTCGGCACCCAGGGTGCGCAGCAGCCAGACGTTGGAGCGGGCCACCCGGGAGTGCAGCACGTCCCCGGCGATGGCGACGCGCATGCCTTTCAGGGCCGCCCCGGCGGAGGGGGTGCCGGCCAGTCTGGACCAGTGCCGGCGCATGGTGAAGGCATCGAGCAGGGCCTGGGTGGGGTGTTCGTGGGTGCCGTCGCCGGCGTTGATGACGGCGGCGTCGATCCAGTCGGTGGCTGCCAGCCGGTGCGGGGCGCCGGAGGCCCAGTGCCGGATGACGACGGCGTCGGCCCCCATCGCGGCCAGCGTCTGGGCCGTGTCCTTGAGGGACTCCCCTTTGGAGACGGAGGATCCCTTCGCGGCGAAGTTGATGACGTCGGCGGAGAGCCGTTTGGCCGCGGCCTCAAAGGATATCCGGGTCCGGGTGGAGTCCTCGAAGAACAGGTTGACGACGGTGCGGCCGCGCAGGGCGGGCAGCTTCTTGACCTCCCGCTCCCCCACGGCCGCCATTTCCTCGGCGGTGTCGAGGATTCGGATGGCGTTGGACAGGCTCAGGTCCTCGGTGGAGAGCAGGTGCTTCACGCGACCGCCTCGATGACCACTTCGTTGACGGGGGCGCCGTCGACGGAGTCTGTTTCCTCAAGCCGGACGCGGACCTTCTCGGATGATGAGGTGGGGAGGTTCTTGCCGACGTGGTCGGCCCGGATGGGCAGTTCCCGGTGGCCCCGGTCGATCATCACGGCGAGGCGGACGATCCTGGGCCGGCCGAGGTCGACGATCGCGTCCAGGGCGGCCCGGATGGTGCGGCCCGAGTAGAGGACGTCGTCGATCAGGACAACAACCTTGTTGTCGATCCCGGTGCGCGGCAGCTGGGTGGGGTACGGCGGGCGCATGGCCTGGTGCGAAAGGTCGTCACGGAACATGGTCACATCCAGCTGGCCCACGATCGCCGCGGCATCCACGGTGGGATCGGCGGCGGCTATCTTGGCGGCGAGGCGGACTGCGAGGGGATAGCCGCGGCGTGGGATGCCGAGCAGGACGAGGTCCTGGGAGCCCTTGTTGGCCTCGAGAATTTCGTGGGCGATACGAGTAAGTGCGCGGTCGATGTCGGCCTGGTTGAGTACAACCCTGGTGAGGACAACCTTGGCCGGAACCGGTGATTCTGGAACAGAAGTCAAAGCTCGTCTCCCCTTTCCCCGCCTCACGGGACGGAATTAAAAAAGGACTATTTGCTCTTTCAAATTACCACACGGGACTTCCCGGACTCCGCTGCGGGAATGCCGGAAAGGTCAATGCGTCCAAGGTCACAGCGGTCAGGGCCACAGCGTTCAAGGCCACAGCGGCATGATTCACTTTGCCGCCGCAACCGCCCGGACACGGGAAGAGCCCCGTGCCGGCTGACCTGCACGGGGCTCTTCATAAGTTGCGCGGAGCTTAAGCGAGCAGCGAAGGTTTCAGCTGCTGCAAGCGGCCGAGCAGGCCGTTGATGAACGACGGCGATTCGTCCGTGGAGAGCGTCTTAGCCAGGGCCACGGCCTCGCTGACAGCGACACCGTCCGGGACGTCGTCGTTGTAGAGCAGTTCCCAGGTGCCGATCCGGAGGATGGCCCGGTCCACCGACGGCATCCGCTCGAGGGTCCAGCCCTGCGAGTAGGTTTCGAGGAACTCGTCGATGGCCGCGTGGTGGGACACAACCCCCTCGACGATTTCGAGGGTGTACGGGTTGACGATCTGGTCGGTCTGCTCGCGGCGGGACCGCAGCACGTCGAACGGCGAAACGGAGCGCTGCTCCGCCTCGAAGAGAACATCCAGGGCCCGGTTACGGGCCTTACCGCGTGCACTCACTAGTCGTTGACCCTGCCAAGGTAGCTGCCGTCGCGGGTGTCGACCTTGACCTTGGTGTTGTTCTCGACGAACAAGGGCACCTGGATCTCGTAACCGGTCTCGAGCGTGGCGGGCTTGGTACCTGCCGAGGAGCGGTCGCCCTGCAGGCCCGGCTCCGTGTAGGTGATCTCGAGCACAACGCTCGGGGGAAGTTCGATGTAGAGCGGGTTGCCCTCGTGGATGGCGATGTTGACCATCTGGTTCTCGAGCATGAAGTTGGTGGCGTCACCGACGGTGGGGCCGGGGACGGTGAGCTGGTCGAAGTCCTGGGTGTCCATGAACACGAAGTCGGCACCGTCCTGGTACAGGTACTGGTAGTCGCGCCGGTCAACCGTGGCGGTCTCGATCTTGAGTCCGGCGTTGAAGGTCTTGTCGACGACCTTGCCGGACATCACGTTGCGCATCTTGGTGCGCACGAACGCGCCACCCTTGCCGGGCTTGACATGCTGGAACTCGATGATGTTCCAGAGCTGGCCCTCAAGCTTAAGGACGGTTCCGTTCTTGATGTCGTTAGTGGTTGCCACTGTATCCTCTGGTTTCTCTATTGACTGGTTCTAGCTTCCAGCCGGCTATGTCAGGCAGGCCTGCCATGCGGCCCGCCAGCGCGTATTTATCAAAAATCCAAGATCCATTCTACCGGTTCCGCCAAGTGGATGCTTTACGGGCGCCCGGCGGGAGCCCCGGCGGCGGTCCGCCGGGGGTCCGCAGAGGCCACGGACGCGCCCTAGGACGCCAGGTCCAGGACTTCCCTGGCCCGCTGCAAGGCCACCGCGGAGGCATAGACCAGCGCCGCGTCCGCGGAGTCCGCGACCCGGAGATCAAGCGCCTTGGCGAAGGACTCGACGGCGGCGGCGATGTTGCCGCCGGCAAAGTAGGAGCGGCCGAGCTGCTGGCGGATCGATGCCTCATCCGGGGTGCCCTGGGTCTCGGCCAGCAGCTGCCGGAACAGCTCCACGGCACGGTCGTACCGGTTGGAAACCCGCAGCACGTCCGCCTCGTAGATGCGCAGCCGGAGCGAATCGGGATTGTTGTATCGGGCCTCGGCGAGCAGCTCCGCGGCCTCCGCCGCGTGGCCCTCGACGAGGCGGACAAAGATCAGGTCTGCGGGATCCGTTGATGCTTCCAGCGCGGCGGCGCAGACCTCCTCGTTAACGATCTGCGGCATCAGGCTGTCCGGGTTGATCCTGATCCCGGGGAACCCGGCATCAGGCCAATCGCTGGTCCCGCCCGGGATAGTGCCCATCAGGAGGCTATCTCCTGGTACGCGGCGAACAGCAGCGACGTGTCCGGGACGTCAAGGATGCCGGGGCGTGCAACGCCGTCGAGCACAACGAAGCGCAGCAGGTCGCCGCGGGACTTCTTGTCCCGCCGCATCCCGTCCAGCAGCGCCTGCCAGCGGTCCCGCCGGTAGGTGATGGGGAGCCCCAGGCTCTCCAGGATGCTGCGGTGCCGGTCGGCGTCGGCGTCGGAAAGGCGGCCGACGCTGCGCGACAGCTCGGCGGCGAACATCATGCCGACGGAGACGGCGGCGCCGTGGCGCCAGGAGTAGCGCTCGGCGAGCTCGATCGCGTGGCCCAGCGTGTGCCCGTAGTTGAGGATCTCGCGCTGGCCGGCTTCCCTGAGGTCCGCGGAGACCACCCTGGCCTTGACGGTGATGGCGCGTTCGATCAGTTCCCGCAGCACGTCGGAGCGGGGATCGGACACAGCCGCGGGATCCTTTTCGACCAGGTCGAGGATGGCCGGATCGGCGATGAAGCCGCATTTGATGACCTCGGCCATACCGGAGATGACCTCGTTCTTCGGCAGCGTGTCAAGGGTGTCGAGGTCCGCGAGGACGCCGGCCGGCGGGTGGAAGGCCCCGACGAGGTTCTTGCCTTCGGCGGTGTTGATGCCGGTCTTGCCGCCGACGGCGGCGTCCACCATACCGAGCAGGCTCGTAGGCATGTGGATGACCTTGACGCCGCGCAGCCAGGTCGCGGCGACGAATCCGGCAAGGTCGGTCACGGCGCCGCCACCGACGGCGACGACGGCATCGGAGCGGGTGAAGTCGTTTTGTCCGAGCACCTGCCAGCAGAAGGACGCCACCTCGATGTGCTTGCCCTCTTCGGCGTCGGGGATCTCGGCCGTGAGCGCGGTGAAGCCGGCCGAGGACAGCTCCTCACGGACGGTGTCGCCGGTGAGCCGGAGCGCACGCGGGTGGATGACGAGGACGCGTTTGACGCGCTCGCCCAGCAGCGCGGGCAGGCCGGGCAGCAGTCCGCGGCCCACGACGACGTCGTAGTTCTCACCGGGCGTTTGTCCGGTGACCTTGATGACGGTTGATTCGGTGCTCACTCTTCAACTTCCTTTGTCGCCGCTGGCGTGCGGTCCGCCGCGGTCTTCGCGGCGGTGTACTCGTCCAGCGCATCTTCCAGCCGGTGGGCCAGGTCCGTAACGGATCCGTGCCGGACATCGAGAATCAGGTCGGCGAGCCGTTCGTAAACCGGCTGCCGGGTGGCAAACAGCGTCCGCCAGCGCCCCATGGCGTCTCCGGCCAGCAGCGGCCGGCCGGAGTTCCTGGCGATGCGTTCCGAGACGGTGTCCGCGTCGCATTCGAGGTAAACGACGGTACAGCGGCCCAGCAGCTGCTGCGTGCCGGAATCCAGGACGGCGCCGCCGCCGAGCGAGATGACGGTGTTGCTGCCCTCGGCCGCTTCGATAGCCTGCGCCACCGTCCGCGCTTCGATCTCCCGGAACGCGTGTTCGCCCCGCCCCGCGAAGATATCTGCAATCGTGCCGTGGCCGGCCACGATCACGACGTCGGTGTCCACGAAGGGTTCCCCGAGATGCTGGGCGAGCTGTGCTCCGATGGCCGACTTGCCCACGGCCATCGGACCGATCAGGACGATCGGCCGGGCGTCCGGAACGCGCTTGCCGGTCCTGGCATGAGCGAGCTGCCTTGCCGCGGCACTATGCCTGCCCGGCACTACTGGCCGATCGAGTCCAGGGACGCCGGAATATTGTCCAGGTAACCCTTGATGTTGCGGGCGGTTTCCTGCACGGAATCGCCGCCGAACTTTTCCGTGATTGCTTCCGCGAGGACCAGGGCCACCATGGCTTCGGCCACGACTCCCGCGGCGGGGACCGCACAGACGTCCGAGCGCTGGTGGTGGGCCTTGGCGGCCTCGCCCGTACTGACGTCGATGGTTTTCAGCGCGCGGGGCACCGTGGCGATCGGCTTCATGGCCGCGCGTACGCGCAGCACGTCGCCGATGCTCATGCCGCCCTCGATGCCGCCGGCGCGGTTGGACGTGCGGATGATCCTGCCGTTTTCATCCTTGACGATCTCGTCATGGGCGGCCGAACCGCGGCGGGCGGCGGTCAGGAAGCCGTCACCGACCTCCACACCCTTGATCGCCTGGATGCCCATCAGTGCCGCGGCCAGGCGTGAGTCGAGGCGCCGGTCCCAGTGGACGTAGCTGCCGAGTCCCGGCGGCAGTCCGTAGGCGAGGACTTCGACCACGCCGCCGAGGGTCTCGCCTTCCTTGTGCGCAATGTCGACCTCGGCCACCATGGCGTCGGAGGTTTCGCGGTCGAAACAGCGCAGCGGATCGGCGTCGAGGGCCAGGACGTCGTGCGGGACCGGCAGCGGCCGGCCTTCCGGAACAGCGACGCTGGCAATCGAGACGGTGTGCGAGACGAGCTCGATGCCGAGCTGCTTCAGGAAAGAGGCCGCGACGGTGCCGAGGGCCACGCGCGTGGCGGTCTCGCGGGCGCTGGCGCGCTCCAGCACGGGACGGGCCTCGTCGAAGCCGTACTTCTGCATGCCGGTGAAGTCGGCGTGGCCGGGCCGGGGCCGCGTCAGCGGGGCGTTCCGTGCCTGGTCGGCCAGGATTGCGGGGTCCACGGGATCGGCAGCCATGATCTGCTCCCACTTGGGCCATTCGGTGTTGCCGATCTGGATGGCGACGGGGCCGCCCTGGGTCAGCCCGTGGCGGACGCCGCCGAGGATCGTGACCGCATCCTGTTCAAATTTCATCCGCGCACCGCGGCCGTAACCGAGGCGCCGGCGCGCCAGCGCACCACCGATCCGGGCACTGGTGAGCTCGACACCGGCGGGCACGCCTTCAATTATTCCGACCAGGGCCGGACCATGGGATTCTCCGGCAGTCAACCAACGCAACATAAAATCCATCCTGCCATGTCCGGCACTTAGAACACTCGTCGAGGGGCCCCGACTGCGTCACACATCACATCTATGACTTCGGCCGGGACTGCGGGGCCCAGTCCGGTGAAGTGGCGGACCTGTTCCACCGCCTGGTAGATCAGCATCTCCAGGCCCGGGACGACTTTGCCGCCCGCGTCCTGCCAGACGGCGGCGATCCGGCTGGGCCACGGATCGTAGGCCACGTCCAGCAGCACGCCCGGTTTTTCGGGGGCGGGTGCGCTGCCGGAATCGCGGGCGGTCTCCCCCGAACGTCGCCGCAGCAGTTCCTGCTGCAATTCTGCGGCAAGCGGGTCCGCGGCACGGGGCGGCAGGGTGGAGATGACGACGTCGGCCGCGGCGATGGTGGCGGCCGCGCCGGCGATCGAAAGCACCTGGAGGGGAATTCCGAGGGCCGCCGCGGCGGCGCGCGCTTCGGCGGCGCGGCTGACATCGCGCACGAACAGGTCCACGGCCGGGGCGCCCAGGTCCTTCAGGGCAGCGATCGCGGCAGCTGCCGTCCCGCCGCCGCCCAGCACAACCGCGTTCGGCGCGGAGACGGCGCCGGCGTGCCGCAGGGCGTTGACGATGCCGGCGACGTCGGTGTTGTAACCGACGAGGCGGATCATGTCGCCGTTTCCTCCGGACGGGCCGGAGCCGGAAGCACCGGGTTCGAAAGCGACGGTGTTGACCACGCCGAGGACTCGTGCCACGCCGCAGATCTCGTCCAGCTCCGCCACCATGGCAGACTTCAGCGGCATGGTCACCGACAATCCACGCCAGCCCGCCCCGCCCCGCGCCTCGTCGCGGACCGTGGCCATGAAGTCCGGCAACTGTGCCTCGGTGACGTCAATGGCCGAGTAGGCAAGCTCCACGCCGAGGTAGGCGTACGCTGCCCGGTGGAGTGCCGGGGACTTCGAATGACTGATGGGGTGCCCAAGCACCGCCGCCCGCAGGGTCATACGCAACGGTTCGGGTTGGCGTCGCACCAGGCGTTGTACTTTGCCACGTTGACGTTGTGCTCCGCCAACGTCTTGGCAAACTTCGTTTCCTTGGTGTCGAGGTTGATGGTCACCCAGTACAGGTAGTCGTTGGCCTTGGGGTTGGCGGCGGCGTCGATGGCCGTCTTGCCGGGCGAGCCGATCGGCCCCGCCGGCAGGCCCGGATTGGCGTAGGTGTTGTACGGGTTGGACTTGTCGGCCTTCTGGACCTCGTCGATGTGGAAGCTCCTGATCCCGAGTCCATAGGTGACGGTGGCGTCGGACTGGATCAGCCCGTTGGTCTCGGTGTTGTTCGGCTTGAGCCGGTTGTAGATCGCCCCCGCCACGTCGCCGTATTCCGCCTGGCCGCCCTCGGCCTGGACGATGCTGGCGACGGTGACGACATCGTACTGCTTGGCCGGATCCGTGACGCCCTGTGCCTTGAGTTCGTCCAGCGTGGCCGTCACCAGCTTCTGCAGGATGTCCTTTGCGGTGGTGCCCAGCGGGAACCGGAATTCGCCCGGCGAGAGGAAGCCCTCGAGGTTCTTGGCCTTGGCCGGGACGCCGAACTGCGCCGGCGCATCGCTGAGGGCCTTCAGATCCGCCACGGGGATACCCGTTCCCTCGGAAATCGCCTGCAGGGACTCGCTGATCCGCTTCCCGGCACTAAGCGCGAAGTACATGACCTTGCTCTTGTCCTTGTTCAGCAGCACGGCCACGGCGTCGGAGTTCTTCATCTCCTGGCGCATGCTGAAGTCACCCGGGCTCAGCGCACCGCCGGAAGCGGCAAACTCCTTGAGGAAGGACTCGGCATTCGCGATGACTTTCTTGTCCTGGAGTTCTGTGGCGACCGACTTGGGGCCGGCGCCTTCCGGAACGGTGATCGTCACCTGGCCGGTGCCCGGACCGGGGTAGTCGGCGACGGTGTCGCCGCCGAGGAGCGGTTTGAGGAACTGCGCGCCGACGGCGATCGCGACCACGAATACCGTCAGCGACAGCACCAGGGCCAGGAAACGACGGCGGCGGCGGACCTTCTTGGACGGGCCCTTGGCGGTGCGGATACTCGCGGCTCCTGTCATCAGTTCGGGGCCGGACCCGTCGTACCCGGCCGGGTCTTCGTGATGCACGTCCCCGCCGTCGTAGAACTGGTGGGCCCCGTCCTCGGGATGGGCCGCGTAGCCTTCATGGTCGTCGGCTTCATGCTGGGCTTCGAAGCCGTGCTGCGGCGCGGGCATGTATGGCTCCCCTGCATGGAAAGCGACGCCGCCGGCGTACTCGTGCACCTGCTCTTCCGGCACGGGCTCTTCGTATAGGGGGTGGTCCGGCACCGGTTCGTCAGGCACCTGCGCTTCCGGCGCGGGCTCATCGTGGACGGGCTCTGCATGCACGGTCGGGGCTGGCACCGGCAACTCCGGGGCGTCCGCCGGCGGGAGCGGCGCGGGAGGCGCCGGCGCCTCCGGCCGGACGGCTTCCGGCGTTTCCGCCGGCCGGACGGCTTCCGGCGTTTCCGCGGGCCGGACCGCGGCTTCCGGCGTTTCCGCGGGCCGCGTATCCTCGCCGGTCTCGAAGGCCTGCGGCGGGATCAAATGAGTCTGGGTCGCCAGGAGCTTTTCCCGGGCCCGGATCTCCTTGCGCGTCAGCGGCCGGTCTGTGCCGCTGGAAGGAACACCTGAGGCGTCGTCACTGTTGACCGGGCTCACTGTAGCCTTCCATCTTCTGCTGATCGGGTGTTCGCTGCCGGGCTCTTTACCGCCGGACTGTTTAGTGCCGGGTCGGCGTCAACGCCGGCTCCGGTTGGCCCCGGCGCGGACTCCGCGTACACGCGGCTTCCGACCTCCGTTCCCCTGGCCTTTTGCATATCGATCGCATGCTGCAAGATCCCTGCGGCCGCAACCTGATCCACCACTTTACGGTGGTCCCGGCTGCTCATGCCAGCTTCGTGGAGGTTGCGGTGGGCCGTCACCGTACTCAGCCGCTCATCGACCAGGCGCACCGGCACCTCGGCCCCGGTGTCCCTTAGCGAACCGGCGAGTAACTTTGCGTAGTCTGTCGCCATCCTGGCCGAGGCATGCTCTTCACCCTTCATGGTCCGTGGCAGGCCCACGAAGATCTCCACCACGCCCAACTCCGCGGCAAGGGCCGCGAGGATAAGCACGTCGGTGTTCTTCTTCGCGTTCCGCGCCAGGGTCCGCAGCGGGGTCGCCAGGATGCCGTCGCGGTCGCAGACGGCCACGCCCACGCGGACGGTGCCGACGTCCACCCCGAGTTTCACGCCCTGGGGGTAGACGCCGGGCACAGCAGCTTCAGTCATGTACGGTCCCGTTATCGCCGGGTGATGGCATCCACGACGGCGGTGAGCGCCTCACCGACCCTGGCGGCGTCCGTGCCGCCGCCCTGCGCGACGTCGTCCTTGCCGCCGCCGCCGCCGCCGAGGACTCCGGCGGCGAGGCGCACGAGGGCGCCCGCCTTGACGCCGGCGGCCCGGGCGGCTTCGTTGGTGGCGATGAGGATCACCGGACAGTCGTTGCTGACACCGGCTACGGCGACGGCGGCCGGCCCGGAGCCGAGGCGGGTCCGGAGGTCCAGGGCGAGGCCGCGGAGGTCGTCCGCACCGCTGACCGCCCCGGCGTCATGCGCGATGACCTTGACCCCGGCGGCGTCCCTGGCGGTGCCGACGAGCTGCGCGGCAGCAGCCGTCAGCTGCTCCTTGCGCAGCCGCTCCAGTTCCTTCTCGGCAGTCTTGAGCTTGGCCAGGGTGGTCGCGATCCGCTCCGCGAGCAGGCCGGACGGAACCTTGAGCATTTCCGTCAGCTCGGTGACGAGGGCCCGCTCGGCGGCGAGGTGGCGGAAGGCATCCATACCCACGAAGGCCTCGACACGGCGGTTTCCTGAACCGACGGACTGGTCCCCGAGAAGGGACAGGCTGCCGATCAGCGAGGTGTTCTCGACGTGGGTTCCGCCGCAGAGCTCGCGGGACCAGGCGCCGTCGATCTCCACGACGCGGACCTCGTTACCGTAGTTCTCGCCGAAGAGCGCCATGGCGCCGAGGGCCTTGGCCTCGGCGAGGCCCATGACCCTGGTCTCCACCCGGTAGTTGTTGCGAATGGCGATGTTGGAGACTTCTTCGATCTCGGACCTCGTGGCGGCGCTGAGGCCTTCGCCCCAGGCAAAGTCGAAGCGGAGGTAGCCGGCCTTGTTGAAGGAGCCGCGCTGCAGCGCTTCCGGGCCGAGGATCTGATGCAGGGCCGCGTGCACGATGTGCGTACCGGTGTGGGCCTGTTCGGCGGCGTGCCGGCGTTCCCGGTCCACAGCGGCCTGAACGAGCGAATCGGCAGCGATTTCACCTTCGCGGACGATCGCCTTGTGCACGCTCAGGCCCTTGATGGGGCGCTGGACGTCAAGGACCTCGACGACGAAGCCGTCGCCGGTGATCAGCCCGGTGTCGGCCGCCTGGCCGCCGGCCTCGGCGTAGAACGGGGTCTCCGCCAGCACGAGTTCGATTTCCTCGCCGGTGGAGGCCTGGGCGACCTTCCGTCCGCCGGACAGGATGCCGCGGACCCTTGATTCCCCCGCGAGCTCGGTGTAGCCAGTGAAGACGGTCTCACCGGCGGAGAGCAGTTCCTGGAAGGCGCTGAGGTCGGCGTGGGCGCCCTTCTTGCCCTTCGCATCGGCCTGGGCACGGTGGCGCTGTTCGAGCATCAGCTTGCGGAACTCGGGCTCGTCGACCTTGAGCCCGGCCTCCTCCGCCATTTCCAGGGTGAGGTCGATCGGGAAGCCGTAGGTGTCGTGCAGCGCGAAGGCGTCCGCACCGGAGAGCGGCTTGCCGGCGGCTTTCGACTCCTTCACGGCGTCCTCGAGCCGGGCCGTGCCGGAGGCGATGGTGCGCAGGAAGGCCTTCTCTTCGGCGTACGCGATCCGGCTGATCCGGTCGAAGTCCGTCGCCACGATCGGGTAGACGCCCTTCATGGCGTCCCGGGAGGCCGGCAGAAGCTCAGGCAGGCAGGCCTTCTCGACGCCGAGCAGCCGCATGGACCGCACGGCGCGGCGGATCAGGCGGCGCAACACGTAGCCGCGGCCCTCGTTTGTGGGGGTCACGCCGTCGGCGATCAGCATGAGCGCGGAGCGGATGTGGTCGGCGACGACGCGCATCCGGACGTCGTCGGTGTGGTGCGGGTCTTCGGGCGTCTCGGCGGAGGTGTATTCACGGCCGGAGAGGGCGGCGGCCTTGTCGATCACGGGGCGGACCTGGTCCGTCTCGTACATGTTCTCGACGCCCTGCAGGATCATCGCAAGGCGCTCCATGCCGAGGCCGGTGTCGATGTTCTTCATCGGCAGTTCACCGGTGATGTCGAAGTCCACTTTTGAGCGGACGTTGTCGATCTGATACTGCATGAACACGAGGTTCCAGATTTCGACGTAGCGGGTCTCATCGGCGATGGGTCCGCCTTCGACGCCGTAGGCGGGTCCGCGGTCGTAGTAGATCTCCGAGCAGGGGCCGGCGGGGCCGGGCTGGCCGGTGGACCAGTAGTTGTCCGACTTTCCCATCCGCTGGATCCGCTCGGCCGGGACGCCGGTGTTCTTCAGCCACAGCTCCTTGGCCTCGTCATCCTCTTCGTAGACGGTGACCCAGAGGCGCTCGGGGGGCAGTCCGTAGCCGCCGTCGTCCACGCCCGTGGTGAGCAGTTCCCAGGCGAACTTGATTGCGTCTTCCTTGAAGTAGTCGCCGAAGGAGAAGTTGCCACACATCTGGAAAAAGGTGCCGTGACGGGCTGTCTTCCCGACTTCCTCGATGTCGCCGGTCCGGATGCACTTCTGCACGCTGGTGGCCCGCTTGAAGGGGGCCTCTTCGCGCGCGGTGAGGTACGGGATGAACGGGACCATGCCGGCCACCGTGAACAGCAGGGAAGGATCGCTGGAGACCAGGGAGGCGGAAGGAACCGCGGTGTGGCCCTTGCTGACAAAAAAGTCGATCCAGCGCTTGGTGATCTCCTGCGACTTCATGAGCTGATTACTTACCCTTCAATATTCACGGCGTATTTTGTCCACGCGCGTAGTCTGCGGAACAAGCTTGATTCCAGTTGTGGCTGCGGTCTGGCGGCCGTGCCGGCGGCCCCTTCCGGGGACCGCGCTTTCTAATTCTCCCCCGGCTAGCGCCGGACTGCATCCTGGCCGCCGATGGCCCCGTCCGCGGCACCGTCGATGCCGAGGGCGGAGCGGAGCTCGGTCTCCCGCTCGTGCATGCCCTCCCGGACCGCGTCCGCGAAGTCATACAGGCCGTCGGCCAGCCGTCCGACGGCCCGGTTCAGGCCTTCGGGGCCCAGGTTCGACTGTGCCTGGGTGATCTTGCGGAAGGCGATGACGCCGATGGCGACGCCGATTCCCATCCAGATGATTCTGTTCATGTCAGGTTCTCCAGCAGGGACTAGCGGCTGCGGCGGCCGGTGGCGGGCTTCTTGCGGGCGGTGAAGGCAGAACGCACGCCATAGCTGAAGGCGGCCACCTTGATCAGCGGGGACCCTACGGTGGCGGCCACGAGCGAGGACAGCGCCGAGATGTTGGCGGAGGCGTCCGAGACGTTGGAGGTGATCCCGTCGACCTTCTTCAGCTGCTGGTTGGTGGTGGAGACGGTCGCGGTGACTTCGTCCATGAGCGGAGTGGCGCCGTCGCTGATCGAGCGGATGGAGGTCCGCACTTCGTCAAAGACTCCCCCGAGCTTGAGGATCGGCACGGCGAGCAACAGGACCAGCAGTGCAAACACTCCGGCCGCGATCAGGCCGGCAATATCGCCACCAGACATAGACATTCATCTCCTTGTTGCGTCAAATTCCTGCGCGTTCCTCCGGCCGGCACGTTCCGCAGCCGGAGAACTCCCCCCAGTACCTTACATACAAAGAAGCCCGCGGCGCTTGCCACGGGCTTCTTTGGAGGTACTGCGTTCGATCCGGGAGGATCTAGCGTGCGTAGAATTCCACGACGAGCTGCTCTTCGCAGGTCACGGGGACCTCGGAGCGCTTCGGGCGGCGGACCAGGCGAGCCTGCAGAGCGTCAAGCTTGACGTCCAGGTACGCCGGAACCATCGGCAGGACGTCGCGGTGCGCGCCGGCTGCTGCAACCTGGAACGGGGGCATGACTTCGCTGCGGCTGTGGACGTGGACCAGCTGGCCCTCACCGACGCGGAAGGACGGGCGGTCAACGCGGATGCCGTCAACCAGGATGTGGCGGTGCACAACCAGCTGGCGGGCCTGGGCGATGGTGCGGGCGAAGCCGGCACGCAGCACGAGGGCGTCAAGACGCATTTCGAGCAGTTCGATCAGGTTTTCACCGGTCAGGCCCTTGGTGCGGCGCGCTTCTTCGAAGGCGCGGGTCATCTGGGCTTCGCGGATGCCGTACTGGGCGCGCAGACGCTGCTTTTCGCGCAGACGTACGGCGTAGTCGGAGTCCTGCTTCTTGCGGGCACGGCCATGCTCACCGGGGCCGTACGGGCGGCGCTCCATGTACTTGGCGGCCTTGGGGGTCAGAGCGATGCCGAGTGCACGCGAGAGGCGTGCTGTACGGCGAGCACGAGTGTTGTTAGCCACTTGTGTCCTTCCAATATCTGCGGTGTGTCAGTGTTACTGGCCTCCACGATGGAGAGCATCGGCCAACCGCTGCCTTTTGCTACTGGGCGCGGGGCAACCCAAACAAACCCGGTCAAACCAGGAATTTGGTGGAGTGTGCGTCCGCGCCTTGCCAGACAACGGACAAGCCTATCAGATTTTGGCGTGCACTCCGCGGCTGCTTCGCCGGCCGAACGATGCCGCGCCCAGGAATTCAACGGCCACAAACGGTTCCGGCCCCACCACCCATTCATCATGGCCGGGAGGAATCGCGTAGGTGTCATTGGCGTGGATCGTGGACCGCAGCCCGCCCGAGGATTCAACTTCCATCGAGCCGGAGACGCAGAATCCGAGATGGTGGTGCTGGCACAGCTCGGTCGACTCAAAGGCCTGGATGCACTCGGACCACCGCCAGCCCGGGCCAAGAATCAGCCGTGCCACAGAGTAGTCGTTCACGGTGACAAGATCGAATTCGGCCTTGTCCGGGCACCGTTTCCGGTCCGGGGCATCGAAGGACTTAACAGCCAAAGCTGTGACGTAATTTACAGACATCGGAGACCACCTGGGAACTGAGACGAGGGCGCTTGGCGTGGATCCAGGCTCATGGGGTGCCGGCCGCCGAGTTGAGGCCTGGGGTTACCAACAACCGGTAAAGTGCGCCGTTCTCCCCAGCAGCGCACGCAGGTTCAGCAGGTCAATGCTGAGATATTTCCACGTTAGACCACCCTGAGCAGTTGTCAACGGCGCACTGTCAACGGCAGCTTGTCACCGGCGCCGTCACCGGCCGGATGACACGGCGGCCCGTCACTTGCCCCGGATGATCTTCCGCAGGCGTTCCAGCCGGGTGGCGATGTCCCGCTCCGCACCGTTCGCGGTGGGTTCGTAGTAGTCGCGGCCCACCAGGTCATCCGGCGGATACTGTTGGGCGGCCACCGAGTGCGGCGCGTCGTGGGCGTATTTGTAGCCCTGGCCGTGGCCCAGCTGCTTGGAGCCTGGGTAGTGGGCGTCCCGCAGGTGGGCGGGGATGCCGTTTCCGAGTCCGGCCCGGACATCGGCGACCGCCTTGTTGATCCCCAGGTACGCCGCATTGGATTTGGGCGCGGTGGCGAGGTGCACCACGGCCTCGGCCAGCACGATCCGGCCTTCCGGCATGCCGATCAGCTGCACGGCCTGCGCCGCGGCAACAGCGGTCTGCAGCGCCGTCGGATCGGCCATGCCGATGTCCTCGGCAGCCGAGATGACAATGCGCCGGGCCACGAACCGCGGATCCTCCCCTGCCTCGAGCATCCGGGCGAGGTAGTGCAGGGCGGCGTCGACGTCGGAGCCGCGGATGGACTTGATGAAGGCGCTGGCGACGTCGTAGTGCTGGTCTCCCGCACGGTCGTAGCGGACGGCGGCGACGTCGAGCGCGCGTTCGGTGTGCCGCAGTCCGACGGTCACGGCATTGGCAGCGTCGGCGTCGTCCGCATCCCCGAACGCCACCCCGGCGGCGGCCTCCAGCGCGGTCAGCGCCCGGCGGGCGTCCCCGCCGGAGAGCCGGACGAGGTGGGCCATGGCCTCGGCGCTGAGGTCGACCTTGCCGTTCAGGCCCCGGACGTCCGTGACGGCCCGCAGCAGCAGTGACTCGATGTCCGCGTCGGTGAGCGGCTTGAGCGTCAGCAGCAGGGAGCGGGAGAGCAGCGGGGCGACGACGGAGAAAGAAGGGTTCTCGGTGGTCGCCGCGATGAGCACCACCCAGCGGTTCTCGACGCCGGGGAGCAGCGCGTCCTGCTGGGCCTTGTTGAAGCGGTGGATTTCGTCCAGGAAGAGCACCGTGGTGGTCTTGAACAGGTCCCGGGCAGTCAGGGCCTCCTCCATGACGCGCCGGACATCCTTGACGCCGGCGGTGATGGCGGAGAGCTCGACGAACTTCCGGCCGGGCCCCTTGGCGATCACGTGCGCCAGCGTGGTCTTACCGGTTCCGGGAGGTCCCCAGAGGATCAGCGAGCTCGGTCCCGCCGGGCCGGTCGCGTCCGTGCCAGCGGCCAGTTGCCGCAGCGGTGAGCCCGCTCCGAGCAGATGCTGCTGCCCGACCACGTCGTCGAGCGTCCGTGGCCGCATCCGGACCGCCAGCGGGCTGCGCGGCGAGGCGGGGCGCCCGGCGGAGCCCGCGGTGCCGTCGCCGTCGTCGTCTGTGTCTGTGTCGTCGGTGTCAGTCCCCGGGCCAAATAAATCATCCACCTAGATAGGCTACTTCCAGATGTCCGGTACGGATCACCGGCGCCCGCCCCAACATCCGGCAAACCCAGCTTTGGAGACACACACGATGGCAAGCACTGACTCCCGTCTGGCCTTCGTCCCCGGTCCACGGCTTTTGGGCTGGGTGGAACGGTTCGCCGCCAGCCATGGCGCGGTGGCGCAGGAGGAGCTCGACGCCGGACTGCAGCTGCGCGCCGCGGACGGCGCCGTCGCGCTGCTCCAGCCGCCGTGGAAGGTGGACGGCCGGCCGGGCCGTGGCGGCGACGCCGTCGCCCGGCTCGCCTCCCTCGCTTCGCAGCCGCGCTGCCTGGGAGCCGTGCTCATCCGCCGCGGCGGCTATTCCGTGGCCGTGGTCAACGGGGGTGCCGTGCTCGCGTCCAAGACCGGGACGCGCCACGTCCAGTCACGGACGGCTGCCGGCGGCTGGTCCCAGCAGCGCTTCGCCCGCCGTCGCGCCAACCAGGCCGATGCCCTCGTGGAGGCCGTCGCCGAGCATGCCGGCCGGATTTTCGCGGAGCACCGGATCGAGTATGTTGCTCCGGGCGGTGACAGGACCCTCTCCGAACTTGTGCTCGCGGAGCCGGTGCTGAAGCGGTACGCGGCGCTGGAGCGGCTGCCCTTCCTCGATGTGCCCGATCCGCGCGCCGCCGTCCTGAAGAAGGCCGCCGCGGACCTGTGTTCCGTGCGGATCCTGGTGACCGATCCGCCGGCGTAACAACCCGCGGCCGTCCCGTGGGCCCGGGCGGACACTAGATGGCGGTGTATCCGCCGTCGGCGTTGATAATGGATCCCGTCAGTGCGGTGGAGGCATCGCTGGCCAGGAACAGAACAACGTTCGCGATCTCCTCCCGTCGAAGCAGCCGTCCGATGGGTTGTCTGGAAAGCATCTCGGAGCGGGTCTCTTCCGGGAGTTGAGCCAGCAGCGGCGTGTCCACGTAGCCTGGTGACACAGCGTTGAAGCGGATCCCCTCCCGGGCATAGCTAAGCGCAGCAGAACGGGTGAAGTTGGCTACGGCGGCTTTCGCTGCAGAGTAGGCATTGCTGTTCGCCTGGCCCACGTGGGCCAGAATCGAGGCCATGTTGATCACCGAAGCGGTCCGAGGTTCTGCGGCCTCCCTGCGGAGCCCCAGGATCGTTGCAACGGCCCATTTGTTGCAGATGGCAACACCCGTGAGGTCGACGTCGATGACACGTTGCCAATTGGACATGTCGAGTTCGTGTAGCGGTGTTTTCACCTCGGGAATGCCGGCGTTGGCTACCAGGATGTCCAGGCCTCCAAATGCGCGCGCTGCCCCTTCCATCAGACCGCGCACCGAAGATTCATCGGTCACGTCCGTGCGAATGAATTGGGCCCTGCCCCCACGGGCTGTTATGTCATCGACAACCCGGGGGACGCTGCTCCCAATATCGCCGATGGTGACCGCAGAGCCTGCTTCCGCAAGTTTGCGGGATATGGCTTCCCCGATTCCCGAAGCCCCACCCGTCACGACAGCGGATTTTCCCTTCAGCATCAGACGCCGGCCACGCGCGTCACGCCGCGGTCGGCCGCGAGTTTGGCGATGTCGCGGCCTGCGCGGTAGCCGAACACGAGGGCCGGGCCGATGTGCGAGCCGTAGCCGGGGTAACCGCCGCCGAAGACGCTGACCGCCGCGGCGCCGACGGCTACCAGTCCGGGGATCGCGGTTCCCTCGCCCGTGACGACCTCGGAGCGCTCGTTGACGCCGATGCCGGCGAACGTGCCCAGGTCGCCCATCTGGATCCTGGCCGCGTAATAGGGCCCCTTGCCGACCGGGGCAAGGTTGGGGTTCGGCTTGTGCTCCATGTCGCCGCGGAAGTGGTTGTACAGGGTGGAGCCGCGGCCGAACTTCGGGTCCTCTCCACGCCCGGCAGCGGGGTTGAATTCGGCGACGGTGGCCTTGAGACCTGCGGCGTCGATGCCGAGCTTGCCGGCGAGTTCCTCGAGCGTGTCACCCTTGACCAGGTAGCCGGTCTTGTAGAAGTAGCCGCGCGGCATCGGCCAGGGCTTGGCGTAGCCGATGCCGTACTTGTGCATCGTCTTCGCGTCGCCGATCACGTAGCCGAACGTCTTGTCCTCGTCCTTGTTGTGTTCGATCATCGCACCGCCAAAGTCGTGGTAGCTCAGGGCTTCGTTGCCGAAGCGCTTGCCGTGGCGGTCGACGGCGATCAGGCCGGGCAGGCCGATGGCCCGCAGGTGCGGGAAGAGCCGCTGTTTGCCGTTGAGGTACTTGAAGACTGTCACCGGCGCCCAGGAACCGACGCTGGACACCGAGTCATCGATGTGGCCGCCGGCGCTGATCGCCAGGGTGGCCGCGTCGCCGTCGTGGCCCAGGGTCGGCGTGAAGTGGTCATCGCCGTTCGCGTCGTGCGGGAAGTACTGCTTCCGCAGTTCTTTGTTGCCGGAGAAGCCGCCGGCGGCGAGGATGACGCCCAGGCGTGCGGTCACGGTGCCCGCATGGTCTCCGCCCATCACCGCACCGGTGATGGTCCCGGCGTCGTCGCGGGTCAGTGAGAGCGCCGGGGAGGAATTCCACAGCCTGATGCCCAGGTCGTCGGCGCTCTTGACCATCAGGGTCATCAGGGCGTTGCCGTTGGAGCGAAGGACCGGGCGCCGGTATCGGGCCGCATCGAACCAGGTGCGCAGCAGTTTCCTGGCAACGTAGGCGAACGACTTGACCGACTGGTTCACGTGGAAGAACTCGTTGATGTCGGGGCCGACCTGCGGCATGTAGCCGAACACCGTGTAGGAACTCATGTAGGGCTGCATCAGGAGGCGCTTGTCCCCGAGCACTCGGGCGTCAACGTCCTGCGGCAGGATGGCCCGTCCGGAGAGCTTCGCCCCGGGCAGGTCCATCTGGTAATCCGGGGACTTCTCCGGGTAGGTGAACTTCACCTCGGTCTCGTTCTCGAAGAAGGCGATGGCTTCGGGCACCGTGTCCAGGAAGTCCCGGACCCCGGCCGCATTGAACGTCTCCGGCGCGAGGTTTTTCAGGTACGTTTCCGCGTCCTCGCGGGTATCGCCCTGCTCCACGCCTTGCCTGTTGCCCGGAAGCCAGGCCCAGCCTGCGGAAATCGCAGTCGTGCCGCCGAAGTACCGGTCCTTCTCGGCAACGATCACACTGAATCCCTGCGAAGCGGCCTTCAACGCTGCAGCCATCCCGGCCACACCGGAGCCGATGACAAGGACATCACAGACAGTCCCGCTCGTGGTCTCACTCATGGTTTCCTGCTCCGTTCAGTCGACAGTCCGCATCCTTGCGGCCGCCGTGGTGGAATACTAAACCCCCAGTAGACCCGGTGCCGGACCCGGCCGCGAGGAGGATTACCATTGAGCGGGAATCCTGAGGAGGTTCAATGGCTAACTCGGCATCGGGCGAGTCGATCATCGGTCGGTTCGTGAAGATCGTCAGCGCCTTTGACGACCGCCACCCTTCCATGAGCGTCGCCGAGCTGGGCCGCCGCAGCGGCCTCCCCGTGACGACCACCTACCGCCTGGTCCGTGACCTGTTGCTGGAACGCCTCCTGGAGCGCGATTCCAGCGGGGATGTGCACATCGGAACCCGGATGTGGGAACTGGTGTCCCGCAGTTCCAAGATGGTGGGCCTGCGGGAGGCTGCCTTGCCGTTTATGGAGGACGTCCAGGCGGTGGTGCAGCATTCCACCACCCTGGGCATCCTCGATTCGGACGAGGTCCTGTATATCGAACGCATCGGTTCCGACGCAAGCATCGTGGACATCACCAAGATCGCCGGCCGGCTGCCCCTGCACGCGACGTCGTCCGGGCTCCTGCTGCTGGCCCACTCCCCCGCCGCCTACCAGGAGACCTTCCTGGCCCGCCCGCTGGCCAAATACACGGCGACCACCCTGACAGACCCCGCCGAGCTGCGCCGCCACCTGGCCGAGATCCGGCAGCGGGGCTTCGCGGTCATGCCGGGGGTGATCGTGCCGGAATCCAGCGGCATCGCCGTCCCCGTCTTCGGCCCCGACAACACCGTCGTCGCAGCGCTCAGCGTCGTGGTGCCCCGGAACGAGGAGAACGTCCCTGCCCGGGTGCCGGTCCTCCTGGCCGCCGCGCGCGGCATTTCCCGGACCCTGGGCTGGCGGGGCGAGCTCAAGGGAGCCCTCCGCCAAAGCCACTGAACGCTGGATTTCCGTTCATCGGCAATCATGTGGCCCGGGTCACAGGCGTGCTGTCACTCTGGTTGGAGACGCAGCAAGCAGGCTGCAGGCATTCGCTACAACCCGCCGCAAGGACGCGGCAGGAGGAGCAGACCATGAGCCACACCATCCACCGGGCCGATGCAGCACCGGAAGCCCGGAAGACCCCGGGGAAGGCCGCCCTGGCGTCATTCCTGGGCAGCACCCTGGAGTACTACGACTTCTTCATCTACGGAACTGCGGCGGCGCTCGTTTTCCCGCACCTGTTCTTCCCGTCCGCCGATCCTGCCATCGGGCTGATCGGTGCCTTTGCGACCTTTGGCGTCGCCTACGTTGCACGGCCGGTCGGCGGACTGGTCATGGGCCACTTCGGCGACAAACTGGGCCGGAAGAAGATCCTGCTGCTCACGCTGGGCATCATGGGCCTCTCCTCCCTCGGCATCGGTTTCCTGCCCGGCTACGAGCAGGTCGGCGTCTGGGCACCGATCCTGCTGGTGGCCGGGCGCCTGGCCCAGGGCTTCTCCGCCGGGGCCGAATCGGCCGGGGCGTCCACCCTGACCCTGGAGCATTCCCCGGAAGGCAAGCGCGGTTTCTTCACGAGCTTCGTGATGACCGGGTATGCCTCCGGGATGGTCCTGGCCACGCTGGTCTTCATCCCGGTCACGGCGCTTCCCGCGGAGGCCATGATGAGCTGGGGCTGGCGCATCCCGTTCTGGCTCTCGATCGTGGTCCTGGCCATCGCCTACTGGGTCCGGACGCACCTGGACGAAACACCGGTCTTCGACGAAGCACAGGAGCACCAGGAAGTCAGCCGGATGCCGCTCAAAGAGGTCCTGAAGTTCCAGGCCCCGGACGTGCTGCGGGTCGTGGGAATGTCCATCATGTCCGTGATGCAGACCATCTTCACCGTCTTCGGCCTGGCGTATGCCACCTCCACCGCGGGCTTTGACCGGGCTTCCATCCTGACCGTCAACGCGGTCGCGATCGGCCTGTCCATGTTTGCCATGCCGCTGGCCGCGAAGCTTTCGGACCGGATCGGCAGGCGCCCCCTGCTCCTGACGGCCGCAATCGGCTGCTCCGTCACGATCTTCCTGTACTTCCTGGCCCTGTCCTCGGGCAGCATCCTGTTGGTCTTCCTCGCGGCGTTCCTGAACATGACCGTGCTGTACTCCGGCTTCAACGGCATCTGGCCCTCGTTCTTCGCCGAGCAGTTCGCCGCGCCGGTGCGCTACACCGGCATGGCCATGGGCAACCAGCTGGGGCTCGTCCTGGCCGGCTTCGCGCCGATGATCGCGGGCCTGTTGCTGGCACCCGGTGCCACCGGCTGGGTTCCTGTGGCGGTCTTCGCAACGGTCTGCATGCTGATCGCAGCAGTATCGGTGTTCTTCTCCCGGGAGACGGCCAGGACACCGATCCACGAGCTGGGCGCGCCCTACCTGGCAGGCAACGCCCGGCGCCGCGAACTGCTCGAAGAGCAAAAACAAGAGCTGAACCAGACGCACCAGCTCGCCGCCCAGGTCCCGTAGCACCCCGGACGGACTGCTTGACGGCGCTTGCCGCCCGACCCGTCCGGGTCCGGCAGGCGCCTTCACCAAAACCAGAGGCCCCCCGGTTTCCCGGGGGGCCTCTGGCATCCGGCCGTGAGTGCTACTCGGCCTTTTTGGTGTCTTCTGCCTTCGAGGCCTCCGCCTTCTTGGCTTCCGGCTTGAAATCGACGCCGGCTTCCTTGCGCTGCTGCGCCGTGATCGGCGCGGGAGCCTGGGTCAGCGGGTCATAGCCGTTGCCCGTCTTCGGGAAGGCGATGACATCGCGGATGGACTCAACACCGGCCAGCAGGGCGACCACACGGTCCCAGCCGAAGGCGATGCCGCCGTGCGGAGGCGCACCGAACTTGAAGCCCTCGAGGAGGAAGCCGAACTTGGTCTGGGCGTCTTCCTTGTCCAGGCCCATGAGCTCGAAGACCCGTTCCTGGACATCACTCTGGTGGATACGGATGGAGCCGCCGCCGATTTCGTTGCCGTTGCAGACGATGTCGTAGGCGTAGGACAGCGCCGATTCGGGGTTCTTGTCGAAGCTGTCCAGGAATTCGGGCTTGGGCGAGGTGAAGGCGTGGTGCACGGCGGTCCACTGGCCGGCACCGACGGCGACGTCGCCGGAAGCGACGGCTGCGGCGGCCGGTTCGAACATGGGGGCGTCGACGACCCACACGAACGCCCAGTCGGTGGGGTTGATGAGGCCGGTGCGGTGGCCGATCTCGACCCGGGCGGCACCCAGCAGGGCCCGCGACGGGGACTTCTCGCCGGCAGCGAAGAAGATGCAGTCGCCCGGCTTGGCGCCGACGGCGTCAGCCAGTCCGGCACGCTCGGTGTCGGTGAGGTTCTTGGCCACGGGTCCGGCCAGTTCGCCGTCTTCCTTGTACAGGACGTAGGCCAGGCCCTTGGCGCCGCGCTGCTTGGCCCATTCCTGCCAGGCGTCGAGGGCGCGGCGTGCCTGGGAGGCACCGCCGGGCATCACGACGGCGCCCACGTAGGGCGCCTTGAAGACACCGAAGTTGGTGTCCTTGAAGAATTCGGTGAGTTCGGTGAGCTCCAGTCCGAAGCGCAGGTCCGGCTTGTCCGAACCATACCGGGCCATCGCGTCGTGGTACGTGATGCGCTGGATCGGCGTCGGGATCTCGACGTCGATCAGCTTCCACAGTGCCTTGACGATGCTTTCGCCGAGGCGGATGATGTCGTCCTGCTCCACGAAGCTGGCTTCGATGTCGAGCTGGGTGAACTCCGGCTGGCGGTCCGCGCGGAAGTCCTCGTCGCGGTAGCAGCGGGCGATCTGGTAGTACTTCTCGAAGCCGCCGACCTGCAGGAGCTGCTTGAACAGCTGCGGGGACTGCGGCAGCGCGTACCACGAGCCCGGCGCGAGGCGTGCGGGGACCACGAAGTCACGGGCGCCTTCCGGCGTCGAACGAGTCAGCGTGGGGGTTTCGATCTCGACGAAACCGTCCTCGTGCAGCAGTTCGCGGGCCACGCGGTTGGCCTCGGAGCGCAGCCGCAGGTTGCGGGCCGGGCCGGGGCGGCGCAGGTCCAGGTAGCGGTGCTTGAGGCGGGCTTCCTCGCCGACCTCAACGTGCTCGTCGATCTGGAACGGCAGCGGGTCCGAGGTGTTGAGGATCGTGACCTTCTCGGCCATGACCTCGATCTCGCCGGTGGCCAGCGCCGGGTTCTCATTGCCCTCGGGGCGCCGGGAGACGGTGCCCACGATCTGCAGCACGTACTCGTTGCGCAGGCCGTGGAAGACTTCTTCTTCACGGACGACGACCTGGGCGATGCCCGAAGCGTCGCGCAGGTCAACGAATGCGACACCACCGTGGTCACGACGCCGGCCGACCCAGCCGGCGAGGGTTACGGTTTGTCCAATGTGCTCGGAGCGAAGAGATCCGAGGTCATGTGTGCGCAGCACAGCATTCCTTTCAGGTGGCGTTCAAAAGGATCGCTACGGAAACGATCCCGTTCGAGTTTACCCGGTGGCGGCTGCCCTGCCGCCAAGGAGGGAAGCGTTCCGGCAACCGGCGCGGAGTCCCTTTCGGCCAGCCGTGCCTGGTCCGGGCCGCTCAGCCGGCCTCCACAGGCGTTGCAGGCATTTTTCCCCATTCGGCCCAGGAGCCGTCGTAGACCCGGACGTGTCCGCGCCCCATCAGGTAGCTGAGCGCGAACCAGGCCGTGCACGCGCGGGCACCGACAGTGCAGTAGGTGATGACTTCGCCGGCTGAGTCCTTAACCGGGGCGAACAGCCGACGCACTTCCTCGGCGCTCCGGAAAGCCCCGTCAGGGGTGAGCAGCCCATCGACCGCAAGGTGCATGGCTGAGGGGATGTGTCCGGCGCGGCCTTCGGGCTCGGCAAGGCCTGATGGCCAGAACCGCTCGCCCCGGAATTCAGCGTCGGTCCGGACATCCATGAGGATCACCGCCGGCAGCCCGACCGCGTCCTGCACCGCCTGTTGCCCGGCGCGGATTCGCCCGTCCTGGTCAGGCAACAGATAGTCGGTCACGGCAGGCACAGGCGCCTGCACGGTCCATGGCCGGCCATCCTGCTCCCAGGAGGTCCTCGAGGTGTCCAGGATCCGGAGCCTGGAATGACCATAGAGCTTCATCAGCCAGAACCCCATCGCCGGTGCATAGCCGTAGAAGACCACCGTGGAGTCGGGCGCAATCCCGGACGTCCGCACCAGATCCTGCACGGCTGCCTTGTCCACGAGCCTGTAGTTCGAATCCTTCAGGTCCCCGTAGATGTTCCACAGGACGGCCCCGCCAATATGTCCGGTGTTGTAGGCGGTGCTGCTCACATCGACTTCGACAACACGAAGCGTGGGATCGTGAAGGTGGTCTTGCAGCCATTGCGGACCAACAAGAACTTCATCGCTGGCATATTTCCCGTCCTGCATCGCCTGACCTCCTGGAGGGGTTTTCAAGCCTCGGTAAGGAAAACTTTACGCCGCGGCCAGTGGGATGCCCACAGGATCGCACCGGAAAGCCCCGGCGCGATGCCGGCCCCTAGGCCTTGAGGACCCGGACGTGCAGGTCTTCCTCCGACGGGGTCCAGCTGGCCGGGTCGGCGTCCGTCTGCTCGCCCGAACGGATGTCCTTGACCTGGTGTTTGCCGTCGTCGTCCGTGAACCACACAAACGGGATGCCACGGCGGTCCGCGAACTTGATCTGCTTGCCGAACTTCTCCGCCTTGGCCGCAACCTCGGTGGCAATGCCCCGGCTGCGCAGTTGCGTGGCGACATCCTGCGCGGCGCCCCAGCTGTCGTCGTTGTTGAGCGCCACCAGCACGGCGGTCGGAACCGACCGTGTTGCCTTGGCGAGGTCGTGGCTGAGGATCCGGGTGACCAGGCGGGTCACGCCGATCGAGAGTCCGACGCCGGGGAACTTGCGGTTGCCCTTGCTGGCCAGCGCGTCGTAACGTCCGCCGGAGCAGATCGAGCCGAGCTGTTCGTGGCCCACCAGGACGGTCTCCACCACGGTGCCGGTGTAGTAGTCCAGGCCGCGGGCGATGCTCAGGTCCGCGACGACCTTGCCGGGCGCGCGCTGGACCGCTGCCGCGATGACCTGCTCCAGTTCGTTGAGGCCCTCTTCGAGCAGTTCGTTCGTGACACCCAGGGCGCGGACCTGTTCCACGAAGGAGGTGTCTGCGGTGCGGATGCCGGCCAGTTTCAGCGCCGCCTGCGCCTGCTCCTCGGTGGCGCCGAGTTCGGACCGGAGCAGTCCGGCGACCTTCTCCGGGCCGATCTTCTCGAGCTTGTCGATGCTTCGCAGCACCCCGGCGGTGTCGGTGAGTCCGATGCCGGTGTAGAAGCCCTCGGCGAGCTTGCGGTTGTTGATCCGGAGCAGGAAGTCAGGGATCGGCAGGGCGTTCAGGGTTTCGGCGATCACCAGCGCAATTTCGACGTCGTAGCGGAACGGCAGTTCGCCGTCGCCGACGACGTCGATGTCCGCCTGGGTGAATTCACGCGCCCGGCCTTCCTGCGGACGTTCACCGCGCCAGACCTTCTGGATCTGGTAGCGGCGGAACGGGAAGGCGAGGTAGCCCGCGTTCTCCACCACGTAGCGGGCGAACGGCACGGTGAGGTCGAAGTGCAGGGCCAGGGCGTGCGCGTCGCTTTTGCCCTTGGCTTCATCTCCCTCGTCGTCCTGGAGCCGGCTCAGGCCGTAGACCTCTTTGTCGATTTCGCCCTTGCGCAGCAGCTGTCCCACCGTTTCCACGGCCCGGGTTTCGATCGAGGAGAAGCCGTGGAGTTCAAAGATCCGCCGGATCGTGTCCAGCACATGCAGCTCCACCAGCCGTTCCTCGGGAAGCCACTCGGGGAATCCGGACAGGGAGGCTGTGCGTGCCATGGTGGATTTTCTCCTAAGGTAACAAACCGGCGGTATCGACGCCCGACGGCGCTGTGCGCCGCATTCTGTCCGAAACGGGGAACAGAGGGGCGGCAGACCGGCCAGTCGTGCATAAACTGTGTGCGGCAGTCAGTTTATGCGTTCGGGCCCCTGCATCTCCAATGCGGGCGCGCGCTGCGCTGCTGCCGGCAGCTTTGCTGCTGAACCCGCGACGGCGCCCCTGGCCCGTCACGGGCTCAGCCCTACAACCAGGAGGACTTTTGGCGGCCAGTTCACGGAGCGCCCGCGAAGCCAAGCGGCGCATCCAGCAGATGGAGGCGAAGCGCGAACTGCGCAAGGAGCAGGACAAGCGCCGCAAACGCGACAACGTACTCGCGATCGGTGCCGGGGCGGCAGCCGTCGCCGTCGCCCTCGTCCTCCAGCTGACTGTCTTCTCCTCCAACCCCACAGAGGAGCAGTTCGCGGCCGCCCAGGCGGACCTGGCCAAGCCCACGGCGTCCGCCACGCCGTCGCCCACCAACGGTGAGAACATCCCCAAGCCGGAAACCGCCGCGGGCAAGACCTTCACCGGCGAGCTCACGCTGAACACCGGCACGCTGGGCGTCGAGCTGGACGGCACCAAGGCACCGCAGGCAACCGCCGTCTTCAAATCCCTCGCGGACCAGAACTTCTACAACGGCCTGCGCTGCCACCGCCTGACCACTGGCGAGAGCTTCGGGGTGCTGCAGTGCGGTTCCAAGGCAGGCGACGGCAGCACCGATCCGTCCTACACCTGGGGTCCGCTGGAAAACACGCCGCCGAACAACACCTACCCGGCCGGAACCATCGCCGTCGCACGGACGGCCGGAAACGCCTACGGCAACGGCACCCAGTTCTTCATCGTGTACAAGGACACCGTCATTCCGGCGGACGCCGCCGGCGGCTACACCGTGGTGGGCAAGGTGACGTCGGGCCTGGACGTGGTCACGAATATCGCCGCCGCAGGCAATAAGCCCGGTGATAGCCCCACAGACGGCGCACCCGCGGAACCAGTCACGATAGACTCGTTCTCTCTGAAGTAACAGACCGGGCCCCTGGGGGCCGCGGTCCCGGTATTTCCCTCCAAGCGAAAGACTTCTAGCGGTGACAGACAGTCAGAAATCCGACGAAACATTGTCAGCAGCAGCTGCCAACGAGACCGAAGCCGAGGCGGCAGCAGCCGACGGCACGGCCGACGGCACGATCCCGGCCGACCCCGCAGATCAGCCCGCAGACAATTCCACGCCCGCCCCCGCTGGGGCTGCGGTGCCTGTTCCCGCACCGGGACCCGTCCCCGCGAACCGGCCCGCGCCGTCACCGGCAGCCTTCGCGGCGCGTCCGAAGGTGGGCCCGTCTGTGGCCTCCCCCGCACCGGCAACCGTGTCCTCCGCCGCCTCGCTGGCCGAAGCCGCCCGCTGGGGCCGCGTGGAAGGCGACGGCCAGGTGTTCCTGACCGTCGACGGCGCGGAACACCCCGTTGGCCAGTACCCGGGCGTCAGCGACGACGAGGCCCTGGGCTACTTCGCCCGCAAGTACGACGACGTCCTCGCCCAGATCGTCCTGCTCGAACAGCGCATCAGCTCCAAGGCGCCCACGACGGACATGCAGAAGACTGTCACGCACCTACGCGAACAGCTGGCCGAACGCAACATGGTGGGCGATCTCCGCACCGCCGAGGCCCGCCTGGATACCGTTTCCACCCAGATCCGCGACCTTGAGAAGGCCGAAAAGGCCGAACACGACGCCGTCCGGGCCGCCGAGCTTGCGGCCCGCGAGGCCATCGTCGCGGAGGCCGAAGAAATCGCCGGCCACGATCCGGCCCAGATCCAGTGGAAGACCTCCAGCGCCCGGATGAACGAACTGTTCGAGAGCTGGAAGACCGCGCAGAAGAGCGGCGTCCGGCTCGGCCGCAGCAACGAGGACACCCTCTGGAAGCGGTTCCGCGCCGCCCGCACGGTCTTCGACCGGCACCGCCGCGCGTACTTCTCCCAGCTGGACAGCAACAACTCGGCAGCCAAGGCTGCCAAGGAAAAGCTGATCGCCGAGGCGGAAAGCCTCTCCATTTCGACCGACTGGGGCTTCGCAGCCGGCGAATACCGCCGCCTGATGGATGACTGGAAGGCTTCGCCGCGCGCGAGCCGCAAGGACGACGACGCCCTGTGGGCACGTTTCCGTGCCGCGCAGGACGTGTTCTTCACCAACCGCCAGGCAGCCAACGACGAGATCGACCAGGAATACGGCGCCAACCTGACGGTCAAGGAGGCGCTCCTCGCGGAAGCGAACGAACTGCTGCCGATCAAGGACCTCGCTGCCACCAAGAAGGCCCTGCAGTCCATCCGTGACCGTTGGGAGGAAGCCGGCAAGGTTCCCCGCGCCGACATGGGCCGCATCGAGGCCGGCCTGCGGAAGGTCGAGGACGCCGTCCGCCACGCCGAGGAGGAGAACTGGAAGCGTTCGAACCCGGAGACGAAGGCCCGCACCAACAGCGCCCTGACACAGCTGGAATCGGCCATCGCCGGGCTCAAGGAAGACCTGGCCACCGCCGAGAAGGCCGGCGACCAGCGCAGGATCAAGGCGGCCCAGGAAGCCCTCGAGGCACGCCAGGCGTGGCTTGAGCAGCTGGAAAAGTCGGCAAGCGAGCTCGCCTAGGAGGGCGGCACGCCAGAAAGCTGGCCCAGGCCCCGTTTCGGTTATCCACATGGCCGGGACGGGGCCTGTTCTATGTCCGGGGAGCCGGGAACGATGACTGGATGGTCCTCCTGTCCGCCACGCCGGCTCCCCGCTCCCACCGTCCGCTCGCGTCGGTTCCTTCCCCGCCCGAGTCGTCCCCGGACGAGCTCTACTCCCCCGGGACGCTCTTTTCCTGGCCGGAGCTGCAGGCCATGGCGTCCGACGGCGTGCTCAGGCAGCTGTATCAGCGCGGCTACCTGCCGCCCGGAACCCGGTCCACGCCGCAGCTCCGGGCCCGGGCGGCGGCCTGCACGATTCCCCCGGCGATCCGGCAACGCGTGGTGGCCGGGCGGATGACGGCTGCCTGGATCTACGGCTGCGCCCGGGAACCGGACCGGCTGGCGCTGCTGGTGGATGCCAACCGGAGGATTTCGAGCCTGAGATCGACCCGCGGATGCACTTTCCATGAAGTCCGGCTAGGGCCATTCGACGTCGTAAGCCTCGGCGGGCTGATGGTGTCCAGCCCGCTGAGGACCGCCGTGGACATTGCCCTGCACGTGGAGGCTGATCATGCCCTGCCGGCCCTTGCGGCCATCCTCGCGAGGCCTGAACTGGACGTGCGGCTTCGCCTTCTCAGGCTTGCCGTGGAAGCCACTCCGCGGGTCCCGCACAAGAAAGCGGCGCTCGAGAAGCTCGCCGCGCTGCTCCCGGCACCGCCGGATGCACCAAAGACTGGCTGACTCCTCCCGGGGTCCGGAAGGCGTCGAAGCTAACCGCGCCGACGGTTTCCGGTGGTGCGGTAGACGTCGAAGACCCCGTCAATGCGGCGGACGGCGCTGAGCACGTGACTCAGGTACTTCGGATCACCCATCTCGAAGGCGAACTTGGAGATCGCGACCCGGTCGGTGGATGTGTGCACGCTGGCGGACAGGATGTTGACGTGGTTCTCCGAAAGCACCCTCGTGACGTCGGACAGCAGGGACTTGCGGTCCAGCGCTTCGACCTGGATCTCCACCAGGAACACGCTCGACTGGGTGGGCGCCCAGTCGACCTCCACGATCCGGTCCGGCTGCTCCCGCAGGCCCGCAACATTGGTGCAGTCCGTCCGGTGCACCGAGACTCCGGAACCACGGGTAACGAAGCCGAGGATCGGGTCCGGCGGCACCGGGGTGCAGCACCGGGCCAGTTTGACCCAGACATCATCAACCCCACGGACCACTACACCCGAATCCGAATACCGGACCTTGCTGACCTGGCTGGGGATGGAGAGCTCGGAGAATTCATCATCAGGTGTTTCAGGCCCGCGGAGGCTCTCGACGAGCCGTTCCATGACCGACTGCGCGGAGGTGTGACCGTCGCCCACCCCGGCATAGAGCCCGGAGATGTCCACGTACTTGAAGTCCTCCGCGATCGCCGCGAGGGCATCGTGGGTCATGAGCCGCTGCAGGGGAAGGTTCTGCTTGCGCATGGCCTTGGTGAGGAGGTCCTTGCCGCGGTCAATCGACTCCTCGCGGCGCTCCTTGCTGAACCACTGCCTGATCTTGTTCCGGGCGCGGGCGCTCTTGACGAAGTGTTGCCAGTCCTGGCTGGGGCCGGCGCCTTCGGCCTTGGAGGTGAAGATCTCCACCCAGTCGCCGTGGTTCAGTTCGCTGTTGAGCGGCACGAGCTTGCCGTTGACCCGTGCGCCGATGGTCCGGTGGCCCACTTCGGTATGGACGGCGTAGGCGAAGTCCACGGGCGTCGAACCGGCCGGGAGCGCCATGACCTCGCCCTTGGGAGTGAAGACGAACACCTCCCGGGCGTTGATCTCAAAGCGCAGGGAGTCGAGGAACTCGCCCGGATCGGAGGTCTCCTGCTGCCAGTCGACAAGGGACCGCAGCCAGCCCATATCGCCGTCGCGCGGGCTCCCGGGGCCGGCCGCCGTGCGGTTCGGCTGGTCCTTGTACTTCCAGTGGGCGGCGACACCGTATTCGGCCCGCCGGTGCATTTCATGGGTGCGGATCTGGATTTCCACCGGCTTGCCGCCCGGACCGATCACCGTGGTGTGCAGCGACTGGTACATGTTGAACTTGGGCATCGCGATGTAGTCCTTGAACCGGCCGGGAAGCGGGTTCCACCGTGAGTGCATGGCACCGAGGGCCGCGTAACAGTCCCGGACGGAATCGACCAGCACCCGAACGCCCATCAGGTCGTTGATGTCGTCGAAGTCCTTATCGCGGACGATCATCTTCTGGTAGATCGAGTAGTAGTGCTTCGGCCGGCCGGTGATCGTGGCCTTGATCCTGGCGGCGCGCAGGTCATCCGTGATCTGGTTGCGGATGACGGCGAGGTTCTTCTCCCGCTCGGGCGTCCGGTCCCCCACCATCCGCACGATTTCCTCGTAGACCTTCGGATACAAGGCCGCGAAGGAGAGATCTTCAAGTTCCCATTTGATGGTGTTCATGCCGAGCCGGTGGGCCAGCGGCGCGAAGATCTCCAGGGTCTCCCGGGCTTTTTTTGCCGAGGACTCGGCGGAGACGAAGCGCCAGGTGCGGGCGTTGTGCAGCCGGTCCGCGAGCTTGATCATCAGCACACGGATGTCCTTGGCCATCGCCACGACCATTTTGCGTACGGTTTCAGACTGCGCCGCCTCGCCGAAGCTGACCTTGTCCAGCTTGGTGACGCCGTCGACCAGCATCGCCACTTCCGGACCGAACTCGGCCTTGAGGTCCTCCAGGGTGTAGGAGGTGTCCTCCACGGTGTCATGCAGGAGGGCCGCCGCCAGCGTGGTGCCGCTCAGGCCCAATTCGGCGAGGATGGTGGCAACCGCCACAGGGTGCGTAATGTACGGGTCGCCGCTCTTGCGCTTCTGTCCGCGGTGGCAGCGCTCCGCCACGACAAAGGCCCGCTGGATGAGGTCGAAGTCCTCTTTGGGGTTGTTCGCGCGGACGGTGCGCAGCAAGGGCTCCAGGATCGGCGAGTACGCCGGAGCTCCCCGGCCTGTCAGCCGGGCAAGCCTGGACCGGGTGCGTTCGCGGCGGCCGGGAAATGTGGCGCGGGCGCCGGAGTTATCGACCGGCACGGGTACATCGGGACGCCCGGAAGCCACTACACCGGTCGGCGAACCCTGGCCGTGACTTTTATCCGCCGGTGCCGCCGGCACCGGCGTCGAACGTTCATCCAATGGAGCACCTCTCAGAACCCGTTAATTATCCCAGTCTATTCCCAGCAGGACACTTCGATAACCGGCCACGATACGGCGAAGGGCCGGAGAGCGTCAGGTATGACACTCTCCGGCCCGGCGGATCCGGAGATGCGGGGCCGCTGCGGTCTAGGCCGTCGCGGGAGTTGCCTGTGCATCGGCCTTGCCGGCAGCCTCGGCACGGCGCTGTTCGACACGCTTGGCCTGCTTGACCAGATCGGGTTCGCCCTGGCGCAGCCAGGCGTACAGCGGGGCTGCGACAAAAATCGTGGCTGCCGTTCCGATCAGGATGCCCACGAACAGGGCAAGGGACAGGTCGCGCAGCGTTCCGGCACCCAGCAGCCCGGCACCGATGAAGAGGATGGCACCGACCGGGAGGATGGCCACCATCATCGTGTTGATGGAGCGGACCAGGGTCTGGTTCACGGCCAGGTTGACTTCCTCACCGAACGTCCTGCGGGTGGAAGCCTGCACGTCCGCCGTGTTTTCGCGGATCTTGTCGAAGACCACCACGGTGTCATACAGCGAGTAGCTGAGCACGGTCAGGAAGCCGATAATGGCCGACGGCGTCACCTCGAAGTCGCTCAGCGAATAGACGCCGGCGGTGATGAACATGGTCACCAGCATGCCCGCGAGGGCAGACAGCGACATCTTCCAGGTCCGGAAGTACAGCGCCATCAGGACCGCGGCCAGCCCGACAAAGATCACCAGGCCCAGCAGGGCCTGCTTGGTCACGTCGGCGCCCCAGGTCGGCCCGACAAACGTCGAAGTCACCTCGTTGTCGGTGACGCCGTAGGCGGTGGTCAGGCCGTCCTTGATCCGCAGGGTTTCATCGTCCGTAAGCTTGTCCGTCTGGATGCGCATCGTATTGCCGGCGACGTTGGCCACGCGCGGCACGCTGCCCGGGACAACGTCCCGGACGGCCTTCTCGCCGAGCGTCGCATCCGTGGTCTTGACGTTGGAGACGGTGAACTCGGACCCGCCGCGGAACTCGATCCCGAGGTTGAAGCCGCCCTTGGCGACCGGGAGGAGGATCGAGAGCGCAACGGCGACGGCTGCGATCAGGAACCAGATTTTCTTGGACGCGACGAAGTCGTACGAGCGCTTGCCCGTGTAGAGCTCGTTACCGAATGTGGCGAAGCTGGCCATTTACTTGCCCTCCTTGGCTGCGCTCTTGGAGGAACCGGCGAGCTGCTCCTGTTTTTCCGCGAGGCGGCGTTCTGCAATGGTCATCCGGCGCTCGGCCTCGGCTACGGCGCCGGTGTTCTTGGCACGGACCGCGACGGCGGGCTTGTCTTCCGGCGTGCGGATCCGGCCTGCGCCCCGGTACAGGGGCACGGCGCCGAGGCGCTTCGGGTCAAGGCCGGAGAACCGGTGGCCTTCGCCGAAGAACCTGGTCTTGGACAGGACCTGAAGGGTCGGGTGGGTGAACATGAAGACGACGATGAGGTCGGCGATGGCGGTCAGGCCGAGAGTGAATGCGAAGCCTCGGACGTTGCCGACGGCCACGAAGTACAGCACCAGGGCGGCGAGGAGATTGACGGCCTTGGACGCGAGGACGGTGCGCTTGGCACGCTTCCAGCCGTTCTGGACCGCCGAGACCAGGCCGCGGCCTTCGCGGAGCTCATCACGGATGCGTTCGAAGTAGACGATGAACGAGTCCGCAGTCTGGCCGATGGCCACGATGAGGCCCGCAACACCGGCGAGGGAGAGCCGGTAGTTCTCCGTCCAGCCCAGGATCGCTATGGCGAGGTAGGTAATTGCACCGGCCACCACCAGGGAGGCAATGGTGACGAAGCCGAGCGCCCGGTACTGGAACAGCGAGTAGACAACCACCAGGAGCAGGCCGATCAGGCCCGCCAGCATACCCATGCGGAGCTGTTCCCCGCCGAGGGTGGCCGAGATCTGCTGTTCGCTCTGGATCTCGAAGCTGATCGGCAGGGCGCCGAACCGCAGCTGGTCCGAGAGTGCCTTCGCGGACTGTTCGGTGAACCCGCCGGTGATCTGCGGACGTCCGTCGGTGATGACGGCGAGGGAACGCGGCGCGGAAATGACCTGGTCGTCGAGCACGATGGCGAATTGCGCCTTCGGGTCGGAGCCGCTCTGGCCGCCGCCGGCCACATAGAACTGGTACAGGCGCTCGGTGACTTCCTTGAACTTGGCGGTGCCCTGCTCGTCGAACTGGATATTCACGGCCCACTCGTTGGTGACGGCGCCCTGGGCACCGCGCTGCAGCTGGAACGAGGAGGACTTGATGTTCGAGCCCTTCACCTCGACCGGCCCCAGAATGTACTTGATGGCCGGCGACGTGGCGGATGCGGGCTCGCAGGTGACCAGCGGCTTGGCCGGGTCGGACCGTTCCTGCTTGTCCTGGGACGGGTTGTCACAGTCCAGCGTCTCGAACTTCTTGTAGACGTCGGCGGTGATCCAGTTCACGTCGCTGCTGTTCGCGGGCGCGGCCGTCGGCTGGGGCAGCTTGTCGTCCGGGGTCAGGGACGCCGTCGGGACCGCCGCGCCGGCGCCGGCCTGGAGGACCGGCCGGAAGTTCATGTCCGCGGAGGCCTGGATCAGGGCACGGGTCTCCTTGGACGGGGTGCCCGGAAGGCTCACGACAACATTCCGGCCGGACTGCGTGCTGATTTCAGCCTCCGCGACGCCCGAGCCGTCCACGCGCTGGCGGATGATTGCCACGGCCTGGTTGAGCTGTTCTTCGGTGATGTTCGAACCGCCCTCAACCTTGGGCGCCAGGATCATCTGGGTGCCGCCTTCAAGGTCCAGGGCGAGCTTGGGAGCCCAGCTCGCCTGGCCGGCCATGGTGCCGCCCGCCAGGACCGCAGTCAGGACGGCGAGGATAACGCCAAGCCAGACCAGCACCCTGCGGGCTGAGTTTTTGGGGCCAGTTCGTGCCATTGTCGATCTTTCTATTAATTACGGAGGGTCCGCCGGTGCCGGCCATGAGTGCCGCACCGGCGGATGCCCGCGGCAGTTTCTCGCGGGATAGCCCGGGTAGGCAGACTAGCTGTCTTTCTTGCCTTCATCGTTGAGGCGGCGCAGGGTTTCGTCGGGCGTTTCATTGCGCGCGGCATCGGTACCGGCGGCGGTGCTGTCGGCCTTGTCGAGGGTCAGCGAAGAAGCATCGTCCGGAACAACCGTGGTCGCGTCGGCTGCGGCAGCCGGCTCGACGATCTTGGTCACTGCCTGGCGGTGCACGGTGGCAAGGTTTCCCGGCGAAAGTTCCAGGACAACTTTGTTCTCTTCCTCGTCGATCTCAACGATCCGGCCGAACAGGCCAAAGCTCGTCATGACCTCCACCCCCGGTGCGAACTTCGACTGGAGCGCGACGGCCTGTTCCTTGGTCTTCTTGTTGCGGCGGAACATCATGAAGACGAAGAGTCCGAGCATGACGAAAAGCAGGATGTTCATTGGATCCACAGGGAAATTCCATTCTGTACTTGCGTAGCTGGTCATTGGCAACGTCTGCTTCGCTCCGGGCAGGCTGACCGGGCCCTGTCTGGACCCTGGCCTAAACCAAGCCCAACCACCGGGGGCCAAAAGCAGCCGCCCACGGAAACAAAGACCCGAACGCACCGAGCGTCATTCCAGTCTAAAGGGAAAAGAGCATGCGGGAGTGCTACTGGGTGTTATGGATCCATTCCGGATCGGATTCTTCATCGAGGTCAGCACCCGGCCCGGAGGCCTGGAACAGCTCCAGGGGGTCCTGCCCGAAGGCGCCGGCGGGGACTGCGAATCCAAGGTGGGTCCACGCCGGTGCCAGGGCGATCCGGCCCCGCGGCGTCCGGCCCAGCAGGCCTTCGCGGACCAGATAGGGCTCGGCCACCGTTTCGACCGTTTCCGTCTCTTCGCCGACGGCGATGGCGAGGGTGGAAAGGCCCACCGGCCCGCCGCCGAACTTGGTGATCAGTGCCTCGAGGACGGCGCGGTCCAGCCGGTCCAGGCCGCGCTTGTCGACCTCATACATGTCCAGGGCCGCCGAGGCGGCGCGGGCATCGATCTGCTCGATGCCGTGGACCAGTGCCCAGTCGCGGACCCGCCGCAGCAGCCGGTTGGCAATGCGGGGTGTGCCCCGGGACCGTCCGGCGATCTCGCTGAAGCCCGCGGAATTGACCTTGAGGTCCAGCAGTCCCGCGGAGCGCCGGAGCACGAGTTCCAGCTCCTCGACCGAGTAGAACTCGAGGTGGCCGGTGAAGCCGAACCTGTCCCGGAGCGGCCCGGGAAGAAGGCCGGCCCGGGTGGTGGCGCCGACCAGCGTAAACGGCGGCAGCTCCAGCGGGATGGCGGTGGCGCCGGCACCCTTGCCCACAACAATGTCGACGCGGAAGTCCTCCATCGCCATGTAGAGCATTTCCTCGGCCGGCCGGGACATCCGGTGGATCTCGTCAAGGAAGAGGACTTCGCCCTCCGAGAGCGAAGACAGGATGGCGGCGAGGTCTCCGGCGTGCTGGATGGCCGGGCCGCTGCTGATCCGCAGCGGGGCGTTCATCTCGGCGGCGATGATCATGGACAGCGTCGTTTTACCCAGGCCCGGGGGGCCGGAGAGCAGCACGTGATCCGCGCTTCGGCCGCGCATCCGCGAGGCTTCCAGGACGAGGGACAGCTGTTTGCGGACCCGGTGCTGGCCGACGAAGTCATGCAGGTTCTTGGGCCGGAGGGCCGCCTCGATGGCCCGCTCCTCCGGCTCATCTCCCCCCGCCACGAGCGACGGCTCAGCCACGGGCGCCTGCCCGGTTCCCGGCGCGGGCGCCGTCCTGGCCCAGCCAGCGCAGAGTGGCCCGGAGGATCTCGGCGACGTTGCCCTTTTCGGCGAGCCCTGGCGAATCGGCCAGGGACTTGTCGATGCTGGCGGTCGCGTCCTTTTCGGACCAGCCCAGGCTAGTCATGGCGGCGATGACCTGGGGTTTCCACGCGGCTTCCGCGGTTGCTGCCGGAGCGGTGCCGGTGGCGGTGCCATGCGGCACGAGCTTCCCGGCCAGTTCCAGCACGATCCGGCCTGCCACCTTGGGCCCGATCCCGGGCACCTTGGTGAAGGCCTTGCCGTCGCCGGAGTGCGCCGCGACCCGGATCGCCTCCGGCTCATGGACGGCCAGCACGGCCAGCGCCAGGCGCGGTCCGACTCCGCTGACGCTGAGCAGGACGTCGAACACCTCACGCTCGTCGTCGCTGGAGAACCCGAACAGGGTCAGGGAGTCCTCGCGCACGATCAGCGAGGTGAAGAGCTTTCCCTCTTCACCGGCCCGGAGGCTGCTAAGGGTCTGCGGCGTGGCGTTCACGCTCATGCCGGCGCCGTTGAGGTCGATCACTGCCGAGGACAGGCCGACGTGCGCTACGGTTCCGCGGAGAAAACTGATCAAGGCCGGGCTCCTGGGTCTACAGCGAAAATACCGCTGACAATACAGCCGGGAAGACCCGGCTATCCGAACATATCTACGAATAGCCTACCAAGTTCTGCGGTGGCACAGTCGGACATTCACCGCGCACGGCGCGCTTTGGCCTCGGCTTCTGCCCAGGCGCGCTGGGCCGGAGTCAGCGATTGGCTGCCCGGTCCGGTGCTGGCTGCGCTCTGGTTGGAAGTCCCGCTGCCGGCCCGCCAGGCGTGGGTGATCGCCAGTGCCAGGGCATCGGCGGCGTCGGCCGGCCGCGGCGGGGCGTCAAGCCGGAGGATCTTGGTGACGAGTTTGGTGACGGCGTCCTTGTTGGACGTCCCGCTGCCTGTGACGGCGGCCTTGACCTCCGACGGCGTGTGCAGCGCCACCGGGATGCCGCGCCGTGCGGCCGCGGCAATGACCACGCCCGAGGCCTGGGCCACCCCCATCACGGTGCTGACGTTGAGCTGCGAAAAGACGCGCTCGACGGCGAGGACGTGCGGTTCGTACCGGTCCAGCCAGTCATCGATGGAGGTGGCAATCACCAACAGCCGCTGGTCCAGGCTCTCGTCCGGTGATGTGCCGACGACGCCGAACGCCACCATGGTGGCCCGGCGGTTCTTTTCCACGTCCACGACGCCGATCCCGCACCGGGTAAGGCCCGGGTCGACACCGAGGACGCGGAGGGTCACTCGGCTTCCAGTGCGGCCTGCACTTCGTCGCTGAGGTCGGCGTTGCTGTAGACGTTCTGGACGTCGTCGAGTTCTTCCAGGGCGTCCACGAGCTTCATGAACTTCTTGGCGGCTTCCAGGTCCAGCGGCACCTGCATGGACGGCACGAATTCGGCCTCATCGGTGTCGTACTCAATGTTCGCTTCCTTGAGCGCATCGCGGATGGCCTGGAGGTCGGTCGGCTCGGAGTGGATCTCGAAGCTGTCGCCGTTGTCCTTGACTTCCTCGGCGCCGGCGTCGAGGACTGCCATCAGGACGTCGTCCTCGGTCAGGCCGTTCTTCGGCAGGGAAACAACACCCTTACGGCTGAACAGGTAGCTGACCGAACCGGGATCGGCGATCGTGCCGCCATTGCGGGAAATGGCGAGGCGGACTTCCGAGGCGGCACGGTTCTTGTTGTCCGTGAGGCATTCGATCAGCAAGGCCGAACCCTGCGGGCCGCGGGCCTCGTACATGATTTCGGAATAGTCCACGACTTCGCCGGTGAGGCCGGCGCCGCGCTTGATCGCACGGTCGATGTTGTCAGCCGGGACCGAGGTCTTCTTGGCCTTGGTGACTGCCAGTTCCAGGCCGGGGTTGCCTGCAAGGTCCGGTCCGCCCATCCGCGCGGCGACTTCGATGTTCTTGATCAGCTTGGCGAACGATTTGGCACGGCGGCTGTCGAGGATGGCCTTCTTGTGCTTGGTCGTCGCCCATTTGGAGTGGCCTGACATGCTTTAAACTTCCCCTCTGATCATTCGAATAAACAGTTCATGCACGCGCTTCTCCCCCGTCACTTCCGGGTGGAAGGAGGTGGCCAGCAGCTTGCCGGAACGCACTGCAACAATTCTAGCCGTCCCGTGCAGGGAATCGGGGTGGGATGCCTTGGACGGCTCCACCTGGGCCAGGACCTCCACACCCTCGCCGACGCGCTCCACCCAGGGCCCGCGGATGAAGACTGCGTGCACCGGGGCCACGCCGTTCTCTGTGGCACTGAACTCCAGGCCCTTGAAATCGAGGTCGGTCTCGAAGGATTCGCGCTGCCGGCCAAAGGCGTTGCGGCGGACCGTGATGTCCAGGCCGCCGAAGGTCTGCTGCGGCGCCCCTGACAGGTCCGTCGCCGGGTCCGCGATCTGGTCCGCGAGCAGGATCATGCCAGCACAGGAACCGTAGACCGGCAGCCCGTCCTGGATGCGTTCACGCAGGGGGTCCCGGAGCCCGAAAATCCTCGAGAGCTTGTCGATGGTGGTCGATTCGCCGCCGGGAATAATGAGGCCGTCGAGGCCGTCGAGCTCGGCGGGGCGTCGGACACCGATGCCGGTGGCGCCGGCGTCCCCGACGGCGTGCAGGTGTTCACGGAAATCGCCCTGGAGTGCCAGGACGCCGATCCGCAGGCCTGCACCCGCGCGGGAAGGAGGCGCAGAAGTGGGGGTGGTCATCGGACCAGCATAGTGCTAGGCGCTTTCCGGACTTGCACCCGCCACCCCCTGCCGACGGGCTTCCATGCCGCCACTGGGATATATTACAAAGCATGTTTTACTTCAGCGTTCCGCTCGGCAAGCTCGTCCGCCGGGTCTCCCGGCTCAGGGGCGGAGGCTCGGCCCTTCCCGGGCTCGTCGTCGAAAAAATCGACCCTGGCTTCATGCGCAGGACACTGTCGACGCTGCCGCACGGCGTCGCCGTCGTCAGCGGCACAAATGGCAAGACGACCACCACCAAGATGGTGGTGGAACTGCTCGAGAGCCAGGGGCTGAAGGTCTTCACCAACCGCACCGGCAGCAACTTCACCCGCGGCGTGGCCGCTGCGCTGCTCGGCGCGGTGGACTGGCGGGGACGGCTGAACGCGGACGTCGCCGTGCTGGAACTTGACGAGGCCCACGCGGTGCACTTCGTCAACCAGGTTCCGCCGCGCTACTGCCTCCTGCTCAACGTCCTGCGGGACCAGCTGGACCGCTTCGGCGAGATCGACAAGACCGCGGAACTGCTGCAGCACATTGCCGCCAAGACCACGGGAACCGTTGTGCTGAACCGGGAGGATCCGCGCGTCGCCCGAATCGCGGACACGCTCAACGGTCCCGACGTCCTCTACTTCGGCCTCGACGACTCCCTGCTTAGCACCTTCCCGAACGACGACGAGCTGCGGGCGGCCGACGGCAGCCCGGCGCCGGCCGCCCCCGAAAGGCCGCACGCCGACGTCGTGCTGCGCCGGGTGGGTGCGGCGGACGCGGACTTTGAGTACGACGGCGTGACCGTCACCACCGCCATGAAACTGCGCGGCGTCTACAACATCTTCAACGCCGCGGCTGCCCTGGTCCTGGCCCGGGCCATCGCGGTCCGGGACCCGGGAACCGGACCAGCCCTGGAGGGAAAACCGGAGGGAAAAGCAGTTGCGGACAGCAACCGCCTGCTGACGGCATTGTCCCAGGTGGCGCCGGCGTTCGGCCGTGGCGAGAGCCTCGTCGTGGACGGCCTGCCGCTGGAACTGGTGCTGGTCAAGAACCCCAGCGGCTTCCGGCTGGGCCTGAAATCCTTCCCCGCGGCAGGATACGCCACGATGATCGCGATCAATGACAACTACGCCGACGGCCGGGACATGTCCTGGCTGTGGGACGTCGAATTCGACACCCTCCGCGACGGCGGGGTGGATCAGCTGACCGGCTCCCGGGCCTACGACATGGCGCTGCGGCTGCAATACGACGACGTCGCCGTCGGCGCCGTGGACACCGAGATCGCCCCCGCGCTGGCCGCCTTCATCCGCGGGGCCAAGGAAAAGCCGAAGCGGGTCTTCTGCACCTACACAGCCATGCTGGCCATCCGCCGCGGGCTGTCCAAAATCACCACAGTGGAGGTGGTCTCATGACCCCCCGGTCCGGTCAAAAGGTCCCGCCCGGACACGAAATCCCGCCCGGCGACACGCCGGCCGCCAGCAAAGGCACCATCCGGGTCCTGCAGCTGTACCCGCGGGACATGAACATCTACGGCGACTGGGGCAACGCCCTGGTCCTCGCCCAGCGCCTGCGCTGGCATGGGTACACGCCGGAACTGCTCGAGTACAACCCCGGGGACGACTTCCCCGCGAACGTTGACCTGATCGTGGGCGGCGGCGGACAGGACAGCGGGCAACTGGTCATCAAGGACGATCTCCTCTCGCGGGAGTCGCTGCTGAAGCAGCTCGCCGAGGATGGCACCCCCATGCTCGTGATCTGCGGGCTGTACCAGCTGTTCGGCAAGTTCTTCAAGACCCGGCTCGGCTCCGTCATTCCGGGCATCGGCATCCTGGACGTGGAGACGCACGGCACCGACCAGCGCCTGATCGGCAACGTCTCGGTGTCCTCGCCCGAGTTCGGCACCATCCTGGGCTATGAGAACCACAGCGGCCAGACCACGCTGGGTCCCGGCGTCACACCGCTGGGAACCACGGCCACGGGAACCGGCAACAACAGCCGGGACGGCCAGGAGGGGGCCCGCTACCGGAACATCGTGGCGAGCTACCTGCACGGCTCGCTGCTGCCCAAGAACCCGGCCGTGGCGGACTTCCTGATCCAAACCGCCGTCGAACGCAAGTACGGCAGCTTCTCCCCCGGCACGCCGGATGACTCCTACGCCGTCCTCGCCCGCGAACACGCGGCCCGCCGGCCACGCTGAGACCCGCCGTCCGCGCTGTTTCTCCCCGGCTTTGAAGTTCCGGGGCCGGAACACGCCGCCGGTCCCGGCCGGCGCGCCGGCGGCGCCCGCCAAAGCCGGGGAAACTCCTGCGGGCGGAAACACTCCGCCCTCAAGCGTTACGGCTCCTTGGAAATGAGCAGTTCGTGGGCACCGGCAGCCGCGGCCCCCATGGACTCGACGACAGCCCTGGTGCGCAACCGGGTTGCGGCGTCGGCGGCGGCGCCGGCACAGGGGCCCTGCGGGGCATCGGATGCAACTGAGCACCAGCGGTAGGGTCCGCGGACAATGACCGACGGCACCCAGGCCAGGTCCGAGGCGGTCCACGTGCCGGCGGCGTCCTGGCTGAACTGGACCCGGACCAGCAGGCCTTCATTGTTCACCACGTACGACGGAGACAGCTCGGTGACGCCGTTGCCCAGGCCGTAGACAATCCAGGTTCCCCTGTACTGCTCGATCGGCAGCACCGAGTGGGTGTGGTGGCCGTAGATCATGCTGAACTGGCCGCTGTCCACGAGGGCGTGGGCGGCATCCTGCTGCCGGGCGTCGGGGACACTCGCGTATTCCTCGCCGGCGTGCATGACGCCCAGCACGACGTCCGCCCCCAGCGCGCGGGCCTTCCGGGCCTTGGCGATCATCGCGGCCGGATCGAGCATGTCCACCTGCCAGGCCTGCTCCGGGACTTGTCCGTTCAGTCCATAGGTACCCTCGATCACGGCGATTTTCGCCGCGGCGGTCTGCAGGATCAGAACGCCGTGCGAGTCAGCCTCGGTCCGGTAGGAGCCCGTGTGCTGCAGCCCTGCCGTGTCCATGGCATCAAGGGTGCGGACCAGCCCCGCGGTGCCCCGGTCAATCGTATGGTTGCTGGCCGTGGTGCACGCCTGGTAGCCCACCCGCCGGGACGCCTCGATGATTTGCGGCGGAACGTTGAAGGAAGGGTACGCCGAGAAGGGACCGGCCGGACCGGCCACCGGGGTTTCCTGGTGGCAGATCGCGAGGTCGCTCTTCCCGATGTATCGCCGCTGGCCCTCCAGCAGCGGGCCGAAGTCAAGGCCCTTGGCCCCGGTGGCCAGGGCATCCGCACGGGCCTGCTCCCAGAGCTGCGCGTGGACCAGCATGTCCCCGGTGACCACCACTGAGGCGCAGCGGACCGCGGGGCACGCGGGCCCCTTCCCCGGCGTCGGCGTGCTCGCCGGCGGCTGTGCCGCCGGCGCTTCTCCGCCCGCTTCTCCGCCCGCTGTGCCGGGGGCTGTGCCGGCGGCTGTGCCGGCGGCTGTGCCGGCGGCTGTGCCGGCGGCCGCCGGACTGCCCGTGGCATTGTCCTGCCCGGCAGTATTTTCCTGCCCTGCGATGAGGCCGCACGCGGCCAGCGACGCCGCTGCGGCCGCGGCGACTAATCCGGTGCGCAGCGGGCCACGCAGCATTGTATTGGTCTTCCCCATGCCCGCCATCCTAGGGCGTGGGCGATCACAACACGCTGGGAAGTCCGTTGAGAACCGCCGCCGTACATGAAAGAGTTGTTTCATGACCAATCCCCTGCTGAGCCCCAGCACCCTGCCGTTCGGCCTGCCGCCCTTCGCTGACATCGACGACGCTCACTACGCCGAGGCCGTCGAGGCTGGCCTCGCGGAGCATCTGGCCGAAATCCAGGCGATCGTGGACACTCCGGGGCCGGCTACCTTCGAGAACACCGCCCTGGCCATGGAGCGGTCCGGCCGGCTGCTGGACCGCGCCGCCGCGGTCTTCTTCACGCTTGCCTCGGCTGACGCCTCGGACACGATCCGGGAACTGGAGACCCGGCTCTCGCCGCTCTTCTCGGCCCACCAGGACGCCGTCTACCTCAACCGGGGGTTGTTCGAACGCTTCGCCGCACTGGACACCGCCGGCCTTGATGCGGAGTCGGCCCGGCTTGTGGAGGAGTACCTCAAGGAGTTCCGCCAGTCCGGAATCCGGCTCGACGACGCGGGCCGGGAACGGCTCAAGGCCGTCAACGCCGAGCTCGCCCGGCTGGGGACCGAGTTCGGCCAGCGCGCCAAGGAAGGGATGAAGTCCGCCGCCCTGCTGCTGGACGACGACGCCGCGCTGGCGGGCCTGCCCGCGGACGACGTCGCCAGCGCCGCCGAAGCCGCCCGCGCCGCCGGGCACGAGGGCAAGTTCCTGCTCACCCTCATCCAGCCCAGCAACCAGCCGGCCCTGGCCGCCCTTGAAAACCGCGAGGTCCGCCGCCGCCTGTACGAGGCGTCCATCGGCCGGGGCAGCGGCGGCGGCAGCCTCGACGTTCGGGACCTCGTCACGGACATGGTGCGGCTCCGTGCCGAAAAGGCCGGCCTGCTGGGCTTCTCCAACTATGCCGAGCTCACCGTGGACCGGCAGACGGCGCCCGACTTCGCAGCCGTCCAGGCCATGCTGACCCGGCTGGCCCCGGCTGCCGTCCGGAACGCCGACGCGGAGGGCGAAGCACTGGCGGAGATCGCCGGGCACCCACTCGAGGCCTGGGACTGGGCCTACTACTCCGCCCGGGTGAAGCGTGAACGGTACGCCGTGGACGAGCAGGCCCTGCGCCCCTACTTCGAGCTGGACCGGGTGCTCAACGACGGCGTGTTCTTCGCCGCCAATGCCCTCTACGGCATCACCTTCCACGAACGCAGCGATCTGGCCGGCTACCACCCGGACGTCCGGGTCTGGGAGGTCCGGGACCCGGACGGCACCGGGCTGGGCCTGTTCCTGGGCGACTACTACACCCGCGATTCCAAGCGGGGCGGAGCCTGGATGAACGCCCTTGTGGAACAGTCCGGCCTCTTGGACACCCGGCCGGTGGTGATCAACAACCTCAATATCTCCAAACCGCCGGCCGGCGAGCCGACGCTCCTGACCCTGGACGAGCTGCGCACCACGTTCCACGAGTTCGGGCACGCCCTGCACGGGCTGTTGTCCGCCGTCACCTACCCTCGGTTCTCCGGCACGAATGTGCCGCGGGACTTCGTGGAGTACCCCTCGCAGGTGAACGAAATGTGGGCCATGTGGCCGGAGGTGCTGGCAAACTATGCGCGGCACCACGCCACCGGTGAGGCCCTGCCGCAGGAGGTCGTGGACAAACTCAACGCCGCCCTGCTCTGGGGCGAAGGATTCGGCACCACCGAATACCTGGGCGCCGCACTGCTGGACCTCGCGTGGCATGTCCTGGACGGCTCCGAGGTGCCCGAGGACGTCCTTGAGTTCGAGGCGAAGGCGCTGGCCGCCGCCGGGGTGGCGCACCGTCTGATCCCGCCGCGCTACCGTACCGGCTACTTCCAGCACATCTTCGCGGGCGACGGCTACGCCGCGGGCTACTACTCCTACATCTGGAGCGAGGTGCTGGACGCCGACACGGTGGAGTGGTTCAAGGGCAACGGCGGCCTCACCCGCGCCAACGGGGACTTCTTCCGGGCCGAACTGCTCGCCCGCGGCAACAGCCGGGATCCGCTCGAGTCGTTCCGCGCCTTCCGCGGCCGCGACGCTGAACTCGAACCGCTGCTCAAACGCCGCGGCCTCGAATAGCCCCGGGCCGGCCCAGCCCAACTGACTGACAATAGTTGTCGCTTTGAGCCCTCAAAACGACAACAACTGCGAGTCAGTTGGGAAAACAACGACGGCGGCGGGTCACCTCAAGAAGGTGACCCGCCGCCGTCGTTCAGTCAGGAGCACAAGGCGAAGGGCGGTGTGATCCGGCAGCGTGCGTAAAAGGGGCCCCGCGCCCCGAGCAGCCGCTCAGCTGCCAACAAGGCGCGGGGAATAGCACGCAGAGGATCAGCGCCGTCCTGCGCCCCCAAAGGCGCGAACGCTACCAGCCGCGCTCGGCGAGGCGGTGCGGCTGCGGGATTTCGTCCACGTTGATGCCGACCATCGCTTCGCCCAGACCGCGGGAGGCCTTGGCGATCTCGTCCGGGTCGTCGAAGAAGGTGGTGGCCTTCACGACGGCGGCGGCACGCTGGGCCGGGTTGCCGGACTTGAAGATGCCCGAGCCGACGAACACGCCGTCGGCGCCAAGCTGCATCATCATCGCCGCGTCGGCCGGGGTGGCGATGCCGCCGGCGGTGAAGAGGACGACGGGGAGCTTGCCGGTGGCGGCAACTTCCTTGACCAGTTCGTACGGTGCCTGCAGTTCCTTGGCGGCGACGTAGAGCTCATCCTCGGCCATGCCGGCAAGCTTCTTGATCTCCGCGCGGATCTGGCGCATGTGGGTGGTGGCGTTGGAGACGTCCCCGGTGCCGGCCTCGCCCTTGGAGCGGATCATCGCCGCGCCCTCGTTGATGCGGCGCAGCGCCTCACCCAGGTTGGTGGCGCCACAGACGAAGGGAACCGTGAAGTTCCACTTGTCGATGTGGTTGGTGTAGTCGGCCGGGGTCAGCACCTCGGACTCGTCGATGTAGTCCACGCCGAGGGACTGCAGGACCTGGGCCTCGACGAAGTGGCCGATCCGGGCCTTCGCCATGACCGGGACGGAGACGGCGGCGATGATCGCATCGATCATGTCCGGATCCGACATGCGGGACACGCCGCCCTGGGCGCGGATATCGGCGGGAACGCGTTCCAGCGCCATGACGGCCACGGCACCGGCATCCTCGGCGATGCGGGCCTGCTCGACGTTGACGACGTCCATGATGACGCCGCCCTTGAGCATCTCCGCCATGCCGCGCTTGACGCGGCTGCTGCCCGTGACGTTCTTGGCGGACGCGCCGGCTTCGCTGCTTACATCAGGTGTAGACACAAAAACCCCTATGGGTAGATAGATGACCTCGCCGGGGCGCAGGCGGCACGCAAATACCTCAACTGCACACACCGGATTACCGGATCCATTGGCCGGTAAGGACAATACTAGTCCCCCGCCGCGACCCGGCAGAATCCGGGTTACTGCCCCGGAAATACATGCCACAGCGGTGGCCCCGGCGCGGGCCGGGAGCGGCCGCGGGGTGCGCTCAGGCGGCCTGTTCGGAGGCGGTGCCCCCGGTGCCCTCGGTTTCCTCGAGCGACTGCCGGTGCACGGCGACGATCCGCTGCACCACCGTCACGAGGCTGGCCGCGGCCAGAAGGCAAAGCGTGGCGAACAGCACCACGGTCGGCAGGCCCAGGCCGGTGAAGCCGGTGACCACCAGCACCGAGACGAGCCGCTCGGCACGCTCCGCGATCCCGACGTTGGCATGGAAGCCCAGGGCCTCGGCCTTGGCCCGGGCGTAGGAGACCACCATGCCCAGCACGAGGCAGAGGACGGCGGCAATCGCGATGGGAGCGTCCGCGCCGCCGGTGAAGAACCAGACAGCGACGCCGGCGAACAGGGCGCCGTCGGCGACCCGGTCCAGGGTGGAGTCCAGGAAGTTGCCCCAGCGCCCGCCCCGTTCCTGCATCCGTGCCATGATGCCGTCAATGACGTCGGAGAAGATGAAGGCGGTGATGAACAGGGTTCCCCACCAGAGCTGGCCCAGCGGGTAGAAAACGAGGGCGCCGGCCACCACGCCCAGCGTGCCCACGATGGTGACGGCGTCCGGTGAGACGCCGATCCGCAGCAGCCAGCGGGCAAGCGGCGAGAACAGCGCGGTGAAAAAGCCGCGGGCGTGCCTATTCAGCATCCGTCGCCCCGGCGGCGTTCTCCTGTGCAGGTGTTTCCCCGGGCCACGCCTCCGAAACCTGCTGCCTGACCTCGCCCAGCGTCTGGGTGACGGCCTTGGTTTGGGCAATGATCGGGAAGAAGTTGCCGTCCCCGCCCCAGCGCGGCACCACGTGCTGGTGCAGGTGGCCGGCGATCCCGGCCCCGCCCGTGACGCCCTGGTTCATGCCCAGGTTGAAGCCGCTGGGGTTTGCCACCTTGCGCAGCACACGCATGGCCGTCTGGGTCAGCTCGGCGAATTCCGCGGTCTCCTCCACGGTCAGGTCCGTGTAGTCCGGAATGTGCCGGTACGGGCAGACGAGCAGGTGGCCGGGGTTGTACGGGAACAGGTTCAGCACAACGTAGCTGGTCCGCCCCCGGTACACGATCAGGGAATCCTCGTCCTCGCGCTCGGGCGCGACGCAGAACGGGCAGTCGTCCGGGTTCTTGAACTGGTGCTGGCCGCCCTTGATGTACGCCATCCGGTGCGGGGTCCACAGGCGCTGGAAGGCGTCCGGAACCCCGGCCAGGCTGAAGTCGTCCGTCACGGCGGCGTCGCCCGGATACTCCGGCCCGGCCCCTGTCCTCTCCTGCACGCCTTGCCCCTAGCTGGTCCGGTTGCGGACGGCGTCGACGATCCGCTGGACTGCCTCGGCCACGGGCACGCCGTTGTCCTGGCTGCCGTCACGGAAGCGGAAGGACACCGCGCCGGCCTCGGCGTCGTCCCCGCCGGCGATCAGCACGAACGGGATCTTGTCCTTGCTCGCCGTGCGGATCTTCTTCGGGAAGCGGTCCGAGGAGATGTCCACCTCGGCACGGATACCGGCCGCTTTGAGCTGGCCGACGACGTCGAACAGGTAGTCATTGAACGTCTCCGCCACCGGAATGGCGACCACCTGCACCGGGGCGAGCCAGGCCGGGAAGGCGCCGGCGTAGTGCTCGGTCAGGACGCCCATGAAGCGCTCGATCGAGCCGAACAGCGCGCGGTGGATCATGACGGGCCGCTGCCGGGTGCCGTCGGCCGCCTGGTATTCGAGCTCGAAGCGCTCGGGCAGGTTGAAGTCCAGCTGGATGGTGGACATCTGCCAGGTCCGGCCGATCGCGTCGCGGGCCTGCACGGAGATTTTCGGACCGTAGAACGCGGCTCCGCCCGGATCCGGGACCAGCTCGAGTCCGGATTCCCGGGCCACCTCGGCGAGGGTCTGGGTGGCTTCCTCCCAGACCTCGTCCGAACCCACGGACTTTTCCGGGTCCTTCGTGGAGAGCTCGAGGTAGAAATCGTTCAGCCCGTAGTCCTTAAGCAGCGCGAGCACGAAGTTCAGCGTCTTCGTCAGCTCGTCCTTCATCTGCTCGCGGGTGCAGTAGATGTGGGCGTCATCCTGGGTCATGCCCCGGACCCGGGTGAGGCCGTGCACGACGCCGGACTTCTCGTAGCGGTAGACCGAGCCGAATTCGAACAGCCGCAGCGGCAGCTCACGGTAGGACCGGCCGCGGGAGCGGAAGATCAGGTTGTGCATCGGGCAGTTCATCGGCTTCAGGTAGTAGTCCTGGCCGGGCTTGCGGACCGTCCCGTCCTCGTTGAGCTCCGCGTCGATGTGCATCGGGGGGAACATGCCCTCCCGGTACCAGTCCAGGTGGCCGGAGACCTCGTAGAGGTGGCCCTTGGTGATGTGCGGGGTGTAGACGAAATCGTAGCCGGCCTCGACGTGCCGCTGGCGGGAGTAGTCCTCCATGGCCTTGCGGATGATGCCGCCCTTGGGGTGGAACACCGGCAGGCCGGATCCCAGCTCGTCCGGGAAGGAGAACAGGTCCAGTTCCACGCCGAGTTTGCGATGGTCGCGGCGCTCGGCCTCGGCGATCCGCTCCTGGTAGGCCTTGAGGGCGTCCTTGGTGGGCCATGCGGTGCCGTAGATGCGCTGCAGCTGCTTGTTCTTTTCGCTGCCGCGCCAGTAGGCCGCCGAGGAGCGGGTCAGGGCAAAGGCGTTGGAGATCAGCTTGGTGTTGGGCAGGTGCGGGCCGCGGCAGAGGTCGCACCACACGACGGCGCCTTCCTTGCGCTCGACGTTGTCGTAGATGCTCAGCTCGCCGCCGCCGACCTCGACGCTGGAGCCGTCGGCATCGGAGCCGGCGCCCTTCAGCCCGATCAGTTCGAGCTTGTAGGGCTCGTCCTTCATCGCCTCGCGCGCCTCGTCCTCGCTTACGACGCGGCGGACGAACTTCTGGTTCTGGTTGATGATCTTTTGCATCATCTTTTCCAGCTGGCGCAGGTCTTCGGGGGTGAACGGCTCCTCGACGTCGAAGTCGAAGTAGAAGCCGTCGGTGATGTAGGGGCCGATTCCGAGTTTGGCGTCGGGGCGGAGCTGCTGCACGGCCTGGGCCATCACGTGGGCCGTGGAGTGGCGCAGGACGTTGAGCCCGTCCGGGGAACCGATGGTGACGGCCTCGATCGTGGAACCTTCGGGAAGGGGCTGGTCCAGGTCCTTCAATTCGCCGTTGACCCGGGCCACAACGACGTCGCGGCGCTCAAAAAAGAGTTCCGCGCCGGTGGTCCCGGTAGCCACCTTGGTCTCTTCGCCGTCGACGAGAAGGGTGATCTGCTGGGCATCTGACACGGGTGTCTCCTATTCAAAGTTTAGGCTTCGTAGCTTGTGGCGTACGGGGACCACAGCCAGCCTCGTCCATGCTATCGGTTTCCGGATAGGCCAACCAACGCGGCGCCGGGGTACGGCAGGCTCTCGGTGCGGCTGAGGTCCCACGCCATGCTGGCACTGATGCTGATCCCGCGGGGCCCGGTCCGGCGGGTGGTGCCCCGGATCAGCAGCAGCCGGGTGCCGAAGAGCAGCGGTCCGGACTGCTCCTGGGCCTCATGGAAGAAGACCGAGTCCACGCAGCCCGTGCCGTCGTCGACGCTAATGAACACCACCCGGCGGCCGCCGCGCATGGGCGGGGTCTGGGTGGCGACCCTGACTCCGGCCACCAGCACCTCGGTACCGTTGCGCAGCCCCAGCAGCTTGTCCGCGGTGGTGACGCCCAGCCGGTCCAGGAGGGGACGGTGGCTGGCCATCAGGTGTTCGCTGACATCCATGGCCATCAGGTCCAGTTCCGCCCGGACGGTTTCCACCATGGTGGGTGCGGGCAGCACGGCTTTCAGGTTTTTCAGCTCGACGTCGCCCAGCGGCAGGGCCAGCTGGCCCTCGATGACCTCCACCCCTTTGCGCTGCGGGCGGTCCTGCAGGTTCTGCAGGTGCCGGACCAGGTCCGCACGGTTCGAGGCTCCACCGGACTCCCGGTGCAGGGAGTCGAAGGCGCCCAGCTGGGCCAGCCGCTTGATGCCCTGCTTGCCCAGCCGGGACCGGGCCCGCAGGTCCGCCAGGGAGTCATAGGGCTGGGCCGCCACGATTCTTTTCAGTTCGGCGCCGGACAGCCCGTAGATGCCGCTCAGGCTCAGCCGGATGCCCAGCCTGCCGCGGTCCGGGCCTGCTTCCACACGTTCCACCCGGTACTCCGCCTGGCTCTTGTTGATGTCCAGCGGCAGGATGGGGATCCCCATCCGCCGGGCCTCGGCCACCAGGAGCCGTTTGGGGTACATGCCGGGATCGTGTTCCCAGAGCCCGGCGAGGAACGCTTCCGGGTGGTGCGTCTTGAGCCAGGCGGACTGGTAGGTGGGCACGGCAAAGGCCGCCCCGTGGGCCTTGCAGAAGCCAAAGCTGCCGAAGGCCTTCAAGGTGCCCCAGACCTTGTCCACCACCCCGGGGGCGTAGTTCCGGGCCCGGGCCTCCCTCCGGAAGAACTCCTCCACCTTCCCCTCCAGCACCTCGTTGCCCAGCGCGCGGCGGAATTCATCGGCCCGGGCCAGCCCGCAGCCGGTCATCACGTCGAAGGTCTTCAGGATCTGTTCGTGGAAGACGGTCACCCCGTGGGTCTCCTTGAGGACCGGCTTCAGGTCCGGGTGCGGGTACACTTCGGGGGCGAAGCCGTGCCGGTGCTCAAGGAAGGGCCGGACCATGTCCGATTTCATCGGTCCCGGCCGGAACAGCGAGATGTCGATGATGAGGTCGTTGAATTCCCGCGGCGCCAGTTTGCCGATCAGTTCGCGCTGGCCCGGGGACTCGATCTGGAAACAGCCCAGGGTGTGGGTGCTGCGGATCAGCTCGTAGGTGGGTTCGTCATCCAGCGGGACGGCGTTCAGGTCGATGCGTCCGTCCGCAGCGATGTAGTCCGGACCTCTCCCGTCCGGACCTTCCGGATGTGCGCCGGCCGCGACCACCTCGGCCTTGGAGGGGTGGAGCCGGATCACCTCCCGGACGGCGAAGGCCATGGCGCTCTGCATCCTAACCCCCAGCACATCGAGTTTGAGCATCCCCATGGGATCCATGTCGTGCTTGTCGAACTGGCTCATCGGCAGGCCCAGGCCGCTGGGCTGGACGGGCGTGCGGTCCAGCAGGGTGGCGTCGCCCAGGATGACACCGCACGGGTGCATGGAGATGTGGCGCGGCAGCCGGTCCAGCCGTTCCGTGAGGTCCACCAGCAGGTCCAGCTGCTCGTTTTCGGTGATGTCGCGCTGCTCCACCCTTCCGGCGAATTCCCGCAGTTCCGGTTTCTCCACGAGGGCTTCGCGGAACTTCCGGGCCGAGAACCGCCACAGCTGCTTGGCGATTTCCCCGACTTCCCCGTCCTCCATGCCCAGCGCCAGGCCTGCGTCACGCACGGCACCGCGAGCGCGGTAGCCGTTCTGCATGCTCATCAGCGTGACGCGTTCGGCCCCGAAGCGCTCGAAGATCTTCCGGTAGACGTTGTGCCGTTCGGCGCTTTCGACGTCGATGTCGATGTCCGGGAGGGTGGCGCGGTCCCGAGAGAGGAAGCGCTCGAAGATGAGGTCGTGCTGGAGCGGGTTCACCTGGCTGACGTCGATCAGGTAGTTGACCAGGCTGGAGGCGCCCGAGCCGCGGGCGGCGGCGCGGACCCCCATATCCAGGATCATCCGTGAGACCTCGGCGACGGTCAGGAAGTACGCGGCGAAGCCCAGGCTGCCGATGATCCCCAGTTCGTGGTCCAGCCGGGCGCGCAGCTGTTCGGCCGGTTTCCCGGAGATTCCCGGGAACCGGCGGCCGATTCCGGCCTCGCAGCGCCCGGTGAGCTCCATCAGGGGGTCGCCGGCGATGCCGATCACGGACGTTTCCGGGACCACCGGCTGCTTCCAGCCCATGTCGGCCACAGGGTCCATCCGGCAGCGGTCCGCGAGCGCCTCGGTCTGGGCCATCAGCCGTTTGAGGTCTGCGGCGCCGTACCCGGCGGCATGCATGATCTCCTTGCCCAGCTGCAGCATCTGCGCCGCCGATTTGAGCCAGGCCTGCCCGTTGGGCTGGAGCAGCGGGGCGGCGGAGAGCTCCGGGAGGGATTTCAGGGTCCGGGCGGAGTCCAGCACGTCCGCCGTGGCCGCGCCGTCCTCGGCGACGTACCGCACGGCGTTGCTCAGCACGGCGGGCACCCCGTGTTCGGCGGCGAGTTTGAGCATGCGCACCGCATGGGCGGTGCTCAGGGGTTCACCGGGCGGGCTGAGCTGGCTGACCACCTCGGCGGCGAGGGTCCCCGGCGGCATGGCCTCCAGCCAGCGTTTGAACAGGGTGCGGGGGCGCAGGTAGCGCCGGCCGCCCATGGAGCGTCCGACGTCGGAGTCCGGGCCGAGCAGTACGGTCAGCACCGGCTTCAGGTTTTCCGGGTGCAGGGTGCGGGAGGCCAGCTCCGCGCGGGTCACGGCCACCGGCACCGCTCCCTGCGCCTTGCCCGTGGTGCGGGCATGGGCGTCGGAGATCAGCCGGCACAGCGCCCGGTACCCGGCGCCGTTGTTGTGCCCCTGGGCGAGCACGACGACGCGTCCCCCCACCTGGGTGCGGAGGTCGCCGTCGTCGTCAAGGACCGCAAGGTCCACCCCGATGATCGCGTCCAGTCCCGCCGCCATGCAGGCCGACAGATGCTTGACCGTTCCATAGAGGCCGTCGCGGTCGGTGCAGGCCAGCGCGGTGGCGCCGTCCGCGGCCGCGGCAGCCGCCAGCTCCTCCGGCCAGGAGACCCCGTAGTGGGCGCTGAAGGCCGTGGAGACGTGCAGATGGGTGAAGCTCATGCTGTTTTCGGCTTCCGGACGGGCTGCAGGGCGTCGTGGATCCGCACGAGCCGCCAGCGGCCGCTGCGGATTTGCCGGGACAGGTCAAGGGTGAGGGGCTCCCCCGGGGCTCCGCTGTCCGGGGACGGGTCAGACAGGTGCACCTGGACCCGCCAGATCTCGTGGTCCACCAGGCCCGGCCCGCTGCCGAGCGGGGCCCGGGTTTCCTCTGCCCACCACTGGCGGCGTTCATACCAGCGGACCGGCTCCGCGCAGACGGTGTAGTGCCGCCCGGCCCAGCCAAGCGTCAGGGGCTGGCCGGTGGGTGTGCAGACGACGTCGACCGACTCGCTGAACATGCCCATTCTTGCCTCCCGGAACAACCCGACCGCAGGGTTCCGGCACAGCTCAAGCCGGGACTGCGGTCAGGTACACGTAGTTTTCGAAGTAGTTCGAAGTAGTTATTCGAACATATCTTCGAATAACTTCAGTGTATGCCGGGACCGGAGCAAAACCTAGGTCAGGGGTGGACGGACGGGACCGCTGGGGGCAGGATTGAGCCATGAGTTCCCATAACGCACTCCTCAAGCACGTAAGCATCGCCGCCAAGGACACCACCCTGGTGGCGAAGTTCGATATAGACGGAAATATTCCGGGATCGGGGGCCTACGTGGTCGGGCTCGTGGCGGCAACCCCGGACCATTCCCATCAACGCCGGATGGGAATCGAATTCATGAACGGCGAGGCCGTTTCCTTCTACTGCTTCTGCCACGACGGGACCGAGGAGAACTTTGACCTCAAGGGCGTCGAGCACTCGGGCAACACCATCACCGGCAACTTTCCCATGAGCACGGTGATGGGACTGCCCAAAGGCCACCTGATGACAGCCTTCAGCGACTGCGACGGCCGGGACTACCAGGCCAATGTGGCGGTGGAGGAAGCCCTGTAGGCCAGGAACCCGCTAAAGAAGCGCTCCGGGGGCTCAGCTGCTGGCTTTATACACTTCCAGTTCAAGCGTGGTGAAGGCTTCGATCATGGCCCGGTAGGTCTTTTCGACGATCTCGGCGTCGATGTCCTTCTTCTCGGCCACGCCGCGGACATGCTCTATAACGCGCTCGACCCGTCCGGGAGCCCGCACCTGGCCGCTGTCCTCCTTCAGGGTTCCGGCGATCCGGATCAGCCGCTCGCGGCGTCCGATCAGCAGGACGATCTGCTCATCCACTTCGTCAACGGCCACCCGTACCGCGGCGAGCTGTTCCTTGTCGGCCTGGGCATCTTTGTGGTCTTCGTGATTTACGGACATGTCCATGACAGTATCGAAAGATGCAGCCACGAGTCGACCTAATTTCACTGGGTGTCCGCAGCATTGACGCCTCCCGCAGCTTCTACGTTGACGGCCTCGGCTGGCGCGTCCTCCGGGAATCCCCCGGCGACGTCGTCTTCATCCAGGCCAATCACGGCCTCGTCCTCTCCCTCTGGGATGCCTCCCGGATGCAGGCGGAGGCCGGGACTTCCAGCCCTGACGGGATTCCCTGCATCACCCTGAGCCATAACCTGGGCAGCGCGGCGGAGGTCGACTGGGTGATGGCCGAGGCCGAGGCGGCCGGCGCCACCATTGTGGCCGCGCCGAAAACCCAGCCCTGGGGCGGCTACACGGGATACTTCGCCGATCCGGACGGCTTCCGCTGGGAAGTTGCCTTCAACCCCACCTGGGCGGTCGACGCCGGCGGCGCGGTCATGCTCTGACCGGGCCACGGGCCGCCTCGGCCCGGGAACTTTTCGTCCGCGCACTGGAGCTGGAAGGCGCCGAGCCGGCGCTGCTCATAGCTTCGGCCGCGTGGCAGCCCGGGTTCGCGCTGTTGTGGATGGCCCGGGATGCTACCGAACGGGCACCGGTCATACCCTCCGCGCATCCGGTGCTGACGCTCTCAGCAGGGGAATGAAGACGATCAGAGCGACCAGCTGGGTTCCGACGGTGAAGATCACGAGCCCCGCATACGACGCCGTGTAAAGGGCGCCGATGATGGTGGACCCCGCCAGCCACGCCATCCCGTAGCCAGCGGTGAAGATGCCGTAGCCGGTCCCCCGCCGAACAGCGGGCACGAGGTCGGCGACGGCGGCGCGGAGCGTGGATTCATGGATCCCCAACGCCGCTCCCCAGACCACTGCGCCAGCCCAGACGAGGGCCGGGGCGGTCGTGAAGGACAGGAACGGGACGGCCGCGGTCAGCGGCAGCGCGATGAGCAGACCGCGCAGCCCGATCCGGTCATAGAGCGCTCCGGAGGCCAGGGCCGCCAGGGCCGCAGCTCCCATGGAGACGGCGTAGGTGACCGGTATCAGGGCCGAGGGCAGGACCTTCTGGACTTCCAGGTGGTAGGAGATGACGCCGAAGGTGGAGAACCCGAACATCGACACGGCGGTGAAGGCGCTATACCACCAGAACCTGGCCGGCAGCGGGACGCGCGCTGCACGGCTGCCCCGTTCAACAGCGTGGTCGGTTACGGCTTGGGCGTCGAATCGTTCCGGCACCGGGACGGCCCGGCGGAGCAGGAGCACGGCGACGAGGGCGAGTGCGCCAGGGATAGCCAGGACACCGAATCCGAGCTGGTAGCCAGAGACGGCGATCATGAGTCCCATGAGCAGCGGACCCAGGAGGGCCCCGGACTGGTCGAGGGCTTCGTGGATGGCGAAGGCCTTTCCCCGTCCCATTTCTGCCCCGGCATGGGAGAGCATGGTGTCCCTGGCCGGGGTGCGGACGGCTTTGCCGAACCGCTCCATGACAACCAGCGCCGACGCCTGCCACAGCGAGCTGGCCAGGGCCAGGAGCGGGACGGCGATCACGGTCAGGGCGTAGCCGGCGATGGTCAAGGGCCAGTATTTGCGGGTCCGGTCTGCCAGGGGGCCGGTGCCCAGGCGCAGGACCAGGGCCACGGCTTCGCCAAATCCGGTGATGAAGCCGACCATGACCGCGGACGCACCGAGGGTGGCCAGGAACGGACCCGTGATTGACCGGGCGCCTTCGTAGACGACGTCGGCGAGCATGCTCACGACGCCGAAGGCCAGCACGAACCCCATGGGTCCGAGCCTGTTTGCCGAGGTCTTCCCTGTCCGGCCCGTCATTGCGTGCTCCTGATTCATTTCCGGCACGGCCGCTCCCTGAACTGGTTCGTCGGTATGGTTCGGTGGACGGCCGGTGTCATAGCAGGCTGGCCAGGGCGAGGCCGGCGGCCGCGGCGCCGACTGCGGCGGCGGCGGTGCCGATGCCGTTCAGAAGGGCCAGGCCGGTGCGGCGGGACTGGATGAGCCGGACGGTTTCGAAGCTGGCCGTGCTGAAGGTGGTGTATCCGCCGAGGAAGCCTGTCCCGGCGATGGTTTGGAGCTCGACGGGTGCGGCGTGGACGATCACGGCCCCGGCGACCAGTCCCAGGAGGAAGGATCCGGTGATGTTGATAGCGATGGTGCCCACTGGCAGGGCGGTGCGGAGCTTGGAGCGGGCCAGCCCGTCGACGACGAAGCGGGTCCCGGCGCCGAGTCCGCCGGCGAGTCCCAGCAGCAGAATGGTCAGTGCGTTCACCGGTTGCCGTCCTGCCGGCCGGGGCGGAGGGCCGCATCCCGGCGCCGGGTGGTCATCCTGGTGTGGTGTCCGGCGGCAGCGCGGATCCCGGCCACTGTTGCCACGGCCCCGCCGAGCAGCGTGGCGGCGACATAGATCAGCGCGTCGGTCGTGCGTCCGGCGCCGAGCAGGGTGTTCGTTTCCAGGGCCAGGGTGCTGTAGGTGGTGAAGGCGCCCATGAACCCGGTCCCGGCGAGCAGCCGGATCATCCTCCGCCGCCCGGCGTCGGGACCGCGGCGGACCAGGGCCTCCAGCAGAACGCCGAGCAGGAATGCTCCGGCCAGGTTGATGATCAGGGTGGGCAGCGGCCACCCGCCCGGGGAAGGCAGGACGGTGCTGAGACCGTAACGGGCCAGGGCTCCGAACACGCCTCCGGTGATGACGACCAGCACGTAAACGGGGTGCAGGTGAACCGGGCGGTGGGTGTGCGCCTCGCCCAGCGTCCCTGCGTCCGTATCGTCAGTGATGGGCCCGGCCGCGTCGCCGTCGACGGGAAGCCGGTTCTCGCTCCCGATTGCGGATGCCCCGGACATACGGGCGGGGACTGCCGTCTCGGGTGTGGGCGGTTCCATCAGTGGCTCTCCTGCCGATGGTGCCTGGCGTGCGGAGTGAGCGGAACAACCAGGACGGGCCGGTGCTGGCGGTGGGTCAGATGGACGGCGACGGACCCGACGAGCAGCTCCTCGAACCGGGCTCCGAGCCCGCGTTCGCGGGTGCCGACCACGATGACGGACGCATCCGCGGAGTCCGCCAGACGTCCCAGCGCCCTGGCCGGGTCTCCGGCCCGGGTCACGAAAGACCAGCGGATGCCGGTTCCGTCCAGGGCTTCCTGAAGGCGTTCTTTGATACTGGCGCTGATGCCTTCGATGTCGTCGTCGATGCCGTCCGGGTCAATCGGCAGGGCTTCGACCCGTCCGTCGGGTTCTTCGGCGAGGTAGGTGGTGACGTCCACGTAGGCGCAGATCAGCTTCACGTTCAGGCTGTAGGCCAGTTCCGCGGCGCGGTGTGCCACGGCCAGGGGCTGGCCGGGCACCACCCCCATCAGGACCGGCCCGGTGATCTTCCGCGGGACGTAGGCGGTGGGCCCGGTGGCGGGCCGGGTTTCCTTCTCGGGCTCATTCATGGGCGCTCCTGTCGGTCGGTGTCTACTGGTCGTTGAGGTGGGTGCCGGTGGGACCGTAGAGCAGCTCCGGATACTCATCGGTGATCTCGAGGAGCCGGTTGTACTTGGCAACACGTTCCCCGCGGGCCGGTGCCCCGGATTTGAGTTGTCCGCAGCCGGAACCGACGGCGAGGTCCGCCACGAAGGTATCATCGGTTTCCCCGGAGCGGTGCGAGACCATGGCCCCGAACCCTCCGCCGGCTGCGGCGGTGAGGGTGTCGAAGGTTTCGCTCACGGTTCCGGCCTGGTTGGATTTGATCAGGACCGCCGTCGCGGACGCGGTCCGGATGCCGGCCCGGACCCGGTCGGCGGGGTGCGCGCCGCGGGCGCCGGCACCGGCCTTCCACAGCTCGATTTCCACCACGGCATGGGCCCAGGTGTGTCGGGGACACAACCCGAGCGAGGCGCGCAAGAGCCGGCGCATGCTGCCGTCCATGATGTCCCCGTGGACGAAGGACCACAACTGGCGTACTTCCTCCAGGGAAAGTTCCAACGGGCCTACGGGCAACAACGAACCGGCGGGCCTGTCCCGCTCCCATGCCTCCGGGCCTGCCAGCCCCTTTCGAATCCCTGCCACGACCCAACTCCTGCCGTTCAGTTCGGGCAGGAACCATCAGCCATGCCGGCAGTCCGGACCGCAATTCAACCGGTCCCGGTGGGATCCATCACCGTTACAACAAGGCTAAACCCGCAGGGACCGGACCGGGCAGCAGTTTTCACAGAGCATGGGTTCCGCGAGCGCAGTCCAGAGGATGAACGTTTCAGTTCCCCGGAGTGCCGGCGCCGCTAACGGAGGCCAGGGCTGCCCGGAGGCGGGCATCGGCGTCGTTGGCGACGTCGCGGACGGCCGGGCTGTCGCTGAGTGTGACCATGGTCTGCGGGTCGATGGCCTGGACGGTTGTTTCGGCAGCGTCTTTGCCGCGGCGGACGACGACATTGCAGGGCAGCAAGGCGCCCATGTCCGGCTCTGCGGAGAGTGCCCTGCTTGCCAGTGCCGGGTTGCAGGCGCCCAGGATCACGTAGTCGCCGAGGTCCTCGCCGGCACCGGCGCCGAGTTTGGCCTCAAACGTGGTACGGACATTGATCTCCGAGAGAATGCCGAAACCCTGTCCGGCGAGGGCCTCGCGGGTGCGCTGCACTGCCTCGTCCCAGGCCAGCGGGACAGTGACGGTATGCGTGTAGCTCATGGATGCTCCTGCATGGTTAGTGGCGGCGTGCCTCAGGCGAGGGAGAGGAAAAGTTTTTCCAGGTCCTTGGTGTCCATGCTCGCATCCCCGCGGACCAGGCACTGCTCAAGGCCGCTGGCGATGATGGCGAAGCCTGCCCGGTCCAAAGCCTTCGAGACAGCTGCGAGCTGGGTGACGATGTCCTTGCAGTCCCTGCCCTCCTCCAACATGCGCGTGACGGCGGCGAGCTGTCCCTGGGCGCGCTTGAGCCGGTTGATGACGGGGGTGAGTTCTGTCGAATCAAGTTCCATGGCGGACTCCAAAGGTGGGCGGGCACTTTGCCAATTCTATACCCCGGAGGGTATAACGGCTAGCGGTGGACATTCAGTGTCCGATCCGACATCGATCGCTTGCAATATACCCCTGGGGGTATTATCGTTGTGATTAGAGGAACGGAGGATCCGCTCCCGGAAACTCCCCCACCGCCCAACGAAGGAGTCCCATGCTTATCGAGCGCATCTACGACGAAGACCTCGCCCAGGCCAGCTACTTCATCGGCTGCCAGGCCAAGGGCGAGGCACTCGTCGTCGACCCCCGCCGCGACATCGCTGTGTACCAGTCCCTGGCTGCAGCGAACGGCATGAAGATCGTGGCCGTCACCGAGACCCACATCCACGCCGACTTCCTCTCCGGCACCCGTGAACTGGCCGCTGCGACCGGCGCCACCGCCTACGTCTCCGGTGAGGGCGGCACCGACTGGCAGTACCGCTTCGAGGCCGAACGCCTCAATGACAACGACGAAATTACCCTTGGCAACATCACCGTCAAGGCCCTGCACACCCCCGGCCACACCCCGGAGCACCTGTCGTTCCTGATCACTGACGGTGCGTTCGCCGACACCCCCGGCTACCTGCTCTCCGGTGACTTCGTCTTCTCCGGGGACCTGGGCCGCCCGGATCTGCTCGATGAGGCAGCCGGTGGCGTGGACACCCGCTTCGCTGGCGCCAAGCAGCTCTTCACCAGCCTGCGCGAGAAGTTCCTGGCCCTGCCGGACCACGTCCAGGTCCACCCCGGCCACGGCGCCGGAAGCGCCTGCGGCAAGGCCCTGGGTGCCATCCCCTCCAGCACGGTCGGCTACGAACGGCTCTACGCCTGGTGGGGCCCGTACCTGGCCGCCAACGACGAGCAGGGCTTCATCAACGAACTCCTCGACGGCCAGCCCGACGCGCACGCCTACTTCGGCCGGATGAAACGCGAAAACCGCGAAGGCCCCGCCGTAATGGGCGAACGGACCCCTCTTGAGGAACTCGCCACCGCCGATGTCGTGGCCGGCCTCGCCGCGGACACGGCAACCTTCGTCGACACCCGTTCCAACACCGAAGTCCACGAGGGCACCGTCACCGGCTCCCTGAACGTCCCGGCCGGCAAGTCCACGGCCAGCTTCGGCGCCTGGGTGGTCAACCCGGAAACGGACAAAAACCCGCTCGTGCTGCTGGCTCCGGACCAGGCGGCCGCGCAGGAGATGTGGGACCACCTGGTCCGGGTCGGCATCGACAACGTCGCCGGCTACCTCACCAGCCTCGAAGGCCTTCCTGCCAGCACCCCGAAGCTGATCCAGCCCGAAGAACTCGAGGGGTTCGACGCCGCGATGGTCCTGGACGTCCGCAACCGCACCGAACACGCCGCCGGACACATCCCCGGCTCCCACCAGCTCAGCGGCGGCCGCGTGATGTGGAACCTCGATGAGCTCCCGACCGAGGGCACCATCGTCTCCTACTGCCAGAGCGGGGTCCGGAACTCCGTCGCGGCCAGCGCACTGCGCCGCGCCGGCTACGACGTCGTCGAGCTCGACGGCAGCTACGCAGGCTGGGCCGCCTGGCAGCAGTCGCGGGAATCCGTTTCCAGCAGCTGATCATGGCAGCACCTGAAGTAATTGATTGACATGCGTTGGCGGCGGTCCGGGACACCGGGCCGCCGCCAACGCGTGTCCCGGACAAGCGGAGTACACAGATGACGCCCGGTAATGCCCCAACACCCCAAGACCGCGCAGTCCGACGGGAAAACCCACAACGCCCCGGCGTCTCGCTGGGGTTGCGGCAGAACCTGGCCCAGTTCATGCTCCTGGTCGCCGTCAATGCGCTTGTTGGCGGGACCCTCGGGCAGGAACGCACGGTGCTGCCCCTGCTGGCCGGGCAGGTCTTCCACCTGGACCTCTATACGTCCGCGCTGACGTACATCCTGGCGTTCGGGCTGGCCAAGGCTGGCACCAACTACTTCGCCGGCACGCTCTCGGACCGCTACGGCCGCAAGCCCGTGCTCACCGCCGGCTGGCTCATTGCACTTCCTGTACCTTTGCTGCTGATTGTCGGACCGTCCTGGGGATGGATCGTCGCTGCCAACGTCGTCCTGGGCATCAGCCAGGGCCTGACCTGGTCCACCACCGTGGTGATGAAGATGGACCTCGTCGGCCCCTCCCGCCGCGGCATGGCCATGGGCTTCAACGAGGCCGCCGGCTACCTCGGCGTCGCCGGCACCGCCCTCGCCACCGGCTACATCGCCGCCAGCTACGGGCTCCGGCCCGGACCGTTCCTGCTCGGCGCCGCCTACATCGCCCTCGGGCTCAGCCTCTCGGTCTTCGCGGTGAAGGAAACCCGGGGCCATGCCCGGCTCGAGGCCGCCAACCACACCGCCGCCCATGCCGGCGCCCATGCCGAGCTGAGCAACGGGCAGGTCTTCACCCTCACCAGCTTCCGGGACAAGTCGCTGTCCTCGGTCAGCCAGGCCGGCATGGTGAACAACCTCAACGACGGCCTCGCCTGGGGGCTTTTCCCCGTCCTGTTCGCCGCCGCGGGACTGACCATCGAAAAAATCGGCATCCTCGCCGCCGTCTACCCCGCCGTCTGGGGCGCAGGCCAGCTCATCACCGGGGCATTGTCAGACAAGCACGGCCGGAAACGGCTGATCGTGGGAGGCATGCTCGTCCAGGCCGTGGCACTGGTGATGGTCGCCTTCGGGACCGGCTTCGGGATCTGGCTCGCCGCCGCGGTCCTGCTCGGCGCCGGCACCGCCATGGTCTACCCCACCCTGCTGGCCGCCATCGGCGACGTCGCGCACCCGGTCTGGCGTGCCCGCTCGGTAGGGATCTACCGGCTGTGGCGCGACGGCGGATTCGCCGTCGGCGCACTCCTCGCCGGCATCCTCGCCGATGCCTACGGCATCCCGGCGGCGGTCGCCGTCGTGGGTGTCCTCACCGCACTGTCGGGAATCATCGTGGCTGTACGGATGCGCGGCACCGACCACAAACCCGCAATTTAGGGTACCGCACTGACGCCGGTCCGGCGGCGGCAACGTCCTCGGCGAGGACCGATAGTGTCCCCCATCAGCCGCCGCAACGGTTTTGCTGGGAGACGCCGGTGAAGCGGGTGCGGCAGCCGGCGGGGCCGGGCCCCGGTGGACGTGGAGCTTCAGCTTTCGGAAGGCCGGTACCTTCAGGAGGTCCACGATGAACCCGCCCGCCGCGGTCGCGATATCAATCACCCATGCAGCCACCAACAATCTGGAGGGCCGGTCCGTCCACGCCGGCCGCGCTGTGCGCACGACATAGCTCGTGATCTGGCTGCTGAAGACGAGCGTCAGGAAGATAACGGTGCGCAGCTGGTCAAGTCCGCCTCCGGGCCACCGCTGCCCTGAAGCCCAGAGCAAGGCCACGGAACCGCCGATGACGTCGCCGGGAACCACCCGGGCGGCCGGCAGCAGAGTCCACGTCCCGTCACGCAACACCCGGGCATTGACCTCCAGCCGGGTTCGCAACAGATCGACTGCCGCCTCGGACCGCTTCTCCTGGATAATTCCCGGTGCCGTATTCAGGCTCAGGACCGCCAGAATAATGAGCGAGTCGAGCGACTTGGCGAGTGCGAGCTCAAAGACAATTGTTGCCTCCAGCATCCAGGGCACCGGCGCCCAGAGTTTCCTCAGGATGCGCACCGCGAGCCCGGTCCGCTTCAGGGGAACCGCATTGGGGCCGATAGTCTCCAGAAGCCGGGTTGCCTGCGCGGATGAGGGCCCCTGAGGGCCTGGCACCTGCCGTCAGCCTTCAGGAGCACCTCCGCGGGATGCCCCGCTGTCACTTCACCGGTGACAGTCACCCCGGCTTCGGATGCCCGCCGCAGCACATCAGCGTGCACGTCCCGGGCGTTGTCTCCGAACGCCTCATGGTCTTCAGCCCTGCCGGCGGCGTCCCGACGTCGTCCCGCAGGGCCAACGATCCTCCCGATGCGCAGTGCAATCAAGAGGATGCCCTTGGAGGAGGCGGACGCGGGTCACGACGCCCGCACCCCCTGGCAAATCAGAGAGGGAGACGCTATGCCTGGCGCAACCCGCGGCCCTGTGACGAGACGAGACTATCCAGCCATTCAATTGCCTCCGCGCGCGAGGTGAAGTAGGCGTGCGGACAGAAGCCATGCCGTCCCAGGGCGGCCGCCAGAACCTTGTCGACGACGGTGGATCCCACCATAGCCACAGCCAAGACGGCCTCGGCCCGTTCAAAGGCGCCCCTCGCCGCGGCACTCATGGTCACATCAGAGATTTCGACCAGGAGAGGCAGCGCCAGGCCTGCGCCCAGGCCCTGCATCTTCTCGATGGACTTCATGGCGTCATCAAGGTCGACCTGTGAACCGGGCGTCCAGAACAGGTGAAGAAACCCTGCCCCGCTGACACCGAGCCGCCCTTTCCCGCCTGCAATCAGGACTTCTTCCACGACATCCCCCTAGGCACGACACGCTACTCTTTCGAAGGCTGCAGCCGCCCCGGCACGCCGGACTGCCGCCCCATCTGCAATGGGAAGTATTCCCCCAAAAATACCCCATGGGGTATACTTCTCGGATAATCCATTTATGCAAGGGAGCAACCAGATGTGCCGTGCAGTGACATGCAAGAAGTGCCAGAAGACGACGTGGGCGGGCTGCGGCCAGCACGTTGACCAGGTCATGCGCGGGGTTCCGGCTTCCCAGCGCTGCCGGGGGCACGAGCAGGAAAAGTCGACCGGCAAGGGCTTCTTCGCGAAGCTGTTCGGACGGTAGCTCGAACCTGCCAGTACCCAGGCACACACGTTGCGAAATAGACAAGCGCCGGAGGGCATGTCCTCCGGCGCTTTCTTTGTCCCGTTGCGGTCACTCTCAGGAGAGGAGCGCCTGCACCGCGACGTAAGCGGCGATGACCAGGACCAGAATCCCGAAACCGCGCTTGAGTGCCTTATCCGGAATGCTGGTGCCGATCCGTCCGGCCGCGAGTGACGCGGCCATCGCGGTTACCGCGAACGCTGCCGTGACGGCCCAGTCGATCTGCAGGTCACCCAGGTGCGCTGCGAAGCCGGCGGCGGAGTTGATGACGATGATGACCAGGGACGTCCCCACGGTCAGCGCCATCGGGAGCCCGAGCACCAGGGTGAGCGCCGGGACGATCAGGAAGCCGCCGCCCACGCCGAGCAATCCGGTCAGGAAGCCCACGACGGCACCGGTGGCGATGGCCTTGGGCAGGCAGCTACGCCAGTTGATGCCGCCTCCGGGCAGTGCGCAGGCGCCGCCGGAGGATGTGGACGGCATCAGCATCCGGATGCCGGCGAAGACCATGATGGCGGCGAAGGCCAGCAGCAGGATCTTTGGGTCCAGGAGCCGGTTGACCATGGCACCGAGGTAGGCGGTGGCGGTTCCTGCGGCGCCGATGATCAGTGCCAGCCTCCAGTTCACCCCGGTCCGCAGCCGGGGCAGCACCGCGACGGCGGAGGAAACGCCGACGACGGCCAGCGACGTCGGGATCGCCGCGGCAAGCGGCAGCCCCACGCCATAGACCAGGGCGGGGACGGCGAGAATGGATCCGCCACCCCCGACCAGGCCCAGCAGGCCGCCGACGATGAGCCCGAACGCCGCCGCGGTGATGATCATGCCTTCGCGCCCAGGTTCTGCAGGGCCTGGTGCGCGGTGGGCTCGTTGGCGGAGCGGTTCCACGGCATCTTGGAGAGCATCTGGCCCATCGCGCAGCTGTTGGTCGCTGCGGAGAACGTCAGGCCCGCCCCGATGCCGCCGGCAACCAGGCCCAGCTTCGGCGAGACGAATTTCGACGCGACGATGCTGGCGAGCACCAGGGAGCCCGCGGTCATGCGGACCTGGCGTTCCAGGGCCCAGGGGCCACGGCCGCGGACAACGTTGCCGCCTGCGGTTGCGTAGGCGGGGACACCCCCGGACAGGACACTGGCACTGGCCAGACCGACGGAATCCAGGTGTTTGCGGGCCTGCTCGGCCCGGTTGCCCGACTGGCAGACGAGGACCACGCGGGTGCCCATTTTTGCCGCGAATTCTTCCGTGTGTTCGCTGAGCATAGCCAGCGGCACATGGTAGGAGCCCTTGATATGCATGGCATCGAACTCTGCGCCGCTGCGCACGTCGATGATCATCAGATCGTCGTGGTTTTCTTCCCAGGTCTTCAGGGTCGAGGCATCGATGGACTTAGGAGCGGAATCAACGGCATTGGTCGTATTCAAGGAAGTCATGATCTCTTTCGGTATAACTTGGAGCATTTCGGGTGGCGGCCCCGTGCTTGCGGGTAGCCGCCGTCCACCGCCTGGTTCGCCATGTCAAGGACACGGCCCGGGCAAGTGGAAGCCCGGGCGGCACGTGGGGGCATGCCGCCCGGGCGGTCTGATGGGGTCAGCCGGTGGGGAGGCCCGCGGCTGACCAGTCGAGCATCCCGCCGGGCACGGTGTAGGCAGTGAAGCCTGCGGCTGCCAACTGGTCCGCAGCAGCGGCACTGCGGCGCCCGCTGCGGCACACGGCGATGACGGGTCGGGACTTGTCCAGGTCATTGAGGCGGCCGGCCAGTTCGCCCAAGGCAATGTGCCTTGCACCGGGGATCATCCCTCCGGCGACTTCAGCTGATTCGCGGACATCAAAAATCTGGACTTCACTGCCGCTCTTGAGCTGTTCCGCGAGCTGCTGTGGGGTCATTTCCATGGGCTGGACCTTTCGGTTGGACGGGCTGTTGCGGTGAAAAATATGGACTGCGGGTTGCCGAGGAAAAAGGCCGGGGCCAGCCTAGGTCAGGCGCGGGAAGAGTGTGCGGATTTCCTGCAGGGTGGGCTTCTGGGGGCTGACGGTGGAGGGCATGCTCACTTGCCGCCGGCCTGGTACTTGACCGGGTGCCCGTTGCGGTACCACTCGGTGATGCCACCCATGACATTCACCGCGTCGTAGCCTTCCCCCGCAAGGTGTGCCGTAGCACGGGAACTGCGGCCACCGGAAGCGCACATTACATAGACCGTCCGCCCGATCGGAACGTCACCGAGGGACTGCTGGAAGCGCGAGAGTGGAATGTTCCTGGTTCCCGGGACCCAGGCCTCCGAGTACTCCGCCTCTTCCCGGACGTCGATGATGGAAACATCAGGCCCGAGTGCGGCCAGGTCGTTCACTGAAATGCTCTTCATGCCGGTGTCCTCTTGTGGTATCCGGGAGCCGGGGCATCTCCCCTTCCATCATGATACCCCCGGGGGTATAAATGCAAATCAACGCCCATCTTGCCTGAATACCCCCTAGGGTATATTATTTTGCCATGGCAACCATCGACATTTCCGAAAAGACCTTCCACGGCACCATCGCCGGCAACGACATCGTACTGGTGGACTTCTGGGCAGCCTGGTGCGGCCCCTGCCGGATGTTTGCCCCCACGTTCAGCAAAGCATCGGACAGCCACCTGGACGTCGTCTTCGCGAAGGTGGACACTGAGGCCGAGCCCGGCCTCTCCGCGGCCGCCCGTATCACCTCCATCCCCACTCTGATGGCCTTCCGGGAAGGGATCCTCGTCTTCTCCCAGCCGGGGGCGATGAACGCGAGCGGGCTGGAGCAGCTCATCAACGGCATCAAGGAACTGGACATGGAAGAGGTCCGGGCGAAATTGGCAGCCTCCCCGGCATCCTAGGAAACCACCGGACCCAGCCCCGTCCCGGGCCCCGGGGCAGCATGCCAAACCGACGGATCGAGAAGCACACATGAGCAGCGAACCAGTCATCACAGCCCTCGGCCTTGGGTCCGACGTTATCCAGCCAGTACGCGTCGTACACCAGGGCGGTGACCGCTTCGACATCAATGTCCGCGGTCACATCATCAGGACTGACCAGCCAGCCAGCGACGGCGGGGAGGATACCGGCCCCACCCCGACGGAGCTGTTCATTGCGAGCCTCGCAGGATGCGTTGCGTTCTACGCCCGCCGCTACCTGGACCGGCACAACCTGCCCACCGACGGCCTGGCCGTGGAGGCGGGTTTCAGCATGGGCTCACGCCCTGCCCGCGTCGCCCGGATCGAGGTGCGCCTTACCATCCCCGCAGGCGTGCCCGCCGAGCGGCGCGGGGCTCTGCTCGCCGTCGCGTCGCACTGCACCGTGCACAACTCACTGATAACAGCCCCTGAGATTTCGGTGGTCTCCGCCGGCGACCACGGACGCCCAAACGTAAACCCATAGGTCACAAGCCGGCCGCGGCCGAGAAAATCGCCACGGTGTGTCCGATCGCTCCACTGCTTCCACCGGCCTCAAGTGGCCCGCAGTTCCCGGCAACGCGTCCCCGGGCTCCGGGGACGGATTGCCGGGCAGGTCCTGGACCGTCGGGTCAGCCGCAGGTGCAGCGCTGTTCCACCGGAACGTCGGCCATGACCGATTCGACATGCTCGCCGCAGCCGGCCCAGGTGATCTTTCCACATTTGTTGCAACGGACGGGACTGCACATTTTGACTCCTCGGATGGGGTGGCTACACAATCAATAATACCCCCAGGGGTATCGCTTGCCAAGCCCCGCGGGATCCTCTTGCATACCCCTTGGGGTATCTGGAAGACTGGGATAATGGTAACAACTCCCGGGTCCACAGGACGACCGCCCCTCGCTTCCCTGGCCGGCCACGCCGTTGGCGTCCCGCCTCAGCGCAAAGTGGTCTCCGTGCTGGTCGGCGGCCAGATCCTTGGCGGGATCGGGATGGGCGCGACGTTGTCCCTCGGCTCCCTGCTCGCGGCACAGCTTTCCGGATCGCCGGCATGGTCGGGCATGGCCGCCACGATGAGCACCCTCGGGGCGGCCGTCGCTGCCGTGCCCCTTGCCCGGCTCGCGGTCGCCCGGGGACGGCGGATGTCGCTCTCCACCGGGGCGCTCATCGCCGGAACCGGCGCCGTCATTGCCATTACCTCGGCCTCGGTGTCGGTCTTTCCCCTGCTGCTGCTTGGTTTGATGCTGCTCGGGGCGGGTTCCGCGGTCAACCTGCAGGCCAGGTTCGCCGCCACTGACCTTGCCCGGCCCGGCACCAGGGCGCGGGACCTCTCGATCGTCGTCTGGTCCACCACCATCGGGGCAGTGCTTGGCCCCAACCTCTTCGGTCCGGGCGAAGCCGTGGGCTCCGTGCTCGGCCTGCCGCCCCTGACGGGCGCCTTCGCCTTCTCCGTGGCCGCGCAGCTGGCCGCGGCCCTCGTGTACCTGACCGGGCTGCGCCCCGACCCGCTGCTGGCGGCGATGTCGCTGCGCGAGCTAAGCGTCGAGGCGCCCCGGCCACGGAGCGGCTCCCTGATACTGCGCAGCAACCCGGGGGCGCGCTACGCGGTGGCCGCCGTCGCACTCAGCCACGCCACGATGGTGGCGCTGATGTCCATGACCCCGGTCCACCTGCGCGAACACGGAGCAAGCCTGGTAATCGTAGGCTTCACCATCAGCCTGCACATCGCGGGGATGTACGCCCTCTCCCCCGTCTTCGGGTGGCTGGCGGACAAAGCCGGCAGGCTGCGCGTCGTGCTGCTTGGCCAGGCCATGCTTCTGGCCTCCCTGCTGATCGCCGGTGTCGCAGCGGACTCCCGCACCGGAGTCACGGTCAGCCTCGTCCTGCTCGGACTCGGATGGTCGGCTTCGGTAGTGGCAGGTTCTGCCATGGTCGCGGAATCGGTCCACATCCAGGACCGGCCCGCCATCCAGGGCCTCTCGGATTTGAGCATGAATGCTGCCGGCGCTCTCGGCGGGGCCCTGGCGGGCCCGGTCCTGGCCTCGGTGGGCTACTCCGGACTGGGTTTCCTCGCGATGGCCCTGGTGGCTGTCGTGGTCATCTGGACCTTGCTGCACGGCCGCCGCGCATCGGCGCACGCAAAACCCGTGACCAGCTAGGAGCCGACATGGATAGGAACAGCCGGATCGAGCAAGAAATCTTGGCCGAGGCCGGCCGTGGAAGGATTCATGCACGGCTGGATTCCCTGGGCCGTGACTGGCGCCAACTCCGCAGCTGGCAGTGGTCACGGGCGGCCGCCACTGGTATCGCTGCTAGCGCCGCCGCGGCTGTTGTCGTCTCACTGAACGATATGACGACAGCCACCGGTGCCGCTTGGTGGAATGTCCTGATTGTCACAGCCGGATCACTCCTGACGGGACTGGTGCTCGGCAGCTACCTCGGCGCACCTATCGGTGCCGAGGCCACCGTTTGCGACACCCGTTGGCCGGTGCTTGGCCTTACCGGACTGGTGATCGCAACCTCCACCGGCCAGGGGACCCTAGCCGCTAGTCTGTTCGCCGGCTCTGCCCCCGCAGTGCTGACGGGGGTGATCCAGCCCGCCTTCGCACTTCTCTCCCTGGCCTTGTTGGGCTGGGCGCTGCGGGAGCGCCTCGAACTCGAGCGGAAAGCCGTATCACCCTCCGCCGATGGAGAGACAGGCGATGTGTGCACTACCTGCCGGCCGCTCTTTCCCACCAAACCCGGTCCGTCGGGCGGCCCCGACGCCTGATGGCACCGGCATCACAGGCGGATGTAGGCCCGGCCTTCCCACTGCCGCGCCGCCAGATGGGCAATGGCCGCCGGCACGGAATCGACACCGGGAAGAAGCTCCCCCGGCGTCCGCCCCACCGAACGCAGGCTGTTCCCGCAGGCAAGGATCCGGATGCCCTGGCCGAGGGCTTCGCTGATGGACTCTCCCAGCGTTGAAGCTGTGGCCAACAGAACCACTCCCGGCCCCTGGACAACGACCTCCACAGGGACACCCGGAGCGAGGGCTGCCACTGCGTTAGCCGCGCGCTGCAGCGAGCCCGGCCCTCCCGGCCGGTCCAGCGAAGTGGACCAGAACGCCCCGCACGGTCTGGCCTTCCGATATATCGTTCGAAAATTCGGTGTTCGGCATAACGGCTCCTTCAATTACAGCGGGGCCAGCCTTTGGCCCGGCAACATCCTGTGGTGGCCGGCACGGAGCTCGCTTGCAGCCGCCACGGTCCCGGCGTATCTGGTCGTGGCTGTACCGGCCAGCCTCATCGTCCCAGCATGGCAGCCGGCGGCAAGGCGAAGGGTGCTGTGGAGAACTGCGGCGCCGCGGCGTTCATCAGACGCCCCCACTGGCCGCCTGCAATATCGGCCCCGTCGACGGCGGCATAGTATTTTCCGTTGATCGTGACGTTCTGGTTGACCCAGCGTGGACCAATGCCTTGGTAGCTTCCGAACCATGAGGCCGTGGATATGCCCGAGGTGGCACCGACGGTCCAGGTCATGGAGTTTCCGTCGGTGGTGCCGGTTTTGGCGAAGATGTCATAGCTCTTGTTGACCGGGATATTGTAGCCGGAGCCTTTCGTGAGCACGTTCTTGAGTGCGTAGGTGACGCCGGCGGCGACATCAGGGTCGATAGCTTGCCGGCAGTCCGCGCCAGGCACGGGATAGTTCCGTCCGTGCGGACCCGTCACCGAGTCCAGGGCGATCGGGTCGCAATGCACTCCCTTCGCGGCGAACGTGGCGTAGGCGTTGGCCATGGACAGCGGAGCGACGTCCTGGGTGCCGATCAGGCTGGCGATGCTGGACAGGTCGTAGGGCTGGTTCGTGTGCCCGTTCGCGACTCCTGCCGCCGTCGCCATCTTCTGGATGTTGCAGAAATCCAGCTGGGCAGCGGACTGGAAGGTGATGGTGTTGATGGACTGGTACAGGCCCTGCAGGACGCTCATCCGGTAGTAGTGGTCAGGGTCGTCGTTCGGCAGCGGGGTCTGGCCGAGGGCAGGGTCATAGGAGCCTGTGGTGGTGCCGCAGGAGTTTTTCCAGGGGTAGCCGGCCCTGTAGACGCGAACCGATCCGTCCAGCTGGGTGGCCATTGATTTTCCGGAGTTGAGCCACTCGGCGAAGATGAACGGTTTCATGGTGGACCCGATCTGGAACCCGCCCGCGCCGTCGAGCGGCTGGCCGGTGGCGTCCTTCTCCGGCAATGCGAAGTTTCCGGTGTAGTTTCCGGGCGCCGTAGCGGGGTTGTAAACGGTGTTCTGCGCCATGGTCAGCACCTTGCCGGTGCCGGGCTGGACACTGACGAGCGAGGAACCGCGCTGCAGGGGATCGGCGGCAGGCATGGACGCGTTGACCTGGTCCTGGGCCACCTTTTGAAGCTTGGGGTCCAGTGTCGTGCGGATGGTGAGCCCGCCCAGATACAGGAGTTTTTTGCGGGCAGTCTCATCGGCCCCGAAGGCCGGGTCGTTAAGGATCAGCCGCTGGATGTAGTCGCAAAAATACGGTGCCGCCACCGCACCGAAACAGCCCTGGCTGCTCGGATGGACGTTCAGACCGATCGGCGCTTTCGTCGCCGCGTCATGCTCGGCCGCGGTGATATGTCCTTGCTGGAGCATTTTGTCCAGGACTTCGTTCCTGCGGGCCACGACGTGGTCTGGTTGGGTGAGAGGGTCGTAGTAGACGGGGCTGTTCACGACGCCGGCCAGCGCTGCGGCTTCGGGCAGCGTGAGGCCACTCGCCGGGACGTTGAAGTATTCTTTGGCTGCGGCGTCGATGCCGTAGGCGCCGTTGCCGAAATAGACGACGTTCAGGTAGCCCTGCAGGATCTGGTCCTTGGAGTATTTGGTCTCCAGGGCAATGGCGAGCTTCATTTCCCGTAGCTTGTCGCCGACGGTTTTGGCGGAGCCGAGCTTGACCTGGTCGCCTTTGCCCTGGGCAACGAGGGATTCGATGATCATGTTGTTCACGTACTGCTGCGTAATAGTCGAGGCGCCTTGGCGGCCGCCCTGGGCGGTCACCACGAGGGCCCGGAGGATCCCGGTGGTGTCGATTCCGCCGTGCTGGTAGAAACGTGCGTCCTCGATGGAGACGATGCCGTCCCGGATGAACGGGGACATCTTCTCCAGTGCCACGGGTACCCGGTTTTCCGCGTAGAAGGTGGCAATCACGGACCCGTCGTTGGCCAGCACCGTCGAGGACTGGGGCGGTGCGTTCATGTCCAGCTCATCAGGCAGCCGGTCAAACATGCCGATCGAATTGCTCACGACTGTTCCCGCAACCGCGGCCCCGGGAAGGAAAAGTCCCGCGGCCAGGACGCCGCAGAGTACGCCGGCAACAACGAAGGAGAGGATTTTCCGCCATTGTGAGTCCTTACTGAGCATCGGCGTGTTCCTTCGGCGTGGACTCTGGTTTCGGCCACGGGCCGGACGACGGCGGTTGCCCGGCGGCGTCGGCGGCGCGGATGGCGACAGAACGTTCAGGGCGGTACAGCAGCACAAATCCGACGGTGCCCGCCAGGAAGATCAGTGCCGCGACCCAGGTGTTCACCCTGAGCCCCAGGATCAGGTTGGCGTAGTCGGAGCGCATCAGTTCAAAGACAAACCGTCCGGCGGTGTAGCCCGCGACATAGAGCGCGAAGACGCTCCCGGCGCCGAGGCTGAATCGCCGGTCAAGGTACAGGATCAGGAATCCGGCCGCCACGCACCAGAGGGATTCGTACAGGAACGTGGGCTGGAAATAGCCGAGGACGACCGGGGCACCGGAGGCGTCGGTGAGCACAGATCCGGTGGCGGTGTCCATCTGGTGGATCTGAAGTTTCCACGGCAGTGCGGTCGGATCCCCGTAGAGCTCGTTGTTGAACCAGTTCCCCCACCGGCCCAGCGCCTGGGCAAAGAGCACACCCGGTGCCACCGAGTCCAGGAAGGCAACCAATGGGACGTTTGCCCGGCGGCAGCCGATCCAGGCACCCAGACACCCCAGGGCGATCGCGCCCCAGATCCCCAGGCCGCCGTCCCAGATGGCGAACGCGTTCCAGGGGTTCCTGCCGGGAAGGAAGTACAGTTCAGGATCGGTGATGACATGGTAGATCCGGCCGCCGATAATCCCTGCCGGGATAGCCCACAGGCAGATGTCCAGCACCTGACCAGGGTGGCCGCCGCGGGCCGCCCAGCGGCGGGATCCGAGCCAGACGGCCACAGCGATGCCGGCCATGATGCAGAGGGCATAGAAGTGGATGGTCAGCGGGCCCATCTGGAAGGCGCTGACGGTCGGGGACGGAATGAAGGATTCACTGGCAGTCATAGCGGGGAAGGATCCTGTCGGGAGTGGTTCGGGGCGGAAGTATGCGTGGCCGGTCCCGGGGACCGGCCGGGCGGATCCCCCGGAGCCGGAGCACTCCCCCCGGGCGCCTTTGGGCCGGGAGCTGCCGGCCAAGGAGTGAGAGCACTGCGGCGACCACGCCCAGGACGGCAAAAAGCGCCACGGCCATCCGGAAGCCGAGCGCGGAGGAGGCCGGCCCCGCCGCGCCGCCGCTGACGCCGGCGGCCAACGAGTAGGCGACGGCCCCGAGCGCGACGCCCAGGGAGGTTCCCACTCCTCTGGTCATGTTCAACACTCCGCTGACCATTCCCGCCTGGTGGTCATGGCCGGCCGCTGCAACGGCTGCGTTGTTGGCCGGAGTGAACAGCCCCAGACCCAGTCCCATGACTGCCAGGGCGGCACCCATGGCCCACAAGTTGCCTGACGAAAGACCCAGTATGACAAGCGCAGCCACGGTCAGGCCCATGCCGGTAGACGTCGGCACACGGACGCCGAACCTGTCCGCCATCATCCCCGCAACGGGCGCCACGAGGGCCAGGGCGACGGGAAGGACCGTCAAGAGCAGGCCCGCCTGTGCTGACGGAAGGGAATGCGCCGATTCCAGATACAACGGTGTCACGAAAAGGATCCCGAAGAGCACCAGATAACTCAGCAAACCCGTCGCGATGCCCCGGCTGAACGTTCCCGTCCTGAACAGGGAAAGGTCCACCAGCGGGTGTGCTGTCCGGCGCTCCCATAAGACAAAAAGGATGCAAAGAATCAGCGACGATACCAGCAGCGCCAGGACAATCAGGCTGCCAAACCCGAGCCTGGACGCCTCGGACAGCGCCAGAAGCAGGGCCCCGACGGCGGGCATCAAAAACACCAGTCCCAGCCAGTCCATCCCGGTCCGGGGGGCCTTGATATGGGTGCGCGGGAGGAGGAACCAGCCCAGCAGTATGCCGATGATCCCCGCAGGGATGTTGACGAAAAACACCCACCGCCACCCTCCTGCGCCGATGAGCAGGCCGCCGACCGACGGGCCCATGGCCAGCCCGACGGCCTGCGCCGCACCCTGAAGGCCGATAGCCTTGCCGAGCTTTCCGGCCGGCATGCTGGTCCGGATCAACGCCACACTGTTGGCCTGGAGCATGGCCGCGCCCACCGCCTGAACCGCCCGGGCCACGAGAAGCCAGGTGATGTCAGGGGCAAGCCCACACGCAAGCGAAGCGAGCGTGAACAGGGCGAACCCGTAGACGTACAGCAGCTTTCGACCCAGCATGTCCGCCAGACGGCCAATAGCGGAGATACTCCCCACCAACACCAGCAAATAGATCAGCGCCACCCACTCAACCTGGGAAAGCGGGGCCTTCATGTCGGTCCTGATGCTCGGAACCGCCAGCGTCACGATGCTGGCGTCCAGTTGGCCCATGAACGCACCAATGCATACCGTCGCCACGACCAGCCACGGCGCTCCAGGCCGCCGGCGGATCCAGTCCGGCCTCGCAGGCTCCCTGAACAGCCACCCCCGGGAGGGCTGTCGTCCAACGCCCGCAAGAGCTGCATGCGGAAAAAGTGGTTCGGTCACAGAACTATTCTATACAGGGAACTATCGCGATAGGCTGGCTTCATGAACATGGCCGAGGTGTCCCTCCAGGAAACCGGGGTGGCCCAGACCGGAGCCGATGCCTGGTCATTGACCGGCGCCATCACACGCCTGCGCCGGGTTCTGCGCTCGAGCGTCCGGCAGGAGTTTCCGTGGGAATCACTGCCCATGGCCCAGGTCGAGGTACTGCAGCGTCTGGCCGATGAACCGGGCCTGGGTGTCAGTGGACTTGCTGCGCGCCAGCGCCTGGCCACCAACACGGTGAGCAACCTGGTCCAGCAAATGGTGACTTCCGGACTCGTGCAACGCCTGACCCGTCCCGGCGATCGCCGGTCCGTAAGCCTTAGCCTGACGGCCAAGGGAACGGACGTGCTCAGCGCGTGGCAGGCAGCCAATGACCGCCGGCTCGGGCAGGCTCTTCAACGCTTGCCGGAGGCCTATCAGAAGGCGATCGAAGACGCTGTTCCCGCCCTGGCCGCCCTCGCGGCCCTGCTGGAGACCGACGACCAGATCCGGGACGGCCGCACGGAAACAGAGACGGCCCCGTGACAGCCCGGGCATCCTCGACCATGAGGGCAGCGTCATGATGGGCCTCATCGAATCCCGGTAACACGGCGATGCGGCCTCAATGACTCACAGTGCAGCCCAATGATGCGACTACGTATACCCCGCCGGGCCATTGTGCCCTGTTCCGGGAGGCGGCCCGGACGTAGTTTCACACGAGGAGGTCTGATCATGATGGATGGCTGGTACGGGCATGGCTGGGGTATCGGCGCGTGGGTGGCCATGGCCCTGTTGATGCTGATTTTCTGGGGCGGCGTGGTCACCGTCGTTGTGCTCCTGGTCCGGCGTACCCATCCGGGCGAGGGACCGGCCGCGCTGCGGCCGCCGCACCACGACGCCGAGCGGATCCTCAATGAGCGCTTCGCCCGGGGGGAAATCGACGAACAGGAGTTCATGGCCCGGCGCACGGCGCTCAGGCGCCAGGATTGAACCCGTTGACCGGACGCGGTCAGCTCATCCTCGGGGCAGCGGCCGTGATTCTTCTGACCGCCCTGTCGCTCGTGGCGGCCGGCCTCGTGGGCAGTCTTGTGAATCCCGGGGGCACCGGTTTTCTGTCCCGCACCCGGTGCCTGGCTCCCAATCTATCCGGCCAGCTCGTCAGCGTTTCACTGACCAACATGGGCGGGCCCATGGTGGTCCGGCCCAACCCCATAATGGGCGGCGCCATGCGGATGACGGCCGACCGGAGCACGGTGGCACACGGCACGGTCTCGTTCCTGGTAACCAACGGGGGAACCATCAGCCATGAACTTGTCATCCTTCCCCTTCCTGACAACCAGATCCCCGGCACCCGCCCGATCGGCGGGGACGCCAAAATCGATGAGACTGGCAGTCTCGGGGAAGCCTCCAATACCTGCGCCGAAGGCACCGGCCAGGGAATCCTGCCCGGCGCGTCAGGCTGGGTGACTGTCACGCTGGCCCCGGGGCACTATGAACTGGTCTGCAACCTCCCCGGCCACTATGCCGCCGGCATGTACACCCAGCTCACGGTCAACTAACCGCCGCCCAGCCCAAGCCGTGACGAACCCGGCGCTGCCAGGGACCACGCGTCGCAGCGTCGCCTGAGGTGGATGTCACACCCGGACCCCGTTTGTGACAGATACCCCCTAGGGGTATATTTAGAAGGCAGACCTCCCGCCGCCGGAGGAACTTCCAAAGGAGCGCACCGATGGACCAGGACCACCACAACGGACCTTCCGCCCGGCAGGACGAGCCCAGCGCTCCCCGCAGCGGGTCCGCCGTCGCGCATGCCCCTGACGCCCACGCCGTCCATGGCCATGGCATGGACGACGAGCACATGGTGCACAGCCACGGCCAGCATGCCGGCCACAGCGTTGCGATGTTCAAGAACAGGTTCTGGCTCACGCTGGCCCTGTCGGTGCCGGTGGTCTACTTCAGCCCGATGTTCGGGCACCTGCTCGGCTACATGCCCCCGGTTTTCCCGGGCTCGGCCTGGATCCCGCCGCTGCTGGGCACCGTGATCTTCGTCTACGGTGGTCAGCCCTTCCTCAGGGGTGGCCTGGAGGAGCTGAAGAGCCGGAAACCTGCCATGATGCTGCTGATCGCCATGGCCATCAGTGTCGCTTTCATCGCCTCCTGGGTCACCAGCCTCGGGATCGGCGGTTTTGACCTGGACTTCTGGTGGGAGCTGGCCCTGCTGGTGGCGATCATGCTGCTGGGGCACTGGATCGAGATGCGCGCCCTCGGCTCCGCACGGGGCGCGCTCGACGCTCTCGCCGCACTCCTGCCCGACGAGGCGGACCGGATCACCGCTGAGGGCACGGAAACCGTCAAAGTCAGCGAACTCGTGGCAGGGGACACCGTTCTGGTCCGCTCCGGCGCCCGGATGCCGGCCGACGGCATGGTCGTCGACGGCCAGGCCGAGTTTGACGAATCGATGATCACCGGCGAATCCAGGACCGTCCTCCGCTCACCGGGCGATAAGGTCATCGCCGGAACGGTTGCCACAGACAACACCGTCCGCGTGCAGGTCACCGCCGTCGGGGATGACACCGCCCTGGCCGGGATCCAGCGGCTGGTCGCCGAGGCGCAGGCCTCCTCCTCCAAGGCCCAGGCCCTGGCCGACCGGGCCGCCGCGTTCCTGTTCTACTTCGCCGCCGGCGCCGGCGTCATCACGTTCATCGTCTGGTCAATGCTGGGCAGCGTTCCCGACGCCGTCACCCGTACCGTCACCGTGCTCGTGATCGCCTGCCCCCATGCCCTGGGCCTGGCCATCCCCCTGGTGATCGCAATCTCCACCGAGCAGGCGGCCAGGGCAGGTGTCCTGATCAAGAACCGGATGGCCCTGGAGCGCATGCGCACCGTCGACGTCGTGCTCTTCGACAAGACCGGGACGCTGACCAGGGGCGAACCCGCGCTCAAGGACGTCGCGGCCGCCGAGGGCTTGGACCGGAACGATCTCCTGGCGCTGGCCGCAGCCGTGGAAGCGGACAGCGAGCACCCGGTGGCCCGGGCCATCGTCCGAGCCGCGCGGGAGCAGGGCATGGCGATTCCGGCGGCTTCCGGATTTTCGTCCATGACCGGCCGCGGTGTCCGCGCCACGGTCGACGGCAGGACCGTCCAGGTCGGCGGCCCGGCCCTGCTCCGCGACCTCGAAGCGGAAGAACCGCCGGCACTGGCCGCCGCCACCCGGGCGTGGATGGACCGCGGCGCCGCCGTGCTGCACATCATTGACGGGCGAAGGATCCTCGGAGCCGTGAGCCTCGAGGACGCCGTCCGCACCGAATCCCGGCAGGCCGTCAAGGCACTGCAGGACCGCGGCATCAAAGTCGCCATGATCACCGGTGACGCCCGGCAGGTCGCCCGCGCCGTCGCGGAAGAGCTCAACATCGATGAGGTGTTCGCCGAAGTCCTCCCGGCCGATAAGGACAAGAAGGTCGCTGAGCTGCAGGCCCGCGGACTGAAGGTCGCCATGGTCGGGGACGGCGTCAACGACTCCCCCGCCCTGGCGAGGGCCGAGGTGGGGATAGCGATCGGCGCCGGCACCGACGTCGCGATGGAATCCGCCGGCGTTGTCCTGGCCGGCAACGATCCCCGGGCCGTCCTGTCGATGCTGGACCTCTCCCGGGCCAGCTACCGGAAAATGTGGCAAAACCTCATCTGGGCCACCGGCTACAACATCATCTCCGTCCCGCTGGCCGCCGGAGTGCTCGCCTTCGCCGGCGTCGTGCTCTCGCCTGCTGCCGGCGCCGTGCTGATGTCCGTCTCCACGATCGTCGTCGCCCTGAACGCGCAGCTGCTGCGCCGGCTGAAACTGAACCCCGCCCAGGTCCGCTGAACCCGGCAGCCACCCGGGCCCGCACCGGGCCGGTAATCTTGAAGCCAACCAGGCCGCACAGAAGGAGGAACACCATGACCGCCATCTGTTCCGGGCGCGCCACGGCGTTCCTCCGGCGGGCGGCCCTTCTCGCGGGATTGCTGGCGATCGTCGCCGGCATTTTGGGCATGCACATCATGACCGGCACGCACGCCATGACGGCGCGGGCCACCGGTCATAACACCCGGGCGCTGCCCGCCATGCAGGCGTCGGACCACCCCGGCCACGTCGCGGTGACCCCCGCGGCCGCCTCCGCCGCACAGAGTCTCACGCACCCGCCAGGGCCGTCCTGCGGCGAGGCGTGCGGGTACACGGCGATGTCCGCCATGCACGCGGACTGCGTCCCTTCTCCCGGGAGCACGACGCTGGCTGCTCCGCCACCGGGCGCCACGCCGCTGACTTCCAGCGGCGGGCCCATCACCGCCGTTCCCGCCACCGGGTACGGGTTCATTCCGCGAAGTCCTTCGCCGGGCCAGCTTTCCATCAGCCGGACGTAAACGGCCACGCTGCGCCGTGTCCTGCCCGGCGCGCCCCGCTTACCCGATACGCACCTCCCGGCCGTTCAGGCCGGTTATGGGCGTGTTATCCGCAGTCGTGCAACAACGACGATTTGATGATTTAAAGGACTTGAATTCCATGAAGAAAATTCTGACCATTTCTGCCGTTGGAATTGCCGCCGCCATAGCCCTGGCGGGCTGCGCGGGGACCTCCGGAAGTACACCTGCCAGCTCCATGCCGGGCATGGGCCAAAACGGGATGGGGATGTCCTCGAGCTCAGCCCCCGCGGCCTCGAACCACAACGCTGCGGAAACCATGTTCACCCAAGGGATGATCCCGCACCACGCCCAGGCCGTAGAGATGAGCGACATGATGCTCAAGAAGCAGGGCATGGATGCCCGGATCACCGCTCTCGCCACCAGGATCAAAGCCGCGCAGGCCCCCGAGATTGAGCAGATGACGGGCTGGCTCAAGTCCTGGAACGAACCGGCCCAGATGGCGTCCGGCCATGGCATGGGCGACGGGATGATGGGCGATGACGATCTGAACAAGCTCGATGCCGCCCAGGGTACTGAAGCGGCCAAGCTTTTCCTGACCGGGATGATCGCCCACCACCAAGGCGCCGTGACGATGGCGACGGCTGAAATCAGCCAAGGCAAAAACCCCGACGCCATCAGCCTCAGCAAGGCAATCGTGACCTCGCAGACAGCCGAAATCCAGGAAATGAAGGGTCTGCTGGCGGGCTTCTAGCCAGCAGCCCGGCTCCGGTCCGTCACAGGGCCGGGGCCTTACGTGGATTTTGGCCGCCCTCGCGGGAGGTCCGCTAGAACAGGCTCCCGACCGGCTGGATGAGTTCGGGCGAGTCGTTCCTGACATTCCCGACGGCGGTGCCGACGGCGTCGATCGTCCAGCCCTCCGCGACGTCGTGCGCCCCGGCCCGCACCAGCGCCACGAGGGCCGCGGCGTCATCGGCCTGCGGGTCCAGCCAGGCCTGCATCGTGCCGCGGTCCATCGGCAGCGGGACCCGGTCGTGCAGGGCCGTGAGTTCCGCGAGCATTCCGCCGGCATAGCCTTCGGGCGGCGAGTCCGTTGTCAGGATCGAGGTCGAGAGCAGCCAGCGTTCCGGATCGCCGTCGGCCTTGGACGGGTCCTTCCACCATTCGTACAGCCCGGCGAACACCATCGGGTGTTGGTCCCTGGGATGCACATAGTAGGGCTGCTTTCCCCGCCCCTCGCCCTTCCATTCGTAGTAGCCGTCAGCCGGCACGGCGCAGCGCCGGGAGCGGGTGGCCTTCCGGAACGCGGGCTTCTCCAGGACGCTTTCGCTGCGGGCGTTGATCATCTTCGACCCGATGCTCGGATCCTTGGCCCAGGACGGCACCAGCCCCCAGCGCGCGATGTGCAGTTGGCGGACCGGGCTGCCGTCCACGAGCCGTTCCAGCAGGATCGGCACATCCACCGTCGGGGCGACGTTCCAGGACGGCGGGATGACAATCTCTTCCTCGAGCCCGGCGTCGAACTCCGCCAGCAGGTCTCCGACGGCCCGGGCCATCACATAGCGTCCACACATGGCACCAGCATGCCACCGCGGGCATGCCGTGTCATCCGGACCCGGCACGCACCCCGTCACGCCATGGGGAATAGCGGTGTGCGGGTTACGGTTGAAGGGAACGACACCCCTGACAATGAGCATCGAGGAGAAACTTCGTGGACTTCACCCCCGAATCCGGCACCATCACCATGTTTTCGACCACCTGGTGCGGCTACTGCAACCGGCTGAAGAAGCAGCTGGACGCCCAGGGCATCGGTTACACGGAGATCAACATCGAAGAAGTCGAAGGCACCGCCGACCTCGTGGAGAAGCTCAACGGAGGCAACCGCACCGTCCCGACCGTGCTGTTCCCGGACGGCACCGCGGCCACGAACCCCTCGGCAGCCGAGGTCAAGAACCGGCTCGCCGCCTAGCCCGGACACGTTCCGGCACAATTTCAACCACGACGGCGCGGCCCCGACAGGACCGCGCCTTACCGCGTGTTGCGACGCGCATGAGGGAGCTTTTCCATGGTCCACAAAGTCAAAGGCGTAGTTGCCCGCTCCAAGGGAGCACCCGTCACGGTGGAGACCATCCTGGTCCCGGATCCGGGGCCCGGCGAGGCATTGGTGGACATCCTCACCAGCGGCGTCTGCCACACTGACCTGCACTACAAGCTCGGCGCGATCAACGACGACTTCCCCTTCCTGCTCGGCCACGAGGCCACCGGCGTGGTCAGCGCCGTGGGTCCGGACGTCACCGAGGTAGCCCCCGGAGACCGCGTGGTGCTGAACTGGCGTGCCGTCTGCGGCGAATGCCGTGCCTGCCGCCGCGGCCAGGCGCAGTACTGCTTCAACACCCACAACGCCACCCAGAAGATGACGCTTGAGGACGGCACCGAGCTCACCGCGGCCCTCGGCATCGGCGCCTTCGCCGAGAAGACCCTCGTCGCCGCCGGCCAGTGCACCAAGGTGGACCCGGAAGCCGACCCTGCCGCCATCGGCCTGCTGGGCTGCGGCGTCATGGCGGGCCTGGGTGCCGCCATCAACACCGGCGGCGTCAAGCGCGGCGATTCGGTCGCCGTCATCGGCTGCGGCGGAGTGGGCACCGCGGCCATCGCGGGGGCCGCGCTCGCCGGCGCCACCACCGTCATCGCCGTCGACATCGATGCCAAGAAACTCGACCGCGCCAAGGAACTCGGCGCCACCCACACGGTGGATTCCTCCGCCGTCGACCCGGTCGAGGCCATCCGCGAGCTCACCGGCGGCTTCGGCGCCGACGTGGTGATCGACGCCGTCGGGCGCCCCGAGACCTACAAGCAGGCGTTCTACGCCCGGGACCTGGCCGGCACGGTGGTGCTGGTGGGCGTACCGAGCCCGGACATGACCCTGGAACTGCCGCTGCTGGATGTCTTCGGCCGCGGCGGCTCGCTCAAGTCCTCCTGGTACGGCGACTGCCTGCCCTCCCGCGACTTCCCGATGCTGATCAGCCTCTACCGCCAGGGCAAGCTGGACCTCGACGCCTTCGTCACCGAACGCATCACGATCAACGACATCGAGGAAGCCTTCGGCAAGATGCACGCCGGCTCGGTGCTCCGCTCCGTGGTCGAACTGTGAGCGGCGCCGGGACCCCGCTCCGGATCGACCGGCTGGTCACCTCGGGCACGTTCTCGCTCGACGGCGGCACCTGGGATGTTGACAACAACGTCTGGATCGTCGGCAACGACGAGGAATGTGTCATCATCGACCCGGCGCACGACTCTGCCGCCGTCGAGGCCGCCGTCGCAGGCAGAACCGTGACGGCAATCCTGCTCACACACGGGCACGATGACCACATCGGCGCCGTCGGCCAGGTCCGCGGGCGCGTCGACGCCCCGGTGTACCTGAACCGCGAGGACTGGATGCTCTGGGAACGTGTGTTCCCGGGGACCGAACCGGACCACGCCATCGCGGACGGGGACACTTTCGACGTCGCCGGGGCCCGGCTCGTGGCCCTGCACACCCCGGGGCATTCCCCCGGGTCCATGTGCTTCTACCTCGAAAGCGAAGGCACGGTCTTCAGCGGCGACACGCTGTTCCAGGGTGGACCGGGCGCCACCGGCCGGTCCTTCAGCGACTTCCCCACCATCGTCGAATCCATCCGGAGCCGGCTGCTGACGCTCCCGGCTGACACAGTGGTGCGGACCGGCCACGGGGATCCGACGACGGTCGGCGCCGAGGCCCCGCAGCTTCAGGAGTGGATCGCCCGGGGGCACTAGCCAGGCAGCCGGCCGAAGTCGCCGTAGTCCAGGGTGGCGTAGCGGGCGTAGGTGCCGATCACGGCCGCCTCGATCGCGTCCACGTCCAGGTGCGGGACGAGGTCGTTGACGGCGCCGGCCGTGGCCGGGTCCCAGTCCAGGCCCAGGGCCGCGTAGCTGGCCTCCAGCACAGCCCGGATGGGGGCGGAGTTCTCCACCACGATTACGGAGCTGAACAGCCAGCCGCCGGAAACGACGCGCTGGGCGGTGCCGATCAGCTTGATTTTGCGGTCCGGGAAGGCCTGGTCCTGGCCGTGGACGCTGAATTCACCCGGGCAGTATTCACCCGGGATTTCCCCGACGGCGGCGTCCACTCCCGTGCTGCGCAGCGCCTGCGCCAGCAGCTCGCCGAAGAAGGAGAACCGGCCCTTGGCACCCGCGATGGCGTCCTGCTGCGGCTCGACATGGTCGATCACGAGCGTCCCCTCGTGATACGCCGCGGCACGGCCGCCGGCCTTCCGCACGAGCGGCTCAAAACCCAGGTCCCGGCAGGCCCGCGCCGCGGCGTCGAAGCCTGGCAGATGGGTGTCCCGCTGCCCGAACGCCACGGTGGGGGCCGGGCGGTAGAGCCGCAGGGTGGGGCCCACCACGCCCGTCTTGACCTTGTTCAGCAGCTCGAGCGCGAAGTCGAGGTCCCCGGCGGCACCGAGCGATTCCTCCTGCCGGACAACCGTCAGTGTCCGTGGTCCGCCAGCGGCCTGCGGCATGTTGCTATGCTCCCTTATGGTCATCTTGCAGTTCCTCGTTGTAGCCGCCGCGTTTGCCGTCATCGATTCCGTCTGGCTCAAGTCGATGAGCAGGTTTTACCGGAGCCATCTGGGGCACCTCATGGCGGACAAGCCCCATCTAGGGTACGCCGTCGTCTTCTATGTGCTGTACATCGCCGGGATCGTTTTCTTCGCCCTCCAGCCGGCGCTCGACGGCGGCAGTTGGCTGACCGCGCTGGGTTACGGTGCCGCGCTGGGAACCTTCGCCTACGCCACCTACGACCTCACGAACGCCGCGACGTTGAAGGACTGGCCGCTCGCGATCGTGCTGGCGGACATCGTCTGGGGTGCGTTCCTGACCGGCGTGGCCACCGTCGTCGGCTGGCTCGTCTTCCACTAGCCTCCCGCACCCAACCAGGTGGCAGTTGTTGTCGTTCTGAGGGCTCAAAACGACAACAGCTGCCGGCCAGTTGGGATGTCAGGACTTGCGCAGCGTCAGGATCTGCTCCGCGCGGCCGAACGGGCCCTTGAGGTCGTGCAGCACCGTGGAGGTCAGCCCGATCCCGTCGGTGCCGAAGGACACCTCGTTGTCCAGTCCCAGCCACTCCCCTTCAGGGTGCCGGTACATGTGGATCTGCAGGTCCAGATTGGGAAAGGCGTAGCTGCCCTTGCCCGGCGGCACCCGCGCCGCGATGCCGTTGGCCGTGTCCACCAGCCCGATCAGCCTGGCCAGCCCGCTGCTGTCCGCCTGGTCGGTGAGCGGATGGCTGGTGTGCAGCCACACCGTACCGGAGCCCGCGCGATGGCCCTCCGCGATCCGCATCTGCAGCGAGGCGATGTAGCCGCCGGGCCAGACGAGCGCGGCGTCGTATGGATCGCAGTCCTCCGGTCCGGCGATCCCCGGATCCTCGAAGGCCGCGATGGCGGTGGTGTCGGAGGTGATCATCCGCCAGGCCGTGGCGCGGATGGCGACGCGGCCGCCGGCCACCAGTTCCGCCTGCAGCAGTTCTATGGTCCGGCCGGGGCGCAGGGTCGTGGTGGTGACTTCAAACTCGCCGCCGGGAATCAAGCCCAGGATTTCGTAGCTCAGGCGCGCCATCCGCATGTCGTCGCGGGGCTCGTGCCGGGCCAGGCAGTCGGCCATGATGCCGGAGGCCGGTGCCATATGCTGCTCGTGCTCGTTCCAGGCGCCCTGGGCGTGGATGGTGGAGCGGAACCGGCCGCCACCAAGCACCTCGTAGTAAAAATCGCCCTCGGCAAGAACCGGCAGTCCAGCAGCCAACGTCAACCCTTTCGCAGCTTCCATCGATGAATCCCGAACCACCCTACCGCCTGCGGGGGCCGCCGCCACCGGTTCAACGACGCGCGGCCGGCCCTCGTTCCGCACCGGCCACCGGCTCGGCGGCTGTGTCATGGATCCCCTTTGCTTTCCCCGACTGGGTAGACTCGGAGACAGATTCCACAACTATCCGCCGAAGAGGTGCCCTCCTGATCCGAGTCATTAGCTACAACCTCCGCAAGCACAAGGCCAGTGGTGAGCTGGTCGATCTGGCCACTGATTTCGGGGTTGATGCGTTATGCCTCCAGGAGTGCGATACGGAGGACCTGCCGGCGACCATCGGTGATCTGCACCTTGCCGACGCCACCAAGGGGAACCGGCTGGGCCTGGCCATCTACTACCGCCAGGACCGCTTCACCGCGCACGACACCAGGACGTTCGCCCTGAAGAAATCCCTCCACGATCATGTCCTGGCTCCCGCACACGAGCGGCTCATCGGCACCCACGTGGTCGACAACGAGACCGGGCATGACCTGGTCATCGCGTCCTTCCACGCCGCGCCGCTGACAGCGTCGAACTCTCTGCGGAGGAACCAGATCCATGCTGCGCACGCCGAGCTGCTCAGCATGGGCGGTGGCCTGAGGACACTGATGGTGGGGGACTTCAACTATCCGTTCTTCACCAAGTACCTCACCGAGCAGATGAAGGACGCCGGCTACGAGCTCTCGCTCAGCGACCGGCGCACGTACACGCGGTACAAGGTCTTCAAGGGCCACTTCGACTTCGCGACGTCCCAGGGCATGGACATCGACAGCGTGGAGACCCTCCCGCGCGGCGCTTCCGATCACCTGCCCATCCTCGTGTCCGCGGAGTACGGCGAGGATACGACGGCGGCCGGCCCAGCGGGACCAGCCGCTGACTGAGCAGTTCCCATCAGGGTCGACGGCGGCGCAGAAACTCTGTTGAGCCGTAACCGGCGGCCAGGACGAGGATGCAGCCGGCCCATCCGAGCGCCAGGACAATCAGGGTCGCCCGATCCCGATCCTCATAGGGAGTCAGCGACTGTCCGGCGACGACGACCCTTCCGGCCGCCGAACGTGCCACGATCGCCATCCGAAGCTCCGGTTCCGGTTCCCAGGTCACGACATCGGAGCCCGATGTTCTGGCGGTCTGGAGCACGCCGGCGGGAAGAACTGGAAGCGAGCCGTGGAGGGTGGCCGTCCCCGACACCGGGTTGTCGTCCTCCCCGTAGACGATGACGAAGACTCCGCTCTCCGGGGTCAGTTCCAGACGCGGCAACGGTGCCGACTCTGAACCTATGAGCTGGAGTTGGGCGGCGACCGCCGCTGCGGGCGCCGCATTCGCTGACTGCCGGCCGAGCTGTTGCAACGCCACATAGGCGCTTCCAAGAATGAGCGTGATGACTATGGCTGCCGCCAGCCACCCGATGACCCTTTGCATTTCTCCATCATCGGGCATGCCTCTTCGTCAGGGGCGGTTTCCAGGGAGCGTTTTGTTGATGTCAGCCCCGGGCTCCGGTCTGGGGCGCAACGTCGCGGCGCTCAGGCCTGTCGCTGTGCCACGGCGCCGGCAAGCGAAGCCAGGCCCCGTTCGAAGTCCGCGCCGATCATCTTGTCCATATTCATGACCACGGCGAAGAGCTTGGCGATGCCCTTGTTCTCGCCGGTCATGGCCCAAGTCACCTGTGTCCCGCCGGCGGCAGGGGCGAAGGTGAAGACCGTCGGGTTGACCGCCTTGAAGGGCTTGGTGAAGGCGAGGCGGATCTTGATGCTCTGCGGCTCAATGGAGTCGACGATCTCCATGGTCCCGGCGCCCGCCTTGCGGTTGCCGCTCCAGGCGTACTGGGCGCCGACGCCGGAATCGTTGCCTGAGTAGCTGCGGTCCATCGCGGGATCCACGGATTCCCAGGGCGACCATTTGGTCCACTCATGGAAACTGTTGACGAGCGGGAAGATCTCTTCGGCCGGGGCCGGGATGACGGCGGTCCGGGTGACTTCATAGGTAGACATGGGGCAATCCTAAGGCGTAATTGGCGCGGTCGTTGGAGACACGGGCGGCATAGAATCGAGCATGACGAACGCCGGATGCCCGCAGCCAGCGAACCGGGGTGCCCCGTCGGCGCCGGCGGTCGGGAACTGACGCGGGGCCCCGTGCGCCACGCGTGGAGCCTGCCGCCCGGCCTCAAGACTGTCCTCGACTATGAGCGCTCCTGGCTGAAATCCGACCTTGCCGCCGGCGCCGCGGTCAGCGCCGTCCTTATCCCGGCCGGGATGGCCTATGCGGAAGCCTCCGGGCTGCCTGCCGTCACTGGCCTGTACGCCTCGGTGATCCCTTTGCTGGCCTATGCCGTCTTCGGACCCTCCCGGGTCCTGATCGTTGGCCCGGATTCAACCCTGGCGCCGATGATCGCCGCCGCCGTGCTGCCGCTGGCGGCCCGGGGTTCCGACCACGCCGTGGCCCTCGCGGGGGTCCTGGCCCTGATGATCGGCGTCATCCTCCTCGTCGGGCGCGTCGTCAGGCTCGGGTTTGTCACCGGGCTGCTCTCCAAACCCATCCGCGTCGGCTACCTCAACGGCATCGCGCTCGCGGTCATCCTCAGCCAACTGCCCAAGTTCCTCGGAATTCCGTCCCCGGGCGGCTCGCTCGTGGACAACGCCGCCGGCACGGCCCGGGCGGTGCTCCACGGCGCCGTCAATCCCCTCGCGCTGCTCTTCGGCGCCGGAACGGTGGCCATCATCGTCGCCTGCCGGTTCCTGCCGTGGAAGGTGCCCGGAGTGCTGCTCGCGGTCGTCGGGGCCACGGCCCTTACCGCCGCCCTGGACCTGACGGCGGCGGTCCCGATGGTGGGTGCGTTGCCCGGCGGCTTCCCTTCGCCAGGCATCCGCGGAGTCACCGGCGCCGAGGTTTTCGCCCTCATCGGCCCGGCGGCCGGCATTGCACTGATGGCCTTCGCGGACACCTCCGTGCTGTCCAAGAGCCTGGCCGCGCGACGCGGAACCCGCGTGAACGGGAACCAGGAAATGGGGGCCCTGGGTGTCGCGAATGCGGCCTGCGGCCTGTTTGGCGGGTTCCCCGTCTCCGGCAGCGCCTCGCGTACCCCGATCGCCCTCGAGGCCGGCGCGAGGAGCCCGTTCAGCGGAGTGGTCGCGGCGGCCCTCGTGGTGCTCTTTATGCTGGCCGTGCCCGGTGTGACATCCTTCCTGCCCTCCAGCGCCCTGGCCGCCGTCGTGATCGTGGCAGCCGCCTCGATCGTGGATGTGAAGACGCTCATCCGCTTGTTCCGGATGAGCCGGAGGGAGGCTGCACTGCTGCTGGCCACTTTCCTTGGTGTGGCGTTCGTGGGGGTTCTCGAAGGCATTGTGGTGGCGATCGGCCTGTCGCTTATCGCCTTCGTCCTCCGGGCCTGGGATCCCTACCGGACCGAATTGGCGAGCGTCGGGGACGTACCGGGCTACCACGACCTCAACAGGCACCCCGAGGGCCAGCGGGTGCCGGGGCTCGTGATCGCACGCTTCGATGCGCCGCTCTTCTTCGCGAACGGGGCCGTATTTACGGAACACATCCGGACCCTCGTGGCGAACGCCCCCGGGCCGGTGCGGTGGGTGATCGTTGCCTCGGAGGCCATCACGGATCTGGACACCACCGCCCTGGATGACCTGGTGGAGCTGGATGACGAGCTGGCGAAGATCGGCATCAGCCTGGTCTTCGCCGAGATGAAGGGCCCCATCAAGGACCGGCTGATCCGCTTCGGCGTCAGCAGCAGGTTCGGGCCAGGACACTTCTTCCCCACCGTGACCAACGCGGTCCGCAGCTATAAGAGGGAGTTCGACCTCCCGTAGCCTCAGCCCAGCAGGGGGACGACGTCGATCCTGCCGTCGGGTGCGATGGTCACCAGAACACGCCTGCCGGTGACGCCGTCCAGCGCCGTTGCCAGCCGCTCAGCGAGTGCCCCGGCGACGGGGATGGCCGTGTCACCGCCGGCAGGGCCGGCGTCGGCACGTCTCCAGACGGTGACGCCGGCACCCGTGGCCTCCTCGATGGCCCGGTGCAGCGGTGCGGGGTCGGCGCCGGTGACCAGGATTACTTGGCCGATGGTGGGCCTCCGCGCGGGGCCTGCCGCGGCGAGGACCGCACGGTCATGCCGCCACACCGAGAAGTGGTACCCGGCGGCCAGTCCGGTGGCCACGAGCAACCCCAGCGGGGCGCGGACCCGGTCGACGAGGCTGCCGCCGGTGACCGTGTCCAGGAAGAACTCGAACACCCGGAAGCCGACCACCAGCAGGGCTGCCAGGGCCACCGCGGCACTGAGGCCGAAGACAGCGATGAGGTAAACGCGCCGCCCCGTCGGAACGGCGGCCACCATCCGGTGTTGCCTGCCGGGCTTCCATGCCAGCCACCAGACGCAGCCGCCAACGACGAGGGAGCTGATGCCGCCCAGCAGCAACGTCCGGGCGCTCCCGCCCGCCAGCGGCGACACCGCCATGGACAGGGCGGCGTTCAGGATCACGCCGACGCCGCTGGCCGCTGCTGCCAGGGCCACGCCCGACGTCACGAGCATGCCTGCCTGCCGGGTCCGTTCGGACCGGCCCACCGCCGCGGTGCGGTGATAACGCCAGACCAGCGCGCCAACGGCGGCAGCGGCGAGGGCAACACCGAGGGGTGCGAGCAGCTCAGTCAGGGAGTCCTGCCGGTCAAACGCCAGCCGCAGCAGCACGAAGAGAACCGTTCCGGCCCCGCCCAGGGCGAGCAGGCCCGCCGCCAACACGCCGACGACGACCAGCCCCACATCGGCGAACCCGCCCATGAGCCGGCGCGCACCGCCGCGGAACCAGTGCCACCACCAGACCAGGGCTCCCCCGGCCGCCCAGATCAGCTCGCGGAGGGTCGAATCCCACCACGGGTCAACTGTCGAGGCGAGGTCCATCGACCCGCGGATAGCGACGTCGAGCAGGCTCCCCAGACCCGCAACCGAGGCGCCGACGCCGAGGCCCAGCCCGAAGAAGGTCCCGATGACGGCCGGCACAGTCGCGAGCGCGATAGGGCCGCGGGCGTGCCGCCACATCCAGCGGTGCCAGACCCAGACGAGCAACCAGACCAGCCCGACGGACAGCGGTGAACGCCACTCCGGGTCCTTTCCGCCGACGAAGGACGCGGCCATGGCCAAGAGCGCCGTGATGGACATAATGAGTGCATACGTGTAGACGACCGCGATGTAGAGTCCCCACGAGGTGGCGCCCCGCTCCGCTTCCTCATCCAGCCGCCGCCAGACGAGCCACCAGAGCAGCGCGGCGAGCGGGCCGCCGATCAGGGTGAAGGCGAGCGAGAGCGCCAGCCCCGCAACGCCTTCACCGGCCAGCACCTGGCCGGAGCGCAAGAGCCGCTCCAGCAGGCCGCTGAGCCCGTTGGCGGCGATCAGGACGAGGGCGAACAACAAAACGAACACGACGAGGCGGCGGACCTTTGCCTGGGCAGATCCCGGTGCCTGGCCGGTGTGGGTCCTGGCGGTACTCACTTTTTCAGCATCCCGCCGGCACACGTCTGCAGGCTGTAGGGCAGTTCGTTGATCATCCATTTGCCGCCCGCCTTCACCAGGCCCAGGACGCCTTCCTCCGCATATTCGGACGGGCCGAACGGGCCGGCCTCGGCGGAGTGGACTATCGAGACCTTCACCGTGGCGGTCCCTCCCCGTTCTGTCGTGGAGATGAGGACGACCCGGCTGGCCTGCGCGCCGCCGTAATAGTTGGCGCAGCGCGAACGGGCGTTGTCGGTCAGGTACGCGTCCGCGGCCGCGGTATCGGAGTCGATGACCGCCTTGCTGTAGCGCTGCACGACGCCCGCCGGGGTGGACTCATCCAGCAGCTGCGGCTCCCCGCGCAGGAACACCACACCAAGGGCTACGACCACCAGGACCGCGATCGCCGCCACGATGCCGAACAGCACACGGTCCGGCCGGTCCCGCCCCGCACCCGGGGGCGGAACGTCCGGTGCGCCGCCGCGTGTCGGCTCTGCGGGGTCATCGGGCTCTTGGCTCATGCCGTAAGTATGGGCGGGCGCCGGCCCGCGGTCATGGTGTCTTTAGCCCCCTTTCCGCCCGGGATCCCGTCGACGACGTTGGAAGCAGGCACTACGCTCGGGAAATGGGAATCATGGGGAAAATCCTCGGCGTCGTGGTTCTGGTCATGGTCGGGCTGGTGGGGGCAGGGCCGGCGGCGCTGGCCGTCAGGCCGGTCGACGTCGTCGTGGCGGACCGGGCCGGGGTGCTGGACCAAAACACGCTCCTGCCGGCACTGCGCGCCGTCGACTTCTACCAGCCCACCAAGGTCGCCGTGTACACGTACAACGGCACGGCGGCGGACAACCTGAACGAGGAAATCCTGCGCTTCGCCCGTGCCGAGCACCCGGACTGGATCAGCGCTGACGGGCAGAAATGGGCTGACGGGCTCTTCATCTTCGCGCTGGACCCGGTGGGCCGGCATGTGGGGACCTACATGGGGGAAGACCGTAAGGTGTCCCTCGGGCAGCGCGATGACATCCAGAACGCGTCCAAGGACCTGTTCCGTGACGCCCAGTGGACCGAGGGCACGATTGCCGGAATCAAACGCGGCGCCGAGCTGATCAACCAGCCGTGGTACCGGTCTGCTGCCTTCCTCATCACGGCCTGGACCACGGTGTCGGCAGCCGCCGCCGGTGCCGCCGGCTGGCTGATCGTACGCTGGCGGACCAGGATCGGCAGCCGCAAGGAACTGGCGCGTGGCGACGCAAGCTACGCCAACGTGAGCATGGACCTCCAGGTCACCGAGCTCAACGCCAACACCATTCCCGAGTCCTCCCGTTACGGCGGCTCCGTCCTGGAGAAGCACCGCACCTTCCTGACCCGGTACAACACCGCCACCGGGCTGTCCCAGCAGGTCCATGCCCTCTCGTCCCGGGACCTGAGCCGGCGGCCGAACCTGAGACTCGTCCGGAAGTACGCCGATGCCTCGGCCGAGCTGGACGCGCTGGACGACGTCATCGCGGACACCAACGCCCTGCTCAACCGGGGGTCTTCCTGGGCCGCCGCCTGGGACCGGCAGCTGGCCCCGTTCCGTGCCGACCTGGCCGGGCTGGAGCAGCTGCTCAGCAGGCGCCACGGTGCGGGCGATTCGGTGACGGCGGCGGCGCTCCGGTCCTTCCGCGAGCAAAGCCAGCGCGAGATGGAACGCTGGACCTCCGAGCTCGCCGACAGCGCCATCAGCCCGGAGACGGCGCTGGACCGGCTCCGGGACGCCCGGACACAGCTCTCCGAGCTGTTGAAGAACCATGCGGACACCGTCATCGAGGGCTTCGCCAGGAATGAGAAGGAAGCCAAGATGATGCGCAAGGAAATGGAGAGCGCGCAGGCAGGTTCCAAGGCCAAGTACGGCCGCGCCTACGAGCCAAGCATCCTCGGCACGGTCTACCCGTCCTACTACTTCTTCTCCGTCCCCACCTTCAACTCGGGTTTCAACACCGGGGTAAGCAGCGTCAGCAGCGCCCGCGGCGGGGGTACCACCACCGGCTACGGGAGCAGCGGCGGCAGCTTTTCGGGTTCCGGGAGCTCATCGGGCTTCTAGCTCAGCCGGCCTCCTTCGCTTCGCTCCGTTCGCTCCGTTCGACGACGAAATCGCCGCCGGGAATCAGGATGGTCTCGTGACCGTCGTCAAACCTCACCTGGTACGGCGGCGCACCGTCGGCGCCCCTGACCTCAAGGATCAGGCCGTGCCGGTCCGCGGACTCGACTGTGTGGCCCCGGATGATGATCCGGTCCCCTGGTGCAGCTTTCATGGAATTCACCTCCCTTCTACAGGGTACGTTTGTCCGGCCCGCGGGGGAACGGCCATTCGCTTGGGAAACCCTGGGTCAGGAGGCCAGTTCCCGACGCCGGAAGCCCAGTTCCCGCTGGGCCCCGCGCAGCGGCGACCCGGCGAACGGCAGTTCCTCCAGCCGGATGGCGGCGGCCGCGGCCAGGGCCGTGCTGTTCGCCGAGGCGGCAGCCCGGGCCGGCAGCCCGAGGGCACCGGCAAACTCCGTCCAGTGCCTGGCCCGGAGGTTCCTCGTCTTCCCGGAGACGGGCAGCGCCAGGGTTTCATCCCCGTACAGCAGGGTGCACGGCACGTCGAACACAGGAGCCATCGTGAACCCGCGCCCGCTGCCCAGGATGGCGACATTCTTGGCATGCAGGTCGCCGTTGCCGGTCAGCCAGGCGAAGAGGAACTGGAGGTAGAGGTTGCGGCTGGCGACCACCGGTGCCGTACACCGTCCGGCGAGCGCCGTGGCCACCTCCTCGGAGCTGACGGCGTATTTTGAGGCCGGGGGCAGGCCCAGCACCTGAGTTCCGTCTTCCAGCGGCAGCCGGACCCACGGGCCCGCAGGGCCCTTGACCCGGTCAAACCGCTCCACGAGCAGTCCCCTCAGTCCGTTCCTGTCGGTAATGACCGAGCCCTTGGCCACCGGGATCTTCAGGGCCTTCGCCCCGCGCAGGTGCGCCGCCTCGTTCTCCACCAGGTGCGGATGTTCCGGGGGATCCAGTTTGAGCAGGTAACGGTGCCCCCGCAGGGCCAGCGGCGTCGTCAGCATGGAGGCACTCGTCTTGCGCTGGACCCCGGGCAGCCCGTGGAGGTCCACCGTGTTGGCGAGGGCGGAGAAGTCCAGCTCTTCCGGCCGCGAGGTATCGGCCAGGGTGGGCGGTTCCACCGGGGGCTCGCCGGCAGGAACCACCTGGACGTCGCCGGGCACGTCGGCCCCGACGGCGAGCAGCAGGGTCAGTTCGTCGTCAAAGCTCGTTTTGGTCGCATTCTTCAGGACCGTGAGCCGGTGCCCTTCGGGCAGGAGTCCGGCAAAGAAGGCCGGCAGGGCCCCGGCCGGGGTCTCGACAGCAGCCTCAGACAACGGGAGGGAGACGGCCACCGGGGGGAGGCCGCCGGCCAGGTACCGGGCGAGGTAGGCGAACCTCACTCCCCCGTAGCCGGTCCGCATCAGGTGCCCTGCCAGGATCCCGTTCTTGTAGACGTCGGCCGCCCTGACAAATTTCAGCTCCTGCAGGTCCGCGGGCATCAGCGCACCATGAGCTGCAGGCCGAGAACGTTGCTCACGGCTACCACAGCCTGCAGCGAGGGGTTCCCCGTGGCCGTCTCGATCGCCCGGACGGTACGCACCGAGGTCCCGGCCAGGTGCGCCAGGTCTTCCTGCGTGATCCCGGCGTCCTTGCGCGCGCTGCGGATGCCGGCCGCGATGCTGGCCACGTCGCGCATGGGGTCCCTCCGTTTCCAGTGCCCTGACTCAACGGTCCATCCGGCAGGATCTTGCCGGTTCAGACGCTTCCACCCTTCCATCGTGCCGCAGATCTCCGGATTCGGCAAGATATTGCCGGAATAGGATGTTCCAGGGGAAGCGGGGCCGGCCAAGGCCCGACCCGGCAGGATCCTGCCGCCCGGCGTCGGCGGCTTCCGGAAGGTGACCACCCGCGGACGCGCCACCAAAACGGCGGACAGCGACCCTGCGAGCCCCGCCACGATGATCGAATTCGCCGGCATCTGGCGGGACATGCCCAAGATCGTCTATTCGCGGACGCTGGAAAGCGCGGGCTGGAATACCACGGTGGCGCGCGGCGTCCTCGTCGAGGAGCTCATGTGGCTCAAGGAACAGCCTGGCGGTGACCTATGCCTTGGCGGCGCCGATCTCGCCGCGGAGTTCCGGCGGCTCGGGCTGGTCGACGAATACCGGGTCTATGTCCATCCTGTACTGATCGGGCGCGGCAAGCCCCTATTTCAAGAGGCGGAGTTCCAGCCCCTCGACGCCATGGAGAACCTCAGCCTGGAAGAGACGCGCGCGGTCGGAAACGGAGTCGTGCTGCGGTGTGCCCGCGAGGACGGACAGGGAACTTCTTAAGCCTTTCTTAAAGGCCGCACGGGAGGGTTGAAGCAGGCGCCGGACAGCGCCCTTGCCCCGACCCGGAGGACTCCATGCCTGGACCCGCCCCTGTTGACCGCGTTGCAGTACCCCATGACCCCGCCGGCGCACGCCCGGCTGCCGGCCCGCAGTTCCGGGCCATCCCGCAGGCCCGTCACTGGCTGCTGCTGGGTATTCTGCTGTCCGCGGCGGTCCTTGCGCTGGGCCTGACGGCCAAGCTGGTCCCCGGTGGCAGCGTGGCCGAGCTGGGCGTGGACCAGGATCTCAGCCAGCACCATGCCGCGCTGCTGACCGCCGTGGCGATGGCCCTGAACGTCGTGTTCGGCCCGGCGGCCGGCGTCGTCCTCGTTGCCGCCGTCGCGCTCTATCTCTGGGTGGTCCGCCGCTCCCTGGTGAAGGCCGTCGCGTTCGGCCTCGTCGCCTGCTCCGGCTGGGTGGCCAGTGAGTTCTTCAAGCTCATCATCGCCCGCCAGCGGCCCAACCCGGCCCTGCTGTTCGATCCGCTCGCCCCGGAAACGGGCTCCAACAGCTTCCCCAGCGGGCACGTTTCCTTCGCGGTCGCGCTGGGATTCGCGCTGTACTTCCTGGCCCGCGGAACCCGCTGGGCCAAGGTGACAGCCGTCGCCGCGGCGGTGCTGGCCCTCGTGGTCGCCTGGTCGCGGCTGTATATCGGGGTCCATTACCCCACCGACGTGGCAGCCTCGTTCCTCGCGGCGAGCGCAGCGGTTGTGCTGCTGGCCGGGCTGTGGAACCGGTTCGCTCCGCGTATCCTGGACCGCCTGCCGGCCGCAGCATCCGTTCGGTCCACGCAGCCTTCCCGATCACCCCGTCCCTAAGGAAGTGACCATGCACGGCATTTACGCTTCAGGGCTTGGCCCGGTCCTCTCGGCCGCGGCCGGAACCCCCTCGCTCCTTGACCCGGCGAGCCTGCTCGAGGGTCTCGGCCCGGCGGCGCTCGGCGTCATCTCACTTATGGTGTTCATCGAATCCGGCGTCCTCTTCCCCTTCCTGCCCGGGGATTCACTGCTCTTCACCGCAGGCCTCCTGCATCAGCAGCTGCAACTGACGCTGCCGGTGCTGATCGGCGTCGTCACCGCCGCTGCCGTGGCCGGCGACCAGGTCGGTTACATGATCGGACGGACGTACGGCCGCCGATGGTTCAAGGACGACGCGCGGATCCTGAAGACAGCGCACCTGACCACCACCGAGGACTTCTTCCGCCGCCACGGCGGGGCCGCCGTCGTGCTGGCACGTTTTGTGCCCATGGTCCGGACGTTCGCACCCCTGAGCGCCGGCATCGCCCGCTACGGGTACAAATCCTTCACGCTCTGGAACATCACCGGGGCGCTGGCCTGGGGCTCATCCGTGACCCTGCTCGGGACATGGCTGGGACACTATGAGGTCATCGCCAAGAACATCGACGTCATCGCCGTGGTCATGGTCCTCGTCTCCGTCCTGCCGTGGGGCGTCCAGCTCCTCAAACGCCGCCGCCAGAACCGCGGCCCCGCGGCCGGACCCGCGGCTGACCGTGGTGACGACACGGCGGGCGGACTGCCGGCGGAAGGTATGGCGCGGGAGAATAACTGACATGACAACCGCTGACGGCCGGCCGTCCCTGCTGCTGGTGGAGGACGACGTCGTCCTGGGACCGCTCATCGCCGAACTGCTGGAACCGGACTACCTGATCCGGCTGGCCACCAACGGCCAGGACGGACTGCACCTGGCGCTGACCCAGGTCTGGGATGTTATGGTGGTCGACCGCGGCTTGCCCCTGATGGACGGCATCGCCCTGATCAACGCGCTGAGGTCCAAGGGGGTTTCGACGCCGATCCTGATCCTCACGGCCCTCGGCGCTACGGATGAAAAGGTCAGGGGCCTGGACGCGGGCGCCAATGACTACATGAGTAAACCGTTCGACGCCGACGAGCTCGCGGCACGCCTGCGCGCCCTGACGCGCAGCTACACGCCGGCCGCCGCGCCCGTGAGCATCGGCGACTGGGAACTCGATCCGGCGTCGCGCTCTGTGCGCTCGGTCTACGGGCCGCTGGTCTCCCTCACCGCAAAGGAAGCCGAGCTGCTGGGAGCCCTGGCCGCCGAACCCGGCCGGGTTTTCACCCGGGAAGAATTGCTCAACAAACATTTCCAGGCCGCCGACCAGCCCGGCGTGATCGACACCTACGTCCACCACCTCCGAAGGAAGATTTCCAAGGCCGTGGTCCGCACGGTCCACGGCGTCGGCTACCAGATCGGCGACGCCCATGAATAGCAGGCCTCCGTTGGCCGGCGAACCGGACCAGGACACCCTCCGCCGGGCCTCGCTCAAGGTCGCTTTGCGGATCAGCGCCGCCTGTGCGGTGCTGGTCCTTTGCCTCCTCGCCGCGGCGACCGTCTATCTGATGAACAAGCTGGCGCACCCGGATCTGCCCGGCTCCGCGGCGGCCGGGAAGGCTTACACCTATCTCGATTCCAAGGACCTGATTGAGGCGATGATCATCGCCGGGGTGGCGGGCATTGTGCTGGCCGGCGTCGTCGGGTGGCTCAGTGCGCGCAGCGCCATCCGGCCGCTGGGGGAAGCACTGGCCCTGCAGCGGCGGTTCGTCCAGGACGCCAGCCATGAACTGCGCACGCCCCTGGCCATCTTGGACGCGCGCATTCAGCTCGCCCAGCGCGACGCCGTGCCGGACTCCAAACCGGGCCAGGCCCTGGGCAGGATCCGGGAAGATGCGGCCACCCTGACCGGGATCGTCAACGAACTTCTGCTGGCCGCGACCGGCGCCGCGCCGGACCGTTCCACGGAACCGGTGGAGCTGGCCGACGTCGCCGGGTCCGTCACCGAGAGCCTGCAGGAACTGTCGTCACGGCATGACATCCGTCTCGCCTTCTCCGACGGCGGCCGGCCGCTGGCCCGGATCGACCGGAACTCGCTGCGGCGGGCTGTGCTCGCCCTGGCGGACAATGCCCTGGCCCACACGCCGTCCGGCGGGAGCGTCACTATCAGCACCGGGGTGGAGCGGAACCATGCGGTTATCAGCGTGGCGGACACCGGGCCCGGAATCACGGGCGTGGACCAGGCCCGGATCTTTGACCGCTTCGTCCGGACCCCCAGCCCGGATGGAACCCGCGGGCAGCGAAGCTTCGGCATCGGACTGGCGCTGGTCCGCGAGATCGCCACGGCCGCCGGCGGCACCGTCGAGGTGGCCCGGACCGGGCCGCAGGGTACAACCATGAAGCTCACGCTTCCGCTCGCGGGGCGCTAAGAGCGGGGCTTCAGGGGCTTCAGGGGCAGAGTGGCTTCGGGTGCGGAGCTTGCCCGGTCCACACGAAAAGGCCGGTGATCAGCCGCCCCCAAGGCAGCTGATCACCGGCCCCTCCACACGCCGTTCAGTCAACGTGTCAGCCGTGCGTAGGCTTAGGCACGGACGAAGGTCACGCCGCCGGTGGCCGTCAGCCAGGACAGCGGGTGGACGATGGTGGAGTTTACGCCGTTCATACCGCCGCTGATGACCTGGCCGTTGCCGGCGTAGATGCCCACGTGGCCGGACTGGACCACCATGTCGCCCGGCTCGGGCGTTGCCACGACGGTGCCGTAGTTCAGGAACTGCATGGGGCCAAGGTCCCCGACCGGCTTGCCGGCGGCGCCGAGGGCTTTCTCGACCATGGCAGTGCAGTCCTGCGTGATGCCCAGCTGGCCGTAGGCGGCGGCGAGCATGGCGGCGTTGAGGCCGCCGGCTGCCGGAGCGGCGGCGGCCGCCGGGGCTGCCTTGACCTGCACCGTGGCCTTCGGAGCCGTGGGTGCCTGCGCCGCGGCGGCGGGGGCAGCTGCCGCGGCGGGGGCGGGCTGTGCGATCACCGGAGCCGCCGTCGAGCTGACGGCCGGGCGTTCGAAGCTGATCCGGACGCTTGAGTCCGCGATGAGCGGCGCGCCGACCTGGCCCTTGACGTCAACGGACGACGCCGGCACGGAGTTGCGTTCCGCGGGTGCTTCTGCGGCGTTGGCGGCCATGGCCCCGCTGAGGACCAGGCCGGAGGCTGCGGCGATGACGGCGGCGTGGCGGCCGATGGTGCCTGCCTTGCCGGTGATTGCGGATGAACGTGCCGAGCGCCGCGTGGTGTGCGTGGCAGTGCTGCTGTGCGAATTGACGGTGTCTGAAGACATGGCTGTAGCCTCTCCCAATGCCTGCGAGGTGAGCTGTCGGATTCGGATGGGAGGCACCCGGCCGCACTCAGGCCCGCGGCTGCAGGCTGTGCGGCTTCACCCCAAGACCTGTATGACAGCAGGTCAAAAGTGGTTTCCCCGTCTCTGCCGGACGTTTGCTGCGAGATGCCCCGAGGCCGCGGCAGAGTTAGGCAATCGGCTGGGGAGTGCCCGTATCGGAGACAACAGGCACTTAACAACCGTACGGGCGCAGCGGCCAAATGTCACATTAAGGTAACGGCCATGGGGTGGAATCCATGGGGATCCCGGGGGAATCGGGCCCGATTCCGTGGGCCGCCGGGGGCCCGGGCATAGGATGATGCCATCAGCGATCCCGAAGCGGAGGCCCGAAATGACCAGCCACTGTGTCGCCATCTGCCAACTGAGTGATCAGCCGCAGGACGACTTCGACGTCAACACCGAGCTGTTGATCCTGGAGGGGAAAGAAGTCCATGTCCTGACCTGGGATGCCGAACCCCGGGATGGCGGCTTTGACGCCCACGTCCTCAATGACAGGGTGGACGCCCTCGGGTTCATGGTGGTCACCGACTGGGAGTTCCTGGACGGCAAGGCCTACGCGGTGGTGGAGCGCCGGCCCCAAGACTAGGCCCATGATTTACGGAGCCGCGGAAAGAAAGCGTTTGCCGGGTGACCGCACTAGGCTCAGTCCATGGCCAAAGACTCCAAGAGAAGCGATGACACGGCATCAGTGATCTGGCTCCCCGAGCCGGAGGAACATGACTACCCGGCTGCGGAGAGCTACCTCGCACTCCTGACCGATGGTGCCGGTGCCGCCGCGATCGTGCAGTCACTGCGCAATGCCCCGGTGACGCATCAGCTCGCGAAAGACATCCTGCGCGCCTCGGGGCTGCCGCTCCTGAGGCCGGACAACCCGCACGTCGCCGCGGATCTGGCCAAGATCGCCGCCGGCAGGAAGCTTTCGCCGGTACTGCTGGTCCGCGGAATTCTCCAAGCCGGCATCCCGGCCCAGATCGCCGACGGGTACCACCGGGTCTGCGCTTCCTACCTGACAGACGAGAACACGCCCATTCCGGTGAAACTGGCAGATATGGGAACCCGGGGTGCTGCCGGGCCGGGCGTGCGGTGACGTTCCTGTCCCTGGCGCTGATCGCCGTCGTCGCCCTCGCGGGACCCCTGCTGGCGCTGCCGGTGCGCTGGAGACTTCCGGTGGTCCTGGGTGAGTTGCTGGCAGGCATCGTGATCGGACGGACGGGGCTTTCGCTGGTCGACGCCGGCGATCCCACCTTCAGTCTGCTGGCAAACATTGGCTTTGCCCTGATGATGTTCGTCGCCGGAACCCATGTGCCGGTCCGGGATCCGCAGATCCGCTCCGCACTCGGGAAGGGCTTCGGCCAGGCCGCCGCCGCCGGGTTCGCCGCCGCCGTCGTTGGAACCGGGATGGGCCTGGCCTTCGGGACCGGGCACGCCCCTTTGTATGTGGTGCTGCTCGCGTCCTCGTCCGCGGCCATGGTCCTGCCGATTGTCGATTCCCTGCGCCTGGGCGGCCCGAAGGTGGTGGCCATGACCGCGCAGGTGGCCATCGCCGATGTCGCCTGCATAGTCGCGCTGCCGCTGGCCCTGGATCCGCCGAACGCGGGCCGCGCCGCACTCGGGGCGCTCGCGGTGGGTGCGTGCGCCATTGCGATCTTTTTCGTCCTTCGCTCGCTGGAGCGCAGCGGCGCCCGCCGGCGCATGCATCGGCTCTCGGAAAACCGCAAGTTTGCCCTGGAGTTGCGGATCCAGCTGGTTCTGCTGTTCGCGCTGGCCGGGGTGGCCAATTTCGGCCATGTCTCAGTGATGCTGGCTGGATTCTCGTTCGGGCTGGTGGTGGCCGCGGTCGGCGAACCGAGACGGCTGGCCCGCCAGCTTTTCGCCGTCAGCGATGGTTTCCTGGGACCGATCTTCCTTGTCTGGCTGGGCGCCTCCCTGAACCTGCGCGACCTGGCCGGCCACCCGGACATGATCGTGTTGGGCCTGTCCCTGGGACTTGGCACGGTCCTGATCCACTCCGGACTAAGGGCGTTTGGGCTCCCGCTGCCGCTGGGAGTCCTCTCGGCTGCGCAGCTTGGCGTACCGGTCGCAGCGGCAAGCATTGGCACCCAGCTGCACGTCCTGCTCCCCGGAGAGAACGCCGCCCTGCTGCTGGGAGCTCTCATCACGATTGCCGCGAGCGCCATGGCAGGATCCCGTGCAGCGAAGTCATTCGCGCAGCCGGTGGCCGCCGGTAGCGGTAAACCCTGAACTTTGCGTCGTGCTCCCGTGGGGCACACATCGGCGTCAGACGTCAGCGGACGCGAACCTAAGTTCGGGCCGCGTCCTCGCCAGCTCAGCTAGCACCCGCGAGATCGCTTCCCGGACCACCGGGCCATCGGGTCCCTGTCCCGGCGGATCCGCGAGTACGGCCCTGGCATGCCGGACGAAGCCGTCCCAATCCCCCGCTCCCGCCCCCAGTGCCCGTAGCGGGGAGAGCAGCGCGGCACGGCGCAACCAGGCGTCGGGCTCCCGCACCCACCGGTCCAGCACACTGTCGGCGCGCACCCTGCCCAGCACATCCAGTCCCTCGACCAGGGGACCGATCACGTCGACGGCGAGCGGATCCACCAGCCCGCGCAGTCGGGCGCTTCTGACGAAGCCCTCGATCCGGGTCAGATCCAGGTTGCCCAGCACCGTGAGCCTGGACTGCAACAGGACAATCGCCGCGAGCCGGCGCTCGAACACGGGCACCTCCCACAATTCGGAACTAAGCGCCGTGATGTCATCATGGGCCATCCCGGTATGACGGCGGAGGGCATCACGGACCGTTCCCCGGACCGCACCCACGGAGGCGCCGTAGAACCGCAGCTCGCGTCCGTCCAGCCCGCTTCCCAACCGGGCCCGCGCCGCGGCAGCACGGTGCCAGTCGCCCTCGCGCTGAAGGGAGGAATCGATGAAATCGCCGGCGTCACTCACCTCACCATTCTTTCCCCTCCGGGCCGGATCACGAACCGGCGGCTCCATGTCAGCCAGGCACTGTCAGTCGTCCCCGTGCGATGCTTTCCGTGGAGTGCGCCGGATCTCCGTCATAGGGCTCGTTGGATATGTCCACAACGGGGTACTGGGCCAAATCCAGTCCGCTCGGGATGACAAAGACTCCGGGGTCATTGCCCAGGACTCCCAGACTGACCATCTTGGACAAGTCGGCGGAGCCCACCCAGACCTCGCGGAAACCGGAGACATTCTCATCAGGCAAGCGGATGACGAGCTGACGCGTGCCATTCGGGAGCCTCTGCACCACTGCGTCCCCGCTTGCGGCGTGGGCTGCCAGGGGTTTTAGCGGCGTCTCGGCCAGGACCACTGCCGACGGCGTGGGGACCGCGACCGGTGGTTCAGCGCGGCCAAAGATGCTGGCCGCAGTCCAGGCGCCGGCTGCGCCCAACACTATTCCCGCAGCAACTCCTGTGATCCACAGGCCGCGGCGTGCCCAGGGCTGCCTCCTGCCGGAAGGCAAGGGAACCGGAGGTGCAGATGACGAAAGGGGCAACGACGTCGGCGCTTCCGCGGGGTTCACCGATGGCTCACCGAAATCGCGAGCGTCGCGGGCACGTGCCGCGGATTGTCCCAAAGGATCCCCTGCCAAAGATGGCGACAGCCCGAGTGCCTGATGGATAGCGTGCCAATTGTGGCTCCCCGGTTCCATAAGTTCGACGCCTGCGGGGTCGGCGGTAGCAACCAGGACAGTGCGCCGCAGTGCGGCGAGCGTTTCTCCGCATTCGCGGCAGCTCGCGAGGTGGATGGCGGCGGATTCGTTCCCGAGCTGCTCGCCAAGGGCAAGGAGGCTGATAAGTTCGGCGTCAAGGTGTTCCATGTTCCACCTCCAGACGGGTCCGTAATCGGCTTAGGCTGCGCCTGATGTGGCTCTTGACGGTGCCGAGCGGAAGGTCCAGGCGTGAGGAAATCTGGTCATGGGTCAAGTCCTCATAGAACGCCAACCGCATTATCGCCGTCTGTGGATCCCCTAGCCGCTCCAACTCCTCTTCCAAAGTTATGCGGTCCGCCACAGCCTCCACGTCCTTGGCACTCGGATTGGTGGTCGGGTCGCTGACAAGGTGCACGGCTGCCTGTTCAAGATCGCGCTGGCGGGAACGGGACGACAACGCATCCGAAATAGCGTTTCGCGTGATCCCGATCAGCCACGCCGGCAGTCGTGCGGCCTCCGGCCGATAACTCGCCCGCGATTTCCAAGCCCGGATGAACACCTCCTGCGTAACGTCGTCAGCGGCCGCCCGCTCGCCCAGGGACCTTAGCGCCAGAGTGTAGACGAGGGGACTCATCTTCCGGTATGCCTCCGCCAGGGCCCGCTCCTCGCCGTCGGCGAACGCATGATCGATACCCACGTCCCAACCGTGCGCGGCGGCCTCCATCGGATGCTCCTTAGAGCGGCATCGAGCCCTGTGGATCCACATTATTCCGCGCTCGGCGTCGTGGGGCAATGGTGGATCGACGGCGGAGACGTCCGGTGGGGCCGCGCCGAACGCGACCCCACCGGTTGGCGAAGGCAACATGTCACGCCTGAGGCGAACGCACGTTAGCCGTTGTGCCCCTTGTGTCCGCCGGAGTTGGAGTCCACCACCTGCACAGCGACACCCAGATTGTTGTCAGCAAGGCTGCCCCAGGCATAGACGATCGTGTTCTTCCCTGCTGCGACGGTGACGTCGGCCGGGCCGATCAGCGGAGCGGTGGTTCCCGCGGCAGCGACCGAAGCGGACACAGTCCCGGCCTTGAGGGTGAGCGTCTTTTGGTGGGGATTGGTCAGGCCCTTGATAACCGCGGTTCCGCCGGCCAGGACGTCGACGGCCGGTGCGGCGGCAACGTGGCGGACGGTCAGCCTGCCCTTCCCGTCGGGGCTGGCGCAGGTGTTGTTCGTGAAGAGGGTGGCGGTGGGAGTTCCGTCAGCGGCCAGGTGTGCCACTGCCGTGTAATTCCGCCCTGCTTCCAGGTCCACTGTCACGGGACCGATCACCGGGTTGTCCGCGCTCCTGGCATCGGCTCCGGTGATCGCGATCTTGTGGTCTCCGTCGGGGACAGTCAACGGCCCTGCCAGTGTTCCCGGCGTGAAGTTGTCCAAGGTCAGTTTGCCATCCACCCAGACATCCACCGTGAGGCCTGGTACGCCATGCAGTACGGACAGTTCTGCCGTCTCCTTGCCATCGCGTCCGTCGCTGGCCTGGGCGGGACCGGCGACGGCGAGCCCGGCCAGAAGCGTCATTGCTCCGGCGACTGCAGAGATTTTTTTGCGCATTTCAAACTCCTCGTGGAGGCCCAGCATACGGGCGGTGCTTTTGCTTACACCCTTACTACCGGCCGAAGGCCCTGCGCGGATGCAGTCCGCCCGAACTTTCCACCTGCATGGACTGGAAGCATCTTGTCCCCGGGCCGAGGCGGTCTTCGCAACCTGGCATTTCGACGTCGCCTGGCCGGGCGACCCGCTTATGGCACAAAACTGGCGCAGGCAGGTGTCGTTCCCGTGTCAGTAGCTGGGCCGGCCGTCACCGCCCACAATCGTGCCGCCGGCAATGGTGCCATCCACAACGGTGCCGTAGCGGTCGGCCAGGTTTTCACTGCCCCTCGCCAGCAGGGCCACATCGGCACCGACCAGGATGAAGTCCACGCCGGCATCGAGATAGCGGCGCGCCGTAGCTTCGGCAAATGCATTCACCCCCGCAGGTTTGCCGAGTCCGGTGATCGTGCGGATGCAGTGTTCGACGGCGGCAACGACCTCCGGATGGTCCTGCTCGCCCAGATGCCCCATGGACGCGGCGAGGTCGGAGGGGCCGATGAAGACCCCGTCGACGCCTTCGACGGCGGCGATGGCTGCCACGTTTTCGACCGCGGTGACCGTTTCGATCTGCACCAGCACCGTGACCGTCCCAGCAGCACGCCCCAGGTAGCCTTCAATCCGGTTCCAGCGCGAGGCACGTGCCAGCGCGCTCCCGACGCCGCGGATCCCGTGCGGCGGATACCTGACGGCCCGCACGACGGCGGCAGCCTGCTCCGCGGTGTCGACCATGGGGATCAGCAGGTTCTGCACGCCAAGGTCGAGGTACTGCTTGAGCAGTACGGCGTCAGCGACCGGCGGGCGGACGACAGCGTGGATCGGATAGCCATGGACCGCCTGCAGCTGGGCGAGGATCGATTCGAGCCCGTTGGGGCTGTGTTCGGCATCGATGAGGAGCCAGTCCAGCCCGGAGCCCGCACAGATTTCGGCTACCAGGGGGCTGCCCGAGCAGACCCACATTCCGGCCTGGGGGCGGCTGGCCCCGGCCAGCCGCGCCGCGAAGGTTTCCCCCGGTTCTACTCGAATCGGCATGTGATGGTTCCCAACTGTCCGTAGTCTGCGTACACCGAATCGCCCTTGTAGACCCACATGGGGCGGGTGAACGATCCGGCCAGGATGATTTCGCCGGCACCGAGGGTGGTGCCGTGGGCGGCGAGTTTGTTCGCCAGCCAGTGGACACCGGCCGCGGGGTGGTTGAGCACACCGGCGGCCACCCCCGTTTCCTCAATGACCTGGTTGCGGTACAGCAGCGCCGCAACCCAGCGCAGGTCGATGTCCCGCGGCTTCACGGGGTTCCCGCCGATCACCATGGCCCCCATGGCCGCGTTGTCGGAGATGGTGTCCACGATGGTCCGGCCCTCCATCTCGATCCGGGAATCCAGGATCTCCAGCGCCGGAACGACGTAGTCGGTGGCGTCGAGGACGTCGAAGATGCTGCAGTTCGGCCCGGACAGCGGTTTCCCCAGCACGAACGCCAGTTCCACCTCGACCCGCGGATGCGTGTAGTCATCCCATTGCAGGGTGGCACCGTTTTCCAGCACCATGTCATCGAGAATCACGCCGTAGTCCGGTTCAGTGATGCCGGTGGCGGCCTGCATGGCTTTGGAGGTCAGCCCGATCTTGCGGCCCACCAGGGTCCGCCCCGATTCCTGCAGGCGGTCGCTCCAGAGGTTCTGGACGGCGTAGGAGTCCTGTACCGTCATCTCCGGGTAGCGGGCGGTCAGCCGCGGGATCGGGGTACGGGTCCTTCGGGCCTCCAGCAGTTCGTCGGCTATGGCGGCAACAGCCTTTTGATCGAGCACTAGAGCTGGGCTCCGAGTTTGAAGCCTTGGGCGGCGCTTTCGGCGTCTTTGCGGGTGTAGGAGAACCCGTCGGCACCCACGGTGACCGCCATTTCGGAAGCGTCAGTGCGCTGGATGACGGGCTGGGGGTTCCCGTCGAGGTCCAGGACCAGGGAGGCCTCGGTGTACCAACTGGGGACCACGGGGTTGCCCCACCAGTCGCGGCGCTGGTTGTCGTGCACGTCCCAGGTGATGGTCGGGTTGTCCGGGTCGCCGGTGTAGTAGTCCTGGGTGTAGATCTCGATGCGGTGGCCGTCCGGGTCAAGGATGTACAGGTAGAAGGCGTTGGAGACGCCGTGCCGGCCGGGGCCGCGTTCGATCCGGTCGCTGATGCGCAGGGCGCCCATTTTGTCGCAGATCTGGATGATGTTGTGCTTCTCGTGCGTGGCGAAGGCGACGTGGTGCATGCGCGGGCCGTTGCCGCCGGTCAGCGCGGTGTCGTGCACGGTCTGCTTGCGGTGCATCCAGACGGCGTACGAGACGCCGTCGGAGTCCTGGATGTCCTCGGAGACGCGGAAGCCGAGGTCTTCGAGGTACTTCCGGCCGCGCGGGACGTCCGGGGTGACCTGGTTGAAGTGGTCGAGCCGGACCAGTTCGCCGGCGGAGTAGAGGTCGTAGCGCTGGGTGAGGCGTTCGACGTGCTCCACGTCGTAGAAAAATTCGTAAGGGAAGCCCAGCGGGTCCTCGACCCGGACGGAGTCGCCGATGCCCTTGGTGAAGCCGTCCTTGCGGCGCTCGGTGCGGCAGCCCAGTTCCTTGTAATAGGCCTCGGCGGCGTCCACCTCGGCCGGGGACTTCACCCGGTAGGCGAAGGCCGCGACGGCGGCGATGGGGCCCTTGCGCAGGACCAGGTTGTGGTGGATGAACTCCTCGAGGGAGCGCAGGTAGATATTGTTCTCGTCTTCCTCGGTGACGTGCAGTCCGAGGAGGTCCACGTAGAATTCGCGGGACTTGGCGAGGTCGGTGACCACGATCTCCATGTAGGCGCAGCGGACGATGTCCGGTGCCGGGACGGAGGGCTTGGGGATGACGTTGTTCATGGTCTTCTCTCTTCGTTGAGGAGGGTTCTGGGGTGGAAGGTACGACGACGGCGGGCCGGCGGGGGCGGCAGCGCCGCCTAGGCGCCGGATGTGGGCGTGTGGCCGAACTTGGGAGTATGGACGCTGCCGAGGGTGATGTGCACGGCCTGCTGGTCGGTGTAGAAGTCGATCGAGCGGTAGCCGCCCTCATGTCCCAGCCCGGAGGACTTGACGCCGCCGAAGGGGGTGCGGAGGTCACGCACGTTGTGGGAATTCAGCCACACCATCCCGGCTTCCATGCTCTGCGCGAAGGTATGTGCCCGGGTGAGGTTCTGGGTCCAGATATAGGCGGCCAGCCCGTACTTGACGCCGTTGGCCAGCTCCAGCGCTTCCGAGTCGGAATCGAAGGGGGTGATCGCGACGACGGGGCCGAAGATTTCCTCCTGGAAGATCCGGGCATCGGGGGCGACGTCGGCAAACACCGTGGGGGCGACGTAGTTCCCTTCCGGGAGTCCTTCCGGCCGTCCGCCGCCGGCCAGCAGCCGGCCCTCGGTCTTGCCGATCTCGACGTAGTTCATGACCTTTTTGTAGTGCTCCGGGTGGACCAGGGCACCGACCTCGGTCTTCGGATCGTGGGGGTCGCCCACCACGATATTCCTGGCCCGGGCGGCGTACTTGTCGCAGAACTCTTCGTAGATGCCGCGCTCCACCAGGATCCGTGAGCCGGCGGTGCAGCGCTCGCCGTTGAGGGAGAAGACTCCGAACAGGGCGGAGTCGATGGCGGCGTCGAGGTCGGCGTCGGCGAAGACCACGCACGGGGACTTGCCGCCGAGCTCCATGGACAGGCCTTTGAGGTTTTCCGCGGCGTTGCGGAAGATCGTCTGGCCGGTGGTGGTCTCGCCGGTGAAGGAGATCAGCGGGACGTCCGGGTGCTTGACCAGGGCGTCGCCGGCTTCTTCACCGAGGCCGTTGACGAGGTTGAAGACGCCAGCCGGGACGCCGGCGGCGGTGAAGATATCCGCCCACAGCGAGGCGGACAGCGGCGTGAACTCGGCGGGCTTGAGGACCACGGTGTTGCCGGTCGCCAGCGCCGGGGCGAGCTTCCAGGACTCCAGCATAAACGGGGTGTTCCACGGCGTGATCAGGCCGGCAACGCCGATCGGCTTGCGGTTCACGTAGTTGATCTGCGCACCGGGGACCTTCATGGCGTCGTCGAACTGCGCCACGATCAGGTCGGCAAAGAAGCGGAAGTTCTCGGCCGCGCGGAGCGCCTGGCCCTTGGCCTGGGTGATCGGCAGGCCGGTGTCGAAGGTCTCCATCTCGGCGAGCCGGTGTTCCTGCGCCTCGACGGCGTCGGCGATCCTATTCAGGATCCGGGCGCGTTCCCGCGGCTTCATTCCCGGCCAGGGGCCGGAGGTGAAGGCCTTCCGGGCCGCCTGGACCGCGGCGTCGATGTCCTCTTTCTGTCCTGCCGCCGCCGTCGCATAGGTGACGTTGGTGACCGGGTCCAGGACCTCGAACGTGGCTCCGTTGATGGAGTCGACGAATTCGCCGTTGATGAAGTGCCGGATGTGGGTGGGCAGGTTGTCAGGCAGGTAGTGTTCGGCCATGGTGGACCATTCCTTTTCCGTGGATTCGGGTGTGTTTAGAGTGCCGACGGCGGTTGGTGGGTTTGCGCCAGGAAGGCGTTCAGCGTGTTGGTGCGGTGGGCCCGGGCCGCCATTTCGATCTCGTGTGCGGTTCCGCCGGCCTCGATGAGGTCAAGCAGCCCGGCATGCTCCGCTACCGACTGGTGGGCCCGTCCGGGGACGTAGTTGAAGGTGGAGGTCCGCATCGCGCCCAGCCGGTTCCAGCCGCGGTGGACCAGGTCGAGGATGTGCGGATTGGGGCAGCGGCCGTAGAGGATCGCGTGGAACTCGGTGTTCAGCCGGGTGAACCGGGCAGGTTCGAAATCCGCCAGGCACCCGCGCAGTTCCTCGTTCAGCGCCCGGGCACGGGCGATGTCCTCGCCATCGATCAGCGGGGCCGCGAGCGCGGTGGCCGCCCCCTCGATGATGCTCAGGGTCTGCATGGTGTGCAGGTAGAGCGTGGGATCAACGCCGGCAACCGTGGCACCTACGTTCCGTTCGAAGGTCACCAGCCCTTCGGCTTCAAGCCGCCGGATGGCTTCACGGACCGGAACCACGCTGACCCCGATATCCCGGGCAATCGTGCTGAGCACCAGGCGATAGCCCGGGCCAAGCTCTCCGCCGGTGATGCGCTCCTTGAGCCGCCGGTAGGCCTGCTCGGACTTGGAGCCTTCGGGGCCGGCAGCTTCGAGTGTGCTGACGCTGGTCATGGCCGGCCTAGCGGTTCCGGCTGGCGGCACGCCATTGGGTGTACTTTTCCTGCCACTGCGCATTCATCGGATAGAGACCGTCCACGCTGTTGCCCTGCCTGACCATTTCGAAGATGAACTCCTCCTCCTGCTCCTGGGCGATGCAGTCCTCAACCAGTTCCGCGGCGATAGCCGGCGGAATGACGAGGATGCCGTCCGCGTCGGCGACGATGATGTCGCCCGGCTGGACAGTGGCTCCGCCGCAGGCAATGGTGATGTCCGTGTCCCACGGGATGTGCCGGCGTCCCAGGACCGCCGGATGCGGGTTGGCGAAGTAGGTCACCATGTCCAGGCCGGCGACGGCGGTAAAGTCCCGCACTCCCCCGTCGGTAATGACGGCGGCCGCTCCGCGGACCTGGGCACGGAGCGCCAGGATGTCGCCGATGGTGCCCGTTCCTTTTTCGCCGCGGGCTTCCATCACGAGGATGTCCCCCTCGTTGACCGAGTCGATGGCGCGTTTCTGGGCGTTGAATCCTCCGCCGTGGCTCTTGAAGAGGTCTTCCCGGTTGGGTACATACCGCAGGGTCCGTGCCAGCCCGACGACCCGCCGCTCCGGACGGGTGGACTGCAGCCCGTCAATGCTGACGTTGTTCAGGCCCCGCTTGCGCAGCTGGGAGGACAGGGTGGCGGTGGCTACGGACTCCAGCTTGGCCTTCAGCTCCGGCGTCAGGACCGGGGCCTCCGGCAGCAGCCCTGCCGCCGCCGCGGAGCCGAAGGCTTCCACCCGGTCCTGGTCGGTGATCCTGGGCTTGGAACCGTAGTCGGCAAAGGATCCCCGTCCCTGGACCACGGTCGTCGTGAGCCTGCCGCTGCTCAGCGGCGCGCCGCCGTCGTGCGCCAGCGTCTCGACCTCGACTTCCATGACGTCGCCCGGCACCGCCACCGAAGAGCCGGCCGGAGTGCCCGTGAGGATCACGTCGCCGGGTTCGAGGGTCATGAGCTGCGAAAGGTCGGCGATGATCTGCGCGAACGGAAAAAGGAGTGACTCCGTGGTGTCGTTTTGCACCAGTTCGCCGTTGACCCAGGTCCGGATCCTCAAGGCACCCGGATCAACCCTGTCCGCGGGGATCAGGTCCGGACCGAGGGGTGTGAAACCGTCGCCGCTCTTTGACCGGATGTTCGACCCCTTGTCCGCGTATTTGAGGTCGTAGACGCCGAGGTCATTGGCGGCCGTGACGGCGCCCACATGGCTCCACGCATCCTCGAGGCCGACGCGCCGGGCCGTCCGTCCGATGATCAGCGCTATCTCGCCTTCGAAGGCGAGCAGTTCGGTCCCGGCGGGGCGTTCCACGGCCGAGCCCGACAGGCTCAGGGACGAGGATGCCTTCATGAAATAGGACGGCTCCTTCGGGACCCGTCCGCGCTGGGCCGCCCTGGACGGGTAGGAGAGGTGGACGGCCAGGACCTTGCGGGCCTGCTGCAGGGTCGCCGCGTCGACGGCGCGAAGCGCCGCTTCCGGGGTGCTGATATGTTCGGTCAAGACCATCTCCAGATCGTGTATAACATCGTATACGATCAATCATGGCTGGTGATCCGGGCCACGTCAAGGGCAGGTGGTATTTCGGATCCCGGGCCCCACCCGTCCTGGTCTCCTGAGTGCCGGGAGGTGCCTTTCTGCCCGGTCCGTCCCTACAATTAACTGTCGGTCTCCACGGCAATCACGCCGAGTAGGGCCGCCGATCAAGGAGGACCATCATGGGTTGGGGTGACAGGATCCATATCGCTGCCGAGAAACTCCACGGCAGGGGCAAGGAAGCAGCCGGTGCCGCCACCGGCAATGACCGGCTCCGGGCTGAGGGCAAGGCCCGCCACTTCCGGGCCGATCTGAAGCAGGCCGGCGAAAAGATCAGGGGCGCGTTCAGGAAGCACTGATCCTCGAGCCGGAAAACTCGAGCATGGAAAGGGGTGCGGCCCGGACGGGCTGCGCCCCTTGCCGTGCAGCGGTGGGCTGATTCCCGGGCATTCCTGCCGCCGGCAGCACTACCAGCCAGCCAGGTCCATTGTCCCCGGCGCGGCACAAGAAAAAGCCAAGAACACAAGCGCACAGTAGGAAGATGAAATCACTACTGAGCGATGAAGTCGTCGCCGTACGTGGCGTCCTCACTGATACCCATCCGGTCGATTTCCATGTCCTTGGAGTCGCCGGCGCAATTGACCGCTTGGCTCATCCCCTCCGCGAACGCGGGACCGTGGTGCATCTGGAGACTCCGCACCACGGGATGGAAGTGGACCGGCAGTCGGCAACACTTCTGTACCGGGCGGCGCAGGAGCTCCTCAGCAATATCTACAAATTCGCCCAAGCATCGGCGGTGACGGTCCGGCTGGGCTGCGTCGCCCACGGCATCAGCCACGGTATTCAACTCAAAGTGACCGACGACGGCGGCGGCTTCGACATCCCGGACGCCACCGCTGGGCGCCACACCGGCATGGGACTGCGGCTCATGCGCCTCGCCGTAGGCTCGGCCGGCGGAGAGATGACTATCCACTCGGCCGCCGCAGGAACGTGTGTGACGATAACTTTGCCGCTGGACTAGCCAGCCGTTGCGGGCCGCCAGGGAGTGAGCCGCGGCAGCCAGCGCGGGACGTTTTCGCGATACGCCTCATATTCGCTGCCGAATTTGCGCGCCAGCCCAGGCTCCTCGTGCAACCTGACAAATGCCTCCACCGGGATCGCGCCCAGCGCTGCCAGGCCGAACAGCTTCGGCTGTCCGAGCAGGAGGCCCTGTCCGGTGACGGCGGCCGCCAAGGCCACGTAGATGGGGTTCCGCACGAAACCGTAAAGGCCGCCGACCACCAGGTGTTTGGTCTCCGCGAAGGGCGCCGGAGTCCCGATTCCCTCGACGGCGAACCGGACGAAGGAACTCGCGATCACCACCGCGCCTGCGCCGATGAGCAGGACGCCGGCACCTTGCGCCGGCAGACCGCCCGGCACCGGGCGTTGAACTTTCCAGTGCGTCAACAGCCACGGAAGGAGGCCGGCAGCTGTCGCGGGCGCGGCCGCGAACAGGGCGGTGCCAAGAGCCGCACGCCTCTTCTCAGCCGCGGTTTCTCCGGAGGGTGTCATGTAGATCATTCTGAACCGCCCGAGGACCAGGGACAAGCGGCCATGATCTGCGATACTCCGGGTATGGGCAAATGGGTTCGACGACGCCGAAAACAGCACGTGCCCCTCCCGACGCCGCCCTCGAGCCGGACCGGGCACCGCTCCCCGCCACCGCTGGTGGGCTCCCTCACCGATTTCGGGGCAGCGGACGTGGCGCTGGCCGGCGGCAAGGGCGCCAACCTGGCTGAACTGGTCCGGGCCCGGTTCCCGGTGCCGGCCGGTTTCATCATCACGACGGCGGCCTATACCGCCCTGCTTGACGAAACGGGACTGGGGGCAACGCTGGCCGGGCTGCTTCTGGCCGGGGCTGAGGGGGCCCGGATCCGGGAGGCGTTTGCCGCAGCCTCGATGCCGCCCGCCCTGCGCGACACGATCCTGGCCGCCTACCGCCGGCTGGGCGGAGAAGCGGTTGCGGTCCGGTCCAGTGCCACCGCCGAGGACCTGCCCGGGGCCGCGTTCGCCGGCCAACAGGACACTTTCCTGAACATTGCGGGCGAGGACGCGCTCATCCGGGCGGTCGAAGAATGCTGGGCATCGCTCTGGACGGACCGGGCCATCTCCTACCGCGGCCGCCTGAACATCCGGCCGGAGGACCTATCAATCGCCGTCGTCGTCCAGACCATGGTGGATGCCGAGGTTGCCGGTGTGATGTTCAGCGCCGACCCGGTCACCGGGCGCCGGGACGGAATCGTCCTGGACGCCAGCCGGGGACTCGGTGAGGCCGTGGTCTCCGGGCGCGTCACGCCCGAACACTACGTGGCCACCCGCCACGGCCACCTCCGGCGATGGACACCGGGCGGCCACGAGGTGGTCATCCGACCCGCCCCGGACGGAGGCACCGTGGAATCAGCGGGAGAGCCAGGAAACGCCCCGTCGCTGACGAAACGGCAACTGGCCACCCTCGCCGGGATCTCCCGCCGGGCGGAGGCACACTTCGGAGCACCGCAGGACATGGAATGGGCCGTGGCCGGCAGCCGTGTGTTCGTGCTGCAGGCGCGGCCGATGACGGCCCTGCCTGCAGAACCGGCCCGGCTCAACGCCTTCCAGAAGAAGCTCGGCCCGTTTTATGCCGAAATGTTCAACCAGCGACCCTACCCGCTGGATGTGTCCGGCTGGCTGGAGCACGCGCTGCTGGTCATGCTCCGCGAAATGACCGCCAGCGTCGGGGTCGCGTTCCCCTCCCCCGCACAGGTACTCCCCGAAGAAGGCGGGGTCGTCGTCGCGCTTGTTCCCCCGGTGCCGCGCCCAACGCTCAGGATGCTCGCGGCCCCCCTCTCAGTCCTCGCCCGGGCCAGGCGCTTTGAACTGTCCCGCTGGAAGGACGACCATCGCCTCGCCGCGTACCTCGAGGAGGCCGGCCGGCTCAACCGCGTTGATCCGCGGCAGCTTTCCTGGCAGCAACTCACCACCCACGTCCAGCACATCTTTGACGCTGTCGGACCGATCACCGCACTGCGGGTGTCCTACCTGCCCGGGCTGCTGCTGTCCCAGCTCAAGCTCTGGCCCCTGCTGGTCCTGCTGGGGAAGCGGCGGCTCGGACCGGCACTGATCGCCGGGGCACCGACCCGCACCGGCGACGCGAACCGCGAACTCGAACGCCTTGCCGGCCGGGTCCGGTCCGACGAGGGCCTGATGCACCTGTTCGACGTCGTCCCGCCGGCGGACCTGCTGACGCGCCTGGCCGGCGACCCCCGGTACACGGCATTCAACACGGCGTTCAGCGATTTCCTCACCGAGTACGGGCACCGCGAATCCACCAGCGTGGCACTGAGCAGCTCACCGACCTGGGCGGAGACACCGGAGGTGGTCCTGGGACTCGTGAAGGTTCTCCTCGGGCACCAGGGCCGGACCACGGACCAGACCGGCCAGGCCCTGCGCGAACTCGGCAACCACCCGGCCCTGCGCAATCCCTGGCTGCGCCGGCAGGTCTTCACCGCGGTCGATGGGTCCAAGGCGGGGATGGCGTTTCGGGAAGACACCCACTTCTACGCCACCATGCTGCTGCCGCCGCTGCGCCGGGCCTTGCTGGAACTCGGCGCACGGCTGCGGGCAGCAGGGGTCCTCGATGAGGCCGGGGACGTCTTCCACCTGCGCTTTGAGGAACTCTGTGCGGTCAGCGACGCCGCCGCCCTCCTGGCCGCAGACCGGGACCGCCTCCGGACCGCCGTCCTCGCCCGGGCCGCGAAGCGCCAGGAACTGGCCGCGACACCGGTGGTGGATCTGGACGCCCTGTTCCTGGACCGCAAGCCACAGCGCGACGCCCTCGTCACCGGTATGGGTGCCAGCCGCGGCACGGCCACGGGGACCGTCCGCATTGTCCGCGGACCGGCCGACTTCGGCGCGCTGCGGAGCGGGGAGATCCTCGTCTGCCCCTACACGAATCCGTCCTGGACGCCGCTGTTCCAGCGTGCCGCCGCCGTCGTGGTCGATGCCGGCGGGACCGGCTCGCACGCCGCCATCGTGGCCCGCGAATACGGCATTCCCGCCGTCATGGGAACCCGCAACGCCACGGCCGTGCTGACGGACGGGCAGTGTGTCACAGTCAACGGCGACGCCGGATCCGTCACGGCCGCCAATGAGAGACTGAAGCGGTAGTACCCTTGGAACGTTTCGGACCCCGCTGAAAGGTATTCCCACGCTTCCCATCACCATTGCCGTCGCCATGCGCGCCAAGGAGTCACAAGGCGGGTTGCTGCTCGAACGGGCCACCCAGCTGTGCAACACGGCCAAGACATTTCCCGGCTATCTGCACTCGAACATCCGGCTCCGGGATGCGGATGCCAGCCAGGAAGTCATCGTCGGCCTGAGCTTCCTGCGTGCCCGGGATCTGACGGTCTGGGAACAAAGCGAACAGCGCGCCGGGCATCTGCAGGAGTGTGAACTGCTCATGGAGGGACCCGGCCGCCACCTGTCGCTGGCGGATCTGGACAGCGGCATGGCGGGAGACACTCCGGGCCAACTGGCAACAGCGCCGCCACGGTGGAAGACCGCCCTGTGGGTCTGGATCGCCCTCTTCCCGACCTCGGTGGCGCTGAACTTTTTCGTGGCACCGCTGCTCGGCGGACTCCCGCTGGTCCTGCGCACCCTTATCACGACCGTGTTGACGGTCCCCATCGTCATCTGGCTGGGCGTGCCCGCCGCGCACTTCGTGCGCGACCTGTTCTGGCGCCGCCGCTGACCCCGGGCCCACGACGACGGCGCCCTGGCTGTTCCCGTTCCGGCGTGGTGCCCCTTACTGCCCCGGCGCCCGGTAAGAAGGTGTCTTCCGGGCGGCTTCATCTATGTCCTCGGGCGTCATGAGCGGCGTCAGGTTCAGGGTCACGGCCCCCGTGGAGTTGATCATCAGCGACAGCGCCGCTGCGCTGGACTGCTCCGGAATATCCAAGATGCAAAAGACGTCCGTCTCGCCAAAGGCATAGTAGAAGCTATCCACGGATCCCTCGACGGATTTAAGTGACTCAATGACGGCGTCCCGACGCTTCGAACCGCCCTCACGCATCAGGCCCTTGATTCCTTCGCCAACATAATTTGCTCGACACAGATACTTGGTCATGGCATTTACCGTCCTGTACAAGGTCAGGACGCGCACCTCATGCGACCACGGCTGGATCCCATGAGAGGGTCCCGATTCCATTCCCCGAGCGGGGCTGACAGCATAGTGTAGGCTTCCGCAGTCCGCCGGACAATAACGCGGGCCTGAGGTCGTGGCCCTGGCTAGAACGGGTTCAGCAGCCGGTCCACGAACTGCCGGGTGCGCTCCTCCCGCGGGTCGCGCAGGACGGTGTCCGGGTGGCCGCGTTCGACGACGACGCCGCCGTCCATGAAGATGACTTCGTCGGCGACCTGGCGGGCGAATGCGAGCTCATGGGTGACCACGACCATGGTCCAGCCTTCGTCCGCCAACTCCTTGATGACGGTCAGGACGTCTCCCACCAGCTCCGGGTCCAACGCCGACGTCGGCTCGTCAAAAAGCAGAAGCTGCGGGCGCAGGGCCAGCGCACGGACGATCCCGACACGCTGCTGCTGCCCGCCGGAGAGCTCGAAGGGATAGCTGTTCTCCTTGTCGGCCAGCCCGACGCGGGCCAGCAGTTCCCTGGCTTCCTGGACCGCTTCGGCCTTGGGCCGCTTCTGCACCTGGACCGGGCCCTCGATGATGTTCTCCAGGACGGTCTTGTGAGGGAAGAGATTGTAATGCTGAAACACCATGGCGCTGCGGTCCCGCAGCGCGGCCAGCTGCTTCTTGGACACCGGTGTGGAGAAGTCGACGCTGAGTTCGCCGGCGACCTCCACGACGCCGGCGTCGGGCACTTCGAGCCCGTTGAGGCACCGCAGGACCGTCGTCTTGCCTGACCCGGACGGCCCGATCAGGGTGACGACTTCGCCCCGGCGGACGTCGATGTCGATGGATTTCAGCACTTCGTGCGGGCCGAACGCCTTGCGCAGTCCCCGGACGGCCAGGAGCGCGGCGGCGTCCGGGAGCGTGGATTCAGTGGGCGACATAGCGGTCCAGCCTCTTCTCCAGGACGGACTGTCCGCTGGCGAGGACCAGGCAGATTATCCAGTAAATGACGGCTGCCTCCAGGTACAGCAGCATGAATTCCTGGCTGAAGGCTGCTACCTGCTGCGCCTGGCGGAACAGCTCGGTAACGAGGATCAGGGAAGCCAGCGACGTGTCCTTGACCAGGCTGATGAAGGTGTTGGACAGGGGCGGCACCGAGACCCGCGCGGCCTGCGGCAGGATGATCCGCACCAGTGCCTGGCGCCGCGACATGCCGATGGTGTGTCCCGCCTCCCACTGCCCCTTGGGGACGGAGAGGATGGCCGCCCGAATGACCTCTGCGGCGTACCCGCCCACATTCAGAGAGAAGGCGATGATCGCACTGGGCCATGGGCTGATGGTGATTCCGATGGAAGGCAGCCCGTAGAAAATGACAAACAACTGGACCAGCAGGGGGGTGCCGCGGATTACCGAGATGTAGATCCGCGCGATCGCAGCGAGGACAGGATTACGGCTCAGCCGCATCAGGGCTATCAGCAGGGCCAGCAGCAGCCCAAGGCCGAACGACGCCAGCGCCAAGGGAATGGTGCCGGTAATCCCGCCCATCAGGATGGGTCCCAGCGAACTCCACACGAGATCCCAGTTGATGGTCATGCCCTACCGCAGCGTTCTTCGACGGCTTCCATCCGCTACTTCGAGACGTCAGCGTCGAAGTACTTCTGGGAAATCTTGGCCAGGGTGCCGTCGGCCTGCAGCTCGCCGACGGCCTTGTTGACGGCCTCGACGAGGCTGGTGGAGCCCTTGCGGAAGGCGAAGGCGCTCAGCGACTTGTCCGTGGTCTCGGCGGCAATCTTGATGCTGTCGTCGTGCCCGGTCTTCTGGTAGTCCAGGTAGGTCAGTTTGTCGTTGATGGTGGCGTCAACGCGCCCCTGCTTGAGCAGCGTGATGGCCTGCGCCCACCCCTCCACCGCTTCCACGTTGGCGCCGCTCTGCTGCGCCAGCTTGTACCAGTTGCTCGTCAGCGATTGCGCCGTGGTCTTGCCCTTGAGGCCGTCGAAAGAGGTGATGCTGTTGCTGTCGGCCTTGGTGACAATGACGCCGGTGCTCACGGTGTACGGGGTGGAGAAATCGTACTTCGCTTTGCGCTCGTCCGTGATGGAAACCTGGTTGGCGACGACGTCGAACCGCTTGGCCTCAAGGCCGGCAAAGATGGCGTCGAACTGTGTTTCCTGGAATGACGGCTTGACGCCAAGCTTGCCCGCGACGGCCGTGATGATCTCCACGTCATAGCCGGTCAGTTCGCCGCTTCCGTTGGCATGGAAGGAGAACGGCTTATAGGTGCCTTCCGTGCCGATCTTGAGCACGCCTGCGCTCTTTACGTCACTCAACGAGGTGTCCGTGCCGGCCGCCGGTGCTGAGCTGGCCGGAGTGGTGGACGCCGACCCGCAGCCGGCCACGGCGAGTGCTGCAGCTGCAATGAGGCCGAATACTGAAAGTCGTGTGTGCTTCATGATGGTCCTTCGTTGTAGGGCCGGAAGGGGCTCGCCAGCTGTGCCGCATGGCGCCAGTCCCTAGCGACGATAGCAAGATCTCGCCCTGGTTTGGAGACCCCCGCGCACCTCATCGCGGGGCGGTCCGCCAGGAGCAGATCAGTGCGGCGGTACCGCGGCTGCTGTCGCCGACGGAATCCGTGGCACAGGTGATTCCGAACGAGGTGTCCAGGAAGTGCAGGTCCATGCCGGCGGAGTGCCCGGAGGCCGCTTCCGTGCCCGGGGCGGTAGCCGGCGTGACATCCACGGTGCGGTTCAGCACGGAGACCGGCTGGCACCCGGTGAGGAACAGTGCGCCACCGGCCAGGAGGATCATGGCCGCGCTCCGCGGGAGAGGGACCGTCATCATCGTGCGCACGCGTGCGGACAACGCCGGTCCCGTCAACGGGGCGGACAACACCAGGGTCCTGAACACTGGTGCGCCCCGTCTCGTAGAAGAGACGTTCGCATATAAAAAAGGTGGGTAGAACGCATTTTTGAATCATACGGGAAATGGGACATTGCAGGCCCCGGATCATCGGGTTGCCGGGGAGTCAGGTTCCGTCCAGCCAACTCGGGGATAATGGGAAAGGGCGCAGGACTGCCCCTGCATTCACATTCGTATCAACAGGCGTGGGTCGGTTTTGCCTTAATTCAGCTGAAGTTGGAACCGGCCAGATAGAGGCCCCGGAGGTTATGTGGCGTTACTAATTGATGGAACAGTCGGGACGGCCATCCCGCAAACTACAGTTCGACGGCGGCTGGACGGCCTGGACGTCCTTCGCGGTTCCGCCGTTGGCGCGGTTCTGTTGGGACATTCCTGGCCCGGAATATTCCAAGGTGCCGGCATCGTCGGTGTCATTGTTTTCTTTGTGTTGAGCGGGTACCTGATCACCGGCGTGCTGCTCAGGGATATCGGACAGCATCGCAAAATCCGGTATGGCCGTTTTTATGCGCATCGGGCCTTCCGCCTGTTGCCGGCACTCATTTCCTTCCTGGGCGTGTATGCCATCGTGGAATTGTCGGCCGACGTCCTCGGAGACCGGTCCAAGGGCATCATCGGTTATACGGTCCTGGCCGGTTTGGGCTACCTCAAAGACCTGCCGCTGCCGTTCGACGTCAGCCTGGCCATCGGACCGCTCTGGACGCTGGCGGTGGAAGAACAGTTCTATCTGATCTGGCCGGCGCTGCTGGTGTTCGCCCTGCGGACTAACCGTCAGGGACGGCTGATCGGCGCCTCTGCCGCCGTCGTGGTTTCGCTTATGACGGCGAGTGTGCTGGCGATGCTGATCCTGGCCCCGCAGCTCCACTCCCTGGTCTACGCGCTGCCGACGACGTGGGGGCTCGGGCTGATCATCGGTTCGGCGTTGCGCCTCTACCGGGTGCGGGTGTTCAGTTGGTTCGCGGGCCGCCGGCCAAGGCTGGCGGCCCTGCTCGGCGCGATCCTCGTCCTGGCCACGCTGATCTTCTTCCCCAAGGCCAACGAAACGCCGGCCTTCTTCTTCGTGGGGGGTCCGCTGGCCATGGCGGCGGCGGCTGTCCTGGTGGTGCTGGCCGCCTCCGCTACCGGAGGGATGCCCAAGTGGACACGTGCGCTGCAACTGCTGGGCACCGTTTCCTACGCCGCGTACCTGTGGAACTATGCCGTCATTCTCTGGCTTAACGGCGGATCGACGGCGGATCTGCCGCCGCTGGTGGCCGTGGCGGCCATCCTGCTGACCCTGCTCCTGGCAGTCATCAGCTGGCACACTGTCGAAAGGCTCGGACGCATCGCGCGCGATCGCTTCGACCGGGCGCACGCCTGACAGCGCGAACAACTCCCCGGGGCTGATTGACCGTCCCAGCACCGGCGCCCGCGTCAGTCCCATCCCAATGAGGGCCGGAGGTGCCGGGAAATCGTCTCGAGCAGCCGGACGTTGAAGTCCACGCCAAGCTGATTCGGGACCGTGACGAGCAACGTGTCCGCCTCGGCCACGGCCGCGTCCCGTGCGAGCTCCGCAACGAGCCGGTCGGGCTCGCCGACGTAGCTGCGTCCGAATCGGGCCAACCCGCCGTCGAGGTAGCCCACCTGGTCCCGTGCCTCGGCCTGGGCACGCAGCCCGAAGTACCGCCGCGATTCGTCATCGATCAGCGGAATAACGCTTCGCGATACGGACACCCGCGGAGCGTGCAGGTGGCCGGCCGCTGCCCAGGCCTCGCGGTAGCCGGCAATCTGCTCGGCCTGCAGCTCATCGAAGGGGACCCCGGTGTCCTCCGTCAACAGGGTCGAGGACATGAGGTTCATGCCCTGCTGTCCCGCCCACCGGGCGCTGGCACGGTTTCCGGCACCCCACCAGATCCGCTCGGGGAGCGTTGGTGACAACGGCTGAACCGGGACCAGTCCGGTGTGCCCGCTGAGCTGCGGATTGGCCCGGGCCATGCCTGCGCCGGAGATCGCGGTCCGGAAGAGCGCCGTGTGCCAGCGGGCCATGTCGGCGTCGGACTCGCCGGCCTCGGGCAGGTGCCCGAAAGCCTCGTAGCCGGCCACCACCGACTCGGGCGAGCCACGGCTGACCCCCAGCTGCAGCCGGCCGCCGCTGATGAGGTCGACGGCGGCGGCCTCCTCGGCCATGTAGAGCGGGTTTTCGTAGCGCATGTCAGTGACCCCGGTGCCAATCTCGATCCGGGAGGTGCGCGCGGCAATCGCGGCGAGCAGCGGGAACGGCGAGGCCTGCTGCTCGGCAAAGTGGTGGACGCGGAAGTACGCTCCGTCGATCCCGACTTCCTCCGCGGCCACCGCCAGCTCAATCGCCTACAGGAGGGATTCCTGGCCGGAACGGACGCGCGCACCGGGAACGTTGCGCCAGTGCCCGAAGGACAGAAAGCCAATCCGTTTCATAGCCAACCTTCTCATAAAGCCGGGCATTCCCGGACGTGCCCGCCAGGCCCTAGGAATCAAGGGGCAGGTAGGTGTTCACCGGCCTTCCGGTCGCGCCGTAGGCCAGATGAAGCTGCAGGAGTCCTTTGCGTTCCAGTTCACTGAGGTACCGCTGGGCTGTCGGGCGGCTGATACCGATGCGGTCCGCGATATCGGAGGCACTGATGGGTTGTCCGGCGAGGACTACGGTGTCGAGGACTTTTTGCATGGTCGGCGGGAGGCGGCGACTCCCGCCGGCCGGGGACGGTCCGCGCCTGAGGTTGAAGAGTTGGTCGACGGCGGCCTGGTCGGCGACGGTCCGTGCGTCCGCCTCCCGGCGCCAGCGGCGGTACGAGTCAAGCTGGGTTTGAAGTTGTTCGAAGCCGAAGGGCTTGACGAGGTAGTAGACGGCTCCCCCGCGCATGGCGGCACGCACAGTTGCCAGGTCCCTGGCCGCCGTGATCATGATCGCGTCGATATTCTCCCCGCGCGCCTGGAGTGAACGGAGGAGGCTGATCCCGTCCTCGTCCGGCAGATAGACGTCAAGGAGCAAGAGATCCGGTTTGAGCTCTGCGATGGCTGCGCGCGCGGCCGCCGCGGTGTGGGCCTCTCCTACGCATTCGTATCCCTCGATCCTGTCCACCCGGGCGGCGTGGATCCGGGCGACACGGAAGTCGTCATCGACCACCAGGGTGCGGATCATGCCGGTCCCTCCCCCATCGACGCGGGCTCGTGGAGCGGATGTCCAGGCTCAGGCTCGGGCAGCCAGACCTCGAAGCGTCCTCCCGGCCCGGGGAAGACATCCAATGTCCCCCCGGCCCGGTGCACGATCCTGGCAACGAGCGCCAGTCCGATGCCCCGGCGGATGCCGGGACGCTGCTCCTTTGTGGTGAACCCGTCGATGGCCACATCACCGAGCATCTCCGCCGGGATGCCGGGCCCGTTGTCTGTTACGGAGATGAAGATGCCGGCGGAATCATCGAGCTGGAGCATGACGAGCCGGGGTGCGGCCTGCCCGGCGACGGCGTCGACGGCGTTGTCCAGGAGGTTTCCGATGATGGTGAGGAGCGACTGGGTGTCCAGGAACGGCTGCCGCAGCTGTGAATCATCCGTGACCGTGACGTGTACGTCCTGCTCCGCGGCAACCGTGATCTTGGCCAGCAGCAGGGCCGCCAGTTCCGGAGGTTCCACCCGGGAACGCAGGCCCTCGCCGAGGGAACGCGAGGTGTCCGAAATCCCCGAGACAAACCGGCGGGCCTGGTCCACGTCGCCCATCTCCAGCAGTCCGCCCACGACATGAAGGCGGTTCGCGTACTCATGCTCCTGCGCCCTCAACGCTTCCATCAGGCCCCGGACCGAGCGCAGGTCCCGGACCAGGCCCTCGACCTCGGTGCGGTCCCGCAGCGTCACGACGGCGCCGATGCTCCTTCCGCCCTGGCTGACTGCCATCCGGTTGGCCACCAGCAGGGCGTCCTCGGTGATCACCACCTGGTCGGTGCCGGCAAGCTCTCCGGTGAGGAGCGAAAGGAGCCTCCCCGCCGGAAGGAGGTCCTCAAGCCGTTCGCCGAGGATGCTCCCGTCCAGATGCAGCAGGCGGCGCGCCTCGGAGTTGATCACGGTGACGCGGCCGCCGTCGTCGACGCCGATCATCGCCTCGCGGATGCCGTGCAGCAGCGCTTCGCGGTCCTGCAGCAAGGAGGCGATCTCGGCCGGCTCGAGGTCGAAGGTCACCCTTTTGATCCGGCGCGCCAGCAGCAGCGAGCCCAAGGCACCGATCAGCAATACCACTGCCGAATAGCCGGCGATGAGCCAGGTCTGCTGCCCCCGGTCCTTGTCTTCGGTTGTTTCCAGGATACCCACTGATACCTGACCGATCACGCTGCCGTCGCCCGCACGGATGGGCGCCTTGGCGTTGGCCGACGGTCCCAGGCGGCCGGGCTCCGTGCCGACGTGAGTCTGGCCATCCCGTACTTCCAGGGGCTCGTGCACGACCGTTCCGATGAGGTCCGGGTCCGGGTGGGCGAACCGGACGCCGTTCCGGTCGGTGACAATGACGTAGTCCGGATGCGCCTGGGACTGAACGGAGGCTGCCACCGCCTGGATCGACCGGGACGGGTCCCCGGTTTGCAGGGCTGCCGCGACGTCGGGCATCTGGGCCACAGTCGTGGCTATCGCCAGGGCACGCAGTCGGTACTGGTTTTCAATGGTGTGGTTGCTGATCCGGTCATAGAGGAACGCCCCGCCGGCGACGGTCAGCAACAGGATGCACAGCACCCACACCAGAATCTGTGATGCGAGCGGCTTCGATTTTAACCGCCGACCCGGGATCCTCACCTTCCCCAGTTTATGTGATAGAGCCCACAGCTGGATTGAAGGAAGCATCTGAAAGGAGAGTGCCGGTGAGCTAAAGGCTCAAAACATGAATGATGACTCATAACCTTCGCAAGGTACGGAAGCCTAGGGCCGCTGCTGGCCTTCTTCCTATCGTTGGGGTATCAGCGGTGGCGTGATTCACACGACTACCACCCCCACTTAAGGACTATCCCAATGAACAAGATCATGCGTGTTCTCGGCACCACCACGGCGACGCTGGCCTTGGGCCTGGGCGCAAGCGCCCTGCCGGCGAGCGCGGCCGCCCCGACCGCCGGAAGCTGGGACCACAACTCTTCCAACAACATCCGCCACCAGATGAAGGACAACAACCGGCACGACAGCCAGCATGGCTGGTGGGACGCGCAGAACCGTTGGCACGATTGGTCCGACGGATCGGGCTGGCGTGACGACAACGGTAACTGGCGTTCCGACGACGACTTCAACGGGTGGTGGATCGGTCGCGACGGTTTCCGGCACGACAAGGACGGCTGGTTTGACAATCTGGGTCACCGGCATATGAACGACGGCAACCAGCACGCGCGCACCTGGTAGCCCGGCTCCGGTGCGGACGGCCAACTGAGGCTGCTGCGCATCCGGCCGGGCATCCCTCCAGCCGGAGGACGGGAGTCAGTCCCGCCCTCCGGCTGGCGTCCGGCCCCCCTCACCGTGCGCGGGGTTCAAGCCCTTGGCGTATGCGGCCTGCCCCACGTGCTGGAGGCAGTCGGCAATGATGCTCACAAGCCGCACCCCGAGGGTGACCGGCGGGTCCCACCGGGTGTCGACGATCCGGTCGAAGTCCCCGTCGCCGAGAGTCTTCACGAACTCCACGGTCTGCCGGTGGACGGCGTCGTAGTACTCGGCCAACAGCGCCGGCGGGGCCTGCACCGCGTCGACCTTGTCGGTCGAATGGCCGTAACCGGTGTCGCGTTCGGGCAGCGGCAGGTCGAAGCGGCGGGCGAACCCCTGGGCGGTCCAGACCTGTTCCAGGCCGGCGGCGGAGGCGAGCTGCGCGTCCTCCACCCGGCCGAGGTGCCAGATCAGCCACGCAATCGAGTTTCCGTTGCCCGCAGGCCGACGGACCAGGGACTGGACGTCGAGCCCTCCAAGCGTGGCGGCCACGGTGTCATGGATCCGGCCGAAGGCGTCCAGCAGCAGTTCGTTGGATTTCAATTCAGTCCCCTTACCGTGTATTGGCTCTGAGCCCCCATGCTTGCATGGAAGCCCCGGCACCGGATAGGGCCCCGGGCGGGATGTTGAAGGGTGTGATGACGTCGATCTTGGAGGGCTCGCCGGCATCGCCGTCTGCCAGGGCGCCCTGGGTCTGCATGATGATGCGGCAACATCTCTGGATGTCCTGCTTCAGGTCGTGGTGCAGCACCGCACTCATTCTTCCCTCGCGCAGTAAGGCCACGTTGTCCGGGGCGAGGTCGTGGCCGATGAACACTGTAGGGCGGCGGCCCGCAGCGTCGAATGCTTCGCTGATGCCGGCAGGTAACCAGGGTGACCACCGGGATCCCCGCCCGTGCCAGCCGGTCGACGGCGGCCGTGATGGAAGGCACGTCCGGGGCCTTGGGGATGACGCCATGGCTCCCGCGCTTGGCGATCGTGTCCAGTTCCGTCACACATTCCTCTGCGTTCCACTGCTCGTGCAGGTGGAAGCGGGCGCGGAACACTGCCGGCCGCATAAGCGGGCCATCGCGGCCGCGATCCGGTGCGTGATGATCACCGTGGTCCGCCCGGTGGTGACCTCCCGAAGCGCCCGCATCACCGCGTCCTCGGAACGGGCGTCCAAACCGGTCGTCGGCTCGTCGAGCACGAGGACCGGGCAGCCCTGCACGAAGCCGTGGGCCTGGGCGTCGCGGGCGGCCTTCTCGACCTCTTCCGCCGAGGAGGGCTGGCCGGATCGGCGCCGTCGAAGTCCTCCCTGTCGTTGCCCCCGTGGGCGCCGTCGGTGGGACATAGGAGCCGGTCGTCGAGCAGGACGTACCGATAACCTCTGTTGGGGCAGCGTCGGGCCGGTCAGTACCCCGGCCAGGCGCCCGGTGTCCCACACACCCGTTCGGGGATTCAGCAGATCTCCAGATCCTTCGGAGAGCAGTCCAGGTGCGTTGCAGCGGATGACGTGCGGACGCCAAGCGTCCAGCGCCGCGAGTGCGGTGATTGCCTTGGAGAACAGCACGAACGGCATGACGTCGCCGTCCTGGTAGCTGTACCGGACCTCGCGGTCGAACCACCTTGGAAAGCCGAGCCTGAAGACGTCCACTCCGCCCAGCGGCGGCAGCCGGCGGACTACGACGCGCTCCGCGACCGGGCCGAACGGAACGCGAAGGTCAGCACCGGGCTCCCGCCGAGCCCTCGATACGCCGGGATCAGCAGGCGGACGTCGAAGCCGAGCTCGGCCAGCCACTTCGGCAGCGCGCTGCTGACGTCCGCCAGGCCGCCCACCGTGACGAACGGGTAGGCCTCCGCGCTGGCGAACAACACGCGCTGCGTCTGTCGCGATGGGCTGCCCACCGCGGAGGTCTGCACGTATTCGAATGGAGCTGGGATCTGGAGCGGCAGGCCTCAGAAGAGATCTGCCAGGTCCTCGTTGACCTCTTCCACGTCGAAAGCCTTGGGGTCCAAGGTCTCGCCGGGCCGGAGTCCCAGCCATTCCCGGTATTCCTGGTGCTCCTCGTGGCGTGGATCGTTGACGGCCTGGACGATGTTCGCCCAGCCCCAGGTGCCCCCGCTGTCCTCCGCGGGCGCGGCACCGCGGCCAGCGGTGCACCGCGGGAGCTGCCCGACGCCGTCGTCGTCCACCAGGATTTTCTCCACCGTGATGGCGTGCTCCCAGTCGTCGCCGAAATCATAGGTGTAGGTCATGGTGGTGCCCACCGCCGGCAGCAGTTGACCGACGGTCGCCTTCGATTCGTCGCGGGAAGGCTCGCCGTAGAAAGCATCCTCGGCGTCCGGGCCCACCGGCGCGTAGGTGGGGCCGCGGAATCCTCCGGTCTGGAACTGGTGCAGGTGGTAGTCAAGCCAGCCGAACAGTGCCTGGATCACCGCGTGCAGCTGAGGCAGCGGCATGCCGGCCGGGACCAGGACCCGCCGCCAGATGGGCGGCCTTGAGCCTTTCAGCATGATTTTCAGCTGCAGAACCGGCTGGGCACCTTGCTGCGGCGCTGCCGGCGCCGGTTCCGCCGGTTCCGCCGGTTCCGCCGCGAAGGCTGTTGCCTCAGCAGCTCCCGGCTCGACATCCGCCTCGTCCGGGGCTTCGCCGAGGCCCAGCTCCGCCATCACCCAGTCGTGGTCGAAGGTGTCCGCCACGCAGCGGATGAGCGCCGGCGGCACCCGGAAATGAGTGTCGATGGCCAGCAGCCCCAGTTCGGCGAGGGCTTCCAGCCGGCCCACGGCCACGCGGGTCAGGGCGTCTGCCATCCTCTTCTCGGCGTCCGGCGCGTGATCCGCGGCGGCCAGGACGCGTTCCAGCAGGGGCGGTTCCGGCGTGGCCGCCGCCATCAGGATCGATGCCTGCAGGCCGGCGATGATCCTTTCCCAGGGCTGCGCCGGATCGTGGCGGAGCACAGCCTCCGTCAGGAAGCACGAGGTGAACATCGAGAACTCGTCCAGCTGTTCCGAAGGACCGCCGGTCAGGAAGCCTTCGCAGTCCTCGAACGGCACCACCTTTGTTGACCTGATCTCAATCAGCTCGGCGGCTTCGAGCGCGGACCACATCTGCGCCAGCAGCGGCACCTCGTACATGCTCCGGACCGTCGGTACGGAGTCCGCCGGACCCGCAGTGCCCGGCAGCGCGGAATCTGCCCGCTTGGTGCCGCCTCTGACGGTCACCCCGACGCAGGCAGCCGCCGCTTCAATATCCCGCAGGCGCAGCGCACCGGTTCCGGTGACAGGCTTCCCGTCTCCAATCCACCGAAGCAGCGCCGTGGCCCGCCGGATCAGCGGCAGCCCGGAGAAGACCTTCAGGGCTTCTGCTTCGGGAATGTCCGGCACCTCGAGGTAACCCGGTCCGTCGTCGTCCTCCGCGATGGTCTCGAAGAAGTCCACGACGCCAGCCAGCTGTTCCGGAGACCCGCTCCAGCGGCCCGTTTCGGACAGGAATTCGACGTAGGCGTGGACGGCGTCGACGGCAAAGACCGCGTTCTCGACGTCGGCCACCCCGGCGGCGGGAGCGTCGGCCGTGGCAGCGAATTCCTCGGAGATCGCGATCGCCAGGGCAACAGGCTCGAAGCCCGTCACCTCTGCCGCAGGAGTGCCGTCCAGGTAACGGCCCAGGACGGTTTCCACCTGCTTCAGGTATTCCAAAGCGGCAGTGGCGGCGCCTGGTGAGCCGTCGTCGAACCATTGGACGAAAGCCGGCGTGAGTGCGTCCAAGGCACGGCCGGCACGGAAGGCGCTCAGGGAAACGGACCCCGAGGCCTGGGAACCGGGCCCGCTTTTCGCCGCGGGGCCCTTTCCCGTGCGCCGGTTCTTGCTGTTCTTGCCCATGATGCACCTGCCTGCTGACGAATGGGTTGTTGCCATGACGCTACTGACTCTGAGGGCAGCATGCCAGTTTTTGACATTTCCCTTATCGACGGCCCGGCCCCGTTAGGCTGATTCTCTCGGCATGCACTTCCGTTGAGGCCTGGAATGTCAGTCACCGTCCGCCCTTTGCGGCAGAACCCGGAGGTCAACTGTGAATACCGGCACCCGTTCCGGGACTTCATCCTTCGGGAGGATCGGAAAGGCACTCACCGGCCGGGAATGGGCATCGGTGGGGCCATGGCCGGCGTCGTCATCGCCCTGCACGGGGCCGGCTGGGGTGTGCTCGCCTGGGTGGTGGCACCCCAGCACCTCCCGCTGGGTTCGGACCAGGCCTTCGGGATCGGACTCGGCGTCACCGCCTATATCCTAGGCCTGCGGCATGCCTTCGACGCGGACCACATCGCGGCCATCGACAACACCACCCGCAAGCTCATGCAGGACGGCAACCGGCCGCTGTCGGTGGGATTCTGGTTTTCGCTCGGACATTCCAACATCGTCTTCGGGCTGTGCCTGCTGCTGTCCGCAGGAATGCGAGCCCTGGCTATGACGAGGCCGCACCGGAGGAGAAACTGAACAGCCGGGGGCTGATGAACCGGTTCTTCGGCCGCGCAACCCGGGTCATCACCCGGCCCTGGCAGGTGTACGTCGTCGGGCTGCTGTTCGGCCTGGGCTTCGATACCGCCACCGAGGTCAGCCTGCTAGTCCTCGCCGGAGGCGCCGCCGCGTTCGCGTTGCCCTGGTACGCGATCCTGACGCTGCCGGTGCTCTTCGCGGCAGGGATGAGCCTGCTGGACTCCCTTGACGGGTGCTTCATGAACTTCGCCTACGGATGGGCGTTCGCCCGGCCCGTGCGCAAGATCTACTACAACCTGGTCATCACCGCACTCTCGGTGGCGGTGGCCCTGATCATCGGCAGCATCGAACTCATCTCGATCCTGGACGAGAAAGCCGGCATCACCACCGGTCCGCTGGCCGCCATCGGACAGGTGGACCTGAACAACGCCGGCTACGCCATCGTCGGGCTCTTCGTCCTGACCTGGATCCTTGCCCTGGCAGTCTGGCGGTACGGGCGGATCGAGGAAAAATGGTCGGCTGCCTTCAACCCGCCGGAAGGACCCGGCCCCCGCTGAGCGCGGATTTAGCTGCGGGATTCCGGGCCGCGGAGCCGGCGCTTGATGATGATGGACAGCGCGACGAACGCAATCACCAGGAAGAGAGCGACGGCTCCCGCTGTGATCAGTCCCGCCGGGACGGCCCCGCTGGTATCTGCCGGGGCTGGAGACGGGGACGCCGACGGCGTTGCGGCGGCGGCCGTGTTGGCGGCGCCGGCGCTGCCGGCGGTGAAGGTGAAGGTTCCGTCGATGGGGTGGCCGTCGGAGGACACCACCCGCCAGACCACCGTGTACTTCCCTTCCGGGGCACCGGTCTTGACCGCCTGGCTGACATGGTTGTCCACGATCGCCACGGGCCCGTCGGCCTGGTCGGTGCCGGTGGGGTCCTGGACGCGGACCACGGATCCGATCGCGATCGGGGTGTGGTTGAAGGTCAGGCCGATCGTTGCCGGAACGGTGCCGACAACGGACCCGTTGGCCGGGTCGGTCGTCTCGAGGGCGTCGTGGGCCTGCGCCGCCGCGGCGGGAACCATCAGGAACGCGGCCGTGGCCAGGGTCAGCAGGAAACGGCCGGCCCGGTATCCGGAACGGTGACGGGGTGGGGTTTTCACGGGTGGGTCCTTTCGGCGGCCGGCGCCTCGGGGCGTCGGAGGGCCGTAGGGCCTCCGGGGGCCGTGGCGGGATGAGGTGCGTCCCGCCACGGCCCCGGAGGCGTTGGTGATTACTTGGCGGTGCGGGTGCGGCGGCCGGCCAGGACCAGGCCCAGCGCTGCTGCGCCGAGGACGAATCCGGCGCCGCCCAGGACGGTGCCCCACACGGATTCCCCGTTGCCGGAGACCTCGGAGGTCTGGCTCGCGGGGGCGGCGGCCACCGGGGACGCGGAGGCCGTGGGCCCGGTTCCGTCTTCGGCGGTGGTGGTGAAGGACGGGGCCGGGTGCTTGGGCTCGGGCTGGCCCTCGGCGGCTTGTTCGTCCCAGTTGACCACGGTCCCGTCGGTGTAGGTCTGCGCCGCGGGCAGGGTCACGACGGTCCCGGCTGCGGGGAGCTTGCCCACGGACAGCGAGAACGCCTGGTACTGGTTCTGCCCGATCTGGTGTGCCTCGTCCGCGGTCCAGACCACGGAGCCCGGTGCCTTGGTGACGGTGGTGCCGGACACGGTCACCGGCTTGGGCAGGTCACTCGTGATGACCTGCGCGGTCCAGCCCTCGACGGGCTTGACCGAGACGGAGGTGAACGGGGTCCCGGTGGGCAGCGTGACCTCGAGTTTGCTGGTCTTCGCGGTCGGGGATTCGTTCGGGACGTTGAAGGTCAGGTGCGAGTAGCCGTTCGCGCCGGTGTCGTCGGGGTCGACCTTGACGTGGGCGGAGGCGGCGGTGGCGCCCAGGGCGATCAGCCCCGCCGTCGCGGTCGCGGCGGTGACGGTCTTGAGGGTACGGCGGATTGAGGTTTTCATGAACATGCCTTCCAACAAAAAAAGGGGGTGCGCCAAGGGGCCGCTGACGCGGCGGCGCGGGAGAGGGGACCACGCGGCCGGGCACCGGCAACGGATTGCCCCGGGATAGGGCCAGGGTCCGGGCGGACGGGCGCGTGGGTGTGGCTGTGCCGCTCAGGGAGCGGGGCAGGCGCACGGCGGGCCGCGCCGGGCCGGCAGCCGGAGGCTTCTCCACCGGGAAGGAATGACGATGAGGTGCGGCGCCGGAAGGTGGGGCCAGTCAGGAATGAGCACGGCCGTCAGCAGCCGGATCAGGGGGCGCAGCCAGGCTGCCAGCGCCCACAGGGCTGCCTCGCCCCGGGCCAGGAGCAGTGCGGTGGCCAGGGTCGCTGCGGCGTGCAGGACCAGCATCAGTGCCCCGGGCGCAGCGGTGTGCTCCGGCATCAGGGCCCCCGCCGGCGGGAGCACGGGCACGGTTCCATGCAGATGCCCGCCGGACCCGGCAGCGAATCCTGACGAAACCGACAAGGCATCGAAGGCCTCATGCAGGGCCAGCTGGCCGGCCCCGAGCAGCACGGCCATCACCGGCGCCGTGATCCTGATCCTGGTCAGGACCATCACCGGCGCCAGAACCAGCACCAGCAGGCCCACCGCAATGCCCGGCCCGGGCAGTTCGCCGCCGGCCAGCACATGGGCTCCGGCGGCCAGGGCGAACACCGCCGCGGTCACCGCAACGGCACGGGGGAAACGCAACGGGGCACCCATGCCGATCGCCACCCTTCCCTCCCGAGATACATCCGGACTCCACTCTAGCCGGGGCATGCCCGATAATCACGCACCGAACAGCAATCTGGATGTAGGGACAGGGTGGAGAGCCGCCGAGACCGGAATCGACCCCGTCGCCGGCCGCCCGAATTACTCCAGGGAGGACGGCGGCATTGAGGCCAAACTACGGCGTGACGCTGCCGGAAGACGCGGGTGAAGCAGGTTTGGCAAGTTGGGCTGTAATCTGATCGGTCCAGGCGTCGACAGCCGCCCAGTCCCGCAAGTCTCCGAAGCGGCCCCCGATGAGCCGGAACAAGACCCGGAGGGGTGCCGGCATCTGGACGGCCTTGTAGACACCGGAGAAGACCTTGTGGCCGCGAAGCGGGACTTTCTTGAACAGAACCCCTGCCAGACGCTCCTGTTGCACTGCCGCAGCGCGCCTGCGAAACGGCTTAGGCAGGGCGTCAGCCATCCCCACGCTGAAGGCCCAGACGGGCAGTTTGGCCAGTTCGGGCGCATGGCAGGTGAAAAACTGTGAAACCGGGGGCAGCCACGCCTGGTTGTGGATGGCGCTGCCGACCACAACAGCCTCGTAGCCGGAGACGGACTCGACCTGCTCCACGGACCGGCACTCGACCTCGCCCAGGTTAACCGCCATTCGGGAGGCTACATGTTGGGCTATCTCCCGGGTGGACCCCAGCGCACTTGCAAAAGCAACTAGAACAGTCATGACGAGGCCTCCTGCCTTCCCTTCCCCAGTCTCATGGAACCCGCGCCGGCTGGAATGTGCCGTAAGTCCCGACATGGGCTCAGACAATAGAGCGCTGTACGTGGACCAGGAGGCACCCGCAGGGCACGCACAACTGGCCGGACGGAAGTTTCACCCGTCTGTTGGAGATGGCTAGCGACGTACTGCAGACAATCCTTTGTCCGGGTGCCATCATGGCCTCATGAACCGTGCGGCCGGGGAATCGATGGCACCCAGGGTGTTGGTCCTCATGGGTGTTTCGGGCTGTGGAAAGACGACTGTTGGTGCACTGTTGGCCAGGCGGTACGGCTGGAAATTCCAAGAGGGAGACGAGCTGCATCCGCAGGCAAACGTGGACAAAATGCGTTCCGGCCACCCTCTGGACGACGCGGACCGCTGGCCGTGGCTTCAGAAGGTAGCGGCCTGGATCGGTACGCAGCTCGACTCCGGCTCCGACGGCGTCATCACCTGCTCCGCCCTCAAACGCTCCTATCGAGACGTCCTCAACCGCCGTGGCGCCGGCGTCGTATTCGTCTACCTGGCCGGCACACCCGAGACGATCGCAGCCAGGCTCGCGGTCCGCCGGGGCCACTTTATGCCACCGGGGCTGCTGGCGAGCCAGTTCGAAGCCCTGGAAGAGCCGGCACCGGATGAACCGTTCATCCGGATCGATATCGGAGCCCCACCGGAAAAAGTCCTCCAAGGAATTGTCGATGAACTGGGCTTGGACCGCCGAGCCGGAACGGAGAATCCCCCATGCGCGCCCTGACCGCCGGCTTCAGCATCCTGGCCGACTCGACCACCGACAAGATCCATGATCCCTGGGTGGCCCACGATACCCAGGTCCTCATTGTCGCCGCCCTGGGCATCGTCCTCGTCGTTGTCCTGATCATCTGGGCCAAGTTCCACGCGTTCCTGGCCCTGACCATCAGCTCCCTTCTCGTCGGCGTGTTTTCCGGCATTTCATTACCCGACGTCACAAAATCCTACGAAAACGGTGTGGGCGGCGTGCTCGGATACGTGGGCGTGCTGATCGCCCTCGGAGCGATGCTTGGCAAATTGCTCGGCGATTCGGGAGGCGCCGACAAGATCGTTGACACCCTGCTGCGCGGGCGGGCGGCCACACTGCCGTGGAAGATGGCGCTCATCGCGGGCATCATCGGCATTCCCATGTTCTTCGAAGTCGGACTGGTCCTTCTGGTCCCGGTCGTTATGCTCGCCGTCCACCGCTCGCGGGGACCGGCCATGCTGCTGGCCATCCCCGCTCTGGCGGGTCTGTCCGTGTTGCACGGATTCATTCCGCCGCACCCCGGCCCGGTGGCCGCCATCGGCCTCCTGCACGCCGACATCGGCATCACCCTGGCCCTGGGCCTGTTGATCGCCATTCCGGTCGTAGCCGTCTGCGGCCCACTGTTCAGCCGTCTTGCCGCCCGCTGGGTCCCCATCGGCGCAGCCGGGGCCGGCCTCGCTTTCGTCGGGGAAACCGCAGGCACCACCACGCCCGGAAGCGCCACACAAACTGCAGGCAACGGGCAACAGGCCACGCACCAGCAGCAGGAACCACAGTCCTCCGAGCCGCGGCAGGGTTCCCAGGATCCGGAGGCGACGCGGTCCCCGTCCTTCGGCTGGACACTGGCCACGGTGTTGTCCCCGGTAGTGCTCATGCTGCTGCGGGCCGCCGCGGACCTCTGGGTGGACCCTCACAGCGCCCTGTACAACGTGCTCAGCATCCTCGGGGACCCCGTCGTGGCCCTGCTCATCGCCGTGCTGCTGGCCATGGCCACCTTCGGAACGGCGGTGGGCTTCTCCGCAGCAACCCTGGGCAAGAAAATCGGGGCCAGCCTGCTGCCCATCGTGGGCGTCTTGCTCATCGTCGGCGCCGGAGGCGGCTTCAAACAGGTACTGGTGGACGGCGGCACCGGCACCGCCATCGGCAAAGTCGCCGCGGCGGCGAGCCTCTCGGCGTTGATGCTGGGCTGGATTGTAGCCGTCCTGATCCGCGTCTCCACAGGATCCGCGACGGTGGCAACGGTGACCGCCGCAGGCATCGTGGCGCCTCTCGCATCCGGACTGCCACCGGCCCAACTGGCGCTGGTGGTCCTCGCCGTCGGCGCGGGCTCCCTGTTCTTCTCCCACGTCAACGATGCGGGTTTCTGGCTCGTCAAGGAATATTTCGGCATGACCGTCTGGGAAACCATAAAGACGTGGTCGGTGATGGAAACCCTGATCTCCGTCATGGGTCTGCTCCTGACCCTGCTGCTCTCCACATTCCTGTAGGCCGCTGGCGACCGGAAGAGGCCGGCGTCGGCACCGCACGGCCGCCGGGCCCTGACCCTGGCCCTGATCACCTCCGGCGCGTTCTGGTACGCCTGCCCTAGACGGCGAGTTCTTCGGCGGTCGCTTCGGCGGCCTCCGCCGGCGTCGGGGCATACCCGCGCAGCGGGACTTGCTTGATAAACCAAGCAAGCACAAAGCCGGCCGCCGCGATGATCGATGCCCAGAGGTAGACGTCCTGGATGCCGCTGGTGACGGCATGTTTGAAGAGGTCCTGGACGGCGGGCGGTAGCGAGTGCAGTGTTGCGGGGGTGATCTGGCCGCTGGGGTGGACTCCGCCGGCAGCAGGCTTGCCCATCGTGTCGGCAAGGCGGCTGGCATAGATCGACCCGAGCACCGAGATGCCCAGCGATCCGCCCATGTTCCGGGCGAAAGTGCTGGTGCCGGTGGCGGCCCCGATGTCCCTGATGTGGACACTGTTCTGCGCGATGAGGTTCGTGGTCTGCATCATGCAGCCCATGCCTGCGCCGAGGACCGCCATGTAGATCCCGGAGAGCCAGGCCGGCGTGTCCAGACCCATGGTCGAGAACAAGTACAGGCCCGCCGCCATCAGGGCAGCCCCGGCGATGGGGAGGGCCTTGTAATGCCCCGTGCGCGTGATGAGCTGTCCGCCGGCCAGGGAAACCACCATCGCAGCAAGCATCATGGGCATCAGCAGCAGCCCGCTGCCCGTCGCCGACTGGCCTTGGACGTATTGCTGGAACTGGGGCAGGAACGTGATCCCGCCGAACATGGCGAACCCGACGACGAAACCGAGCAGGTTGGCCAGGGAGAAATTGCGGCTGGAGAAAAGACGAAGCGGGATGACGGGTTCGGCGGCTTTGTTTTCGATGTACAGGAATGCGACCAGTCCCACGACGGCGGTCGCGCCGAGTCCGATGATCTCCGGAGAATTCCATTCATACTGGCTCCCGCCCCAGCTGAGCATGAGCACCAGGGCGGTGATCCAGATGCTCAGCAACGCCGATCCCCACCAGTCGATGCGCACCTTTGCGTTCCGCGCCTCCTGGGGCAGTTTGAGGGTGAACCAGCACACGATCAGGGAGATGATGCCCAGCGGCAGGTTGACGTAGAAAGCCCACCGCCAGGAGGCATGGTCGGTAATGAATCCACCGAGCAGGGGTCCGCCGATCATGGCCAGGGGCATGACGGCCATCATGATGCCCTGGTACTTGGCGCGTTCCCGCGGCGGAACCATCAGCCCGATCGCTGCCATGATGCCGACCATCAATCCCCCGGCGCCGAGGCCCTGGAACGCCCGGGAGGAAATCAGCGCAGTCATGTCCTGGCTCATCCCGCACAGCGCAGATCCGGCCAGGAACACCACGATCGAGACCATGAAGGTCACCCGGTGGCCGAAGATATCCCCAAGCTTGCCCCAGATCGGGGTGGCCACGGTGGAGGCCACCACGTACCCGGTGGTGACCCAGGCCAGGTGCTCCATGCCACCGAGCTCCCCCACAATGGTCGGCAACGCCGGGGCAACGATCATATTGTCCAGCTGCGCCAGGAGCATCGCGATGATGAGCCCGCTCATCGCAGTGACAATCTGTCGGGGCGAAAGTCGGGCCTGCCCGAGCTGGCTCTCAGCATCCATGCCTGGTGTCCTCCGGAAGTTGTTTTGCGGTCCGCTTACCGCACGGTTAGCATGGTACTTACCGGCCGGTTAGTAATCAAGCCTTCCGGCTGGCGGAGTCACCTAGGAAGGCAGCGGTCGCACGGATGAGGGAAACAGCAGCGGGTGCATCCGAAGCAGGCGGGACGCGGGAGAAGATCCAGTCCGTTGCCCTGCGGCTGTTCGCTGACCAGGGGTACGAGTCGACGTCGATGCGGCAGATCGCAGAGCAGCTGGGCATCACCAAGGCTGCTCTCTATTACCACTTCACCAGCAAGGAAGCCATTGTCCGGGCGTTGATCGAGGCCATGCTGGCCGACGTCACCGCCCTGGTGGAATGGGCCCGTGCACAGGAGCCCGGCCCGGACCTGCGCCGTGAAGTGCTCGGACGCTGGTCGGCCATCATGCACAACCAGGGCCTGCGGATGTTCCGCTTCCTCGGCGCAAACTACCGCCTGGTCCGCGACATCCGTGGCGAACCCGGACAGCCCGGCGGTATGGCCGCCGTCGTCGGTGAACTGTTCGCTATCCTGACCCCTCCGGACGCCAGCGTCGAAGACCAGCTCCGGGTGCGTTTCGCCCTGCTCATCATTAATATGACCGGCATGGCAGCCCGCGATCTCGACGCCGGCGAAGAGGACATCCTCGACGCCGCGGCACGGATCTCCATCGGACTGCTGCCGCCCGGCGTCTGATCCCGATTTTGACCACGCCGCCGCTCCTGAGCCGTCCCGGCGATTCCCTTTTCCGCACACCCAAGCCCACGCCCGATTTCGACTCCTGATTGGAAACCCCCATGTCTGAACCAATCCTCGCCGCGCGCGACCTGATCAAGACCTATGGGCGCGGCCCCGACCGCTTCGATGCCCTCAAGGGCGTCTCCCTGGAGATCGCCCGCGGCGATTCCGTGGCCATCGTGGGTAAAAGCGGCTCCGGCAAATCAACCCTGATGCACCTTCTCGCTCTGCTGGACACCCCCGGTGGCGGCGAGATCCTCGTTGACGGGACCGACGCGAAGACCCTGAACGGACGCAGGCTCAACGCGCTGCGGAATTCCATGTTCGGCTTCGTGTTCCAGCAGTTCTTCCTGAACCCGGCCTCCAGCGTGCTGGAAAACGTCGTCCTGCCGCTCAAGATCGCCGGCATCGGCACCCGCGAACGGCGCGCACGCGGCATGGCCATCCTGGAACAACTCGAATTGGCCGACAAGGCGCGCAACAAGGCCGGCAACCTCTCCGGAGGCCAGAAACAGCGGGTCGTGATCGCCCGCGCCCTGGTCAACACCCCACAGGTCCTGTTCGCGGACGAGCCCACCGGGAACCTGGACACCGCCACCGGACGCATCGTCGAGGACATCCTGTTCGACCTCAATACCAACCACGGCATCACCTTGATCACCGTCACCCACGACCATGACCTGGCCGCCCGCTTCAACCGCCGTCTCTACATCCGTGACGGCCTGCTGATCAACACCGACGAGGAGCACGCGGCATGAAACCGCTCGAAATCCTGAAGACCGCCATTACAAACAGCTTCCGCAGCAAACTGCGCACGTCACTGACCATCCTGGCCATCTTCGTCGGCGCGTTCACGCTCACCATCACCAACGGCCTCGGCACCGGCATCTCCAACTACATCGACACCCAGGTCGCCGCCGTCGGCTCCAGCAGCACCTTCACCGTCGCCAAGACCGACACCAGCGGCAATCCCGCCTCGGGGCCGAAAAAATACGACCCCAGCACCAGGGTCCTCGCGGCCGGCGGGCGGCCCGGCTCAACGCAGCAGGCCCTGGGCCAGGCCGACCTTACTACGATCGGCACCATCCCGGGCATCACCGGGGTCACTCCGGTCACCCGGCTCAGCCCGGACTACGTCCAATGGAACGACGGCGAGAAGTACCAGCTGTCCGTCAGCCCCCTCGCCGGAGCCCAGCCCCAACTCGCGGCAGGCACGGCCCTGGACGATTCCGGCACCCAACCCCAGCTCATCCTTCCCGCCAGCTACGTGGCACCGCTGGGATTCGCGGACAACAACCAGGCCGTCGGCCAGGACGCCACGATCGGCATCACCGACGCGACCGGAACGATCCACCCCATCACAGCCCGCATCACCGGCATCGAACAAAGCGCCCTGCTCGGCGGCGGCGGTGCCTTCATCAACACAGCGCTCTCCACCGCCCTTGCCGATGCCCAGGGCACCGGAGCAGCGGCCACCACTAAAACCGCATGGGCGGCTGCGACAGCCACCTTCGCCCCGTCCTCCGCCGCGCAGATCAAGGACATGAAAAACAGGCTCGCCGACGCCGGATACACCGCGCAGACGCTCGATGACCGGATCGGCACCGTCAAGACCATCATCAGCGGGATCATCGGAGTCCTTGACGCCTTCGCCGTCATCGCCCTGATCGCCGCTGGCTTTGGCATCGTGAACACCCTGCTGATGTCCGTACAGGAACGCACCCGGGAAATCGGCCTCATGAAAGCCATGGGGATGGGCAGCGGATCCGTCTTCGGGCTCTTCAGCACCGAAGCGGCATTCATCGGCTTCCTCGGAAGCGCCATCGGCTCCGCCGCCGCCATCGGGATCGGCACCGCCGTCAGCGGCGCCCTCGCCCGCGGGCCCCTCAGCGACCTGGCCGGCCTGCATATTCTCGCCTTCGCCCCCGGTTCCGTCGCCGGGGTCATCCTCCTGGTCATGGCCATCGCCTTCATCGCAGGAACCCTGCCGGCCTGGCGGGCCGCCCGCCAAAACCCGATCGACTCGCTCCGCTATGAATAGCTGCGCAGACATCCCAAGAACAGCCAAGTGCCAGCGGCCGGGAGTTACCGGCTGACGTCGCTCCGGTACGCGTCCGGAGTGCGTCCGCGGACGGGCCAGCGGGCAACTGCGCGCACGCCGCGGTGAGCTGCCGGACCGCCCGCTCCCACCTTTCCTCGCCACCGGCCTCGGCACCGTGCGAACGGGCGCGCCCGGCCGCTGTGACGAGTCCAAGAGCGCGCCCGACGGCGGCCGTCCGTGCGGCGGTGCCCGGTGCCGGGCCGGCGAGCGCGGCACCCAGCAGCACCGGGAGCTCGAAGAGGGTGCCGGTCGTCAGGCGCGCGACCTCGTCCTCCGGCGCGCCGCGGCCCGGGTGCTCCGGAATGCCTTGCAGCCGCAGGAGGGTTCCGGCGCACACGTCGGCGCTCGCACGGCTCATAAGCTGCACGTAGCCGGAGCCGAGCTGCGCGGCCAGGCCGAAGGACCGGAAGAGCAGATAGTCGCCGGCGGACACGGCGAAGCGGTTCGCGGACCGGGTCGGTGCCCCTCCCGCAGGTGCGGGATCCAGCACGTCCTCGTGGGCGGCGAGCGCCAGGCAGGCGAGCTCGGCGGCCACCGCGAGCTGGTGCGCGTCCCGCCCGGCCGCCGCGCCGACGGCCATGGCGCCGGCCCCTGCGCCAGCGCGGGCCACCTCACCAGCGCCGGCGGCGCTGAGGAGCAGCAGTGCGGTGCGCACGCGTTCGGCTGGCACGTCCCGCAGCTCGGCCGCCGCCGTGTCGAGCATGGGAAGCTCGTCCGCCGCGAGCGCTTCGAGCGCCTGTTCGACGTCGTGGATCCGGTCCAGCAGCCCGTGCGCGGTGAGCCACCGGTCCACCGCGGTCCGGCTGCGCAAGGCCTGCCGCGCCGGCCGGTCGTAGCTGCGGATCGCGGCGCGGACGCCACGGTACAGCGGCCTGTCCACCGTCAGGGTGTCGCTCGCGACCCTCGAGACGAACTCGTGGTTGTCCACCAGCGCCCACGCCGCGCTCATGCGGGGCCCGAAGCGGCGCTGCAGCTCCGCGCCGTACCCGACGACCTCCGTGCCACCGGCGCGGATGGCCCTTGCTCGAAGGCGTCACCGTCGGCGGCCACCGGCTCGATGATGAGCGGCAGGTCCTGGCCCTGGCCGTCATGAAGGGACCGTAATGACTGCCCATTCCGCCCCTAACCCATCGGATATTCCAATCGCCCATCGCACCCACTCTTGACGGTTCCGTCACTACAATTAACTGTCGGCCTGCACGGCATTCACGTCGCGTGGGCGGCCAAATAAGGAGAACGACCATGGGTTTGGGTGACAAGATCCACAACGCCGCCGAGAAACTCCACGGCAAGGGCAAAGCGGCCGCCGGCGATGCCACCGGCGACGACCAGCTGAAGGCCGAGGGCAAACACGAACAAGTCAAAGCGGAGCTTAAGCAGGCCGGCGAAAAAATCAAAGACGTCTTCAAGAAACACTGAGACACGCAGCCAGAAGGCAGAGGTGCGGTCCGGACGGACCGCACCTCTGCCTATGTCGGGCAGCAGGACAGATCACTGAGGCACCGTCCGGCCCTGAGGTTTTTTTCAAGGCCCAAGCTGTGTGACTGATAAGTTCCGTTTGACGGGCGTCGCCGCGGACATTCGCCCGGGCCAGGCCCTCGACGACGGCGGTCTCGCCGATCATCACCGGGTTGTTCCTGGCTGGCCAGGATCCGCGCCAAGATGCGGCGCCGACATATGCCTGCATGCCACTCTCCAAGGTGTCCGGAGACCGGCGAGGCGCCTGCACACCTCGCTGCAGCCGGGCGGCCAAAGCCGCCGTCCCGGCCGGCGCCGCCGCCCTGTTGCGGCGCAGTGGCTCTGGCTAGACTTAAATTGCGCCGGAGTAGACGCATGAGTTCGTCTCGGGAGGGCAGGATCATGAAAGACCGCAGCGAATCCGAAGTGCCCGCGGATCAGGCGGCCACGGAAAAGAAACCAGAAGAACGGGAACTCCGAGGCCGGTACGTCGAAGGCAGCTATGGCAAGGCCGGCGTGCAGAGCGGCCGCCACGCGGAGGACGAGGAAGGCCAGTACATCGAAGGTGATTACGGTGCGGCCGGCAGTGAGGGCGGTCTGCCCGAACCCTTGGGAGACCAGGCCAAGGAATCCGGGCGCTACGTGGCGGCCGACTATGGCGACGCCGGGACGGCTCCGGGACGTACGGCCGGGTCGGAAATCGGTCAGTACTCCGAGGGTGACTACGGTGCGGACGGTACCGTGGATCCGGTGCGCAAGGCCGGAACAGATACGCGCAAAGGCAAGCCGACGACCCGGAACCCACTCGGCAGCCAGGACGCTGCGCCGCAGGCCGCGCACCCCTCACCGGGGGCCGATGCCCTGGCCGATCGCTCCCACAGCGGTGCAGATGTGGGAGAAGCGGTCGATATCGCTGAGGCGGGCACCAAAGCGCAAGGGGTTCACTCGCATCCGGAACGGGCAAAGTCGGGCGAGGCGCCCGTCGAGCAGGTGTTCAATGACCCCGCCATGACCGAGGGGCAGCGGACCGTGACCGGCTCTGCAACTCCCGCCCGGCCCGTACCACCTGGACCTTCGCCTGCCGAAGCCGGATCAGGTGGAGCCCAGTCCGTTATCGGGGCCCGAGAGTCGGACCGTCTCGCGGCGGCCGAGCCGCCGACCACGGGCAAACCCAACGACAGCGGCACGAAGAACACCGAAACCGACGGCGACGGTTAGCACGTTTACGCTCAGCTCCACACGGCCACGGGAGCATGTGCCCCGGATGTCTTCGCTGGCTCAGAACGGGCCTGTATGAGCATGGACCCACGTGACAAAATTGGGGTGTTACACACCACGGCATCTGCGCTCGCTTGCACGAAGGATCGGGAATGAAGAAGGAGCTGGACAACGCCGCGAACGCGGTCGAGGAGGCATCGAATTCCAGGGCCCTTGTGATCGCCGCCAGGGCAGGTTTTGCCGTCAGCGGCCTGTTGCACGTTCTGACCGGCTCCGTCGCCATCCAGCTGGCCTTCGGCAAGGCCGGACAGGCGGACCAAGGCGGCGCCGTCGCCCAACTCGCCGGACAGCCCGAGGGACTGCTGCTGCTGTGGACCGGATTCGCCGCCTGCGTGGCTTTGGCGCTCTGGCAAACCGGCAACGCCGTGTTCGGCTACGGTCAGCTGGAAGCCAAGAGGAAGGTGGGGAACAGACTTTCCGCAGGCGGCAAGGCGGTCGTGTTCGCCGTCATGGCGCTGACGTTTGCTGCCTCCGCGAGCGGAAACAGCAAGAACAGCGGTCAGTCCACCAGCGATTTCACGGTCTCCATCATGAAAGCACCCGGGGGTCCGTTCCTGCTGATCGCCATCGGGGCCGCGGTCGCCGTCGTCGGCATTGTCTTCGTGGTCCTTGGATTTAAGGCATCGTTCAAGAAGGATCTGCGGCTGCCGCCCTCGGGCGCCGGCCGGTCCGTTATTACGGGGCCGGGCGTTGTCGGCTACATAGCCGAGGGCATCGCACTGTTTCTGGTGGGATTGCTGTTCATCATTGCCACCGTTTCCGCCCGCCCTCAGGAGTCCACTGGCCTGGATGGCGGGTTGAAGGCGCTGCGCGAGCAGCCCTACGGGGTATACATGCTGACCGCCGTCGGCGCCGGCCTGATCTGCTACGGCCTTTACCTGATGGTGAAGGCCAAATTCGCACGGATGTAACCCGCCCCCGGCGCGGCCCCGACTCTTCCGGCCAGGCTTTTCAGGTCCTCCTGCGCCCGCGGAAGAAGCCGACGGCCGCGAGGATCAACAGGACCACGCCAACCCAGATCAGGAAGTTCATAGAAGGAATCAGCCCGCCACCGAAGAAGAACAGCACCGCGAGGATCACTGCGATGATCAGAAGAATGTTCATGACCGTTACCTGCCTTTTCTTTGAAACGTTCAACAATGACACCGGCACCGGCGCCCCGGTGGGTGCTCCGCAATCCAGGCCTACCGGCGGCGGCTCTCCACAAGAGGCCGGTTCCGGCCCGATGACTGCCCTCCGGGCCTGGTTTTACTGCGATGGCTGGGGAATGTCACAGGCGATCTTGGGGTTCAGGCCCGTGTAGTTCAGCGGCCCCGTAACGATGGTCAGCGCGACAGTTCCAACCGAGGCGCAGGATGCCGGCTGCCCGGAGAAATAGCCGCGCTGCGCGGCCGCGGCGACCCCGATCGCGAGCCAGACGATCACCAATATTCCGACGATGACTCTGACCGTGGCCCTCATTTTGTCCTCCGATACCGGATCTGACTGACGCTTCAGCGTCATTATTCACACCTTGGAGGGAATTGATCCCACCGGGTCAGAGCGGCCGCCTCAGCTGATCCTCTGGCCCGCCCTGGTTGCGGCTGCTCTGGCCATCGCCGGAGATGTCTGATCCTGGCCCGGTTCCCTGAGCAGGCCGGCCGGGCTGGCCGCCGCCTCCGTCAGGACCCGGCCGGCCCTCCTCGGTCCGGGCGTCCCGGCGTCCGCCGGCATCAACATCCGGATCCAGTTGATCAGCTTCCCGGACCCGCTCCTGCGAACCCTCACGAACAGTCCGGGCCTCCTCCTGACGATCGCGGGCCTCGTGATCTGCCTCTTTCCGCTTGCAACAATGCAGATACCACCAGTAAACAACAAAACCTGCCCACTAACCATGGAATGACCGGCGCTGTCAAACTATGGTGGCGCCTGCATGGTGGTTAAGAGAAGGAGGCCGGGTGCCATCGGTTCGATGGCACCCGGCCGCCCCACTTAGGGATGCGGCGTCAGGCGACGGCCGGGTCGGCCGGGTCGGCCGACTTCAGCTCGAAGCCGCGGTATCCGTGCGACGTGACGTCGTCCAGGACGGCGCGGTAGTTGCTCAAGCCGCCCAGGTAGAACAGCACGCTGGGCTTCTTGCCCGCGATGTTCGCGCCGAAGATCCACGATTCGACCTTGGTGAACACCGTCATGTTGGCGATCTGGGGGCATGTCTCGGTCCATTCGGCTTGGGCCTCGGGCGTGGGTTCGATCGCCCGCACCCCGTTGCGCTGGGCGTACTGGATCGTGTTGCTGATCCACTCGACCTGGGTCTCGATGCTCGGCGGCAGGTTCGTGAACGGGCCGTTGGGGCCCAGAACCATGAACCAGTTGGGGAAGTTCGCCGTGGAGGTGCCCAGGTAGCTGGTCGGCTGCCCGGCCCAGTGGTCGTTGATGTTCAGGCCGTTGCGGCCGCGGATCTCCGTGCGCCGGTAGTTGCCGTCCACGGCGTCGAACCCGGTGGCAAAGACCAGGACGTCCAGTTCGTGCAGGACGCCGTCCTCGGTCACCACACCCTTGGGCGTGATCTCGCGGATGGGGTTCTCCTTGATGGCGACGGCTTCCACGTTCGGCCGGTTGAAGACCAGGAAGTAGCCGTCGTCGCACAGCGGGCGCCGGGCAAACAAGCCCGTCGGCATCAGCTTGCGGGCCGTTTCCGGGTCCTCGATGATCTTGGCGATCTTGGCACGGATGAAGGACGCTGCAGTCTCGTTGGCTTCCTCGTCCGTGGCGATGTCACCGAAGGTGCCGAACATGAAGTGGAATCCGCCGCCATGCTGCCAGGCATCCTCGTAGACCCGGCGGCGCTCCTCCTCCGAGACACTCATCGCCGGCATGATGCTCTCCTCGAAGCCGAAGGCCACACCGGAGCCCTTGATCTGCGTCCAGATCCCTTCGTAATCGGCCTTGATCGCGTCGATCTGCTCCGTGGTCACGGGGCGCTTGCCGACCGGGACGGAGTACTGCGGGGTCCGGACGAACACGGTCAGCTTGTCGACCACCGGCGCGAGGGCCGTGATAACCTGCTGGCCGGTGGAGCCGGTGCCGATCACGCCGACACGGCGGCCGACGAGGTCCTTGCCCTCGGGCCACGCCGCGGTGTGGTGATCTCGTCCTCAAACGAGTCCATACCCGGCAGCTTGGGGAGGTTGATGGCGGAGAGCAGCCCGACGGCGTTGACGACGTACTTCGCGCGGTACGCGTCTCCGGCGTCGGTGGTGACCTCCCAGAGGCCCTCGTCGTCGAGATAGATGGCGGACGTGACCGCGGTGCCAAGCGGAAGTGGCGCCGCAGGTCGAAACGGTCGACGACGTCCTCGAGGTACTCGAGGATCTCGGGCTGGGTGATGTAGGTGTGCGCCCAGGTCCCGTCCTGCAGCAGCCCAGGGTCGAACGAGAAGCGGTACACTCCTTGGTCTTGTCCGCACCCTCCGGCGGGCACCCGATGCCGGGGACTCCGCCGACGGTGTCCTCGCGGTAGGTGACGCCCTCGGGCTCGACAGTAGGCTGGTGCCACTCGTCGAACATGGAACGGAACAGGCGCATGCTCAGGTCAGGCGTCGTCGCCATGGTCTGCGGCCAGTCGGTGTAGAGGGCGTGCAGCGGGTCCGGGACCCCGGAACCGGCGGGAGCGGCGTCAGGCATTCCCGAGATGTTGGTGGTCATGGAGTCGTCCTTTAGTTGGTCGCAGACCGGCTCCGGACCAGAATGACCGGTGCCATGCCCGGGCTCTGTTTTCTTATTGCCGGGACCCCCCTGTGATGGCCTCCACTGCGTCTTATCCCAAAATAGGGGTGTGATCCGGGGCACAAGTGTTCCAATGTGAAATAGTCAGTGCCGCTGAGCAATATCCGTGCCGTCGATGCCGTGTTTAGAAGGCAAACCCTCTCCGGGAGCCGGCCTGCGCGAGGGTAACGCTGCAATCCACGCAATTTCATCAATACTGTCGGTGGCAGCTGATTGGATGGGGGTGTGGATGGCAACGTGGCATGGAGATGGAGTGCGGACAGCAGGGAGGCCCTGGCGGCCGTCGCCGCGTCCGCTGCTGCGCTTGCTGCCTTCACCGAAGCGGGCGCGGACCACGCTGATCTGCCCGGCGCCGTTCCGCTGCCCGGCGCCGATCCGCTGCGGCGCCGATCCGCTGCGGCGCCTGGCGGATGGTTGCCTGGACGGGCTGGCCGAGGTGGCCCGGCTGGAAGCCCGGACCGCGGCGCTGAAGGTGCGGCTGGCCGCGGAATACGTGCAGGCGGCCAGGGCCCTGGCGTCACCGGCGGCGTCCGCGCGGGAACGCACCGCCGAAGAGATGGCCCTGGTCGCTGAGGTCGCCTGTGTCCTGACCGTCAGCGAACGGGCCGCCGGGGCCCTCCTGTCCGAATGCCGGGCCCTGACGACGGCGCTGCCGCTGACCCCCGCCCGGGGCTGCCGGGCCGGGGACCTCGTGGCGTCCCGGTTCCGGGCCAAGGCACGCACCTGGCGGGAACGCCACCACCCGGTCAGCATCGAAAAACGCCACACCAAAAGCGCCGGGGACCGGCGGGTCGAGTACCTCCCGGACCGGGACGGCATGGCCTGGCTTTCGGCCTACCTCCCGGCAGATACCGCCGCAGGGATCTGGGAACGGAGCACCGCCGCCGCCCGCGCCCTCCAGGGCCCGGACGAGGCCCGGTCCCTGGCCCAGCTCCGCGCCGACATCACCGCCAGCTGGCTCCTCACCAGCCACACCACCTGCGCCGCGGGCGGAATGGCCGGCGGCGGCATGGCCGGGTGCGTCGCCGGACGTGTCCCGTCCCCGAGGGCGCAGGTCCTGATCACCGTCCCGGTCCTGTCCCTGCTGGGCGCCACCGCCGAACCGGCCACCCTGGACGGGTACGGGCCGATCCCGCCGTCCATGGCCCGCCGCCTGGTCACCGACGGCGCCGGCTCCTTTTACCGGGTCCTGACCGACCCCCGCGATGGCGCCCCGCTGGAAAACGGACGGACCAGCTACCGCCTGACGAAGGCGCAGCGTCAATGGCTCCGCCTCCGCGACGGCAGGTGCCCCTTCCCCGGCTGCAACAACCACTCACTGGACAACGAGGCAGACCACCTCCTGGCCTGGGCCGACGGAGGCACCACCGCCATCTCCAACCTGGGCCAACCCTGCCCCAGACACCACCGCCTGAAACACGGCTCCGCCTGGACACCCACCGGAGCCAGCAAGGACAGCCCGCCCGGGTGGACCTCCCCATCCAGACGGCACTACCCCAGCGAACACCAGGACTGGGAACCACCCCACTGGCCACACCACATCCAAGCCACCGACGCAGGCCCGGACACCTGCGGCGATCCCGAACGGGAACTGCCCCAGGACCCCTTCCCGGACTGGCACTCATTCACGGCCGCACACCCATTCCCCGCCGCAGACACCGACAACCCGGGCTGGCCGGCGCCCCTCGACGACCCCTACCCGGAATGCTTCCTGCTCCCATGCGTCTGACCTATTAGTTTCATGCCCTTTCAACGCGGTCATCCAAGCAGATTGATGCGGCGGCTGGACGTGGGAGGATCGGGGCATGGAAAACACCCCTGAGGTCCTCCGTTATGCGGCCTTTTCCACGACGCCAAATGGCGGGAATCCTGCCGGGCTGGTCCTGGATGCCGGCCATCTGGATGATGCCGGGATGCTGGCGGTGGCGGCCGCCGTCGGGTACGCCGAAACGGCATTTGTGACGGAGCAGGCCGTCGATGGGGACCCGCGCCGGAGCCGGGTTCGGTACTTCTCCCCGATCGCCGAGGTGCCGTTCTGCGGCCATGCGACGATTGCGCTGGCCGTTGCGCTGAGCGAACGCGACGGGGCAGGATCCTTCACCTTCGACACCCCTGTCGGCCCCGTCGTCATCGAAACATCAGGCGTCGGCGCCGACATCACCGCCGCGTTCACCGCCGTTGACCCACAGCTGGCAGCCTTCGACGACGCCGTCCTGGCTGAACTCCTCGGATTGCTCGGCGTAGGGCGGGGCGATCTCGATCCGGCCTATCCGCCGCGGATCGCGTATTCGGGCAACTGGCATCCGGTGCTGGTCCTCGCCGACCGCACCCTTTTCGATTCCTTTGGCTTCGATCCGGAGGCGGTGCGCCGCCTCATGGACGTACAGGGATGGGCCGCGACGGTGACCGTCCTGCACCCTCTTGCAGATGGCGAATTCGAAGCCCGGAATCTGTTCCCGGTAGGCGCCATCACGGAGGACCCTGCAACAGGGGCCGCCGCGGCTGCGGTCGGCGCCTACCTGCGCATCCTGGGCCTGGTCGAGCCCCCGTCGAGAGTCCTGATCCGCCAGGGACGGCACGTCGGCCGGCCGGGCTTGCTCACAGTGGACATTCCCGCGGCCGGTGGAATAGTGGTCAGCGGCAAGGCCGTCCGGATCCCTGTCCTTGCGGTCAACAGATGATCAAAGAAACGCGCCGGCCGCTCCCGAGAACGCACGGGCTTCCTCCGGCTACGCGGGCAACGTTGACAGGTCAACGCGACCGCTTGTATTTTGTTCGGCACCGTCCCACCATGGAACCGTGACTGCGCCAAAGAAGGCTGCGGACCGGAGCCTGACTGAGTTCCTCGAGCCGGAGGAAAGGGCATGACCGAAACGGCCATCGAGCTCGTAGGCGTCACAAAGCGATTCGGCTCCGTCACCGCCATCGACGACCTCAGCCTGCGGGTTGGGCGCGGGGAGATCTTCGGCCTGCTCGGGCCCAACGGGTCGGGCAAGACGACCATCATCAACATGATCAGCGGCCTGAGCCGCCCGACCTCCGGCGGGGTCAGGGTCCTGGGCATAGACATGCTTGCGGATCCGCGGCGGATCCGACGCTCGCTGGGGACAGTGCCGCAGGAGAACGCCCTATACGAGGAGCTCACGGCGGAAGCCAACCTCCGGTTTCACGCCGACCTCTTCGACGTGCCGCGGCGGGGCCTCGAGAAGCGGATCACCTCGCTGCTCGAGCTGGCGCAGCTGGAGGAGCGACGGAAGAGCCGCGTCTCCACCTTCTCCGGTGGCATGAAACGACGCCTGGCCCTGGTCCGGGCGCTGCTCCACGACCCTGAGCTGCTCTACTTCGATGAGCCCGCCCTGGGGGTCGACGTGCAGAGCCGGCGCGCGCTCTGGGACCGGATCCTCGAGCTTAAGGAGCGCGGTACCACCGTACTCATCACCACGAACTACCTGGAGGAGGCAAACGTCCTCTGCGACCGGCTGGCCATCATCGATCGCGGGCGGCTGGTGGCGCTGGACTCGCCGTCGAACTTACGCCGCAGTTTCGGTGACACCGTACTTGAGATGCGCACCCGGCCGGCGCCAACCGGGGATATCGTTCGGAAGGTCCGTGCGCTGCCCGGCGTGGTCTCCGCTATTGCGTCCAACGGATCGCTGAAGGTCACGGTGGAGGGCGGCGCCGACGTCACCGGCAAGGTCGTGACGGCGGTGGTCGAGTCCACAAGCCTCGAGGAGATCCAGAGCCGCGAGCCGAGCCTGGACGAGGTCTTCCTGAGCCTGACGGGCAAGGAGCTCCGGGAATGAGCCTCCGACACAACCTGCGGGTGGTCCGGGCCGTGGCGGCGGCAGACATCCGCCTCACCCTCCGCGAACCGCTGTTCGTGATAGCCGGCGTCGTCATCCCGATCAATTTCCTGCTGCTCTTCCTTCTCTTCGCGATCAGCGGCGGCCAGGCGCCGATCGCCGTGGTGATGAAGACCCAAGGACCGTTGGCCGAACAGTTCGTCCAGGCCATGAACAACTCGCAATCGTTTATCATCCATACGGCTTCCCCGGCCGACGCGGAGCGCGAGATCCGTGCGGGGACCGTCGTCGCCGTCGTGACGGTACCGCAGGACTTCGATGCCGCGCTCAGCGCCGGGACGCGGGTTGATATTCCGGTCGAGGTCAACAACCTCAACGTCGATTTCACCAACGACATCCGGAGGGCGGTGCCGCTCTCGATAACATCCTTCTACGCCGATGCGTTCCCTGAACAGGTCGTCGTGCGGGCGCTCGAGTCCGACGTCCAGGAGCACGACACCGGCTACATTCCCTACCTGGCCGTCAGCATCGTGGTGGCCGGCATGATGCTCGCCTCGCTCCTGCAGGGCAGCGTCAACACCGCGCGGGACTACGAGCTGGGAACCGTCAAGGAACTGGCACTGGCGCCGGTGAGCCGGCTGGCGATCGGGCTGGGAAAAATGCTCGGCTCAGCCGCGCTCACGGCAACCTCGGCACTGCTGGTGCTGGGCGTCGTGATCCTGCTGATCGGGGTGCACCCGCTGCATCCCCTGGAGGTACTCGGTTTCGGCCTGCTGATGATCGCAGCCTTTCTCGCCCTCGGCGTTCTGGCCGGGACGCTGGTCCGCCGGCGGCAGCAGGCGATCCCGCTCGCCATCGCCAGCGTCCTGCCGCTGTTCTTCCTGAGCGGTCCGTTCGGACCGGCGAACTGGCTCGGTGCAGTTCCCGGCGCGATCGCGGCCGCGTCCCCACTCACCTATGCGATCGCCGCCTTCCAGCACGCCTTCCACGGTTACCAGACAGCCACCCAGGACCTGACCGTCGACACCATCGTACTGGCCGGGTTCACGGTGGTGACGGTCGCGCTCACGGCATTTGTTTTCGGCCGCCGGGGGGTCGCGCACTGATGGGATCGCACTGATGGGAGCCCTGCGGGCGGTGCTTGCAATCGCGGGCAAAGACATTCTGACGTGGGTGCGCACACCGTCGGCGATCGCGGTCAGCCTGCTGCCGCCGGTCGCCTTCTTGCTGATCATCTTCATCGTGGCCGGGGCAACCGGCCGCAATCCGGTGGCAGTCGTGGCCGAGGACAACGGCCCGCAGGCTCAGCGCCTCGTGTCCATTCTTAATGAGTCGGACGCGTTCCGCGTCCAGCCCGCAACCCCGGGTGAAGCGGCGCAACTGCTGGACACCCTGCAGGTGGCGGCAGTCATCACCATCCCCGCGTCCTTCGACGACGATTACCGGATGCACCGGCCGGACCCGGTACGGATCCGGATCAACAATCTGAACCTGGACTTCACCAACGACCTGCGCCGATCGCTGCCGACGGCGATCACGCGCTTTTACGCGGGCGAGCCGGACAACCCCATCATGGTCGGCGTCGCCGAGTCGGATCTGCGGCCGCACGACGTCGACCTCGTGCAGTTCGAGCTGGTTCCCATCCTCGTGCTGCTCCTCACGCTCATGGGCGTCGTCAACGGCGGGCTGGCCACCGCCCGGGAGTTCGAGGACCTGACGATCAAGGCCCTGCTGCTTGCGCCGATCGGCCGCGGGGCACTGATCGCCGGGAAAATCCTGGGGTGCTGGGTGACAACCATGCTGGTGGCAGCGCTGGTACTGATCCTGTCGGCGGTCTCCGGCATCCTGCGGCCAGCGGGGTGGTACTGGCTGCCGGCGCTGGCGGTGATCGGGCTGATCGCACTCGCGGCGGCCGGGGTCGGGGCCGCCCTTGGGGGCACCTTGCGCCGATTCGCACCGGTGTCGGCGGCCGGTATCAACCTGTCGATCTACCTGTTCTTCCTCAGCGGCGGAATCAGCGTCGCGGCGTTCCTGCCCGGGTGGATCCAGACCATAGCGCACTTCACCCCGACCTTCTACGGGGTGGATGCGCTGGAGGCAGCGATCTTCTACCAGTCGACCGACAACCTGGGCCGGGACGTGGCCGTGCTGGTACTGACAGCCGCAGGCGGCCTCGTATTGGGCATCATGTCGCTCCGGCGGCGACTTGTAGCCTCCTAGGGTCGTCGCAGAAGCCGGGCGGACCATAGACTGCTCGTCCACGTCCACCCGGCGAGTTCGCGGCTTCCCCTCCGCAAACGTGCTCTGAAAGACGAAGCGGCATCAACCCGTTGCGGTTCAGCCTGGGAGCTTCTTCTCCCGTGAGCCGTGGTCAATCGGACAGGGCTATCGGCCTGGGAGGTCGTTATCACCATCGGGGGAGTTTTCGACTCGGGATAACTTCATCGTGTGCCGGCATTTTGGAAAACGACTGCACCCGAAGAAGTATCCGTAGCGTGAGGTCCGCTGAACCATGCACCCTTCGTTGCATTCCGGGCAGATGGTGGTGCGCAGGGCTTTCCCCTCCGCACCGTGCACGGTGAGATTGTGGTCCTTGACGAGCTCCATCAGGAAAGGTGATTCCTTGTTTCGTATGGTGAGCAGGAGGACAGACCGTTTGGCTCGAGTCATGGCCACATAAAAGAGCCGTCTTTCTTCCGCCAAAGGGAACGCATCCCCCTCCGGCATGGCGAGTCGGAGCACAGGATCATCATTAATCGTGCTCGGGAATCCGTAGGCACCGGTGTTCATCCCAAGAATCACGATGAAGTCGGCTTCCAGCCCCTTGGAGCCGTGAATGGTCTGGAATCCTACATTGAGGCGCTCCCAGTTGTTCCTGTTTCCCCTCGCTTGTCTAAGTCCGTCAGAGACCCGGTTCAGGAGGTTCCGGTAGCGACCGAGGATTCGAACCTGTACCTGTCCCCCGGCGCCTGCGGGGATTGCTCCGCTTTGCACCCCCCGGTTCAGCTCATCCAGATGGTCCTGGAGAACGCTGGCGAACTGAACCGCGTGGCCAACGGATATGGCCTTCATCGTCGGTGTGAATTCCGGCGTTGAGGAAATGACTTGTTTTGCCAGCTGTGCGGGGTTCTTTTGGATGAACGCGCTTGAGATGTCGCAGATGCTCTGCGGAGACCGGAAGGTTCTTTCCAGGCGCAGGATTTCGCCGTCGCCGAACCACCGGTCGAAGTCTGTCATCACTGACAGGTCTGCTCCTGCGAATCTGTTGATGCTTTGCCAATCGTCGCCCACGGCGAAGAGGCGCCTTCCGGGACGATTCACCAGTGCACGTGCCAGCCGTGCCCGCGCATGGCTGGCATCCTGCATCTCATCGACCATCACGAGTTCGTAGCCGCTGTCCCATCTGCCTGATTCCAGATGGTCCGCAGCGATGTTGAGCATGTCTTCAAAGTCGATGAAGTTCTCGGCAGCGAGTTTCTCATCCCACTTCTTGCGGATGACCGCGAACAGGCTGAGGAACATTCCGTGCCGAAAACGGAATTTGGTGCCTGGCTGGGCGTTGAGCCGTCTCCGCAGTTGATCGTCGTCGAGTTGATTGCTTTTCGCGTGGACCAGAAACGTGCGGAAGGTTCGCACTAGCTGACCATTTTCAATCGGCTGACGCCCGTGCACCGGCCGGTCGGGGTTGGGGTCAAGGACGATGCCCCGGGCTGTCAGTTCCTGGCCAGGTAGACGAACGCCGTGCCATCCCACAAACCGGCCATGGTCGTCTCCAGCAGCGTGGTGCCGTAGCGCTGATGGGTGGCTCGTTTCCAGATCACACCGTCCAGATAACCGTGGAACTCCGACGGCGGCAGACCATCTTTGTCCAACGCAAAATGCTCATGGTAGACATTGATGCCGGGGTAGTGGAAATCCGGGGAATACTGGCGGTGGGTGGCATCGGTGGTGTCGTGCTCGTACCGTGTTTCATAGCTGTACCGGACGCCGTTGTAGAAGAGCCAGTCGGCGATCATCCGCTCACCCTGGCTCTTGACCACTTCACCCTGCAGTGTCTGGAATCCTATCGACTTGCTGCCCTGGTCCCAGTCTTCCGGGTCGTCTTCTTCCTGGCCGAACGCAGGAAGATCGCGGCCCAGTACGATGCGAAATAGGTCCCAACGAGTGCGGAAGATGGGGTCCGCGGCCTTCAGCTCGTCGACGATGCGCATCAGTTGCTCACTGTCCTGCCCGCTGTCCAGCCACGGCGCGAGTGCCGGCTTCCGGCCGGTAGCTCTGCCGATGACATCCAGCCCGAATGCGTGAAAGGTTTGTGCGGCGACATTGCCGCCGTCGAGCCCCAGAGGATGCAGACGGTCATGGATTCGCTGCTGCAGTTCTCTTGCCGCGTCCGTGTTGAAGGCAAGAAGCAGAATCTTTTCGGCCGGCACGAGGTTCCGGTGCAAGGCGTACGCAGCCTTGGCCACCATGGTTGACGTCTTCCCTGAGCCGGCGGAGGCGACCACCTGAACCCTGTTGTCGAAGCAGACCACGGCGCGGGCCTGCTCATCCGTCAAAGGCGAGCGTTCGACCCGGTTGAAGAAATCCCTGCACGCTTCTAATTCCTTTTCGAGATGGCCTTCGTTCCAGGCTGCAATGTACCCGCCGAGACCGGCCTTCCAGAGATCGATCGCTTCCAGCACTGCGCCGTTCTGTGCCTCGATATGCTCTGCAATACTTGCTTCGTTCAGCAGCTTGTCGAAGTCTCCCGCTGGTTTCCTGGTCTCCCAACGCAGTCTGAACTCTCGGGTCAGCCAGCCCTTGGCCGCAAGATGGGTTCGTGCCGCGTCGAAAAATGCGGCAGCCCACGCCTCCACATCTGCTGCTGCCTGGTCGAATGAGGACCGGGCACGGTCGACCCTCACTGTCTCAACGTGCCGGGCCAGGGTCGTTTCGAAAGCCAGCGCAAGTCCTCTGGCGGACCTGTTCGGGATGCCCTGCAACACCACCCGGCGGCCGTCCAGCTGCAAGTCGACGATGGACCAGAACGGGCCATCCTGACCGTCCGCGACCCCAACCCGTCGATACGAGCCCGCAATAACGAACCCGCCACGCTGACGGTCAGCCCGCTGTCATCCAGACTCAGCTGCCAGTCGCCCGAGCGCGTAAAGCGCTTCCCCCAGACTGAAGGACCCCAAATCGTCGGCATTCGTCTCCCCCTTGGCGTCCCCGCCGCTTCTGCAAATGCGCGGAAAAGATTCGGTGAATGAATCGATTCCTCACCGCGCAGCGCTCTTACCTGGCTAGGCTAATGCCCGCATGCGTCCAGGTCCTCAAATGAATCGGACATGATGCGTCATGGACGGCCTACTGCATGCAGGTGCCTGCAGTAGGCCGTTGGTTCCCCCGTACCGCGGCGGCTGGATTCCCGTATGTGAGCCGCAACCTCGAGTTTCAAAAACAGGAGGACAACGAATTCCTGTGCGCCGTGTTACCCCGGAATCTGGATCCTCCGGTGAGGTGCTGGACATCTACGAGGCCGCGGGCATGCCCAAGCCGTCACTGGACGACCTGACACCGGAGTTCATCGCCAAGACGCAGCAGGCACGGAATCCGCAACTGGCTATCGAGGCTCTGCGGAAGCTGATCGCCGACGAGTCGGCGAGGACGGCGCGGAACAACGTGATCCGGCAGCGGGCCTTCTCCGAGCGGATCACCGAGCTGATGAAGAAGTACACCAACCAGCAGCTGACGTCCGCAGAGGTTATCGCGGAACTGGTGGAACTGGCACGGGAGGTGGCCGCCGAAGGAAACCGCGGGTCCCGGTTCACTCCCCCGCTGAACTCCGATGAGCTGGCGTTCTACGACGCCGTGGCTTCCAACGAGTCGGCCGTGGCAGTCCAGGGCGAAGGGAAGCTCAACAACGGCGATACCAAGGGTGCCCCACAGCAATCTGTAGTCAATGGCTGGTACGCAAATGACATCGCCTCGATTGAAGCGTCCCAGAACTCCTACATCGCAGCCAGCTCGGCCCGTAATGGTACTTTACTGATGCTTATCGGCATCGGGATTGCCGGTGAGCTGGTCATCCGCGGCCTCGATGGATCAGGCGTGTTTGGAAAGAAACCCAAGCCGATTCAAGAGGCGGAAGGGGTCCGATGATCAAGGGAATCGCAATCGCGGTCGTTGGCGCCGCCTTCCTGGCGCTGGTCGGAGCAAACGTGTTTGGGTTCAACCCGTTCCAGTTGGGCCACGCCGGCCGGGACCACCCCGCGCTGTTGAAGTCGATCCAGGACGTCAGCCAGTACCACGCCGCGATCGGCCACTTTGAAGTGGTGATCGACGACAAAAGCGACGACACATGGGTGCCCCCATCATCGCCGGACGACGGACGTTGTTAGTCGCTGCGGGCACCGTCAACGCCTATGTCGATCTGACCGGCGTCGCCGAAAAGGACCTTACGCTGTCCTCGGACGGCAAATCGGCGAAGATGCGACTGCCTGAGCCGCAGCTCGACAGGCCCAACCTCGACCTTGACCGGTCCTATATGTACAGTCAGGACCGAGGTGTTATGTACAGTCAGGACCGAGGTGTGTTGGACCGGATCGCCGATACGATCGAGGCGCCCCAGCAAGCGCCAATCTACAAACTCGCCGAGAAGAAGTTCGTGGACGCCGCGGAGGAGTCGGAGCTACGGAAGCAGGCTACCGAGAACACCAAGGCATTTCTGACCGGTTTGTGCGGCGCGCTCGGAATCCAAGTCATCTTCCTCGACGACAAAGTTGGATAGGCGCCGTCCGTCAAGCCTTCATCCGTAGTGTTGGCCGAACGAGACGACCCCGCACGCGCCTGCGTGCGGGGTCGTTACTGATCACCTTGTTTCCTTGGTTTTCCCAAGCATCTTCCGCCGTCGGGTTACCGACCGAGTTGGCGAATTGTGCCGAAACGCCAACGTCGTCGCCCCCGCGGCGATTAGAAAAAACATGCATGCTCAATGGCCCGGACGTCTCGCGTGACCGGGCTGGATCAATCCTTGATTCCCGGACGCAGCCCTCCGATGAGTCCTGCCAGGGCTGCCGGCAGGGCGAAGAGACCCGCGATCTGCGGAGACATGGACGGGGGCGTCATGATCATCATCGCCATGCCCACCAGCGCTGCCGGCGCGGCCACGCAGATCGTCACCCAAAGCCGGTTACCCCGGACTTGCGACCAGATGGCTGCTGCAAGCGACGTGGCAGACCCGGCGAGCATGAACAGCCTGCCCACGCGCAGCCGCTCGATGAACTCGTCGACGGGCATGTAGGCGAAGAATGCCGTGCGTTCCAAGGCAATGCCTGTCAGGACGATGGAGACAACCACCAGGGCGGCCCAGGGCAGCGATCTTTCCCTCCACCACGGACGGACGACATAGCGTTCGTTGCCGTTCTGCGAACTCATCATAGGGCGAGCCTAGCGGCCCCTCGGCGCCGGTCGGAGGAAGCTCCCGTAGCATGGTGCGGATGGTGTTCATACGGCTGTACCGCGAAGGAAAACTCGAACGCGACGATGTCAGCGCCCACGAGATCGAGGCCTTGGCCCACCAGGATGACGTGGTGCTATGGATCGACTACACAGATCCGACGGCAGATGACCTCCTGGGCGTCGAAACGGTGTACGGGCTTCACCGCCTCGCCGTCGAGGACGCCGTCCATGACTTCCAGCGGCCCAAGCTGGACCGGTACCCTAACCACCTGTTCCTCTCGGCCTACCAGGCAGGGCTGCAGCCGGGCACCGGCGAACTGGCCATCGCCGAGATCTCGGCATTCGTGACCAGGAAAGCCCTGGTGACGGTGCACGGGCCCGAGTTCGACGCCGACAAACTGATGGCGCACTGGGACGCCGAGACGGACCTGGCCGCGCACGGGGTGCCCTTCCTCTTCTGGGGCCTGCTGGACATGATCGTCGACGGACACTTCGACGCCGTCCAGGAACTCGACGGCCACATCGACGCCCTCGAGGAATCATTGTTTGATGACCACTCCCCCGACCACGAGCTGCAACGCAAGACCTTCGAGCTGCGCAAAAACCTGGTCCGGCTCCGCCGGGTCGTGCTGCCCATGCGCGAAGTCCTCAACACCCTCCTGCGCCGGGACGACCTGATCGGCTGCAGCCCCGCGATGCAGCCGTTCCTCCAGGACGTCTACGACCACGTACTGCGGGCCACCGAATGGACCGAGTCGCTCCGTGACCTGGTCACCACCATCCTGGAAACCCACATCAGTATCCAGGGAAACCAGATGAACCTGGTCATGAAGAAGGTCACCAGCTGGGCCGCGATCATCGCCGTCCCCACCGCCGTCACCGGCTTCTTCGGGCAGAACGTGCCGTTCTTCGGCTTCCAGAGCGATTACGGTCTCTGGCTGTCCACCGCACTGATGGCCGGCGGATCAATCTTCCTGTACCTGGCCTTCAAGAAACGGGACTGGATCTAGCCGCCCCGCCGGGACAAGCACGCTTGTTCTAGGGTCGTCATCATGAAGCTACTGATTCTGCTCGACGTCGACGGAGTCCTCAACCCTGTCGTCCGGCCGGGCATCGACGATGACGGTCCGGCGCTTGTGCTCTCTGAGAACCGCAGCGAGCTGGTTCGGCGGCTGGCGCGCTGCGGCCGGATCGCCTGGGTGTCCACCTGGCCGGTGGCTCAGACGGCCGGGCTGGAGGCCCGGCTCAGACTACACACGGAGCCGCTGCGGGTCCCGCTGCCCAGGCCGGCCCTGGACGCATCCGACGCAGCGACACCCAAGCTCCGACCAGTGACCCGGTGGCTGGCCCGAATCGACGACGCAGGAGACGCCGACCGGAATGGACTGGTCTGGATCGACGACGTGCTCGGTCCCGATGCCCAGGCGTGGGCAGCCGAGCAGGCAGAGCCGGTGCTGCTGATCAAGCCGTTGGCCGCGATCGGGCTGACCGCCGAGAATGTTGAATCCGTCGAGCGCTTCGGGCGCACCTGACGCGCCGATGGCCGGTCCCTGTCCGGCTGGCTGTTTGCAGTCCCGGGTGCCGGACCTATGCTGGGGGCTCAGGGACAATTTCTGATGCCCGCAGGTTTACCCAAGAAAAGTGGAGACGTTATGAGCGATGAGTCCGAGCAGAAGAAGTTTGAGGAAGAAGTCGATGCCCTCGAGGAGGCGCAGCCGACCCAGGAGTTCAAGCGCCAGGTCAGCGGCGAAGAGTGGCACGGTGATTCCGCCGACCAGGCCAACGACCTGCGCGAATACGAAGAGGAATCGGAAATCCGGGAGCAGTCACGCCGCCCGGGGGACGCAAAAAAGTAGCTCGTCCGGCGGGATCTGACCCCCGAGCGACGGCACCGGCGCCGCAAGGCTGGACGGACATGTCCGACGGTCCCGGCGCGGTCACATGGTGAGCTGGCCTGACATGGCCGTGATCAGGGTGGAGGCTTTGATGCTGACCAGGACCAGGGCGAGCAGGACCATGCCGATCGTGGCCCACACAGGCGCGAGCCCGCGCCGGGGTGCGACCTCGTGGACGATCACGGAGCGGCCGATCACGTAGAGCTCCCGGCTGAGGAAGACCCAGGCCCAGTGGAACGGGCGGACAACGCCGTCCCTCCGGAGTTTTTGCCAGTCCAGGTAGGCCATCACGGCCGACACAGCGTAGATGAGGAAAGCGCTGGCGATCAGCAGAAAGTACGGCAGCGTGAAGATCGCTGCCGGGTCCGCCGTCTGCACGCGCCGGAGGCCCGTTGTGCGGAGCCGGAGGACGGGGTTCCAGAACATCAGGATGATGAGCGGAATGATCGGCAGTGCCACGATCAGCCAGATGAACAGGTTATAGACGGGGGTGTTCCCGCTGATCTGCGGCCGGCCCGCCGGTATGGCCGGCGTCGGCGCGTTCAGGTGCCCGGTCCAGGCGGTGCCGTCCCACCAACGGAGCCGGCCGGAACCGGCAGGGTCCGGATACCAGCCCGGCGCTGGCCGGGGGCCGGGTACTTGGTTGCCTGGTGCTTGGTTTCCGGGCGGGACGGTCATGGCAGGTCCTTCTCAACGACGGGCTCTTCTGGGGTGCGGGGTCTGGTGTTCATGCTTTGGGTGCGGTTCCGAGGGTGACGTCGAGTTTTTGTTCCTTACCGCCGCGGAGCAGGGTGACCTTGACGGTGGCGCCGGCGGGCTGTTCGCTCACGGCGGAGGTCAGTTCCTCGGCGTCCTGGACGGTGCGGCCACCGATTCCTGTGATGACGTCACCCTTTCGGATGCCGGCTTTCTCGGCGGCGGATCCGGCGGTGACACCGCTTACCTGGGCCCCGACGGTGAACTGCGAACCGGTCCCGGCGGCCTGGGGCGCGACGCTTGCGCCGAGCTGACCGTGGGTCGCGGATCCGGTGGCGATGATTTCCCGGGAGATGCGTTGGGCGTTGTTGATCGGGATGGAGAACCCGACGCCGATGCTGCCGGACTGCGTATCGGCCGTTGTTGCGCCGGCCGAGGCGATGGCTACGTTGACGCCGATGACCTCGCCGGAGACGTTCAGCAGGGGACCGCCTGAGTTGCCGGGATTGATTGCGGCGTCGGTCTGCAGGACATTGATGCTGATGTCTGCCTGGCCCGCTCCGGAGCTGTTCTGCGATCCGTTGGGCGGGGCGTAGCGGAAACGGCGCCCATTGCTCCCGGTCGAGCCGCTCGTGTCAGGCGCGGCGGAGGAGGCGATGCTGATGGTTCTGCTCAGTGCGGAGACGATCCCGTCCGTGACGGTGCCCTGCAGCCCGAGCGGCGCGCCGATGGCGATGGCCGTGTCGCCGACGTTGACCTTCGAGGAGTCCCCGAGGGCCGCGGGCACGAGATCCGCAGCGTCGATTTTGACGACGGCCAGGTCCGACAGGGGGTCGGTCCCCACTACCGTGCCTTGGTAGACCTTTCCGTCGTTGGTGCGGACCTCGATCGTCGCGGTGGCGGCCTGCCCGTCAAGGGTCACGACGTGGGTGTTGGTCAGGATGTGGCCCTGACTGTCCAGAATGATCCCGGACCCGGTTCCGCCGACGTTGCCCGAAGCCGCCGAGATGGTGACCACGCTGGGAGAGGCTTTCTTCGCCGCGGCGGAAACGTCCATGGCGTTATCGGCGCTGTTCACCACGACCTGCTCCGGCACCGACGCCGCGGGCGCAGCGGTGGAAACGGACGGCGCCTCCAGCAGCCCGCCTGCGCCGGCCGCAGTGACACCTCCGAGCAGCCCGGCGGTCAGCACCGCGCCGACCAGTACCGGCACGCCAAAGGTCTTCCGGCCCCGGCCCGGGCCCGAGGCCGCCGGGTCGCCGTCGCTTTCAAACATGGCATGTCCCTTCATCGCTGTTGCCCCCATTCTGGGATCAGCGGTTGTGGATTACGTGGGCGGTTCCTGTACATCTGCTGTGCGTCCGCAACGGGCCAGGAAAGAAACCCCTGTCCGCCCGGGCCGTACAGGCGCAGTCGGGCACTGCAGGGGGCCACAGGGACGTTGCCGCCGGCCGATATTTGTTCTATAACTTATATAACAAAGGCGGGAGGTGGGAGTGATGATCCTCAACGTCGACCTGGCCAGCGAGGTGCCGCTCTACCAGCAAATCCGGGACCAGATCGTGGAGGCGATCGCCGAGGGCGTGCTGGCCGAGGGCAGCTCATTGCCGGCCACCAGGACGCTCGCAGCCGACTTCGGGATCAACTTCCACACCGTGAACAAGGCCTACGACCTCCTGCGCCAGCAGGGCCTGATCCGGCTCAACCGCAAGACCGGTGCGGTGGTGACCCCGACGGCCGCGGACCCGCCGTTCTCCACGGAGTGGACCGCGAGGGCACGGATCCTGCTGGCCGAGGCCGTCGCCAGAGGCTTACCGGCCGACGAGGTTCTCAAGACCTGCCGCTCGATCCTCGATTCATTTGATGCCAGGAAGCCAGAGGAAACGCCATGACCGTTGCCATCGTCCTGAGCTCCACGTTGCTGGCACTCGTGCTCGCAATCGCCCTGGTGCTGCCCTCGATCACCAGCCCCACCGTGCCCTTCGGGGTTCGGGTACCGCCCCAACATGCCGACGACCCGACGGTGGTCGGGCAGACCCGCATCTACCGATGGCGGGTACTCCTCAGTGGAATTGCGACTGCCGGGGTCGGCGTCGTCATCTACGCCGTGACCGGCGAGACGTTGCTGCTGCCGTTGTCGGTGCTGGTGCTCGACGGCGTCTGGTGGGGCTGCTTCTTCCTGGCCAACCATGAGATCCGGGCCGCCAAGGCCGCCGGGGGCTGGTACAAGGACCTGCACCAAGGCATCGCCGTGGACACCGGGCTGCGGACCGATCCACCCCGGTTTCCCTGGCTCTGGCTGGCACCGGCACTTATCATTACAGCCGCCACTGTGGTGATCGGCGTGATCAGCTACCCGTCGATGCCCGAGATGCTCGCGGTGCACTACGGCGCGAACGGAGCGCCCCACCGGCTGGCCGCCAAGTCGGTCGGGACCGCCTTCTCACTGGTTTTCGTGCAGATCGGCGTGACCGCGCTGCTCGTCGGTATCGCGGCGGCGATCTTCCGCAGCCGGCCCGACCTCGACCCGGCGCACCCGGTCGGCTCCGCGCGCTGGTACCGCCAGTACATGTCCCTGGGCGCCAAGGCCCTGCTCGGGCTGGTGGCGATGATCGACCTGGGAATGCTGGGATCGTCGCTGCTGATGTGGACCGGGACGGTCACGCCGTGGGCGCCGCTGGTGGTCGTGCTCCCGATCCTGGCCGCCGTCGTGGTGGTCGTCGTAATCCTGGCCAGGAACAACCGTGAGCGGGACGACGCCGAGGAAGACACCGGGCTGATCCACCGGGACGATGACAAGCACTGGCGCGGTGGCCTCTTCTATATCAACCGCGAAGACCACGCGCTGATGGTTCCGCGCCGGTTCGGTCTGGGATGGACGCTTAACTTCGGCAATCCCAGGGCAGCGATGCTTCTGGCCGGCGTGGCCGCGATGATCGGCCTGCTGATCACCCTACGTTTTGGCGGCTGACCCCACCTAGCGTCGCGAGCGACACAGCGTTTCCTGTGCATTGACAGCGGCACTTCAATTCGCGACACGGGCTCGGTCAGCCAGGACGGGCCCCACTTTCGTAGACTCTATGGAGATTCGGCATGTCTCCTCGATGGAGACAAGCCCGCCACAGGAAGAGCCATCGATGAAGATTATCGTCCTAGTAAAGGAGGTCCCCGACACGTACGGGGACCGAAAATTGAACCTTGAAACAGGCCTCGCGGATCGAGGGGCCAGCGAGGCAGTCATTGATGAGATTGGTGAGCGGGCCTTGGAGCTGGCACTGAAATACGCAGACGCGAACGAGGGCACTGAGGTCGCAGTCTTCTCCCTCGCCCCCGAGGGTGCGACGGCAACGATACGCAAGGCGCTTGCGATGGGCGCGGGCAGCGCCACCCACATCTTTGACGAGGCGCTCCGGGGTGCGGATCTTGGACTGACCGCCGAAACCCTCGCAGCAGCGATCCGTCGCGTTGGGTTTGACCTGGTGATCACCGGCAACGTCTCCACCGACGGAAGCGGCGGCATGATTCCCGCGATGCTTGCGGAATTGCTTGACGTGCCGCTTGCTACCGGCCTCAGCTCTGTGGAGATCAGCGACGGCGCCGTGTCCGGCACCAGGCCCGTTGAATCCGGGGTGCAGAAGGTATCAGCGAATCTGCCGGCGGTGATTTCCATTACCGAGTCGCTTCCCGGGCCGCGCTTCCCGAACTTCAAGGGAATTATGGCCGCGAAGAAGAAGCCGCTTGAGACGCTGACCCTCGCAGACCTGGGGATCACGGCCGACAATCCGGAAGTGGCGCGTTCAATCATGCTGGCCGTTGCAGAGAAGCCCCCGCGTGCGGCGGGGGTCAAGATCATTGACGAGGGTGATGCCGGCGAGAAACTCGCTGGGTTCCTTATCGAAAACCGACTGGCGTAGGGAAGAACGACATGACCGATTTCCCTCGTGACGCCATCCTCGTCGTCGTGGAAACCCTGGCATCCGGTGAACCCGAGAAGGCCGCGGCCGGACTCCTCGGCGCTGCCGCTGCAGTTGGCACGCCTATTGCATTGGTACTTGCCCCACCCAGCGCAGGGACCGCCGCCGCCGCGGAGGCCGCGGTCCTTGGTGCCACGCGCGTCCTGATCGTGGAGAGTCCGGATCCTTCCGCGCTCGGCGTGCCGGGCGTTGACGCGCTTGCCGCCGCAGTGGAACAGGTTCAGCCAGACGCGATCCTGATTTCGCATTCCCTGAACGGGCGCGACCTTGCTGGCCGTTATGCTGTTCGTTCGCATGCGGCGATTTCCGCCGATGCGATCGGTGTCTCACGTGATGACGAGGGCATCGTGGCACACCACTCCGTCTATGGCGGCGCCTACAATGTCACGTCAACGTCCACGTTTGGGGCGCCGGTAATTACTGTCCGCCAGGGCTCCATCGATGCGCGTGCTACGGCTCAGCCGCCAGCGTCGGAGACCTTGGCAGTGACGCCCTCCGGGAAGCCGGCCGCGCGGATCGACTCGTTCGAGGAGGCAGTTGCCGCCACCTCGCGGCCGGAACTGCGTGGTGCCGCAAAGGTTGTCGCGGGTGGCCGCGGCCTCGGGTCGGAGGAACAGTTCGCCCTCGTTGGACAGCTCGCCGATACACTCGGCGCTGCCGTTGGTGCTTCGCGGGCCGCGGTGGATGCAGGATACATCCCGACGTCGCATCAGGTCGGCCAGACCGGGGTTTCAGTGTCACCACAGCTGTATGTCGCGCTGGGCATATCCGGCGCGATTCAGCACCGGGCCGGCATGCAGACCGCGAAGACGATCGTCGCCATCAACAAGGATGGGGACGCACCGATCTTCGAGGTCGCCGACTTTGGTGTGGTGGGCGACCTCTTCAAGGTTGTACCCCAACTGATCAGCGCACTTGAGGCTCGGAAGAAGTAGTGATGGCAACTCAGTCTGGGGCTATTCGGCGGGGCCTGCCGCGCGTGCAGGGCGGCGAGCCTTGGCCACCTGCGGGCGAGGTTCCGGTATCAGTGGCGGCCCTGTCCGGGGCTCCCGCCGCAGTCGCCACACCCGCGCCGCCCGCAGAAGCCAGTGCTGCAGCACAAGCAGCGCCGGCACCGCCTGCGGCTGCTCCGGCCACCGCACCGGCCACGACGACGGCGGGAACCACCTCACTTCGTCGCGGGCTTCCCCGTGTCCCCGGTGGTGAACCGTGGCCGCCCGAAGGATTCGCGCCCTCAGTTGCTACAACGGCTGTCGCCCCGGCAGTCACCGCAACTGCCGCTCAGGCACCGGCTGCGGCGACTGCCGAAACCGCGGCGCCCGCCGTTGCCGCGCCTGAAGCACCGGCCGTGGTGAGTGAGGCACCCTCGGCGCCTGCCGCCGTCGTGCCTCCAGCACTGCCTGTCCCGAAGGCGGTTGCCGCTGAAAAGCCCGTGAGGCCAAAGGCCGAGGCAAGGCTCTACGGTTCACGCACCCTGGGTCAGTGGATCAAGCGCGTGGTGCTCCTCGCCGTTGGCGCCGTGGCCGCCGCAGCGATTCTTGTGCTCGCCGCGCGCGGTGTGACGACCCTGCCGGGCGTGCCAGGGTTCCTCCAGAGGTACCCCGGCGCGTATCAGCTGCCCGAGACGGCGGAGTCCGGCTTCCCATGGTGGGCGCAGTGGGCGCACTTCCTGAACATCTTCCTGATCGTGCTCATCATCCGCTCCGGCTATCAGGTGCGCGCCCAGCAGAAGCCGCCGGCGTTCTGGACGCCGAAGGGCGGTGGCAAGAAAATCAGCATCAACCTGTGGCTGCACCAGTCGCTCGACATTTTGTGGCTGGCCAACGGCCTCATCTTTGTGGTGCTGCTGTTTGCCTCAGGCCACTGGATGCGGATCGTACCGACCAGTTGGGAGGTGTTCCCGAACGCGCTCTCCGCGCTGCTGCAGTACATGACACTCGACTGGCCCGTGGAGACGGGCTGGGTGAATTACAACAGCCTGCAGCAGCTCATGTACTTCCTGGTGGTGTTCATTGCGGCCCCGCTCGCGGCGATCACGGGTGTGCGCATGAGCGAGTTCTGGCCGAAGGACGCGAAGACGCTGAACAAGGCCTACCCGGTGGAGGCTGCGCGCGCGATCCACTTCCCGACGATGCTGTTTTTCGTGCTGTTCATTCTCATCCACGTGTTCCTGGTGTTCTCGACCGGTGCGCTGCGCAACCTGAACCACATGTTCGGCGGCACCGACGTGGTGAACTGGACCGGGTTCTGGCTCTTCGCGGCTGCCATCGCCATCACCGTTGCCGGGTGGTACGCCGCCCGCCCGCTCCTGCTCGCACCCATCGCGAAGCTGTCCGGCCAGGTGAGCAGCCGCTAGGCTTCGGAGAAACGAGGTGGACACCAGGTATTCTGGCTGGACCCGGGGCCGCTAGCTGGGCTCCACCCGCACACGGAAGGAATGCTCATGCAGGCCTCCAGCCTCGACAGAATGGCACGCTCCTACATCGAGGCCGTTGGCTCCCACGATATGGACACCGTTGAAAACCTGCTCGGTGACGATCTTGTAGCCACCTTCGCTGGCACCACTCTCGACAAGGCCGGCTGGACCACGGCGCTCAAGCGCCTTCTCCCGGTGCTGGTCAGCAACGAGATCCGGGAGGTCTTCACCGCGGAAGACCGTGCCTGCGTCGTGTATGACTTCATCACCGATACGGCTGCTGGTGCTGTCAGGTGCATCGAATTGCTGACAATCAACGCAGGCAAAATCCGCGAGATCGAACTTGTCCTGGATCGGGCCGCCTTCGCCCCCGTCAACGAGGCGCTGAACGCGCCGGCGCCGCCGTCCGAATAAGAATCGCGGCTCAGCGGCTCGTGGATCCGGACCGGCCCAGACCGGGCGCCGAACGTCAGCTCTAAGCGGTCAGATGCGGCGGTGAGGGCGGTCAGTACTCGCCCTTGATCACGAAGTAGGAGCCTCGGATGACGCCCGCCAGCTTCGATTTTTGGCGGGCGAACTTGAATCGGGATTCCAGTTCCTCCGGAATGTCCATGCCGTCGGCGAGTTTGAACCCGACCGCGCGCTTCCCGCCGTCGTCGATGCTGTACATGACGTTGATCGACAGCCCCGACTCGTAAAAGACGTAGGCCATCCGCAGACCGTCAACTTCGAAGGCGGTCGCTTCCAGCGGGAGGGAGCCGATGACGATGTCACGCTCGTCCCGGAGTATCCGGCCCACCCGGTCGACCACCTCCGGCACCTCGCTTGCGGGGCTCACTTTGAAGACGTGGTCGTACTTGTTCCGGTAATAGCGGGCCTCGTTGGCGCGCAACCCGGCGAGGGCCTCGGCGACCGGAGACGATTCCAATCCGACAGTGGAAACCTTCTCGAAGTCAACGATGTAGGGCATGCATCCTCCTGATAAGACCTGTTGGGACCAATGCTAACGCGAGGACGTGCCACCGCTCCCCAAGGCCGCGGCCGGAAAACGCGCCACCGAACGCGAAGCTTTGTGGCGGCCTTCGCATCCATATAGCGGGGCGTTAACGCCGTGCAGGACCGAACCAGCGGGCCAGCGCGTCCTCCAGCCCCCGCTGGGTCCCGTCACCCGTCCACGCCACATGCCCGTCCGGCCGGATCAACACGGCCGCAGGAGCGCTGACTGAACCGATCACCGGAAGCTCCCAGCCGCCGTCGTACGTGGCATCCACCAACTGCACCCGGTCCGCCCACGGCCCCGGGTCGATGCTGCCCGGCGCGCGGAGGTTGAGCAGCACCGCACGGGCATCGTGCAGGAGGGTGAACACGCGCAGCGGGCCGTTGGCGGTGACGACGTCGAGATCGGGCATGCGGCGCCCCAGCAGTGGGTGCCCATCACCGAAGTCGTAGCGGACGTCCAGGCCGGAGATGAGCCCGGCCAGCCGCTTCCGGGCCTCATCGATCGTCAGCAGGCCAGCCACGGTGTCGGCCAACGCGCCGATGCGCGGGTCGGCCCGCTGCATGAGCGACTGCGCCATCGTGTGCTTCAGTGCCCGGGCTCCGGCGGGGTGCCGCTCGGCGTGATAGGTGTCCAGCAGGCTGTCCGGCGCAATGCCCTTTACGACCTCTGAGACCTTCCAGCCTAGGTTCACGGCGTCCTGGATGCCGAGCCCGATCCCCTGCCCGCCCGAAGGAGCATGGATGTGCGCGGCGTCCCCGGCCAGCAGCACGCGGCCGCTGCGGTAGGCCGCGGCCTGCCGCGTGGCGTCGGTGAACCGCGAGATCCATGTCGGCGTATGGACCCCGAAGTCGGTGCCGTACACCTCGGTCAGCGCCTTGCCGAGGTCAGCCAGGGTGGGCTCGGTGGCCGGTCCGAGTTGCTTCTCGGTCACGATTACCCGCATGGTTCGCCCGTCCTCCATCAGGTGAAGCCCGTGGATCCCCACCTCGTCGATGCGGGCGCCGGCGGGCGTCTCTTCGGTCACCTCCACTTCGGCGATCAGGCTGCTCCTTGTCGCATCCCAGCCTGGGAACCCGATGCCGGCCGCCTTGCGGACAGCACTTCGCCCGCCGTCGGCGCCGACCAGGTACAGCGCGCGCATCGTCCCGCCGTCGGCGAGCTGCACGTCCACCCCGCTGCCGTCCTGGGCGAAGCCGGACACCTCGAGCCCGCGGTGGACCGGCACACCCAGCTCCTCGATCCAGCCGGCCAGGATCCGCTCAATATGGTTCTGCCACAGGCCGAGCGTGTAAGGGTGCCGGGTAGGAAAGTCGCTCACGTCCAGCGTCGTGGTCCCGAAGAACGCCGCCTGGACGGTCTTGCCCTCGGCGAGGAACCGGTCGGCGATGCCTCGCTGATCGAGGATCTCGATCGTCCGCGAGTGGAACCCGCCCGCACGCGAGCCCACCAGTTCCGGCGTCGTGCGGCGCTCCACAATCGCCGCATCCACCCCCGCCAGCGCCAGCTCGCCGGCCAGCATCATCCCGGTCGGGCCGCCGCCGGCAACGATCACATCAACCATCACAGCCCCCGCCTCTCCAAGCCTTTTCCGTGCATTCTTCCGGGCACGTCTTCCGGCACGTCTGAGCCAGTTTGAGGCATCACAGGGGCCTTGCCGCAAGCCCCCTTGTGCGCGATAGATTGGAAGTGGCGGGACAAACAGCGCCAGCCTTCACTGTCGTCACGCCGGGGCTCTTGCTCTCCGCGGCCGCTCCGCGTATGAGAGAGGCATGGGTTCGCAACGAGACGTCCTCCGCGGGCGCGTGGCAGTCGTGACTGGCTCGACACGCGGTCTGGGATTGGCCATGGGCCGGCTGCTGGGACATCAAGGCGCGACGGTGGTTCTCGCGTCCAGATCCGACGACGACGTCGCGGCCGCCGTCGAGCGGCTGCTCGCGGAAGGGATCGCAGTGTCCGGACGCCGCTGCGACACCGGCGAGCTGGCCGACGTCGAGGCGCTGCGCGACGAGGCCCTCAGCCACGGGACGCTCGACATCTGGGTCAACAACGCCGGAACCTCCGGCGTCTTCGGGCCGACGGCATCCACTCCGGTCGACGACTTCACGCAGGTGGTGCGCACAAACATCCTCGGCACCTTCCACGGCTCGCGGGTCGCATTGCCGGTGTTCCTAGGCCAAGGCAGCGGCGACCTCGTCAACGTATACGGCCAAGGCGACCGGGGACCCGTGGCACTGCAGAACGCATATGCGTCGAGCAAGCGATGGGTCCGCCAATTCACCGAGACATTGCGGCAGGAGACCAGAGGCACCGGCGTACGCGTACATGGCATGAACCCGGGCCTAGTGATGACCGACCTGCTGGGGCACGTCACGTCCCAGCCCGGGTACGAGCATCGACTGGGCGGTCTGCAGATCGTTGTCGGACTGTGGGGACAGACCCCAGACGACGCAGCTCGCCCTCTCCTGGACCTCGTAACGTCGGACGCCGCCGAGTTCCGGTATCTGACCAAGAGGACCATGGTGACCCACGGGGTGCGCAATCTGCTGGCCGGACGCTTGCGTCGCGCCAACCGCATGCCCCTGGACGTCACCATTCTCGGCACGAACCGCCAGGGCTGACTGGGCCGGGGCTTCCTCTCGGGGAAGCAGACCGGGGCTGCCGCATGTTGCAGGACCGCTCATCCCGACAGGACCGCTCATCCCGACAGGGGCGCGAACTGGCTGGCAGTGAACTCCGCCCCCCGGGGGTCCCGGATCAGTGCCGTGCGCGCCCACCCGGTCTCGTTTTGGCTAAGGACTTGTGCGCCGAGTCGCGTGGCCTCAACCACCGTCTGATCCCGGTCGGCAACGGTGAACGAGACGTGCCAGTGCGGCGGTTCGTCGGGGGCCGTGGTCGCGATCCAGGCAATCGCGTCCTCGAAGCCGGGTGGGGCGGCCAGGCACCCGGCTGGTTGACCACTTGTGCCCCTAAGCGTCGCTTAGCCTGCCAGAGGCGGAATTCGGCGCCCTCCGGATCGGTCAGCGCCGCGCTGCGCCCGCCTTCTCCGGCATCGGCAGGCGCCGATCGCACCGTGGCGCCGGCGGCGACCAGCCGCTCAACTGCGGCATCCGCGTCCTCGACAGCCACGTAGGTACTCCACACCGCGGCGCCCTCCTGGGTGCTGGCCATCCCACCGATATCCTGGCCGCCGAGCTTTGCTATCAAGTAACGGCCCGGCGCTCCCGGCGGCATGACGTCCTCGAATGTCCAGCCGAAGAGTCCGGCGTAGAACTCGGCGGCCGCCTCGACGTCAGGCTGCTCGGTATCGATCCAACATGGGACGCCCTGCGGGTAGGTCCGTTCGGTCATGGCTGGCTCCCGTCCATGGATAAAGCCTAGCCAGCCAGGATCCGGCCGGGTACGCACACCCGTGATAGCAGCTCAGGCGGTCTGGCGCGGGATCCTCGAGGCATAGCAAGAAGAAGATGTGAGACCTAGGGTTACTTGGCGGAAACCGGTGGAGAAGATAACTCTGCGCCCGATCGAAGTCACCGTGATCCTGCCCTCCGCTTGCGTTTCTGGTTCCATAAGCCATCGATCCGCGGTTCGTAATTCGAAGAAATCCACGCCGCCCCACGAGCATCCCGCGCTCGGAAATTGTCACAACCTAGCAGCGGGTGCCCCCGCCTCGCCAAGCCTCTTCCTGCAAGTCTTCCGGGCACGTCGTCCGGGCACGTCTGAGCCAGTTTGAGGCATGACCGGGGCCTTGCCGCAAGCCCCCTGGTGCGCGATAGATTGGAAGTGGCGGGACACACAGCGCCAGCAGGCACGAGAGGCACGGCTATCGCATCCGGAACCGCGAAGTCGTTCACGGCGCTGCCACAGGGGCAAGAGGCCGCAGGCCCACCGCCCAAGCTCATTGGAGAGCCGATGCTTGCCACGGATGTTTAGGGCAGACTGGTGGTGTGAGCGGAATCCGGTGGGTGCTGCACGTTGATCTCGACCAGTTCATCGCGGCGGTCGAAGTGCTCCGGCGGCCGGAGCTTGCGGGCAAGCCGATCATTGTCGGCGGTCGGGGCGACCCCACGGAACGAGCTGTGGTGTCGACCGCATCCTACGAGGCCAGGGCGTTCGGTGTGGGTTCCGGAATGCCCTTACGCATCGCGGCCCGGAAAGTGCCCGACGCTGTGATCCTGCCCGTCGATCAGGAGGCCTACCTCGCGGCGTCTGAAACGGTGATGGCTACCCTGCGCGCGCAGCCCGGCGCCACCGTGCAGGTGCTGGGTTGGGATGAAGCCTTTGTTGGCACTGAGACAGAGAATCCGGAAGCCTACGCACGGCAGGTGCAGGCCGCTGTCCTGGAGCGAACGCAACTGCATTGCAGCGTGGGCATCGGCGACACCTTGGTTCGAGCCAAGGTCGCCACCGGTTTCGGCAAGCCGGCCGGCGTCTTCCGCCTCACTGCCGGGAACTGGCTCGACGTCATGGGCAGTCGGCCCGCCAAGGACCTGTGGGGCGTCGGAGCCAAAGTGTCGGGCCGGCTGGCCAAACTCGGCATCAACACAGTCGCCGAGCTCGCCGCGTCCGACCCCCAAGACCTGGTCCCGGAGTTCGGCCCCAAGATGGGTCCTTGGTACGCGGAGCTCGGACGCGGGGACGGCTCCAGCGTTGTGGACGACACCCCGTGGGTTGCCCGCGGGCATAGCCGTGAGACCACCTTTCAGCGAGACCTGACCGCGCCCGCCCAGGTGGACGACGCCGTAAGGGAGCTGGCAGCGCGTGTCCTTGAGGACGTTGTGGCCGAAGGACGGCCCGTGGTTGGGCTGTCCCTCAAGGTTCGGTACGCGCCGTTCATCACCAAGACCCACACGAGGAAGATTCCCGAGACATTCGACGGGAACGAAATCCTCGCGCGGGCGTTGGACCTTGCAGCCGGAATCGAAGCGGGCCGTCCCATCCGACTCCTAGGCCTGCGGGCCGAAATGGCAATGCCCGACGATGCCCGAAAGGGACATACGCCGACGCGCGGCGGTTGGTGACGGGGTCGCTCGGTCGACGCCTCACAGAAGAAGTGTGAGACCTAGAGCTCGCCAGATACTAATTCCTGTGATTCCACCGTTTCCGCCAGCCCGGCCTCAGCCTGGTTACCGTCCTGGTTGGCGATTTATGCCGCCGGGCTCCAAGCCGAGGTGATGTCAGCTATGGTTTTCCTATGTGTTCAGGGGCGGACGGTGAACTGGACGGGTCGCGATGGACGAACCTCCCGTCGAACCGATAGCCCTGGCGGCGGCACCCGGGGCCGCATCCCCCGGTCGGCCGCCGGCCTTCCCCGGGATTTGAAACCCGTGACATAGGCCGCCCGGGTCCGCACAAATGAACGGTGTATCTGTTCCTGAATGAAAGCAGTCCCCTTGTGAAGAAGCTTCTCCCGCTTGCGGTGACATTGGCCGGCATTGCCCTGACGGCCTCTGCCTGTTCGACTGCAACCCCGGGGCCCGGCACGGCGGTCCCCACGGCGACGCAGACCGGCATCCCCTCCGCGGCGTCCGCAACCGGCTGGGAACTGAACACCCGCGGAAGCGCCGACCGGATCAAAGCTGCAGGGCTGGAGGTCCTGAACGCCGAAGGTGCCGCCGAGCACTTCCACGCACACCTGGACGTCTTCGTTGACGGCAAACCCGTCACCGTTCCGGCCGACATCGGCTTCAGCTTCACCAGTGACGGCAAACCGAACGGCATCTCCGCGCTGCACACCCATGACGAGTCCGGCATCATCCACATCGAGGCCCCCGTCGCCGGCATGACCTATACACTGGGCCAGCTCGTCACCGAATGGGGCGTCCTGGACGGCACCGACAAAGCCCCGGGCGCGGCACGCTCCAGCATCGACAGCTGGACTGTCGCAGTGAACGGCGCGAAGCAGGACACCAAGGTCACTGACGTTGTCCTGAAAGCCCACGACGAAGTCGTCCTGTTCCATGGCAACGCTCCCGCCACACTGCCTTCGGCCTTCAAATTCCCCGAGGGACTCTAGACCGGCTTTGGCCGCCGGGGAAGACCTCCTGTGCTGCTCCACACACAGCTGGGCCAGCCCGGCGGACGCCTTGCCGGGCGATCCCTGCGCTGCCCCCTGGGCCGTGGGCGCGCTGCTAACGGCGGCGAGGCGAAACTCCCTCGCCGGCTCCGCATCGAATGGTGAGCGGGGGCTTGCCCAGTTGCTTCACACCGCCACCCCTATTCAAAAGACGGCGCCAGGTCTAACCTCACGTCATGGTGCGCAGCGTAGGGGTTCTGCTTGTCCATGGCATGGGGACTCAGCCCGAGGGTGACACCTTGGCCTATCTGGGTGACCCTTTGCTCACCTGGGCCTCGGCCTGGCTGGCCGGGCACGGCGGCCACGGGTGCGTCACCGGCTGCGGCCGGGGATGCAGCGTTGCCGGTACCCCGCGGCACGTGCACGCACGATGGGAGCTCAAACGGGGCGGGGACAAGAACGACAGCGACTGCGTCGACGTCTTAATCGCCGAGGCGTGGTGGGCCAACTTATTCGAGCCGCCGTCGGCGTCAAGGATCTCCGGCTGGATCACTCCGCTCATCTGGGGTGTCGGCTGGCGCGGTTTCCTCTCCGCCGCAATAACCGCCGGCGTCGTGATGTTCAGCGTCGAAGCGTTCTCCGGCGACTGGGGCGGATCACTCGTGGTGGCCACGGTCCTTGCAGTTGCCCTCTGCATCGTGGTTGCACTCCTCCCTGCTGCTCTGCTGCTGGTCGGGAAGCTTCCCGGAAAAGTCGGTGACGCCTCGGCCTCTGCCCTGAACTTCCTCGTTCTTGCGGTGGGCGACGTCATGGTCTACCAGCGGAATCCCCGCAACGCGTTCGCTGCACGGGAAAAAATACGACAGGATCTACATTGGCTCACCGACCGAACCGACAAGACCGTTGTCGCTGCCCATTCCCTTGGCTCATTGCTGTCAATCGATGTGCTGTCCGAAACCAAAGAACCCAAAGTCAAGTTCCTCGCCACCTTCGGTTCCCCGATCAAGCTCCTCAAGCTGCGCAGGAACCACTTCCTGGACCGGCTCGATCAGGTGGACCGCGGGACGAGCTGGGCGAACTTCTATGATCCGCTCGACTTCATCGGTGGCCCGGTCGACAACCTGCCAGACTTCCCGTACAACGTGAAAGTCGACAACGGCCGAAGCGTTCTCGGCGCCCACGGCGGATATCCGGACAACGCCGAGCAGTTCCAGGACGCCCTCTACCGCCTGATCATCTTCAATGACGACAACGATCCCGGCACCACAGACGGCAACCTCGCAGCGCCAGACACCAGAGCCATTCCAATGGAAAACGCTCCGGACAACACGTCCGCGACCAGCGACGATAAGGCCCGGGTGGAAGACTCCAAGCTCAAGAAAGCGTTCAACGCGCGAGGGTGTCGGTCCTTCAACGGAACCGCCTTCATGGCGCTTTCCCTGCCAGCGGCCCTGGCCGGTGCTTACCTGCTCTACCGCAATGGCTGGGCCCAGAGGGTCGCCCAACTGATCAAAGGGCAAAACTTCATACCCAACAGCGTCCGGGATTTCGTCACTGCCGCAGTCAATAATCCTGACGAACGGCAACGCGTGGCCGGCACGCTGCTGATCTGTCTGGGGACCACAGCCGTCGTGGCGGCCTTCCTCCTGTGGATCGGCCATCTCCTTCTTATGCAGTACGAAGGCCGCGCCGAAGAATCCGTAGCGGCCGGCAAACACCCGGGGCGAAATAATTTCCGGGTGTACCTGACCGGTATCTGGCTCGCGTTGTCACTTCCGATACCTTCCGCCCTCGAGTTCTACTGGTCCGACCTCCCACACATCCTCACCCTCCTCAGCATGCCCCTGCTCGTTATGGCAGCCATGGTCGCCTGGATTTGCCACGTGCGCAGCTTCCGGCCGCTCGACCTGAAGCCGGGGGCCGAGAAAGGGGGCTCCGGCCGGGCTAGGATGGTGGACGCCGCCCTCGGACAAGTCTTCAATGAAATCAAGCAACAGTCTCGTCGACAAGCCCCGCCAAAAGCGTCCAGGCCTCGGTTCGCGATGCCGTTGCGCCGCTAGACTCCGGCGTTGTAGACGTCGAGTCCGAACCGGTTCAGTCCGGGTGTTCCCGCGTACCCCAGGTAGGGCAGGGCGAAGGTGTCTTCGATGCTGGCCAGCAGGCTGTAGTGGTTGTACGGGGTGGTGGACCAGGTCCCGCCCTTGGTGAAGGGGGAGAGGACGAGGGCACCGACCCGGCCGCCGCCGGGGCCGGTGAGGCCCGGCTGGGGCGAGTTGGGTCCCGGGCCTTCGCCGCAGCAGGCGGTCGCGTCGGACTGGGGGCCGTCGGATTCGTCGAAGGTGATCACCAGGACGCCGTCCTGTTTGAACGCCGGGGAGGAGGTGATGGCCGGCACCCATTGCTTCAGCCACGCATCGGCGCTGGCCAGGCCGCCGGGCTGCCCGTCGACGCAGCGGGTGTCGTGCCCGTCGTGGCAGAGGTCGGGAGTGATCATGGACAGGTTGGGCGTGGTGGCGGCCGACGCGAGGTCCGTTTTCAGGGCGCTGAGGTCGACGTCGTTCCTGGCGCAGTCCGGGGAGCCGGTGATCCCGGCGAAGTACACGAAGGGGTTGTGGCGGGCCGCGTACTGGTCGCCGACTTTTGCCTTCTGCGTGTCATCCACGGCACCGGGGGCGGGGTGCCGGCACGGGGTTCCCATGTCCTCCATGTAGCCCTTCCAGGTCTTGCCCGCTGTGGTGAGCTGGCCCGCGACCGTGGGGACGCTGGCGGGGAAGACGCAGCCGTCGCCGACGGCCTGGCCTGGGCTGGCGGTTCCGGTGCCGACGAAGGGTGAGTAGTTCTGGCAGTCGGCCTGCATCTGGGGGTTGGGCCCCTGGCCCGAAATCTGGGCCACGTAGTTGGGCTGGGAGTTGTGGGCCGTGCCGAAGTACTGGTTCAGCAGCACCCCCTGGGCTCGGAGCGTCTGGGACAGGTACGGGGCGGCCGACGCCGGACCCCACGTCTCGTCGTAGCCCTTGTTTTCCAGGTTGATGACGAAGACGTGCTTTGCCCCTGGCAGGTAGCCCTGGCCCTGCGTAGCCGTCGGGGCACCCGCTATGGCGGCCGGCTGGACCGGTCCGTAGCCGATCGCCGCTGCGGTGAGAAGGACAGTGGCCGCGGCGGAGGCGCGCAGAGTGAGGCGGCGGCCGCGCCTGCGGGATCCGGGGGTCGCCGTCGTGCGGACTGTTTTGGTGCTCATGGCAGTTTCCATCCGTCGGCGAGTGCTTTCTGTTTGAGTCCTGACCACTCCTCTTCCGGGGGCGGGCCTACCGGGGTGCAGGCCGGTCCTGCCACGAACGGCGGGACCAGGTACTTGGGGGCGGCAAGGTTGGGGGCGGCACTGAAATCAAGCACCTCGGCGATGTTGCGGGCGGCCCTGTCCCGGGGAGTCAGCGGCGGCAGGTTCCACCGCCACTCGATGGCCTTCAGGACCGAGGTGTGGTCATAGACGTCGTGGGCGACATACCGGCGTCGGGCACGCGGGGAGATCACCAGGGAGGGCACGCGGAAGCCGCGCAGCGCCGTTTCCGCGTCAGCGTCCGGGGCTGTGCCGGGTGCGACGTGGTCGTAGAACCCGCCCCACTCGTCGTAATTGACCACCAGCATCGTGTTGCCCCAACCCGGGCCCGCCGTGACGGCGTTGTAGACCTCCGCCAGGAAAAGTTCGCCAGCGCGGATGTCCGCGTGCGGGTGGTCATCACCGGATGTTCCGGAACCTTCCTCGGTGAAGCGGGGATCCACGAAGGACACCGCGGGCAGGCTGCCGGCGCTGCAGTCGGAGAGGAATTCGGAGTAGTGGTGGGAGATTCCGAGGTACTTGGTGCCCCAGAGGGCGGTGAAGGGGATGTCGCCGTAGTAGTACTTTCCGGTGACCCCGGCGGCGGCGAGCCGGTCCCAGATGGTCGGGAGTGTGGAAGTCGCCGTTGAGTTATGGAGCCGGTCGGTGGCGGCGGCGTGCTGGTAGAACCGGTTCGGGTAGGTTTCGGCCATCGTGGCCGCGAAGTACCGGTCACAGACCGTCCAGTCCGGTCCGGCCTGACGCCAGAAATCCAGGTCGGCGGCGTCGTAATAGCCGACGGCGAACTCGTCATTATCGCCGGCACGCAGCCAGCCGTTGTTCTTGCCGTTGTTGTATTGGATCCGCCCGCCCTCATAGGAGTGGTCCGGGTCCGGGTGCCCGCACCCCTGGAAATCCGTCAGGTGATGGGTGGTGTGCGGAATCCCGTAACGGTCCGTGTAGCTCAGGCCGGCCTGTTTGCCGTCGGCGCCGGGCATCCAGCCCACGAAGTGGTCGAAGGACCGGTTTTCCATCATCACCACAATGATGTGGTCGATCCCTGAACTGGCAGCGGCGGGCAACGGGGGCGTAGCCGCATCAGCGGGCCACGCCGAAGACCCCGCAACCACCGCCCCGGCAGCGGCCGCACCCAAAAAAATACGTCTCGAAAAGTTCACGTCTGTGGATTCCTTCATCATCATGCTCGCGGTTCCCGGCAACAACAGAAGTGTCTTGACGGCGATTTTTTCAGTCGCCTTGCCAAGCGTTGAATCCGCCCAGCCACATGGGTAATCGTTCCCACGGCCGCAGAAGTTACGCGGCGACGCAAGATTCTTTGGTGGGGCGTCGCCGGCCTTGATTCGATCGTCTTCGGGCGGCCGGCGAGATCAAGGGTGAGAGCGGATTTCTACCCGCCCCCCGTACGGAGTCATAAGAACTATCGCTGATTGACCGGCCGGTGGCCGGATACGTGCCTATGTGCCCCCCCCTCGTGCAGCCAAGGCTCGCTCGTTCCGGTGAGCATCGGCTGCTGGCAGGGCCTTCCGGTCAGAGCGAGTAGCGCCGGGTCAGGACCGTCATGGTCCGGCCGCTGTCCGACAGGGCTTTTCGACTTGGCAGCCGGCCATCTTTACCGGACCTACCGGATTTCCGCAGTCTCCGGCGCATCCCTGTGAGATAAACCAACGCCGCCCGGACAGGGGGTTACATGGCGGTGAATGTTTGGGATACCGGCCCTAAACCGGCGTGTCCGCAACGCTCCTCCGGGCGGCCGTTCTCCCGCCATGGCCTAATATAGGCACGGTACAGAGTGGATAGAGGTATCCGGTCCCCGGGGATTCGCACCGGCAACCTCACTCCGGCTCCGGCCGCGGGCCTCGTCATCGGGGCAGCCGTCGCAGGCCGGGCTTCAGGGAAGCGCGTCGCTCCCCCATGATTCACCGTGAAGAGATCGGAATAGTTGCTGTGGCATGGACCCCGGACCGGAGGTCATTCCTGCTGGCCGCCGCCACCATGGCACTGGCCGGCTGCGCCCCGGACCAGGCAGGACAATCCCTCGGTGACACCCCGGAACCAGCCGTCAACGCAGCAGCCGGAATCGGGTCTCCCCCCGCCGCGCAAGCAACTGCCTCCCCGGCCACGGCGGGCGGGCCTGCCGCCCAACCGCGGACGGTGTTGACCCGGGACGAGGTCACGAAGACCTATGCCGCACAGGCTGCGAAGTACTGGGGACTGGAGGCCCCGGGGGTGCTTACCCGCCTGCCCCCGGCGGCCGCCGGGGTGACGCTGACGTTTGACTTTTGTGGTGGGGCCAACGGCAACGGAGCCGATCTGGCCATCTTGGCCGTCCTGCGGCAGTTACACATCCCCGCCACCTTGTTCCTGAACTCCCGATGGACCACCGCCAACCAGGCCCTGGCTAAAGACCTGGCCGGTGACCCGCTCTTCGAACTCGCCAACCACGGAACCTCCCACCGCCCGCTGTCCGTCACAGGCCGGAGCGCCTACGGGATCCCGGGCACCAGGAACCCCGGCGAGGTCTACGACGAGATCATGACCAACGACGCCGTCCTCACCGCACTCACCGGACAGCGGCCCCGCTTCTTCAGACCGGGCACCGCGTATCTGGACGAGGTCTCCGCCCAAGTCGTCCGTTCCCTGGATCTCATCCCGGTCGGTTTCACCATCAACGGCGACGGCGGCGCCACGTTCCCCGCCGCCACCGTCACCCGCGAGATCTCCCGGGCACGGGCCGGGGACATCGTCATCGCCCACGGCAACCACCCCGCCGGCGGCACCAGCCCCGGCCTCGTGCGTGCCCTGGCGGTCATGAAAGACCGCGGCGAGACCTTCGTCCCGCTCCCCCGGACTATCAGCACCTGAACACCACCGGGACGGTCCCAGGCGCAGTACCGCCGCCGCTGGCTAGTCTGGTGCAGGACGGTGTCTGGAGGCTTGGCATATTGTGTTCACTTTTGAGCCGGGCTTCCCCAAGGTGTCACGCCCTCGAGTGCGATCGAAGCGCAGTTCCGCGCAGACAGCCGCTTGGGGCCGTCGTCATTGACGTTGCAAGAATTGCGGCAACGTTGACCCGCGACAAATTGCCCAACGCGGCACGAGGGCCAGCCGATCCAGCCGTTTCCGGGTCCTGGGACCGGAAGAAAGTCGGCGCATCACGGCTCCGGGCCAACGAAGGAACGTTCCCACGGGTGCAGGCGTCCGGTGATTTCAGGTGCCGAGTGGAACCGGAATGACGCTGGCGGGCACACGTCCTTGACTGGTTGTTTCGGCCAGCCCGGGTCCGGGCTGCTGCCCTTAGGAGACGGCGTAGAGGGCTACGGCCAGGCCTACTGCCAGCAGGACTTCCTGGAGCCCGCGGGTCTTGGGGACGGGTATCGCTCCCGTCCCTGCCGGGGTGGCGAAGGTGGCCAACAGCCACCCGGCACCGGCCAGGACCAGGACGATGGCGCCCGTCAGGTCCGTGAGAATAACACCGAGCTCGTGGGCCGGATGCTCCTGCACGGAGCCCGATGCCCTAGCCGCTGAGATGACGACCCAGGCCGCGATCCCCATCATCAACGCGGAATAGAGCGCTGCCGCGCGACCTCTGTCCGCCGTGGGGAACACCCGGCCTCCGTGGCATGCTGCCTGAAGAAGGAAGGAGGCCCCCACCACTGCGAGGAGCGGCAGCGCGGGAATGATGTCCCCGCTGCCCCAACCTGCGGCAAGAGATGCCATCACACCACCGGCCAGCGCGGTCAGCGCGTTGTTGAACCGGGCCGTCCAGGATCGCGCCGTGACTGCCCTGACGGCACTGACGATTACGAGCAGGCAAAAGATACTGATCAGGGCGATAACGAGGTACGGGCTGCGAAACATTAGAACAGCTCTCTTCGGGTTAGGTGGAGGAACGAAGAACGGTGGCCAGAGCCTGCCCTCCGGCGGGGCTTGGGGATCCCATGACCGGAAGAGGGGCTTCTGCACCGGTAGCGCCGGCGCTCCTGGACCGGGTTTGACTGCGGGAGGCCGGAACCGGCGTCGTGGTGGAGAGCCTGCCAGTCGTCGGCGCAGGTATTCACGAAACCACGGTCACCTGGGAAGGAACCTCAGGGGCTACCCGTTGGCCTATCCGATGATGAGCATCGCCGTGAAGTAGATGGCGCCGCCGGCCACGCAGTAGATGGCGAAGGGCGTCAAGGTCCGGGTTTCGAAGAACCTGAGCAGGAATTTTGTGGCGAACCATGCCGCGACGGCGGAGCAGACGGCTCCGACGAGGAAGGCCGGACGCTCCTCGGACATCGCAGGGCTGAGCAGCTCCGGGAGTTTAAGGACCGCGGCCGCGCCGATGATGGGCGTGGCGAGCAGGAAGCTGAACCGGGCGGCGTTTTCGTTGTTCAGCCCCGAAAGCAGGCCCCCGACCATGGAAGAGCCGGACCGGGAAATACCCGGCACCAGGGCCGCGGCCTGCGCCGCGCCGATACCCAGCGCCTGTTTCCAGGAAAGCGTCGTGGCGATCCGGGCATCCGAAGCCGGGCCGTCCGCGGCGGAACCGCCCGAATCCGGACCGGGCACCGGATGCGCTGTGACGCGTGGCCGCTCGCGCCGCCGCAGGCGTTCTGCGGTGAAGAGGACCAGCCCGTTAAGTATCAGGAAGGCGGCCGCGATGAGCGGAGATGCGAACAGCGCACGGATGGGTTTCTCCAACACCAGGCCCAGGATACCGGCGGGAATCGTTCCGATGATGAGCAGCCAGCCGAGTTTCGCGTAGGTGTCGGCCGGGCTGATTTTCCGGTCCCGCACGGATCGGCCCAGGCCCTTGAAGATCTCAATCCAGTCTTTGAGAAAGAAGATGAACAATACGATGGCGGTGGCCAGATGGGTGGCGATGAGGAAGGTCAGAAACGACGGCGCGTTCTGGTCCAGGTTCCACCCGAACAGCTTTGGAAAAATGACACTGTGACCCAGACTGGAAATGGGAAAGAGTTCGGTGATGCCCTGGAGGAAGCCAAGGACAGCAGCCTGGATCATATTTATCATTATGCGAGCTTATCCGGGGACGGTATCAGGCAGATAAACGGGGCAGGAATTCCGGTCGAGCCCCCGAATGCACCGGCCGGATGCCCGGGCTAGCCAGCGTCGAGTGAAAACTGTGTGCCAGCGCCGGGACGGGCCGGTATCGGCGGACCGCGGCGGGAGCCCGGTCTCTCCCGGGGATGTAAGCGGCAACTTAGAAGTGACCGGAGACAACATCGCGTACCGGGTCAGCACGCGCCTCAGCACCGGATACCGGTGGATGAACAAGCCAGGGATTGAGCGGCTCCTGCACCGGGCCCGGGCCGAACTGGAGAAGCGCGGTGCGGTCCTGATTTTCGCTGGCCGTTACCTTCCCGGAGGCCGCACCGCCGTGAATCTCAGCGCCGGCGCCACGGCCTATCCGCTCACCAGATTCATCTGGCTGGACGCGGCTGCCTCCCTCGTCTGGGCCCGGGTCACCGGACCCGAAACCGGCGACCCAACCCAAACCCCGAACTAGAACCTTAAGCGGCGTCCTGGAGATTCCGGACGGCCGCGCGCCGTTACGACCCATGAACCGCCGCCAGTCCCACCGCCGTCCGTGGCGCGCAGAAACCGGCCCGTCAGTGGACGAGGCCGGAGACGAGGTTGATGACGGTGGCGAGGACGATGGCGCCCAGGACGTAGGAGAGCAGGGCCTGGCGGAGGGCGGTGTACCGGATGGCGTCCGTGGTCAGGTCCGTGTCGGAGACCTGGAAGGTCATCCCGATGGTGAAGGCGAGGTAGGCGAAGTCCGCGTAGCGGGGCGGTTTCTTTTCGTTGAAGTCCACGCCGTCGCTTTCCCTGTAGTAGAGGGTGGCGTACCGGAGCGTGAAGAGGGTGTGCACCAGGAGCCAGGAGAGCGTGACGCTGCCGAGGGCCAAGGCGATGATGGCCGCCTTCGACCCGCCCTGGGCGGAGCCTGCCTCCAGCAGGATCAGTGCGACGCCGCCGAAGCTGGCCAGGGTGGCGACCAGCACCAGCACGTCCGAGACGACCCGTCCCGGGTCCTCCCCACGTGCGCGGGCGTGGGCGGCGGTGCCGGTGGCGTCCAGGCGCCCGATGACGGACCAGACCAGGATCAGGTAGGTCAGTGATGCGGCCGCCCAGCCCAGGGCCGGGGCGTAGGCCCACGACCGGAACATTCCAACTGGCAGGGCGACGGCCAGCCCGGCAACGGCCATGGCAGCCACGCTCACGCCGGAGCGGTGGAAGGCTGTACTGAAGTCAGGAATAGTCATCGCACGATCATGACATCCGGGCGCCGTGCAGCGTGGGTCATGCGGTGTGTCGTACCCCCAGGACGGCGTGAACTGTGCCGACGCGCCTGACGGGGGTTCCCAGCAACGGCCAGTATCATGGGCGGGTCCGAATGTCCCCGGGAGAGGTAGCCACATTGCTCGGTCGTCACCACACACCTGGCCCGGAATCAGGGCCTTCCGCGCCCGTCCCCTACCCCGGTCAGGGCACGCTGGTTGATAACAGCCGCAATCACCCGGCCCGCCGGCGGCCGCGCTGGCTCAAGATCACCGGCATCGCCGTCGCCGTGGTGTTCCTGGGGGTTGTCGTTTTCGGCGGCTACTGGCTCTGGCGCCTCCAGTCGAACATCTCCAGCTCTGCTCTCGGAGCCGGCGGCCTCCGGACCGAAGGCCCGGTCGACGACCGCAAGGACCGCCTGCAGATCCTCGTCCTGGGCAGTGATACCAGGAGCGGGAAGAACGGACAGTACGGGACCGCCGACCAGTCCTCGGGCTATGGGCAGTCCGATGTCATGATGCTGCTGGATATTTCCGCGGACAACAACCACGTCAACGTCATCAGTTTCCCCCGTGACCTGCTGGTCGACGTCCCGGCCTGCACGGACCGCACGACGAACCAGCGCCACGACGCGCGCCCCAACGTGATGATCAACAGCGCCATGGCCGACGCCGGAATCGGCTGTGCCGTGGACACCGTGAACAAGCTCACCGGAATGGAAGTCGACCACTTCATGATGGCTGACTTCAACGCCGTGAAAGAACTCTCCAACACCGTCGGCGGCGTCGAGGTCTGCGTCAACGCCGCCGTCTTCGATCCCGAATCCGGCCTCCGCCTGCCCAAAGGGACCTCGCAGGTCCAGGGCGACCAGGCCCTGGCATTCCTGCGCACCCGCCATGCCTTCGCCGACGGCGGAGACCTGGGCCGGATCAAGGCCCAGCAGTCGTTCCTCGCTTCCCTGACCCGGAAACTCAAGGCCGACGGCACCCTGGGCAACCCGCAGAAGATGCTGGGCGTTGCCGACACCGTTACCAGGAACCTGACGGTCGATGATGGTCTCGCCTCTGTTCCGACGATGCTGACCCTCGCCGACCGGCTCAAGAACATCGACCCGGCCAAAGTCAACTTCATCACCGTCCCCACCGTCCCTGCGGCGTCGGATCCCAACAGGCTGGGCCTGGACGAACCGGCAGCAGGCAACCTGTTCGCCATGCTCCGGCGAAGCGCCGATCTCAGCCAGCCACCACCCGGCACCGACCCGGGAACACCCTCCGCGGATCCGTCCACGGCGGCGGCAACAAAGCCGGGCTATGACAAGGCACTCCAGCCCGTCACCGTCGCCAACGGAACCAGCGTGCCCGGCAGGAGCACCGACATCGGGGCACTCCTGACCGGGGCCGGCTACACCAAACTGGCCCGGATCCAGGCACAGCCCCGACCGCAGTCCATGGTCTACTACGGCCCCGGCTTCGCCGACGTCGCCGCCGACATCGCCGCACTCTTCGGGCTCCCGCCCGCGAGCGTGCAACAGGTAACCGGTGTCCAGGGCGTACAGCTCTACGCCGGTGAAGACTTCACCAGCGGCACAAGACCAGCACCACCTACCCCCGCCCCAAGCGACGTCGTCGCCCAGACCGCAAACGACCAGACCTGCCAAACCACCAATCCGGGTGGTTAGGCAGATTGCCCGGTGAGTGTGCGACGGCCGCCCCGATCTGAGCCAAGAGTGCGGGCATCCGGACCGCGGCTGAAAAGGCCGCCCAAGGATCAATTGCCCGAATGTGCCCTTTCTGGCCGGTGGTCCCGCCCCTGCAAGAGTCCCGGCCGGACTTGCCGGTACTGCGCAGGGCTTAGGAACTCCGGGCCGGTTGCCGGGACATCCGGGCGTCTTCGGCGTTCTGGTTGGTGCGGGTGACGGCGAGGATCATGCCGATGCCGGCCAGCGAGGAGACCATGGCAGAGCCGCCGTAGGAGATGAAGGGCAGCGGGACTCCGATGACGGGGAGCAGGCCGCTGACCATGGCGATGTTGATGATGGCCTGTCCGATGATCCAGGTGATGACGCTGCACGAGACAATTCGGGCGAAAGCATCCCGGGTCCGGGCGATGGTCTTGAACACGGCGACAGCGAGGATGGCGAAGAGTCCGAGGACCAGCAAGGTGCCCGCCAGGCCCAGTTCTTCCCCCAGGATGGTGAAGATGAAGTCGTTGTGCGCTTCGGGGATCCAGTTCCATTTCTGCCGGCTTTGCCCGAGTCCCACCCCGAACCAGCCACCGGATGCCAACGCGTATTGGCCGTTCAGGGCCTGGTAGCCCAGTCCCTGCGAGTCTTCCGTGGAGCCCATCCCGAGCCAGGAAAAGATCCGTCCCATCCGATTGCCGCTGGTCGCGGCCAGGACCAGTGCCGCCACGGCGCAGGCCGCCGCGGCCACCCCGAAGACCTTCATCGGAATGCCCCCGTAGAACAAGGTGGCGGCAAGGATCATCATGATGATCAGGGTCGTGCCCAGGTCATGGCCAAGGGCGACGAGTGCCATGATGACCGCGCCCACGGGCAGCAGAGGAATGACCGCGTGCTTCCATTGGCCAAGTAATTTCTGCTTCCGGGACAGCACGGCGGCAGCCCAGACGATGAGCGCGAGTTTGGCAAACTCCGAGGGCTGGGCGGTGAACCCGCCCACGTTCAGCCAGTTCCGGTTGCCGTTGACCGTCATGCCCAGCGGCGTGAAAACCAGGACCAGGGCGATGGTGGCGGCGATCAGCATGGGCCATGCCAGTTTCCGGATATAACGGACCGGCAACCCTGCAAGGACCAGCATGATGACGACCCCGGCGAGGGTCCACATGCCTTGTTTCAAGGGAAGATCATAGGGGTTGACCCCGGAGGCGACGGACTCTACCGAGGAAGCCGAGGCGACCTCGACCAGGCCGATCGCCGCGAGCGTCAGCACCACGGCCAGGATGACCGGCCGCTGACGGTCCGCGGATTCGTCCGCCAGCCACCCTCTGATACGGCCCGACCAACGCCCCGGCAGGGTCTTGTGCGGAAGCGGTTTCTTTGTTGCGGTCATCATCTCATTGCTCCGTGGCTTCCGTCCGGCTCTGGTCCCCGCGCCGGTCCGTCGCGCGGACAATCGGCACCCAAAAACGATACGTCCTCTGTCCGTCCCGATTGCCGACCTCGGGCGCTGCGCGTCCGTGTCGGACGGTTCCTCAGGTTCAGCGCCGGCGCCGGATTCCGGTGGTCCGCTGCACCCCGTACAAGAGGACGGCCAGCCGGCGGCCCGGTCCCTAGTAGAATGGGGCCTGCCCGACGCCTGTTGCCGCGGTCCGAAGACGGTGTTACCAACCTGGCTCATTGTTCGGTCAACCGCCGGGCAACCGGGCCCCGACTAGTGTTTCCCACGCGGAAAGAGGCAGTATATGAGCCAGCAGAACGCCGTCGTGAAGCCGCGCAGGAATGTCGAGGCCCTCTTGCTGCTTGTGGCGTTGATCATCGGGATCGGTGCCAGCGCGATGGTCAGCCTGGACAGGAACGAGGCCCTGGGTTCGGGGTTCTGGTTCCAGGCGGGAACCCTGACCGTTCTGGCTGCGGTGTTCCATGTTGTTTTGCGGGTGCGGGCGAGCTACGCGGACCCCGTGATCCTTCCGATCGTGGTGGCCCTGAACGGCATCGGCATCGCGATGATCCAAAGCCTGGATACGGCCGCAGGGACCGACGCCGGAGGCAACCAGCTCAAGTGGACGGCCGTGTCCGTCCTCATCGCCGCCGCCGTCCTCTGGTTTCTCAAGGACCACCGATTGCTGCGTCGGTACACGTTCATTTCCCTGGCCGTCAGCGCCGTGCTGCTGATCCTGCCGCTGGTTCCCGGTGTCTCCGCCGGTGACATCAACGGTGCCAGCGTCTGGATCCGTCTGGGCCCATTGCAGTTCCAGCCCGGAGAAATCGTCAAAATCACCCTGGGGGTCTTTTTCGCCGGATACCTGTCCGCCAACCGGGACCTGATCCTGCTGGCCGGCAGGAAAATCGGACCCCTGCAATTCCCCCGCGTCAAGGACATGGGGCCGATGGTGACTGCCTGGGCCGTCAGCGTCGGGGTGCTGGTCTTCCAGCACGACCTGGGCATGTCCATTCTCTTCTTTGGCCTGTTCATGGTCATGATCTACGTCGCCACCAGCCGGGGCAGCTGGCTGCTCCTCGGACTGGTCCTCATGGCAGGCGGCGGCTATGCCGCGGCTAAGATATTCCCGCATGTGAGTCTGCGCATCGACGCCTGGGTCAACGCCTTCGACCCGGTTGTCTACGAACGCTTCCCGGGCGGGAGCGCCCAGATTGTCGAGGGTCTGTTCGGGATGGCCTCCGGCGGCCTGCTCGGCGAAGGCCTGGGCCTGGGGCGCCCGGACCTGGTGCCCTTCGCCAACAGCGACATGATCGTCGCCTCCCTCGCGGAAGAACTGGGTCTGGCCGGCATCGTTGCCATCGTCAGCCTCTACATACTGCTCTTCACCCGCGGGTTCCGGGCCGCCCTCGGGACCCGGGACCCGTTCGGGAAACTGCTGGCCTGCGGCCTGTCTTTCGCCATGGCGCTGCAATGCTTCATCATCATGGGAGGCGTCACCCGTCTCATCCCGCTCACCGGGCTGACCACCCCGTTCCTCTCCGCCGGAGGCTCCTCCCTGCTGGCGAACTGGATCATCGTGGCCCTCCTGCTGCGCATCAGCGACGCCGCCCGCAGACCCCACGCAACCGGCCCGCTCACGACAGAGGCAGAAGAAACTGTGGCCAGTCCGGACCGGAAGACCCCAGCCGGTCCGATGCCCGGCCACTGAACTGGACGCGGGAACCCGCGGCCGCAGCCCGGTACCGCCGTAATCGACTGCCGCCTCTCCAGCGTCCTGATCAGACCTACGCGAGCGACGTGTGGGTGAGGTGCGGATTCAGGTCGCTTCAAAATCGAATGGAGCCGCCTGCCGTCCCGCGAGGCGTTCATCGGCCGCACCGGTGACGCTGTCTGTCAGCGGCCTGACCCGTGGCGGGACTGTTCGCCCCTGACGCCATCGTGTCCGCGCCGTGGGCGTCCCCGGTGTGGCTGACCGGTGCCCTATGCCGGGCAGCGGCGTGACTGCTCCAGGGCAGCGGTTTGAAAGAAGCGGCCGGGACCGGTTTCAGGTCCTGGGCGCGTGCCGGCGTCCGGCCGGCAGGAGGTCCCGGAGGCTGTTGCCGGCCAGGGTCCCTGCTGCGACCAGGACGATCGGGAGGAGGGGCTCGTGCCAGAGGATGCTGCCGATGCAGCCTGCCGCGATCGCGGCGATGAACAGCAGCCGCGCTCTGGTCGCCTTTTTTCGTCCCCGCACCGGCACAGGCACGGAAGCAGGCCTTGTCAGCCGGGGCGGGGCTGATGTCCGGGAGGGGGTCGGGGTGCCGGGTTCGTGGTCGGCGATGAGGCTCACGAGCGGCACGGGTACGCGTGTGGTCCGGGCTGCCTGGGCCGGGGTGAGGCCCCGGGAAAGCAGCCGGGGCACCAGCAGGGTGCGCAGCCCGGGGCGGTGGTCGCGGTCAGGCCGCGGAGTATGGCCGTAGTTGGATGCCCGGCCCGGTGTCGCGGGTGTCTGGTTCATGGCGCTTCGCCCGCGATGTCCGGTCAGTTTCCCGGTGCCGTCTGGCTGTTTCGCGCGGTGTGCCTGTTGGGTTCACGGTGTGTCCAGTCGGAGGGGATGGCGGCTTCGAGCGCGTCATCAACGGTGATGACGCCCAGGATGCGTCCTTGCCCGTCGAGGACGGGAAGGGTGAGCATGTTGTAGTCGGCCATGGTGGTGGTGACGTCGATGATGTCGTCCCCGGCGGTCGCGCTGACCGGCTCGGGGTCGGCGGCGTCCCCGAGCAGGGCCGCGGGGTCTGCCTGCAGGGCCTGGACCAGGCCGATCACCCCTGCGAGGGTTCCATCCGGGTGCAGGCTGTAGATCGTGGTGAGGGCTTCGGGTTGTTCGGTGGTGGCGGTGCGGATGCTCTCGAGTGCCTCGGCAATGGTGGCCGTGGCCGGCAACGCAGTGTAGTCGGTGCCCATGAGTCCCCCGGCGGTGGCGTCGTGGTAGCCGAGCAGGGCCATGACCTTGGTGTGCTGGGGTCCGGGGAGGAGCGCGAGGATGCCCGTCCGGCGTTCCTGCGGGAGATCCATGACGGCGTCGGCGGCGTCGTCGGCGCGCATGCGGGACAGCACGTCCGCGACCTCCTGGTCGGTGCGGTCCTTGAGGATTCTCGACTGGCGGTCCTCGTCGAGTTCTTCAAAGACGTCGGCTTCAAGTTCCGGGTCCGTGTGGACCCGGGCAAGGAGCTCATCCTGTTCCTTCTCCGAGGAGCCCTCGATGAGGTCCGCGATCTCGGCCGGTTTCAGCTGCCCGAACCGGGCGGACAGGGATCGGGCCTTGCTGGATGCCTCGTGACCGATGAGGGGCAGGAACCGGTTCCAGTCTTGGAAGGGGTGCGTGTCGTGCCGCCGGTCGATGCCGAACCAGCGCGGCTTGTGCACGTCCAGACCGGTGACGGACCACCCCGTGGACGTGTCGTGCAGTTCGATGTCGTATGCCTTAACCATTACCGTGTGGTCGGTGTCGATCAGCCGGTGGCCAAGGACATCTTCCTTGAGCAGTACCTCGCCCTCGCGCCTGGTGAACGGACGCAGATCAAGTTTGGCCGTCCGCAGCCGGATGCTGCCGGGTTCGATGCCGGCGAGCTTCTCCATCGGGGCGAAGAAGCGGTTGGATCCGACGGCAACGACCAGACCGGCCAGCCGGGGGTAGTCACCTTCTTGGAGGCGGACGATGGCGTCGGCGAGGGTCCCGATCTGGTTGCCTTTGGAGTCCAGGACGGGGCGGCGCAGCAGGGCCGAGAGCCGGATGGCCGGTATTGCCGTGGTGCCGGGGGTGCTCATCTTCGGGGGTGCCTTTCGGAAATTCTAGGATAAGGGGTGGGATAACTGTCCTATCTGGAATCTACGCTGTGCCTGTTCAGCCGCCAAGGGGTTCAGCCGCCGAGGGCGAGCTGGACCACACGGACGATCACCAGGATCATGGCGATCAGCAGGTAGGTCCGCAATACGGTCAGCCCGGTCCGGCCGGCGGTGGAGAGTTTGGGGGCCGTCAGCAGCGCCAGGGGAGGCATGCGCCAGTCCTGCCTCCCGGTCCGGTCGATCGGCGCCGCACCCGGGCCTGGCCGGAATCTGGCATAGAGCAGGTAGGCCGCCGTGCCCAGGACGCAGACGGCTGCCCCGCCCGCGAGGATGCCGATAATCGCCCCGCTGCCCATGTCGGGGAAGAGCACCCCTGCGGTCAGGACGAGGGAGAGGATCACCAGGACTGCGATGATGAGGGCGGTGAAGACGTTCGTGGCCCTGCCGTTCACCCAGGGGCCCAGGACCTGTTTGTCGTTGCACAGCAGCAGCAGGAACACCGTGGCCGAGGGCAGCAGGACACCGGCGAGGACCTGGACGCCGACGGTCATCAGCCCCAGCGGGGCCCCCGGGATCAGGACGATGACCGCTGAGATGATCAGGATGCCGGCGAACACGGCGTAGAAGCCTTTCGCATCGGAGATTTTCCGGTGCAGGGAATGCTTCAAACCCAGCACATCCCCCAGCGCATAGGAAGTGGAGAGCCCGACCGCGGCCGCGCCGATGATTGAGGCGTCGATCAACGCCACCGCGAACAGCACCCCGGCGGCCTTCCCGACGTAGTTTTCCAGGCCGTCCGCCACTCCGCCGGCGTCGGTGAAGTTCCCGAATTCAGGGTGCCCGGCGAACGTGGCCGCGGTGAACCCCATGATGGCTCCGGCGCCGATGATCACGATCCCGATCCCGAGCCACAGGTCGACCTTCTCGTACTTCATGTACCGGGGGGTGATGCGCTTGTCGATCAGGTACGACTGCTGGAAGAACAGCTGCCACGGGGCGATGGTCGTGCCGACGATGCCGATGATCAGCAGCGTGACCGTGGACAGGTCTGAACCGACAGGGAGCCCGGGGATGAAGAAATCATGGGTCACCTGCCCCAGGTCCGGGTGGACCATGACGATGATGGGCACCAGCAGCAAGGACCCGGCGACCAGGGTCATGCACACCCGCTCGAACCGTTTGAATGACCCGGTCGAGGCCGCGCCGATGATCACCACGGCGGCCACCAGCACGCCCGCGGCCTTGGGGATGCCCAGATAGTCCAGGCCCAGGCTGATGCCTATAAATTCGGTGACAATGGTCAGGGCGTTGAGGATGAACAGGTCGATGACGCTGAACGCGCCCCAGAACTTCCCGAACCGTTCCAGGATCAGCCGGGCGTGTCCGACGCCGGCAACCACCCCGAGGCGCAGAACCATTTCCTGGTTCACGTACAGCACCGGAACCAGCAAAAGCAGCGTCCACAGCAGCGACGTGCCGTAGTTCTGTCCGGCCTCGGTATACGTCCCGAAGGCCCCGGCATCGTTGTCCCCGACCATTACGATCAGGCCGGGACCGATAATGGCCAGCAGCGTCTTGACCCGGGTCTTCCAGCCGCTTCCCGGCGATTCCTCACCGAGCCGGATGGTGCCGAAGGCGCCCTTGATGTCGCCGATGTGGGCGCTGTCCAGGACAGCCGCGGGGGCCGGGCCGGCTGGCACTGCCGGGCCTGGAGTCCTGACTGGCGAGGGCGCTGGCGCCGGTGATGGTGCCGGTGATGAGGCAGTGTGGGGTGTGGGTGTCGGCCCGGAATTGGTGCTGGGCTCGGGACCGGTGTGGGTGTTGGCGGGCATGGGAATGTCCTCCCGGAACGTAGAGACCTTTTGGATGCAGAACGCGGACATCACAGATGCCGGCGCAACAGGAAGAGGTCCCGGAATTGGCTAAGCGGTCAGGATGCCGGCCTGCACAGAGCAGCGACCGGCGGGGGAAGAATTTGTGTTCAGGACCGCGCGGAGGCGGTACCGGTAGATGGACTATGACCATCGTTCACGGGTAACCACCTCCATTCCGGGTCCGGCGGCGCCGCGGAGGAGGCCGGACCCTGCGGCCGGCAACTGCCCCTCCTCGTAAGACCTTTGGCACTTCACGGCGTGAACCCGGCGTTCCGGGAGCCAATCGGGGCAACCCCTTAGACCGGGGGAACCTGTCCTGACCCGGGGCGTCTCTCGACGTTGGGGGTCGCTGGCATGTATCCGCGAAGGAGCCTCAGCTAACGAACGACACCTTGCCCAGTAAATATAGGCCTCCCTCCCTGCACGCGCCAAACAGGCCACAAAACGTCCGCCCCGGGGCCCTGCACGCACCAGACACGCTGGACCGGCTCCGGAGCATAGGAGCCGGCCCCGGCGCCACCCGACATGCCTCATTCTATTCGTATGAAACAATATACGTATGGATGCAGATAAAGCGATATGCGGGCGGGAACCTGACAGCCAGTACGTGGAACTGGCTGTCGAAGTGTTTGCCATGCTGGCTGACGCCACAAGGGTGCGGATCATTCTTGCCCTGCGCGACGGCGAACTTCCCGTCGGCCAGCTCGCCGAGGTGGTCCATAAATCCCCGGCATCGGTATCCCAGCATCTGGCGAAAATGCGCCTCGCACGCCTGGTGACCACCAGGCAGGATGGAACACGAGTCTTCTACCGACTGGAAAACGAGCACGCCCGCCAGCTCGTCGCCGACGCCATCTTCCAGGCCGAACACTCCCTCGGGGGAACACCCCGACATCACCACTCCGAAAGCGCGGACCAATCATGAGCACCCCCCACGACCGCGGCACCCACTCACACCCCACGCTCGAAACAGACCCTCACGGACACGACGACCACGGGCATGACCACGACCATGGGCATGGGCATGGGCACGGGCACGGGCACGGGCACGGCCATTCCCATGAGCATCCGACGGGGATCAAGGGCTTCCTGTACGGGTTATTCGTCCCGCACACCCACGACGCCGCGGACTCCGTCGACGATGCCCTTGAGGCGAGTGAACAGGGCGTCAGGGCGGTGAAAATCAGCCTCTTCATGCTGCTTGGCACCACCGTCCTTCAATTCATCGTGGTGCTGATCAGCGGCTCCGTAGCTCTCCTCGCTGACACGATCCATAACTTCTCCGACGCCCTGACGGCGGTGCCGCTGTGGATCGCGTTCCTGCTGGCCCGCCGGCCCGCGACCCGGCGTTACACCTACGGCTTCGGCCGGGCCGAAGACCTGGCCGGACTCTTCATCATCGGCGTCGTCGCGCTCTCGGCCCTGGTGGCCGGGTGGCAAGCGGTCGACCGTCTGATCCACCCCCAGCCCATCCACAACCTGGGATGGGTCGCCGTCGCCGGCCTGATCGGCTTCGCCGGCAATGAGGCCGTGGCCATCTACCGGATCCGGATCGGCCGGAAGATCGGCTCCGCGGCCCTGGTCGCCGACGGCGTCCACGCCCGGATGGACGGCTTCACCTCTCTTGCCGTGGTGCTGGGCGTCATAGGAGTCTGGCTAGGGTTCCCGCTGGCCGACCCGATCGTGGGGCTGCTGATCGCGGCTGCCATCATCATCCTGCTCTGGGGGACGATGCGGAGCATCGGCCGGCGCCTGATGGACGGCATCGACCCCGACCTCCTGGACCGCGCCCGGTCCGCCCTCGCCGGGACCCCCGGCGTGGAGGCCGTCCCGGCCCTGCAGCTGCGCTGGATCGGCCACCGCCTCCAGGGCAACGCCAGCATCCAGATCGCCGATATGCCCCTCTCAACCGGCGAACAGATCGTCCGGGACGCCGAGCACCGTCTTGGCCATGCTCTCCCGAACCTGGACGGCGTTTTCATCCGCCCCGTCACCGCTCCCTCCGGCCACGGCGAGGCGGTCCCCGATGACCCGGCGCACGTCCACCACCATGGCTGAACAGCATCAGATGGTGACGATGCATGACGTGGTGGCCCGGATTCCCGGGCATCGCAGCTTCACCGTGACCGCGGAGGCCCTGGCCATGATCGGGGTATTCGGTGGCTTCCTGTATTGCCATCAGGGGAAAGGCGGCTGCCGCAAACAGGGGCTGTACTTCTCCCGGACCGAACCCAAAAAATCCCTCCGCTGCCGGCTCACCACCCCGGCCTCCACGGGGCCCGAACTAGATCCCGGACTCAGCCAGGACAGCATCGAAGAAATCATCCTGGCCGTCAGCCATGAACTGGCCCCGAGACTGGACAGCGCCGTGCTGGACTTCGGAAACTACAACAAAATGCAGCGGTTCATCTGGTCATCGATGCCGGCCGCCAACGGGCCGCGCTGCGTATGCCGCCGCTCCATGGGCACCCCCGCCGGAAAACGCTCCCCCTGCCTCGACGATCAAGGAATCGGACTCAGCGACTCCTGAAACACCGGACACCGAGGCCTCGCTCGTCCCGACTTTCGCATCCGCCCCCGGCGGTGGCGGCGCTGTCCGGACCAGCAGGGCACTGCGAGCAGGAATTACGGGCGATCGTATGGCTGCGCTCACCGCTGATTAGCGTCATATCTCTTATGCCTGCAGCAGCATCGCCACCTGCGGTCGCCCTGGACAGCATCCGTGGGCACCGTCTGGCAAGAGTGACGACGCCCGTCAGCAGGCACCGGCCGGCTCGGCCTGGCCTCTTGGCCTCGTGGTCTCTTGGCCTCTGGCGCCTTGAGTTGATTCGCGCTCTACTGGCGCCATGGAACCGGATGATGATCCATTCCCGCCCGAAGCGTCCGCTTCCTCACCTGGTGCGGAGGAACTTCGTGAGTCTGCGGACCCGCGGGCACCTGTTCAGCGCGTGCTTCGTGACCTGCGGGCGAGCCGTGCGGGGTTGTCGGAGCGCGAAGCGGCACGGCGTCTGGTGGTGTACGGGCCGAACGAGATCACCCGGCGTGGAGGCCTGCAGTGGCCGCGCCAGATCGTCCGGCAGCTGGTGCACCCCCTCGCACTGCTGCTCTGGCTTGCGGCGCTGCTGAGCTATTTCAGCGGATCAGCCGCGCTGGCGGGGGCAATCGTCGCGGTCATCCTCCTCAACGCGGGGTTCGCTTTCCTCCAGGAACGCCATGCGGAACGGGCCGTCGAAGCCCTCTCCGCCTACCTTCCGCCGCAGGCCCGGGTCCTGCGCGACGGTGAGGAGAAGCAAGTCCAGGCCAGGCTGCTGGTCCCGGGCGATGTGCTGGTGGTGCGCGAAGGCGATCGTGTCAGCGCCGACGCCCGGCTCCTTGAGGGCTCCGTGGAAATGGACGTCTCCACCCTCACCGGGGAATCCCTTCCCGTCCTCAGGAGCGCGGCGGGCCGGCCGCCGGAGGGACCGCTGCTTCAGGCGCCGGACATGGTTTTCAGCGGCACCAGCTGCACCGGCGGCGATGCGTTGGCCGTGATCTTTGCCACCGGCATGCACACCGAACTCGGCCGGATCGCCGCGCTCTCCGAACGCGTGGGCCACGACCAGAGCCCGCTCGAAAAGCAGGTCACCCGGGTCGCGCGGATCATAGCCATCGCCGCCGTCGCCATGGGCATCGCGTTCATCCCCGTAGGCACTCTTCTCGGCCACCTTTCCCTGAGCGACACCCTGAACTTCGCGATCGGGCTGCTCGTCGCCAATGTCCCCGAAGGCCTGCTCCCAACCATCACCCTCGCCCTGGCCGTCGGCGTGCGCATCCTCGCCCGCCAGGGGGCCCTGGTTAAACAGATCTCCGCGGTCGAAACCCTGGGCTCGACCAGTGTCATCTGCACCGATAAAACCGGCACCCTGACCATGAACCGTATGCGCGTCACCAATACCTGGACTTCCGGCGGGTCCCTCGACCTGGACGCCGCACCACCATTCGCAGGGCCTGGCTCACCGCCCGTGAGGCTGGCCGCGGCCGCGGTCGCATGCAACAACGCCGGTATTGACGGCGCAGGCAACGAAAGCGGCGACCCCACCGAGCTGGCCCTGTTGCACGCCGCCGTCACCCTCGGCGTGCCCGCGGACCGGCACGCCGTCGAACGGCTCACCCAGTTCCACTTCGACCCGACCCTGCGGCGCATGTCCACCGTCGACCGCACGCCCGACGGTATCCGCGTCCACTGCAAGGGAGCCCCCGAGGAACTCCTGCCCCTATGCACCTGGATCGCCACGGACGGCGGCGGAGCACGGCCTCTGGCCCAGGCGGAGCGCGCCGCCACGGGCTCGATCGTGGACAGCTGGGCCGAGAAAGGCCTGCGGATCCTGGCAATCGCCGAACGGGAACTCACCTCTCAAGAGGACGCTGGTTTGCCCCGTGAGAAAGCCGAACGAGACCTGACCCACCTCGGACTCGTCGCAATGTTCGACCCGCCCCGCCCCGAAGTCCCCGACGCCGTCGCACGGTGCCACACCGCAGGAATCCGGCTCATCATCGTCACCGGCGACCACGGCCTCACCGCCCGCGGCATCGCCGCCCGGGTAGGCATCGGCGACCGAGGCATCCGCATCACCACCGGTGCCGAACTGGACCGGATGCCCGAAAAGGACCTCGATGAACTTCTCAACACCGAAGAAGAACTGATCTTCGCCCGCAGTTCGCCCGAAGCCAAACTCCGCATCGCCGATGCCCTGCGCGACCTGGGACAGGTCGTGGCCATGACCGGTGACGGCGTCAACGACGCCCCCGCCCTCCGCCATGCCGACATCGGCGTGGCGATGGGAAAATCCGGAACCGACGTCGCCCGCGAAGCCGCCACCATGGTCCTTACCGACGACAACTTCGCCTCCATCGTCAGCGCCGTCCAAGCCGGACGACGCGTCTACGACAATGTCCGAAAATTCATCATCTACATCTTCGCCCACGCCACCCCGAGGTCGTCCCCTTCCTGATCTACGCCGCTTCCGGAGCCAACATCCCCCTCCCCCTCACCGTCATGCAGATCCTCGCGATCGACCTCGGCACCGAGACCCTCCCGGCCCTCGCCCTCGGCCGCGAACCCGAAGAACCCGGAGAACCCGGAACCATGAACCGGCCACCGCGCCAGCGCGGACAAAACGTCATCGACGGACCCATGCTCGCCCGCGCCTGGGGCCTGCTCGGCGGAGTCTCAGCCCTGCTCGTGACCACAGCCTTCCTCACCCCCCTTGTCCTCGGAGGCTGGCAATACGGCGCAGACACCCGCACCGGCCCCCTGCACCAGGTCTGGATGCAGGCCACCACCATGAGCTTCCTGGGCATCGTCGCCTGCCAGATCGGCACCGCCGTCGCCGCACGCACCCAGACCGCATCCCTGGCTCAAATCGGGCTCACCAGCAACCGCCTCCTGCTTTGGGGCATCGCCTTCGAAATCACCTTCACCGCCGCCGTGGTCACCCTGCCACCACTCCAGGACATATTCGGCACCCGCCCGCCCGAACCATGGCAGATCCTGGCCCTCGCCCCCTTCCCCCTCGTCGTCTGGGGAACCGACGAACTCTGGCGATATAGCCGGCGGCGGAAAGCACAGAGGCAACGGCGGGCCCCGGGCTGACGCACCCGACACGCATGCCCCGCCGAAACCCGGCATGCCGGGGTCGCAGCCACCGCGCCTCTATCGCGAGAGCCTCGGCACTGCACAACCCGGAGTTGGAGCCAGTTCCGGACGCGGCGCCCCGCAAAGTCAAGCTCAGCATTGGCGGCTCCGTCCACGACCCCACCGATCCCGTTGGCCGGCTTCTCTTCAACGTCCTGGCCATGGTCGCCGAACTCGAAGCCGACCTGATCCGGGCAAGGACCCTAGAAGGGATGGCCGTCGCCAAGGCAAAGGGCCGCCTACGAGGGAAGGAACCCAAGCTTTCAAAAACACAGGAAGCCCACCCGGTCTCCGTTCAACGAGCGGGGACACACGTCGGTGGAACTTTCCGAGCTATCCGCGGTAGCCCGTTCAACCGTCTACCGTGCCATCAAGCGCGCTGGCGAGACCACCGGTTAGATCCGAAAAATTTCACCGCCCAAAGCCGAAATCAGCACCGATACGCCCTAAACGTGAATTTCCGTTCCGATCTTCCCCGGACCCCGGCTATTGGCCTGCGTCGGTTCCCGGTTCATCCGGTGAGGAGCCGTCGGTGGAGGGCGTGTAGCGGCCTTGTGAGCGGTTGCCGACGCGCAGTATTTCTCCGTTCCGCAGGTACCAGATGGTGCCGTCCCCGGCGCGGACCCGGGTGATGCGCAGGCCCACAGACTCAACGGTTCCCACGACTTCGCTGGTCTCGATCACATCGCCGATACCGTATTGGTCCTCCAATGTGATAAAAATTCCGGCCAGGAAGTCACGTATCAGCTGCTGGGCGCCGAAGCCGATAGCGATGCCCAGTATCCCGACGCTGGTCAACAGCGGCGCGACGTTGACCTCGAGTGCGCCAAGTGTGTAGATGATCACTGTCACCACGACAAGGACGGTGACAATGCTGTTCAGCAGGGATCCGATGGTTTCCGCCCGCTGGACCCGGCGTTCGTGATCCAGGGTCCGCAGGACGGGCTGCGCCCACCGGAAGTGAGGCCTCTTCAGCATGGCGTAACCGTTGCTGACACGCCCGACGATGCGGGAAATGATGGACCGGGCAACAGCCCAGGTCGCGACCCCAAGGCCGACAGTAATCACGACCTGGAGAAGGACGCCGATCCATTTATCCGTGAAAACCATTCATGGCACCCGCTGTCCATCTGCGGGGACCCCCGCGGTTGAAAAACTACGGCTTCCAGCGTAACGGCCACCGCCCGCCGCAGCACCCGCCGGCCCCAGCCGGCCCTCCAATCAACCGGCAAACGCGTGCCGTCGAGGCAGGTGCCTGCTCAGGACACATCACAGCCGGTCATTCCCCCGCGGCTCCAACAATCAGAGCGCTGCCTTGACCACATGACTTTGCCCCGCCTGCGACGGAACAATCTTCACAATTCAGCAAGATCCCTGCTTCTCAGGCTTGAACCAGAGAGAAAGAGCGGCGCGGGATCGTGATCCGGACGGGCTCGAACAGCGTCAGGTAATCCGCTCCCGAAGCCATGCCGCGGGGTGCGGCAGGTGAACAGATGACGGCGGCGGCTCTGACCTATCTTCTCCGGGTTTGGTCCAATCATCAGGGCCCTGAACCCGTCCGCGGCAGCCGCCCGCCGTGAGGATCCGGAGCGGGGCACGGCGGAAGCGCTGATTCTCGCGGCCACCGTTGCCAGTTTCGGAGGCGTCGCACTGATTCTTTTCGACGCCGGGAACTCCCAAGGCGCCGCCAAGGCTGGCATCATCGCCCTGGCACTGGCAGCATCGCCGTTTCCTGGTTCCTGGTCCACGCCCTCTTCGCCCTCCGCTAGGCGTCCCTGTACTACCGGGACGCAGCCGCCGTGGACTTCAACGAGACCACCCCGCCGAAGAAGGCGAGATCCTCCCGGGGCGGGGGGGGTGTCCCTATGTTCTTTGTCAAGCGTTCGGGGTGGATTTTTCTGGTCTGTGTGGCAGCGGGTTTGGGGCCAGGGGGTGTTGGCTGGCGAGGATGCCCGCCAGCTGCAGGGAGCGGGAGCGTCAGGCGGCTTTGGGCTTGGGTGCTTCGTAGAGGGTCATGTCGCGGAGCATGGCGAACAGGACGTCGCAGCGGCGCCGGGCGAGGGCGATGAGGGCCTGGTTGTGGCGTTTACCCTCGGCCCGTTTGCGGTCGTAATACGCCCGTGAGGCGGGGTCCTTCAGCGCGGCGAACGCGGAGAGGAAGAAGGCGCGTTTGAGGATTTTGTTGCCTTTCCTGGAGGGGTGGTCGCCGCGGATGGACGTCCCGGATCTCCACGTCACCGGGGCTAATCCGGAGTAGGAGGCCAGGTGTCCGGCGGTGTTGAAGTCCTTACCGATGACCTCGGTGATGATCCTTGCCTCTGTCCTGGCGCCGACCGCCGGCATGGATGTCAGGACGGTGTGAAGAGGGTGGGCCTCCACGATGGCCTCGACCCGGGTCAGGACCTCGGCGCGGGCAGCGCGCAGTTGGGCCAGCTGTGCGGCCAGGCGCGGCAGGACGATGCCGGCGGCACCGGTGCCGGCGACCACTACGGTCTGTTCGGACAGGGCGGTGAATATTTCTGCAGCCCAGCCCGTGCCGGCCCGCGGCGCCCATTTGCGCAGGTACTCGCCGACCCTGGTCTGGCCGGCCTTACGCAGGGCCGCCGGGGTCGGGTACTTGATCAGCAGCTCGGCCATCGCCGGGTGGTCCAGGTGCGGGCCGATGACCCGCTCCAAGGCGGGGTGGATCTGGGTCAGGAGCCCGCGGATCCGGTTCGAGGTTGCGGTGGCCTGTTGGGCCAGGTCGTCGTCGAAGCCGCAGAGCATGGACAGTTCCGCGGTCTGTTCGTCGGCAACCGCGATCGAGCGCAGGGTGTGCGGCATGGTGCGGGCGGCCTCGGCAATGATGAACGAGTCGCGGGCATCGGTCTTCGCCTCGCCGGGGTGCAGGTCGGCGATCCGGCGCATCGCCAGCCCGGGCAGGTAGCCGACCATGATCCCGGCGGCCTGCGCGACGGCGACAGGAAGGGCGCCGATGGTCGCGGGCTGATCCACAACCAGCAACAGCGTCCCGTGTTTGGTCAGGGAACCGATGATGGAGCGCAGTTTCGCCTCGTCCTGGGGCAGCGCCTTATCGAGGAGCTTCTTGCCCTCCCGGTTCAGCGCCACCGCGTGGTGGTTGGTCTTGCCGACGTCGACGCCGATGAAGACATCGACGAGATGGTGGTCCTTGATCACCGCTACCTCCAGTCATGAAACCCAATAAGAGAACGCCGGTCTGTCCTGCGGCCCCAGAGCTCGGCATCCACGTTACGGTCCGGCCTGCCACGGTCGAGTCTGCGACTGGTCTTGTCCCCATCAGCGATCCCCTGGCGCCTATCGCACCCCGGTGACAACACCCCCCGGATCATACGGTCGACTGGGGGTAAGAACCATGCCGGGACCGACAGGCCAGCAACCCCGATTCTTGCTCGTTCAGGGGCTATAAGAAAGGTAACGGGGGGGTGTCCCTATGCTTTTGGTCAAGCCGTTTGGGGAGCTTTTTCCTCGTAGAGTGTGCCGTTGCGGAGCATGGCATGGATGACGTCGCAGCGGCGGCGTGCCAGACAAATGACGGCGGCGTTGTGTTTCTTCCCTTCGGCGCGTTTCCGGTCGTAGTAGGCCTTGGAAACGGGGTCGTGGCAGGAGGCGATCCAGGCGGATCGGAAGAGTGCGTTCTTGAGTTCCTTGTTGCCGGAGCGGGCAGGGAATTCGCCACGGATGGACGTTCCGGACCGTCGAGTGACCGGTGCGATGCCCGCGTAGGCGGCGAGGTGGCCGGAGGTGCGGAAGCTGCTCCCGTCGCCGATGGTCAGGAGTATCGTGGCGGCGGTCTTGATGCCAACTCCCGGCATGGACATCAAGACCCGGGAAAGAGGGAAGTCGTCCAGGAGCTTTTCGACTTCTTCGGCCACGATGGTCCGTTGGCGTTTGAGTTCCTTGATCTGGGCGGCGACGCGCGGGATGACCAGCTCCACCGCCTCGGTCCCGGCGACGGTTACCGTCTGCTCGCCCAGGGCGGCGAACACGGCGTCGATGAGCGCGGCCGGGTCTTTGCGGCTGTGGTTGCGGACCCAGCGCAGCACATTCGACCGTCCCGCGGCACGAAGACCGGTCGGGCCCGCGTATCTGATCAGCATTTCCAGGACCAGGGAACGGGTAAGGACGGTGCCGGGAAAGGCCCGTTCCAGGGCCGGGAAGATCTGCAGCAGCAGGGACCGGAGCCGGTTGATCGCACGGGTGCATTCGTGGGTCAGATCCTCATCAAATCCGGAGAGCACCTTCAGCGCCGAGAGGACCTCGCTGTCACGGTCGACCGCGCGCAGAGTGTGCGGCATGGCGCGCGCCGTGGCCGCGATGATGAAGGCGTCACGGGCATCGGTCTTGGACTTTCCCGGGTAGAGGTCTGCCGCTTTGCGCATGGCCAGTCCCGGCAGATAAGCCACCTCGCAACCACAATCCCGGGCCACAGCAACCGGCAGCGCCCCGATGGTGTTGGGCTGGTCGACCACCACCAGGACCTGTCCGTGCTCCTGGAGTGCGGTAAACAGCATCCGGAGCCGTGCTTCGTCCTGCGGCAGCGGTTTGTCGAAAACCCGCTCCCCGGCGGCGTTGAGCGCGGTTGCATGATGTTCGCTCTTGCCGACATCGAGCCCGCAGAAGATGTCGAATTCCTGTTCCATACCGGCGCTCCTTTGCACCACCATATGGCCGCAGTCACGACACCCGATGCCGGCACCCACGTTACAAAGAGACCTGGACGCTATCGCCCGGCCGTGTCCCTATCAGCGGTCAGCAAGTGTCTCCGAACCCGGCGACAACACCCCCCGGATCATCAATGACAGGGCGAGAAAGTCATACCGGGTTCAGCGACCAAATCCCCGGCCTTCGGGGACCCAATAAATGTAACGGGCCACCCGTCCCAATGCCTTGGAATATGATGCGTGCCGCGTTGCCCCTGGCGGCCAAAAAGTAGTCCGACGTCGCGAAGCACGGCCGCACCGGCAGGCCCCCATGGGCATACAAGCCGGTGTCTACGGAAAGTCCAGCCGTCCGGTCGGCCGTTCTGGCGGTCGATGGCATCGGGGTCGGGCCGCCGGGAGGGTTGTTGGTTGTTCATTCCCGCGTTGCCGGCTGTTAGCCGTTCCATGGCTGGTCTCCCAGCCCGCTGCCCTACCTTGGCCGGGACCTCCCTTTCTCCCGACCGAAGGACTCTTCCGTGTCTGTTACAGCGAACAAGCTCAAGCGCACCTCCCTCGTCGTGATGGGTGCCGCGGTCACCGCCGCGGCCATGGCCTCCGCCGCCCTGCCTGCCTCCGCGACACAAAACCGCGAGGCGCCGGTCAACCCTGCCGGTTACATCGTGAAGACCTTCTCCCCCGTGGGCACCGAGTCGGCCCCCGACGACATCGCCCGGCTGGGCGATTCCATTTACGTCTCCTACCAGAACGGGGTCGGCCCCCTCGGCGAGCCCTCCGCGGCCGGAGCGGCCGCCAGCACCATCCAGCAGTACGGCCTCAACGGAACCCCCGGAAAGTCCTGGCAGGTCACCGGCAAGGTCGACGGGCTGACAGCCGACCCGGCCCACAACCGTCTCCTCCTGACCGCCAACGAGGATGGCAACTCCAGCATCTCCACCCTCACCCCGGACCAGCCGAAGCCGCTGACCACCTACGCATACTCAGGCCTGACCCACGGCGGCGGCACCGACGCCATATCCGTCAACGACGGCACCATCCTGGTCAGCGCCTCCGCCCCGGCCGACACCACCGGCCCCGCCGCGTACTCCGTTGACCTGCAAGGCACCACCGCCAAACTCACCCCGCTCTTCGGCGACAACGCCATGGCCACCGCCATGGCCACCGCCGCCAACGGCAACCACACCGGACAGCCGGAGTCTCTGGCCCTGACCGACCCGGACTCCAACACGATCGTCCCTGACTCCGCCCCACGGTTCAAGAACGCCTTCATGCTCGACGCCCAGGCGGACCAGCAACTGATCTTCGCTTCCAGCCCCGGCACCGGCCATCAGAGCCTCCAGACCCTGGCCGTCGCCCAGCCCCTGGATGACACCGTGTTCGCGGCCCACACAGGGCAGACACTGCTGGTTACCGATCCCAAAGACAACAAGGTCTTCTCCGTCACCGGCCCGTTCAAGGCCGGCCAGGCCGTCTCGACCGTCGTCCCCGACGCGGCCCCGGCCTACCTCGCGACCCTGGACTTGACCACCGGGGCCCTCACCCCGATCCCGGAACTGGCAGCCATCCACCCCAAGGGCTTGGCATTCACCGGGCAGGCCGCGGATAAGTCCGAGGGACACGAGGACAGCCGGCTGCAGGACGGCAACCAGACTCACTAAGGCCAAAACCCTTAGAGGCGCGTTTTATCAAACGGTCGTTGCAACATCCAGGATTTTCCGGGGCGTTGCAACGACCGTCCTCATTTGAAAGTAGAATTCACCGCAAACAGCAGGACTCCGCCGGCCGGATGCCAGCTTCCAGGAAAACCATCCACGCCCCGGCGGCCCGCCGAAGCATCCCCCGTAAAAATGGCGGCCAGGGAAATGCAAACCACCACGCCCGGCACCATCCACCGGGTCGCGCAATCGCGGGCCCAAAATCCGGCGGCAACCATGGCCACGACACCGTGCTGGGAACTGATCCCGACCGCACCTGCCTGTGAGTTTCCGAAAGGTTTCATGACGCACGGTTGAACCTGCGGTGAACCTTCGGCTGGGTCGCTCGAAAACAGAGGAGGAAAGGACCTGCCATCGGCAAGAATCCTCAAGGGGAAGCAAATCATTCCGTGATTTTCACATTGGCGAAGGGTCATATTTTGATGAAGTCAGCTAAGAAAAACGCGGTTGCCGCAGCCGGGGTTCTCGGTGCGGTCATGATGGCGGGTTCGGCAGTGGCGCCGGCGCTGGCCGACAACGGTCAGCACGGCAATGACGGCCAGAGCGGCAGGGGCGAAACTTCCAAGCATGTCCTGCTGCTTTCAGTGGATGGCATGCACCGGAAGGACCTGGACTGGTACGTCAAGAACCACCCGATGTCCTCCCTTGCTTCGCTCGTGAACCACGGCACGAGTTACACCCACGCCCAGACACCGGTGCCCTCGGACTCGTTCCCGGGACTCGTCGGCCAGATGACCGGCGGAAACCCCGGCACCACCGGGGTCTACTATGACGACACGTTCAACCGCGCCCTGTTGCCGGCCGGCACGACAGACTGCAAGAGCACCGCCCCGGGGGCCGAGGTGGCGTTCACCGAAGCGGCCGACAAGAACCCGCTCGCACTCGATGCCGGACAAGGTCTCAGCGGCCTGCCCGCAAGCATCCTGAACATGACGGGACACCCGGAAACTCTCCTGAATCCGGCCGCCCTCCCGGTGGATCCGGCGACATGCCAGCCGGTCTACCCGCATCAGTACCTGAAGGTGAACACCGTCTTCGAGGTCGCCAAGAGCGCCGGCCTGACCACGGCATGGGTGGACAAGCACCCGGCCTATGAAATCCTCAATGGGCCCTCAGGCAAGGGCGTGGACGACCTGTTCACCCCAGAAATCAACTCGAACGTCCCCTCGCCGTTCAACGGGGACTGGACCAAGGACAACGCAGCCACCCAGCAGTACGACGGGTACAAGGTCCAGGCCGTGCTGAACGAAATTGCCGGCAAAGACCACTCCGGGACCCAGACCGCCGCCGTGCCCGCTATCTTCGGCATGAACTTCCAGTCCGTCTCCACGGCGCAGAAACTCCCGACGTCCGACGGCATGACCGGCGGTTACCTTCCCGGCGGCGCCACCCCGGGCCCCCTGCTGAGCAAGGCCCTTGACTACATCAACGCCTCCGTCGGCAAGCTTCAGTCCGCACTGGAATCCACCGGCCACAGCAAAGACACCACGGTGATCCTGTCCGCCAAGCACGGCCAGTCACCCATGGATCCCGCTGCACTGACCCGGGTTCCGGACGGCGCGGTCATCGACGGCCTCAATGCGGCATGGAAGGCCGCCCACCCGACGTCCGCGGACCTGGTGGCATTCGCCACCGACGACGACATCATGCAGCTATGGCTCTCCGACCACTCCGAAGCCGCAGCACAGTTCGCCAAGGATTACCTCGCATCCCACCCGGCCGCGGGTAACGACATCAACAACGCCCCCAGGACGGTTCCAACCTCGGGACTCAGCAAGATCTACGCAGGAGGAGGAGTAGCCAAGTACCTCGGAACGACCACCAACGACTCCCGCTACCCCGATGTTCTGGGCATCGCACAGACCGGCGTGGTCTACACCGGCGGTCAGGGCAAGATCGCAGAGCACGGCGGAGCCTCCGCCGACGACCGGGACGTGCCCCTCGTCATCTCCGGCGCCACCGACGAAAATGCCCGAACCGTGACCAGCACCGTCGCCACCACGCAGATCGCCCCCACGATCCTCAAAACCCTCGGCCTGGACCCAAACAAACTGCAGGCAGTGCAGATCGAAGGAACCAAGGCCCTTCCTCAGCGCTGACCCCAGACAGGCCCGACACCGGAGGGCTTCCGCGGAAGCCCTCCTACGTCGCAACCGGCCGGAACCACCCCGGCGCTACCGGCTGATCAGCTTTCGCAGCCGATGCACTACGACCTGCCGTTTCCGTTCCCTGCCCTTCCGGCTGCGGCGCCGGAGGGCCAGTTTCATCAACGGCGCCTCCCTGGTCAAGCTGGCGGGGCCGTGATCGTCGATGCCTTCGACAAAGATGAGGCCGCCCGGACGCGGTCTGGCGGTCGCTGACGGGCTGCACGCCGTTCATGGATCGCACGTGCGCAGAAGGTGGTCTTCACATCCCGGCCGTTGTAGCGGCTTAACGAAAGACTCCCCGGGGCAATGCGCCGGGGAGTCTTTTACGTCATGTCGCAGGAGCGACGGTATTGCGGTGGATGTTAACGACCGCCGCCACCGATCACACCCTTTTCCACGGCCTTCGTAACGGCATCGGCTTCAGCCTGCGTCAGCGTGCCACCGGTCACGGACTTGTCCAGCTTGGTCTTCAGAGCAGCCGCGCGCGTCGCCTGCTCTGCGCCATGGATGTCTGTCAAGGCTGTGGTGACCTTCGCCTCGTCAATGCCCAGAGTCGTAGCCAGCGACTTGGCCATCGCTGCGTCCATGGCGGCGTGGTCAGGCTCGGTGCCCTCCGCCGGCTTCGTGGCGGCCTTGTTGGCATCACGGAAGGTCCTGAGAGCGGCCGTGACCTTAGCCTGGTCAACGCCGAGCTTCGAGGCAAGGTCTGCAGCCAGTTGTCCCCGGTCCGCGCCGTGGCCGCCGCGCATCCCGTGGTTGTCCGGATTATCGGTGGCGGCGCTGGAGCTTGTGCTTGGGGTAGGGGTCGGAGTAGTCGCTGAAGCCATGCCTGTGACTCCCAAGCCGAGGCCCAGGGCCAAGGCTGTGGCTGAGATCCCTAGCGTGATGTTCTTCTTACGTGACAACGTATCGTCTCCTCGCATTTCGACCGGCGGGTTTCACCGGCTTCACAGACCACGTTGCAGCACCAAGATCGGCAGCGGCTGTCCGGAAACTGTCGTTGCCCTGTGAATCCCAGCGGAAGGGCAGGGCAGTCCTGCCATCGGGCAGGGGAACGACCAGCGGGCACGCACAGAGCCGGACCTGATCGCCCCCCCTGGCTCATCGGCAACGACTTCCAACGGGTAGTCGGGCACCGCTCCACCTTGCACAGAACACCGGTGGTAGAGGTCAGCGGAGCCTGTGAGGCGCTTCGCGAGCTCGGCAATGACCCCGGGCCTGCCGCGCCAGAAGTCACGGACGACGTCGCGGAACTTCCCGTTCCACTCCACCCACCTCGGGGGATAGTTGCCGAGCTGGTAGCCGTCCGGGCCCGCGGAACAGCCGTGAACGCCGGGGCCATCTGGCGCCTTCTGAACCGGCCGGGGCATCAGGACATGCCGGAAGCCGATTGATAAGGGCGGTAAAGTGGGAGTCCTGATGAATCGAGGAGCAAGCATGGCGGACGACCTGGTATTTGATCAGGCTCATGACTCCACCCACGAGCTGGCCGGTGCTGTGGTGACGCGGGTGTTCTACATCGTCAATGCGGGCCCATATGCTTCATCCCCTGAATTCAGTGCCAGGGATCAGGCTGTCGCGTATGCGCGGGAACGCAGTGCTTCCGGTGAGTTCGGAGACCTCCTCCCGGCTGCGGTCGAGGTCGAGGTTCGTGCGGAATACCGGCTCAGCTCCGGCAGGACCACCCAATGCACGGTGGAAACGCTCACCGTCACGGCCTGACGCGAGGCGGGCACCCCTCCGGCTCCGGATGCCTCCTCAGAGGCCGGCCACGCGGCGCGGGTGTTTGATGTGTCCTGCCGCCCGGCATCTCAACGCCGGTGGTTCCCTAAAGCGGGCAAGCAACAAGTGATTCCCAGCATCTTCCCAAGAACCACTGGGAAACTTCTAGCCGCAGGCGCTCGCCATGCAGTGACGCGGGCTCATGTCCCGCGCCGCGGCGCCGACTGCACAGGGAAAGAATAAATGAAGCCGCCTTCACCCGCCGTCCCACCCCTGCACCTGCCGGGGCGTTCGTGGTGGCTGGTGCCCGCGTCCGCGGTCCTTTTCGCCATCGCGCTCACCATCGGATTCCTGGCAAAACTCTACGGCTCCCCCGGACCGGACCTCACCTGGGACGAAAGCCTGATTCCTCGCCGGACCACCGCACAGTCAGGCCTTGCGCTGGCCTTGAACACCCTTTTCTCTCCTGGCGGGAACATCATCATCCTGCTGCTGGCCTGCCTGGTCCTGGCGTTCGGACTCCGTAAACCGCTCACCGCACTGGCATTCGGATCCCTCACCAGCGTCGGCTGGCTGTCCTCGGAAATAGGCAAGCTCAGCGTCGCCCGGCTCAGTCCGCCCGCCGAGGCGACGCAAGCGCTGATAACGGAGACCGGCAACAACAGCTTCCCCAGCGGCCACACAGCGTTTGCCGCGTCGTTGGCCTGGGCCGTCGTCCTGGTGCTCGCACGCACCGGGACACAACGCACGATCACCGCCGTAGGCGGCGTTCTGCTGGCTGTCGCCGTCGGGCTTTCCCGCTTGTACCTGGGCGTGCACTATCCCAGCGACGTCATCGGCTCGCTGCTGATCAGCACCGCGGGCATTTTGCTGTGGCTGCCATTATGGAACAACCTCGTCGAGCCCCGCTTGCGCGGAATCGCTACCATCATGAGGCTGACAGGCACGACACGATCCCACCGCACAGCCACCAGCTGAAAACAAGCCGCATCTTACGGATACAGCGAGTGGGCGTAGTTGCGGTTATCTTGGTCTCGCTCCTCCCGGGGAACGGCGGCGCCCTGCGCGCCGGCGGTCATTGCTCCGGCTCCTGCGCGGAATCGGTCACGGCGCCGGCTTCAGAGCGGTCCCTGCGCGCCTTGCGGACCCGCCAGATGATGAACCCGATGACCACGACCGCCGCCACGACCGCGGTGATGTCATGTCCTGCAGCCTGGGCGACCGCCTCGTAGGAGTTGCCGGCCAAAAAACCGAGCAACACAAACCCTGTACCCCAGACCAGGCCGCCGGCGGCATTAAAGACAAGGAACCGGGGATAGTGCATCCGGGAGGTTCCGGCCAATGCCGGCATGACCGCCCGGAAGAACGCGGTAAACCGGCCCAGGAACACAGCCGATCCTCCCCGCCTGCGCAGGAAGGCTTGCGCCTTTTCAAGCTGGGCGCGGCGCTTATCCAGGACCTTCATATTCAAGACCCGGGCGCCGAAGTGCTTACCCACCTCATAGCCAACCGTGTCCCCGATGATCGCGGCCACCACCACAAGAACCATCATCACCCACAGCTCCACATGGCCACGGCTGGCGACCACCCCGCCCAGGACCGCCGCGGTCTCCCCCGGGATCACGAACCCGACAAACAAAGCGTCCTCGGCAAACACCAGCAAACCCACCAACACCAGCGCAAGGACCGGATCGACGCTCAGAATGGCGTCCACGAATCCGCTCACGATCCATCCCTTCCCGGGCTGAGGAAGCCGGGGGCATCGCTGAGGACGCAGCTAATACACGGCGCGACAACGACACTGGATCGCCAGGCCCGTTCCGGCAACCAACCATAAGTCGAACCGCCAACTAGCCCCCGAGAGGAGGAGGCAACAGAAGAAGAAAGAAAGTGTGAGACCCAAGGACACTTGGCGAAAAGCACCAGATGCGGACCACCGTAATTCCGAGGTTTTGGTGGACTACTGCCCATATCGGCTGACTGACCTAGGTTGGCGAAACTGATAGGCAATGTGAAGTATCACCCTGATAATAGCTGAAAGGTACACATCTTCGTGGCCACCTCATAGAAGCGAGGTGGCTTGTACCCACGCGCCTTGCTTCACGAACTCGCCCACTCTTCAGCGGGTACTCAACTGTAGCTTTCGAGCCTGCTGATCAGAAGGTCAGGGTTGGGCGTCGATCGTCTTGTTGCGTGCACGGATGAAATCCCTGCTGCGTTGTAAATACTCGAGGTATTCGTCGGGGGTCTTTGGAACTGCCGGTGTCCTGAAGTTGTCGAACGGGTGGAAGAACCGGATGGTGCCATCCTCATTGATGAGGTCCTGCAGTAGGAAGAATTCAACGTACCCGTCAAAGTCCTTGAACAGGGCGAAGAAGTCTGAATACCTGTCCAGGACTTCTCCGAATTTGTTCGACGGCTCACCTGAATAGTGGCGGCGGATGCATTCCAGGGTCACGTCGAAGCGGTCGGCGATGCTGGGGTTGAATCCCCGTGCACTATTGATCTCCATTTTTCTGCCGATGCGGTTGCCAGGAAACACGAGGGCGCTGCCGGCGGTGTAGCCGCCGTATTGGGGCAGTTCATGGGCCGAAATCTTCGCTATGGCTTTGGACGCCTTGTCCGTCAGCCTGGTGGTGATGGCGTCGCTGGCAAGAAGGAAGACACCCAGCTCGGACCGGTGCACGAGGTACCCGCCCGGCTCCGGTGCCAAATCGAACCGCCCTCCGCCGTAGGGCAGATCCTTGCTCCACAGCAGCTGGTGGTGCCTGCGCAGGGTCGGGCTGTGCTTGTCGGGGTCCTTTCCGGGCGGAGTATCCGAGCGGTAGTCAAAGGACGTATCGACGCCTGCGGTCATAGTGTTTCTCCCCCTGCTTGCCCGATTCAGCGGACATACCGTCACCGGTTCCGCTGCGTCGAGGCCACTGAGCGTGGCCAGCTCCCCGGCCGCCACAAAACGAGACTTTACCTCGCCGCCGCCCTCCAGGGCGTTCGCCGCACACATCTTGCGGGGCATTGCATTCATAGCGGCATCGACACGAATCCAGCTTGGCTTCTTCAGCCTCCGGGTGACCGACCACGGCGAACTGCAGCAGCACTGCCGTTTTGTGGACGAATTCGTACTCTGTCAGGAACTCCTAACAAAGAGTGCAGTATTTGAAGTGTCCGCCCAACGATAAGGCCCCCGCACGCGTCTGCGTGTGGGGGCCGTTTCGGTTTTACTCCTTCAGATTTCCCGGCAGTTCAGTCTTGTCTTTCTTCTTGGACTTGAACATCCCGGTGACCTTCCCGCCCACCGCGTCTGCGGCACCGGCGATTGCACCGCCGACGCCCTTGACCGCGGCGATCGCCTGGGGCTCATCTGGAATGCCGTCCCCGTCGAGGTCCACGCTACGGAACGGGCGCGGCGGCAGCGCTGGCGTGGTCATGGCCAACGGCTCCATGTCCTCCAACTCCGGCGGCGAGGGCGAGATCCGCGCCCAGCTCGTCGAGGCGGACCTGGTCTCCTGCATGGTGGCGCTGCCCACCCAGCTCTTCCGCAGCACCGGCATCCCCGTCTGCACCTGGTTCTTCGCCAAGGACAAGACCGCCGGCCCGCGCGGGTCCGTGGACCGGACCGGGCAGGTGCTGTTCATCGACGCCCGCAACCTCGGCTACATGGTGGACCGCGCCGAGCGCGCGCTCTCCGATGAAGACATCGCCAAGATCGCCAACACCTACCACGCCTGGCGCGGCACCGCTTCGGCGGTCGAGGCCGGTCTGGCGTACGACGACGAGGCCGGCTTCTGCTATTCGGCCAGCCTCGCGGAGGTCAAGGCAGCGGACTACGCGCTGACGCCGGGCAGGTACGTCGGTGCGGCTGACGTCGAGGACGACGGCGAGCCGATCGAGGAGAAGATCGCACGGTTGTCCAAGGAGCTGTTTGCACAGTTTGAGGAGTCTGAGCGGTTGGCCCAGGTTGTGCGGGAACAGTTGGGGAGGGTTTCGTGAACGGCTGGCGCTTCAGCCCCTTGGTGGACCTCGTGCAGGAACGACAGATCTCGTATGGAGTTGTCCAGCCAGGGAATGACTCGGCCACCGGCATCCCGATTGTTCGAGTGAAAGACGTCAGAAACGGGATTATCGATACGTCGAGTCCGATGCGAGTTGCCGAGGAGATCTCGCGGGCACACAGCCGTACGACGCTTGTAGGCGGCGAGCTTCTACTTACGCTGGTGGGAACGGTTGGCGAATCGGCAGTGGTTCCGGAGTCGTTAGCCGGGTGGAATGTAGCTCGAGCGATTGCCGTAATCCGTCCCGAAGGTGTCAGCTCCCGATGGTTGCAACTCTGCTTCGAATCACCCAAGACGATCGAATCGATCCGCGGTGTCCTAAACACAACCGTTCAAGCCACTCTGAACCTATCCGATCTCAAGCAGATCCCCATTCCAATACCACCAGAACCCATAAGGCTCGGTATTGAAGAAGTAGTGAGGGCCCTCGACGACAAGATCGCCGCCAACACGACGCTTGCTGGAACGGCTGAAAAGCTTGCGGCCACTGAATTTCATCGACGCGTTGGCCATCTACCCTTCTCCCAGCAAGCATTTGGAGATCTTGCAAAGGTGAGCGGTGGCGGCACCCCGAGTACTTCTATCCCAGAATTCTGGAGTGGGGACGTGTTGTGGGCGACTCCCACTGACGTGACTGCGCTCAAGGGGCCATATCTGTCCGCTACATCACGCCGGATTTCCGACGCGGGACTGGCGGCATGTGCTTCCGAACTCTACCCGCCGGGAGCGATTCTCATGACCTCACGGGCCACCATTGGCGCCTTCGCGCTGGCCCAGGAGCCGATGGCTGTCAATCAGGGGTTCATCGTCGTGCAGCCTCACGACCCGGATCTTCGTTTCTGGTTCTTCCACGAAATGCGGAGCCGCGTGGAAGAATTTATTTCGTTGGCAAACGGAGCAACGTTTCTTGAATTAAGCCGTGGCAATTTTAAGAAGTTCAAAGTGCGGCTTGCCGAGCCGCACGTCATGGAGCAGTTTGTCGCCCTGGCGGAGCCACTTCATGCGGCAGCCGCAAACGCGCTTTCGGAGAACGCCAAATTGGCCGCCACCCGCGACGCGCTCCTCCCCCAACTCATGTCCGGCAAACTGCGGGTCAAGGATGCGGAAGCGCTGGTCGCCGCCGCAGTGTGACGCCGCCAAGAATGTCAGGGCCCGCGGATACGTTCGAGGTGAAATGACCGCCCGGGAAGGAACCGATCAGCATGGCATCAGCAGCGTCGTTTGAATCAACGCCCGCGAAGTCCAGCATGCCGGATTGGTACCCGGAGCTGCTGGCGTCCGTATCCACCGAGGTCCGTTCGGGTCGTTCCAGGGCAGTTTCAGCCGCCAACCGGGAGATGCTGCTGTCCTACTGGTCGATTGGCAACGAGTTGGCCAAGCGGGAGTCTGCGCAAGGATGGGGCAGTAGAGTGGTCACGCGGCTCTCGGCTGACGTCCGCTCGGCCTTTCCTGAGGCAAGAGGATTCTCGCCGCGAAATCTCCGCTACATGAAGTCGTTCGCTGAAGCGTGGCCGAACTTTCCAATGTTGCAAGCGCCGCTTGCAACATTGCCTTGGTACCACCAAATCGCCCTGCTAGAGAAGCTCAGCGACCCGGAGACCCGCCTCTGGTACGCGGCTGCGGCCGTCGAACATGGCTGGTCCCGGACCGTGCTGGTCCACCAAATCGAAGGCAAGCTCCACGCGCGCGCCGGCAAGGCGATCACCAACTTCAAGGCGACCTTGCCGCCGTCGGACTCCGACCTGGCCCAGCAGTCCTTCAAGGACCCGTATGTCTTCGACTTCGTGTCTATGACCGGCAAACGGAACGAACGCGAGCTTGAGGGCCAGCTAGTCCTGCACGTCGAAAACTTCCTTCTGGAACTCGGCCAGGGCTTCGCCTTCGTGGGCCGGCAGTACCGTTTGACGATCGGCGAGGACGAGTTCTTCGCCGATCTGCTGTTCTACAACTTCAGGCTGCGCTGCTTCGTGGTGGTCGAGCTGAAGGCCACCGCCTTCAAGCCCGAGTATCTGGGCCAGATCAACATGTACATGTCCGCCGTGGACGATCTCCTGGCCCGTGCTGACGACCAGCCGACCATCGGGCTGCTGCTGTGCAAGACCAAGAACAATGTGGTGGCTGAGTACTCCCTACGTGGATTCTCCAAACCGATCGGCATCGCCGAATGGGAATCCGAGATCGTGAAGTCGCTGCCCGAGGAGTTCGCCTCCAGCCTTCCCAGCATCAGCGAACTCGAAGCCGAACTTTCAGGCGATAATTCAGAGTGACATCCGGTCAACCAGGGGGAACCACCGTGACAGCAGCACCCACAGTAGCCTTTTCCGAAGCCGACTGGGAGGGCATGGCCCTGGAGCTCCTGGCCGAGCCGCTCGGCTGGCGGCCGGTTTCCGGGCAGGACATCACGCCCGGCACCGGCGAGCGGGACTCCTGGGACGAGCTGCTGATCCGGCCCCGGCTGCTGGCCGCCCTGCAGCGGTTCAACCCGACGGTCCCGGTCCAGTACCTGCAGCAGGCCCTCGCGGAGATCGCCTCGCCCAAGTCCAACGACGCCATCACCGAGAACCACCGGATCCACAACTACCTCGTGGACGGCTACCGGCTCAGCTACATCGACTCGGACGGCAACGAGGCCAACCCCACCATCCACCTGCTCAGTGCCGACCCGGACCAGAACGACTGGCTCGCCGTCAACCAGGTCACCCTGGTGCAGGGCGACTACAAACGCCGCTTCGACGTCGTGCTCTACTGCAACGGCATGCCGGTGAGCATCATCGAGCTGAAGAAGGCCGGCAGCGCCACGGCCGACGTCGCCGCCGCGCACGCCCAGCTGCAGACCTACCTGCGCGAGTTCCCCCTGGCGTTCCGCTTCTGCGTGTTCACGCTCGCCTCGGACGGGATCCAGGCAAAGTACGGCACGCCGTTCACTCCCCTCAACCACTTCTCGCTGTGGAACGTCGACGACGACGGCGTGCCCGTCGCGCCCGGGTTCATGGAAGACGGCGAGGCCGTGACGGCGCTGGAGACCGCGCTCAACGGGCTCTACAACGTGGACCGTTTCCTGCAGCTGACGCGCAATTTCACCGCGTTCGACGGCGGCCCGGACGGGCTGAGCAAGCGCATCGCCAAGCCGCACCAGTATTTCGCCGTGACCAAGGCTGTGGGAAGCGCCATCCAGGCGGTGGCCAGCAACGGCAAGGCCGGCGTCGTCTGGCACACCCAGGGCTCGGGCAAGTCCATGGAGATGGAGCTCTACGCCAATCTGGTGGCCCGGAGCCCCCAGCTCAAGAACCCGACCGTCGTCGTCATCACGGACCGCAATGAACTCGACGGCCAGCTGTTCGAGGGCTTTGACCGGAGCCTGCTGCTGGCCGAGTCCCCCAAGCAGATCCGCAAGCGCTCCGAACTCCGGGACGAACTGAGCAACCGGACCACCGGTGGCATCTACTTCACCACGCTGCAGAAGTTCGGCCGCAGCAAGTCGGAGAAGGACGCCGGCACCGACCACCCGCTGCTGTCCGACCGGCGCAACATCATCGTGGTAGTGGACGAGGCACACCGTTCCCACTACGACGACCTGGACGGCTACGCCCGGCACCTCCGCGACGCGCTGCCGCACGCGACGCTGATCGCGTTCACCGGGACGCCGATCTCCTTTGATGACCGCAACACCCAGGACGTGTTCGGCGAGTACATCGACATCTACGACCTCTCCCGGGCGGTGGAGGACGGCGCCACGGTGCCGGTGTACTTCGAGCCGCGGCTGATCAAGGTGGAACTGGCTTCCGGCGTCACCGAGGAGGTCCTGGACCAGGCTGCCGACGAGGCCACGCTGGGCCTGGACGATACCGAGCGGGCGCGCATCGAGGCGAGTGTCGCCGTCGTGAACGCCGTCTACGGCGCGCCGCAGCGGACCGCGGCGCTGGCCGCGGACCTGGTGGCGCACTGGGAGAACCGCCGCGCCCGGATGGGCAAGTTCATCGAGGCGCCGGGCAAGGCGATGATCGTGGGCGGCACTCGGGAAATTTGCGCGAAGCTGTACACGGCGATTGTGGAACTGCGGCCCGAGTGGCATTCCGACGACCTCGCCAAAGGCAAGATCAAGGTGGTCTACTCCGGCACCGCGTCCGATGTGCCGCCGGTGTCCGACCACGTGCGCCGCGACTCGCTGAATGCCACGGTGAAGGAGCGGCTCAAGGATGTGGACGACGAGCTGGAACTGGTGATCGTCAAGGACATGATGCTCACCGGTTACGACTCCCCGCCCCTGCATACGCTGTACCTGGACCGGCCGCTCAAGGGCGCGCTGCTGATGCAGACCCTGGCCCGGGTGAACCGCACCTTCCGCGGCAAGCAGGACGGGCTGCTGGTGGCGTATGCGCCGCTGGCGGAGAACCTGGCCAAGGCGCTGGGCGAATACACGCAGTCGGACCGGACGAATAAGCCGGTGGGGCGGAATGTGGATGAAGCGGTAGGCGCTGCCCTTGGCCTGGTGGATTCCCTGCGGGGGCTGCTGGCCGGTTACGACTGGAAGGGTGTGCTGCTGAAGGGCGGCCCGAAGGCGTTCCTGAACGCCGTCACCGGGGCCGTCAGTTACCTGCGGAGCCCTGGCACGCCCGGCAACCGGCCGGCTGAGGGCGAAGAGTCGCTGGCCGCGAAGTACCGCAGGTTCTCCAGCCAGCTGTCCCGGGCGTGGGCGCTGTGCTCGGGGTCCGATACGCTGGCCGAGCTGAGGCCGGAGATCCAGGTGTACGAGGAGATCCGCGTCTGGATGGCGAAGTACGACGCGGCCGACCGGCAGGCCAGCGGCGAGCCGGTGCCGGAGGAGATCCAGCGGCTCCTGGGTGACCTGATCGCGTCGGCGACCTCCTCCGGGGAAGTGCTGGACATCTATGAGGCCGCGGGCATGCCGAAGCCATCCTTGGACGATCTGACGCCGGAGTTCATCGCCAAGACCCAGCAGGCCCGGAACCCGCAGCTGGCCATCGAGGCCCTGCGGAAGCTGATCGCCGACGAGTCGGCGAAGACGACGCGCAACAACGTGATCCGGCAGCGGGCGTTCTCCGAGCGGATCACCGAGCTGATGAAGAAGTACACCAACCAGCAACTGACGTCCGCAGAGGTGATCGCGGAGCTGGTGGAGCTGGCGCGTGAAGTGGCCGCCGAAGGCAACCGGGGATCCCGGTTCACTCCCCCGCTGAATTCGGACGAGCTGGCGTTCTACGACGCCGTGGCTTCCAATGAATCGGCCGTGGCAGTCCAGGGCGAAGGGAAGCTGGCGGAGATCGCGCGGCAGCTCGTTGGCGTCATGCAGCGCGATGTGCGCACCGACTGGACGGTCCGGGACGATGTCCGGGCCAAGCTGCGCTCGTCGATCAAGCGGCTCCTGGTCCTCAACGGCTACCCGCCGGACAAGCAGCCGGAGGCCATCAAGCTGGTCATGGAGCAGATGGAGTCTATGGCCCCGCGGTTTGCCGAGGCGCGAGCGTAATGTCAAAGCTGGATGATGTACTAGTAATTGGAATAGCCTCAAGCGCCCTATTCAATTTGAGCGAAGGGCATTGCATCTTTACGGACGAAGGGGTGGACGCATACCGCGCCTATCAGCTGAAGAATCGGGACTCAATCCTCAACCCCGGTACTGCGTTCGAATTTGTGAGAAAGATCCTGGCTCTGAACGATCTCGCCTTCGATAGGAGACTTGTCGAAGTAGTGCTCCTATCCAGAAATAGTCCCGATACTGGTCGTAGGATAATGACATCCATCAAATATTACGGTCTAGACATTTCGCGAGCAGTCTTCACACAGGGGCGTTCACCGTACGTTTATCACGAAGCCTTCGAAATTGATCTATTCCTGTCAGAAAACGACAGTGACGTACGTGAAGCGATCAAGCTAGGGTGTCCTGCGGGAAGAGTGTATCCCGCCCGGGAGCCCCTGCTACCTGCCCTGATCGAGCATTCACTGACCATCGCGTTCGACTTTGACGGCGTACTTGCGGATGACTCGTCTGAGAAAGTCTATGCGGAGGGTGATCTCCAGAGTTTTCTCATTCATGAAGTCGACAATATGGACGTACCTGCAATTGATGGACCCATCAAGCCGTTTTTCATGGCCATTGCTGCAATTCAGGCCCGAGAAACTCAGAGAAAGGATTCCGACTCAACCTACCAACGCCGCCTCCGATCTTCCATCGTTACGGCCCGGAACAGCCCTGCCGACCTCCGAGTACTCAACACGCTTGAGTCTTGGGGGGTAACCGTTGACGACGCTTTCTTCCTGGGTGGACTTAAAAAGGGCCCTGTATTGAGCGTGCTGAAACCAGACATCTTCTTCGACGACCAAAAGGTTCACATCGAGGACGCTGCAAAGCACACGATGTCAGCCCACGTGGTATTCGGCGTCAGAAATGAAAAATCTTCTGCACCGGTCCACACTGAAAGGCCAGCGAGGGTTTCTCGCTAAAAGAGCAGCTTCGTGCATCCAGTCCGCGCCTGGGGGAATCCTATTCGAGAAATCGAACACGCATCATTTTGCCTGTCGCCCGTGCCAGACGAGCGATTCATTGAAGTTTCAGGCGCTTCCTGCGTGGTTGCTTTGACGGTTGCCGCCGCTGTCCACTGATTCGGGCGGCACTTACTGCCTTGGGCTCTGGGTCTTGTCCTGCCGCCAGGTCAAACGAAAGCTGCTGCGCCCCAGATGACGGTTGCTCCACTGGAGCCGCGTTCAACGATAGGGCCACTCTCCGCCATGCGGACAGCGAGCCCTTCTTGCCCGGAACCTTTTCGAGGCTTCCTGCTTTTTGCAAATTGTAAAACCGTTGTTTGACGAGGTTTTCGGAATGAATCCCTGTTATCTCCCGCGCTGCTTTATTGGTGATCTCGTCATGGCTCTCTAAATATTCCAAGATGAGTTCTTCTGGCCGGGCCAGAGGCGTATGCCCAATCCTCACCACAAAGTAATTACCCTCAAACCTAAACTCAGGATCCTTTAGCTTTGCCTCTTTCATTTTCGCGAAAGCAGTCTGAAGACCTTCGCCAATGTCTTTGTTCGGCGGGTCAGGATACTTGTTGAGCAGCCGGACGACGGTGCCATTTCTGGATGCGCGGTCGGTGAAGATATTCTGGAGTGTAATGTGGCCGGGGAGCTTGCCTGGGCTGTGCACTTCGACCCTGTTATTAAAAATGTAAATGAGAATATCATCCGCTAAGTTATAGTCCCGGTGGATGACCGCGTTAACAATGATCTCTTTCAATGTTTCAGGCGGATACCGCGTTGGCACTAGTTGTCCCGACGAATCCCTAGTTTGGACCGCTTGAATCTCCTCAGAAACAGCATCCAGTGCTTGGTCGATCAGGCTTCGCGCAGGGCCTTCCAAAGAACGCGGAACACCCTTCAGGTAGTCCCGATTTGCCTCTTCCAGGTCGGTTTCATACCGAGCTATTTTGATTCCACATCTCTTGCTGAGAATGCTCTGCGGATGTTCGGCGAAGAGCAGGGCCGCCGATACCTTCATGCCCTCTGTTTTTCGGTTGTACAACCTCTCACGCCGAAGGAAGTCCTCGGGCCTCATTGCAGGGCTGATGCTCAAAAGAAAGTCCTTGAGTTCCTGCTCCTCAGCCGCCTCCTCCAGGAAGTAATCGCCCAGTTCCTGATCCTCGTATGAAACTGCGCCTTTAGACAGGCTCAGGTTCACGATCTCTTGCCCGGTGATCTCCGTGGACGCAGCGTGGTGCCGGACGTACACCTTTCCACCGGCGGTGTAGTGAACATCTCCACTCTTCGTGATGGTCACCAGGCACACGAACCCCCGGTTCTCTTGCCCCTCAATTTCCAGATAGTCCACTGAGTAGGGAAGCGGCGGCTCGCAGTCTTGAGACAACGCCTGATGGACGGGGTTCAGCTCCTCGATGGAGCCATAGCCTTGCCAGCGTTCCAAGCTTACGACTGACGTCTTCACGTCTTCGATTCCGAGCGCAAATTCCCCGCCATCACCATTTGCTAAAGCAACGGCGATCTTCTGAATAACCGACCCCTTAGCCTGCTGGCTCTTCACGTCCCAGAAGTGTGATTCCTCGCGTTCAATCAAGCTCACCGCTTCTTCCAAGGTGATGGTTCGGCGTTCCAAGGTTCCCCAGTTCCGTCGTTGTGGCTTGTTCTCTTAATGATTGCGAGATCCAGGTGCTACGTCGTTATCTTTTTCGTGGCAAGTTATTGCCCAGATTCGCCCACTTCCACATACACGCCGGAATTAATGTCTGACGCGAAAGCAAGGTGAGGCGCGCGGTCTAATTGCATTATTTGCAAGGCACAGACTATTTGTAGGACGTGGAGCCTCCCGGACTAGGTCGACATCTCACAAGAGAGAGACTAGAAGTCCCAGTCGTCATCCTCAGTATTGACAGCCTTACCAATCACATATGAAGACCCCGACCCCGAGAAGAAGTCATGGTTCTCGTCCGCATTCGGCGACAGGGCCGAGAGGATCGCCGGGCTCACGTCGGTGACAGAAGCCGGGAACATGGCCTCGTAGCCCAGGTTCATCAGGGCCTTGTTGGCGTTGTAGTGCAGGAACTTCTTGACGTCCTCGGCCAGGCCGACGGAGTCGTACAGGTCGTGCGTGTACTGGACTTCGTTCTCGTACAGCTCGAAGAGCAGCTCGAAGGTGTAGTCCTTGATTTCCTGCTTGCGCTCCTCGGAGCACTTCTCGAGGCCCTTCTGGAACTTGTAGCCGATGTAGTAGCCGTGCACGGCCTCGTCGCGGATGATCAGGCGGATCAGGTCGGCAGTGTTCGTCAGCTTGGCCCGTGAGGACCAGTACATCGGCAGGTAGAAGCCCGAGTAGAACAGGAAGCTCTCCAGCAGCGTGGAGGCCACCTTGCGCTTCAGGGGGTCGTCGCCCTGGTAGTAGTCCATGACGATCTGGGCCTTCTTCTGAAGGTTCTCGTTCTCGGTGGACCAGCGGAACGCCTCATCGATCTCCTTGGTGGAGGCCAGCGTGGAGAAGATCGAGGAGTAGCTCTTGGCGTGCACGGACTCCATGAAGGCGATGTTCGTGTACACAGCCTCTTCATGCGGCGTGATCGCATCCGGAATCAGCGAGACGGCGCCGACGGTGCCCTGGATGGTGTCCAGCAGGGTCAGCCCGGTGAATACGCGCATGGTGAGCTGCTGCTCGTCCGGGGTCAGCGTCGCCCACGACTGCACGTCGTTGGACAGCGGCACCTTCTCCGGCAGCCAGAAGTTGTTGACCAGCCGGTTCCAGACATCCACATCCTTGTCATCCTGGATGCGGTTCCAGTTGATCGCTTCGACGTGACTAAGCAGCTTGACCTTCTCGGTCATATCGTCCTCATTACCTAGGGTTCTTCGTTAAGTTAAGCGTACGACGGCGGGCGGTGGCCCGCCGTCGTACCGTTACAGTTGAGTTGAAGCTACAACTAAAGTGCGCAGCTGACACAGCCCTCAACCTCGGTCCCTTCCAGCGCGAGCTGGCGGAGACGGATGTAGTAGATGGTCTTGATACCCTTGCGCCAGGCATAGATCTGGGCCTTGTTGATGTCGCGCGTGGTGGCGGTGTCCTTGAAGAACAGCGTCAGGGACAGGCCCTGGTCCACGTGCTGCGTGGCGGCGGCGTAGGTGTCGATGACCTTCTCGTAGCCGATCTCGTACGCGTCCTGGTAGTACTCCAGGTTGTCGTTCGTCAGGTACGGCGCCGGGTAGTACACGCGGCCCAGCTTGCCTTCCTTGCGGATTTCGATCTTGGACGCCACCGGGTGGATCGAGGAGGTGGAGTTGTTGATGTAGCTGATCGAGCCGGTCGGCGGGACGGCCTGCAGGTTCTGGTTGTAGATGCCGTGCTCCATAACGGAAGCCTTCAGCTCGCGCCAGTCATCCTGCGTGGGGATGTGGATGTTCTTGAACAGCTCCGCAACCTTCGCCGTCTGCGGGACCCATTCCTGGTTGGTGTACTTGTCGAAGAACTCGCCCGAGGCGTACTTGGACTTCTCGAAGCCGCCGAAGGTCTGGCCGGTCCGGATGGCCAGCTGGTTGGAAGCCCGGACTGCGTGGAACACCACCGAGTAGAAGTAGATGTTGGTGAAGTCGATGCCCTCTTCGGAGCCGTAGTGCACCCGCTCGCGGGCCAGGTAGCCGTGCAGGTTCATCTGGCCCAGGCCGATCGCGTGGCTCTGGTCATTGCCGCGGGCAATCGAGGGCACCGAGACGATGTTGGACATGTCCGAGACCGCCGAGAGCGCACGGATGGCGGTCTCGATGGTCAGGCCGAAGTCCGGCGAGTCCATCGCCTTGGCGATGTTCAGCGAGCCCAGGTTGCAGGAGATGTCCTTGCCGGTCTGGTCGTAGGACAGGTCCTCGTGGTACGTGGTGGGCTGGGAGACCTGGAGGATCTCGGAGCACAGGTTGGACATGATGATCTTGCCGTCGATCGGGTTTTCCCGGTTCACGGTGTCCTCGAACATGATGTACGGGTAGCCCGATTCGAACTGGATCTCCGCGAGGGTCTGGAAGAACTCGCGCGCCTTGATCTTGGTCTTCTTGATCCGGGAATCGTCCACCATCTCGTAGTACTTCTCGGTGACCGAGACGTCGGAGAACGGCATCCCGTAGACGCGTTCGACGTCGTACGGCGAGAACAGGTACATGTCCTCGTCCTTCTTGGCCAGCTCGAAGGTGATGTCCGGGATCACGACGCCGAGCGAGAGGGTCTTGATGCGGATCTTCTCGTCCGCGTTCTCCCGCTTGGTGTCCAGGAAGCGGTAGATGTCCGGGTGGTGCGCGTGCAGGTACACCGCTCCCGCGCCCTGGCGGGCACCGAGCTGGTTGGCGTAGGAGAAGCTGTCCTCGAGGAGCTTCATCACGGGGATGACGCCGGAGGACTGGTTCTCGATCTGCTTGATCGGCGCGCCGACCTCGCGGATGTTGGTCAGCGCGAACGCCACGCCGCCGCCGCGCTTGGAGAGCTGCAGGGCGGAGTTGATGGACCGGCCGATCGACTCCATGTTGTCTTCGATGCGGAGCAGGAAGCAGGAGACCAGCTCGCCGCGCTGCTTCTTCCCGGCGTTCAGGAACGTCGGGGTGGCCGGCTGGAAGCGGCCCTCGATGATCTCGTCGACCATCTGGGTGGCGAGTTGCTCGTCGCCGCGGGCCAGGTGCAGGGCCACCATGCAGACGCGGTCCTCGTAGCGCTCCAGGAAGCGCTTGCCGTCGAACGTCTTGAGCGTGTAGGAGGTGTAGAACTTGAAGGCGCCCAGGAAGGTCTCGAAGCGGAACTTCTTCTTGTACGCGCGCTGGTAGAGCTCGCGGATGAAGTTCATCGTGTACTGGTCGAGGGTTTCGCGCTCGTAGTACTCGTTCTTCACGAGGTAGTCGAGCTTCTCCTCGAGGTCGTGGAAGAACACGGTGTTGTTGTTCACATGCTGCAGGAAGTACTGGTGGGCAGCCTCGCGGTCGGCCCCGAACTGGATCTCGCCGTTCGGCCCGTACAGGTTCAGCATGGCGTTGAGCTCGTGGTAGCCCAGACCCTGGTAAGCGGCCGGCATGGCCGGCTTCTCGCCGGGGATGGTGTGCCGCTCGACGGCGGCCGCGTGGGAGCCGGAGCCCCCGGTTACTGCTGTGTCTTCGACAGTCGTGTCCAAAACTCTTCCAATCCTTGTTGAACCTTGCTGACGTCTTCCGGCGTCCCCATCAGTTCAAATCGATATAAGTGCGGGACGTTGCATTTGGTGGCGATGATGTCGCCGGCCATGCAGTAGTTGTCCCCGAAATTTGTGTTTCCCGCGCTGATCACTCCGCGGATCAGCTTCCGGTTGGCGGGGTCATTCAGGAACCGGATGACCTGCTTCGGAACAGAGCCGTCTCCCCCGGTGCCACCATACGTCGGAACCACCAGCACGAAGGGTTCGGCCGCCCGCAGCGGGACGTCCCGCTGGTGGAGCGGAATCCGTGCAGCGTCGATGCCCAGCTTCGCAACGAAGCGCCGGGTGTTTTCGGAGGTGGAGGAAAAATAGACAAGGTGGCTCCGCGTCACCTTGGGAGCCGCCGTGCTGACCGCTTCCCCGCCGTCAGCCTTGGCAGCCACCCGATCTTCAGTTGTAAGGGCAACCATGGGACTCACCTCATCTACCTTGAATTCCCGCCCGGTAGCGGCGTCCGCAACGTTTCAGGCGACGGCGAATGCCTGCGCCAGTTCTTCGATCTTGTCCGGGCGGAAACCGGACCAGTGGTCCTGGTCCGTGACGACGACCGGGGCCTGCAGGTAGCCCAGGGACTTCAGGCGCTCGAGGGCATCCGCATCCTGTGAGATGTCGACGCTCTGGTAGGTGATGCCTTTCTTGTCCAGCGCGCGGTATGTTGCGTTGCACTGAACACAGGCCGGCTTCGTGTAAACCGTAACGGTCATGGTCCCTGTCCCCTTTGTTGAAGTCTCTTGTACGGCGTTTCTTATACGGCGTCTTTGGTGCGGCGTTGTCTTGTACGGCGTCGCCGCTGTGGCGTCTCGGGGCGGGCGGTTTCCTGCTCATCCTGCCGTGCCCCGGTGCTGTGCTCAAACTGTATGTCGATACTACATGTAGTGCAAGGCCCCCGCTTGGACCCCAAGATGATGTATTACAAGTATGTCATTTTACGCAGGGTTAATCCACAGGGAGGGGCCTTCAAAACGTCCGTGATCCCGCGGTTTTCGGGGACGAAATCCACAGCCTGTGGACTACTTAGCCACAATTAATCACCCCGCGTGTCGCCCCGTGGACGGCGTGTCGGACAGTGAGCCAGGACACGCAAACAGGTGTGCGGAGACACAGGAAAAGCGGACACCCCGGGGTGTCCGCCCTGCCTGGCGTGACGCTTCTGACAGCCCTGTTCCTGCGGCTGCGCCTCTCCTACGCGGCCCGCTTGTCCAGCACGATCTGCTGGACATCAAGGTACCCCGACTGGAAGCCGGCCCGGGAGTAGCAGAGATAGAACTGCCACATGCGCTGGAAGATCTCGTCAAAGCCCAGGCCGCGGACTTCCTCGGCCCGGGCCATGAAACGTTCCTCCCAGAGGCGGAGGGTCTGCCCGTAGTGTTCCCCCATGGCGAGGCGTTCGCGGACCCGGAGCCCGGTCTGCTTCTCGGTGATGTCCTCGATGGCACGCACCGAGGGGATGACGCCGCCCGGGAAGATGTACTTGTGCACCCAGGTGTAGCTGGAGCGGGTGGCGAGCAGCCGGTCGTGGCCGATCGTGATGGCCTGGATGGCCACCTTGCCGCCCGGGGCCAGGACCCGTTCGATCGTCTGGAAGTAGGTGGCCCAGTACTCGAAGCCCACCGCCTCGATCATCTCGACCGAGACGACGGCGTCGTACTCGCCTTCGACGGCGCGGTAGTCCTTGAGTTCGATGGTGACGGCGTCGGTGTATCCGGCGTCGGCGACGCGCTTGCGGGCCAGTTCCTGCTGCTCGCTGGAGAGGGTGACGGAGTAGACGGTGGCGCCGCGGGCGGCGGCCCGCAGGGCGAGTTCGCCCCAGCCGGTGCCGATCTCCAGCACCCGGGTGCCCTGCCCGACGCCGGCCTTGTCCAGCAGCCGGTCGATCTTGGCCCGTTGGGCGGCAGCGAAGCCGTCCCAGGCGACGGTCTTCATCGTCTCCCCCGACTCCGGGAAGAGGGCGCTGGAGTAGGTCATAGTCTCGTCCAGGAACGAGGCGAAGAGTTCGTTGGAGAGGTCATAGTGCCGGGAGATGTTGGAGCGGGTGTTCTGCTCGGTGTTGCGTTCCCGGCGCGGCTGGCGCGGCAGGTAGAGGGCCCGAAGTTTCTGCAGCGGCTCGGGAACCAGGCTGCCGACGCTCCCGGCGAACACCTCGAGCACGGCCGTGAGGTCCGCCGCGTCCCAGTCGCCGGCCATGTAGGACTCGCCGAGGCCGATCAGTCCGCCGTCGCCGAGCCGGGCGGCGAAAGCCTCCGGCCGGTTGATCGTCATGACGGGACCCGATTTTCCAAGGACCGTTCCGTCCGGGTATCGGACCTCCAGCGGCAGCCGGCGCACGGCGGCCTTGAAGATGGCTTCGGCGGCGCGGCCGGCCACGGCGGCCTTCAGGCCCGAGGGCACCGTGGCGATGCCGGGCCAGGCCTCGGCGTCGACGTGGCTGGGCGGCTGCGGGACCGTGTACGGAGCCCCGGCGGGAACGCGCTGTGCGGCGGCTGATCCGCCCGCTTCGGTCATAGTCACTGGACTGCCTCCTGTGAAGGGTGGTGTGGTCGTTTGATGATGGGCAGGCGACGTGCCCACAGCTTAATGCCCTGCCAGTGGATCTGGCCGACAACGCGCAGCGGTGCCACGGGTACCGCGAGCGCGGCGGCCAGGATGTTCCGCACGGTGGCTTCGTGCCGTTCGCCGTCCATGGTGGCAATGAAGGGTTTTTGCCCCTCCCGTTCCAGGACGATCGACACCGCGAGCCGGCTGTCCGGTTCGGGCAGTTTCATCCGGTACTGGCCCTCAACGTCGTTGAACGGCGAGACGTAGAAGGCCTTGGGGACGCTGGCACGGCCGGCGTCGTCCGTTTCCAGGACGTAGCAGTGCCGTTCGCCGTAGGTGTTGTGGACCTCGGCGAGGACGCAGCGCAACTCCCCCGCGGCGTCGTGGCACCAGAACAGGGACAGCGGGTTGAACACGTGCCCGAGCACGCGGGCGCTGGCCAGCATGGTGATGCGGCCGCCGTCGAGCGCTATCCCCCGGGTGGCCAGGAAACGCTCAACGTTGCCGCGCAGGGTGCCGGCCGGGTCGCCCAGATGGTCCGCGGCGCAGAAACCGGCGAGCGGCTTCAGGAGGCGGGGCACCGTGGGGAGATGGTCGACGTCGACGTACCAGCTGTAGCTGCGGTAGGTGAAGGCGTTGTGCAGCGGGGTGCGCCGCACATGCGAAATGGAGGTGCGGTAGATGACTGCCGGTGCGCTCATGCGCCCTCCGCAGCGACGGTCTGGAGGTCAGGGTCAAGGGCGACGTTTCCAGGGACGACGGCGGCCCCGTCCCAGTGCCGCCCCAGCCGGGCTGCGGCCTTGACGCCGGAGAGGGCGCCATCCTCGTGGAAACCCCAGCCGTGGTAGGCGCCGGCGAAGGCCAGCCGGCTGTCGCCCAGTTCAAGGATCTGCTGCTGGGCTTTCAGGGAATCCGGGGTGTACTGCGGGTGCTCGTAGACCATCCGCTCCAGCACCGTGCCGTCCGCGATGAGTGCGGATTCGCCCAGGCTCACGAGGTAGGGCCGGCCGTCCGCGGGGTTGAGCCGCTGCAGCCGCGTCAGGTCGTAGCTGACCAGGACCTTGTCCGGCCGGGCGTCGCAGGAGGGCAGCCGGTAGTTCCAGGAGGCCCTGGCGTTGCCGCTGGACGGCAGCACGGAGTCGTCGCGGTGGAAGACGGTGTGGTTGACCGAGTACGGCATGTTCGCCAGGGCATCCTTCTCCGCGGGCGAGGCGTCGGAGAGCATGCGCAGCGCCTGCTCCGGGTGGGTGGCAATCACGACGGCGTCGAAGTTCTCCGTGCTGGACTGGCCAGGGCCGGGCCCGGTGGTGAGTTCGACGCCGTCGGCGTGGCGCCGGACGCCGGTGACGGGGGTGGAGAGGCGGATGTCCGGCAGCGTGGCGGCCAGCTTGTCCACGTAGCTGCGGGATCCGCCGGTGACGGTCCGCCACTGCGGCGAGCCGGCGACCCCGAGCAGGCCATGGTGGCCGAGGAAGGTGAAGAGGTAGCGGGCCGGGTAGGCCAGCGCCGTGGTGGGGTCGCAGGACCAGACGGCGCTCACGATCGGCGTCATGAAGTGCGAGCTGAAGTAGCTGCTGAACTTTTCGCGGGCCAGGAACTCGCCCAGGGTCAGCTCGGCTGATTGCCCGTCCACGCCTTCGGCTAGCGGTGCGCCTTCGGCGAGAAGGGCGCCTTCGGCGAGCAGGGCGCCTTCGGCGAGAAGGGCGCGGGCCCGGCGGTAGAAGCGCGTGACTTCCAGCAGCATCAGCAGGTACCGGCCGCGCAGCAGGGTGGAGGGCCTGGGGATGATGCCGCGGCCGTGGGCCCGGGCGCCGGCGTATTCGAGGCCGCATCCGTCGCAGCGGATGGACATGCTCATTTCGGAGGGCTGGGTTTCGACGCCGAGTTCGGCGAAGAGCCGCAGCAGCGTGGGGTAGGTCCGCTCGTTGTGGACGATGAAGCCGGTGTCCACGCCCAGGACGGAGCCGTCCGGTTGCGGGACGTCGTGGGTGTGGGCATGGCCGCCCAGCCGCGGGTCCGCCTCGAAGAGGGTCACCCGGTCCGCCCTGTTCAGTATGTAGGCGGCGGTCAGTCCCGCCACGCCGCTGCCGATCACGGCTACCCGCCGGCCCTCCGGAATCCCTGCTGCTTGTGACACTGTTCTGCTCCTGTTGGCTTGCCCGGATTGTCCTGGTGAATCGTCTTATGGGCAATTCGTAGCCGTGGGGGCTCCGGATGTGTCTGGATTTCAAGCGGTCTGCTCCCGACCAATGTGCCAGAATAAAGCGGGATCGCGGTCCCGCCTCACCGAACATGCGAAAGGCAGCCCTTGATCAACCCCGTCCATCTGCGGACCCTTGTCGAAGTGATCCGGCTGGGCTCGTTCGCGGCGGCCGCCACCCCGCTTGGCTACACGGCGTCCGCGGTGTCCCAGCAGATGTCCGCCCTCGAACGGGACACCGGGGTGAAACTGTTCCAGCGCTCGGCGCGCAGCATCCAGCCCACGGAAGCCGCCGTCGTGATGACCCGGCACGCCTCCAAGGTCCTTACCGACATCGAGGCCCTCATGGCGGCCGCCTCCCGCACCCATGACGCGACGAGCCAGGAGCTCCGGCTGGGCATCTTCCCCAGCCTGGCGACCTACGTGCTGCCGCGGATGCTGCAGAATCCGGCCTGGAAGAACCTCGGGATCGACCTGCGGGTGTCCGTGGCCGAGCCGGCCCAGACCATCCAGGGGCTGCGGACCGGCGGCGAGCTCGATGTGGCGCTGGTCTACCAGGTGGGCCAGTCCGGCCTCGCCTGGCCGCACACCGTGAACCGGCAGTGGATCGGCGACGACGACTTCCGGGTGGTGCTGCCGGCGGCCTGGGGCATCGGCACGGATTCCAAGGTGGCCGCGGACCATCTCTCGGACATGCCGTGGATTGTCCACCACCCGGGCACGTCCGACGCCACGGTGATCGAGCGCCTCTTTGCCAGCTGCAACCTGCATCCGCGGGTGGTGGCGTACAGCGATGACTTCCATGCCAGCCTGGAGATGGCGGCGGCCGGACTCGGCGCCGCCCTGGTGCCCGAGCTCGCCCTGCTGCACCGCCCGGCCGGGGTGGTGGTGCTGGACGTTCCGGAGATCCGGCTGGCCCGCAACGTCTTCGCCCTGCTGATCAACGAGAAGCGGACGGCCCGGGTCCAGCTGTTCGTTGAGCTGCTGGCGGACACGCTGCACAAGCTCGGGACCACCCGCAAGGACTGAGCATGTCCACCTGCAGTGGCCACGGCTGGGCATGTCCCCCTGCCGCAAGGGGCCGGGTCAGCGCTTGCGGCGCCGCATCCAGGCCCGCGCCGTGAGGGCGCGGCTGATCCGGTCCTTGGCTTTGCCGTACGGCGGGTAGATCAGCTCCAGGGTGTCCGGCCGGAGCGGCTTGGCCAGGCTGGCCCGCTCGTGCGAGAAGGTGCGCACCGAGTCTTCCCCGTGATAGGCGCCCATGCCGCTGCCGCCCACCCCGCCGAAGGGCAGGCCCGGCACCGTCAGGTGCGCCGCCGGGATGTCAAAGCACAGCGCCCCCGAGGAAGTCCGCTCGGCGAACTCACGCCTGGTGCCGGCGTCGTTGCTGAACACATACAGCGCCAGCGGCTTGGCGCGGGCGTTGATCATCCGGATGGCTTCCCCGCGTCCGGTGACCGGGAGCAGCGGCAGCAGCGGGCCGAAGATCTCCTCCGCCATGACCGCGTCCCCGGGCGCGGGCCGCAGCAGCGTCGGCGCGAAGTACCGGGTGGCGGCGTCCCGCTGCCCGCCGTGGACCACGGTGCTGCCGTCCGCGAGGGCGGCGAGCCGCTGGAAATGGCGGTCATCAACAATCCGCCCGTAGGACTCGCTCCGGGCGGAATCCGTCCCGAAGAGTGCGGTGATGGCTTTGACGAGCTCGTGTTCCAGACCGTCCAGCACCTCGGGGGTGGCCAGGACGTAGTCCGGCGCCACGCAGGTCTGCCCGGCGTTCATGAACCGGCCCCAGGCGATCCGCTTGGCTGCCTTCGCCAGGTCCGTGCTGGCATCCACATAGGCCGGGGACTTGCCGCCCAGCTCCAGGGTCACGGGGGTGAGGTTTTCGGCTGCCGCGTGCAGCACCACCTTGGCGGCGGCTTCGCCTCCGGTGAAGAAGATGTGGTCGAAGCGTTCGGCCAGGAGCGCGGTGGTCTCCGGGATGCCGCCCTCGACCACCTCGGCGGCGCCGGCCAGGTATTCCGGGATCCAGCGCGCCAGGGCGGCCGAGGTGGCCGGGGCGTGTTCGCTGGGTTTGAGCACCGCGGTGTTGCCGGCCGCCAGGGCGCCGGCCAGCGGCGCGAGCACCAGCTGCAGCGGGTAGTTCCACGGGCCGATCACGAGCACCACGCCCAGCGGCGTGAGCTCGGTCCAGGCTTTGGCCGGCTGCACGGCCAGCGGCACCGGCACGGGCCGCGGCCGCAGCCAGCCTTCGAGGTGCCGCTCCAGGTGCGCGGCTTCGGCCGTGACGAAGCCTATTTCGGCCAGCTGGGCCTCGGTGCGGTGCTTGCCGAGATCGCTGCCCAGGGCGTCGATGAATTCCGTACGCCGCTCGCCCAGCATCCGGCGCAGGCTGCCGAGTTGCTCCAGCCGCCACGCCAGCGGACGGGTGGCTCCGCTGCCGAAGAGTTCGCGTGCGCGGGCGACGGCAGGGGTAACTGTTTGCATCCGATCAATGTACCGGGGTGCGGACGGTTGTGCCGGCAACGGGTAACCTCAATCCATGGGGACCCGTATCAGGTGGGCCGATGGGCTGTGGTCGCTGCTTGTCCTGCTCGCAGGAGTGGTGATGACCTCCGGGTTGGCCTACTCGTTCAACTTCATCGCCCGGTCACCCACCGACGCTGAGGGCCACAGGCTGGTACTCCTCGGAGCCATGGCGTTTGCCGGGGCCTGCGTGTGGGCGAGGCTGCGGCGAAGGCCCCTCTGGGTGTCGGTTCTGACGGCTCTTCCCGCGGTGGTCGTCGGCGGGCTGGCCATAGAGCTCCCGGATGGCCTCTATGCGCATTTCGCCGGCCTCTTCCTCATCCCCGCCGCGCTAAGCGCGATGCTGGCAGAGCTGCTGAGCCCTGGAGTATCCCATCAGTCCTGATGGGAAGTCCGTGGGACGGGCCGTGTTCCCGGGGGCCTTCGCCGGCATCCCTACAGCTTCTTCAGGAGGCGTTCGACGCGGGGTTTGACCTCGGTGGCGAGCAGGGTCAGGGATTCCAGGAAGTGCTCGTGGGGCAGGCCGCCGATGTCCATCTGCAGGAAGTGGCGCATGTGTCCCATATGCCCGTGGAGGTCCACGATGCGTGCGGCGATTTCGTCGGGGTCGCCGACGTAGTAGGCGCCCGGGGCCTCTGCCTGCGCCAGGAACTGGCGCTTGTCCGGTGCCGGCCAGCCGCGGAGTTTGCCCATTTCGATGTTGAGGTTGTACCAGCCGGGATAGAAGCGCTCGAGTGCTTCCGTCTTGGTCGGGGCGATCAGGCCGAGGGCCGCCACGGAGACCTTGACATCCTCACCGGTATGTCCGGCCTGCGCGGCGGACTGCCGGTACAGCTCTGCCAGCGGGGCAAACCGTGCCGGGGCCCCGCCGATGATGCCGTAGGAGATCGGCAGGCCGAGCTTTCCGGCGCGGACCGAGGACGGGGCACTGCCACCGGTCGCCAGCCAGAGGGGCAGCCTGCCGTTGACCGGGCGGGGCACGACGGCCAGGTCGTGGAGTGCGGGGCGGACAGTCCCTGACCAGGTGACGTTTTCGGTTGTGCTGTTGTTGATGGTCATCAGCAGGTCCAGTTTTTCGGCGTAGAGCCGGTCGTAGTCGTTGAGGTCGTAGCCGAAGAGCGGGAAGGTCTCCACCGAAGATCCGCGGCCGGCGGTGATTTCCACCCGGCCGCCGCCGGAGACGGCGTCGGCGGTGGCGAACTGCTGGAAGACCCGGACCGGGTCATCGGTGCTGATGATGCTCGCGCCGCTGCCGAGCTTGATCTGCTTTGTGGCGGCCGCCGCGGCGGCGATCACGGTCCCCGGCGAAGAAGCGGGCATGTCCAGGGTGTGGTGTTCGCCGACGCCGAAGTAGTCCAGCCCCGCCTGGTCGGCCAGGACGATCGCCTCGAAGAGGTTTCCGATGGCCTCGGCGGTGGGCCGGAGCGTCCCGTCGGGGTTGCGTTGGGTGTCGCCGAAGCTGTAGGCGCCGAGTTCCATGATGTTCTCCTGTGTGCAGTGCCGTGGGGCCCGGAAAAACTATGTTGTTTTACAGACTATATGCTCAACAGAACATCTGAACAACTGCACGCCTGGCGGTATGATGTGTTCATGAGCGACACCACATCCGGCCGCCCCGGCACGGCCACGGCAGCTGTCCCGGCAGCTGTCCCGGGTGACCTGGGATGGGACCTGGGCATGGTCCTTCGCGGCTACCAGACCCGCTTCGAGGCAGCCGTTGCGGGGATGCCGGCCGGCATCCGGGGCTTCCAGGTGCTGTCCGCCGTCGTTCACAAGGATCCGCCAAACCAGCAGGCCCTCGGCGCGCACCTGGCCATCGACAGGACCGTGCTGACCTACCTGCTCGACACCCTGGTGGATGCCGGCGTCGTCGAACGCATTCCGGACCCGGCCGACCGAAGGGCCCGGAAAATCATCGCCACCGCAAGCGGACGGCAGATGCTGGCCGCCTACGAGGAGCGGGTCGCCGCGGCTGAAGCCGACCTCCTTGCCGGTCTCGAAGCGGACGACGCCCGGGACCTCGGCCTCCTGATCAGCCGGCTCGCCAGGAACGTCCACCGCACCCAGCCCGGGGCCAGCCCCTGCGAAGCGATGGACAACCTCTAAAACCCTCAAGCGCGACCCGGACAGCCCCCAACACGCTGTCCCGCACAGGCGGTCCGATGTCGGGATGCCCAACGACGAATCGCAATGGAATGGGGTATGTTCGCCGGAGAGCGGTAGTACCGCGTGAACGAGGGGGGATCGGATGCCGGAGTCCGGCGTCGAGGTTGTGTGGGGCGCGTTGTCGAATGCCTGGCGGAAGGCCCAGTACGAAGAGCTGTGGCTGCAGTTCCGGCCCCGCGGTTCGAAGGATGTTTTTGACGCGGTCAGGGCCGCGGTTGAGGTCGCGAACCAGGCAGTCGAGGACGCCGGGTGGGGCGCCGAGGTCTTCACCGAGGGGGTCTCGGACTCCGACGCCGGACCTGCGGCGCTGATGAGCAGAGCCGGCCCCGAGGAGGGTGTGCGCGCCTGGCTGGATGCCTTCGCCCGGCATCTGCAGGACCTGGGGATGTCCGGGAAGATCACTGCCGCACCGAAGGCGTTTTTCCCGGACTGGCTGAGCGGCGAATTCGAGCTGCCGAGGCAGCTTACGGCCTTTGTTTCCTACCAGACCCTTGACCTGACCCTGCTGGACGCAGACGAACAGGAGCGTGGCTGGCATGTCCCGTCCGCCCTGACATCGAAGATAGCCGACACCGCCACGGCGTGGGGCCGGTTCAACGGTGCGGACGTGTACCTGCTGCGAAACATCTACCAGACCCGCACCAAGAACCCCGACGTCGGGCCGACGCTCGCGGACGGTGCCGCGCGGTTCGGACAGGCTCGTGTTGCCTATCTGCGTTCGGAGCCGCGCCGGTTGGCCTGGGCGTCGCTGAGCACCCTGGGCCGAACCTGCTACGGGGTCATGGACGACACGGCATCTTGGCAGGACCGGCTTGCGCAGGTTCTCCGTGCCATGGTCGCGTTCCCCGGGGACACCGATCTGGCGTTTGTGCAGTACAGCAATGCCCTCACCCTCGGCTGGAGTGAGCTTGCCGCCGGCAGGCCCGAGCTGCCCTATGTGAAGGAATGGCAGATCCGCTACAACAGGCACCTGGATGCGCAGTACATTGCCGACGCGCACGGAATTCAGCTCCTCACCGACGCCCACCTGGCCCACGCGAACGACCTGTCCGACTGGATCATCGAACCCCTCGGCGCAGGCAAACACCTCGTGCAGGCCAAAGACCTGGAGCCCTGGTACGCAACTATCGACCCGGACCCGGACACACTGGCAAAGGCACGCGCCGACTTCGGAGGCATGGTCCTGACCCCCGAGATCATCGCGGCCAACCCGCCACCCTGGCGCTGACCAATAGGCCGGCGAAGTCGGCCATCCCGTCATTGGGCGTTCTTGCGGGTGAGGGCGGGGCCCGCGGTTCCGTCTGCACCATCTGGCCCCGGGGCCGGCCCGGTACCCGATAAAATCCTTGGGAATGCTGGAATGGGGCGGTCTTCAGGACTATGTTGAAGATATGAGCAAGGTAGCGAGCCAGCACTTCGGACAGGTCCAGCTCAACCACGGGAGGGACCATAACTTCACCGCCCAGCACGAACTGGCGGGCCATCCCGTAGAGCTTGACTTGAACGTCAACGCGCATGACCACTTCGATGAGGCGGCCCTGCACAAGGTTGACTACCGGCTGCGGTTCCTGCCCGAAATCGTCGACCAGGTGCGTGAGATGATCGCCGCGGAACTGGAAGAAGAAGGCACCAGCCCGCAGGAATACCGGCGCTTCCACTGCAGCGCCATCAAGGACGAGCAGCTGAAAAAGGTCTTCGGCGTCGAGGACATGAGCCAGCTGACCAATGATGTCTTCCTGAAGGCACTCAAGCTGGGGCACGTGGGCATCTACCCCGGCCAGCCCGAGCGCTACTTCGTCCTGGACTTCACCCTCGGCGCGCACTTCACCGACGAGGTACTGGTCGCCTCGGCCGATGAGGACGGCGTCGTGGACGACGAGATCCTCTGGGAGTCCTGAATCCCTGACTCCCTGAATAAAGCCCGACGGCGGCCATGACGTACGTCAACAATATCGGCGATGTGGGACAAGGCGACGTCGCCGTGGCCGGCGGCAAGGGCGTCGGACTGGGCGGCCTCATTCAGGCCGGGGTGCCGGTTCCTCCGGGGTTTGTGCTGAACACCGCAGCCTATGCGGATTTTGTCGAGTCCAATCACCTCCAGGCCGGAATCCAGGAGTTGGCTGCACTCTCGCCGCAGGCGCCGCCCCAGGACTACGAGGATGCCTCGCAGCGGATCCACGCCCTGTTCAGCGGCGGAACCATCCCGGGCGGGATCGCAGCAGAACTCGGCGCTGCCTACGGGCGTCTCGGCAACGGGGACACGGCCGTGGCGGTGCGCTCCTCCGCGACGGCCGAGGACCTAGCCTGGGCCAGCTTCGCCGGGCAACAGGAAACCTACCTTAACGTCCGCGGGATGGAGGCCCTGGCCGCGGCCGTGAGGGATTGCTGGGCTTCCCTGTGGACGGCGCGTGCCATGGCCTACCGCGCCCGCGAAGGGATCGGCCCGGACACGGTAGGCCTCGCCGTCGTGGTCCAGCGGATGGTCGAAGCTGAGGCCGCCGGGGTCATGTTCACCGCCAATCCGGCGAACGGGCGCCGCGACCAGACCGTGATCAGTGCCGCCTGGGGACTGGGCGAGTCCGTGGTCAGCGGAACGGTGACCACGGATGACGTCGTCGTCGAGGCAGGGACGGGCCGTGTGCTGTCGCGCCGGACCGCTGACAAGGAGGTCATGACTATCTACGCGGACCACGGAACCCGGGAGCAGCCGGTACCGGCGGCGTGCCGTCGTCAGCCCGTACTCGACGACCGGGCAGCGGCCGAGCTGGCCAGCTACGGAACACGGATTGCGGATCATTTCGGGGCGCCGCAGGACATCGAGTGGGCGCGGGCCGGTGACGGGTTCTTCATCCTGCAATCGCGGCCCATTACCGCACTGCCCGAACCGGCGGCCGACACCCCGGATACCTGGCCGGTGCCCTACGCGCACGGGCTCTACTTCCGGGCGAGCATCGTGGAACAGTTGCCCGACCCGCTCTCGCCGCTGTTCGCCGACCTCATAGACGGCTCGGTGTCCCGGTCGCTGAGGGCCTTGATGGCCGGCGCCGTCGGCAAGGACGTCATCCGCCAGGACGACGTCGGACTGCCCACCATTAACGGCTACGCCTATTACTACTACCGCACCTCGGGAATGTGGCGGGTGATGGCCAAGTCGCTGACCGCGCTGCGCGCGCTGGCCCGCGGCAAGGCGCACATGGGAGTGGCCGGCTGGCGGGAGTTCTCGCGTCCCCGCTACGAGGAGGTGATCAAGGACTGGACCGCGAAGCCCGTCGGGGAGCTCTCCGGAGAGGAACTGCTGGAGGGTGTGCAGACGCTGCTGGACGCCGGCACCGTGTACTACACGGCTGTGCAGTCCATCATTCCGATCGCTGCAACCAGCGAAATCTCCTTCCGGACGTATTACGACAAGTTCGTTCGGCGCGACGGGGATCCCCCCGCCCAGACGTTCCTCCTCGGCTACGACAGCGAACCCATCCGGGCGGAGAAGTCGCTGTACGACCTCACCGTCTGGGCCCGAGAGGTTCCCGGGCTGGCCCCGACGCTCCTCAATCAAGCTACAGCCGCACTGGCCGAGTCGCAGCGCACCGGGTTCCCGCCTGCCGGTTTGGACCCGGCACTCTGGCAGCAATGGTATACCCGCTTCCAGGACCACCTCGGCCGGTTCGGCCATGCGGTCTACAATCTGGACTTCGTCAGCCCGGTGCCCGCCGACGATCCCTCGCCGCTGCTGGAGACGGTGAAGTTCTACCTGCGGGGACAGGGCAATGACCCGCACGAGCGCCAGCGGCTGTCGGCCGCACGCCGCGAGGATCAAACCAGCCGGACGATCGCCCGGCTCGGCCCGGGACGCCGGGCCGCGTTCCTCCGGCTGCTCCGGTGGGCACAGAGTGCCGCACCGATCCGCGAGGATGCCCTGGCCGACGTCGGCCTGGCCTGGCCGCTGATCCGGCAGATGCTGCTCGAGCTCGGAGGACGGCTGGTTGACTCCGCTGTCATCGCCGAGCCCGCCGACGTGTTCTGGCTGCGCCACCGGGAGCTGCAAAGCGCCGTCGGGTTCGGCCTCGCCGGGCCGGCAGCCCTGGTAAGTCCCGGAAGCCAGAACATCCAAGGCGTTCCGGAGCGGCCGGGCGCACCGGCGGCAGTGGCAATTACCGGAGCAGACCGGCCCGTCCGCGCCGCCGCCGTCGAGGAGCGCAAAATGCTGTGGCGAGGCCAGGCAAAGGCCGCTGTCCCGCAACTGCTGCCGGAGAGCCGGTGGATGGAGCGGGCCTTCGGGGCAATGATGCCGGCAGGCTCACAAGACCAGAGTGGCGACACAATCAAAGGCGCCGGCGCCAGCCCGGGCCGGGTCACTGCTCCCGCCCGTGTCTTGAGCGGCCCCCAGGATTTCGCCCGGATGGTGCCCGGAGATGTCCTGGTCGCCCGCATCACCACTCCCGCCTGGACCTCGCTGTTTGCCATGGCCTCCGCCGTCGTCACCGACGTCGGCGGCCCCTTGAGTCACAGCTCGATCGTGGCCCGGGAGTACGGAATCCCGGCCGTGCTCGGCACCGGAGTGGCCACCCAGCGGCTTACCAGCGGACAGCGGATCCGTGTCGACGGCGACGCCGGCACCGTCACGATCGAGCACCCGTGAGTGAGTGAGTGGCATCACTGATGAACCGACGACGGCGGCCGGCCACTTTGAGGGGGGCCGGCCGCCCGTTCGCTCGCTTCTCAAGGGCCAGTGCGGCAGGCCGCACTAGCCCTTGAGCCTCTGCGAGCTCTCCTATTCAGACCGCCGTTACTTGGCGGATTCCAGCAGTCCGGCGCGGACCGTCTTGGTGGCCGCGACCAGGTTGCGCAGGGACTCCTCGGTCTCGGCGTAGCCGCGGGTCTTCAGTCCGCAGTCCGGGTTGACCCAGAGCTGGCGGGACGGGACATGCTTGACAGCGGTGCTGAGCAGCTCGGTGACTTCCTGCTCGCCCGGGACGCGCGGCGAATGGATGTCATAGACGCCGGGGCCGACTCCGCGGCCGAAGCCGTGGTGCTCGAGGTCGTGGACGACCTCCATGCGGGAGCGGGCGGCCTCGATCGAGGTGACGTCGGCGTCGAGTCCGTCGATCGCGTCGATGATGGCGCCGAACTCGGAGTAGCACAGGTGGGTGTGGACCTGCGTGCTGTCACCGGCGCCGGCGGTGGCGAGGCGGAAGGACTTCACGGACCAGTCCAGGTACGCGGCCTGGTCCGCCTTGCGCAGCGGCAGGAGCTCACGCAGGGCGGGCTCGTCCACCTGGATGATCCTGATGCCGGCGGCTTCGAGGTCGGCGATCTCGTCGCGGAGGGCCAGGGCAACCTGGTTGGCGGTCTCGCCGAGGGGCTGGTCGTCGCGGACGAAGGACCAGGCCAGGATGGTGACCGGACCGGTGAGCATGCCCTTCATCGGCTTGTTCGTGAGTGACTGGGCATACTTGGCCCATTCGACCGTGATCGGGGCGCTGCGGGTCACGTCGCCCCACAGGATGGACGGGCGGGTGCAGCGTGAGCCGTAGGACTGGACCCAGCCGTGCACGGTGACGTCGAAGCCTTCGAGGTTCTCGGCGAAGTACTGGACCATGTCGTTGCGCTCGGGCTCGCCGTGGACCAGGACGTCGAAGCCGAGCTCTTCCTGCAGCTCCACAACGCGCTTGATCTCGTCCTTCAAAAGCTGCTCGTACTGTGCCGTGGTCAGCTCGCCCTTGTTGGCCCGGGCACGGGCGGTACGGATTTCACCGGTCTGCGGGAAGGAACCGATCGTGGTGGTCGGCAGCGGCGGCAGGTGCAGCGCCGTCTCCTGGGCCGCTTCCCGGACTGCATAGGCGGAGCGGTTGAAGTCGGCGTCGGTCAGGGCGGCGGTGCGGGCCCGGACCTCGGCGCGGCGGACGCCCTCGGCCCCGGGCCGGGAGGCGATGATGCGGGTGGCCTCGTCGATGGCCGGCTGGACGGCCGCGGCGTCGGTGAGCAGGCCGGCCAGGGTGACGACTTCCGCCGTCTTCTGGTCTGCGAAGGCCAGCCAGCTGCGCAGCTGGGCGGAGAGCTGGACCTCCTCGTCGACGTCGTGCGGGACGTGCTGGGTGGAGGTGGAGGTGCTGATGGCCAGCTTGGCCACGCTCTTCTTCAGCTCGGCGATCTTCTCCGCGGAGGCCGCGAGGTCGTTGCGCCAGATGTTGTGGCCGTCCACGACGCCGGCGACCAGGGTCTTGCTGCCCAGCGCGGCCAGGGCCGCGGCCGAGGGCACCGCGCCCTTGAAGACGTCCAGGTGCAGGGCATCGATGCCGGTCGCGGCGAGGGTGCCGAGCTGGCCGTTGAGGGCACCGTACGGGGTGGAGACGAACAGCTGCGGGCGGTTCGCGACGGCGGAGAGGGCCTCGTAGGAGCGTGCGACGGCGGCCTGTACCGCCTCGGCGGGGGTGTCCTGGTCCGCCACGAGGGCGGGCTCGTCGAGCTGGACCCAGCTGGCACCGGCGGCGGCCAGCTTCTCCAGCAATGCGGCGTAGACCGGCAGGATGTCCTCGAGGCGGGACAGCGGCTGGAAGCCGGCCGGCGCGTCGTCGGAGGCCTTGCTCAGCAGCAGGAAGGTGACCGGGCCGACGATGTACGGGCGGGTCTCCACTCCGTTGGCGAGGGCGTACCCGAATTCCTCGACGATGCGGTTGGAGGTCAGCGCGAAGCTGGTCTCCGGGCCGATTTCCGGCACGAGGTAGTGGTAGTTGGTGTCGAACCACTTGGTCATTTCCAGCGGCTGCTGGTGCTTGTTCCCGCGGGCCAGGGTGAAGTAGCCGTCGATGTCCAGCTGGCCCGCTGCGTCGAGGAGGTTGCCGAAGCGGGCGGGCACGGCCCCGAGGTGCGCGGCGGCGTCGAGGACCTGGTCGTAGTAGGAGAAGGTGCCGGGGACGGCTGCGGCTTCGGTCAGGCCCAGGTCCTGGAGGCGCTTGGCGGTGCCGAGCTGGATCTCCTTGGCGGCGGCGTCGAGGGCGGCGGCGTCGATCTTGCCGGCCCAGTAAGCCTCCACGGCCTTCTTGAGTTCGCGGCGGCGGCCGATGCGCGGGTAGCCCAGGATGGACGCGGCCGGGAACGGGGTGGTGGGGTTCTGCTCAGTCATGGGAGTTCCTTGAAGTAGTCGGTGAAGCGGGGTGAGGAAGTTGGTGGTGACTAGCTGGCGAGCCGGATGCGGCTGGCAGTGCGCCGGGACGCGTTCGGCAGTGTTCGGTGCGGCCGGGGCAGTGCGAGTTTGTCCAGCACCTCGAGCGCGGCGGCGTGTTCGTTGAAGGTGTAGAGGTGGATGCCGGGGGCGCCGGCGTCCAGGGCCGCGTTGGCCAGGTCAACGGTGGCGTTGACCCCGATCCGGGTCCGTTCGGCGTCGGTATCGGCGCCGGCGAGCCGCCCCATGAGTTCCGGGGTCGGTTCGACGCCGGTCAGCTCGCCGAGGCGGGTGAGCCGGCGGATGCTGGTCAACGGCATCACGCCCGGAATGATCGGGATGGTGACGCCGGCCCGGCGGGCGCGGGCCAGCAGGTCCGCGTACTGCCGGGTGTGGAAGAAGACCTGGGTGATGGCGAAGTCGGCGCCGGAACGCTGTTTGGCCAGCAGCACCTCGACGTCGTGCGCCTCACTCGGGGATTCCGGGTGCCGGGTGGGGTACGCGGCAACGCCGACGGCCACCTTCCCGGCGCACAGCAGCGCCGAGCGGCGCTGTTCGACGCGGCGGATGAGTTCGATCAGGTCCTGGGCGTAGCGCAGCGACCCCTCCGGAGGGGTGCCGCCGTCCTTGGGCCGGTCGCCGCGCAGGGCCAGGATGCCGCGCACCCCGACGTCGAGCAACTCGCCGATGATCTCCGCCAGTTCCTCCGGGGAGTTCCCCACGCAGGTCAGGTGGGCCAGGGGCCGCAGCGTCGTTTCCTGCACGAGCCGGTTGATCAGCTCGACGGCGGTGTTCCGGTTGGAGCCGCTGGCGCCGTAGGTCACGGAAACATAGTCCGGGTCCGTGGTTTCCAGTTCGCCGATGGTGGTCCAGAGCGATTCCGCAGCCGCGGCAGACCGCGGCGGGAACAGCTCATAGGACAGGGCGACGGGCGCCGCCCCGGCAAGATTGGGATGGGTGTCGATAAGGCTTGGTGGTGACATTTGCGTCCTTGGCTGTGAACCATTGACGGAGGCTGCGCCGGGAATGCTCCCTAGGATGCAGCTTCGCCGTCAATGAATTGAGTTGGGGAACACGGAGAGAACTCCTGCAGGACGCAGCCGCGACTGTTACGCCTGATACGAAGTTGTCCGTGAGCAAATGTCAGGCCCACATGGGGGCACCCACACCCTCCTTGGCCGCCCTGGGGTGGCCCGCAGCGGAGGATCGCTGACACGTTACTGAGGTAACTTGTATAGAACTCTAGGGCCCGCCGTGGGGGCGTTCAACTCGGCCACCGAATTAAGACGCAACTTTACGGAACATTTCGCTGCCGGGCAGAATATTCTTCGCCGTACCGGACCGTAGGTGCCCTCCCCATCGCGGCTGCGCAGGGCTATCCTGTTGCCATGATCCAGCTTCCAGTCAGTTACCAGGAGTATCTCGCCGGCAAGAGCGAGAGTTTCATCAACACGGTCCGGCCGATTCTCATGCAGTCGGCGGCGGACAAGCTGCACGGTGTCCGGATTCTCGTGCTTCCGCACGGCCATCAGGCGCACGTTGACGACACCCTCCCGTTCGGAACCGTCATCGAGGACATCGACTGACGGCCCGGCCGGGTCCGGCCTAGCCCCCCAGCAGGAGGCGCTGGGAGCGCGGGGCGAGCGTATGCTCGAGCACGAGGCAGGCCGCACCGATGGCGCCGACGTCCTCACCGACTCCGGTGCCGACTACTTCGATCGCGTGGATCTTCCGGGTGGCGCTGTTCTCCCGGACCAGATCCGGGATCCGTTCCAGGTACTTGGCCGCAAGGCAGGACCAGAATGGGCCGCCGAATACCACGCGGTCCACATCCAGGACATTGGTGACGGTTGAGACGGCGCGGGCCAGCAGCACGGCGGAACGTTCGATGATCTGCGAGGCGTGCTCGTCCCCGGCGTCGGCCTTTGCGCAGAGACGTGCAAAGCGCTCCTGGATCACGGGTCCGTCGGTGCCCTCGGCGGGATGCATGGAACCGCCGAGGATGCCGGCCGCCTCCGCCTGGGCCACGAGGACCCTGGGTATGCAACTGGACTTCACGCAGCCGCGCAGCCCGCAGCCGCAGGGCGCGCCGTCGGGGTCCACCACGATGTGGCCTATTTCGCCGGCATTGCCGGAGGTGCCACGCAGCACCTCGTCGTTGAGCACGATCCCGCAGCCGATCCCGGTCCCCATGTACATGAAGATGAAGCTGCCGGCGCCGCTGGGACCGCCGGCCCAGGTCTCGGCCACGGCCGCGCTGGTCACGTCCTTGTCCACGAGGGTGGACAGCCCGGTGGCCGCCGCCAGGGCGTCCCGCAACGGCACGCGGTGCCAGCCGAGCAGCAACGGCGGGTCGACGACGGTGCCCTCCTCCAGGTCGATCGGGCCGGGCGAAGCGACGCCCAGCCCCGCGATCCTGGCAGGATCCACGCCGGACTCCGCGATGAGCCGCTTGATCTCGGCAGCGATGATGCCGATGACGGCGTCCGGGTCGGCGCCGGTGGGTGGCTTGATCCGTGAATTCCTGACCACGGCGCCGACGAGGTCCAGCACCACAAACGTCGTCACCGCCGGGTCCAGATGGACACCCACGGCATAACGTCCGGCGGAGTTCAGCCGCAGCATGGTCCGTGGCTTGCCGGGACCGGTGCCTTCCTTGCCCGCCTCGACGATCAGGTCCTGGTCCAGCAGGCGGCGCGAAATATTTGAGATCGTCTGCGGGGACAGCCCGACGATCTGGGCCAGCTCCACCCGGCTCAGGCCGGCCGGCGCGCGCCGGATGGCGTCCAAGATGACGGTGAGGTTGAAGTCACCCATGCGGGGCAGGTTCGTTCCGCGTCTCGGTGAGGGCTGGCGGATCATGGTCACTGATACCCCCTGAACGTCATCGTTTGAGCAGTGCTGATGTCAGAATCGTACGTTACGGGCAGGCAGCCGCCCACAGGCCTGGCTCACGCCCGGGCAGTTTTCCTGGTGCTCGCCGTCACAGTGAATTTCGGGTTCCTGCCGACCTCGCGGGTGGGCCCGATCAGGCGTTCCAGCGCCGGTTGATAGTGCAGGTGGCTGTTGAACACCGTCCACAGTTCACCGCCCGGTGCCAGGACCCGGCCGGCCGCCTCGATCATCTTGATCCCGGCCCCGGCGTGCACGGCGGCCCCCAGGTGGAAGGGCGGGTTGAGGAGGACCAGCCCGGCACTCCCCTGCGCCAAGGAGCCCATGGCGTCATCCTGGAGGACGTCGATCTGCCCCTCCAGCCCGTTGGCACGGGCGGTGGCGAGGGCGGATCCGACGGCGGCGGCCGACTGGTCCGTGGCCGTGACCCCGGCGTCCGGGTGGCTGCGGGCATACATGGCGGCGAGGATTCCCGTGCCGCAGCCCAGGTCTATGGCGTGCCGTGCGTGCGGCATCCGGGGCAGGAAGTCCAGCAGGAACCGGGTTCCGATGTCCAGGCCTGTGCCGGCGAAGACGGCGCCATGCGCGCAGACCACCAGGCCCAGCTCGGCGTTGTTCCCGGTGACGGGAAACGGCGGCGCACCGGTGAGCGGCTTTGGTCCGCTGGCCAGCAGGATCCGCGATTTCTGCCGGGCAAGCTGGGGCCGGACCTCGGTGAAGTAGCGTTCCAGCACGGTGTTCATGCCCAGGCTCATGTGTTTGACCCGGCCGCCGGCCAGCAGCACCACGCCGGGAGCTGCGTGGCGGGCCACGGCGTCGGCGATTTCCTCCAGCTCCGCCAGCGACTTCGGCAGCTGCAGCAGCACCACGGACGCGCCCGCCAGCGCAGGTCCGAGGGGAAGCTGCTCAAAGCCTCCGCTGATGCCCAGGGCTTCGGCATTGTTGCGCAACGCACGCTCGCCGGTGACGAGGTCCTGGTGGACCCGGACCGTCCGGCCGCTGCCGGCCGCCAGGGTGAGGGCGCCGAGGGTCAGCGCGCCGTACCGGTCCCCCACGACGGCGAGCGTGCTTCCGGGCCCCAGGAGACCGGCCGCCGTGTCCAGCAGGAGCTTGTCCGTGGCGTCCCAGGCCTGCAGGTTCGTGGACTCGACGTCGGGGAACCTCCTGAGCTTGGAGAATAGGGATTCGAGATTGTTGTCCGCCACGCGCGTTGTGCCGCCTAGTCTGTTCGGGCTTGGGATTGGAGCCGGGGTGTTTGGATCTTTGGTACTGCACTGCAACGCGGGGTCACCTACGGCCCATCCTGAGCCCCGGGATGGGCCGTAGGTGACCCCGCGTTGCTTTTTGTTATCCCGGACCCGCCAGCATTTTGGCGATGCCGGTCACGGCGGCCCGGCCGGCCCGGTTGGCGCCGATAGTGGAGGACGAGGGTCCGTAGCCCACCAGATGGACCCGCGGCTCCACGGCCACCCGGGTGCCGTCCATCGCGATCCCGCCGCCCGGCCCGCGCAGGTGGAGCGGGGCGAGGTGTTCGAGCTCGGCCCGGAAGCCGGTGGCCCACAGGATCACGTCGGCGGCCAGGAAACCGCCGTCGGCCAGCCGCACGCCGTCGGGCTCGATGCCTGTGAACATCGGATGCCGCTCAAGCACGCCGCGCGCGGCGGCCGCCCGAAGGGCCGGAGTCCAGATCAGTCCGGTCACGGCGACGACGCTCTGCGGCGGGAGGCCCTGGCGGACGCGCTCCTCAACGAGGGCGACGGCGTCGTGGCCTGCCTGCCGGTCGAAGGCGGCGTCCCGCCAGACCGGTTCCCGACGGGTGAACCAGGTGGTGGCAGTGACCTTGGAGATCTCGTCGAGCAGGCCGACGGCCGAGATGCCGCCGCCGACCACGATCACGTGCAGGCCGCGGAACTCCTCGGCCGAGGCGTAGTCGGCGACGTGGAGCTGCCGCCCGCGGAACGTGGTCTGGCCCGGGTAGATGGGCCAGAACGGCCTGGTCCAGGTGCCGGTGGCATTGATCACGGCCCGGGCGGACCACTCGCCGCGGGAGGTGGTGATCCGCAGGCGTCCGGCAGGATCGTCGTCCTCCCGGCGGACGGCGCGGACCTTGAGCGGCCGTTCGATGGCCAGTCCCAGTTCCTCCTCGTAGCCGGCGAAGTAGCGGGTGAGGAAGCTTGAGCTGGCCTCGGCCGGGTCGACGTCGGGCTGCGCGATGCCGGGCAGGTCGCTGATGCCGTTCACGGTTGCCATCAGCAGGCTCTTCCAGCGGTGCCGCCAGGCCCCGCCGGGTCCGTCCTCAGCGTCGAGCACGATGTAGGTCCGGGGCGGTACTGCACCGGCGGGCGCTGCCGGTTCGGGGGTGGCGGGGACAAAGCCGCGGCGCTGCAGGTGGTACGCGGCGGACAGCCCGGCCTGCCCTGCGCCGATCACGACGACGTCGGAAAACCGCAGCCTGCCCCCGGCGCCGTTGGCTGTGCCCAGATCGGTAATGGTGGTGGCTCCGTCAGATCTTTTTGACGACGCTGGACTTGAGCTGCATGGGGCCGAAGCCGTCGACCTTGCAGTCGATGTCGTGGTCACCGACTCCGTTGACGAGCCGGATGTTGCGCACCTTGGTACCGACCTTGATCGGGCCGGAGCCGCCCTTGACCTTCAGGTCCTTGATGACGGTGACGGTGTCCCCGTCGGCGAGGACGTTTCCGACGGCGTCCTTGATGACGGTTGCGGCGGATTCTTCCTCGGTGTCCGTGGCCTGGGACCATTCATGCGCGCACTCGGGACAGACCAGGAGCGCCCCCATCTCATAGGTGTACTCGCTGGAGCATTCAGGGCACGGGGGCAGGGTCTCGTTCACAGTCCCCATAATAGTCGGGTGGCCGACGCCGGGCTCTCGTGTGAAGCGGCGTTGACCCGCCTCCTGCCGGCGGCGCTGCCCCCGGGAAAAAGTTGAGGCCCCGCTCAATGAGCGGGGCCTCTTCGGTGGAGCTGAGGGGACTCGAACCCCTGACCCCCTGCATGCCATGCAGGTGCGCTACCAGCTGCGCCACAGCCCCGAAGTCGCCGGGAGAAGAACTCTGTTCCCGAAAGCAACCTGATCAGCTTAAACCACATTTCCCGCAGACGCGAATCGACACGCCCGGTGGGAAATGCAGTGAAAAACCCGGTGAAAGGAAAGGAAACCAGGAGGCTTCGAAGGGGCGGCACCTTTCATTCCCCAAAAATGCCTTGTCCACAGGGCCCGCGGCCACCGCCCCGACAATGTGGCAGCTTTGAGCAAGCGGCGGTACGGTCGCGGGGCACTTTGGCAGGGACACGCCGTCGTTCAGCACTCTCGGGTGCCCTGTAGGTTCCAAAGTTCCCCCGGACCGCGCCACACCGGAGGTCTCCGATGGGTTGGCACGGCGGGGGCATAAAATAATCCGCCGGAATCTTTCGATTCCGGCGGATTATCCGGTGGAGCTGAGGGGACTCGAACCCCTGACCCCCTGCATGCCATGCAGGTGCGCTACCAGCTGCGCCACAGCCCCGAATTTTCGTTGCTCCGACTCCGTCCGCTGACGCGTCCGACTCCGCACTTGGTCCGGATCTCTCCGAAGCAACTCAAATATCTTAGAACAGCCTTTCCGAAAATTCCAAATCGGGCATATTCAGGCTGTTGACGTTCCGGCTGTTTCCAGCCGGCCTACTCGGTTTCGGTTCCGGCCGTGGCTTTTGCCGAGACGTCGTCGCCGAGCTGGAGATCGACCACCGGGCAGTCCTTCCAGAGGCGTTCCAGGGCGTAGAACACGCGGTCTTCCTCGTGCTGGACGTGGATAACGATGTCGCCATAGTCCAGCAGGACCCAGCGGCCGCCCGAACGGCCTTCGCGGCGGGTCGGCTTGAGGTCAAACTTGGCGAGTTCTTCCTCGATGCCGTCGACGATGGCGTTGACCTGGCGTTCGCTGGGCGCCGAGGCGATCAGGAACACGTCGGCCAACGCGAGACGTTCGCTGACGTCCAGGGCGACGATGTCATCGGCCAGCTTGTCCGAGGCCGCTCGGGCTGCGTGGCGGGCTGTGGCGATGGATGAATCTGTTGCAGTCACGGGACTCCTTGTTGTGGTGTAAAAGCTTGATGTCTAAGTGCTTCGTCAGCGCCGCGGTGGTCGAGGCACCGGCGCTCAGGGACGGGGGCTAGCGCCCCAGACTGGTGGCGATCAGCGTGATGCCGACGATCAGGGCAACGACGCCCAGGGCCAGCACCCCCAGCTGGATCATCCGGAGCCGGCGGGCCCGGCCGAGGCCGGCCGTGGCGGCATCCAGCGGATCAAGCCCATAGGCTGAATTCGCGGCCACCGGCGCCCTGCCGGCGAACTGCTCTTCGGACTCAGGTTCCGCCGGGTTTCCGCCGACTGCACCTGAGGGCGGCACAGCCCCGGATGCTGCCCTTGCGGCGGCCTCCGCGCGGGCCAACACACCGGCACGGCCGGTCGTGGGCCCGGAGCCCCGCTGCCGGGACAATCCCGGCCGGCGCCCGCCGGACTTCCGGGGGTTCTCAACCCGGGGGCCCGGGTTAGTGACGACCGGAACATAGGACGTGGCAGGGCGCTTCATGACCGGCCGCTCCACGCCAGGGACCTCGACGAATTCCAGCGGTGTGACCATGGCCAGGTTGCTCGCTGTCGAGGGAGCGTTGCGCAACGGGGCCGGCTGGCTGGTTTGTTCAGCCAGTTTCTGCTTGGCCGCGGCGCGGCGGTTCAGCACCGCCGTGCGCTCGGCCAGCGCAATCTGCTCGGCCAGCACTGCCGGATCGACGGCGTCGGGATCCGTGGCAGCGATGTGCGCCATCTTCTTGATCTGGTTCTGCGCCTGCCCGGCCAGGAGTTCCCGGGCGGCCAGGGCCTGCTCGACCGTAATCCCCTCGGGCGGCTGCCCACCGGGGCGTGCCGCGCCGCCGTCGGCATCCTTGCCGGTGCCCTTGGCAGCCTGTCCCGGGCCTGCACTGCCCTTGGCCGGGCTGTCTTTGCCCGTGCCGGGCCTTGCGCCGGGGTTGGCGCCAGGCTGGGCCACGACGGGGGTGGCACGGGTCCGCGGCGAGGCCGGGACAATCAGATTCGCCTGGGTGGCCGGGGCCGTTTCGGCCGCCAGCTGCAGCAGTCTCAGTTGGCGCCGGGTGGGCGCGCCTCCCGGCGCGAGGTGGCCCTCTTTCTCCGCCAGTTCCTTGATGGTGCGCAGGGTGGCCCGGTCCCGGGCCCGCACCTGCGATGACCGTTCGGCGGAGGACGGGGCAGGAACCGAGTCGACGGGGCCCTCGGCTACCCGGCGGATCCGGCCGGTGATTTCGGCGGGCGCAGGCTCGGCGGGTTTCGCCGCGGAAGGTTTCGAGGCAGGTTTAGTGGCAGCCGGAACCGCGCCGGGACCCGGGGTACCGGCCTGCTGCTTGGTTTCCAGGCGTTCATCTCTGGCCTGGCGCAATTCGCGCCGGCTGCGGACGGGTGGCTGTTCCTGACTCATTGCAAACTCATTCAGTGCGGGCTGGTTGGGTTATCTCGATGGCTGGGTCATGCCGCGCGTCGATCCGGGCAGGATCGCCCTCCGCCGGAAAGTCCTCGGCCACGCTCTCCGCCGGATCGGCGTGGCCGGCGTACAGGCCGTACTTGGCGATGTACTGGACCACGCCGTCGGGCACCAGATACCAGACCGGATTACCGTCAAACACCCGGGTGCGGCAGTCGGTGGAGGAGATGGCCATGGCCGGGACTTCCAGCAGGCTGACATCCTTACGGCCCATGCCGTCCAGCACATGGCCGGGCCGGGTCACGCCCACGAAGTGCGCCAGCGACCAGAGTTCATCGATGTCTTTCCAGGAAAGAATCTGGGCCAGTGCGTCCGCGCCGGTGATGAAGAAGAGATCCGCCTCGGGGCGCAGCGTACGCAGGTCACGCAGCGTATCGATCGTGTAGGTGGGACCTGGCCGGTCCACGTCCACCCTGCTAACGGTGAACCGGGGGTTCGATGCCGTGGCGATGACCGTCATGAGGTACCGGTGTTCGGCCTCGCTGACCTTCCGGCTCGACTTCTGCCAGGGCTGCCCGGTGGGCACGAACACCACTTCATCCAAGTCGAACTTGGCCGCGACCTCGCTGGCCGCGACAAGGTGGCCGTGATGGATCGGATCGAAGGTACCGCCCATCACGCCCAGGCGCAGGCGGCGCTTGGCGCCGCGCTGCTTCACGGTGGCGGAAATAGCTAGTGTCCCTGGGCCTGGCCGTGATCGTGCTTGTTCGTGTGCTGGCGGTGCGGATCCGCGTGCTCCTCGACGGCCTCATGGCGCCGGCCCAGATTGGAGTAGGACAGCGTGATGAACATCAGGACCAGGAGGATCGCGAACATCGAGCCGCCAATCACCAGCGGCGGCGCAATAAGCGGCGCCAGTTCCTCATGGCCGGATTCGCCGGCGGCGGCGACAAATGTGGCGATCTGCTGCAACAGCATGTTCTCCCCTAGTTGAGTTCAAATTTTGACAAGTCTGGATTTGACGACGGCGGATGCCCCGGCCGTCCGGTCTTCCGTTCCATGTTACAGCGTTGCTAGCCCCTGATCTGGCCCTCGCCCTGCACAATCCACTTCGTGGTGGTCAGTTCGGTGAGTCCCATGGGGCCGCGCGCGTGCAGCTTCTGGGTCGAAATCCCCACTTCGGCACCCAGTCCCAGCTCGCCGCCGTCGGTGAACCGGGTCGAGGCGTTCACGATCACGGCGGCGGAGTCGACCTCCGCGATGAAGCGCTCGGCGTTGGCGAGGTCGTTGGTCAGGATGGCCTCGGTGTGTCCGGTGGACCAGGTGCGGATGTGCTTGACGGCGTCGTCCAGGCTGTCCACCATGGCCACGGCAAGGTCCAGGTCCATGTACTCGGTGGCCCAGTCCTCCTCGGTGGCGGGCACGGATTCGATCGACGCCGGGAGGGCGGCGCGGACCCTCGCGTCCGTGTGCAGGGTGACGCCGGCCGCGCGGAGGGCAGCGGCGACGGCGGGCAGCACGGTGGAGGAGGAGTGCACCAGCAGCGTCTCCACGGTATTGCAGACGCTGGGCCGCTGGGTCTTGGCGTTGAGCAGGATCTCCACCGCCATTTCCTCGTTTGCGGAGGCATCCAGGTAGATGTGGACGTTGCCCTCGCCGGTCTCGATCACCGGAACTGAGGCGTTGGTCACGACGGACTGGATCAGTTCGCGGCCGCCGCGGGGAATCAGCACGTCCACCCGGCCGCGGGCGCGCATGAGGACGTTGGCGCCTTCGCGGCCATACTGGTCGATGGTCTGGACGGCGTCGGCCGGCAGGCCTGCCGTTTCCAGGGCGTCGCGGAGGATCGTGACGAGGGCGGCGTTGGTGGCGGCGGCAGCGCTGCCGCCGCGCAGGATAACGGCGTTGCCGCTCTTGAGTGCGAGTCCGGCAATATCCACGGTGACGTTGGGGCGCGCCTCGTAGATGGCGGCAACAACGCCCATCGGCACGTTGATCTGGCGTAGCCGCAGGCCGTTGGGCAGCGTCTGGCCGCGGACCACGTTGCCGACAGGATCGGGCAGGGCGGCGAGGTTCTCCATGGCGGCGGCCAGCGCCTCGATCCGGCTGCCGGTGAGGGTCAGCCGGTCCAGCAGGGCGGCGGTGGTGCCGTTGGCCCGGCCGGCGGCGACGTCCTTGGCATTGGCGGCGAGGATCTGGTTCTTGTGCTCGAGCAGCGCGGCGCCGATGGCGCGCAGGCCGCGGTCCTTCCACGCCCGGTTGGCGCGGGCCATCCTGCGGGCGGCAAGCCGGGAGCCGTCGGCGATGGCGTGGACGGCGGACTCGACGTCGGCAGCGGAGCCTGCCTTCGGTACCGCCGGGGTCCCGGCGTGTCCGGAGGAATCTTCAGAAAATTCTGTGCCTTCGGAAAATACGGCGGCGTGGGGAGTCAGGGCCTCAGTCATGCTTCAAGTTTAGGCGAGCCGGAGGCTCAGACCAGCACCAGGTCGTCAACATGAACCACGACCCGGTCATATCCGCGGCCCAGGGCCTTGCCGAGTTCCTTGGTGGACCGGCCCAGCATCTGCGGCAGTTCGGCGGCGGCGTAGTTGACCAGCCCGCGGGCAATCACCGTGCCGTCCGGCGATACCATCTCCACCGCGTCGCCGGCCTCGAAGTGGCCGTGGACGGCGGAGATGCCGGCCGGCAGCAGCGAGGTGTGGCGCTCCCGCACGGCCCTGACCGCGCCGTCGTCGAGCACGAGGGTGCCCTCCACCGAAGCAAGGTGGGCCAGCCACAGCAGCCGGATCGGCTTCCGCGAGCCGTTGACGGAGAACCAGGTCCCCACGTCCTCCCCCGCCAGCGCGGCGGCCGCGTTGGGTGTGGACGTCACGAGGGCGTGGATGCCCGAGCCCGCCGCGATGGATGCTGCCTCGACCTTGGTGAGCATGCCCCCGGTACCGACCCCGGCCTTGCCGGTGCGGCCGATCGAGACGCCCACGAGGTCCTGGGGCCCGGCGACGTGCGGAATCCGCTTGGCGCCGTGCGAGGGCGGACCGTCGTAGAGCGCGTCGACGTCGGAGAGCAGCACGAGTGCGTCGGCGCGGACGAGGTGGGCGACGAGGGCGGCGAGCCGGTCGTTGTCGCCGAAGCGGATCTCGTGCGTGGCGACGGTGTCGTTCTCGTTGACCACGGGAACGACGCCGAGGTTGAGCAGCCGGTTCAGGGCCCGGAACGCGTTGGTGTGCTGGCTGCGCCGCATGAAGTCATCGGCGGTGAGGAGCACCTGGCTGACGGTCACCCCGTGCGCCCCGAATGCGTGCGTGTACCGGGCCATCAGCAGGCCCTGGCCGACGCTGGCGGCGGCCTGCTGGGTGGCGAGGTCACGGGGACGCTTCTCCAGACCGAGGGGAGCCAGGCCGGCCGCGATGGCACCGGAAGACACCAGGATGATCTCGGTGCCGGCGTTGCGCTTGTGGGCGAGGGCATCGGCGAGGTCCGTCAGGGCCTCCTCCGCGATGCCGCCCTTGATCGAGGTCAGCGAGGACGAGCCCACCTTGACCACGATCCGGCGGGCCCCGGACAGCACGGATCTGTCCGGGGTGAGCGCTGAACCGGGCACAGTGACGGCCTTACTCGTCATCTGTTTCGCCCAGTCCACTCTCCTTGAGCGGCTTGGCGGCGCGGCGGCCGCTGACGGATTCGGTCCAGATGCCGGCTTTGCGTTCGGCTTCGAGTTCGGCGCGGGCGGCGGCCTTGGCCTCGCGGCGCTCGAGCTGCTCGTCGCGCTTCTGCCCGCGGGTGGGGCGATCGCCGATGTCCGCGAAGCGGACGTCGGTGCCGCGCGGGGAGGCCAACAGTTCGGCGCCGGCCATCATGGTCGGCTCCCAGTCGAAGACGACGCCGTCGTCCTCGCCGATGACGACAGTGTCGCCCGGCTTGGCGCCCTTCTTGAACAGCTCATTTTCGATGCCGAGCTTGGCGAGGCGGTCCGCGAGGTAGCCGATCGCTTCCTCGTTGGTGAAGTCAGTCTGCTTGACCCAGCGCACCGGCTTGTCGCCGAGTACGCGGAACAGCGGCTCCAGGTTCTTCTCTTCGCGGCGGATCGTGAAGCCGGATTCGTTGACGGCGCGGGGCTTGAGCACCGGTGCGTGCACCTTGGGCGGTGCGGCGGCGACGGCGTCGCGGGCTGCCTTGACGATCTCGCCCATGGCGAAGCCGAGCTGGCGGAGGCCTTCGTGGCTGGTCGCGGAGACTTCAAAGACCTTGTAGCCGCGGGATTCGAGTTCGGGGCGGACAAACTCGGCCATGTCCTTGCCGTCGGGCAGGTCCACCTTGTTAAGGGCGACGAGGCGGGGGCGGTGGTTCAGCGGCACGACTTCGCCGTCGGTTCCGCTGTAGCTCATGTCCACGGCATACTTCTCCAGCTCGGCCTCGATGATGGCCAGGTCGGAGAGCGGATCGCGGTCCGATTCCAGCGTGCCGCAGTCCAGCACGTGCACCAGTGCGGCGCAACGCTCGACGTGCCGCAGGAAGTGGTGGCCGAGGCCCTTGCCTTCGCTGGCGCCCTCGATCAGGCCCGGGACGTCCGCAATGGTGAAGCGCACCTCACCGGCCTGGACGACGCCCAGGTTCGGGATCAGCGTGGTGAAGGGGTAGTCGGCGATCTTGGGCCGTGCCGCGGACATCGCCGCGATAAGGCTGGACTTGCCCGCCGAAGGGAAGCCCACGAGGGCGATGTCCGCGATGGACTTCAGTTCCAGGACGATGTCGCTGGACTCGCCCTCGATTCCGAGCAGGGCAAAGCCTGGCGCGCGGCGCTTCTGCGAGGAGAGCGAGGCGTTGCCGAGGCCGCCGATGCCGCCGGCAGCCGCAATGTATTCGGTGCCTTCGCCGACGAGGTCGGCCAGGACGGTGCCGTCCTTGGACTTGACCACGGTGCCCTCGGGAACCGGAAGGATCAGGGTCTCGCCGTTCTTGCCGCCGCGCCAGTCGCCCATGCCGGGGCCGCCATTGGTGGCGTGGCGGTGGGGGGCATGGTGGTAGTCCAGCAGGGTGGTGGTCTGCGGGTCGACGCGCAGGATGACATCGCCGCCATTGCCGCCGTTGCCGCCGTCGGGGCCACCGAGGGGCTTGAACTTCTCCCGGTGGACGGAGACACAGCCGTGGCCGCCGGTACCGCCGGATACGTGCAGTACTACCCGGTCTACAAAGCTCGCCACGTGGATCTCCTCAGTGCTGTTCCCCGGGCCCCCAAGGAGGCCCAAGATGATTGTAATGCGGTTAAAACACCGGTGGAGCGGACCTAATGGCCCGCCCCACCGATTTAGAACTTGTTGTTACTCTGCAGCTGCAGCAGCCACGATGTTCACAACGCGACGACCACGGCGGGTGCCGAACTCGACTGCACCGGGGGCCAGTGCGAACAGGGTGTCGTCCCCGCCGCGGCCGACGCCGGCGCCCGGGTGGAAGTGGGTGCCGCGCTGGCGGACGATGATCTCGCCTGCGGAAACTACCTGGCCGCCGAAGCGCTTGACGCCGAGGTACTGGGCGTTGGAGTCACGACCGTTGCGAGTGGAACTCGCGCCTTTTTTATGTGCCATCTGAAATGCCTGCCTTAAAAATTCTGGGGAATCTGCTGAAAACCTGAACAGTAACGGTTAGTTACTTGATACCGGTGATCTTGACCTTGGTCAATTCCTGACGGTGACCCTGGCGCTTCTTGTAGCCGGTCTTGTTCTTGAACTTCTGGATGACGATCTTCGGACCACGAAGGTCTTCGAGGATCTCAGCCGTAACCGTTACCTTGGCCAGGTCCGCGGCAGCGGACGTAACCTTGTCACCGTCTACCAGGAGCAGTGCGGGCAGCTCAAAGGTGCTGCCGGCTCCACCGGGGACGCGGTTCAGGGTAACGAAGTCTCCAACGGAAACCTTCTCTTGGCGGCCGCCTGCGCGGACAATCGCGTACACCACTGTGGAACTCACTTCTCTCGACGTTTATTACTAGATTTGCGTGCGGAACCTGGGTCCAAGTTATTTGGTCCGGCTCACGCTGTGCCTCTACGCCGGTGGGTTCCCCGGGGGAACCCATGAGCTATCCCGTGGACAATTCCATTCGGTATCGAATGAAGTGTCCTCAAGGTCATAACCCAAGTGTTGGCGTAAGCACCGAAGATCTAGACTACGCTAATTTTGCCTTCGGCCGCAAATGAGGCTGGTTCCGGTGGATAGTTCGTGATAGGCGCCACGCGGCAGTGACCACGTGGTACCGCGATAATATCCGGAACCGTGCCCGACTATCGTACAGGCAATGCGGGGCCGGTCAGGTCAAGAGTGCAGCCTCGGCGCGTCGAAGAAATCGACTTCATAGCGCGCCGACTGCCGGAAGGCCAGCACCATGGCATTCCGTTCGCTTTCCGAGGCGGACCGCGCTGCCGCATCGGTGAAGGCGATCGCCTGCCGGGTCGCGGCGGCAAACTCCTCGTCGGCGTAGGTCCGCAGCCAGTCCGCGTAGGGGTGCTCCGGCGGGGCGCCGGCCGCGAGGAACTCCCCGTGCAGCGTGGCCCCGACCTCGGCGTAGAGCCAGAAGCACGGCAGGGCCGCGGCCACCAGCACCCCGTAGCTGCCTGCGACCGAGGCAGCGAGCAGGTGGTCCACATAGGACTTGGTGACGGGACCCAGGTGCGCGTCGGTCGGGCGGGTGCTGAGCCAGGTCCGGTGCAGCTCGGATTCGACCTCGAGGCAATTCTGCGCGGAGCGGGCCCAGAACAGCTGTTCGGCCTCCGACGGCGCGAGGGCGGCCGCGCGGGCCAGGACCCGGGAGTAGCCGTTGAGGTAGATGGCGTCCTGCGCGAGGTAGTAGGCGAACTCGTGCTCGGGCAGCGTGCCGTCGGCCAGGCCCCGGATGAAGTCCAGGCCGAAAATCGTGGCCAGGTCTGCGGCCGCACCTTCCCGCAGTGCCACGGCGAACTCGCCTTCTGCCGGGGCCGGGCCGTGGGCCCGGGCTGTGCTGCCATGATCCTGGCTGAGATGCTGGAGGTGGTGGAAGTGGTGGACGGGGCCGTTGCCGGATCCGACGTCGAGGCTCCCCGCCTCCCGCAGGGCGCCCTGCAGCCAGGGCTTGACCTCCCGGAGGGCGGCCTCCCAGTCCCCCACCCGGGCATATACGGTGGCCATCGCCGAGGACAGCGAACAGCCGGTGCCGTGGCTGTTGCGGGTGGCTACGCGTTCGCCGGGCACCACGACGGTCTCGTGCCCCAGCAGTCCCCCGGTGTTGACGAGCGCGTCCGGGCAGCCTCCGCCGTCGGCGCCGCCGTCCTTCAGGTGTCCGCCCTTGACCAGCACGGTGGTGCCGGCCAGTGCGGCCAGCCGTTTTCCCTGTTCCAGGGCCGCGGCCCAGTCCGCGGCGACGGGCTCCTGGAGCAGGATGGCCAGCTCGGCGAGGTTCGGCGTGATCAGGTCAGCCAGTGGCAGCAGGGCCTGCAGGGCGGCCGCGGCGGACTCCGCCAGGAGCCGGTCCCCGCTCGTGGCCACCATCACCGGATCAAGCACCACCACGCCGGGGCGGACCTTTTCGAGCCAGCCGCGGACGGCGTCGATCACGGCCGCGTCCCCCAGCATGCCGATCTTGACGGCGTCGATCATGATGTCCTCGCTGATCGCGTCCAGCTGCGCGGTGAGGAATTCGGCCGGGGGCACGTGCACGGCCCGGACTCCCCGGGTGTTCTGTGCCGTCAGGGCGGTGATGGCCGCCATCCCGTAGCCGCCGTTCGCGGCGATGCTTTTCAGGTCGGCCTGGATCCCCGCTCCGCCGGAGGGGTCGGAGCCGGCGATGGCCAGCACCCGCGGAATCCGGGGCTGCGTAGCGGCAAGCGGCGGGTAAGGAAGAAACGCAGACGGAAGGCTTGAAAAGGACAAAACAGACATCCCTTCGCCGGTGTTAACCGGACAGGTTCAACGGGTCTGGATCTCAGCCGGCCCGATGCGCGGCACCCCGTGTCAGTCCTCCAGCCTAGCCTTATTCCCTTAACGAACCCGCGGGTGCGGCCCGGAACCGGCGTATTGCTACGCCGGCCCCGGGCCGCACCCGCGGTCCCAGGCAGTACCGGAGTGCTACAGCTCCGACGCCGGCACACCGACGCCGAGGATGATCGGCTCGTTCGCTGCGGCGGGCTTGGCCGCCGGCGTGGCCGGAGCCTTGGCCTCATGGACGGCTGCGGCCGGCCGGGTTGCCTCGCGGTGTTCAAGTGCCTCGTGGTGTTCAACGGACGTCGCGTTGGCTGCCCCCTGGGCGCGGCTGGCGCTCCGGTTCCGGCGTCCGCGGCGGGCGCGGGGCGTGGTGCCTTCCGCTGCCGGCGCGGGCCTGGAGACCGCAGGCCGGGACACGGCTGCCGGAGCCTGGTCTTCCTCAACCTGGGCTTCTTCGCCCAGCTGGGCGAAGGCCTCATTCAGCAGATCCAGCGTGAGTGCCGGAGCCGGCGCCTCCTCGGTGTGCTCCACGAACGGCAGGGCAACCTGCTCGCCGCCGAAAGTCAGCACGGCGGCGGGACGTCCCGACGCAGCATCTTCCTTCTCGGCCAGCTCGAGGGCCGCCTGGACCGCGGCCTGGCGGGCCGCGGCGTCGGCCCGGCGGGTTCCGGCCTCGGCGGCCGTCTCCCCATCGTGCAGGTGGGCGGCGTGCGCAGCGGCGGCGATGTTGGCCAGGGCGGCACGCGTTGCCTCCGCCTTGGCGTGGCGCTCTGCCTCGGTGGGCTCGGCGTGCGCTGGCGCAGCCGTCGGGGCGCCCTCCAGGGCCTGTCCGCCCTTTCCGCGGCGGCGGCCCTTGCGCTCGGTCCGGACGGCCGCGGGCTGGGATTCGGTCCGCGGCACGTAGTGTTCGGCGGCGACGGTGTTGGCCCGGCGGTGCTCGACCGGCTCGTCGTGCGTGACGATGCCGCGGCCGGCGCAGGCCTCGCACTGTTCGCCGAAGACCTCGAGCAGCCCGGTGCCCATCCGCTTACGGGTCATCTGCACGAGCCCCAGCGAGGTCACCTCGGCCACCTGGTGCTTGGTCCGGTCCCGGCCCAGGCACTCCACCATGCGGCGCAGGACCAGGTCGCGGTTGGATTCGAGCACCATGTCGATGAAGTCGATCACGATGATGCCGCCGATGTCCCGGAGCCGGAGCTGCCGGACGACTTCCTCGGCCGCCTCCAGGTTGTTCTTGGTGACGGTTTCCTCAAGGTTGCCGCCGGAGCCGGTGAACTTGCCGGTGTTGACGTCCACCACGGTCATGGCTTCGGTGCGGTCGATCACGAGGGAACCGCCGGAGGGCAGGAAGACCTTGCGGTCCAGGGCCTTGTGGATCTGCTCGTCGATCCGCCACGCAGCGAAGATGTCCGTGTCCTTGGTCCACTTCTCGAGCCGGCCCACCAGATCCGGCGCCACGTAGGTGACATAGGCCTCGATGGTGTCCCAGGCTTCCTCGCCGGAGACGATCAACTTGGAGAAGTCCTCATTGAAGACGTCGCGGACCACCTTGATGGTCAGGTCGGGTTCGCCGTAGAGCAGCTCGGGGGCGAGGATCTTGGTGGACGTGGACTGGCTTTCGATGCCTTCCCACTGGGCCCGCAGCCGGTTGATATCGTGTGTGAGCTCTTCCTCGGATGCACCCTCGGCCGCGGTACGGACGATCACGCCGGCATCTTCCGGCAGGCGGTCCTTGAGGATCCGCTTGAGCCGGTTGCGTTCGACGTCGGGCAGCTTGCGGGAGATGCCGGTCATGGAGCCGCCGGGCACGTACACGAGGTAACGGCCGGGCAGCGAAATCTGGCTCGTGAGGCGGGCGCCCTTATGGCCGACAGGGTCCTTGGTGACCTGGACGAGCACGGAGTCCCCGGACTTCAGCGCGTTCTCGATCCGGCGCTGCTTTCCCTCGAGATTGACCGCATCCCAGTTGACTTCACCGGCGTAGAGGACGGCATTGCGGCCGCGTCCGATGTCGACGAAGGCGGCTTCCATGGAGGGCAACACATTCTGGACCTTGCCCAGGTAGACGTTGCCGATCAGGGAATCCTGCTGGGTCTTGGAGACAAAGTGCTCGGCCAGGACGCCGTCCTCGAGGACGCCGATCTGGATTCTGTCGTCGCGCTGGCGGACGATCATCTGCCGGTCCACGGATTCGCGGCGGGCCAGGAACTCGGCCTCGGTGATGACGGTGCGGCGGCGTCCGGTGTCGCGGGATTCCCGGCGGCGCTGCTTCTTGGCCTCAAGGCGGGTAGAGCCCTTAAGGGACGTGACGCGGTTGTTGACCGGCGCCTCGGTGGCCGCACGGGGTGCGCGGACCCGGGTCACCGTGTTGGGCGGATCGTTGTCTCCCCCGCCCGTGAGTTCGAGGTCCTGGTCACCACGGCGGCGGCGCCGGCGGCGGCGCGAGGTCACGCCCTCCTCCAGGGTTCCCTCGGAGCCTTCTTCGGCTTCCTCTGCGGAACCTTCTGCCTCGGTCTCGGATTCGCCGGCCGTGCGGGTCGTGCGTCCGCGGCGTCCGCGGCTGCGACGGCGGCGGCGGCTGGCGTCTTCGCCTTCTTCGCCACCTTCTTCTTCGTCCTCCTCGGCGGCCTCAACCGTGACCGGGCGGACCACGGTGCTCAGGTCGGGGGCCTGGAAGATCATGGACGTGACTGCTCCGGGCTCGAGGAAGAGCGAGGAGGCCGGAGCAGGGGCTGCGGCAGCAGCCGGGGCCTCTGCGGCGGGGGCACCTGCTGCAGAAGCTTCAGTCGCCGTTGTGGCGGCGACAGCCGTCCCGGCAGCCTCCGCTGCGAATTCCTGCGCTGCGACTTCCTCCGCTGCGGGGGCCGGTTCCGGTACAGCTTCAACGGCCGGGGCGGCAGTCTTGGCCCGGCTGGCACGACGCCGGGCAGGCTTTTCTGCTGCGGGAGCCTCGGCGGGAGCTTCAGCGGTCTGGGCTTCAGCCCCGGGCTGCGCGCTTGCCTGGACAGCGGCCTCACCCGCGGTTTCCTCCCCGGCAGTTTCCTCGGCAGGGGGCAGCGGCTCGGCCGCCGGCTTCCGGGCGCGGGTGCGCCGGGCCGGTGCCTTGGCTTTTACTTCGGAGGCTGCTGCCTCGGCCGGCTCTGCAGCCGGGACTGCGGCGGGTGCTTCGCCCGTGGCTGCCGCTTCAGCGGCAGGCTCCGTCGGCTCTGCTTTCGGGGTGGCTTTGCGCCGTGTCCTGACAGCCCGCTTGGGGGCTGCCGGAGCTGCTGTTTCCGCGTTTTCTTCTGTTCCCGCTGTCTCTGCTGTTCCCTCGTTAACAACTGCTGCTTCGTTAACGGCTACAATCTGGTCATTATCCATATGTGGCAACACTCCTGCCCCTGATGTGCCGCCACATCCGGCACCCGTCGGGGCAACTATTCGCCAACACCCGCAGGCATTGACAGAAGTCAATTGGATACCCTCAGGTTCGCACCGGCAGTGGGGTGCGGCAGCCCTGGAGGGCCGGCGAGATTGTTCTGGAACCCGTTGATCTACACGCCACAACCAGGTGCCGTCCAATGGCATTGCGGATAGCTTGGATCAGAGGATCCGTAGCTCCCTGCTCATCATTGGCGGTCTTGGAAACAAAGTCACCGGACCGGAATCCGGATGTGGATCGGGTTCCAGCCACGATCATTGTCTCACAAGAGCCGTCAAAGCAGCTGTAAGCAGGGGGTGTCAGCGCAGAATCAGCGCTCCGCAGGAGCGCCATCGTGCCGGGTCAGGGGCACGTCACCGGGTTTGCCCGGCCTGCGGCGATACAATCGGTACCAGAAGCACCCGACGCAAAGGACTGTCATTCCATGCCCAGCATCTCCAGCGCCACCGGCGACGCGACCGCGCAACACAGTGGCTCCGGCCCGGCAACGGCGGAGCGGCCGCTTCCGCCAATGACCCGTGACCGGCCGTTCGCGTGGCTCCTGCTGATCACCGGCGTCGTCGGGTGGCTGGCCTCCGGAACCCTGGTGCTGGAGAAACTTGAGGTCCTCAAGGATCCGAAGCACGTCACCGTCTGCGACGTGAACCCGTGGATTTCGTGCGGCCAGGTCATGCAGACCTGGCAGAGCTCGGTCTTCGGCTTCCCGAATATGTTCATCGGGATTGTCGCTTTCGCCGTGATCATCACCACCGCCATGGGCATCCTCGCCGGCGCCCGGTTCGCCCGCTGGTACTGGCTCGGCTTGCAGGCCGGTGTGACCCTGGGCTTCGCCTTCGTGGTGTGGCTCTGGTCCCAGGCCCTGTACTCCATCCACATCCTGTGCCCGTTCTGCATGATCGTCTGGGCCGCCATGATTCCGCTGTTTGTCTGGGTGACGGTGCGCAATGTGTCCCACGGCGTGATCCCGCTTCCGGCCGGCCCCACCCGGATCCTGGGCGATTCCGGCTGGGTCCTCGCGGCGCTGCTCTACGTCGCCGTGATCGCCACGATCTTCTTCGCCTTTGTCCAGGTCTTCGTCGGCACCTCCGGCTACTGACATCCCGACCGCCGCGAGGTTTCAGCTAAGGCCAATGAACGCGTGCGTTCATTGGCCTTAGCTGTCACCTCGGTGGGGCGGTACCCGGTAGCTCCTAGAACCAGATGCCGATCTCGCGTTCGGCCGATTCCACCGAGTCCGAGCCGTGGACCAGGTTCTGCTGGACCTTCAGGCCCCAGTCGCGGCCAAAGTCGCCGCGGATCGTGCCCGGCGCCGCCGTCGTCGGGTCCGTGGTGCCGGCGAGCGAGCGGAAGCCCTCGATGACCCGGTGTCCCTCGTAGACGGCGCCGACGACGGGTCCGCTGAGCATGAATTCGACGAGCGGCTCGTAGAACGGCTTGCCGACGTGCTCCTCGTAGTGCTGTTCGAGCAGTTCACGGCTCGCGGTGACCATCTTGAGGTCGGCAAGGGTGTATCCCTTGGCTTCGATCCGGCCCAGGATGGCGCCGGTCAGGTTACGGGCGACGCCGTCGGGCTTGATCAGGACTAGGGTGCGCTCAACGCTCACAGCTGCTCCAATGTGTCGGGGTGGGGTTCGGAAATAAGTCTAGTTGCTCTGGCCTTCGGGGTGGGCGGCGTCCCAGGCGGCCTGCACGCGTTCCCGCTGGCCTGCCTCGCGGTCAATCCGGATGCCGGTCCTGATCCCGTACCACCAGGACACGGCAAACAGGAATCCCACCACAAACATCGTGGGCTCGACGATTCCGGAGAGGACCAGCACGAACTGCAGGATCCAGCCCAGGCCGATGCCCCAGGGCTTGGAGACGACCGCGCAGGTGAAGACGAGCACCAGGAACAGGGCGATCCCCACCGCGAAGATCAGGACCGGGGGAAATTCGCCACGCCGCAGTCCGAAGACCGCCAGCGTGCCGAAGAGCGCCACGAAGGCCTCCAGCAGCAGGACTGTGGAGGCGAACATGACCTTGGTGGAGCGGCGCTTCTTGGGCATACCCGGGCGCCATTCGCGCTGGGCTTTGGTGAGTCGTGCCATCGCTCAGGCATCTGCCTTTCCGAGCAGGATCCGGGCTTCTGCCACGAGGGTGATGGATCCCGTGACGAGCACGCCGCCGGCGAGTTCTTCATTGGCTTCGGCACGTTCCACGGCCCATTCCAGGGCGTCGTCGAGCTTCTCGGCGACGTGGATGTTGTCCTCGCCGAAGCCCAGGTCCAGCGCGAGTTCGGCGAGGTCCTCGGCCGGTACTGCCCGGGGGGAGTTGGACTGGGTGAAGCAGTATTCCCCGGCGAGGTCGCCCAGGGATTCCTTGAGCTGGCGGAGGATCTCTTCGGCGTCCTTCTCACGCAGGACGCCGACGACGACCACGAGTTTGGTGAAACTGAAAGCCTCGTGGATGGCCTCAGCCGAAACCCGGATGCCTTCCGGGTTATGGGCCGCGTCCACGATGATGGTGGGCGCGGTGCGGACCACCTCGAGTCGTCCGGGGGACGAGACGGAGGCAAAGGCCTCCTGCAGGATGTCGGCGTCGAGCGCCTTCTCGCCGCCGAAAAAAGCCTCCAGGGCGGCCACCGCGACGGCGGCGTTCTGCGCCTGGTGTGCCCCGTGCAGGGGCACCAGGAGTCCCTCGTACCGGCCCGCAATGCCCTTGATGTCCACCATCTGGCCGCCGACGGCGACAGTCCGGGATTCGACGCCGAACTCCACACCCTCGAAGCGGAACGGCACGTGCGTTTCCTTGGCCTTCTCCAGCAGCACCTGCGCCGCGTCCACCGGCTGCGCGGCGCTGATCAGGAAACCGCCGGGCTTGATGATGCCGGCCTTTTCGTAGGCGATGTCCGCGGTGGTGTCGCCCAGCAGGTCCGTGTGGTCCAGGGAGATGGGTGTGACCACGGCGACCTGGCCGTCGCCGACGTTGGTGGCATCGGTGATGCCGCCCAGTCCCACCTCGATGACGGCGACGTTGACGGGCTGGTCCGCGAAGATGGCAAAGCCGAGGATGGTCAGGCACTCGAAGTAGGTCAGCCGGGGCTGGCCCTCGGCCTCAAGTTCACCGTCCACGATCTGCAGGTAGGGCCGGATCTCGTCCCAGATCCGCACGAACGTCGCGTCCGAAACCGGGGCGCCGTCGATGCTGATCCGTTCCGTGACCTTGGACAGGTGCGGGCTGGTGTAACGCCCGGTGCTGAGTCCGTGCGCGCGCAGCCCGGCCTCGATCATGCGGGCCGTGGAGGTCTTGCCGTTGGTGCCGGTGATGTGGATGATCGGGTAGGCCTTCTGCGGCTCCCCCAGGATGTCCATCGCCCGGCGCAACGGCGCCAGCCGCGGCTCCATCTTGTTTTCCGGCGCACGGCCCAGCAGCTCGGCGTAGACGCTTTCTACGGAGAATTCGTCGGTCATTGCTCAGGCCTCTACTTTTTCGACGGTGACTTTTTCGACCGTGATCTGCGGTTCCTTGACGTCGGCCGGAACGGTGTCCAGCTCCAGGGTCAGGGTTTCGGCCGTGACGAGCCCGGCGTGGGCCAGCAGCGCGTCGATGGTGTCCTGCGCCGCGGTGACGGTGGTGTGGATCCGGTCGCTGACGTTGAGCCCGGCGTCCTTGCGGGCCTGCTGGATGGCACGGACCAGGTCCCGGGCCAGGCCTTCGGCTTCGAGTTCGGGTGTGACCTCGGTATTGAGCACCACGAACCCGCCGCCCGGCAACACGGCAGCGGCCCTTGCGCCGGCCCCTTCCGCGGCTTCCGCCACGACGGTCTCCAGGGTGTATTCCTGCGGCTCGAGTTCGAGTCCGCCGGCGGTCACCACGCCGGTGTCATCCACTGACCAGTCGCCGGACTTGGAGCCCTTGATGGCCTGCTGGACATTCTTGCCCAGGCGCGGACCGGCCGCCCGGGCGTTGACCACAAGCTTCTGTTCGATGCCGAACTCCTCCGGGGAGGCGCTCCCGGCGTCGAGCATGCGGACCGAACGCAGGTTCAGTTCATCGGCGACGACGCCGGCGAACCCCGCCAGCGCATCCGCGCCGGGTGCCACCACGGTGAGTTCCTGCAGCGGCAGCCGCACGCGGAGGTTGGCAGCCTTGCGCAGCGAGGATCCGGTGGAGCAGATCTGCTGGATCCGGTCCATCGCCTCGACGAGTCCGGCGTTGGCCGGGAACTGTTCCGCGTCCGGCCAGTCGGCCAGGTGCACGGAGCGCGCGCCGGTGAGGCCGCGCCAGATCTCCTCGGAAACGAGCGGCAGCAGCGACGCAGCCACGCGGCAGACCGTTTCCAGCGCCGTGTACAGGGCATCGAAGGCGTCCACGTTCTCGTCAAAGAAGCGCTGCCGGCTGCGGCGCACGTACCAGTTGGTGAGCATGTCGAGGTAGCCGCGCAGTTCGTCGCAGGCCCCGGAGATGTCGTAGCTGTCCAACTGGGCGGTCAGGTTGCGGACCAGGTCGCCGGTGTTGGCCATCAGGTACTGGTCCAGGGTGTCGGCGTAGCCGTCGTAGCGGAGTTTCGCGTCGTAGCCTGAACCGCCAAAAGCGGCATTGGTGTAGAGCGTGAAGAAGCTGTACACGTTCCAGAGCGGCAGGATGACCTGGCGGACGCCGTCGCGGATTCCCTGTTCGGTGACCACCAGGTTGCCGCCGCGCAGGATCGGGCTGGACATCAGGAACCATCGCATCGCGTCGGAGCCGTCGCGGTCCAGGACCTCGGAGACGTCCGGGTAGTTCCGCAGGCTCTTGGACATCTTCTGCCCGTCCGAGCCCAACACGATGCCGTGGCTGATGACGTTCCGGAAGGCCGGGCGGTCGAACAGCGCCGTGGACAGGATGTGCAGCATGTAGAACCAGCCGCGGGTCTGCCCGATGTACTCGACGATGAAGTCCGCCGGGTTGTGCGTGTCGAACCAGGCCTCGTTCTCGAACGGGTAGTGGACCTGGCCGTAGGGCATGGAGCCGGAGTCGAACCAGACGTCCAGCACGTCCTCGACACGGCGCATGACGGACTGGCCCTGTTCCGGGGTGCGGGGGTCGTCCGGGTTGGGGCGGGTCAGTTCGTCGATGAAGGGCCGGTGCAGGTCAACCTGGCCTTCCTTGTTCAGCGGCAGGCGGCCGAAGTCGGCTTCCAGTTCGGCGAGGGAGCCATAGACATCCGTGCGCGGGTAGTCCGGGTCGGTGGACTGCCACACCGGGATGGGGCTGCCCCAGTAGCGGTTGCGGCTGATGGACCAGTCGCGGGCGTTGGCCAGCCACTTGCCGAACTGGCCGTCTTTGACGTTGCCGGGAATCCAGTTGATCTCCTGGTTCAGCTCAAGCATGCGGTCCTTGAACTTGGTGACCTCCACATACCAGGAAGACACCGCGCGGTAGATCAGCGGGTTGCGGCAGCGCCAGCAGTGCGGGTAGCTGTGTTCGTAGCTGGCCTGGCGGACCAGGCGGCCCTGCGAGCGCAGCACCTGGGTGATCGGCTTGTTGGCGTCAAAGACCTGCAGCCCGGCGATTTCGGCGAGCGGGCCGTGGCCGAACATCGGCAGGAACTTCGCTCCTTCGTCCACCGAGAGCACAACGGGGATGCCGGCTTCTTCACAGACCTTCTGGTCATCCTCACCATAGGCGGGGGCCTGGTGGACGATGCCGGTGCCGTCGGTGGTTGTGACGTAGTCGGCCACGAGGAAGCGCCAGGCGTTGTCGGTGCCGAACTTCTCGGCGTCGTTGAGGTAGTCCCAGAGCGGCTCATACCTGAGCCCCTCGAGTTCGGCGCCGGTGTGCCGTGACGTCACGGCGGCCCCGGCAGCGGCGGCACCCTCGGCGCCGTCGCCGTAGCCGAGGTCCTTGGCATAGCTGCCCAGCAGCTCGGCGGCGAGCAGGAAGCTGCCCGTGACAGGCGCGTCGGCGGAGGCGGCCTTGATGCCGAGCGGGCCGGCGGGCAGGACCACATACTCGATGGAAGGCCCGACGGCGAGAGCCAGGTTGGTGGGCAGGGTCCAGGGCGTGGTGGTCCAGGCGAGCGCCTGGACGCCGGCGAGCTGCCGGGACAGCGCGGACTCCCCCGCCGTGATGGGGAAGGTGACCGTGACGGTCTGGTCCTGGCGGTTCTTGTAGACGTCGTCGTCCATGCGCAGCTCATGGTTGGACAGCGGCGTCTCGTCCTTCCAGCAGTAGGGCAGCACACGGTAGCCGTTGTAGGTCAGGCCCTTTTCATGCAGCTGCTTGAAAGCCCACAGCACGGATTCCATGTATTCGACGTTGAGCGTCTTGTAGTCGTTCTTGAAGTCCACCCAGCGGGCCTGGCGGGTGACGTATTCCTGCCACTCGCCGGCGTACTTCATCACGGAGGAGCGGCAGGCGTCATTGAACTTGTCGATGCCCATGGCCTCGATCTGCTTCTTATCCGTCATGCCGAGCTGCTTCATGGCTTCCAGTTCGGCGGGCAGCCCATGGGTGTCCCAGCCGAAGCGGCGCTCCACCCGGCGGCCGCGCTGGGTCTGGTAACGGCCCACGAGGTCCTTGGCGTAGCCGGTCAGCAGGTGGCCGTAGTGCGGCAGCCCGTTAGCGAAGGGAGGCCCGTCGTAGAAAACGAATTCGTTGCTGCCTGGTTTCCCGCCGGGCAGCTCGGCGGCGCGCTGGTCGATGCTCGCCTGGAAGGTGCCGTCCTCGTCCCAGTATTTGAGGATGCGCTCTTCGATCTCGGGGAACTTCACGGAGGCCGGCACGCCGGAGGTGGTGGAAGCGGAGGTGGTGGCGCCCGCGCCGGTGGGAGCGGCGGAGGCCTTCGGGTAATAAGTCATCTCGACATCCTGGGTTGAGCTGGTGAACAAAGGGATTCATTCAGGATGCGAGGACGGCCCGTGCGCTGCTGTCCAAGCATCTTGGACACAGCAACCCGGCACCGCGGTACCACCTCACTTACCGGCACCGGTCCCGCTCCCTTATCCTGCAAGGAAGAGAATCGGCGTCGGCCGCTCATTACTGCTGTGACGGGCTTACCCGTCCGGTTCTACTGGCCCTGGTCCCTGTGGGGCGCCGCTCAGTGCGAGCGGCAGGGCGTTCTTCCGGAAGCTCACCGGTGATAGCCGGGTCAAAGCTGCTGCCACAAGTCTAACGGGTGTGCTGCGGGACTCCACAACCTGGGCTCCGGCGCGGGGCTGCTGCCGGGCATCGTGGATTTCTGGTCCGCCCCCATGGCCAGCAGGGGTGCTGCCACCAATAATGGACCCATGCAAGCCACCGTGCCGGAAGGCCGCAGGGCAGTGCCATCCCGGCACGCCGGCGTCTGGCGTGCGGTTCTTCTCAGCCTGCTGGCCGTTCTGCTGGCCCTGCCCGGCGCGGTGCTGACGGCCGTCCGAATCGGCCCCTGGGAACTGGGAACACCCTGGGTCCAGTTGCTGTCGGGCTATCCCCTGACGGTGCCCCTGACCCTCGCCTCCGTGCTCGCGGCTGTCCTGGTCGGGAGGCGCCGCCGCGTCCGGCTCGTGGTCTCGGCAGGCATGGTCCTGGTGCTGGCCGTCCAGCTTGCGATGCTGGCGCCCCGGCTGGTCCCGATGCTTGCGGAACGCGGTGCAGCGGACCTGGCTGCCTCCGTGATGGAAGGCCCCGGCAGGTTATTGACGGTGATGTCGCTGAACGTCGGCAGCTCGGATCTGGATGCGGCTGCGCTCCTGGACGCCGTGCGGGCGAACCACGTCGACATTCTCGCGCTTCCGGAACTTGGCCCGGTAACGCTGGAACGTCTTGAAAACGCGGGCATCTCCGGACTCCTGCCATACCGCGTCACCGACGTCGATTCGGCAAACGTCGGGAACGGGATTTTCTCGGCCTTCCCGCTGACTACGCCCGGCCGGGTCCCCGGCAGCCAGTTCTTCCAAAGCAGGGCCGTTGCAACGGTGCCCGGCATCCCGTCGGGGATTCATCTGACCTCGGTCCATGTGAACTCTCCCCGCCCCGGGCACGTTCCCCGCTGGCAGAACGACCTCAACGAACTCGCGGCGCTGCAGAACGGGGCGCAGGCGAATAGTCCGACGGTATTGCTCGGCGACTTCAACTCAAGCCTCGACCACCGGGGGCTGCGGAACCTCGTGTCCACCGGGCTCAGCGACGCCGCGTCCGCCACCGGCCGGGGCCTGTGGCCGACGTGGCCGGCGAATTCACCGGCTCCCCCGTTCGTGCAGATCGACCACGTCCTGGTCAGCAGGGAGCTTACGGTGGTGAGCTTCACGACCGTCCCGGTCCCGGGGTCGGACCATTTGGCCGTGCTGTCGGAACTCTCGTACCGCGGCTGACGGCGGCTGTCCGGGTATGGCCCCGGCCCTGCTGCTAGCCCTTGCGGATCAGCTTGTAGTTGGCGGCCTGCGCTACCGGGCGGATCACGATCTGGTCCAGGTTGACGTGGTGCGGTGCCGCGACGGCGTAGCGGACCACCTCGGCGACGTCGGCGCCCGTCAGGGGCTTCTCGACGCCCTGGTAGACCTTCGCCGCGGCTTCCTCGCTGCCGAGGCGGTTCAGCGCGAACTCCTCGGTCTGCACCAGGCCGGGGGCCACCTCGATCACGCGGACGTTGTGCTCGGCCTCCTCCAGGCGCAGGGCCCCGGTCAGGGCGTGCTGGGCGAACTTCGCCGCGTTGTAGCCGCCGCCGCCCTCGTAGGCGGACAGTCCCGCGGTCGAGGTCAGGTTCAGGACGGTGCCCTCGCCGCAGGCGCGCAGCATCGGCAGGAACGCACGGGTGAGCTTCATGGTGCCCAGGACGTTGACCTGGAACATCCATTCCCAGTCCTCGGTCCTGGCCCCGGCAATCCTGTCGGCCCCGCGGGCCCCGCCGGCGATGTTGATCAGGGTGTCGATGCCGCCGGCGCGGGTGACCTCGTCCACGAGCCGGGCGACGTCGGCGTCGTCCGTGACATCGGCGGGGACGGCGACGGCGCCGGTTTCGGCGCCGAGCGCCTCGAGCCGGTCGGCGCGGCGGGCCACGGCGAAGACCTTCCAGCCTTCGGTCCGCAGCGCCCGCACGGTGGCCTCGCCGATTCCGGTGCTGGCGCCGGTGACAACTGCTGCTTTGCTCTGGATTCCCTCAGTCATGGCTCCACCCTAACCGCAAAGGCAGCGATCCTCCCGCGGCGTGCCCGCAGCATGAAGCCGGATGAATCAGCGCGCCAGGAACTCCATCAGGACGCGGGCATGGTTGGTCTCCGGGTCCCTGGCGCCGAACAGCAGCGTGACCTTGCTATGCCGGGCCGCGAGGTCCAGGAGCGTCTCCACGGCGGGGTTGCTCTCCAGCTCCGCTTCATAGGCGGCCCGGAAATCGGCGAAGCGCTCCTGCATGTGCGCGAATTCCTTCCGCAGCGGCGGTGATGGCGCCACCTCCTTGAGCCACAGCTCAAGCTGTGCACGTTCCTTGCTGACCCCGCGCGGCCAGAGCCGGTCGACCAGGACCCGGCAGCCGTCGTCGTCGGCGGGATCGTCATAAACGCGCTTGATCACGAAATTTCCGGCAGGTTTGTCCATCTGCGTATGCTACTCCTGGACCCGCTGCCGGGCGCCGTGCGGTGGGATGAAGGCGGCCGTGAAAGAATTGCCCCATGGCTGAAGACACTCAGGGTACAGACACGCCCACCACCGCCCCCATCAACGTTCCGGACAAGCCCGCCCTGGAGGGGCTCGAAGCCGCTCTCACCCGGCGCTGGCTTGACGACGGGACCTACAAGTTCAACCCGGACACCACCAGGGAACAGGTCTACTCGATCGACACGCCCCCGCCCACCGCGTCGGGGTCCCTGCACGTCGGCCACATGTTCTCCTACACCCAGACCGATGCCCTGGCCCGCTACCAGCGTATGCGGGGCAAGAACGTCTTCTACCCGATGGGCTGGGATGACAACGGCCTGCCCACCGAGCGCCGGGTGCAGAACTACTACGGCGTGCGCTGCGATCCCGCCGTCCCCTACGACGCCGGCTACCGGCCGCCCGCCGAGCCCGCCAAGAACCAGCGCGACTTCGACGTCGTCTCGCGCCGGAACTTCATCGAACTGTGCGAGGAACTCGCCGTCGAGGACGAAAAGGTCTTCGAAAACCTCTTCCAGACCCTGGGCCTCTCGGTCGACTGGGACCTCACCTACCGGACCATCGACGACCATTCCCGGGCCGTGTCCCAGCGCGCCTTCCTGGCGAACCTTGCCGCCGGCGACGCATACATGGCCGAGGCCCCCACCCTGTGGGACGTCACGTTCCGCACCGCCGTGGCGCAGGCCGAGCTGGAGGACCGCGAGGTCGCCGGCGCCTACTACCGCTACCCGTTCTTCACCGCCGAGGGCGAGAAGATCTACATCGAGACCACCCGCCCGGAACTGCTGGCCGCCTGTGCGGCACTGGTGGCGAATCCCGACGACGAACGGTACCGGCCGCTGTTCGGCAAGAAGGTCACCTCTCCCCTGTTCGGCGTCGAGGTCGAGGTCAGGGCCCACCCGCTCGCGAAGGCTGACAAGGGCTCCGGCGTCGCCATGGTCTGCACCTTCGGCGACCTCACCGACGTCACCTGGTGGCGCGAACTCCAGCTGCCGACCCGCGCGATCGTGGGCCGGGACGGCCGCATCATCGGCGAGACCCCGGACTGGATCACCAGCGAGGAAGGCCGTTCCTGCTTCGCGGCGATCGCCGGCAAGACCGTCTTCAGCGCCAAGGAAGCCGTCGTGGAACTGCTGTCCGCGGCCGGACTGCTCGACGGTGAGCCCAAGAAGATCATGCACCCCGTGAACTTCTTCGAAAAGGGCGACAAGCCCCTCGAGGTCGTGACGTCCCGCCAGTGGTACATCCGCAACGGCGGCCGTGACGCGGACCGCAGGGAACGGCTGATCGCCCGCGGGCACGAGATCGACTTCCACCCCGCCTTCATGCGCTCGCGCTACGAGAACTGGATTTCCGGACTGAACGGCGACTGGCTCGTCTCCCGCCAGCGCTTCTTCGGCGTGCCCGTGCCGGTCTGGTACCCGCTGGACGCCGACGGAAACCCGGAGTACGGCGCACCGATCGTCCCGTCCGACGCTCAGCTGCCCGTGGATCCCGCCGCGGACGCGGCCCCCGGCTACGAGGAAGCCCAGCGCGACGTGCCCGGTGGCTTCACCGGCGACGCCGATGTCCTGGACACCTGGGCGACGTCCTCGCTGACGCCGCAGATCGTAGGCGGCTGGAGCAGCAACGAGGATCTGTTCGCCAAGGTCTACCCCTTCGACCTGCGGCCGCAGGGCCACGACATCATCCGGACCTGGCTGTTCTCCTCCGCCGTGCGCGCCGATGCCCTGCAGGACACGGCGCCCTGGAAGCACGCGGCCATCTCCGGCTGGATCCTTGACCCGGACCGCAAGAAGATGTCCAAGTCCAAGGGCAATGTGGTGGTCCCCACCGACGTCCTCAACGAGTACGGCTCCGACGCGGTCCGTTACTGGGCCACCTCGGCCCGGCTCGGGGCGGACACCGCCTATGAGATTGCGCAGATGAAGATCGGCCGCCGACTGGCGATCAAGCTGCTCAACGCCTCCAAGTTCGTGCTGAACCTGGGCGCCACCGAGGACTCGGTGGTTGCCGGGGACGTTTCAGCGCTGACCAACCCCGGGGTTGATCGACCCAACGCGGAAAAAGCACCCGCGTCGGGGCCCTTGATCAACCCCTTGGACCGTGCCGTACTGGCGCAGCTCTCCGAGGTGGTCCGGCAGGCCACCACGGCGTTCGAGAACTACGATTACGCCCGGGCCCTGCAGATCACCGAGAGCTTCTTCTGGCACTTCACCGACGACTACGTGGAGCTCATCAAAGACCGCGCCTACGGTGCCGCCGGCGAGGCCCAGCAGGCCTCCGTGCTGGCCGCGCTGGCGACGAGCCTGGACACGCTGTTGCGGCTCTTCGCCCCGTTCCTGCCCTTCGCCACGGAGGAGGTCTGGGGCTGGTGGCGCACGGGGTCCGTGCACCGCGCCGCCTGGCCGTCCGCGGTGGAGATCGACGGCGACACCACCCTGCTGGCCACCGTGGGAACCGCGCTGAGCGGCATCCGCAAGGCCAAGTCCGAGGCCAAGGTCAAGCAGCGCACCGAGGTCCGGTCCGCGACCATCACGGCCTCGGCATCCCTCACCACGCAGTTGGACGCCGGCCTCGCCGACCTCAAGGCCGCGGCCAACGCCCGCGAACTGACCCTCGTGGCCGGTGAAGGCGAGCTGACCGTGAGCGACGTCGTCCTGGCACCCGCCGAGGAGCCTGCCCAGGCGTAGCCCCAGGCTGACGCAGGAGGGTTCCGCCCGGGTATTCCCGGGCGGAACCCTCCTTTTTGCCCCGGCTCACTGCCATTCACCCCTTCGGGACTTCCGCTCCGCGGTGTCGATCGCCCAGGCGGCGTTGACGAGCCCGATATGGCTGAATGCCTGGGGGAAATTGCCCAACAGCTCGCCGCTGTCCCGGGCGACCTGTTCTGCCATCAGGCCCAGGTCCGTGGCGAACCCGGCGGCCCGTTCGAAGACAATGCGCGCCCGGTGCGTGTTGCCGGCCAGGGCAAGGGCCTGGGCCAGCCAAAAGGTGCACAGCAGGAACGTTCCTTCCTCCCCGGGGAACCCGTCTTCGCCCAGATAGCGGTATACGAGCCCCCGGCTGTCGGTGAGCCGGTCTTCGATAGCCTCAATCGTGGCCAGCATGCCGGGGTCATCCGCCGGAAGGAAGCCCACGATGGCGAGCATCAGCGCCGAGGCATCGAGCTCCTCGGAGCCGTACGCCTGGGTGTAGGCGTTCGCGGCCGCGCTCCAGCCGTTCGTGCGGATGGAATCCGCGATCCGGGCCCGCACCCTTGTCCAGTACGGAACCCTGCCGGCCGCGTGCAGGACGTCGGCGAGCCTGATAGCCCGGTCCACGGCAACCCAGCACATGAGCTTTGAATGCAGGTAGTGGCGGGGAGGTCCCCGGACCTCCCAGATCCCCTGGTCCGGAGACTGCCAGCGCGCGGCGGCCGCGTCGGCCGCAGCCGCGAGGAACCGCCGGGTTTCCGGTTCCATGTCGGCGAGGAACTGCGGCAGCGTGGCGGCGGCGTCGAGAAGCTCACCGTAGACGTCGAGCTGGCGCTGGTTCCACGCGCCGTTGCCGACCCGGACCGGGGAACTGCCGCCCCAGCCCGGCAGGCGGGGCAGTTCCCGTTCGGAGAGGTCCCACTCTCCGCCAACGCCATACATGATCTGCAGGTCAGCCCCGCCGGCAAGTTGGCTGCCGGCTGCCGAAGCCATGAACCGGAAGAACTTTCCGGCCTCGTCCGGGCAGGCAGCCACCCACAGCGCCTGCAGGGTCATGCTCGCGTCCCGGATCCAGGTGTAGCGGTAGTCCCAGTTGCGCGTGCCTCCGGCGACCTCCGGCAGGGACGTCGTCGGGGCCGCCACGATCGCGCCGGTCGGATAGTAGCTCAGGGCCTGCAGGATCCGCCCGCTGGCGGCGACGAGGTCTTCCCACGGGCCATGATAGTTCTGGTGCATCCCGGACCAGCTGATCCAGCCCTGCAGCGTGTCGGCAAGCCGGCGCGTGATCTCCGGCTGGGTCCAGAAGATCGGCCCGTCCTGCCAGCTGTGCCGGTGGTGGAGCGCGAAGCCCAGGACTTCCCCGGCCCCCAGGGTCAGCGTGGCATGCGCGCCGTCCCCGCTGAACTCGAACGGGACCGTAGTGGAGAACGCCATGACATCCGCTCCCCCGCGGGCAAGAAGGCCGCCGTCGGCGTTGTACAGCAGCGGGGTGACCAGCCCGTACTCGGGGCGCGGCGCGAACATCACGTCCACGTCGACGGTGCCTTCGGTGCAGGCGAGCTGCCGGAGCAGCGCACCGGGTGCCTGTGCGCCGAGATCGTGGCCCCGCTGACCGTCGCCGAGCATGAGCGCATCGGTCACGGTAAGGCTGCCGGCCGGGGTGTTGTAGACGGTCTGGAGCACCATCGTCGCGCCGAGGTAGCGCCGGCTTGAGGAGTATTCGCCGGCGGGCAGGATCGACCAGAAGCCCGCGTCCTGCCCCAGCAGCCGTCCGAAAACCGAGGGGCTGTCGAAGCGTGGAAAACAGAGCCAGTCCACGGAGCCGGCGGTGCTGACCAGCGCGGCTGAGCGGCAGTCGGAGAGGAGGGCGTAGTCCGCAATGGGTTCGCTGCTCATGGCTCCACCCTGACGGAATAGTGCTCCGTGGGCCAGCCCTTCGTGGCCGGAATGTGTTCTGGCCGGAATGTTCGTGGGCCGGTTGTTTTCGGACAAAGGGGAAGCCCCATCAGCGTATTGCCGTTGGTGGGGCTTCGACTTTTCGATTGTCACGTGACGTCTTAGACAATCTGGCGGGATCCTTAGATTTCCAGGTCTTCCTACCTCGTCACTGGTAGCCATCATCTGACTTTGCCGAAGGCTGCGTCGGATGAGTGTCACTGAATCTTTGGTTCCTGCGTCCCGCTTCTCTCGAAGTGGGTAAGTTCTATTGTTCTCCTCGCCGTACGGATGCACAAGAGCCCCGAATGAACTACATCAGAGTAATTCTCCGGGGCTCTTCGTGCGCCTGGCATGCGCCCGGCGCGTACCGGCCCAGCGGCTCGTGGAAGCTCAGTTGAAGGAGGGGCTTTCGGTACGGCTGCGCTTGATTTCGAAGAAGTACGGGAAGGAGGCCAGGGTCACCGAGGCATCCCACAGGCGCCCGGCTTCCTCGCCGCGCGGGATGCGGGTAAGCACGGGGCCGAAGAAGGCGGCGCCGTTAAAGGCAACGACGGGGGTTCCGACGTCCTGGCCGACGAGCGAGATGCCGGCTTCGTGGCTGGTGCGCAGCTGGGCGTCGAAGTCGCCGCCCTGGCCTGCTGCCGCGAGTTCCGCCGGCAGTCCGACCTCGGCGAGGGACTTGGAGATGACCTCGTCGATGTCGCCGTTGCCCTCGTTGTGGATCTTGGTGCCCATAGCGTCGTAGAGGGCCTTGATGTACTCGCTCCCGTGCTGTTCGGCCGCAGCGGTGATGACCCGCACCGGGGCCCACGCCTTGAGCATAAACTCCTTGTACTGCGCGGGCAGTTCGTCGCGTCCCTCGTTCAGCACGGCAAGGCTCATGACGTGCCACTCGGTCGTGATATCGCGGACGCCTTCGACTTCGCCGATCCAGCGTGAGGTGACCCAGGCGAAGGGGCACATCGGGTCAAACCAGAAGTCGGCCTTGTTGGGAATGGTTTCAGTCATGGATGAATCCTCTGCAGCTCGAAAAATGACGTCAGCGGACGCCTGGAAATGAAGCAGGTGGTAAGGCTCAGGCCGACTTGCGGCGCTTGACGGAATCGTGCGCGATCAGGGTGGGCGCGGCCTTCTTGGCCACGACGGCCTCCGTGATCACGACGGTGGCGATGTCGTCGCGGCTGGGCAGGTCGAACATCACCGGAAGCAGGACTTCCTCCATGATGGCCCGGAGTCCGCGGGCCCCGGTGCCGCGCTCGAGTGCCTGGTCGGCAATCGTGTTCAGCGCCCCTTCATCGAAGAGGAGTTCGACGCCGTCGAGCTGGAACATCTTCTGGTACTGCTTAACGAGGGCGTTCTTGGGCGTGGACAGGATCTGGATCAGCGCCGAACGGTCCAGGTTGGAGACCGTCGTGATCACCGGGAGCCGGCCGATGAACTCGGGAATGAGCCCGAACTTGAGCAGGTCCTCCGGCATGACTTCGCCGTAGGAGTCAGTGGTGTTCTTGACCTCGTTGAGCGGTGCGCCGAAGCCGATGCCCTTGCGGCCGGAGCGTGAACCGATGATGTCCTCGAGTCCGGCAAAGGCGCCCGCGACGATGAACAGCACATTGGTGGTGTCGATCTGGATGAATTCCTGGTGCGGGTGCTTGCGTCCGCCCTGCGGCGGGACCGAGGCGACGGTGCCTTCGAGGATCTTCAGCAGCGCCTGCTGCACGCCTTCGCCGGAGACGTCCCGGGTGATCGAGGGGTTCTCGCTCTTGCGCGAGATCTTGTCAATCTCATCGATGTAGATGATGCCTTGTTCGGCCTTCTTGACATCGTAGTCGGCGGCCTGGATGAGCTTCAGGAGGATGTTCTCGACATCCTCACCCACGTAGCCGGCCTCCGTCAGGGCGGTCGCGTCGGCCACGGCGAAGGGGACGTTGAGGCGCCGGGCCAGGGTCTGCGCGAGATACGTCTTGCCGCAGCCGGTGGGGCCGATCAGGAGGATGTTGGACTTGGCGATCTCGACGTCGTCGTGGTGGACACCGTCGGCGAGGTTGCCGCTCTTGGGCGCGTGGCCGGCCTGGATGCGCTTGTAGTGGTTGTAGACGGCGACGGCCAGCGAACGCTTGGCGGGCTCCTGGCCGATCACGTATTCCTGCAGGAAATCGAAAATCTCCCGGGGCTTGGGCAGTTCGAAGCTGCCCAGGTCGGCTACTTCGGCAAGTTCTTCTTCAATGATCTCGTTGCAGAGTTCAATGCACTCATCGCAGATGTAGACGCCGGGCCCGGCAATAAGCTTCCGGACCTGCTTCTGGCTCTTTCCGCAGAAAGAGCACTTCAGCAGATCCGTGCTCTCGCCAATCCGAGCCATGTGTGAACCCCTTTGTATCTTGCTGGTGCCTGTATCGAACAGGTAAACAACCTTGCACCATTACTGGAATCACGGACGATCCAACGCGGCGCCGGCCGTGACATGTTCCACTCTAGGTCACTTTCTCCCCGTTGGGTGGAAAGCGGACGCCGGTGCGGCAATTTGGGATGAGCCGCACCGGCGTCGTGGACTGCTTGTTACTGCGTCAGGGCCTGGGGCTTGATCTTACGGGAATCAAGGACCTGGTCGATCAGGCCGTACTGCATGGCCTCGGCCGCGGTCAGGATCTTGTCGCGCTCGATGTCGTTGTTGACCTGCTCCGGCGTGCGGCCGGAGTGCTTGGCCAGGGTGTCTTCCAGCCAGGCCCGCATCCGCATGACCTCGGCCGCCTGGATCTCCAGGTCCGAGGCCTGGCCGCCCTGCCCGCCGGACAGTGCGGGCTGGTGGATCAGGACGCGGGCGTTGGGCAGCGCGAGGCGCTTGCCCGGTGTGCCGGCCGCGAGGATCACGGCGGCAGCGCTGGCTGCCTGGCCCAGGCACACGGTCTGGATCTCCGGCCGGATGTAGGTCATCGTGTCGTAGATCGCGGTCATGGCCGTGAACGAGCCGCCGGGTGAGTTGATGTAGAGCGTGATGTCGCGGTCCGGGTCGGTGGACTCGAGCACCAGCAGCTGGGCCATCACGTCATCGGCCGAGGCGTCATCGATCTGGACACCCAGGAAGATGATGCGGTCCTCGAACAGCTTCGTGTACGGGTCCTGGCGCTTGAAGCCGTACGGGGTACGCTCCTCGAACTGCGGCAGCACGTAGCGGCTGCTCGGCAGGTTACCGGCAGTCGATCCGAAATTGTAGTTCATGTTCATTACTCCTGAATTCATTTCTGTCTACGTGCCGGTCAGTTCTCGGTGGCAGTGCTGGCGGCTGCGCCGCCATTGCCGTTGGCGTTCGTTCCGCCGCCGCCGGCCACGGATCCGGCATGCGCCGCGATCTTGTCGAAGAAGCCGTACTCAAGGGCTTCCTTGGCGGTGAACCACTTGTCGCGGTCGTTGTCCTTGAGGATGGTCTCCACCTTCTGCCCGGTCTGGTCGGCGGTCAGTTCAGCCATGACCTTCTTCATGTGCAGGATCAGCTCGGCCTGGATCTTGATGTCCGAGGCCGTGCCGCCGATGCCGCCCGAGGGCTGGTGCATGAGGATACGGGCGTTGGGGGTGGCGTAGCGCTTGCCCTTCGTGCCGGAGGAGAGCAGGAACTGGCCCATGGAGGCGGCGAGGCCGGTGGCGACGGTGACGACGTCGTTCGGGATGAACTGCATGGTGTCGTAGATCGCCATGCCGGCGGTGACGGAGCCTCCGGGCGAGTTGATGTAGAGGTAGATGTCCTTTTCAGGGTTCTCTGCCGAAAGCAGCAGCAGCTGGGAGCAAATCGCGTTGGCGTTCTCGTCGCGGACCTCGGAGCCGAGCCAGATGATGCGCTCTTTCAGCAGGCGATTGTAAATGTAGTTATCCTGGGCTGCCGGATCGACGGTAGCCATCCGGGGTGCCCCTGCTTGCTGTGACATATGTACTTACCTCTCACTGGCGACGGTGACGCCACTTGACGGCATCACTGAACTTTCCTACTTGGACACTAACGGTTTTCCCAGCCGCTTTGTGCTCAGGCGCGGGGCTGTTCGCTGACGGCGCACGATTGCCGGGGCAGGCCTGCGGGCCAGGCAACGGCTTAAAAGACGCAGCCCCCGGATCAGTGATCCAGGGGCTGCGCAGGCTGCCGGAGCAGGGAGTGTTAGAACTTCACTGCTGCCGGGTCATCGCTCGGCGTGGAGTCCGTGGCGGCTTGCTCGGCAGTGGTGGCGGCGGCGGTTTCCTCGTCGGCGGTTGCCGCTTCAGCGGGAGCCTCGTCGCCGCCGGGGCGGACGAATTCGCTGAGGTCAACCTTGTTGCCCTCAGAGTCCGTCACCTCGGCCTTGCCCAGGACGACGGCCAGTGCCTTGCGGCGGCGCACCTCGGAAACCATCATGGGGACCTGGCCGCTCTGATCGATGATCTGGGCGAACTGGTTCGGGTCCATGCCGTACTGGCTGGCGGTGCTGACGATGTAGTCGATCAGCTCGTTCTGGCTGACGTTGACTTCTTCCTTGTCCGCGATGGCGTCGAGGATGATCTCGTTCTGGAAGGCACGCGCGGTGTTGGCCTTGACCTCGGCGCGGTGCTCTTCGGTGTCGTGCTCTTCTTCACCGTGGGAGTTCTCGGCCTTGAAGTGCTGCTCGAGCTGCTCTTCGACGACGGAATCCGGAACGGGGACCTCAACGAGCTCGACGAGCTTGTCGAGGACCTTGTCGCGGGCCTCAACGCCCTGCTCGACGACCTTGGACTCGGCGGCCTGCTTGGCGAGGTCCTCGCGGAGCTCGGCCAGGGTGTCGAACTCGGAGGCGAGCTGGGCGAAGTCATCGTCGGCCTCGGGCAGTTCGCGCTCCTTGACGGACTTGACGACGACCTTGACCTGGGCCGCCTCGCCGGCGTGCTCGCCGCCCACGAGGGTGGTATCGAAGATGGCGTCTTCGTCTGCGCTGAGGCCGGTGACGGCTTCGTCGAGGCCTTCAAGCATGGTGCCGGCGCCGACCTGGTAGGACAGACCGGATGCGGAGTCGACCTCGGTGTCGTCGATGGATGCAGCGATGTCGATCGTCAGGAAGTCCTTGTCGGCGGCCGGGCGGTCAACGGACTTCAGCGTGCCGAAACGGCCGCGGAGCTCGTCAAGGGCCTTGTCGACGTCGGCGTCGGAGGACTCTGCTGCGGCAACCTCAACCTTGATGCCCTCGTAGTCCGGGAGTTCGATCTCCGGTCGGACGTCAACCTCGGCGTGGAACTTGAGTTCGCCGTCGGTGGCGGACGGGTCCGGGACCTCGGTGATTTCGACCTCGGGACGGCTCAGCGGACGGATGCCGGTTTCCTGGACAGCCGCCTGGTACCAGCCGTTGAGGCCTTCGTTGATGGCAGTCTCCAGGACGTAGCCACGGCCAACGCGCTGGTCAATGAGCTTGGAGGGGACCTTGCCCTTGCGGAAACCGGGGACCTGGATCTGCGAAGCAACAGTCTTGTATGCCTCTGCGATGCTGGGCTTCAATTCCTCAAAGGGGACCTCAACATTGAGCTTGACCCGCGTGGGGGTGAGGTTCTCGACAGCGCTCTTCACAGTCTAAGTACTCCTGGCTTGGGGGGATGGGGTTCTGCATTGCCACGTTCTGGCAGGACTCGCAGAGTCGGGGTGACAGGATTTGAACCTGCGACTTCCTGCTCCCAAAGCAGGCGCTCTAGCCAAGCTGAGCTACACCCCGTAAGTGCACAGAACAGTCTACGGTCATACGGTGCCGATTTGCACATTTGACACTGGGGCACTGAATTGGGTTTAGTTGTATCCGGCTTCAACAGCCGCCCGGAAGTCTTCCCGATCAGCCTGGTCCACCGGAACAGGTGCACCGGCAGATTCCCGGGGACGTAGCTTAGTGGTAAAGCCTCAGTCTTCCAAACTGATGATGCGGGTTCGATTCCCGTCGTCCCCTCCAGGACAGAATACGAAAAAGCCCCTCCGCTGAGGGGCTTTTTTGTGTCTCCATTTTTCAGGACTGTGTCTAGTGGTGATTTTGGCTCGTTCGACGGGGTTTCAGGTCCAGGCTTCTCCTCGCCGGGGGGACATGCCCAGCCTTCGCGCCCGGGAGCGGGCATCACCGGAATATGTCCATTCGCCAGCCCCGGCGTGGGGCATGTCCGGAGGAGGCGTCGCACTCCTTCCCGGTTGCCCGCCACCGGTGTCCTTCTCCATCACCCCTGCTGGCAGGCCGGACACCAGTAGAGTTTCCGGGCCCCCAACTCCGTCAGGGCGATCGTGGTTCCGCAGTCCCGGCAGTCGAGGCCCTGCCGCCGGTAGACGAAGTGGGCATCGCCCGGGGCTGGCAACCCGCCGCCGGACTCACCTGGCCCGCCGTCGGGCGCGCTCCAATAGCGCGGCGGAGTGGTGACGATCCGGCCGTCGCGGACGCCGTCGGACATCATCGCCACGGTGTCATCCCAGAGCAGCCGCGCCGCCTCGGCGGGCAGCGCCGCCCCCGGCAGCCACGGGTCCAGCCGCTGCCGGAACAGCAGTTCGGCGCGGTACACATTCCCCACGCCCGCAATCAGTTTCTGGTCCATCAGCAGCGCAGCGACCGGCGTGCGCCGGGCCAGCATCCCGGCTACGAAGCCGTCCCGGTCACCGGGAAGGTTACGCAGCGGATCCGGTCCCAGCCGGGCCACCACGGCCGCGGCTTCCGCCTCCGTGATGGCTTCACACGTCGTGGCACCGCGGAGATCGGCCCAGCCGTGGCCGCTGGCGAGCCGCACGCGGACGGCGCCGACCGGCGCGGGCGGCCCGGCGTAGGCGGGCATCAAGGTGTCAGCCTCGCCGTCGTCGTAGACCTCCCGCTCCCCCACCTTGCGCGGCGCGCCGATGCTGGAGGCCCCGCGGAAGGTGGCGTCGCCGCCGAAGTCCCAGGCGCCGTAGAGGCCCAGATGGACGTGGAGCACCAGGCCGTGCTCGAAGTCCAGGAACAGATGCTTTCCATGCGCGACGGCGCCGGTGAGGGTGTAGCCGTCCAGCAGCGTCGCTCCCTGGGCGAACCTGCCCTGCGGACTGGAAACCGCGAGGCGCTCCCCCGCAAGGACGTCGCCGAACTGGCGCGCCAGCCGGTGGACCGAATGCCCTTCGGGCACTACTCGACGACCTCGCCGGTGCGCTCGTACGTGGCGATCTTGCCGATCCGGCGGACGTGGCGCTCGTCGTTGCTGAAGGGCTCGGTGAGGAAGGCTTCGATGATGGCGGTCGCCTCGTCCACGCTGTGCTGGCGGCCGCCGACGGCGACGACGTTGGCGTCGTTGTGCTCGCGGGCCAGCCTGGCCGTGGAGAGGTTCCAAGCCAGGGCCGCGCGGACGCCCTTGACCTTGTTGGCCGCGATCTGCTCGCCGTTGCCGGAGCCTCCGAGAACGATGCCGAGGGCGTTGGTGCCGGCTTCCTGGTCGGCCACGACGGCGCGGGCGGCGTTGATGCAGAAGGACGGGTAGTCGTCCTGCGCGTCGTAGGCCTTGGGCCCGTGGTCGACCACGTCGTAGCCCTTGGCGCCCAGGTGGCTGACGAGGTGGGCGCTGAGTTCCATGCCGGCGTGGTCGGTGGCGATGTGCACGCGCGGGAAATCGGTGGAGGTGGTCACGGCGTATCCGTTCAGTTGGGGCTCCGGCTGTTTCGGGTTCGGGGCTGCCGGGCTGCGGTTGGGGGCTGTTCCAAGCGTACTAGGGCGCCGTCGTCACAGATCCGCAGCTTCGCCGTTGCGGCGGGCGCGGGCCGCCACCCGGGACAGGACCTGCGCGATGTTGTCGGCCGCGGCGATGCTTCCGCCGCTCACCGTCAGGTGCCGCCCGTCGGAACGGTCGACGACGACGGCCGGGCCGCTGCTGACCAGCAGGGCCGTTGTGGCGCCGTGGCTCCGGTAGCCCCAGCCGCCGTAATCGGCGGCCCTGACTTCCTTCGGCGTCGCGGCGTCGATCGCCGCGGCGGGCACGTCCATCACCCGCACGAATCCCGCCGCGAACACGCGGAACCCGCTCCGGTCCACCCGGATGCGGGCGACCAGGAACGCCGCGGCCAGCAGCGCTATGGCCACCAAAAGCGCAGCCAGCCACGGCACGGCGATGGTGAGCAGGGCCGCGGGCAACAGCGTCGCGATGCCGATCATGACAAAGACCGAGCTGCGGGCGTGGACCCACAGGCTGACGGAGTCCCGGGCCAGCTCGGGATCCTGTTCGCGTTCCAGCGCCTCCCGCATGGCCTGGTCATCGTCGACCGACCAGCGTTCATCCGCTTTGAACACAAACCCCATGACAACCCCGAGACCCAGGGCCGCCCCGCTGCCCATGGCCAGGACGGACACGTCCACCCGGGCGTCCCGCGCGTTGTCCAGGCCCAACTGGCCCACCAGCACGGCGGCGAGGACAGTGGTGACAAAGAGGCTCAGGGCCAGGCCGGCCCCCATCATGATGCGGCGCATCAGCGCCGGACGGGACAGCGGTACGGCCTGCAGCAACACGGCCCAGCCGATCAGCACGATCAGCGCCGCACCGCTCCCCACGACGGCACCGAACGGCGCAAAATCCGCGGCCCCGTTCCCGGTCCAGCGGACGGCCAGCGGCTCCGGCAAGTCGGACCGGACCAGGAAGGCGCAGACGGTGAAGCCGGCAGCCAGCATCACCGGGAACCCCACTGCAAAGCGCAGGGCCCTGACGTCCACAGAATCCCGGAAGTTTCCCATACTCCAACGCTACCCCGGTGCGCTTGCGCTGATGAGGATTGTTGTGATCCGCACAACTTGCCAGCGGCCCGAAGCGTGAAAGAATAATTTCAAAGTATCGACTTCACTGTTTCTATCCTTTTCTGGAGGCCAACTTTGCCCGGTATGAACCTGACACGCACCGAAGCCCGCGAGCGCGCAGCCCTGATCGCCGTCGAATCCTATGAAGTCAGCCTGGACCTGACCCGGGGCGAGAAGGTCTTCGGCTCCACCACGGCCGTCAAGTTCACGGCAAAGCCGGGGTCCTCGACGTTTATCGACGCCGTCACCCATGCCGTGCAGAGCGTGACCCTGAACGGCCGCGAGCTGGATCCGGCCGAGGTCTCCGACGGTGTCCGCATCCAGCTGCCGGGACTCGCCGCGGCGAACGAGCTGCTGATCGTGGCCGAAGCCCCCTACATGAACACCGGCGAGGGCCTGCACCGCTTTGTGGATCCGGTGGACAACGAGGTCTACCTGTACACCCAGTTCGAGGTCCCGGACGCCCGGCGGATGTTCGCCGTCTTCGAACAGCCCGACCTCAAGGCCAGCTTCACCTTCGCCGTGACGGCGCCCGCGCATTGGGACGTCGTGTCCAATTCCCCCACCCCGGCACCGGTCGGGACCACTCCGGGTACCGACGGCGGCGCCCGCTCCGTGTGGGATTTCGCCCCTACGCCCAGGATTTCCTCCTACGTAACCGCCCTGATCGCCGGACCGTACCAGTCCGTCCGCAGCGAGGTGACCTCCGCCGAGGGCCGAGTCACGCCGCTGGGCCTCTTTGCCCGCAAGTCCCTCATGCAGTACCTCGATGCGGAGAACATCTTCGAGCTCACCCGGCAGGGCTTCGAGTTCTACGAGGCGCAGTTCGGCTGCCCTTACCCGTTCGAGAAGTACGACCAGCTGTTCGTGCCCGAGTTCAACGCCGGTGCCATGGAAAACGCCGGCGCCGTCACCATCCTGGAAGGCTACGTCTTCCGCAGCAAGGTCACGGACGCCCAGGTGGAGCGCCGCGCCATCACGGTGCTGCACGAGCTTGCGCACATGTGGTTCGGTGACCTCGTAACGATGCGCTGGTGGAACGACCTGTGGCTCAACGAGTCCTTCGCCGAGTACATGTCCCACCTTGCCGCCGTGGAGAACACGAAGTTCGACCACGCCTGGACCACCTTCGCCTCCGTGGAGAAGTCCTGGGCCTACCGGCAGGACCAGCTGCCCACCACGCACCCGATCTTCGCCGAGATCAACGACCTGCAGGACGTCGAGGTCAACTTCGACGGCATCACCTACGCCAAGGGAGCCTCGGTGCTGCGCCAGCTGGTGGCCTGGGTGGGGCCGGACGAATTCATGGCCGGCGTCCGCGAATACTTCCGCAAGTACGCCTGGCAGAACACCGAGCTCAACGAGCTGATGGCCGAGCTGGAGAAGGCCAGCGGCCGCGACCTGGACAAGTGGGGCCGGCTCTGGCTGGAAACCTCCGGCGTCAACACGCTCACGCCGGAGCTCTCTGTCGGGGAGGACGGCGTGATCAGCTCCTTCACGATCCTCCAGTCGGCAACCGCGGACCAGCCCACCCTCCGGCCGCACCGGCTCGCCGTCGGCTTCTACAACCTCAACGGCGCCGGCAAGCTGGAGCGCGTCCACCGGGAGGAGCTCGACGTCGACGGCGAGCGCACCGAGGTTCCGGCGCTGGCCGGGCTCGCGCGCCCGGACCTGGTCCTGCTCAACGACGACGACCTCGCCTACGCCAAGGTCCGCCTCGACCCGGCGTCCCTCTTGACGGCGACGGCCCACCTGAAGGACTTCAGCCAGAGCCTGCCCCGGACCCTCGTCTGGGGCTCGGCCTGGGACGCGGCCCGCGACGGCGAGACCCCGGCCCGCGGCTACGTGGAACTGATCCTTGCCAACATCGCCGAGGAGTCCGATTCCTCGGTGATCCTGGTCCAGCTCCGGCAGCTGGCCACCACGCTGGGCTTCTACGTTGCCGAGGAACACAAGGAGGCCACCGCCGTTGCCGCGGCGGACCGGCTCTGGGAGCTCGCCTCCGGCGCAGCGTCCGGCTCCGACACGCAGCTGCAGTTCGTGAAGTCCTACGCCCTGCTGGCACGCAGCGCCGGACAGCTGGACACGGTCGCCGGCCTGCTGGACGGCTCGCTGACGCTGGACGGCCTCACGGTGGACCAGGACCTGCGCTGGGAACTGATCGCCTCCCTCGTCACCGGCGGCCGCGCCGGGCAGGAACAGATCGACGCCGAGCTGGAACACGACAACACCGCCAACGGCCAGAACGCGGCGGCCCTCGCCACGGCGGCCATCCCCACCCCGGAGGCGAAGGCCGCGGCGTGGGAATCGATTGTGGTCAAGGGGGACCTGTCCAACGCCCTGCAGGGCTCGGCGGTGAACGGCTTCACCCGGGTGCTGGACACGTCCTTGCTGGAGCCCTACTCCGAGAAGTATTTCGAGGCCGTTCCGGGCATCGTGGCGAACCGCACGCACGCCCTGGCCCAGCAGATCGTCGTCGGGCTTTACCCGGCGCAGCTGACCACGCAGGAGACGGTGGACCGCACGGACAAATTCCTGGCCTCGCTGCCGGAGGACAGCACGGCGCTGCGGCGCATGATGCTCGAGAACCGCGACGGCGTGGCCCGCGCCCTGCGGGCCCGCCAGGCCGACGTCGGCTGATCATGAGCCTTGACGAACACCGCTACGTGCTGACGGTCCGCTGGACGGGGAACCGGGGTGAAGGGACGGCGTCGTACCGCGGCTATTCACGGGACCACGACGTCGAGATCCCCGGGCTGCCGGTGTTGCACGGCTCGGCTGATCCGACCTTCCACGGGGACCGTCAGCGCTACAACCCCGAGCAGCTGCTGCTGGCGGCACTGTCCCAATGCCATATGCTCTCCTTCCTGCATGTGGCCGTGAAGCACGGCGTCATCGTGACGGCGTACGAGGACCAGGCTGCCGGGCTGATGCGGACCAACCCGGACGGCAGCGGCCAGTTCGAGTCGGTCACGCTGAAACCCGGCGTCACCGTCGCCGCCCCCGTCGCCTTGGAGCTGTTGGAGCAACTGCACGCCGAGGCGAACAAGCTCTGCTTCATCGCCCGGAGCGTGAACTTCCCGGTGCTCCACGAGCCGACGGCCAGGGTGGATCCGCAGGCGGGCTGAGCCGCGTACCGCGGGGACAAGGATGCGGATGGGTCCACCGGACGGCGCTAATGTGGAAGGTAGCTAAAGTCTTAAGGAGCTTCCCCCGCCGATGTACAGCCCGTATTCGACCACACCCATCACGCCTCCGGATATTTCGGTGATCAATGTCCCCGGTGTCCTCATCAGCATTGGGGTAGGCGTCGCCATCTGGCTCGTCGCCTCCTTCCTGATCGCCGGGATCACGAAGCGCGTCGCCGCCGGCACCAAGTTCCTCAAGAAGCCGCATTTCCGCTGGGTGGCACCGGCCCTGCGTGCCTTGGACCACGAACGCCGGGTCCAGCGGGCCCACACGATCGGTTCCCTGCTCAACAGCATTGTCGGTGTCCTGATCTCCGTCATCACCATCATCTATGTGTTCAAGAACCTGAACGTGGACATCGCCCCGCTGCTGACCAGCGTCGGAATCCTTGGTGTCGCGATCGGCTTCGGCGCCCAGCAGCTCATCCGGGACTTCCTGGCCGGCATTTTCATCACCATCGAGGACCAGTACGGGATCGGCGACGTCATCGAATCATCCGAGGTCGTCGGCACGGTCGAGGCCATGGGCCTGCGGATCACCCGGGTCAGGGCCGACGACGGCACGGTCTGGTACCTGCGCAACGGAGAAATCCTGCGCGTCGGCAACCGTTCCCAGGGCACCTATATCCCTCCCACCGAGGAACCGTCGGACAGCACCGACGCCGGCACCGGACGCCCGCAACAGGCCGGAGAATAACCATGACGATCCCCAGCGCCGGGGAACCCCGGCAGCCCAAAATGCTGATGCAGAATGACCCGTTCAGCCAGCCCGGTTACACGGACAATTTCTACGACGCCGTCGGCGGCCATGAGACGTTCGTGAAGCTGATCGACGTGTTCTACGACGGCGTCGCGACGGACCCGCTGCTGCGGCCCATGTACCCGGAAGCGGACCTCGGCCCGGCCAAGCGCCGCTTCCTGATGTTCCTGGAGCAGTACTGGGGCGGCCCCACGAGCTACGGCGAGGAACGCGGACACCCCCGGCTCCGGATGCGGCACCAGCCCTTCCGGGTCACGCCCGAGGCGAAGGAGCGCTGGCTGCACCACATGCGCACCGCGGTGGATGCCCTGGAGTTGGCGCCGCTGTATGAGGGGACGCTCTGGGACTACCTGGAGCGGGCCGCCCTGTCGATGGTGAACAGCCCCTCGGAGGCCTGAGCGCGCCTCGGGCCACGGTTACCGGGCAGGCTTACCGGGCAGCGACTGTAGCGGTCAGAGACCGGATCCGGTCCGGGCCAGGACATGCCCGCGGGGTCCGCTGAGCCGGAACCAGCGGCCGGCCCGGTACAGCTTCTGCTCGCCGTCGGCCAGGAACCCCAGGGTGAGGGCTGCAAAGGCGGCACCTGCCGGGAGCCCTCCGCCGTCGGGCAGTGCCCTGCCCCAGACCGTTGCCCTGGCGTTGTTGACGATCAGCGCGCCCGGCTTGTCCGGAATGATCGCGGCGACCTCGGCGATGCCGGCTTCCGCGGCCTGCCGCAGTGCGACGTCCTGCACGGTGCCCAGCAGTGCCCAGCCGCTCCGGGGCGCGCCGATCCCGGCCCAGGACTCGGCGACGGTGACCGGCGGCAGCGGCAGTTCGACGTCGTGCTCGCCCGCGTGCGCCAGCCGGTCCAGAACCGCGGACAGCGGCACCGTCACGTCCGTGTCCGCCGGCTGCGCCAGCGCCATGGTCCGCAACCCGAGGATGGTCGGTGTGGACTCCCCCAGCAGGCGGGGCCGGAGCACGCATACGTAGGCGGCCAGGACAGGACCGGAGGCCTGGAGCCGGATGGCACCGTCGTCAATGGACCTGGCGCGGGTGGCATAGGTGCGCAGGTCGGCAAGGTCGCTGGGATCGTTGAACTTCAGGGGCTGGGTTAGGACATCAGACACAATATGGACTCTACCGGGTGCGCCTCTTTTGGGCGGTGCGGCGGGGACGTCTAGAGTCAAACCATGACTGAAGCCGAAGCCGGATTGCAGGGCCTGCGTGCCCAAGACCCCACCTCCTCGCTGATCGAATTGCTCGACCTCGGAGAGCTCCAGGGCGCCCGAACCGACGAGGACATCTTCATGGGTCCTTCGCAGAAGCAGCCCCGGCATCGTGTTTTCGGCGGACAGGTCCTGGCGCAGTCGCTCATTGCCGCAATGCGCACGGTGGAAGAGGGACGCAGCGTGCACTCGATGCACGGCTACTTCCTGCGTCCGGGTGACGCCAACGAACCGATCACCTTCGGCGTCCAGCGCCTCCGTGACGGGCGCTCCTTCTCGGCGCGCCAGGTCCACGCGTACCAGGAGGGAAAGCCCATCCTGTCCATGATCGCCTCGTTCCAGACCCCCGACGAAGGCATCGAGCACCAGTCAGTGATGCCGTCCGGGATCCCCGATCCGGAGTCCCTGCCCAGCACGGCAGACCTGCTGGGCAAGTTCGACCACCCGGTGGCGAGGCATTGGGCCTATGAGCGGCCGTTCGACATCCGCCACGTCGCTCCGGCGCTGTACGTCTCGGCGACGGGTGACAAGGAAGCCCGCAACGCCGTCTGGATGAAGACCTTCGGGCCGATGCCGGATGATCCCGACGTGCACCGCGCTGCCCTGGCCTTCGCGAGCGACTACACGCTGCTCGAGTCCATCCTCCGCAAGCACGGAATGAGCTGGATCACCCCGGGAATGAACGTGGCGAGCCTGGACCACGCCATGTGGTGGCACCGGCCGGTCCGGGTGGACGAGTGGCTGCTCTACGTCCAGGAGTCCCCCAGCGCCCAGGGCGCCCGCGGGCTGGCGACCGGCAAGATCTTCAACCGGGAAGGCCTGCATGTCGCCACGGTGGCGCAGGAAGGCATGATCCGCGTCCCTACCGGTCTCCCGAACGAGGTTGCCGGAGCCGCCGCGTCAAGGTCCTGAAGCACCAGATGCGCAAGGCAGAGCGCGGCTGTCCCCGGGACAACGAAATGGCCGGTTCCCCATTGGGGAGCCGGCCATTCCTTGTGATGCCAGGACTCAGTCGCGGGTAAGGCGGCGGTGGGTCACGCGGTGCGGCTTGGCCGCGTCCGGGCCCAGACGCTCGACCTTGTTCTCCTCGTAGGACTCGAAGTTGCCTTCGAACCAGTACCACTTGGAGGGGTTGGCTTCGTCGCCTTCGTAGGCGAGGATGTGGGTGGCGACCCGGTCCAGGAACCAGCGGTCGTGCGAGACCACGACGGCGCAGCCGGGGAATTCGAGCAGGGCGTTTTCCAGGCTGCTGAGCGTCTCGACGTCGAGGTCGTTGGTCGGTTCGTCAAGGAGCAGCAGGTTTCCGCCCTGCTTCAGGGTCAGGGCCAGGTTCAGGCGGTTCCGCTCACCACCGGAGAGCACACCGGCCTTCTTCTGCTGGTCCGGGCCCTTGAATCCGAAGGCGGCGACATAGGCGCGGGACGGCATTTCGACGTGGCCGACCTGGATGTAGTCGAGCCCGTCGGAGACAACCTCCCACAGGTTCTTGTTCGGGTCGATGCCGCCGCGGCTCTGGTCGGCGTAGGAGATCTTGACCGAGTCGCCGATCTTCAGTTCGCCGCCGTCGAGGGGCTCCAGCCCGACGATCGTCTTGAACAGCGTGGTCTTGCCGACGCCGTTGGGGCCGATGACGCCGACGATGCCGTTGCGGGGCAGCGTGAAGGACAGCCCGTCGATCAGGGTGCGGTCCTCGAAGCCCTTCTGCAGGTTCTTCGCTTCCAGCACCAGGCCGCCGAGGCGCGGTCCCGGCGGGATCTGGATCTCTTCGAAGTCAAGCTTGCGGGTGCGGTCTGCCTCGGCAGCCATTTCCTCGTAGCGCGCCAGGCGGGCCTTGGACTTGGTCTGGCGGCCCTTGGCGTTGGAGCGCACCCATTCGAGTTCCTCGGTGAGGCGCTTGGCCTGCTTGGCGTCCTTCTTGCCCTGGACTTCCAGGCGGGCCCGCTTCTTCTCCAGGTAGGTGGAGTAGTTGCCCTCATAGGGGTACAGGTGGCCGCGGTCGACTTCGGCGATCCATTCGGCCACGTGGTCGAGGAAGTAGCGGTCGTGGGTCACGGCGAGGACGGCGCCGGCGTAGCTGGTGAGGTGCTGCTCGAGCCACAGCACACTCTCGGCGTCGAGGTGGTTGGTGGGCTCGTCCAGCAGCAGCAGGTCAGGCTTCTGGAGCAGCAGCTTGCAGAGCGCGACACGGCGGCGCTCACCACCGGAGAGGAGCGTGACATCGGCCTCGGGCGGCGGGCAGCGCAGGGCGTCCATAGCCTGCTCGAGCTGGGAATCGAGATCCCAGGCGTCGGCGGCATCGATCGCTTCCTGTAGCTGGCCCATTTCTTCGAGGAGGGCGTCGTAGTCAGCGTCGGGGCTGGCCATCTCTTCGGAGATCTCGTTGAAACGCTGGATCTTCCCGTAGATTTCACCGACGCCTTCCTGGACGTTGCCCAGGACGGTCTTTTCCTCGTTCAGCGGCGGCTCCTGCAGCAGGATGCCGACCGTGTAGCCGGGGCTGAGCCGGGCCTCACCGTTCGAGGGGGTGTCCAGGCCCGCCATGATCTTGAGAATGGTGGACTTGCCCGCACCATTCGGGCCAACAACACCAATCTTGGCCCCCGGGAAGAAGGACATGCTCACGTCATCGAGGATAAGTTTTTCGCCAACAGCCTTGCGGGCCTTGGTCATTGTGTAGATAAATTCCGCCATGCCTACAAATCTAGTGGCTCGGCACGGATAACTCACATTCAGGCAGCCCCGAGGCCCCGCGGGAGCCGCTCGCCAGACGGGGTCTCAGGCGGGGGTTCAGGCAGGGGTTCCCACCAGGCACCGGCCCTGTGCCAGCACCGGGAGGACGCTGACTGTAACGCTGCCCGTCCGGAGCTGGGCCACGATGCAGTCCGTGCCCAGCTTCACCGAGGCTTCGACGGCGTCGGCATCCAGGCCGGTGGGCGTCCGGCTTGCCGTGACTTCGACTTGCCCGGGGCTGAAGCCGGCGTCGGTAACGGCAGCCCGGATACGATCCGTGGCGGGCTTTCCCCCTGCCGCGACGGCACCGTCCAGCGCTGCTTGGACCCGGGCTTTCGCCGCCGCCGTGGCCGGGTCCAGCGAGGACTGCGCGCCCGCAACCGGGGACGGCGGGACCGCCGGAGTGGCCAGGGTGGCCGCGGGCGATGGGGCCGCAGGGGTGGCCGCCCCGCCGCCTGCACCGGTGGGGGCCGCACATGCGGCTGCTGACGCGAGCACCAGGACCAGGACCCCGATCGAGGCGGCAGACCGGACAGCCGGGGCTCCCCGCTGACTCCCGGCGGGGAGGCACTCCGTCCCGTTGTTGCTTCTCCTGGCTCGCATCACCCGGCAATTCTGCCACGTGCGGCGTGGCCCCGGGGCCGGGGTGCCCCGGGACCAGGGCTCCCGGAGTCAGGGAACCTCGGGGGCAGGGCACACCCCGGGGCGTTTCCTTCGTTCCCGGAGCGGCGGGCGCTGGGGCCGCGGGGATGTTCGGATCAGGCTGCCATCCCCTTCAGTTCACCGGTTTCCTCATCGACCTCCTCCGCCTCGCCGGTGGCGTCGTCAACGAAGACGTGGGACTGCGCCGCGCCTTCGTTCTCCTCCCCCTCGGCCGGCGGTTGCCCGGCGTCGCTTTCCTCATCGTCCGTGGCGGAGGTTGCGGACTGCGCGGCGGCTGCCGGGTTGCCGGCAGCGACCATGCGGGTGAAATTCGCGGAACCCCACATGAGGTCGTGGCCCACCGACTCGGCATCGATCTCCGCCACATGATAGATCCGGCCCTCCTTCTCCCAGCTCCGCATCTTCAGCCGCCCGACGACGATGACCCGCTGGCCTTTCTTAATGCTGCAGCCGATGTTTCCGGCCAACTGCCGGTAGCCCTGGACGGTGAACCAGTTCGTGTTTCCGTCGACCCAGGTGCTGGAGGCACGGTCAAAGCGCCGCTCGGTGGAACCGAGGCGGAACGACGCGGTGGCCACGCCACCGGGTGTCGTGGAACTCCTGATCTCCGAGGCGACGAAGCCACGGACCGTGATGTTGTCACTCATTCTCATGTCCTGTCTCGAATTGTCGTGCCCTTAGCAGGCATGTCCAGCTTCATCCAGCGAGCCATGCACCGCGAGGGACCGGCCGCTCCATGTGGATAACCGCAGCAGGAAAACGGTGTTGGGGAGAGGTCCGGGGCCCGGAGGACAGGCCGTCTGGCCGCCTGACCGCCGTCGGGCGCGTGACACGGTAAACTTTTTGAGGCGTCCCCGGCAGCATCCGGCCGGTACGCCGACGTGCCCCAGTAGCTCAGGGGATAGAGCAGCGGCCTTCTAATCCGCCGGTCGGGGGTTCGATTCCCTCCTGGGGCACAAGAATGCGGCTCTGACCTGCTGGAACTTTCCGCAGGTCAGAGCCGCGATCCCCACTACGGGTCCAACGCGGGCCAATCCCGAGCGCCTAGATCCATTTGTTGTGCCTGAACGTCCAGTACAGCACCAGGCCCATGGCGATCATCAGGCCCAGGGCCATCGGGTAGCCAAGAGCCCAGTCGAGTTCGGGCATGGCGCGGAAATTCATTCCGTAGATCGATGCGATCAAGGTCGGCGCGAACAGGATGGCAGCCCACGACGAGATCCGCTTGACCTGCTCGTTTTGGGCGAAGCTCGACTCCGTCAGGAGGCGCATTTCGTCGTTTTGCCGCTGGGCCACCAGGGCTGCGTTGACGGCCAAGGCATTTTGCAGCAGCGCGCGGAATGCCACAACCCGCTCCCCGAGCCTGAGGGCGTGGTCCAGGACGTCGCGGAAATGGTCCTGCAATTCAGGGTCCGGCACCCCATCCGGTCCGCTGCCCATGAGGGCCTGCAGGATTCCGGCAAGCGGGGCCGTCGCGCGCTGGAACGTGATGACCTGGCGCGAGAGTTCGTAGATCCTGCGCGACACCCCGGGATCGGCCGCGAAGAGATCATCTTCGATTTCATCGATGTCGTTTTCCAGCCCGGCCGCAACCGGTTCGTACTCGTCCACCACCTGGTCCAGAATCGCATACAACACCGCGTCCGGTCCGAGAGCCAGGAACTCAGGCTCGGACTCCATACGCCGGCGCACCCGGGCCAGATCGGGAGACTCTGCCCGGCGGATGGTCACCACAAAGTCCGTGCCGGCGAAGACATGGATCTCGCCGAACTCGACCTTCTCCACATCGTCAAGGTACCGGGCAGGCCGCAGCACCAGGAACAAGGTGTCGCCGTAGTGCTCCAGCTTCGCGCGCTGGTGGCCGGCGAGCGCGTCCTCCACCGCCAGGTGGCTCAGGTCGAATTCCTCGGCCACCGAACGCAGCTCGTCAGGGTCCGGACGGTAGAGCCCGATCCAGGCCATGCCCTGGCGCTGCCGCAGGAGAAAATACGTCTCATCCAGATCCTCGGGGTCCGCGGTCCGGTGGCCGTCCACGTACACGGCATTGTCCACAATGGTCACGGCAATGCGCCTCCTCCACAAGGCATTCCTTGGCTGTGACGTTATACCGCGCCGGGTCCGGTGCCAACAGCCGATGATTCACTATCGGCGCCGGGCCGCCGGGTCTAGGATTCGCCTTAGGCCATCCTGGCCGGTTCCTTCCACTCCGGAGGCGAAAATGTTGAGCGAAACCAGCGTCCACACGACCCTGCCCGCCATCGAGATTGAGCGGGCAAAACAGTGGTATCAGGAGAAGTTGGGCCTGTCTCCCGTCGAGGAAAGCAGCGGAGGGCTCCGCTATGAAACCGGGGGCGGGTCCGGCTTCTTTGTCTATCCCACCCCCAACCCGAATCGCGGCGGGCACACTCAGATGGGCTTCCGCGTCACCGATCTTGGCACGGAGATGTCGGCGCTGCGGGCCACCGGCGTCGTCTTCGAAGACTACGATTTTCCTGGCTTCAAAACGGCCGATGGGGTTGCGGAGGTGGACGGCCGGCGATCCGCATTCTTCAAGGACAGCGAAGGCAACCTGATCGGGCTCGTGGAATACGCCTGAGGCGTCCTGGGGGCCGGAGGGCCGTTTCCCGGGCGGCATCCGCATCTCTAACATCAGTACGCTTACTATTGACGTAGCAGGCAGGCCCGTCGGGCCTGCCTGGCGTGCCGGCCTGCGTGCCGGCATCCACGAAGCGGTGTCGATCCGCCCGTCCCGTCCCAGGGGACGACCTTGGAGAGGAATTACCGTCATGACCGAGACACCCCGCGATATTGAGCCCAATAGTTCTACGGTGGCCCGGCAGCCCGGCGCGCCCGCTTCCAGCTCGCCCGGCGACGCCCCGGCTGGAATGCCGCAGGTCCCGGCCGGCGGCGCCGAAGCCGCCACCGGGCGGGCTGAAACAGTGGAGACGCCGCCACTCGCAGTGAGGCCTGGTGCCGCCGGCCCGGCGCGGCACGAGGTTACCCGCGCCGGAATGATCTGGGTGGCCGTTGCCAGCGCCCTCGTTGTGCTGATCCTGCTCATCGCCTTCATCCTGCAAAACCAGGACTCCGTCAGCGTGAAGTTCTTCGGTTTGGACGGCGCAGTCTCGCTCGGCATGGCCCTGTTCATTGCCGCCGTGGGCGGCGGCGTGCTTGTCGCCATTGCCGGAGCCGCCCGGATCATCCAGCTCCGGCTTGCAGCCCACCGCCAGCGGGCCAAGCCAGCCGGGCGCAGCTGACGCTGCCCCAAGCGGGACAGCGGTCCGGCTGGCCGCCCCGCGGCGGCCCTGACTTGCGTAGCCCCCGCCGGCAGCCTGTCAGGGCAAGGTCAGGATGACGGGCCCGTCGGCCGTAATGGCCACGGTGTGTTCGCTGTGCGCCGCCCTGCGCCCGTTCGCCGAACGCAGGGTCCATTCATCGTCGTCGTGGAAGTAGTCATCCTTGCCACCCAGGATCAGCATCGGCTCGATGGCGATGACCAGCCCCTCCGTCAGCTTGATCCCACGACCGGGCCGGCCGTCGTTGGGGACGTGCGGATCCGCGTGCATGGTCCGGCCGATCCCGTGGCCGCCGTGGTCTGCGAGCATACCGTAGCCCGCCCGGCGGGACGCCCCGCCGATCGCATAGCCCAGATCACCCATCTTGTTCCCGATCCGGGCGGCCTCGATGCCGCGGGCCAGGGCCGCCTCCGTCGCATCGACAAGCGCCTGATCCACCGGGTCTGCAGTCCCCACGATGAAGCTGACCGCGGCATCGCCGCACCAACCGGCCAGGAAGGCGCCGCAGTCCACGCTCAGCAGATCACCGTCCTGCAGCCGGTAGTCGTTGGGGATGCCGTGCACCACGGCGTCGTTCACGCTGGTGCAGATCACCCCCGGGAACGGAACCGAGGCCCAGCGGGGCCGGTAATTCAGGAACGCCGGGGTGGCTCCCGCGTCCGCGATCGTCGCCGCAGCCACCGAATCCAGTTCCTTGAGCGAGACCCCGACGGCAGCGGAGTCCCTGACCCTGGCCAGTGCGTTCGCCACTACCCGGCCCGCCTCGCGCATCAGGGCAATCTCTTCCGGACTCTTGATCATCGACATGCGGCTTCCTTCCGACACGGACCGGCGGCCCGCTGGCATCAACTTTAGGGCCTGGCGGCCGGTGCCTAAAGTGGCACCATGGCCAAGACCCAACTGATGACCGCGATCCGTTCCGGGCTGCAGGGCGCTGCGGATCCCCTCCGGGCGGCAGGGGCGCAGGCCTACCTCAAATCCGATGCCGTCGCTGGGGGTGCGTGTGCCGGAGGTCCGCAGGATCGTGAAGGCTGCCGCTGCCGGGCTGCCCCCGGCCGCCGTCGATGAATTGAAAGCCACAGTGCTGGAACTGTGGCGCGGTGCCACGTGGCGCGAGGAACGATATGCGGCCATCGACCTCACCGGCCTCAGGCTGGCCGCCGGCGAGCTGGGCATGCTGGCGGTGTACGAGGAGATCATCCGGAGCGGGGCCTGGTGGGACCTGGCGGACGGAAGGCGATCGGCTGGGCGCTGCGCGGGTAAGCCAAGACGGATCCGGCCTGGGTCAGCGCCTTCGTGCTGCGGAACGGCGAAGAACTCAGCCCGCTGTCACGCCGGGACGCACTCAGGAACCTGCCTGCCTTACCGGCGCGGCCCCGGAACCTGGAGAAGCAGTCAGATGACCGGGCGGGTGGTGACCGGTTCGTCCGATTTGCTGAACAGCAGCTTGGTCCGCGGATCCAGGAAGATCAGGTACAGGGCAAACAGCAGGGCGATGATGGCCGCGGCGTTGCGTGCCAAGGCAAGGGCCAGGCCGAGGTCCGCGGTCTGCAGGTAGGGGAAGACTTCCAGCTGGTCCGAGATCGCGTAGACCATAAAGAAGGAGACCATGAAGTAGAGCGCCTTGACCTGCCAGTCGTCGCGGATGCCCGTGACGGCAAAGAGCGGAATGAGCCAGACAACGTACCAGGACTGGATCATCGGGGCCAGGAAGACGACGGCGGCGAACGCCAGGGTCAGGCGCCGCATCAGCCGATCGTGGTCCCCGCGGAAGATCTGCCAGGCGACGATCCCGAGGGCCAGCAGTTTACCGGCGTCGTACACCCACTTGGCCATCCCCCAGCCGTCCAGCCCGAAGGCGTTTGAGATGGAGGCGACCACCAGCCCGAGCAGGCCGACGGGGGCGTACCAGATCCAGATGCTGCCCGGGGCCGAGAGACCGTTGATCCAGCCGAAGCCGAAGCCGTTGACCAGGCTCATGGCATACAGGAGCGCCAGGCTGACCCCGGCGGTGAGCCCCCAGAAAAGGATCTTCCGGGGCCAGCCCGCGTTCTTTCCCGCCCAGAGCAGGCCGATGAACGGCAGGAAGACGATCGTTATGGGTTTGACCGAGATGGACAGCGTCACCAGCACCAGGCCGAAGACGACCCGCCTGGTCGCACAGTAGTAGAGGCCGGCCAGGGCCAGGCCGATCATGAGGGCGTCGTTGTGGACGCTGGCGATGAAGTTGGTGAGGAACAACGGGTTGGCGGCCGTCAGCCACAGGGCCCGGTGCGGATTGACGCCGTGGAGTTCGGCGAGCTTGGGCACGTAGATCACGCACAGGACGATCCCGAGCAGCGCCGCGAGGCGGAACAGCATGATGCTGGCTTCAGGCTGCACATTGGTGGACCAGACGACGAACTGTTCAATCCAGAGGAAGAGCTGCCCGTACGGGACCGGCGCCTCGGTCCACATTTTGTCCGCGCCGAGCTGGAAGTAGTTCGACAGCGCCGAGATGCCGTTTTGGTACGGGTTGAAGCCTTCCACCATCAGGCGGCCCTGGCCGATGTAGGCGTAGACGTCCCTGCTGAACAGCGGAACGGAGAACATCATGGGAAGGCCCCACGCCACGACTGCCTGGAGCGTGGCCTTGCGCGCCCCCGCTCCCCAGACGCGGACCCTTTGGCCCAGCCGCAGCCAGGCACGGACCAGCAGCATGCCCCCGACGGCCAGCAGCACGATGCACAGGCCCACGCCGACGGCTTCGGTGCGCATCCAGATGAAGAGGGGAACCCTGCGGAGTTCGGACACCGGGGCAAGCCAGCCGACGCCCAGCGAACCGATCGCCATGAACATTGATCCCAGGAACCCGGAAAGTATGGGGGAACGCGGGTTGTCCACGTCAGCAACAACTGCGGCCTGGGAGGTGCGGGACGTACCGGCAGCCGTGATCCCCGCCGCAGGTACAGGCGCCGTCATCTCAGGATCGTCCAATCTGTTGTGGGGTACGTTTCCGCCCTCAGCCGGCCGACGGATCCGGCCCGGGGCATGCCGCGATGACGAAAAATTTCGACGGCCGCGTACCCGAAATCCTAGCACCGGACGGCTCTGGGGCGGCGGAACGGTAGGCTGGGCGGGTGCCTATATCTAATGAACGCATCGTCTGGATCGACTGCGAAATGACCGGCCTGGACAACATCAAGGACGCCCTCATCGAGGTCGCCGCCCTGGTGACGGACTCGGAGCTTAATATCCTGGGTGACGGCGTCGACGTCGTCATCAAGCCGGACGACGCCGCGCTTGCCCAGATGAACGACTTCGTCCGCGACATGCACACCCAGTCCGGCCTGCTGACGGAACTCCCGCAGGGCAAGACCATGGCCGAGGCGCAGGCCGCCGTGCTCGAATACATCAAGAAGTGGGTGCCGGACCCCAAGAAAGCCCCGCTGGGCGGCAACTCGGTGGGAACGGACCGCGTCTTCCTCGCCCGGGACATGCCCGAGATCGTGGAGCACCTGCACTACCGGGTCATCGACGTCAGCACCATCAAGGAACTCTCCCGGCGCTGGTTCGCCCGGGCCTACTTCCAGTCGCCGGCCAAGCTCGGCGGCCACCGCGCACTGGGCGACATCAAGGATTCCATCGACGAACTCCGCTACTACCGCGAGGCCATCTTTGTCCCCGCGCCTGGGCCGGCGAGCGCCACGGCACAGCAGATCGCCAGGCGGATCATGGGCACCGCGGACGCCCCGGCAGACGCCGCCGGGGCAACGACGTCAGCACCCGCCGAGTAGCCTCCGAGGGCTGGCCGGGGATGTAATCTGCGCCACGTTTTGCGGAAATTTTGGCGAATTTCCCAAAAGTGGCAAAACCACCCCCGAACAACAGGTAAGCTATTTGTCGTTGCCTTTTCAGCCAGCCGGTAAGCCGGAAGGCGTGCCGAGGCACATGGTGGGCGTAGCTCAGTTGGCAGAGCGCCTGGTTGTGGTCCAGGAGGTCGCGGGTTCAACCCCCGTCGCTCACCCTCATGAAGGACGGCAGTGATTGTCCGACCTTAGACAAAGGCCGTACCGGTTATCCGGTGCGGCCTTTGTTGTCTGTCCGGTCCCGTCTGTCCCCGGATCTGTCTATGGAAGGAACCGCCATGAAGCGCAAGCTCTTTGAAGAAGACCACGAGATGTTCCGCGAGATGGCTGCCGAGTTCAATGCGCGTGCGGTGGCCCCTCATTACGCCCAGTGGGACAAGGACCACATGATGTCCCGGGAGCTGTGGACGGCGGCGGGCGGGCAGGGCCTGCTGGGACTCGCGGTCCCCGAGGAGTTCGGCGGCATGGGCATGGACGACTACCGATTCCGCGCCGTGCTGGACGAGGAATTCGCCAGGAGCAACCACCTCGCCGTCGGCCTTGCCTTCCACCTGCATGACGACCTGGTCCTCCCCCACCTGCTGGCCTACGGCTCCGAGGACCTCAAGTCGCGCTGGCTTCCCGGCATGGTGTCCGGCGAGACGGTCACCTCCATCGCCTGGACCGAACCCGGTGCCGGCTCCGACCTGCGCGGCATCCGCGCCAAGGCAGTGCGCGACGGCGACGACTGGCTGGTCAGCGGCCAGAAGACGTTCATCGGCAACGGCATCTCCGGGGACGCGTCCCTCGTCCTGGCCCGGACCGACGGCGGCACCGGCCGCGGCAGCCACGATTCGTTCTCGCTGTTCATGGTCCGGAAGGGCGAGGGCTACAGCACCGGCAAGCAGCTGGACAAGATGGGGCTGAAGGCCTCCGACACTGCGGAGCTGTTCTTCGACAACGTCCGCGTCCCGCACGCCGATCTCGTGGGCGAGGCAGGCAAGGGCCTGCAGTACGCCGCCGAGCAACTCCCCCAGGGCCGGCTCGCGATCGCCGTGGCGAGCTCCGCCGTCGTCCGCGCCATCTATGAGGCGACCGTGCGCTACACGAAGGAGCGCAACGCCTTCGGCGAACGGATCATCGACTTCCAGAACAGCCGCTTTGAACTCGCCGACATCCTCACCGAGGTCGAGGTCACCGAGACGTATGTGGACCAGGCGATCCTTGCGTTCAATGCCGGGGAACTCGACGCCGCGTCCGCCGCCCGCGTGAAGCTGTGGGCCTCCGAGCGCGCCAAGTCCGTGACCGACCGCTGCCTCCAACTGCACGGCGGCTACGGCTACATCCTGGAATACCCCGTGGCGCAGGCCTACCTCGCGGCCCGGCTGCTCACCATCTTCGGCGGCACCAATGAGATCATGCGCGACGTCGTCGGCCGCACCATCGCCGACTGACCGTCACAAGACAAGCTGCCGACAGCACGGGAGGAACCAACTGATATGACAGTTTTGCCCATCGTGATCTGGGGCGAGCCCGTGCTGCACCGCCGGGCCGCCGAGGTGGAAGTCTTCGACGACGGACTCCGGACGCTGATCGCCGACATGTTCGAGACCAACGACGCCGCCAACGGCGTCGGCCTGGCCGCGCCGCAGGTCGGGGTGGGCAAGCGGCTCTTCATCTACAAGTTCGAAAACGACGACGGCGTCCCGCCCTCCGGTGTTGTGGTTAACCCGGTACTGACCCTCTCCAAGGTCTCCGGCGCTCTGCCGGACCCGGACGAGGAAGTGGAAGGGTGCCTGTCCTTCCCCGGCGGCCAGTACCCGCTCAAGCGCGCCGAGTGGGTGCGTGTGCAGGGCTTCGACGGCTACGGTAAGCCGGTGGAGTTCGAGGCGACGGACTGGTTCGCGCGCGTGCTCCAGCACGAGTACGACCACCTCGACGGCAAGCTCTACGTCAACAGGCTGATCGACCGGTACTCGCGCAAGGCGATGAAGCAGGCCAAGAAGAGCGGCTGGGGCGTCCCGGGGCTGACCTGGATGCCCGGCGTGGACCCGGACCCGTTCGGGCACTGACGACTGCCGGCAGTGCCCGGCGGAGGGCTACCGGTGTTGGTGCTTTTCGAGGCTCGCCGCGTAGTCCGGAACATAGCGGAAGAGTTCCCGTGGCGGGCGGGTGTAGTTGACCGCCTGGGGCCTCTTTGGCAAAGTCACCGGCTCCGTCCGCACCTCGGTGTAGTCGATGCCGGAGAGCAGATGCGCGATCATGTTGATCCGGGCCCGGCGTTTGTCCTCCGCTTCCACCACGTACCAGGGCGATTCGGCGGTGTCCGTCTGCACGAACATTTCGTCCTTGGCCCGCGAGTAGTCTTCCCACCGGAGGATCGCTTCCCGGTCCATCGGTGAGAGCTTCCATTGCCTCAGCGGATCATCCAGCCGGGACTTGAAGCGCCGCTCCTGCTCTTCATGGCTGATCGAGAACCAGTACTTGAAGAGCAGAATGCCGTCCTGGATCAGCAGCCGTTCAAAAACCGGACACTGCGCCATGAAGCGCTTATGTTCCTCGGGCGTGCAGAAGCCCATCACATGTTCGACGCCGGCCCGGTTGTACCAGGAACGGTCCATCAGGACGATCTCCCCGGCCGCCGGAAGATGCTCCACATAGCGCTGGAAGTACCATTCCCCGCGCTGCCTTTCCGTCGGGGACGGCAACGCCACTATCCGGGCAACGCGCGGATTGAGGTACTCCGTGACCCGCTTGATGGCGCTCCCCTTGCCGGCGGCGTCCCGTCCCTCAAAAATCACCAACACCCGCGCACCGGTGCTGCGGACCCATTCCTGAAGCGCGACCAGCTCAGCCTGGAGACGCAACATCTCGGCTTCATAGGTGTCGAGGTCAAGCCGGACGGACCGCTCCCCCGCGTGTCCAGGCCCGATCCCTTTGCCGCCGCGCCCCTTGGCCGCGCCGTCCTTACGATGTGCCATGCTTCCCGTTCCAGTCGTCGCGGCAGACGGAAATCCCTGCCGCGCCCATTCTTGCGGAGCAGCTGACTGCCCACAAGGGGACGCCGTCCCTGCCTTACGGGCGCTCCGGGCCCGGTCTTCTATGCTTGGGCGCATGGAAGCCTCAACACGGACGGCGATGCAGCCTATTCTCACGCTCACCGTGAATCCTGCCCTGGACATCAGCACGTCGACTGAACAGGTCACCAGCGGCCACAAGTTGCGGTGCAGCCCCAGCCGTCTTGACCCGGGCGGCGGCGGGGTGAATGTGGCCCGGGTCGTGCAACGCCTGGGAGGGCGGACGCTGGCGGTCTACACCGCCGGTGGACCCACCGGGGAGGCATACCGACGGCTTATCGAAGCCGAACGGATCCCCACCCTGGTGGTGCCGATTCAGGGCAGTACCCGCGAGGACTTCACCGTCGATGAGACGACGACTGGAAAGCAGTTCCGCTTCGTTCTCCAGGGCCCGGAGTTGAGTGAGTCCGAATGGCGCGCCTGCCTGGCACTCGTCGAAGAGTCCATCCCGGTGGGCGGATACGTGGTCGCCAGCGGCAGCCTGCCGCCGGGGGTTCCTGACGACTTCTATGCCAGGGTGGCCCGCCTGGCCCGCGGGCACGATGCGCGTTGCATCGTGGATGCCTCCGGGCCGGCACTCGCCGAGGCTCTCGCCGAGGGGGTCTTCCTGGTCAAACCCAGCCGGCGGGAGCTCGGCGTCCATGTCGGAGCAGCGCTCGAGAGCGATGAGAGCCAGGTCGAGGCGGCCTCCGCCCTCGTGGCGGACGGCTCCGCGGAACACGTCGCCCTGACCCTTGGCGGCGAAGGCGCCGTGCTCGCCTCGAAGTCTGGAACACTTCGTTTGTCCGTGCCGCAGGTGCAGGTGCGAAGCACCGTCGGAGCCGGCGACAGCTTCCTCGCCGCCTTTGTGCTGCGGTTGGCGCAGGGGCGCACTCTTGAGGCGGCGTTCCGGGCGGCCGTCGCCGCCGGAACCGCGACAGTGACGACGCCCGCCACCGAGCTGTGCAACCGGGCCGACGTCGAACGTCTCGAGTCCGGTCTCGCGGCTGCGGTGGAGGGCCGGCCCTAGCGTGGCCAGTGGGCTGCTGGAGCGCCGATCAGGGCATCACCTTGTACAGGTCGACGACGGTCTCCTCAGGCGGCGAGGCAAACCCGCCCTCGATGCCGGCCTGCATCCGGGGCATGAGGATGCCGTCGCGGAATTTCTCCCAGCTCTCCTTCGATTCATGGACCGCCATGATTGTCCATCCACCGGCAGAAGCGCCACCGGCGTGAAAGACCTGGCCCTCCGGCAAGCGGCCTTCACCGGGATGAACCGCGGCGATGGACGCCTCGTACTGTTCCTTGGTTCCCCCGGGAAAAAAGTGCACAACTCCGTAGGCGGTGGAAGCCATTTCTGCTCCTAGAATGGTGGGTTGTAGCTGACACGCCCAGTTCTAGACCCCCGGTACTTTGCCTGTCAATGAGCCTGGGCTTCAGGGCCGGTTCCCGGGCGCGGAACAATGGTCTGCTGCTGGGGGCACGCGCCGAGGACCCGCTTCATCGCCTCCTTCTCCGCCGGGGTCACCCACAACCGGTAGGCCGCCTTGACGGAGATCTGCCGGGCGACGTAGTGGCAGCGGAAGGCCTTGTTCGGCGGCAGCCAGGTGGCGGCGTCGGACGCGCTCTTGTCCTGGTTAGCGGGACCGTCGACGGCGATCAGGTTCAGCGGATCGTTTGCCAGGTGCTGGCGTTGTTCCGCGGTAAGCTGCTGGGCCCCTTTTTGCCAGGCGTCGCCGAGGGCCACGACGTGGTCGATCTGCACGTCCTTGCTGCTCTCTGCCCCCCGGCGGAAGGTGATGGCGCGGCCCGTGTACGGTTCCTGGAATGTCCCGCCGGCCACCCGGCACCGCGAACCTTCGGTGAATTCGGCGTCGGCCAGGTCGCGGCGGAGGATGTCGTTGCGGGTGTCGCAGCCGTTGCGGTCAACGTCCAGCCAGGCCTGGCCGAAGGCGCTCCGGTCATAGTTGTCCTTGGCGGCGCGGCCCTTGACCGCAAGGGTTTCCAGCGCGGCGGCCGCCGCTCCCTGCGGGACGGGGCGGACAGGAGCCACGGCTTTCATCCAGCCGTCGGCCAGCACCGGGGCTTCGGTGGGGCCGGTGGACGGGGGCTCCGACGCGGCGAACTGGCCTGCGGTGAAGAACCAGAACAGGCATCCGAGTAACGCCGCGGCCACGGCAGCCAGCAGGACCCAGGCCTGGCGGGAACGCCGGCGGGCACGCCGGAACTCCGTCCAGGTGATGCTCACGACGTTTTCCGGTGGGGGTTTTCCTGCTGCACCCCCAAAGCCTAGGCCAGGGCTCCGACATTGAAGGTGTTATCAACAGTGTGGAGGACAGCTGGCCAGGTTACTGCTCCTTGGTCACGCGCCTGAGGTCTTCATTGGCTACGTCCAGCAGCGCCCGCAACTGGTTGACCCTGGCGTCGTCGATCTCGCCGGCCCCGTGCTTGGCGAGGGCATCGTCGAGGAGGCGCTGGGCTTCCTTGGCGTTCCGCCGCGCAATGTCCAGTGCGTGCTCCAGGGTGGTTTCATGCTCCACAGCGGGGTTCTGTTCCATGGCTCCATTGTGGTTCCCTTTCCCGGCCGATTCCAGAGCATCGGCCGGGAAAGGAGCAAATAAGTCCCGGTCAGGGATGTGCGGTCAGTCCGCCGCTATGAGGCGCGTCTATCAGGCCTCGACGGAGAGACCGGCGGCGGCCAGGACCGAGGCCGCGTCCTTGGCGGGGAACGACGGCGGGTTCACGCCGGCCATTTCCTCCATGACGCGGACAACCTGGCAGCTGTAGCCGAACTCGTTGTCGTACCAGACGTAGAGCACAAGATTCTTGTCGTTGGAGATGGTGGCCAGGCCGTCGACGATGCCTGCCCGGCGGGAGCCAACGAAGTCTGTGGAGACAACCTCGGGGGAATCGATGTAATCGATCTGCTTGCGCAGCTCCGAGTGCAGCGACATTTCCCGCAGGTATTCGTTGACCTCGTCCTTGCTGGTGCCGTTTTCCAGGCTCAGGTTCAGGATGGCCATGGAAACGTCCGGGGTGGGGACGCGGATGGCATTGCCCGTGAGCTTGCCTTGGAGTTCCGGCAGGGCCTTGGCGACCGCCTTGGCGGCACCCGTCTCGGTGATGACCATGTTGAGGGCGGCGGAGCGTCCGCGCCGGTCACCCTTGTGGAAGTTGTCGATCAGATTCTGGTCGTTGGTGAAGGAGTGGACCGTCTCGACGTGGCCGTGCACGACGCCGTAGCGGTCATTGATGGCCTTCAGCACGGGGGTGATGGCGTTGGTGGTGCAGGAGGCCGCGCTGACGATCTTGTCGGCTTCGGTGATCGAGCCGTGGTTGATGCCGTGCACGATGTTCTTCAGCTCGTCCTTGCCCGGTGCAGTGAGCAGCACGCGGGAGACGCCCTTGCTCTGCAGGTGCTGGGACAGCCCTTCGGCGTCGCGCCAGCGGCCCGTGTTGTCGACGACAAGCGCGTCGTGGATGCCGTAGGCGGTGTAGTCAACCGTGGCCGGGTTGTCCGAGTAGATGACCTGGATCTGGACGCCGTTGGCGGTGATGGTGTCATTCTCGAGGTCCACCTTGATGGTGCCCTCGAAGGAGCCGTGGACCGAGTCGCGGCGCAGCAGGCTGGCGCGCTTGGTCAGGTCGTTGTCCGAGCCTCGCCGGACCACGATGGCGCGCAGGCGCAGGCCGTGGCCGCCACCGGCCTTTTCGATCAGGAGGCGGGCCAGGAGCCGGCCGATGCGTCCGAAGCCGTAGAGGACGACGTCGGTGCTGGTGCGGTCGTCGGCGCCGCGTTTGCCCACGACCTCGGCGAGTTCTTCACGGAGGAATTCATCAAGGGTGGCGCCGTTGCCTTCGGCCCGGTACTTTTCGGCGAGTCGGGCGACGTCAATGGCGGCCGCACCCAGTTCCAGCTTTGTCAGGGCCTCCAGCAGCGGAGCGGTCTCTTCGAGGCGCAGCTCTTCTTTGCTCATCCGGCGGGCGAAACGGTGCGCCTTCAGGATGCTCATGGTGGACTTGTTGATCAGGCTGCGGCCGTGGATGCTGGTCACCACGTTGTTCTCGCGGTACAGCCGGCCGATGAGTGGAATCATGGCCTCGGCGAGCGCCTCCCGGCCCATCCACGTATCAAGACAAGAATCTGATGTCTGGCTCACAGAACTACCTTCCTAAAATCCACCACATACGTCCGCGTATATGGAAGTCGGCCGCCGGAGGGTGTCCGGAACCTAGCCGCCGGCGGGGATTCGGTCCACCCCGGGCGCCTGCATGAAGTGCAAAGAAAAGCCACCGGCTGCGAACGCAGACCCGGCGGCAGAACTTCTACGTTCGCTAACCATTCTAGGGCGGCGGCGCGGCTGCCGGTGGCGGGTGCGGCGTGAAATCACTCACACCTGCGGGGGCGGCCGGCGCCGCGGCGTGGGTGGGATGGGTTGACCGATACGCCGGGTTCTGTGTTCCCGCGCCGTTACCGGCACGGGAGTAGCGGCCATCCATCTACGAACGCCGTTGCCGACGCCCTCCAGCGGCCTACCCGGACACTCGGGCGAGCAGCCCTCAAACGTGCCCTGTCTGGCCTTGCTCCGGGTGGGGTTTACCTAGCCTTCCCGGTCACCCGGGAAGCTGGTGGTCTCTTACACCACCGTTTCACCCTTACCTGCACTGCCGCCTGTGCAAGCACACGCGGCAGGCAGGCGGTCTGTTCTCTGCGGCACTGTCCTGCGGGTTACCCCGAGTGGGCGTTACCCACCACCCTGCCCTGCGGAGCCCGGACGTTCCTCGAGCCACTTGCGTGACGCGCGGCCGCCTGGCCAACCCATCCGCTGTCCATTCTACGGGCTCCTTGCGCCCGGCACGGCCGCAGTCCCGGAGGGCAGACGGGCCCCCGGATCCCGGTCCTTTTCCGCGCCCCGGTGGGACAATGGAACCGGGAGATTATCCTGCGGGCTCCGCACTGTAGGGCTCTTCATGCAAACAAATTCCGGCAATCAGGAGGAGATCCGGATGGACCTCACCAGCGTCGTCATTCTCATCGTCGTCGTCATACTGCTGCTGACGCTGGCCCGGATGTCCATCCGGATTGTGCGCCAGTACGAGCAGGGCGTCCTCTTCCGGCTGGGCAGGGTCGTCGGGGTGAGATTGCCCGGGCTGCGCTTCATCATTCCGGTGATCGACAGGCTCCCGCTCGTCAGCCTGCGGATCGTGACAATGCCGATCCAGTCGCAGGGCATCATCACCCAGGACAATGTGAGCGTCGACATCTCCGCAGTTGCGTACTACCGGGTGGTCGATGCCGTGAAGTCCGTCGTGGCGATTGAGAACGTGGCTGCGGCCATCAACCAGATCGCACAGACCACGCTTCGGAAAGTCGTCGGCCGGCACAGCCTGGACCAGACGCTGTCCGAGACCGAACGCATCAACAGCGATATCCGGGAGATCCTGGATGCCCTCACGCTGGAATGGGGCGTTGAGGTCACCCTGGTGGAGCTCAAGGATATCCAGCTGCCCGAGAGCATGAAGCGTGCCATGGCGCGGCAGGCGGAGGCAGAGCGGGAGAAGCGGGCCAAGATCATCGCGGCGGAGGGCGAGTCCATCGCCGCCGCCGCCCTGGGCGCGGCCTCGGACATCATGATGGCGCATCCCCTGGCCCTGCAGCTGCGCAACCTCCAGTCCCTGGTCGAAATCGGTGTGGACAAGAACACCACCGTCGTCTTCCCTGCACCCCTGATGAGCACCATCGGGGAGCTCTCCGCCTTCCTTGCCCGCGAAAACCAGGCGGCCCAGGCGGCAGCGCCGGCGTCCGCCACAGCGATCAAGGCGGCGTAGGCCGTCGTCGGACACCCGGCCTGATCGGGCGCCGGTAAGATCGAACGGTGCTGATTCTGTTGCCGCCCTCCGAGGGCAAGACCCCCGCTGTTGGCGGCAACGCCGTCGACTGGACCTCGCTGAGCTTTCCCGGACTCAACACCTGCCGGGCCAAAGTCCTGGAATCCCTCGGGACGGTCAGCGCGCACGAGGATGCCCTGGCGCTGCTCGGCGTCGGCGCCTCGCTTAAGGCCGACGTCGAACGCAACACCCGGCTGCATGCCGAACCGGCGGCCCCCGCGCACCAGGTCTATTCCGGCGTGCTGTACGACGCACTGGGCTACGACTCCCTGACGGCGTCGCAACGCAAGAAGGCGGACGGGTCCGTGCTGGTCATTTCCGCGCTCTGGGGCGCTATCCGCTTCGCGGACCGGGTGCCGGCCTACCGGCTGTCGATGGCGACTGCGCTGCCCGACGTCGGACGGCTGGCGTCCTTCTGGAAGCCGGCGCTGACGGATGCCCTTACCGCCGCCACGGACGGCGAACTGCTGGTGGACTGCCGCTCCAGCACCTACACGGCGGCGTGGACTCCCCCGCCTGCGCAGACTGTCGCGGTGAATGTCTTCAGCGAGGTTGACGGTGTGCGCAAGGTTGTCAGCCATTTTGCCAAGCACACCCGCGGCGAGCTGGCGCGGCATCTGCTGCAGCGCCGCGGCAAGGCGCCGCAGACCCCCGCGCAGCTGCTGAAGGCCTCGGCCGAGAAGTGGACCGCCGAACTCGTCCAGGGCACGGCCCGGAAGCCGCACACCCTGAACATCATCCTGCCCAACTGACCCGCATTAGGTGCCGTTTTGGGCGCCCAAAACGGCACCTAATGCGGGTTACTTGGGGGTCGAGGCTAGACCCACTCGGACGAGCGGACCAAGATGCAGCCCGAATCCGGGCAGAACACGATGTCGTCCTCGGCCGCGGCCTTGATCTCCGCCAGATCCCCGGGGCTGAGCTGCATGCCGGAGCCTTCGGAGGTGCCGTGGAACAGCCGGGCTGCGCCGACGCCGCGCTTCGCCAGGGTCTTCTCGTAGACTGCCAGCAGGCCCGCGTCCAGCCCTGCGGCGAATTCTGCGCGGCGTCCGCGGACCACGGTGGCCTCCGCGGCGATCTCGGCCAGCGCCTCATCCAGTTCGGCGCGGATGACGCCGAACGAGCCCTGGATGTCATCGACGATCTGCTGCTGGGCCGCCTGCCTCAGCCGCAGCGAGTCCAGCCGTTCCAGGACCTCCAACTCGACGTCTTCGAGGTCCGAGCGGCGCTTGTTGAGCGAGACAAGGTCACGCTGCAGGGCCACGAGGTCCTTGGACAGGCCGGTGCCGCTGTTGAGCTTCGCCTCGTCGCGTTCGATCCGGGACGCCACCTGCTCCACGTCCGCCTCGGCGCGCTTCAGTTCCAGTTCGGCGTCGTGGACGGCCATCTTCGCGCCACCGAGCTCGCTGTGCGCAACACTGAGGGCGGCTTCAAGATCGGTGATCCGGGAGTCGCTTTCAAGGGCCAGGCGGCGGTTGGACAGGGACTTGAGCTTCGCATCGAGTCCCTGCAATTCGAGCAACTTCAACTGTTCCGCCGGTGCTGCCTTGGCCACTATTACCTCCGCTTGTTCCCTTCCGGCCGGGGCCGGGCACCTTATCGGCGCTTAGTAGACTCTAGTCCCCGCCCGGAGTCAGAATGAAGTCCCAGGGGTCGCTGTTGGTGCTGCTGACCCGGATGTCCACCTCGTGCCCCTGGTCGGTCAGGACGTTCCCGAGCGCCGCCGCGGCCGCAGGCAGCCACAGCCACTCGCTGGCGAAGTGTGAGACGTCGATCAGGTAGGGCCGGCCGCCGACGGCGCCCTCGCGGGCTTCCGACGCCGGATGGTGCCGAAGATCCGCCGTCACGTAGACGTCGGCGTTGCTGGCCCGGACGGCGCCGAACAGGGAATCCCCGGCGCCGCCGCACACGGCGACGCGCCCGACGAGGCCGTCCGGGTCGCCGGATACCCGCACCCCGCCGGCGACGGACGGGAGGATGCCGAAAACCCGCGCCGCGAAGTCGCCCAGGGTCAGGACGTCGGGCAGGTCACCGACCCGGCCGATGCCTTCCTCCGGGAGCCCGTTCGCGGCCGGAGTCAGCGGTGCCACGTTCTGCAGCCCAAGGGCATCGGCCAGGACATCGGATACGCCTCCGACGGCGGAATCGCCGTTGGTGTGGACGGTCAGGAGGCCGGTTCCTGACTCGATCAGGCGGTGGACGGCCTTGCCCTTGGCCGTATTGGCCGCGACCGATGTCACGCCTCGAAGCAGCAGCGGGTGGTGTGTGATCAGCAGTTCGGCGCCAAATTCGATGGCCTCCTCGATCACTTCCAGCGTCGGGTCGACGGCGAAGAGGATCCGGCTCACGCCGGCCGAGGGATGCCCGGCCACGAGGCCCACCTCGTCCCATTCCTCGGCAAGTGATTCGGGCCAGAGTTCCTCGACGGCGAGCAGGATGGTTCCGATCGTGGCGGCAGCGTCTGTGGCCGTGCCGGTGGCAGCCTCAGTGCCTCGGGCCGGCTCAACTGAAACGTCGGTGTTCACTGGTTCCATAACCTCATTCTTACCTTATGGAGTGACCGGCCCCACGTCCGAGGGCATTAAACAGGCGGCTTCGGGAATCATCCGGGCCGTTCAACCATTGAACAGGGCATGAGAACTTTTGTACTCGGCGGGGGCTGCTTCTGGTGCCTCGACGCCGTCTACCAGATAACCAAGGGCGTCAGCTCGGTCGTGTCGGGCTACACCGGAGGGCATGACCGCGACCCCGACTACTATTCCGTGTGCTCGGGAACCACCGGCCACGCCGAGGTCGTGGCGGTGACCTTCGACGAGGATGTGATCCCGGCGGAGGTCATCCTGGACATGTTCTTCGCGCTCCACGACCCCACCACGCTGAACCGGCAGGGTTACGACGTCGGGACCCAGTACCGCTCCTCGATGTTCTACCAGACGACGGACGAGAAGATCCTCTTCGAAGAGGCGATCGACCGCAACCAGCCGCTGTGGGGACACCGGATTGTGACCGAGGTCAGCCGGCTGCCCGTGTTCCATGTGGCGGAGGATTTCCACCAGAACTACTACGCCAAATATCCGGAGCAGGGCTATTGCCAGGTGATCATCAACCCGAAGCTGGCCAAGGCCAGGAAATATTACTCTGCATGGCTTAATGCTTAGCTAGGGTCCGCGCGCGCTCGTTACGCTGACCTCAGCAATCCCCTCTTCAGAGATAGGCACATATCCACATGGCACGGATCTATGACGATGTTACCCAGCTGGTTGGCGGCACTCCGCTGGTTCGGCTCAACCGGCTCACCGAGGGGCTCGACGCTACGGTGGCCGTCAAGCTGGAGTTCTACAACCCGGCCAACAGCGTCAAGGACCGCATCGGCGTCGCCATTGTTGATGCTGCCGAGAAGTCCGGTGCCCTCAAGCCCGGCGGAACCATCGTCGAAGGCACCTCCGGCAACACCGGCATCGCCCTTGCCATGGTCGGGGCGGCACGCGGTTACAAAGTCATCCTGACCATGCCGGAAACCATGTCCACGGAACGCCGTGTCATGCTCCGTGCCTACGGTGCCGAAATCGTGCTGACCCCGGGTTCCGAGGGCATGCGCGGCGCCGTCGAGAAGGCCCAGGCGATCGTCGCCAGCACGGAGAACTCGATCTGGGCCCAGCAGTTCGCCAACGAAGCCAACCCCGAGGTCCACCGCAGGACGACCGCGGAGGAAATCTGGACCGATACCGACGGCAAGGTGGACATCTTCGTGGCCGGCGTCGGCACCGGCGGAACCGTGACCGGCGTCGGACAGGTCCTCAAGGAGCGCAAGCCCGGCGTGCAGATCGTGGCCGTAGAGCCGAAGGACTCCGCCCTCCTCAGCGGCGGCCCCGCCGGCCCGCACAAGATCCAGGGCCTCGGCGCCAACTTCATCCCGGAAATCCTGGACACCAACGTCTACGACGAGGTCCTGGACGCCACCCTGGAAGATTCTGTCCGCGTCGCCCGTGACCTCGGCGTCAAGGAAGGCATCCTGGGCGGCATTTCCTCCGGCGCGATCGTCTGGGCGGCCCTTGAACTGGCCAAGCGCCCGGAGAACGCCGGTAAACTCATTGTTGCTGTTGTCTGCGACTTCGGTGAGCGCTACATCTCCACCGTGCTGTACGACGATATCCGCGGCTGAGTCCAGCCCGCTGTCCCACGATTCCTGTAGAAAGGTCTTTGTGAGCTTTTTCGCAAGACTTAAAGAAGACCTCGATGCCGCCCGGTCGCATGACCCGGCGGCTCGGGGTTCTTTTGAGAACTTCTTTGCCTACTCCGGCCTGCATGCGATCTGGTTCCACCGCCTGACGCACAGGCTGTGGCAGAACCCTGCCCTGCGGTTCCCGGCGCGGCTGATTTCCCAGCTCGCCCGGTTCCTTACCGGGATCGAGATCCACCCCGGTGCGACGATCGGCCGGCGTTTCTTCATCGACCATGGCATGGGCGTGGTCATCGGCGAGACGGCCGAAATCGGCGAGGACGTCATGATCTATCACGGCGTCACCCTCGGCGGGCGATCCCTGGCGAAGGTCAAGCGGCACCCCACCATCGAGGACCGCGTAGTGATCGGCGCCGGGGCCAAGATCCTGGGCCCCATCACCATCGGCCGGGACAGCGCCGTGGGCGCCAACGCCGTCGTGGTCAAGGACGCCCCGGCCGAATCGATCCTTACCGGCGTGCCGGCCACCTGGCGCCACCGGGACGCGCAGCGCGAGACCAAACCCGCCGTCGACCCGGCCGAATACCTGATCGAATACCGCATCTAGCCCCCACGGCCCCGCCGGGGGATGCTAGGCCGGGAACCGCTTGTAAATGTTCCAGATCACGACATCGAACACCCGGTCCGGCAGCAGGCGGCGCAGCAGCAGGATGGCCCGCGCCCCCTTGCCCACCGGATAGCGGGTCTTCGGGCGCGGGGACGTCGCGGCGTGCACGATCGCGTCCGCAATCACGTCCGGATGGGTGGACATCGCGGAACCGTCGGTGGACGCCAGCGCCGCCGCCACGATCTTCGCCTGATCCATGTAGGGGCCGTGGCCGGACGTGGCCAGCAGGCTCTCGCCGGAGATCGCGCCCCATTCCGTCTGGGTACCCGCCGGTTCAATGATCGCGACGTCGATGCCGTGCGGCTTGAGCTCTATCCGCAGGGAGTCACTCAGGCCTTCCACGGCGAACTTGGTGGCGTGGTACCAGGCGCCCAGCGGCTCGTACATCTTCCCGCCGATGGAGGACACATTGATGATCCTCCCCCGGCCCGCGGCCCGCATCGCGGGGAGCACCAGCTGCGTCATCCGGGCCAGGCCGAAGATGTTGACGTCGAACTGGCGCCGGCCTTCGGCGAGGTCCACCTCCTCCAGCGAACCGTAGGACCCGTAACCGGCGTTGTTGACGAGGACGTCGATCCGGCCGTGCGCGGCGAGCACTTCGCCGACGGCGGCGCTCATGGACTCCTCGTCCGTCACATCCAGCGACAGGACCGTCACACCGTGGGCCTTCAGCGGCTCCATCTTCTCCACCCGGCGGGCCCCGGCGTACACGGTGAAACCGTGCGCCGCGAGCTTCTTCGCCGTTTCAAAACCGATACCGGTCGACGCACCGGTGACAAACGCTACTGGCTGGGGCACTTCCGGACTCCTGAACTCTGGGGGCTGCTCGGATGCTGCTCGCCCGGCGCATCTGCTACGGAACACGAACGGCCGGCGCCCCCAGAGTATCCGGAAAGCGCCGGCCGTTCACGGTGGCTGCGGTGGCCTCCCGCCCCCTGGCGTCAGCCCCGGGTTTTCAGGCCCGCTTGAGCCTAGTGTGTGTCGACGGCCTCGATTTCGGACTTGTCCTCGCCCCAGAGGGTGTGGAAGGTGCCCTCGGCGTCGACGCGGCCGTAGGTGTGGGCGCCGAAGAGGTCGCGCTGGCCCTGGATGACGGCGGCCGGCAGGCGCTTGCGGCGCAGGCCGTCGTAGTAGGCCAGCGAGGAGGAGAACACCGGCACCGGGATGCCGAGCTGGACCGCCGTGGAGACGACCCGGCGCCAGGCCGGGAGGACCTCGGCGATGGCCTTGGTGAAGGCCGGGGCGAAGAGCAGGTTCGCCGGTTTCTGGTCCGCGGCGTAGGCCTTGGTGATCTCCTTGAGCAGTTCGGCGCGGATGATGCAGCCGCCACGCCACAGCGAGGCGATCTCGTCCAGCTTCAGGTCCCAGCCGTATTCCTTGGCCGCGGAGCCCAGCATGTCCAGGCCCTGCGCGTAGGAGACCAGCTTGGACGCGTACAGTGCCTGGCGGACGTCCTCGACGAAGCCTTCCGGGACCTCGACGGCGGCCTCCCCGCCGGCGAGCAGGTCCTGGGCCAGGGCGCGCTGCTCGGCCTGGGAGGACAGGGCCCGGGCGAAGACGGATTCGGCGATGCCCGAGACCGGGGAGCCGAGCTCGAGCGCGGAGATGACCGTCCAGCGGCCGGTGCCCTTCTGGCCGGCCGCATCCACCACGACGTCCACGAACGGCCTGCCGGTCCTGGCGTCGACGTGGCCCAGGACCTCCGCGGAGATCTCGATCAGGAAGGAGGCCAGATCGCCCTTGTTCCACTCCGTGAAGATCCTGGCCTGTTCGGCCGGTTCGATCCCGGCACCGGAGCGCAGCAGGTCGAAGGCTTCCCCGATGACCTGCATGTCCGCGTATTCGATCCCGTTGTGGACCATCTTCACGAAGTGGCCGGCGCCGTCGGTGCCGATCCAGGCGCAGCACGGCTTGCCGTCCACATGGGCGGCGATCTTTTCCAGCAGCGGGCCCAGCGCGTCGTAGGACTCCCTCGAGCCGCCGGGCATGATGGAGGGCCCGTTCAGGGCGCCCTCCTCGCCGCCGGAGACGCCGATCCCGACGAAGTGCAGGTCCTTCTTCGCGAGGGCGGCTTCGCGGCGGCGGGTGTCCTCATAGTGGGAGTTGCCCGCGTCAATGATGATGTCGCCGGCCTCCAGCAGCGGTTCGAGCTGCTCGATCACGGAGTCCACCGGCTTGCCGGCCTTGACCATGATCAGGACGCGGCGGGGCTTTTCCAGCGAATCAACGAGTTCCTGGAGCGTCTCCGTGCGGATGAAGTCGCCGTCCGCACCGTGCTTTTGCAGGAGCGCGTCCGTCTTCTCCACGGACCGGTTGTGCAGGGCAACGGTGAAGCCGTTCCGGGCCAGGTTACGGGCAAGGTTGGCCCCCATCACCGCAAGGCCGGTGACACCGATATGTGCTGACATCAAAACTCCAATTCATTCTGTGCAACGAGTGCAGTTCGTCCCGCGGTTGCTGCGGGACACGGTTCTTGGGATCAGTGGCTGTCAATAAACCATATGTATTCCGCCGGCTACGGGAAAGTAGCGCCCACGTTCCGGAATACGCGCCGTCCGGACCAGTCTATGTTTCCGGGCGCCCTCCCTGCCGGTCCGGGGCTGGAATGGCCGCTGTGTCCCCGTGCACAGCACTATGCTTACGACTATGTCAACCAGCCTCCACCATCGTGCCGTTGAGAACCTCGGAACCCGCATCGTCGCGGGCGACCTGCCCACCGGCCACGTCATGCTGGCCGAGCAGCTCGAAGCCGAGCTGAAGGTCTCCCGCTCCGTGGTCCGGGAGGCCGTCCGCGTCCTGCAGTCCCTGGGCCTTGTCGAAACCATCAAGCGCGTCGGCATCCGTGTCCTGCCGGCGAACCGCTGGAACCCCTTCGATCCCCAGGTGATCCGCTGGCGCCTGTCCGGCGAAGGCCGCGGTGCGCAACTGCGCTCCCTCGCCGAGCTGCGCACCGCCGTCGAACCCGTGGCGGCTGAGCTGGCGGCCGTCAACGCCCCCGAAGAACTCCGGCGTGAGCTGGTGGAGGTTTCCCACGCCATGCGCGACGCCGGCCAGGCCGGTGACGTGGCACGGTTCCTGGAGCTGGACATCCTCTTCCATTCCCTGCTGCTGACCGGCTCCGGCAATGAGATGTTCGCCAACATGGTGGGCCAGGTTGCCGAAACCCTGACCGGACGCACCGTCCACGGCCTGATGCCGGACCACCCCCGGACGGCTGCACTGCAGTGGCACGTGGACCTGGCGGAAGCGATTGCCGCCGGAAACGCCGTCAAGGCCCGGGAGGTCTCGAACCAGATCATGCGCGGTTCCATTTCGGAGCTGGAGCCGACGTGGAAGGGCCAGCCCAGGGTGTTCGTCCCGGTGCAGCGCCGCTGACCCTACATCCTGGCGGCGGGGCTCACTCCTCCGGGGCCGGCCTGAAGTCCAGGAGCACCTTTCCGGAAACAGCTGAGTTTTTGGCAACTTCGAAAGCCTCCAGTCCATCGTCCAGCGTGAAGGTGTGGGTGACCACCGGGTCCACGAACAGTGATCCGTCCGCGAGTGCGCCAATCACCTCATCAATTTCGTCATTGAAGCGGAAGGAGCCCAGCAGCTCCAGCTCGCGGGTGATCGCCAAGGAGATTGGGACGGGCTGCGGGCCGGAGGGCAGGAGCCCCACCATCACGACCTTGCCGCCGCGGACGGCACCCTTGATCGCCGAGGCCAGGCCGTGATGGCTGCCCGAGGACTCGATGACAACGTCCGCTTCCACCGCCGCGATGGCCTCGGCGTCGTCGCCCTTGAGGACCTCGTCCGCGCCCACGGCGCGGGCTGTTTCCAGCGGCCTGGCGTGCATGTCCACGGCCACGATCCGCTGCGCACCGGCGCGTTTGAGGACAGCCACGGCCAAGGCTCCGATGGGGCCGCTGCCGATCACCAGGGCCGTCTTTCCGACCACGTCGCCGGCACGCGAGACGGCGTGCCAGGCCACGCTGGCCGGTTCCACCAGGGCGGCGGTCCTTAGCTCCAGGCCTGCGGGCAACGGACGGAGCATCCGGGCAGGAAGGGTGGCGTACCGGCTGAAGGCCCCGTCTGTGTGCGGGAAACGTGCGGCACTGCCCAGGTAGGTGCAGCCCGGGGAAAGGTTCGGACGGTCTTCGGGGTACCGGGCGGCGCCCGGACGCGGCGTGGCGGGATGCACGGCGACAGCCGTGCCGGCCGCGGGCCCTGTGCCATCCTCGGCCGCCCGGAGCACGGTTCCCACGATTTCGTGGCCCAGGATCATGGGCGCCTTGAGGACTGATTCACCCGCAGCACCGTGCATCCAATAGTGGAGGTCCGAGCCGCAGATGCCGCCGAAGGCGACTTCGACGACAGCTTCATCGGGCGCCGGTACGGAGACAGGGATGTCCTCGATCCGGAGATCGCCCGCGGCATGGGCCACCACCGCGGCCGCCGTGGCCGGAAGTTCGTTCACGCCGCCCATCAGACCACCACCGTCATTCCGCCGTCGATGAAGATCGTCTGGCCGTTCACGAAATTCGAACCGTCAGACGCCAGCCACACAGCCGGGCCGGCCAGGTCCTGCACGGTCCCCCAGCGGTGTGCCGGGGTCCGGCCCAGGATCCAGGAGTTGAATTCCTCATCGTCCACGAGGTTCTGCGTCATTTCGGTGTGGATGTAGCCGGGCGCGATGCCGTTGATCTGCAGGCCGGATCCGGCCCACTCCGCCGTCATGGCCCGGGTCAGGTTCCGGAGTCCGCCCTTCGCCGCTATGTAGGGGGCGATCGTGGGCCGGGCGAGGTCCGTCTGGACGGAGCAGATGTTGATGATTTTGCCGCGGCCGCGCGGGATCATGTGCCGCGCGGCCTCACGCCCCACGAGGAATGCGCTGGTCAGGTCCGTGGAAATCACCCGTTCCCAGTCGGCGACATCCAGCTCCAGCATGGGCACACGGTGCTGGATGCCGGCGTTGTTCACCAGGATTTCGAGCGGTCCCACGTTTTCTTCCACCCAGGCCACGCCGCGGGCCGCCTCGGAGTCGCGCGTTACGTCGAAGGCGCAGCTGTGAACCCGGCCGGGCGGGTAGTCCGCGGCCATAGCGGCTTCTGCGGCCTTGAGCCGTTCGGGGTTGATGCCGTTGAGCACCACCGTGGCGCCGGCGTCAGCCAGGGCCCGTGCCAGGGCATTGCCGATCCCGCGGCTGGAGCCGGTGACCAGCGCGGTCCGGCCTGTCAGGTCAAAAAGTGCACTCATGGTTCGTTGTTCCTCAATTGGTCTTGGCTGTTTTGTTGCATCTGGCGATGCCGCTGAGATTGGAGATTGTTTGCCGAACGACGGCGAGGTCCCGGTCCCCCAGTCCCTGGCGCAACAGTGCCGCATAGAGTTCGACGCCGGCGTCCGCCATCGGTACGGCGGCGTTTACGGCGGCGGCGCTTTCGAGCACAAAGGACAGGTCCTTGTGCATGAATTTGGCCGGCCCTGTGGGCTTGTAGTCCTTGGCGGCGAGCCGGGGCCCCACGATGTCCAGGACCCTGCTGCCGGCCAGGCCGCCCGCGAGCACCTCATAGAGGGCCGCGACGTCCATGCCCGAGCGTTCGGCGAGTTCCGCGGCTTCGGCGAGTGCCGCCGTCGTGGTTCCCACGATGAGCTGGTTGCAGGCCTTGGCGAGGGATCCCGAGCCCAGCGGCCCCAAGAGCCGCACAGTGCTGCCCATCGCGCTGAAAAGCGGCAGGAGCCGCTGGAAGTCCTCTTCGTTTGCCCCAGCCATGATGGCCAGGGTCCCTTCCACGGCACCTTTGGTGCCGCCGCTCACGGGAGCATCGACGACGACGGCGTTTCCGCCGCTCGCCCGGGTCACCCGCGCCCCGAAATCCTTCACCGCGGCCGGCGAGACGCTGCTCATGACGACGACGGCGGTCCCGGCGGCCGGCGGCTTCGCGGACCAGCTGGCCAGGAGTCCCGCGGCCGAGGCTTCGATGTAGGAAAGATCGGGCAGCATGAAGATGATGACCGGCTTGTCGCGCAGACCTTCCACCTCGGCCACCCGTGCGCCGCCGAGGGCTTCGAGCCCGTCAAGTGCAGCCGGTGAGCGGTTCCAGGCGGTGACGGCCCATCCTGCCTTGAGGAGGTTCGCTGCCATTGGCGAGCCCATAAACCCCAGGCCCACAAAACCGGCTTCCTTCCGGTCCGTATCCATGTTGCCTCACTTCTTTGTGGTTGATTCAGCGGTTAATCTTCAAAATCTGTTCAATATCCTATCCTCCATTCAGTATGATGAACACTATGACGTCTAAAACCACCGTCGCGATCGCCGTCCCGCTCGAAGCAGAGCTTGTGGAGCGCATCCGCGCAGTAGATCCTTCCGTTACCGTCCTCTACGAGCCAGAGCTGTTGCCGCCGGAACGCTTTCCGGCAGACCACTCGGGAGATCCGGACTTCCGCCGGACGCCTGAGCAGGAAGAGCGTTACTGGGGCATGCTCAATAAGGCTCAGGTCCTGTACGGGTTCCCCAACGAAAGCCCCGCCGGCCTCGCGCGGATTGCGCGGGAGAACCCACATCTGCAGTGGGTCCACGCCATGGCCGCCGGCGCCGGAGGAGCCGTCAAGGCCTCCGGCCTGGACACGGAAGAACTGTCAAAGTTCAAGGTGACAACCTCGGCCGGCGTGCACGCCCTGCCGCTCGCGGAATTCGCGGCGCTTGGTATCCTGAATGGCTTCAAGCGCAGCGCCGAGCTCGCCGTGGACCAGGCGGCCAGGGTGTGGCCTGAACTGCGCACTCCGACCCGCCTCGTCAACGGCTCGCGACTGGTCATCACGGGGCTGGGCGAGATCGGGCTTGAGACTGCACGGATCGCCCGCGCGCTGGGCATGACGGTCAGCGGCACCAAGAGGACCGTGGAACCCATCGACGGCATCGAGGAAGTCGCGGACAACGACGGCCTCGTCGGCCTGCTGGCCACGGCGGAAGCCGTCGTCAACACCCTTCCCGGCACGCCGTACACCGAGAGGCTCTTCAACCGCGAAGTTTTCGCGGCCATGAAGCCCGGAACTGTCTTTGTGAACGTGGGCCGCGGCACCGTTGTGGACGAGGAAGCCCTGCTGGAGGCGCTCGGGAACGGCCAGGTCTCGTATGCGTGCCTCGATGTGTTTGCCGTGGAGCCGCTCCCCCAGGACAGCCCGCTGTGGAACCACCCGAAGGTTATGGTTTCCCCGCACACGTCCGCCCTCAGTGCTGCAGAAAACCGCCTGATCTCCGAGCGCTTCTGCTCCAACCTGCGCACCTTCCTCGGCGGCGGCGAACTCCCCCATCTCGTCGACACGGTGCACTTCTACTGAGTCCCGAAGGCTATTCCACTATTCCAAACAGGCGGCCCCTCCGGAAACGGAGGGGCCGCCTGTTTGCGTTGGTCACGGGCCGCCCCGCCGATACCCGCCCCGTCCGACGACGCGTTTCTGGTACGGCGACTCGCGGATGCCCGCGTCGCCAGGCAATGCCCGCGTCGCAAAACGGCCGTGGCCCCTTCCTGTCTGGAAGGGGCCACGGCCTGGGGTCTCACAGACGGCGGCCTGGGGAGCCAGGAGCGCCTAGCTCGCGTCCTCCGTGAGGAGGAGGTCGCGTCCCACCGTCTCGGGGGTGAAGAACGTGGTGACAAACGAGATGAGTGCAAGGACCAGCGAATAGACGGCGAGCACCAGCCAGGAGTAGTTCGTGGCGGCCAGGAGCGCAGCGCCCACCAGCGGAACAAGTCCGCCCGCCATGACGGCAGAGAGTTCACGACTCATGGCCACGCCGGTGAACCGGTACTGCGAGCCGAAGAGTTCGGGCAGGAGCGGGCACTGCGGGCCGAGCATCGACTGAACGCCAAGGGCAATGCCCACCACCATGACTGTCCAGACGAGCGTGACATTGCCCAGCGTCACCAGATAGAACGCCGGCAGCGCGATGAGGGCCTGGAAGAGGGCGCCGTAGCGGTAGACGGGCACCCGGCCGAACCTGTCCGACAATGCACCGAAAGTCACCACCATAACGGCGGCGAAGCCGGCGGCGATGAGCAGGCCCACCGGGCCGATGAACTTGTCGCCGGGGAAGACCCCGTCCTTGGCTGCCAGGAAGGCGATGAGCAGGGCCGAATAGATCGAGGAATTCCCGTTCTCGCCCATCCGCAGGCCAATGCCGATCAGCACGTTCTTCTTGGAGTGCTTCCAAAGTTGGCCGATGGGGTTCTTGACCACACTCTTGTGCTTCTCCAGCTCCTGGAAGACGGGCGTTTCCTTCAGCCGCAGCCGGATGAAAATGGCCACCGCAATCAGGATCACACTCGCCAGGAACGGTACCCGCCACAGCCAGCCTTCAAGGACGGCCTTGTCTGCCATGGCAATCAGGGCAAACGTTCCGGCACCGAGCAGGGTGCCCAGCTGGATTCCGACGAAGGGCAGCGAGGCGAAGAAGCCACGACGGCGGCGCGGTGCAACTTCGGAAATCAACGTGGTGGCGCCCGCCTGCTCAGCGCCGGCGCCCAGGCCCTGGAGGATGCGCAGGGTCACCAGGAGAACGGCGCCCAGCATGCCGGCCTGTTCGAACGTCGGCAGCAGACCTATGGCGAAGCTTGCGGTACCCATCAGGCCGATAGTGAGGATGAGGACCATTTTGCGGCCGAACCTGTCGCCGATGACGCCGAAGATCATTCCGCCGAAAGGCCGGGCCGCGAAACCCACCCCGTACGTGGCAAACGATGCGATCAGGGCTCCGTTGTCGCCGAGCGGCTTGAAGAACAGCGGGCCGAAGATCAGGGCCGAAGCCAGGCCATAGATGTAGAAGTCGTAGTACTCCAGAGCGGAGCCCACCGAGCTGGCAAGAGTTGCCCTTCGCAGCTGGTCCGGATCGACGACGGCGTCGTCGGCTTCAGCCAGCGGTGTATTAGTACGAGTTGTCACAAGCACTCCCTCAAGAACACTCCAGACCCCCGTTGGCCTGGTGGGATAGGAACAACACCTGAGGCGCCGATCACTATGTTGAACAGCGTACAACATAGTGATCAGTTAGCCAATGCATAATCAGATTTAAGTTTCAGTCGCTCAATCGGCGGGACGGGGCCGGCTCTACCCCATGGGATTGCCCAGCGACCGGGCGAGTTCCTTCAGTTCTTTCACCATCATTGCGCCCTGTTCTTCCGAGTAGGTGGCCTTCAGCGCAGTGACCGACAGGCCCAAGCTGGGTCCGTGCGCACCGCGCGTCGGGACCGAGACGGCCAGGCATACGACCCCCGTGGTCGATTCCTCATCCTCGAAGGCGTAGCCCTGCTGCCGGATGACGGCGAGTTGGGCCTTGAGCTCGGCCCCGGTCCGCAGCGACTTCGGAGTCAGGACGGGCAATGGGGAGTCGTCGGCGAACATGGCGTCGATGTCATGGTCGTGGAGCCGGGCGATGAGCGCCTTGCCCACGGCACAGAGCGAAACCGGCATCTTGTCGCCGATATTCGACGTCAGGCGCACGGCGGGGTGGCCCTCATAGCGGGCGAGGTAAATGACATTGGCGCCGTCCAGCATAGCTATCCGGACAGTTTCGCGGGACAGCGTTGGCGCCTGCTCACAAAACCTGTAGAACTCCTGCACCTCGTCCAGGCGGCTGAGATACGCTGCACCGAGCTCAACGAGCTTGCGCCCGAGCGTAAACTCGGCGCCCTGCCGGTTGACGAGCCGGGCTTCCTCGAGTGCAAGCAGAAGGTTGGAGGTGGAAGACTTCGGGATTCCCAACTCCCTGGCGAGGTCGCTGAGGGTGAGCCTTCCGGTGGCAGAGGCGGCCAGGGCCTCCAGCACCGCCGCGGCGCGGGTGACCGCCGGTGCGGGTGAGGCGCTCCCCGGCACGTCAGAGGTTCGGGAAACTCGGGAATCGGCCATGATTCTCCTTCAGGTATCGCGCGCATGTCGCCGGAGCCATTCGAATGCTGTTCAATCAGCTGAACACTAACCATCATAATGTCTGGCCCCGGAAATCCCACCCTGGTGCGGCACTCCGCCCAAGGCACTTTCCTGATCCGGTGAAACGTCGGCGACGGAGTCCAGGCAGGCTCACGAGCAGCTCACCCGTTGAGAAAACCCGGTCGCGGCAGGTCATCCCATCGGTCAGGCCTGTCACGCGATGCTGGCGAATACAGTCAAGCTGCGGCCACCACCGGATTCGTAAGCTCGCCGATGCCTTCAATGTGGCAGGTAACGGTGTCGCCGGGAACTATGCGCGCGCACTCGGCGGGGAAGCCCGTGAGCACCAGATCGCCAGGGTGCAGCGTCATAAAGGAGGTGAGGTAGACGAGGATTTCCTCCACCCCCCAGCCGAGATCGGCGGAGCTGGCCGCCTTGAGCTCCGTGCCGTTGTGCTTGATCCCGATCGCCAGGTTGGCGCCATCCAGCTCCGTGACGATCCATGGCCCTGCCGGAGTGAACGTATCCTGGCTTTTGGCGCTGATCCACAACTCGTCGGATTTCTGCAGGTCCCGGGCGGAGACGTCGTTTCCGATGGTGAAACCCAGGACTGCGGTCCGTGCGTTGCCGAGCGTCAGTCCGCGGACTTTGCTTCCGATGACGATTGTCAGTTCCGCTTCCGGGTCAACGCGGCCCACGCCTGGCCGCAGTTCTATTGCGTCTCCCGGACCGACCACACTGGTCGCTGCCTTGTGGAAGGCCTGGGGCGGGAGATTGCGGCCCGCCGGGCCGGTGTTGTGCGCCATGCCCAGGACGTTGGCCGGGACGCTTGGCGCCAGGAAAAGGAACGAGCCCTCCTCAACCGTGTCACCGGTTTCCCAACCAGTGCGCGGTGCGCTCCCGGCATTGGCCAAGGAACCGGGAAACGGCGTGTCCGTCACCGTCCACGCCTTTCCTGCTTCACTGTCGAAGTCCAGGGCGTCATTTGTGACGAAAAAGTGTTCGGCATCCGAAAGCCGTGACAGGGGACGGACTCGGGCAATTCGGAGGGCACTCGTGGCGGTCATGAAGACATCCTAGGTCCCCGGCCGGGGCCGGTGCCGGAATGTGTCAGGCCAGGGCGGCGGACCCGGAAGCCAGTGCCGTTGCACCCCCTGTGGGCCTTGATGAAGGCAACTCCGAGGTGTGTGGCCGTCCGGTTCGTTGACTCCCTGGCGGGTGGTTGCGGGGCCTGTGGGGTCAGGTTCGTTATTTCACATTTCCTAATATTCACGGTATATTCGTAACAAGCCTTCCACCGCGGCATCCCCCAATAGTCGCGGTGGAAGGCTTTTCCAATGCCCCGGCATGGGCGGCCCGCGGGGCCCGGATTATGCCGCGTCCGCCGTGGCCTCCCGAAGGCGCCAGCCGCCGCCCAGTCCGTCATGGATGATTTCCATCGTGGTCAGGGCCGAACCCGGATTGTGGCCCAGCCTGGCCTGGATCTGCCAGACCTCGACGTCGACGCGGCCCAGTCCCTTGGGCATCCGCCGCTCGGCCTCCCACCAGCTCACCCGCTCGAACCAGCGGACCGGCTCCGCGCCGACAATCCATTCGCGGCGGCCGCGCACCACCGCGCGGGGCCTGCCATCCGGGCCCGATTTCACCATCACGTGTTCCATGCCAGCCACGGTAGGGCCGGGCTCCGACAATATCCGCGGCGTGGCCCCGAAGCCCGGCCGACAACACGGCGGCCGTCCGGCAATCCTCGTCCGCACGCAAAAAAACCCCGCCGTGCGGCCCTTGGGCGGCACTGACGGGGTTTTCCTTGGTGGGTCCTACCGGGATCGAACCGATGACATCCACGGTGTAAACGTGGCGCTCTACCAGCTGAGCTAAAGACCCAATCCGCTGTTTCGGCGCCTCAGCGCTTCAACCAACGAACAGTTACTGTACCGGATGCACCGGGCGGAGCGCCAATCGGGGTCAGAGCGGAGGCAGTTCCGCCGCAAGCCAGGCCAGCGCGCCGCTGACACCGGCGTCGAGCTTGATGGTGGCCAGCTCGTCCCCGCGGGTCTGCCCCCGGTTAATGATGACAACGGCCTTTCCCTGCTTTGCCGCGTGGCGGACAAAACGCAGGCCGCTCATCACCGTCAGCGAGGAACCTGCGACCAGGAGTGCAGCCGCCTCATCCACCATGGCGTAGGAGCGCTCCACCCGGTCCTTGGGCACGTTCTCGCCGAAGTAGACAAAGTCCGGCTTCAGGATGCCCCCGCAGGCAGGACAGTGGGCCACAACGAAGCTTTCGATCAGGCCGGAATCCTCCACGGCGGCATCCGCGTCCGGCGCCATCTCGACTGTGCCGGCCGCAAGTGCCCGTTCCAGGAATCCCGGGTTGAGTTCTTCCAGCACACCTGCCAGCAGCGCCCGGCTGTACCGGCGGTGGCAGGCCAGGCAGACGACCTGGTCGAAGCGGCCATGCAGGTCCACAACATTGATGCTGCCCGCGTCCTCGTGGAGCCGGTCCACGTTCTGCGTGATGAGCCCGGTGAGCAGCCCGCGGCGTTCCAGCCGGGCCACGGCGGCGTGCCCGCCGTTCGGATCGGCGCGGCGCAGATGCGACCAGCCGATGTGGTTGCGCGCCCAATAGCGTTGCCGGTTTTCCGGCCGGGCGATGAACTCCTGGTATGTCATCGGTGCCCGCGGTGCGGCACCCGGCCCGCGGTAGTCCGGGATGCCTGAGTCGGTGCTCAGGCCTGCCCCGGTCAACAGCGCGAAGCGCCGCCCGGCGAGGAGCGCGTGGATTTCCTGCAGCACCTGGAGTTCGTCACGGGCAGGTTCGGCGGCCGCGACCGGGGGAAGGCTGGCAAAGCCAGTCATGCCGACCCCTGGCCGCCGCTGCCTCACGGGTTCAGTTCCCGCCAAGTCCCGCCAGTGCGGCGCGGTATTCGGCAAAGTCCCGGGCCTGGCCGCGGGGGTTTACCACCATGTAGCGGACGATTCCGTCCGCGTCGATGATGAACGTCCCGCGCGTGGCCATGCCGCTCTCCGGGTCAAACACGCCGTAGCGTTCGGCGACGGCGCCATGCGGCCAGAAGTCGGCCAGCAGGTCGAAGCCGTAGCCTTCCTTCTCGGCGTAGGCCCGCTGGGTGAACTTGCTGTCCACCGAGACGGCCAGCACGGCAGCGCCGGCGCCCTCGAAGAGCGCCAGGTTGTCCCGGATCTCGCACAGTTCACCGGTGCAGATGCCTGAAAAAGCGAACGGGAAAAACACAACGACGACGTTTTGTCCCCGGAACTCCGAGAGCTTCACGGGTTCGCCGAACTGGTTCACCAGTTCGAAGTCGGGCGCCAGTTCGCCGACGGCGGGCACGGTTCCGAGGGCAAGCTGCCCCGTGGACGCGACTGCCCCGGTCATTTGTTCTTCCGGGTGACCAGGCGCGTGGCGCTCCAGTCCTTCGAAACGCCCGCCGAGGTGGTGTAGTGCAGGCCCGCAGTGGGAGCGGCGTCCTGGATGTCTGCCGGCGACACGTAGCCCACCCGGCCGGACTTCGGCGTCAGCACCCAGACGACACCGCCTTCGGTCAAGGTGGTCCGTGAGCCGACCAGGGTGTCAACGAGGTCGCCGTCGTCGGACCGCCACCAGAGAATCACGGCATCAACCACTTCGTGGTCGTCTTCATCGAAGAGTTCCGAGCCCGTGAGGTCTTCGATGTCGTCACGCAAGTCGAAGTCGACGTCGTCGTCATAACCGAATTCCTGAATCAGGTCCCCGTCTTTGAAACCCAGTTTCTCCGCCACATTTACCGAAGTGGCGGCGTCGGCCTCGCTCACGTGTTGCTCCTATGCTTAGTGATTTCAATGTCTCCAGTGATTTCCATTACTCCAAGCCAACACCCTTTGAGCCTGCGCTTCAAGCTGTTGGCACCGCGATCCGCCATATTCTGCGTCACACGGGGCGATCCGGTGTCCGCCGGGAGGAACTTCGTCACACAACCAGTATGCCCGTCAAATGCGACAGGGCCCCCACGCGACGGCTACGCATCCCCGAGCCGTCACAGCTAGAGTGGCTGATGACGACTGCGCCCGCGAGGGCAACCGCCCCGCTGATACAGGCAGGCACAGTTGTGATTGGACCTTGCCCGGCACACATGACCGGGCTGTTGTAACCGATATGTCGCACACGTCGCGTTCACGCACGGCAGTTACCCTGCCGGAGCTGAGGGTGCCGATGAATGCGCTCAAAGAGAGGTTGGACGTGGCTGCAGGAGATACCTCCCATATCCTCAGCGGGTTGACAAACCAGCTGCCTGATCGTGATCCGGAAGAGACCGCCGAATGGCTGGAGTCCCTGGATGACCTGATTCAGGAACAGGGCACGGAACGTGCCCAGTACATTATGCGCAGCCTGCTCCAGCGGGCGGGTGCGCAAAGCGTCGGGGTTCCGATGGTGACCACCACGGACTACGTCAACACGATTCCCGTGGACCAGGAAGCTCCGTTTCCGGGCGATGAGGAGATCGAACGGAAGTACCGCGCCTGGCTGCGCTGGAACGCCGCGATCATGGTGCACCGCGCCCAGCGGGCCGATATCGGCGTCGGCGGGCATATCTCCACCTACGCAGGCGCCGCGACCCTGTACGAGGTCGGCTTCAACCACTTCTTCCGCGGCAAGGACCACCCGGGTGGCGGTGACCAGGTCTTCTTCCAGGGCCACGCCTCCCCCGGCATGTACGCCCGCGCCTTTATGGAGGGCCGGCTGACCGAAGAGGACCTCGACGGTTTCCGGCAGGAGAAATCCAAGGCCGGGCACGCCCTGTCCTCCTACCCGCACCCGCGGCTGATGCCGGACTTCTGGGAATTCCCCACCGTTTCGATGGGCATCGGCCCGATGAACGCCATTTACCAGGCGCAGTCCAACCGGTACCTGGAGAACCGCGGCATCAAGGACACTTCCGACCAGCAGGTCTGGGCGTTCCTGGGCGACGGCGAAATGGACGAGCCGGAATCCCGCGGCCTGCTCCAGCTCGCGGCCAACGACAAGCTCGACAACCTCAACTTCGTCATCAACTGCAACCTCCAGCGCCTCGACGGACCGGTCCGCGGCAACGGCAAGATCATGCAGGAACTCGAAGCCTTCTTCCGCGGTGCCGGCTGGAACGTCATCAAGGTGGTCTGGGGCCGCGAGTGGGACGCCCTCCTGGACAAGGACGAGGACGGCTCGCTCGTGAAAATCATGAACGAGACCGTCGACGGTGACTACCAGACGTACAAGGCAGAGTCCGGCGCGTTCGTCCGCGAACACTTCTTCGGCCAGACCCCGCAGACCAAGGAAATGGTCCAGGACCTCACCGACGACCAGATCTGGAACCTCAAGCGCGGCGGCCACGACTACAACAAGGTCTACGCCGCGTACAAGGCCGCCACCGAGTTCAAGGGCAAGCCGACGGTCATCCTGGCGCACACGGTCAAGGGCTACGGCCTGGGCACCCACTTCGAGGGCCGCAACGCCACGCACCAGATGAAGAAGCTCACCCTGGCGGACCTGAAGGCTTTCCGCGACCACCTGCGCATCCCGATCACGGACGAGCAGCTCGAAGCGGACCTGTACCGGCCGCCGTACTACCACCCCGGCATGGATGCCCCGGAGATCCAGTACCTGATGGAGCGCCGCCGCGAGCTCGGTGGCTTCGTCCCCGAGCGCCGGCACAAGCACACCGAGATCACGCTCCCGGAGGAGAAGGTCTACGAGGTCGCCAACCGCGGCTCGGGCAAGCAGCACGCCGCCACCACGATGGCGTTCGTCCGCCTGCTCAAGGACCTCATGCGGGACAAGGAGTTCGGCAAGCGCATCGTGCCGATCATTCCGGACGAGGCCCGCACCTTCGGGATGGACGCGTTCTTCCCGACCGCGAAGATCTACAACCCGAACGGCCAGAACTACCTCTCCGTGGACCGTGAGCTCGTCCTGGCCTACAAGGAGTCCATCTCCGGGCAGATCGTGCACGCCGGCATCAACGAGGCCGGTTCCGTCGCGGCGTTCACCGCCGCCGGAACCTCCTACGCCACCCACGGCGAGCCGCTGATCCCGATCTACGTCTTCTACTCGATGTTCGGCTTCCAGCGCACGGGTGATTCCTTCTGGGCCGCGGCAGACCAGATGACCCGCGGGTTCATCATCGGTGCCACCGCGGGCCGGACCACGCTGACCGGTGAGGGCCTGCAGCACGCCGACGGGCACTCCCCCATCCTGGCCTCCACCAACCCGGCGGTCGTCTCCTACGACCCGGCCTACGGCTACGAGATCGGCGTGATTGTCCGCGACGGCCTCAACCGCATGTACGGTCCCGGCACCGACTCCGCCGCCGGAACAGACACGGACCGGAACCTGATGTACTACATCACGGTCTACAACGAGCCGATCATCCAGCCGCCCGCCCCCGCGGACCTCGACGTCGAGGGCATCACCAAGGGCATTTACCTGCTCGCGCCGGCCAAGATTGACGGCCCGCGCACGCAGATCCTCGCCTCCGGTGTGTCCGTCCCCTGGGCCCTCGAAGCCCAGAGGCTCCTCGCCGAGGACTGGGGCGTCTCCGCCGACGTCTGGTCCGTGACGTCCTGGACCGAACTGCGCCGTGATGCCATGGCCGCCGAGGAAGAAGCCTTCCTCAACCCGGGCCGGCCCGCCCGCGTCCCGTTCGTCACCGAACAGCTCGCCGGCGCCACCGGGCCGATCGTGGCCGTCACCGACTACATGAAGGCAGTGCCGGACCAGATCCGCCAGTTCCTCCCGAACGAGTTCGCCTCGCTCGGCGCGGACGGCTTCGGCTTCTCGGACACCCGCGCCGCCGCGCGCCGCTTCTTCAAGAACGACATCCACTCGATCGTGGTCCGTTCGCTGCAGATGCTGGCCCGCCGGGGCGAGGTGGATGCCCAGGCTCCGGCCCAGGCGATCGAGAAGTACAAGCTGCACAACGTCAACGCCGGCACCACCGGCAACGCGGGCGGCGACTCCTAGACCGGGTCTCCAGGCCAGGCACGGTACGACGGCGGCTCCCTCCGGTTGGTGGGGAGCCGCCGTCGCCTTTTAGGCCTGTGGCCCGGACGGTGATCCAGCACTGTGATTCAGCGCATGGCGCGTTGTAGCCTTCGCACAAATGGAGCTTGGGCGGCGGGCACCGTATGCTCGATGCATGGCAGAGCCGATCACCACTCCCGCAAAACGCAAGCCAAGCTCGAGGGCGATGACTCCGGAGAAAGCCGAAACCCTCAAGAAGCTCAGGGGCAGCGTGGGCCAGTTGTCCACCACGACGCTGCGCCAGCTCGAGAAGTCACTGCCCTGGTACAGCCGGCTCAACTCCGATGAACGCTCTGCCCTGGGCATGGTGGCCCAGAACGGCATCGCGGCCTTCGTCACCTGGTACGAGCGCCCCAGCTCGCCGTCGTGGATCCTCTCCGATGTCTTCGGCACCGCGCCGACCGAGCTCACCCGCTCCATCAGCCTGCAGAAAGCCCTCCAGCTCATCCGGATCGTCGTGGAAGTCGTCGAGGACCAGGTGCCGGTGATCGCCCCGGAGGCGGACCAGTCGGCCCTGCGCGAGGCCGTGCTGCGCTACTCGAGGGAAGTCGCCTTCGCCGCCGCCGACGTCTATGCCCGGGCCGCCGAGTCCCGCGGCTCCTGGGACACCCGGCTGGAAGCGCTCATTGTCGATGCCATCCTGCGCGGCGAAAACACTGACGCGCTGCGGTCCCGGATCGCCGCCCTGGGCTGGAAAGCGCAGGAGCGCTTCACCGTCATGGTGGGAAATTCCCCGTCCGAACCCAGCGCCAGCTACGTCAGCGAACTGCGCCGCACGGCCAGCCGCTTCGCCGAGGACGCCCTCGTGGGCATCCAGGGCGACAGGCTCATCCTCATCCTGGGCGGGGTCAAGGACCACGAGACGGCCTACCTGAAGCTCAGCGAACTCTTCGCCCCCGGGCCCGTGGTCTACGGCGCCGAGGCGGGCTCGCTGCTCGAGGCCAGCGGCTCCGCCCAGTCCGCCTTCGCCGGACTCACGGCGGCCCGCGCCTGGCCCTCTGCGCCGCGTCCGGTTGCCGCGGATGACCTGCTGCCCGAGCGGGTGATCTCCGGCGATGACGCCGCCCGCCGCTCCCTCGTCAAGAACATCTACCGGCCCCTGCTGGCAGCGTCCAACGGGCTCGTGGAGACCCTGGGCACCTACCTGGAACTGGGGCATTCCCTTGAGGCGACGGCCCGGGAACTCTTCGTCCACGCTAACACCGTGCGCTACCGGCTCAAGCGTGTCTGCGACGTCACAGGCTGGGATCCGCTCCTTCCCCGGGAGGCCTTCGTGCTCCAGACCGCGCTTGTCGTGGGCCGGCTTTCCGCCCCGCTGAAGCCCGTTGCCGAACGCCAACCGTCCCGTAACAACGCCTAATCAGTTGTAGACTTCCTACAAACTGACCCAGTGAGCTTGGTGCATGAATGCACCGATAATCACGCGGTAATTTGGAAAGCTGGATACGTGCTTGCAATCGTTTGCCCTGGACAGGGCTCCCAGACCCCTGGCTTTCTGGCCCCGTGGCTAGAACTGCCTCCCGTCGCAGGCCATTTGGCCTCCCTGAGCGAGATAGCAGGTATCGACCTCGCCGTCCACGGCACCACCTCCGATGAGGAGACCATCAAGGACACCGCCGTTGCGCAGCCCCTGATCGTCGCCGCCGGCCTGGTGGCCGCAGCGTCCCTGTTCGACGTCGAACTCGGCACGCTACCGGTGATCCTGGCCGGCCACTCCGTCGGCGAGATCACGGCCTCGGCCCTGGCCGGGGTCCTGACCGAAACCGAAGCCATGACGTTCGTCCGCGAACGGGCCAACAGCATGGCCGCCGCCGCGGCAGCCACCCCCACCGGCATGAGCGCCGTCGTCGGAGGAGACCCGGCCGAGGTACTGGCAGCCATTGCCGCCTGCGGCGCCACGGCAGCCAACGTCAACGGCGCCGGACAGACGGTCGCCGCGGGAACCCTGGACCAGCTCAAGGCCCTCGCGGACAAGCCGCCGGCCAAGGCCCGGGTGATCCCGCTCAAGGTTGCCGGGGCCTTCCACACCTCGCACATGTCCCCCGCGGTTGCAGCCCTGCGGGCCCTCCGGCCCGCGCTCCACCCGCGGAACCCCCAGGTTCCCCTGCTGTCCAACTTCGACGGCGCGGAAGTCACCGACGGCGGCGCCGCCGTCGAGAGCCTGATCGCCCAGGTCTCCCGCCCGGTCCGCTGGGATCTCTGCATGGAGACCCTTGTGCGGCGCGGCGTGACCGGCGTGATTGAGCTCGTCCCGGCCGGCACCCTGGCCGGACTGGCCAAACGCGGCATGCCCGGCGTCAAGACCGTCACCGTCAAGACCCCGGACGACCTGTCCGCCGCCCTGGCCCTATTCGCAGAACTGGAAGGACAGGCATGAGCGTTCCTACCCTGAAGCAGGCGCCCCTGCACGAGAACACCCGCATCATGGGAGTCGGGGCTTACCGGCCCAGCGTGATCGTCACCAACGAGGACGTCTGCCAGTGGATCGATTCCTCGGATGAGTGGATCCGCCAGCGCACGGGCATCATCACCCGGCACCGCGCCCCCGCCGACGTCAGCGTGATCGACATGGCCGAAGGCGCCGCCCGCGAAGCGCTCGCGAAGGCCGGCATCGAAGCATCCCAGCTCGGCGCTGTGATCGTCTCCACCGTGACGCACCCTTACGCGACGCCGTCCGCCGCCGCCAGCCTCGCTGACCGCATCGGCGCGACGCCGGCCCCGGCCTTCGACATCTCCGCCGCCTGCGCGGGCTACTGCTACGGCATCGCCCAGGCCGACGCGCTGGTGCGCTCCGGTGCGGCCGACTACGTCCTGGTCGTCGGCGCCGAGAAGCTCTCCGACGTCATCGACAACACCGAACGCACCATCTCCTTCCTGCTCGGCGACGGCGCCGGCGCCGTGGTTATCGGCCCCTCCGAAACCCCCGGTATCGGCCCCTCGGTGTGGGGCTCGGACGGCAGCAAGTGGGACACGATCGGCATGACCCACTCGATGCTGGACCTCCGTGAACTCGCGACGACGGGCAAGCACGGCAGCGCCATCAGCGACGAGGAAGCCGCCGTGACCGACGCGTCACTGTGGCCCGCCCTGCGCCAGGACGGCCAGTCGGTGTTCCGCTGGGCGGTCTGGGAGATGGCCAAGGTGGCGCAGCAGGCGCTGGACGTTGCCGGCATCACGGCGGACGATCTCGCCGCCTTCGTTCCGCACCAGGCCAACATGCGCATCATCGACGAGATGGTCAAGAAGCTGAAGCTTCCGGCCACGGTCAAGGTTGCCCGGGACATCGCCGACGCCGGCAACACCTCGGCCGCCTCGATCCCGCTGGCCACCCACCGCCTGCTCCAGGAAAACCCGGAGCTGAGCGGCGGTCTGGCACTGCAGATCGGCTTCGGAGCCGGACTGGTCTTCGGCGCCCAGGTGATCGTGCTCCCGTAGCACCCAACGCTTTCCCCCGAACTGAATACGTTCTAACCAGCACGCATTCCCACACCAAGCCGAACCCTCGGTTTGAATCATTTCCGCCCGAGACTGCCGGCATTCCACCGGCCGCCGATGGCAATAACAAGAAAAGGAGCCATCAATGGCTAGCAACGAAGAGATCCTGGCCGGCCTGGCTGAAATCGTCAACGAAGAGACCGGCCTCGCCACCGAAGCCGTCGAGCTGGACAAGTCCTTCACCGAGGATCTGGACATCGACTCCATCTCGATGATGACGATCGTGGTCAACGCTGAAGAGAAATTCGGCGTGCGCATCCCGGACGAAGAGGTCAAGAACCTCAAGACCGTCGGCGACGCCGTCAGCTTCATCGCCAACGCCCAGGCCTGATCCAGGCTTTCGTGGCTCCGGCCGGCAACGGCTGAACCCGGTGGCCGGTCCGGGGCGCTGCACAGCGCCCCGGACCGGGCCACTTCCAGCATCACCAGAGTTTGCGCGACCCAGTTCGCAAAACCGAAGAGTTTTCCCCACGCAGGCCCCCGGCAATCCGGTTCCCGGTTCCGGACACGGCAGGCGCACCGACAGAGAGTGATCCCATGGCACGCAAAGTAGTCATTACCGGTTTGGGTGCCACCACGCCCATTGGCGGCGATGTCCCCACGATGTGGAAGAACGCGCTGAAGGGCGTCTCCGGCGCGCACACGCTTGAGGACGACTGGGTGGCCAAGTACGAGCTGCCCGTCCATTTCGCCGCCCGCGCCACCACCCCCGCGACTGAGGTCCTGAGCCGGGTGGAAGCCAAGCGCATGGACCCGTCCACCCAGTTCGCCGTCGTCGCCTCCCGCGAAGCCTGGGCCGATTCCGGCATCACCGAGGTAGACCATGACCGGCTCGCCGTAGCCTTCGCCACCGGCATCGGCGGCGTCTGGACCCTCCTGGACGCGTGGGACACGCTGCGCGAAAAAGGCCCCCGCCGTGTCCTGCCCATGACCGTGCCCATGCTGATGCCCAATGGCCCCGCCGCTGCGGTCAGCCTTGATCTCGGCGCCCGCGCCGGCGCCCACACCCCCGTCTCCGCCTGCGCCTCTGGCACCGAGGCCGTCCACATGGGCCTGGACCTGATCCGCTCCGGCAAGGCCGACGTCGTTGTCTGCGGCGGCGCGGAAGCTGCCATCCACCCGATGCCGATCGCCGCGTTTGCCGCCATGCAGGCACTTTCACGCCGGAACGACGACCCCGAACACGCGTCACGGCCCTACGACCGCGACCGCGACGGCTTCGTTATGGGTGAAGGCGCCGGTGCCCTGGTGCTCGAAGCCGAAGAACACGCCTTGGCGCGCGGCGCCCGGATCTACGCGGAGCTGGCCGGCACCTCGGTCACGGCCGACGCATACCACATCACGGCCCCGGATCCTGAGGGACTGGGGGCCACCCGGGCGCTCAAGGCTGCCATGTTCGACGGCCGCATCCAGGCCGAGGACGTCGTGCACGTCAACGCGCACGCCACTTCCACCCCGGTGGGTGACAGGCCCGAGTACGCGGCGCTCAAGGCCGCCCTCGGCAACCACGTGGACAGCGTGGCCGTCTCCGCCACCAAGTCCCAGATGGGCCACCTGCTGGGCGCGTCCGGCGCGGTGGAAGCCGTGCTCACCGTGCTCGCCGTGTATGAGCGCAAGGCCCCGGTGACCATCAACCTGGAGAACCAGGATCCCGAGATCCCGCTCGACGTCGTCACGACGGCCCGCGATCTGCCCGGCGGCAGCATCGTGGCGCTGAGCAACTCCTTCGGCTTCGGCGGCCACAACGCCGTCATCGCGGTGCGGAGCATCTAGTTCCACGCTTCAGCCTCTGAGGCGCTCCCCCGCACCGGGATGACAGATGGCGGCGATGTTCCTGTGAACATTGCCGCCATCTGTCATTGGGCGTAACGGTGAAGTTGCTATGGAAGGTACTGCCTGCCGCCCGGACCCGGTGGGCCCGGGCGGACGCTTAGGAGCGCGCTGAACTAATGGCTGTTTGAGGGGCCGGTTCGGTGTCTGGGCGTCCGGGGCGGCCCCTTCGTCGTTTCGGGGGTTCGGGCGGGACGGGCGTTTTCCGGTCGCCGGCCCGTTTGGAGTATCGGCGGCGGGGGCGTGGGTGCCTTCGCCGGCGGTGCCCGGAGGGCGCGGCTGGCGCCCCGGGGCTATGCGATGGCCCAGGCGCCCTCCCGGACGGTCAGCCCGAGGCTGAGGAGGCGTTTGAGGTTCACCGCGCCGGCCCGGAGCCGGAACCAGGCATCGTTTTTCGCCACGCCGAGGTAGCGCAGGCGCCGGTTGTTCCCGGCGGTGAGCCACGCGATGGAGCGTTCGACCATGGGCCGGTGCTGTTTGTAGTCGGACTGGAAGTCCTCGTTCCGGGCTGCGGCGCGGTGGGCGCGCATCAGTTCGTGGTCGGGATGCAGTTCGATCTTGCGGCCGCCTGCCGCGGTCGTGCACCTGTCTTTCAGCGGGCACCCGCGGCAGGCGGCGCCGAAGGTGACGCGGCCCTTGGCCGTGATCCTGCGGCTGAGCCCGTTCGGGCAGGTCAGCGTCCCGGCGGCCTTGTCGTAGGCGAAGTCATCGATCGTGAATCCGCCGGCGATGGCGGCGGCCAGCGGTTTGGGTTTGACCAGGGCCCGGTGTCCGGCCGCGGCGAGGGCCTTGAGCATGTCCCCGGTGCCGTAGGCCGAATCACCGAGGGCGTCCACCTGCTGGTTTTCCTCCACCGTCGGGTCCGCTGACAGCAGCCCGGCCCCGGCCTCGGCATCCGAGGAACCGGGGCCGGCGGCCTTCGTTACCGCGGCGGCAGTCACGATCCCGGTCCCGGGCTCGTTGACGATGTGTGCCTTGTATCCGTCCCGCATCGCCTTGCGGGTCTTGTGGGCGTGCCGCGCGTCGGGGTCCACGATGGAGATCATCCGGTCCGGGGCGGTTTTCCGGGCGATCTTCCACCGCCCGTCCGTGCCGTCCGAGTCCTCGGCCGGTTCCACGTCCTGCCCGGCAACCAGCGCCAGCAGCGCATACGCTTCGGCGGCCTTCGGATCGCCTGCATCGGAAGGATCGCCGGGGTTTTTGTCGAACTGCTGCGGGTCCACCGCCGCCAGCAGCGCCAGCGCGTCGTTGACCAGGGCGGAGATCAGCTCGTCCCTGGCCTGCGCGTCGTCCCAGGCGATGTCCGGTTTCCCGGCACGGGTGTAGTCGTACCCGGTGGCGTGGGCCGCGATCAGGTCCTTGCCGCCGGGCACATCGCGGCCGAAGCGGCGCACGGCGGCGATCAGCTGCGTGACGGTGTCCTGCCGTGCGACCGCGTCATCCAGGACCGTCGAGTCAAGTGCCCTGCGGTTGCGGCCCTTGAGGATCCCGGTGGCGGTGACGACTTCGGTGACCGCGTCCATGATCCGGTGCGGGTTCGCGCTTGCCGCCAGGCGCTTGCGCCAGTACACGAGCGTGGTCGGGTGGAACGCGGTATCCGTCAGCGCGTACCCGCAGGCCGCCTTCCACCGCAGGTCATACGTCAACGCCTCGGCGGTCTCCCGGTCCGAAAGCCCCTGCAGGGCCTGCAGCACCAGCACCGAGCCGATCACCGGCGCCGGCACCGAGGGCCTGCCCCGCTTCGACCCGAACAGGTCCTCCATCATCGAATCAGGGAACAACCGTCCCCGGTGTTCGGCCAGGAACGCGAAAACGCTGCCCGGGGCCAACAGCTCCCCGGCCAGCGCCTCCACGTCCAACAGCGTCCGCTGTTCCCGCTCACGTCCTTGCATAAGACCAGTCTTAACCACCGGGCCGGCAAGTCCAGCAGGCACGCCTTAAACCTTCGAGATTACCGACGCAAATTGTTCAGCACCCTCTTAGCCGACCTGGTGGAGCCAGCGGACGGGAGCGCCTTCGGCTGCGTGCCGGAAGGGCTCGAGTTCCTCGTCCCAGGCTTCGCCGAGGGCCAGGGAGAGTTCGTGGTAGACCGCGGAGGGGTCGCCGGCGCCGGATTCGTAGGCGTAGCGGATACGGTCCTCGGAGACCATGATGTTGCCGTGGACGTCCGTGACCGCGTGGAAGATGCCGAGTTCAGGCGTGTGGGACCAGCGGCCGCCATCGACGCCCTGGCTGGGCTCTTCCGTGACTTCGTAGCGCAGGTGCGCCCAGCCGCGGAGCGCGGACGCCAATTGGGCCCCCGTGCCCGGGGTTCCGGTCCACGAAAGCTCGGCCCGGAACATTCCGGGCGCGGCTGGCTGAGCGGTCCACTCCAAATCCGTCCGCTTGTCCACGACCGACCCTATGGCCCACTCGACGTGGGGGCACAAGGCAGTCGGGGCCGAGTGAACAAACAAGACACCGCGGGTCAGTGCAACAGACATTCCATCCTCCATAGCTATAGGTACGTCTTCCCCAACGACCTCTGCCTGGATGTCTGTCTGTTGCTCGGATCCGAATCGGTGCCGGTGGTCCCTGCCAGACTATTAAGTTGATACGGCCGGGTTTCGAGCTGAGGCGTGAAGCGCTCTAGCTTCAAGCACAACTTGAAACTTACCGGTCGTGAGTCCCATTCTGCCGTACCCCTTCTAATTGCGCCAGTGGAATTCGGCGCGTCTTTTCCGGCGCGCCGTGCGGGGTAACAAAAGGGACTCGAAGCGCCCCATCCAGGTCCGGAATCAGGCCCGCGGGTGCGCCTGCTGGTAGCTCTGGCGGAGCCGTTCGACGGAGACGTGGGTGTAGATCTGGGTGGTCGCCAGGCTGCTGTGGCCCAGGATTTCCTGCACTGCACGGAGGTCCGCCCCGCCGTCGAGCAGGTGGGTCGCTGCCGAGTGCCGCAAGGCGTGGGGCCCGGTGGCGGCGGTGTCGCCCAACCCCTCCAGCATCACCTTGACCACGCTTCGCACCTGGCGCTGATCGACGCGGTTGCCGCGGGCGCCCAGGAACAGGGCGGCCCCGCTGGTACCGGCAGCCAGCGCCGGGCGGCCGCGGCGGAGCCAGTCGTCGACGGCGAGGGCGGCCGGCACGCCGTAGGGCACCGTCCGTTCCTTGTTGCCCTTGCCGAGCACGCGCAGGGTCCTGCGGTCCGGGTCGAGATCGTCCACGTCCATGCCTGCCAGCTCGCCGACCCGGATGCCGGTGGCGTAGAGCAGTTCCACCATGGCCCGGTTGCGGAGGGCCAACGGTTCTCCCCCGGACGCGGCGGATTCCGCCCCCTCGACAAGCCGCAGCACCTGCTGCTGATGCAGCACTCCGGGCAGGGATTTCTCCCGCTTCGGGGCCCTCAGCCGCAGGGCCGGGTCCGCGTCGATCAGGTCCTCACGGACCGCCCAGGCCGTGAACGCCCGGGCGGTGGCGGAGCGGCGGGCCAGGGTGGCACGGGACATGCCCGATTCGCTCTGGGACCCGAGCCAGCGCCGCAGCGTGCCGAGGTCCAAGCCGTCAAGGTCCGTGACTCCTTCAGATACCGCGTGGGCCAGGAGGCTTCCAACGTCCGAAAGGTAGGCCCGGACAGTGTGGGCCGAGCGCCCCCGCTCCATCTCCAGATAGCGGCCGAACCTCTGGGCTGCCGCGGCCAGGACGGCCGGGAGTTGCTGTGTAGACACCCTCCTACTCTCGCAGTATTCGCCCGGCAATCAAGGAGCGGGACGGCGAGCCGTCAGACTGCCGCCTGGCCGGGGTCCGGCGGCATGGATTCAGCCCGCCTTTCCGGCGCGTTTCCAGCCTCCCCGATGCGACTCGGCCAGGCCGAGCAGCCCGAGCCTGCCCAGCCCGGCTCGGACGGACTCCGGGCTGAGCCCCGCAACGGCCGTCAGCTTTTCGACCGAACTCGTGGTCCGCAAGGGAAGAGCATCCAGCAGGATCAGGTCCTCAAGGGTCAGGCCGTCGTGGTCCTCCACCCTGCCCCTCTTGTCCTGGGGCAACGATTGGCCACTGGGCGAAGCCAGCTCCGCAATCTCCCCCGCATCGGTGACACAGACCGCCCCGCCTTCCCGCAGCAGCCGGTGGCAGCCGGCGGAATTGGCACTGTGGACCGATCCCGGGACTGCACCGACGGCCCGGCCCAGGCTTTCGGCATGGTGCGCCGTATTGAGGGCACCGGACCGCCACCGTGCCTCGACGACGACTGTCACCGAAGCCAGCACAGCAATCAGGCGGTTCCGCTGCAGGAACCGGTAGCGCGTGGGCGCGGAGCCAGGCGGGACTTCCGCCAGGACGGCTCCCTGGTTCGCCACGGCCCTGAGCAGATCCTCATTCCCGGACGGGTAGAACCGGTCCACTCCCCCGGCCATGACCGCGATCGTCGGCACCCCTCCGGCGCTCCCTGCGAGGGCGGCCCGGTGGGCGTGGGCGTCGATCCCGTAGGCGCCGCCCGAGACGATGGTGAAGCCGCGCTGCGCCAGCGAGTAGGCAAGATCGCCCGTCACGGAAGATCCGTAGGCAGTGCTGTCACGGGAGCCCACCAGGGCGATAGATTTCGCGGCCGGGGGCAGTTCCTGCTCGACTCCGCGCCACCAGAGGCACAGGGGCTCCTGCAGACCGAGGTCCGCCAATTGCCGGGGCCAGAGTTCATCAGCGGGGATGATCATGCGGCCTCCGAGCCGGGCCAGCGTTGCGAGGTCCCGTGCCGGCGCCAGATCCGGAACCCGCGGTGCCCAGCGTTTCAAGGCCTCACCCAGGCCTGCCCAGCCGCCGCCGGAGCCGGCATCTGCCAGCAGCCGGGAAATCTCCTGTTCCAGGCCTGGGCCGGCGGCGAGCCGGCCGGTGGCTATCCTCAGGGCATCGTCGGCTCCCGTGAGCTGCACGAGTGCCAGCCCGGCGGCATCCTGAGGCTCGAACAGGCGGGACAGTGCAGCCCGGGCGGTCCTTTCGTCATCACTCATGGTGTGTCCTTTCGCGTGGCTGATAGCCGGTGGTTTGGCGGGGCTGCCGTGGCCTGGCGCTCACGCGGCGGATGTGGCCGCTTGCCGGAGGCTGAGTGCCTGCCCGATGTCGTCCGCGTGCGGAGTATCCCGGCGGGACAAATCCGCCAAAGTCCATGCCAGGCGTAATACGCGGTCGTAGCCGCGGGCTGTGAGTACGCCGCGCTCCAGGGCGTGGTCCAGGATCCTTGTCGTTGGCGGGGCAAGGCGCAGCGCGCCCCTGAGCACCCGCCCGGGCACCTGTGAATTGGTCTCCAGGCCGAATGGCAGCAGCCTTTCCAGCTGGCGGTCCCGGGCCGCCCGGACGCGTTCCGCGATCGCTGCGGTGTCCTCCTCCCCGCCTGTCTGGCCGAAGTCTGCCAACGAGACCCGCTCAATCTCCAGCTGGATGTCGACCCGGTCCAGCAACGGACCGGACATCCGTGCCAGATAGCGGCGCCGCATGGTCGGTGTGCAGCTGCAGTCCAGACCCTTGCCCGAGGCCTTTCCGCAGGGGCATGGGTTAGCTGCGAGGACCAGCTGGAAACGGGCCGGATAGGCAGCTGTCCCGGCGGAGCGGTGAATCACCAGCTCCCCGCTTTCGAGCGGCTGCCGGAGGGCGTCGAGGACGCGGCGCTCATATTCCGGCGCCTCGTCAAGGAACAGCACGCCGCGGTGTGCCCGGGACGCCGCACCCGGCCGCGGGAGCCCTGATCCGCCGCCGATGATGGCGGCCGACGTGGCGGTGTGATGAGGGTTTTCGTAGGGCGGCCTCCTGAGCAATTGCACGGAAGCCGATGGCAGGGAACACAGCGAATGGATGGCGGTCACTTCCATGGCCTCCGTGTCGCCCAGATCCGGAAGGAGGCCCGGGAGACGTTCGGCCAGCATCGTCTTGCCCGCTCCCGGCGGACCCGTCATCAGGAGGTGATGGGCGCCGGCGGCCGCAACTTCCAGGGCACGCCTGGCATCGGCCTGGCCGGCGACGTCGCACATGTCCGGCACCTGGAGCGGGACGGCACCGGTGTCCCCGGCACCGTCCGCCTCGTCCGGTCCGGGTTCAAAGTCCAGCGCCAGATCCTGTGGATCGGCGCCGAAGTCGAATGCCAGCCGGGCCAGCGTCGTGTAGCCCTGGACCCGGGCGCCGGGCACAAGACCGGCCTCTGCGGCGTTGGCCCGGGCCACCACCACATCCGGGTAGCCGGAGCGGACGGCCGCCATGACCGCCGGGAGGATGCCGCGCACCGGCCGCAGCCGGCCGTCGAGGCCCAACTCGGAGATGAAGACCGCCCGCCCGGTGGATCGGATGTCATTCGAGGCCAGCAGGGCAGCCATGGCGATCGCGAGGTCGAACCCGGAGCCGCGTTTGGGCAGCGATGCGGGAATGAGATTGGCCGTGATCTTCCTGCGGCTGAGCGGGATGCCCGAGTTCTGCGCGGCGGAGCGGATCCGTTCCTTAGCCTCATTGAGCGAGGCGTCCGGCAGGCCCAGGATCACGAACGCGGGCAACGTCTGGCCGATGTCCGCCTCAACCTCGACGATGTACCCGTTGAGCCCGACGAGGGCCACGCAGTAGGTCCGGCCTAACGCCACCTAGCCCACACCCTTGAGGTGTTCAAGGGCCGGTTCTCCGATGCCGTCGTCGAGCACGGCAATCACGTCCACCCGGCGCTGCGGCGGCCGCCGTTCATGCTCGCGGCACCAAGCGGACGCAAGGCGGTGGAGCCTGGCCAGTTTCTCCACGCCCACGGCCTCGAAGGGATGCCCGTACTCGAGGGACTTCCGGGTCTTCACTTCCGCGATGACCAGCGCATCGCCGTCGAACGCGACGATGTCTATTTCGCCCTCCCGGCAACGCCAGTTGCGGTCCATGATCCGCATGCCCTGGGCTTCGAGGTAATCGGCGGCGAATTCTTCCCCCCGCCGGCCCAGTACGTCCTTAGCTCTCATGAGACCAGCCTGCGGCTGTGCAGCGGACCGGCACAGGGCGTCAGCGCGCTATGTGGGAAACTCCGGGCAGATAGGCCCTACGCGGCACCTGCGGGAGGTGTTGAGGAACAGTGGAGGTCCGTCCTCAGTCCCGGCTCAGTTGCCCAGGTCCCCGACCTTGGGCAGGCCGAGCTCCTCGCTGCGGGGCAGTTCCTCCACGTTGACGTCCTTGAAGGTAAGCACGCGGACGCTCTTGACGAAACGGGCGGAGCGGTAGACATCCCATACCCAGGCATCCTGCAGCGTCAGGTCGAAGTAGACTTCGCCATCCGCGCTGCGGGCCTGCAGGTCCACGTGGTTGGCAAGATAGAAACGCCGCTCGGTCTCGACGACATAGCTGAACAACCCGGCGACGTCACGGTATTCGCGGTAGAGCTGGAGCTCCATGTCTGTCTCATAGTTTTCAAGGTCCTCGGCACTCATGCTTCCATCTTGCACCATCCGGCGCCGGGATCGCGCCACAACGTCCCGCGGCCAGGGCCCGGACCGCCCCGGACCGCACAATCAGAGCAGTTGCCAGCTGACGCGGTGGTAGGGCGTGGGCCCGGCGGCACGGAGCGCCTCCTTGTGGGCGGCGGTCCCGTAGCCCTTGTTCTCGTCCCAGCCGAACGCCGGGTATTCTGCGTGCAGCCCGCACATGAGGCGGTCACGTTCCACCTTGGCCAGGACGGACGCCGCCGCGACGCTCAGGCACTGCATGTCGGCTTTGACGAGGGTGTACACGGGCGCGTCGCAGTGGGGCTCCTCGGGCACCTCGTCAAAGAGCGAGGGCTGGGCCGCCGGCGAGAGCCAGTTGTGGCTGCCGTCCAGCAGCACGACGTCGGGCGTGACCCCCATGGCCAGCACCGTGAGCCAGGCACGGTTCCCCGCAAGGCGGAGTGCCCCCACGATGCCGAGGTCGTCGATTTCCCCGGCGGTGGCGTGGCCGACGGCGGATGCGACGCTCCAGCTGCGGACCAGCGGTTCCAGCCGTTCGCGCTCTGCCACCTTGAGGAGCTTGCTGTCCCGCACGTCCGCCAGGAGTTCCTGCTGCTCCAGGTCGATGACGGCGATCCCGACGCTGACCGGTCCGGCCAGCGCGCCTCGTCCCACCTCGTCGATGCCGGCAAGGAACCGGGCGCCGGAGCTGCGGAACCGGCGTTCATAGTCGAGGGTGGGTGCTTCGGACATTGTGGCGGGCCTTACTTTCCGGCCGGTGCGGGCACGTTGCGGAATACGTCGGGGTAGTCGTCCAGGGCGCCGATGCGGTTCAGCGGCCAGGCGATGACCGTGGCCCTGCCCTCGATGTCGGCGACGTCCACGAAGCCACCGTTGGCGTCCGGGTGCGAGCGGGAATCTGCGGAGTGGTTCCGGTTGTCCCCCATGACCCAGACCTTGCCGGCGGGCACCACAACGTCGAAGGCACGGGCCTGCGGGACCTCGGCCGGGTTGATGTATGTCTCGTTCAGCGCCGTGCCATTGACGGTGAGCCGGCCGCCGGCGTCGCAGCAGACGACGTGGTCACCGGGCAGCCCGATGACGCGCTTGACGAGGTGCTGCTCCGAGTTGTCCGGCAGCAGGCCGACAAACGTCAGTCCGTCCTGCACCCAGGTGAAGGGCCCCTTGGCTTTCTCGGGCGCGGGGACGAGCCAGCCCTTCGTGTCCTTGAACACCACGACGTCGCCGCGCTGGAGGGCAAAGGGCTCGGGGACGAGAAGGTTCACGAAGATGCGGTCGTTCACATCGAGGGTGTTGACCATCGATTCGGAGGGGATGTAAAACGCCCGGAAAAGGAAGGTCTTGATGAGGAAGGACAGGACGATCGCGACCACCACCACGGTGGCCACTTCCTTCAGCCACATGATGAGCGGGCTGCGCCCTTCCCGTGCCTTGGCCTTCTTCGCGCGCCGCGAGGACCCGACGGCGTGGGCAGGCCCGACGGCGTGGGCACCCCCGGCGGACGGGGGACCGGGCTCACCGCCCGGCTGGTAGTCCGCGGGGGGAATCGCAGAGGAAGCCACCCGGGGCTGCTCCTGCTCCCGCTCATCAGGAGTCCGGGGTCCGGTCTCGGGCATCTACTGTCCGTTCGTCGTCGAAGTAGCCGCGGCCTGGACGGGCCGTGGTAATGCTGCGAATCTATCAAGTGGCCAGATGATCTGGACAGGCCGGCCGATCACCCGGTCTAGGGGCACCATACCCCCTCCGGGGGCCCCCAGGAGGCTTCGGGAATCGGCAGACATGGAGCGGTGGTCCCCCATCAGCCAGAGCCGCCCGGCCGGAACCACCACGCTGAACGCCAACTCGCTGGGGGCATCGCCGCCATACAGATAGGGTTCCGCAATTTGCTGGCCGTTGACTGTGAGTTTGCCGGCAGCGTCGCAGCACACCACATGGTCGCCCGGAAGCCCGATGACCCGCTTGACGTACGTGCTGTCGCTGCCCGCCAGGCCGAGCCAGTGCCCGGCCCCGGCGAGCAAGTCCGCCACGGGCCCCTTGCCGCTGTTCAGCGGGGCAAAGGAGCCCCGGCCGTCGAACACCACAACATCGCCGCGGCGCACAGGCTCGGCGCGGAAGTCGGTGCGCGAGACAAGGATCCTGTCCCCCGAGAGGAAGAGCGGCTCCATGGATGCGGAGGGGATGAAGTAGACGTCCAGCCACAGCGAACGGATCAAGCCGCTGATGGCCACGGCCAGGACAAGCGCCAGCAACACAAAACGCCAGCCCCGTTTCCCGGGCTGGCGTTTTGTCTGTTCCATGATCCGTATCCTGTAGCGCTTTCCTGAATTCAATGCGCTGTTGCGGAGAGCTCCGGCAATACGCCGGATACGGTCCGTGGATCCGAGAAGGGAGTCCGGAGGACTTACTTGGCGGTCTGGAAGTCGCGCTTTTCCTTGATCTTCGCGGCCTTGCCGCGCAGTTCGCGCATGTAGTAAAGCTTGGCGCGGCGCACGTCACCCTTGGAGACGAGCTCGATCTTTTCGATGATCGGGGAGTGCACCGGGAAGGTACGCTCCACACCGACGCCGAAGGAGACCTTGCGGATGGTGAAGGTTTCGCGGAGACCGTCGCCGTGGCGGCCCAGGACGAAGCCCTGGAAGATCTGGACGCGGGAGTTCTTGCCTTCGATGATGTTCACGTGAACCTTGAGGGTGTCACCCGCGCGGAACGTCGGAATATCGGTGCGCAGCGAGGCTGCATCTACGGAATCGAGGATATGCATTGATTCACTCCTGGTGGACGCCACAGGTCATTCACGTTGGGTCACGGCGGCCAAGCCCGGGTGCCAAAAGCGGCCCGGAAATTCCCGCCGAAAGTTTCTGTTCCGGTTCCGTCAGGAATTGACGGGGCCGGGGTGCCAGGCTGTTGGTAACGCTCCCCCTGTGGCAGGTTCGGACCCAGCAGGCACAAGGACTAATTTTGCCACATCAGGGGCGTTCCGGCCAATCCCGCACCAGCCGCCCCGGCTGTCATGATGCCGGGACGTGCCGGGAAGCCTGCTCGCCGTCCGCGCCGGCGTCCGGTCGGCGCCTCAGGCGGCCGTCGACGACGTCGTACCCGAGGTCCACAAATGCTGTACGGTCCGCGCGGGGCAGCTTGCCGGCGTCGAACTCCTCCAGCAGGTCGGGCCGGCGTTCGGCGGTGCGACGGTACTGCTCATGCCGGCGCCACTGGGCGATCTTGCCGTGGTTGCCGCTCAGCAGCACGGCCGGGACGTCGCGGCCCCGCCAGCTGGACGGCTTCGTGTAGACCGGGTATTCGAGCAGCCCGTCCGAATGCGATTCCTCCACGAGGGATTCGGGGTTCCCGACGACGCCCGGCAGCAGCCGCCCGATCGCCTCCACCATGGCCAGCACGGCCACTTCGCCGCCGTTCAGGACATAGTCCCCCAGGCTCATGGGACGGACGGTGAAGTGCTCCCCGGCCCATTCCATCACGCGTTCGTCGATGCCCTCGTAGCGGCCGCAGGCGAAAACCAGCCGGTCCTCGGCGGACAGCTCCTGGGCGGTGGCCTGGGTGAACCGCTCCCCTGCCGGCGACGGGACGATCAGGACGGGTTTTGCGGCCGCCGCCGGCCCAGCAGCACCCTCGGGCCGTTCGGCGGCCACAGCCGCCAGGGCCTGGGCCCAGGGCTCGGGCTTCATGACCATGCCGGCGCCGCCGCCGTACGGGGTGTCATCCACGGTGCGGTGCCGGTCCGTGGTGAAGTCGCGGAGGTCGTGGACCTTCAGCTCCAGCAGCCCGTCCTGGCGGGCCTTCCCGATCAGGGACAGCTCCAGGGGTGCCAGGTACTCCGGGAAGATGCTGACGACGTCGACCCTCATCTAGGCGTTGTCCCCGGCTTCGGCATCGCCGGTGGCCCCGGCCGCGTCGGTGACCCCGGCTTCTTCGGCGTTGACCTCAAAGAGCCCGGGAGGCGGGGTTACCAGGATGAACTTTTCGGCCACGTTGACCTCGGGGACGATCTGTTCCACGAAAGGGATCAGGATTTCCTTGCCGTCGGTCGAGGTCACGACCAGCAGGTCCTGGACCGGGAGGGTATTCAGCCCTGAGACCTTGCCGACCACCTTGCCGCCGACGCGGACGTCCAGGCCGACGAGCTCGTGCTCGTACCAGCCCTCGTCCTCGTTCCCGTCTGCGAGCTCCTCCGTCTCGATGAAGAGCTTGGCGCCACGAAGCGTCTCTGCCTGGTTGCGGGTCTCGATTTCATCGAAGGCCAGGAGCAGAATGTCCTTGTTCCAGCGGGCGCTGATGACGGTGAGCGGGCCGGCCGAGGCGGGCTCAACCACGAACCGGGTGCCCGGAACAAAGCGGTCCCCCGGTGCATCGGTGAGCACCTGGACGGTCACTTCGCCGCGGATGCCGTGGGGTTTTCCGATTCGTGCCACCTGAAGCTGCATCTGTTCCTCTGTTCCGGGTTCATAAAATTTGGTTCTTTGACTGCGGAAAACAGTCCGGCCCCTCCACCATTATCTGGTGAAGGGGCCGGACTGAAAGACAAGTAATGCTGAAAGCGTTACCGGCGACGGTCGGTATCGACGACGTCGACCCTGACCGGCTCGCCGTCCGCCAGCGCTGCAACCACAGTGCGCAATGCGCGTGCGGTACGGCCCTGGCGGCCGATCACCCGTCCGAGATCGTCCTGATGAACGCGCACTTCGAGGGTATCCCCGCGGCGGTTGTTCTTCGCACTGACCTTGACATCCTCAGGACTGTCAACGATCCCGCGGACGAGGTGTTCGAGCGCTTCTGCCAGCAATTTACTCAGCCTCGGTGGTCTCTGCTTCGGCGGGGGCCCCGGCGGCGTCGTCCTTCTTGGCCTTCTTGGTGATGGCTTCCGGGATGATCACGGAACCCTTTTCCGGGGTAACGAAGGCAGCCTTGGGAGCCTTGGTCTTCAAGGTACCCTCCTGGCCCGGGAGACCCTTGAACTTCTGCCAGTCACCGGTGATCTTGAGGATCGCGGCAACCTGCTCGGACGGCTGTGCGCCGACGCCGAGCCAGTACTGGGCACGGTCCGTGTCGACCTCGATGTACGAGGGCTCTTCGGTCGGGTGGTACTTGCCGATCTCTTCGATGGCACGGCCATCGCGCTTGGAGCGTGCGTCCATGACGACGATGCGGTAGTACGGTGCGCGCATCTTACCGAAGCGCTTAAGGCGAATCTTTACGGCCACTTTTGTGGTCACTCCTGTTTCTGAAACGGGGTCGAGCCCGGCGTTCTGCACCCGTGGGGCGGGCCGTACTAGGGGGTTCTAAAAGGACAAGATCCGGACGCGGAGAGAGGGGCCACGCAGATCAAGTACCTGTTCATTGTGCCAGATCAGCGCCGGGATTTCGACTTGACAGCCATGCATGGCCGGATTAATCGCCCCCGGAGGGTGCCGAGGGCCCTCCGGGAGGTGCCGCAGGGTCCCGGGACGGGACTCTGCGGCCGCCCGGCAAGCGGGGGTCAACGGAGGCGTCAGGAGGTCCAGACGTAGAGTTCGGACTTCGTGGCCGGGTCGATTCCGGCGGCCATTTCGGCGAACTGCCGGACGTAGCTCAGGGCCTGGTCCGCTCCAAAGGGCATGTCCTCCTCGGCAGCCCAGGCAGCGGCCACGTCCTCCAGGACATTGCCTTCGCCTTCGGTTTCGTAGCTGAGGAGCTCGGCCAGTGCCCGGACCATGGCGTGCGGAACGCCGAGCAGCGATTCGCTCGCCACATCCACCATGGCCAGCTCATAGTCGGCCCCGGAGGCGTGCACGGCGGCCCCGGCGAGGTCGCCGAGCCGCTCAATCTCATAGTCGCTGATGTCGGGGATCCGTACGGCACCCGGCACGGCCGCGCCGCCGCCGTCGAGGGCAGTCGCGCGCTTGAGGGCTTCGTTGTGGGTGGACACAAAGACTTCGGTGTAGCCCATGGAACTGATCCTTATCCTGTAGGTGCTGTCCCCGGCGGGGAGGTCCTGGCCGGCGGGGCCGCCGCTCCGGCGACCGGAGTCGCCGGTGAGCGCCAGCCGTCGCTTTTCAGCCTAACCCAGCCGGGCAGCGTCATCCGCCCGGTGTCAGCGGACGGCGACACGGAGGCGGTTGCGCCACGGATCCTCGAAGCGCAGTTCGGCTCCGGTGTGGTGCGACTGGACGCCGGCGACCTTGAGCCGGTCGGCGAGGGCTCCGACGTCGTCGCCGGAGGGTACTTCGATCAGCACTTCGCCCAGGCCCAGGGTGTCCCGCCGGGGGCCGGCGCCGCGGCTGTTCCAGACGTTCATCGCCATGTGGTGGTGGTAGCCTCCGGCCGAGACGAACAGCGCCTGGCCGTGCCATCCGGCGGTCTTCTCGAAGCCGAGGGTGCCGACGTAGAAGTCGTGGGCCGACTGGACATCGCCCACTTGCAGGTGGACGTGCCCGATCCCGGCCTCCGTCCCGCGCTGGCCGGTCAGGGATTCCTCGGTGAGGAACTGCTCGAGGTAGCGCTGGGGCGGGAGGGCCAGGCTGTCCATCACGACGTTCTTGCCGTCCCAGGACCAGGCCTCGCGGGGACGGTCCCAGTACAGCTCGATGCCGTTACCCTCGGGGTCGTTAAAGTAGAAGGCTTCGCTGACCAGGTGGTCCGCGCTGCCGGTGAAGGACCGCGGCTCGTACTGCGCGGCGGTGGCGACGGTGGCGGCCAGGGCGGTCTGGTCATCGAACAGCAGGGCGGTGTGGAAGAGGCCGGCCTCGCCGCGGGAGGGGACGGTCAGCCCGGGGGCGGGGGCGAGGTGGACCAGCGGCTTCTGCTTGCGCCCGAGGTACAGGCCGCCGTCCTGCTCGGCCACGATGTCGAGGCCGAGGCCACGCTGATAGTAATCCGTCATGAGCTTCATGTCGCCGACCTTGAGCATCACGGTGCCCATGGTGAGTGCGGCGGGAAGAAGGTCCTGGGTGGTGGCTTCAGCAGTCATTGTGAACGCTCCGGTGGTTCGGCGGCCATCGACCTTCGATGACCTTTGCATACTGTTAAATTACTTGAAGCTTCAATTTATTCCTAATGGATGAGTTCACCCCGCAGCACGATGTGCCGGGGTCCATCCAGCGTGCCGAGCCGGGCCCTGGGGTCCTCGGCACAGACCAGGACATCGGCGCCGGCACCTTCTACGATGGCCTCGGCCCCGAGCCACGCGCGTGCGGCCCAGGCGCCGGCATCGAGAGCAGCCCGGGCCGGGAGCCCGGCGGCGTGCAGGGCCTGGATTTCGTCCGCGATCCGTCCGTGCCTGATCACGCTGCCGGCGTCTGTCCCGGCGTAGATGGACACCCCGGCCTCGAACGCCTCCAGGATCCGTTCGCTGCGCCGCTCCCAGAGCCCGCGCATGTGCGCAGCGTAGCGGGGGAACTTCGCCTCGGCCTGGGCGGCGATCTCTGGGAACGTGGCGATGTTGATCAGCGTCGGGACGATCGGTACACCCTGTTCCACAAACCGGGGCAGGTGCCGGGGAAGCAGCCCGGTGCCGTGCTCGATGCAGTCGATCCCGGCGTCGAGCATGTCATCCAGGGTCTGTTCGGCGAAGCAGTGCGCCGTCACCCTGGCGCCTTCATCGTGCGCGGCCTGGACGGCGTCCTTGAGGACCGCAGCCGGGAAGGACGGTGCCAGGTCACCGGCGCCGCGGTCAATCCAGTCCCCCACGAGCTTGACCCAGCCGTCGCCGGCGAGCGCCTGCTTGCGCACGGCCTCCACCAGGTTCTCCGGCTCGACCTCGACGGCGAAGCCCCGGAGGTAGCGCCTGGTCCTCGCGATGTGGCGGCCGGAGCGGATGATGCGGGGCATGTCCGCACGCTGCTGCAGCCAGCGCGTGTCGTGGACGGCCCCGGCGTCGCGCACGAGCAGCGTGCCGGCGTCGCGGTCCGTGATGGCCTGCTCCTCCGCGAGGTGTTCCGGGACGTCTCCGCCGGGGCCGAGCCCGATGTGGCAGTGCGCGTCCACCAGCCCGGGAATGACCCAGCCGTCCAGCACGAGGTCCGGCGCAGCGGCGGGACGGCGGAAAGTCAGGATGCCGTCGACGGACCAGAGGCCGGGGTGCTCCTGCGCCGCACTGGTGAGGACCGGCCCGCTGAATTCGATGATCCTGGTCATGGCTTAAAGCGTAGCCCGCGCGGCGGTCCGGCCCCCGTCACATGCAGTGTGGCCCAGGGCGGACTGTGGTAGCTTCGTCTACGACCACACGGGTGCCCCTGCAGGGGCTGAGATCGGGCTGACGCAGCCTGCGACCGTTGAACCTGTCCGGGTAATGCCGGCGAAGGAAGTGAGTATTCCGTGAATACGCAATCGACACAGCACAGCCCTGCCCAAAACGGGACGCGGTCCCTGGATTCGCACTCGTTGGCGTACATCGGGGAGGCTGGAAGCGGCATCCGGGTGCCGGTCACCGAGATCGCCCTCGCGGACTCGCCCGGCGGCGCGAAGAACGCACCACTGCAGGTGTACCGGACGGCCGGTCCGGGCAGCGACCCGGTGGTGGGCCTCGCCCCGGTCCGCGCACCGTGGATCGAAGCCCGTGGTGACACGGAACCATACGGCGGACGGGAACGGAGCCTGCTCGACGACGGCAAGTCGGCGGTGCGCCGGGGTGCGGCGTCGGCCGAGTGGGAGGGCGCCCGCCCGGTGCCGCGCCGCGCCGTCGACGGCAAGACTGTCACGCAGATGCGCTACGCCCGGGACGGCGTCATCACCCCGGAGATGCGGTTCGTGGCACTTCGCGAGAACTGCGACGTCGAGCTGGTCCGCAGCGAAGTGGCGGCCGGCCGGGCCATCATCCCCAGCAACATCAACCATCCCGAATCCGAGCCGATGATCATCGGCAAGGCCTTCCTGGTCAAGATCAACGCCAACATCGGCAACTCGGCGGTTACCAGCTCCATCGCCGAGGAAGTGGACAAACTGCAGTGGGCCACGCAGTGGGGTGCCGACACCGTGATGGACCTGTCCACCGGCGATGACATCCACACCACGCGCGAATGGATCCTCCGCAACTCGCCGGTTCCGATCGGCACCGTGCCGATCTACCAGGCCTTGGAAAAGGTCAACGGCGAGGCCAATGCGCTCACGTGGGAGATCTTCCGCGACACGGTCATTGAACAGTGCGAGCAGGGCGTGGACTACATGACCATCCACGCCGGGGTGCTGCTGCGTTACGTGCCGCTGACCGCGAACCGGGTCACCGGCATCGTGTCCCGCGGCGGGGCCATCATGGCCGGCTGGTGCCTGGCGCACCACCAGGAGAACTTCCTCTACACCCATTTCGACGAGCTGTGCGAAATCTTCGCCAGGTACGACGTCGCCTTCTCCCTCGGCGACGGCCTGCGGCCCGGCGCGACGGCGGACGCCAACGACGCCGCGCAGTTCGCCGAGCTGGACACCCTCGCCGAGCTCACGCAGCGCGCCTGGCAGTCCGACGTCCAGGTCATGGTGGAAGGACCGGGCCACGTCCCGTTCCACCTGGTCCGGGAGAACGTCGAGCGGCAGCAGGAACTCTGCAAGGGCGCCCCCTTCTATACGCTGGGGCCGCTGGTCACCGACATTGCGCCCGGCTACGACCACATCACCTCGGCGATCGGCGCCACCGAAATCGCCCGCTACGGCACGGCCATGCTGTGCTACGTCACGCCCAAGGAACACCTGGGCTTGCCGGACAAGGACGATGTGAAGACCGGTGTGATCACCTACAAGATCGCCGCGCATGCCGCCGACCTGGCCAAGGGGCATCCGGGCGCCAACGAACGCGACGACGCCCTGTCCAAGGCCCGGTTCGAGTTCCGCTGGCGCGACCAGTTTGCGCTCTCGCTGGACCCGGTCACCGCCGAGGCCTTCCACGACGAGACGCTCCCGGCCGAACCGGCCAAAACAGCCCACTTCTGTTCGATGTGCGGCCCGAAGTTCTGCTCCATGCGGATCAGCCAGGACATCCGCGACGAATACGGCTCCGCGGAGGCGCAGGAAGCACTCGCCGGCATGGCGGCAGGGATGCGGGAAAAGAGCCAGGAATTCCTGGCCGCGGGCGGCAAGGTCTATCTGCCGGCGCCCACCGTGGGCAGCCGCTGAGCATTCAGGACCAGTTCACGACAAGCGGGTCAGGACCAGCAGTTCAGGCGGCCGGCCCTAGCATGCCTGGGCATGCTGGCGCCGGCTGACCTCGGCAACGAAGGAGCGGATCAGGCGGTCGCCCTCCGCTGAATCCTGGGGCCGGTGCCCTCCCGCAGCGATGCGGTGCAGGGCGCCGGTCTCGCGCAGGTAGCCGGCGATTTCCTCGTAGAGGGGTTCCCAGCCGCCGGTCAGGACCAGGGTGGGGACGCCCGGCACGATCTGCAGGGGCGCTTCCCAGCCCGGCGCCTGCAGGCGGAGGCGCCGGGCTTCCCGGCGGGCTTCCGGCGTCGTCGGCCCCGGTGCCTCCGCCGAGAAGGCCCGGCGGAGGAACTCGCGCTGGAAGTCGGCGTCGCTCAGTTGGTGGCGGACCTCGAAGAGCGGCTGCATCAGGGCACGGTGCGCCGCCGTCGCGGGCAGTTCCGCGGTAAGCGAGAGGCAGGCCGGCTCCACGAGGGTAAGGGACTGGACGAGGTCCGGCCGTTCGACGGCGGCCATCATCGCGGCGATGGCCCCCTGCGAATGGGCCACCACGTGGCCGCCCGCCTCGCCCCGGCCGTCGTCTGCCAGCGCACCGAGCACGATCGCGGCATCGGCTGCGAAGTCGGACTCCAAAGGTTCGGCGACGGCGTCAAAACCGCGGCGGCGCAGGAACAGGGCGTCGTAATTGAGCGCCATCCCGTGCTGCTTTGGCCACGCGGCGGCACCGAAGCTGCCTTCCCCGTGGACGAAGACTACGCGCTGCTTGAACATGCTCCTACCTTATGGCACCGGCCCGTGAACCCGGCCGTCGACATACGGCTGCTGCCTCGCTGCCCGGAAATTACTTGCTGCCGCCGAGGAACTTGTCAAAGCCCTTGGGCAGGTTCAGCTGGGACGGATCGAAGTCCCCGCCCTGCTGGCCGAAGGCGGCACCGGTGGGCAGTGCCGCGGGGCCCGCGGCACGCCGGGCCTGGGCATCCTTGAGTTCCTGTGCGGCCTTGGCAGGGTTGCCGGAGCGCGCCTTCTTCTTCGGTGCGTTCTTGGCACCCTTTCGGGCTCCTCCCCCGCCCATGCCCGGCATCCCCGGCATTCCGGGCATTCCGCCGCCGGCCGCCATCTTCTTCATCATCTTCTGGGCCTGGGCAAAGCGCTCCAGCAGCCCGTTGACCTCGGAGACGTGTACGCCGGAACCGCGCGCGATCCGGGCCCGGCGGGAGCCGTTGATGATCTTGGGCGCGACGCGCTCATGCGGGGTCATGGACCGGACGATGGCCTCGACGCGGTCGATCTCGCGTTCATCGAACTGTTCCAGCTGCTGCCGGATGTTCTGCGCGCCCGGCATCATCATGAGCATTTTCTTCATCGAGCCCATGTTGCGGATCTGCTGCATCTGGGACAGGAAGTCGTCCAGGGTGAAGTCTTCCTGGTCGGCGAACTTCTTCGCCATCCGGGCGGCTTCGTCCTTGTCCCAGGACTTCTCGGCCTGCTCGATCAGGGTGAGCACGTCACCGAGGTCAAGGATGCGCGAGGCCATGCGGTCCGGGTGGAAGAGCTCGAAATCGTCCAGGCCTTCCCCGGTGGACGCGAACATAACGGGCTTGCCCGTCACCGATGCGACGGAGAGCGCGGCACCGCCGCGGGCGTCGCCGTCGAGCTTGGACAGCACGATGCCGGTGAAGTTGACGCCTTCATCGAAGGCCATCGCCGTGTTGACGGCGTCCTGGCCGATCATGGCGTCGACCACGAACAGCACTTCGTTCGGGACGATGGCGCGGCGGATCTGGCGGGCCTGTTCCATCATTTCGGCGTCGACGCCGGTCCGGCCGGCGGTGTCCACGATCACGACGTCGTGCAGGGTGCGGCGGGCTTCCTCGACACCGGCGCGGGCGACGGCGACAGGATCGCCGATGGGGTGCTCAAGCTCGGTGGAGGTGGCGCCCGGGTGCGGCGCGAACACGGGCACGCCGGCGCGCTGGCCGACGACCTGGAGCTGGGTGACGGCGTTGGGCCGCTGCAGGTCGCAGGCCACCAGCATGGGGCTGTGGCCCTGGGCCTTGAGCCACTTGGAGAGCTTGCCGGCGAGGGTGGTCTTACCGGCGCCTTGAAGGCCGGCGAGCATGATGACAGTGGGCCCGGTCTTGGCCAGGCGGATCCGGCGGGTCTCGCCGCCGAGGATCTCGACGAGTTCCTCGTTGACGATCTTCACGATCTGCTGGCTCGGGTTCAGTGCCCCGGAGACCTCGGCGCCAAGGGCACGTTCGCGCACGCGGCCGGTGAACTCCCGGACAACGGAGACGGCAACATCAGCGTCAAGGAGGGCGCGCCGGATCTCGCGGACCGTGGCGTCAACGTCCGCCTCGGTCAGGCGGCCTTTGCCACGGAGATTCTTGAAGGTTGCTGTCAACCGGTCAGAGAGTGAATTGAACACGCGCCGTGCACTTCTTTCAGTGGATCTACAGATGGCGGCCGGTCCGGCACGCCAGCGTCGCGACTGATGTTCGCCTTGACGAACAGCCTCGACAACGGGACTCGACTCTCTAGGGTATCAAGTCGGGCCTTCAAGATGGCATGCTGGCTGGGTGACCAGCCAAACAAGTGTGAAAACCCTGCTCATCCTGGGCGCCTCGGGCGACCTCACCGGCAGGCTCCTGCTGCCCGGACTGGCCAGGCTCGTGGCCAGGGGGCACGCCCCGGGCCTGGTCCTCGTCGGGGCCGGATCGGACCCGTGGACGCCGGAGCAGTGGCTGGAGCGTATCGAGGAATCCTTCGCGGACGAGAACTCCCAGGCCGAGGCCTACGGCCGGCGTGAGCTGAAGCGGATCCGCGAATCGACAAGCTACCACCAGCTGGACGTCACGGGCGAGGGGCAGCTCGCCGGGCTCCTGGCGCAGCTGGAGGGTCCCGTGGCCGTCTACTTTGCGCTGCCGCCGCGGATCAGCCAGCTTGCGTGCGAGGCGCTGGCCTCGGACCGGGTGCCGGCCGGGACCCGGCTGGTGATGGAGAAACCGTTCGGCTCCAGCGAGGAATCCGCCCGCCATCTCAACGAAACGCTGGCCGCATTGGTCCCGGAGGACCACATCCACAGGGTCGACCATTTCCTGGGCAAAGCGACCGTACTGAACATCCTGGGCCTGCGGTTCGCGAACAACTTCCTGGAACCGGTGTGGAACCGTGAGCACATCGAGAAAGTCGAGATCATCTTCGATGAGGACCTGGCGCTGGAGGGACGCGCCCGGTATTACGACGGCGCCGGCGCCCTGCGCGACATGATCCAGAGCCACCTGCTCCAGATCATGGCGCTGATGGCGATCGAGCCCCCGGCCTCCGTCGGCGAGCGGGATCTCCGCGATGCGGTGGCCACGGTGCTGCGCGCCAGCAGCATCAAGGCGCCCTATGCCAGGAACACCCGACGCGCACGCTACACCGCGGGCTCCATCGACGGCCGGAAGGTTCCGGACTACGCCAAGGAGACCGGCGTGGATGCATCCCGCGGCACCGAGACGCTGGCCGAAGTCCAGGTGGAGATCGACAACTGGCGCTGGCAGGGCGTTCCGTTCATCCTGCGCTCCGGCAAGGCGCTGGGGAACAAACGCAAGGAGGCCGTGGTGACCTTCCGGCCCCCGCCGCACCTGCCCAAGGGGTTCACCGGGGTGGACGCGCCCAACCAGCTCCGGATCGGTTTCGGCCCGGACACTCTGGCGTTCGACGTCGACGTCAACGGGCCCGGGAACGTCCTGAGCCTGGACCGTGCAACGCTCAAGGCCGAGCTGAGCGCCTCAGACCTTCTCCCCTACGGTGAAGTCCTCGAGGGAATACTCACCGGGGATCCGCTCCTGTCCGTCCGGGCCGACACGGCGGAGGACTGCTGGCGGATCGTTGATCCGGTCCTGAAGGCCTGGGCCCGGGGCAGCGTACCTCTTCAGGAGTACCCGGCCGGGACGTCCGGCCCCGGGGACTGGCTGGCCTGACCGCCGTCGGAAGTCAGCCCTGCCCCACGGAAGGCGGGCCGGATACCGTTTCCGGTATCCGGCCCGCCTTCGTTGTCCAGTGGTCCGTGAGGTTCAGTGGTCCGTCAGATTGCGGCCGCCCCGCGTTCCCCGGTGCGGACCCGGACTGCCTCGAACACATCCATCGTCCAGACCTTGCCGTCGCCGGCCCGGCCGGTGTTCGAGCTGGCGATGATGACGTCCAGGATGTCGTCCGCCTGTTCGTCCGTGGCCAGGACCTCCACCCGGATCTTGGGCAACAGGTCCACGTTGTACTCGGCACCCCGGTACACCTCGGTGTAGCCGCGCTGCCGGCCGTAGCCGCTCGCCGCGCTGACCGTCAGGCCCTGCACACCGTAGGCTTCCAGGCCTTCCCTGATGGCGTCGAGCTTTTCCGGACGGACGATCGCTGTGATCAGTTTCATGCCCCCACACTTTCCTTGCCTGCGGCGGACTTCTTGCCGTTGGACCTGACGTCCACCGTGCCGGTGGCCGGTCCTGTTTCTTCCGGGATCCCGGCTTCGCCCAGCGGCTTGCCCGTGATGAGTTCATGCAGCGGCTGGAAGCTGCCGCCGTGGCCGCCGACGCCGAACTCGTAGGCGGTCTCTGCGTGCAGGCTGAGGTCCACGCCCACCACTTCCTGCTCCTGGGAGACCCGGAAGCCCATGAGCTTGTGGATCGGGAAGGCGATGATGAACGTCATCACCGCGGTGAAGAGGATGGAGCACAGTGCCGCGAGAACCTGGGCGACGAGCTGGGTGGTGCCCCCGCCGTAGAACAGGCCGGCCTGGCCCTGGCTCGGGGTGGCGAGGAAGCCGATCGCGACGGTGCCGATGACACCGGAGACCAGGTGGACACCGACGACGTCGAGCGAGTCGTCATAGCCGAACTTGAACTTCAGGCCGACGGCCAGGGCGGAGGCCACACCGGCGATGACGCCCAGGCCGATGGCACCGATCGGGGAAACGTTGGCACAGGCCGGGGTGATCGCGACCAGGCCGGCGACTACACCGGATGCGGCACCGAGTGAGGTCGGGTGCCCGTCGCGGAAGCGCTCCACGGCCAGCCAGCCAAGCATTGCGGCGGCCGGGGCAGCGAGGGTGTTGACCCAGATCAGGCCGGCCTGCTCCACCGTTGCAGCGGCACCGGCGTTGAAGCCGAACCAGCCGAACCAGAGAATTGCGGCGCCCAGCATAACAAACGGGACGTTGTGCGGGCGGTGGTTCGGATCCTTGCCGAAGCCCTTGCGGTTACCGATGATCAGGACAAGGATCAGGCCGGCCACGCCGGCGTTGATGTGCACGACGGTGCCGCCGGCGAAGTCGATCACGGGAGCGAACGTCTGGCCGAACCAGCCGTCCTTGGAGAAGAGTCCGCCACCCCAGACCATGTAGGCCAGCGGCGCGTAGACGAGCGTCGCCCAGATGGGAGTGAAGATAACCCATGCCGAGAACTTTGCGCGGTCGGCGACCGCGCCCGAGATCAGTGCCACCGTGATGATGGCGAAGGTGGCGGCGTAGCCGACCTTGAGCAGATCCGCGGGATCGGTGAAGTTGTGCAGCCCGAAGTGGCTGAACGGGTTTGCGAAGATCTGGAAGAAGTTGTCGTCGTTGCTCGTGGCCATCGACGCGCCCCACAGGACCCACATGATGCCGACGGTTCCAATGGCGACGAAGCTCATCATCATCATGTTCAAAGCAGATTTGGCACGAGTCATGCCGCCGTAGAAGAATGCGAGGCCCGGGGTCATGAACAGCACGAGTGCTGAAGCGACCAGGAGCCAAACGAGACCTGCGGTGAGTTCCATGGTCTACGTCCTCTCTTGCTTTTGTGCGGAGTTGCCCGCCTGTCCCAACGCGGTTTGCGTTCTTATAAGAGTTTTGCCGGGCCGTGTTTCACCTGCAGAGGATTTACATTGCCGGGTTGTTACGAGAACCTCCCGGAAGTAAATGGTGCGTCTCGCGCTTGTTACGGTTATGTTTCACGCGCTTAATCACGCCCTCTATCCCTTCCCTCCGATTTCTCCCGCAAGGACGACAGCACCATGAGCAAGACCATCCGCCCGGCCGGCGGCGCCCGTCCCCGGGCCGGCGCCGGGAAACCGGGCAACGCCCGGTTGCCCCGGGATATCAAGGTGATGCTGGTGGCAGCGTTCCTGATTGCGATCGGCTTCGGCCTTGTGGCACCGGTGCTCCCCCAGTTCGCGACCACGTTCGACGTCGGCGCGACGGCGGCGGCCGTGATCGTGAGCATCTTTGCCCTGATGAGGCTGCTTTTCGCGCCGGCCGGCGGTGCCCTGATCGTGAGGCTGGGAGAACGGCCGGTCTATGTGGCCGGACTGCTGATCGTGGCGGCCTCGACGGCGGCCTGCGCTTTCGCCCAGGACTACTGGCAGCTGCTGGTGTTCCGGGGGCTCGGCGGCGCCGGCTCGGTGATGTTCACCGTGGCGTCGATGGCGATGGTCGTCCGGTTGGCGCCGCCGAAAAGCCGCGGCCGGGTCTCGGGGGCCTACGCCTCCGCCTTCCTGATCGGCAACGTGTGCGGCCCGATCGTGGGCGGGCTGCTCGCCGGCTTCGGCTTGCGCGTGCCGTTCCTTGCCTACGCGGCCGCACTGGTGCTGGCTGCCCTCGTGGTCCAGACCCAGCTCAGCCATGTCCCGGCGGCCTCGCGCCTTCCGGGAGGGGCGGCCCCGGCCATGGAACTGCGCGAAGCGCTGCGGGACAGCGCCTACCGGGCGGCGCTGTTGTCCAGCTTCGCCAACGGCTGGGCCACGATCGGTGTGCGGATGGCCACGGTGCCGCTGTTCGCCGTCGTGGCTCTCGGCGGCGGCCCGGAGTCCGCGGGCTGGGCCTTGGCCGTCTTCGCAGCCGGTAACGCGGTGGCGCTGACCTTCTCGGGGAGGCTGGCGGACAACCTTGGCCGGAAGCCGTTGATGATTGCCGGCCTGGTGGTTACCGGAACGGCCACGGCGGCCATCGGGTCCACCCACCATTTCCTCTGGTTCCTGCTGGCCTCCGCCGTGGCCGGGATTGGTTCGGGCCTGCTCGGGCCGGCCCAGCAGGCGGCCGTTGCCGATGTGATCGGCAATGAACGGTCCGGCGGACGGGTGCTCGCCGTGTTCCAGATGACGGCGGACAGCGGCGCGATCGCCGGCCCGGTGTTCGCCGGGCTTCTCGCGGACCGGCTGGGTTACGGCTGGGCCTTCGGCGTCACCGGGGCCGTCCTGCTCGCCGGGGCCGCGGGCTGGCTGCTGGCGCGGGAGACCTTCCGGCCCCGGACAGACTAGTTCAGCAAGGCGTCGACGAAGGCTTCGGCGTCGAACGGGGCCAGGTCATCGGCGCCCTCGCCGAGGCCGATGAGCTTGACCGGGACGCCGAGGGACTTCTGGATCGCGACGACGATCCCGCCCTTGGCGGTTCCGTCCAGCTTGGTCAGGACGATGCCGGTGATGTTGACGACCTCGGAGAACACACGGGCCTGGTTCAGGCCGTTCTGGCCCGTGGTGGCGTCCAGGACCAGCAGTACCTCGTCCACTTCGGCGAGTTTTTCGATGACGCGCTTGACCTTGCCGAGTTCGTCCATCAGGCCGACCTTGTTCTGCAGGCGGCCGGCGGTGTCGATCATAACGACGTCGACTTCCTGCTCGATGCCTGCCTTGACAGCTTCGTACGCCACGGAGGCCGGGTCCGCACCGTGGACGTCGGACTTGACGGTGGGCACGCCCACGCGCTGCCCCCAGGTGGCAAGCTGCTCGGCGGCGGCGGCGCGGAAGGTGTCGGCGGCGCCCAGCAGGACATCCTTGTCCTCGGCGACGAGTACGCGGGCCAGCTTGCCCACCGTGGTGGTCTTGCCGACGCCGTTGACGCCGACCACCATCATGACGGCGGGCTTGTCATCGTGGCGTGTCACCCGGAGGCTGCGGTCCATCGAGGGGTCCACGAGCTTGATCAGTTCCTCGCGCAGCATGGCCTTGACGTGCTCCGGGGAGCGGGCGCCCAGCACCTTGACGCGTTCCCGGAGCGCGTCAATCAGCTGCAGGGTCGGTTCGGTGCCGAGGTCCGCGAGCAGGAGGGTCTCCTCCACCTCGTCCCAGACGTTTTCGTCGATCCTGTCCGCGGAAAGCAGGGCCAGCAGGCCCTTGCCGAGGATGTTGTTGGACTTGACGAGGCGTTCGCGCAACCGGGTGAGGCGGCCCTCGACGGGCAGCGGGGTCTCGACCGGAACGGTTTCCAGACCGGCCACGGTGTCCGGCACCTCGACCGTTTCGAGGCCCTCGAGGTCGACGGCGTAGGGTGCCGTCCTTTCCGGTGCCGGCGCCGGCGCCGGGCGGTCCTCCAGCAGGGTCCCGCCGGCGCCCGGTGCGGCCGGCCCTGGCTCCACAGGATCGTTCGCGTCACGCTTCCCGGGGTACCGCGTGATGTTCTTCCGGGTCTTCATCAGGACCGGAATCAGCGCCCCGAGGACCACCAGGGCAGCGAGAATGGGCAGAATAATCGGGAGGATGTCGTTCACTCCCCTAGCTTCTCACAACCCCCACCGCGCCGGAGGCGGCGCGGCGCCAGCGTCAGCCGGCGTGTCAGATCCCGGCGCCGAGCCGCTGGCTGATGACGGTGGAGACGCCGTCGCCGCGCATGGTGACCCCGTAGAGGGCGTCGGCAATTTCCATGGTGCGCTTCTGGTGCGTGATGATGATCAGCTGGCTCGATTTGCGCAGCTCCTCGAAAATTGTGAGGAGCCGCCCCAGGTTGGTGTCATCCAGGGCCGCCTCCACCTCGTCCATGACATAGAACGGCGAGGGCCTGGCCTTGAAGATTGCCACCAGCAGGGCCACCGCGGTCAGGGAGCGTTCGCCGCCGGAAAGCAGGGACAGCCGTTTGATCTTCTTGCCGGCCGGACGTGCTTCCACCTCGATGCCGGTCGTGAGGAGGTCGGAGGGATCCGTCAGGACCAGCCGGCCCTCCCCTCCCGGGAACAGCCGGGCGAAGACGCGCCCGAACTGGGCAGCGGTGTCCGCGAAGGCTTCCGCGAACACCTTCTGCACGCGTTCGTCGACTTCCTTGATGATGTCCAGCAGGTCCTTGCGGGTGGCCCTCAAGTCTTCCAGCTGGGCGCTGAGGAACTGGTGGCGTTCCTCGAGCGCGGCGAATTCCTCCAGCGCCAGCGGATTGACGCGGCCCAGGGCGGACAGATCGCGTTCGGCTTTCCTGAGCCGTTTTTCCTGCTCTTCGCGGACAAACGGTGTGCCCTCGACGATCCCGCGGTCCGGGCCGTAGTCGGCGACGAGCTGGTCTGCGCTGAGTCCGAGCTCCTCGATGCTTCGCAGCTCCAGGGCCTCGATCCGGAGCCGCTGCTGCGCCCGGGCCAGCTCGTCGCGGTGCACGGAGTCCGTCAGCTCCGCCAGTTCACGGGCAGAAGCGTCGTTGCCGGTGCGGACGCCGGCCAGCTCGCCATCCACCTGTTCCCGGCGTTCCTCGGCGCTGTCCCGCTCCTGGCGGGCAAGTTCCACGGAGACGTCGATGAACCCGATGGCCTGCTCCACCGCGGCGGAAACGGCTGCGGCCCGCCGGGCCTGGAGCCGGCGGCGGCGCGCCCGTTCGGCGGCTTCCTCGCGGGCACGGCGTTCGGCGGCGGCGGCGCGTTCGAGCGAGGAGGCACGGTGGCGCGTGGCCGTGAGCTGTTCCTCCGCGCTGCGCAGGGCGAGGCGGGCGTCCGTCTCGGCGGAGCGGGCCAGCGAGGCCGCCAGCGCGAGCGCGTCCCGGTGCCCCGGTGAAGGCTCCTCTTCCGTAGGCGCCTCCTGGGCTGCGGCAAGCCTGGCCGCGACGGCTTCGAGTGACGCCTGTTCGGCCAGGATGTTCGCTTCGGCCCTGGCGAGGGACGCGGCGAGGCGGTCGCTCTCGCCGACGGCGCTGCGCAGCACCGAATTGAGGTGCCCGAGGCGTTCGGCCACGGCCGCCAGCCGGGCGTCCGAATCGTGGAGTAGCGCCAGGGCCGCGTCCGCGCGGTCCTGGGCCTCGGCCCGCCGGGCCTGCGCGGCGGACAGGGCAAAGCGGTTGCGCTCCAGTTCCGCGGTCACGCCGGCAAGCTTCGCCGAGGCGTCGTCGACGGCGGCCTGGACTTCGAGCAGCGACGGCGCCCTGGCGGAGCCTCCGCTGACCGTCAGCGCGGTGAAGACGTCCCCGGCCCGGGTGACGGCGGTGAGTTCCGGCCGTTCGGCGATCAGCCGCGCCGCCGCATCCAGATCGTCGACGACGGCGGTTCCCGCCAGGAGCCGGGCCACGGGCGGACGGCTTGCGGCTCCCCCGCCTGGCGGCGGGACCGTGACCAGGCCGGCGGCCCAGCGGGCCCCGTCCGGAAGCGGCGCGGTGTCCGGCCCGGCGGCATCGGAGGCGCCGGCGGAACCGGCGGCCAGCAGCAGCGAGGCGCGTCCGGCGTCGTCGTCCTTCAACAACCGCAGCACGGCGGCGGCGGTGTCCCGGTCCTGCACCACAACGGCGTCGGAGCAGACACCGAGGGCTGCGGCGATGGCGGACTCGAAACCAGCCTCCACCGTGATCAGGGAAGCCAGTGATCCGAGGACCCCGGGCAGCCCCGAGCCGAGCACGTGGCCGGGGCCGTCCTTGCGGTTGAGCCCAAGCTGGAGGGCATCGCGGCGGGCCAGGAGGGCGCCGCGTTCCCGCTCGCCCTCCCGCCCGGCCGCTTTCAGCGCCTCGATGTCCGCGAGGATGGCGTCCAGCGATGCGCCGGCGTCTTCGTAGTCGGCGTCGAGGGTTTCCTCGCCGTCCTCGACGCCGGCCACCTGGGATTCCAGCGCCGTGAACTCGCTGTGGGCGAGCCGGCGGCGTTCCTCCCCTGCCTTCTGCGATTCCCGGAGCCGGCCGAGTTCGGCCTGGGCCGACTCGACACGGGTGCGGGCAGCGCCGACCTGCCCGGCGAGTCTGGCGAGACCTTCACGCCGGTCCGCGGCGGCGCGGAGCAGGGCGGCGAGCCGTTTGTCCTCGGCGGCCGCGGCGTTTTCCGCGTCCTGTCTTGCGGCCGCTGCGGCGTCCAGGGCGCTGCGGCGTTCCCCGATCCGTTGTTCCAGGCCGGCCTGTTCATCCCGGACGCGGGCGGCCTGCCGGTCGAGCTGATCGGGATCGCGGCCGGAGTCCGGGACGGCGTCGGCAGCGCCCAGGAGCCGGCGGCGTTCCCCGGCGAGGGACCCGAGGGCGCGCAGCCGTTCGCGCCCGGCGGAGAGCTGGTACCAGTTGTCCCGTGCGGAGTTCAGCTTCGGGGTTGCCTCGGCGGCGAGCCGTTCGAGGGCCGCCTGGCGCTGCCGTCCCGCCTCAAGGTCGCGCTCGACGACGGCGCGGCGGGCCTTCAGCGCGGACTCGTCCGCGACCTCCTGCGCCAGCGCGGACCGCAGCCGGACGAGGTCGTCGGCGAGAAGGCGGGATCGTGCGTCGCGGACCTCGAACTGGACGGCCTGGGCGCGGCGGGCCACCTCGGCCTGCTTGCCGAGCGGGGTGAGCTGGCGCCGGAGTTCCGCGGTGAGGTCGCTGAGCCGGGACAGGTTCGCCTGCATGGCTTCGAGCTTGCGGACCGTTTTTTCCTTACGCCGGCGGTGCTTGAGGATGCCGGCGGCCTCTTCGATGAAGCCGCGACGGTCCTCCGGGGTGGCATGCAGGACCCTGTCGAGCTGCCCCTGGCCGACAATCACGTGCATTTCGCGGCCGAGGCCGGAGTCGGAGAGCAGTTCCTGGATGTCCAGCAGCCGGCAGCCCGCACCGTTGATGGCGTATTCGGAACCGCCGGCGCGGAACAGGGTGCGGGAGATGGTGACTTCGCTGTACTCGATGGGGAGGGCGCCGTCGGAATTGTCGATCGTCAGCGAGACGTGCGCACGGCCCAGCGGCGGCCGGCCGGAGGTGCCCGCGAAAATAACGTCTTCCATCTTTCCGCCGCGGAGGGTTTTGGCGCCCTGTTCGCCCATGACCCAGGCCAGGGCGTCCACCACATTGGACTTGCCCGAGCCGTTGGGACCGACCACGGCGGTGACGCCTGGTTCGAATTCCAAGGTCGTCGCCGATGCGAACGACTTGAATCCCCGGACGGTCAGGCTCTTGAGATGCAAGGTATTTCGGTTCTCCTGGCTGGCGGACTGGGCACGCTGTTCGATGCAGGCATGAATCGGGCTGCTGTTTTCCGGTGCGGGTGTTTTCTGGTGCGGGTGTTCTGGACGGCCCCGGGTACCTACAATCTACTGCGAAGCTGCGACAATTCCGCGCAAAACCCGCGCGAAACCGCGGTCGGGGCGGTCTGGGCATGCGGGAACAGGCCTGCACCGGGCATAGTTAAGCCCTTGGGCCTGTGCTTGAAGGTGCGGTCAACCGCCTGAGCGCAGTACAGACACGAACAGGGGCTTGACTTGGTAGGGAACGCAACATTCCGGCACGGCAACACCGCATTGCTTTCGGTGAGCAGCGTCGAAGCTCCGGAGATCGTCAGTTCCGCGTACTTCGACCGCAGGCTGGCACCGACCCTGAGCCGGCTGAAGTTCCCCCCGAAGTTGCTCGAACGGGTCGCGGGCATCACGCACCGGCGCTGGTGGGCCCCCGGGACATCGTTCGACGACGCCGCCATCGAGGCCGGCGCGAAGGCGTTGGCCGAGTCCGGCGTCCAAGCGTCCGAGGTCGGCCTGCTGATCAACACCTCCGTCACGCGGCGCAGCCTCGAACCGTCCGTCGCGGTGAGGATCCACCACGGGCTTGGCCTGCCGTCCTCGGCCATCAACTTCGACCTGGCCAACGCGTGCCTCGGATTCGTCAACGGCATGACACTGGCCGCCAACATGATCGACAGCGGCCAGATCAAGTACGCGGTGATCGTCAACGGCGAGGACGCCCAGGCCACGCAGGAGGCCACCCTGGCCCGGCTGGAGCGGCCTGAGACTACCCGGGCTGACTTCAACCGCGAGTTCGCCACGCTCACCCTGGGTTCCGGAGCCGCCGCAGCGGTCCTGGGCCCGGCGGACCAGCACCCCGGGGCGCATCGGATCGTCGGCGGCGTGATGCGCGCCGGCACCGAGCACCATGAACTGTGCGTGGGCGGCATCGACGGGATGGCCACCGACACCAAGGGCCTGCTCGAGGGCGGCCTGCGGCTCGTGGTCGACGCCTGGCACGAGGCACAGCCGGATTGGGACTGGGCCTCGATGGACCGGTACGTCACGCACCAGGTGAGCAATGCCTACACGCAGGCCATCATCGACGCCATCGGCCTTGACCCGGACAAGGTGCCGATCACGTTCCCGCACTGGGGCAACGTGGGCCCGGCATCCCTCCCGATGACCCTCGCCGCCGAAGCGCAGAGCCTGGGACCCGGGGACCGCGTGCTGTGCATGGGCGTCGGTTCCGGCCTGAACACCGCCATGGTGGAAATCGTATGGTAGGCGCCCGCTGGCCCGGCGTGGACCCGGAGTGGTCGCGTGAAGTCGACGTGGCGTCCACCTCCGCCGCGGATGAGCCGGGAACGATCCGCCGCTGGCACCTGCTCGACAACGGCGCCCAGCTCTCCCGCCGCGGCCTGGCTCCCGCCGGCACCCTGCTGTGCGTGCACGGCAACCCGACCTGGTCCTACCTGTGGCGGACCCTGCTGACCGCCGGAAGCGACTCCGCCCATCCGTGGCGCGTGGTGGCCGTGGACCAGCTGGATATGGGCTTCTCCGAGCGCACCGGTACGTTCCGGCGCCTGGCGGACCGGATCAACGACCTGGGCGACCTCACCGCCGCGCTCGGGCTGGGCGGCCCGGTGGTCACGGTCGGCCACGACTGGGGCGGCGTGATCAGCCTCGGTTGGGCCCTGGCCCATCCGCAGCAGCTCGCCGGGGTGGTGCTGACCAACACCGCCGTCCACCAGCCCTCCGGCACCCGCATCCCGCCGGCGCTGCGGCTTGCCCTGCACCCGGCCGTGCACCGCTGGGGAACCACGACGTCGGCGACCTTCCTGCGGGTGACCCACTCCCTGGCCCACCCGCCGTTGACCCCGGATGTCCGCGCCGCGTTCATGGCCCCCTACCGCGGCGCCGGGCGGCGCGCCGGCGTGGGGAACTTCGTCGCGGACATTCCAGCGGCCCCGTCCCATCCCAGCTTCCCGGTGCTCAGCCGCGTCGCCGACGGGCTGGGCGGACTGGGCGTTCCGGCCCTGATGCTCTGGGGCCCGCGGGACCCGATCTTTTCCGACCGGTACCTCAAGGACCTCATCGGCCGGCTGCCGCACGCCGAAGTGCACCGTTTCGAGGGAGCCGGCCACCTGGTCGCCGAAGACCGGGACATCGCCGCTCCCGTCTTCGAGTGGCTTGCCGCGCGCGGCCGGGACAGCGGACCCGGTCGTCGTCGGCCGGACGTCATGGCCGGCGGCCCGGTGCCGGAGGACGACGCCGCGACCCGGCCCCTGTGGGCTCCGCTCACCGAACTGGCCGCAGGACCCGCCGGCGGGGAAACCGCCGTCGCGGAAATGGCCACGGACGGTGGCGTCTCCCGCTCGCTCAGCTGGCGGGAGCTGGAGCAGAACGTCGCCGCCCTCGCCGCGGGCCTGCAGGAAGCCGGTGTCGGGCCCCGCAGCCGGGTGAGCCTGATGGTCCCGCCGGGCGTGGACTTGGCCGTGGTCCTCTACGCCTGCCTGCGGCTCGGGGCGGTGGTCGTCGTGGCCGACGCCGGGCTGGGCACCCGCGGCCTGAGCCGCGCCGTGAAGGGCGCCACCCCGGATTTCCTGATCGGAATCGACAAGGCACTGGCGGCAGCCTCGGTGCTTGGCTGGCCGGGACGGCGGATCAGTGTGCGGGACCTGCCGGCCGCCCGCCGCCGCCTCCTCGGCGTCGAAACCTCCCTCGCCGCCCTCGGCCGCCCCGGAGCCGGCCCCGGTCCGGAACTCCCTTGCCGGGGTCCGGCCCTGGCCCCGGAGCCGGCTCCGGAAGCTCCCGCCGCAGTACTCTTCACCTCCGGCTCCACCGGCCCCGCCAAGGGCGTGCTCTACACGCACCGGCAACTGGCCGCGATGCGGGATACCGTGGCCGCGACGCTGGGGATCCGCCCGGGCGCGCGCCTGGTGGCGGGCTTCGCGCCGTTCGCCCTGCTGGGACCGGCCCTCGGTGCCGTTTCGGTGACGCCGGCCATGGACGTCACCGCGCCCCGCACCTTGACTGCCCGCGCCCTGGCCGACGCCGCCGCGGCCATCGACGCCACGGTCGTCTTCGCCTCGCCCGCGGCGCTGCGCAACGTCCTCGCGACCAAGGGCGGCCTGGGCCCAGCCGGACACGAGGCCCTGGGGCGCGTGGATCTGCTGCTCTCCGCCGGCGCGCCGGTCCCCGAATCCCTCCTCGAAGAAGTGCAGCGGCTGCTGCCCGGGGCCTCGCTGCACACCCCGTACGGGATGACCGAGGCGTTGCCCGTCACCGACATCAGCCTCGAACAGATCCGCGCCGCCGAGGCCGACGCCGGAAACATGGCGGGGGCGGGCAACGGGGTGTGCGTGGGCCTGCCGGTGCACGGTGCCCGCGTGGCCGTCATCCGGCTCGCCGCGGACGGCAGCGCGCACGGGACCGGCTCGGTCACGGACGCAGTCACGGAGGCGGGCGTGACCGGCGAGATCCTCGTCAGCGCCCCGCATGTGAAGGAGGCCTACGACAGGCTCTGGCTGACCCAGCGGAACAGCGTCCGCACGCCCGGATGGCACCGCACCGGCGACGTAGGGCACTTTGACGCCGCCGGCCGGCTCTGGGTGGAGGGACGCCTCGCGCACCTCGTGACGGCGCCCGGCGCCGTGGTGACGCCCATCGGCGCCGAACAGGCTATCGAGCGCCTGGACGACGTCGGGCTGGCCGCCGTCGTCGGGGTCGGCCCGTCCGGGACGCAGGCCGTCGTCGCCGTCGTCGAAACCGTTCCGCCGGTGCGCCGGGCCGGCCCGGCTGCGCCGCAGCTCGCCGGGCGCGTGCGTGACGCGGCCCGGCAGGCAGGCGTCAGCGTTGCCGCCGTGCTCGTCGTCCCCTCCCAACCGACCGACATCCGCCACAACGCCAAGATCGACAGGACCCGCCTGGCCCGGTGGGCTTCCGCGGTACTGGCCGGCGGCCGTCCGGGCACGCCGTGAGGGTCCTTGTCACCGGCGCGAGCGGCCTGCTCGGTCGTGTTGTGGCCACGCTGCTGGTACGCCAAGGCCACGCCGTCACCACGTTCCAGCGCCGTCCCGCGGGCGTCGACGGCGCCGCGGACCTCTCCGGATCCGTCACGGACGACGACGCCGTCCGTCGCGCCGTCGCCGGCGCCGAGGGCGTCATCCACCTGGCGGCGAAGGTCTCCTTCACCGGCCGCGCCGCGGACTTCGACGAGGTGAATATCGAAGGCACCCGCCGCCTGCTCCGTGCGGCCCGCGAGGCCGGGGTGCGGGACCTGGTGTTCGTCTCCTCCCCGTCCGTGGCGAACTACGGGGTCGCCATCGCCGGACTGGGCGCCGAGCCGGCGGACCCGGCCCGCGCGCACGGCGACTATTCCCGCACCAAGGCCGAGGCCGAACTGCTGGCTCTGGCCGCGGATTCGCCGGAACTCCGGGTCGCGGCGGTGCGTCCGCACATCGTCTGGGGCCCGGGCGATACGCAACTGGTGGAACGGGTGCTGGAACGTGCCGGCCGCGGCCGCCTGCCGCTGCTTGACGCCGGGGCGGCCCTGATCGACACCACCTACGTGGACAACGCGGCCTCGGCGATCGTCGCCGCGCTGCACCGCATGGAGCATATTCACGGCCGGGCGCTGGTCATCACAAACGGCGAGCCCCGCCCGGTCGGCGAACTGCTGGCCGGCATCTGTGCCGCGGGCGGCGTCCCCGCACCGTCGTGGCGGGTGCCGGGCAGGCTCGCGCGGGCAGCCGGATCAGTGGTTGAGAGGCTCTGGGCCCGTTCCGGACGGGCCGGCGAGCCGCCGATGACCAGGTTCCTCGCCGAACAGCTCTCCACCGCCCACTGGTTCGACCAGCGCGAGACCCGCGAACTCCTTGACTGGACTCCCGCCGTCTCCCTTGACGACGGCCTGGCGAGGCTGGCCGAGCACTACGGTTCCCGTCGCCGCGGCGGCGCTTGAGGATGCCGGCCGGCTCCTGAGGATGCCGGGGCCGGCCGCGCTACCGTACGACCGACGGGGACCAGGCGTGCTCGATGAAAAGGGCCGGCCGGGCGGACGGATCGGTCCTGATGGACCAGATGTCGCTGTCCACTTCGGAGCCGTCACGGGGAAGTCCGTACAGCAGGGTGGAGTTGTCCAGCCATTCAATCTGGTCATCGATGCTCTGCTGCTCCGCCAGCACGGATTCCGTGCCGCTGGCAAGGTCCAGGACCGCGATGCTGCGGTGCCCTGTCAAGGTGCCGGTGTCGCTCTTCTTGTAGGCGAGGCGGGTGCCGTCCGGAGAAATTGAAGGGCATTCAATCCCGTTGCGGACCACGGTGAGCGTCCGGCCGGCGATGCTTCCCTGGACCAGCCAGATTTTTCCCTGGGATGAAGCGGTGGCGTAGAAGGCATCGGGTTGGCCAGGGACGAAGGTGACCCCCCAGATGTTCCTGTCGGTGGCCTTTATCCGGGTTCCGTCCAGGATCAGGGCAAATCCCTCAAGGCTCCCCGTGCCCGTCCCGGACTGGTCCCGGATGACAGTTTCGGTGGAAAAGCCGGCACCGGAGTAGGCGTGGCCCGAGACGAAGACCGTGCTGGCCAGCAGCGAGCCGTCCGCATTGGTCCGTGCCCTGCTGGGGATGCCCGGAAGCGGCCAACTGGCTGTCTCCTTCCAGCCGCCGTCGTACACCGTGGCCTGGAAGTTCGTGGCCAGCCCGCGGTTGGTCTGCAGGCAGAACGACAGCGTGTTGCTGCCATAGACGCGGTCGCAGCTTTTGCCGCTCAGGGCCCGCTGGCCGCCGGGATCCGCAAGCGGCACGGTCGCGGCTTCACCGAAGCCCTGCCCGGGCGCGGTATTGCGGAAAAGGACGTAGGGGGCCGACGGCAGGGTTTCGGAGGTGGTGACGTTGACGGGGGGCCGCGCGCTTTGGCTGGCCTGGGCATCCTGGAAAGCCGTCGCGGCGTAGATTCCCGCCGCCGCGATGACGGCCACGGTGATGAGCAGCAGCAGCATGATGCGCCGCCGGCTGGTCATGCGCAGGGCCGTCATGCGCGGGATCCCTGGTTGTGCGGGGTGCGTTTTTGCGAGGCCCCCATCATCACGGCCGTGGCCGCCAGCGCCACAGCCAGCGCGACGGCTGCTGCCAGCATGGCCGGTGCGGCTCCGATGGAGAACCAGAGGATGCCGAAGCCCGCGGACGCCGCCATCCGGCACAGCGCCACCACGGTCTGGGCGGCCCCAATGCCGGTTGCCACCTTCTCCGGGCTGACCAGCCGGCTGGCCAGCGCTGCCAGCACGCCGTCGGTAGCGGCGTAGAACAGCCCAAGCAGCATCAGGCAGGCCACGGTGATGCCCAGCCCGCCGAAGGGGGCTGCCGCCAGCAGGTAACACGCCAGCAGGGCCAGGTGGCCGCCGAGGAACACCCTGACCCGGCCCCAGCGGTCCGCGAGCCGCCCCAGCGGAACCGCCAGGACGAGATAGATGACGTTGGTTCCGACATAGAGCAGCGGGAACCATTGCACGGCGAAGGAATCCCGGGCCTGCAAAACGAGGTAGATGAAGCCGTCCCCGACGGTCAGCAAGGCCAGGATCCCCGCGGTGACGAGCAGCCGGGTGAGTCCGGGGTCCTTCAGCTGGCTCCAGGTGAAGGGGTGGCGCAGCTTTTTCGGCCGCTCCGTGGCCCGCGGCGTCTTCCGGTCCGGCACAACGAGCACCAGCACGGCTACGCCGATCACGGCGAAGGCGAGCGAAACCACAAAGACGGTACCGAACCCGTTCGGGATGAGCAGGAGGATGAGGAAGGCCAGGAGCGGGCCCGTGGCGGCGCCGATGTTGTCCAGCATGCGGTGCACCCCGAAGGACCTGGCTAGATACTGCGGCTGCGCAACCGCCGAGATCAGGGCGTCCCGGGGCGCGGTGCGGATGCCCTTGCCGATGCGGTCCCCGGCGATGATGCCGATCAGCGAGACGAATCCGCCGGCGAACAGGAGGCCGATGCGGGCCAGCATGGACAGCCCGTAGCCGGCCACGGCCACCCGTTTCGGGTGTCCCGTGCGGTCGGACGCCCAGCCGGCAGCAATGCGCACGATGGCGCTGGCTCCCTGGTTGAGACCGTCAATAAACCCGAAGGCGATAGTGGAGAGCCCCAGGAAGCCCGTCACGTACAGCGGAAGGACGGCCGCCACGGATTCGGACGAAATATCGGTGAGCATGCTGACAATGCCGAGCCAGAGAATGACGGGCGACAACCGGAAGGCTGCGTCCGGAACCGACAGGGCAGCCGCCGTGGCGGCGTCCTTCTTGCCGCCGGTGCGGTCAGCCATCGAGATGTACATGGGCGGCCTCTTCTCTCGTTTCCAAGTTGTGGCCGCCCGCGCACCCACCATCCGCCATCGACGGACTGCTGGGCCCCGGCTCCCACCGCCACAGTCTGTCAGCGGGATGAACGGTTCGGAAGAGTAGGGCTACTTGTTTCTGGCCTCAAATACCCTGTGGCTCACCAGCGGCCGTTGCGGGGCCGGGGCTGGCAGACGGGGCAGGTGTAGGAGGAACGGTTCATGAACTGCTCCCGCCTCATCCGGCTGGCGAGGCCGGCAGCGGCGCAGCGGCTGCAGGCCTCGCCCTCGCGGCCATAGGCATTCAACGAGCGGTCGAAGTACCCGGAGGCTCCGTTGACGTTGACGTAGAGGGAATCGAAGCTCGTGCCGCCGGCGGCCAAGGCCTCCGTCATGACCTCGCGGGCCGCGTCAAGCACCCGCAGCGCCTCGGCGCGGCGCAGGGTGTCTGTGGGCCGGGCATAGTGCAGCCGCGCCTTCCAGAGGGCCTCGTCCGCGTAGATGTTGCCGATCCCGGAGACCAGTCCCTGGTCCAGCAGCGCCCGCTTGAGCCCGGTCTTCCGGGCCCGGAGGCGCCGGTAGAAGTCGTCGAAGGAAAAGCACGGATCCAGCGGGTCCCGGGCAATGTGCGCGGCTTCCTCGGCGATGAGCGGCAGCGGCGTTTCGGCGAGGCCGCCCGGGCCGCCGTCGTCGGTGGGGATCAGCGAGGTGAGGAACAAGCCGCCGAAGATGCGCTGGTCCACGAACCGGAGCTGCTCCGGCATGCCCCCGGCCGGGCTGAGGCGCAGCCTGACCTTCAGGTGTTTTTCATCCGGAACGCCGGGATCCTGCATGAGCAGCTGTCCCGACATGCCCAGGTGGGCCATCAGCGCGACGCGGGGGGCCGGATCTCCGGCCTGGGCTGGATCTCCGGACGCTTCAGGGGTGTCCGCCAGCGGCAGCCACAGGAACTTGCCGCGGCGGACCACGTCCAGCACCCGCGCGCCTTCAAGGTTGCCGGCGAAGTCCTCGGGGCCCAGGGCGTGGCGGCGGATGGAGCGCGGATCCAGCACGTCGACCGACGTGATGGTTCGGCCCCGGACCCAGCTTACGAGCCCGCGCCGGACCACCTCGACTTCGGGAAGTTCAGGCAATGCCGCTGCCTAGCTGCCGGTCGGGGTCTGCGGCTCGGTCTGCATCTGCTGGGGGTCCGGAGCCGGCGCGGTCAGCCTGCGCCAGGCGTCAGCGGCAGCTTCCTGCTCGGCTTCCTTCTTCGAGTTGCCCGAGCCGGTGCCGTAGTCCGTGCCGCCGATGCGCAGGATGGCTTCGAAGGTCCGGGCGTGGTCCGGACCGGAGCCGTCCACGGCGTAGTTGATGGTGCCCAGCTGGCGGCTGGCGGCGAGCTCCTGGATGCTGGTCTTCCAGTCGGTTCCGGCGCCAAGCGCGCCGGCGTCCTGGAGCAGAGGCCCGATCAGCCGCATGACCAGCTGGCGGGCCGTCTCGATGTCGTTGGAGATGTAGGTGGCGCCGATCAGCGCCTCCATGGTGTCCGCCAGGATGGACGCCTTGTTCTTGCCTTCGGTGAGCTTCTCGCCCTGTCCGAGGTAGATGTAGTCGCCGAGGCCGATGCTGCGGCCGATGCCTGCCAGTGCCCGGGTGCTGACGACGGCGGAGCGCCGCTTGGCCAGGTCCCCTTCGGGCAGGGAGGGGTTGTCACGGTACAGCGCGTCGGTTACGGAGAACCCCAGAATGGAGTCGCCCAGGAACTCGAGCCGTTCATTCGTGGGGATGCCGCCGTTTTCGTAGGCGTAGGAACGGTGGGTGAGCGCAAGACGAAGCGTCCCGGCGTCAATATTGACACCGAGACGCTTCAGAAGCTCTTCAGTTGAAGACATCTTTTTCAGCCTGGTGGCGGATTAGACGTCTGCGACCTTGCGGCCCTTGTATTCAAGGAACAGCGCGGTGCCAGCCGAGTCGGTAACGACCTTTGCCTGGTGCGGCAGGCTGTAGGACACCTGGCCGTTTTCGACAGTCTTCACCAGGTGGGGGGCAGTTGCCTTCCACTGGGAGCGGCGGGCGCGGGTATTCGAGCGAGACATTTTCCGCTTCGGGACAGCCACGGCTAACTCATTTCTCTCTAGTCAAACACTTACAAATCAGTTTTGCCGGTCAGGCTTAGCCAAGTCAGCTAGGGCGGCCCAGCGAGGATCTACGATCTCGTGGTGATGCCCCGGCTCGTCTTCCAGGCGAACTCCACATTCGGAGCAAAGGCCCTGGCAGTCTTCCCGGCACACCGGCTGGAACGGCAGCATGGTTACAACTGCGTCCCGCAACACCGGCTCAAGATCGATCAGATCGTGCTCGATTCGATATTGCTCTTCTTCGTCTTCCTCGTCGGAGAACACAGCGTCCTCGTAGAAGAAAAGTTCTTGCACATCGACCTCTTGGTCATACGCAAGGGGATCCAGGCATCGTCCGCATTCGCCCGTTACATGGACGCTTGCGGTTCCTGATACCAGGATTCCTTCGTGTACGGCCTCGAGCCGCAGATCCAGCCCGACATCCGAGCCTTCCTGCACGCCAATGAGCGCCACACCGAGATCACCCGGTGCGGGTACATGTTCCTTCAGCGTCCGCATGCTTCCCGGACTGCGTCCGAGATCCTTGACGTCGAACGCAAGGGGCGAACTAGCATCTCGTTTAATGAGAACTCCTGTTGAACATATGACCGACGTACCATCTTAGCCTGAACTTCCGGGCGGACTCAAACCGGGGGCAGGCCCATGGTTCACACCACGACCAGCTTGTGGATAAGCGCCGCGCAACCGGCAGCAGGCCGCCGAGTACCGATCAAGCTTACCCTCTGCGCGGCTGGTCCCGGTCCGGCTCGCCGGAGTTCAGCCGTTTCAGCACGGACTTGGGCACAAAGTCCGAGACATCCCCGCCGAGCGTGAACACTTCCTTGATCAGGGTGGAGGACAGGTGCAGGTAGCGGCTTTCCGCGGGCAGGAAGACAGTTTCGACGCCGGTGAGCTGGCGGTTCATGGTGGCCATGGGCAGCTCGTAGTCAAAGTCCGAGGACGAGCGGAGGCCCTTGACGATGGCGGACACCCCGCGCTGGCGGCAGTACTCGGCCAGCAGGCCCTCCCCCACCGGCTCCACCACGATGCCGCGCAGCGAGGCGAGCGTTTCCTTGGCCATGTCGATCCGCTCCTCGAGGCTGAAGCGGTATGTCTTGGCGTAGTTCGTGGACACGGCCACGATGACCTCGTCAAAGAGTCCGGCGGCCCGGGCAATCACTTCCAGGTGTCCATGATGGATGGGGTCGAAGGAGCCAGGGCATACGGCGCGTCTCATCCTCCGAACCTACCGTATCCGCGGCACGGACCGGGATAACATGACTGGATGTCAGCATCCAGCAATCCTTTCACCGTGGCCGGAGGCGTGGTCCTCGTGACCGGAGCCGCCATGGGCATGGGCCGGCTCTACGCCCTCCGCGCGGCCCGAGAGGGCGCCGCCGTCGTCCTGCTTTGGGACCTCGACGCGGACGGACTGGCGCGCACCGCCGCCGAGGTAGCCGCGCTCGGGGCGCGCGCCGTCACCCGGGTGGTGGACCTGGCCGACCGCCGGTCAATCGCCGACGCCGCCGCGGAGGCCAGGGCCGAGGGGCCGCTGGCGCTGCTGGTCAACAACGCCGGGATCGTCCGCGGCGCATATTTCTGGGACCACTCTCCGGAGCGAGACATCGCCCTGACCATGGACGTCAACGCGCTGGCTCCGATGTACACCACCCATGCGTTCCTGCCGGACATGATGGCCGACGCCGGCCGTCCCCGCCGGATCCTGAACGTCGCCTCGGCGGCGGGTACCGTGTCCAATCCCCGGATGAGCGTGTACGCGGCCTCCAAATGGGCGGTCATCGGCTGGAGCGACTCGCTCAGGCTGGAACTCGAGCAGCGGGGCTACCGCCACCTCAGGGTGACCACGTTCTGCCCCAGCTATATCTCCACCGGCATGTTCGAGGGCGCCCGGGGTCCCCTGCTGACCCCGCTGATGACCCCCGAGGACGCGGTGGGCCGGGCCTGGCGTGCCACCGCCGCCGGGCAGCCGCAACTGATCGCCCCCGCCATGGCCAGGCTGGGCAAGGTCCTGCGCGGCATCCTGCCGGTGCGGGCCTGGGATTTTGTGGGCGGGAAGGTCTTCGGAATCTACTCCACGATGGACAGGTTCACCGGCCGCGCCGCCGGTAAGGCAGGCTCCCGGTGACCGCCGCACTCCAGTTCCCCTGGCAGCGTGCCGCGACCGGCGCCAACCTGCTGTCCCCCGACGGCACCCTGGGTGTCACTATCTTCGAGGAAATGACCACGCTCGCGCTCAGGAGCGGCGCCATCAACCTCGGCCAGGGCTTCCCTGACGAGGACGGTCCGGCCGAGATCAAGGCGGCCGCGCAGTCCGCCATCGCGGCGGGCTACAACCAGTACGCCCCGGGCAAGGGCATCATTGAACTGCGCGAGGCAATCTCCCTGCACCAGGAGCGCTTCTATGGGCTGACCCCGGACCCGCAGACGGAAATCATCGTCACCACCGGCGCCACCGAGGCCATTGCCGCCTCGCTGCTCGCCCTCGTGGGCCCCGGCGACGAGGTCCTCACCTTCGAACCGTTCTACGATTCCTACGGGGCCATCATCGGCCTGTCCGGCGCCCGCCACGTCACGGCCCCCCTGCTGGCCCCTGACTTCATGCCGGACCTGGACGCCCTCGAAGCGGCGTTCAGCAGCCGCACCAAGGTGGTGCTGGTGAACAACCCGCACAACCCGACCGGTGCGGTGTTCCCCCGCGAGGTGTTGGAACGCGTCGTCGAACTCGCCGCCAGGCACGACGCCGTCATCATCACCGACGAGGTCTACGAACACCTCACCTTCGGTGCCCGGCACATCCCGGTGGCCACCCTGCCGGGAGCAGCGGAACGCACCCTGACCATCTCCTCGGCCGGGAAGACGTTCTCCTTCACCGGCTGGAAGATCGGCTGGCTCAGCGGCCCGGAACACCTCGTCGCCGCCGCCCGGACGGTCAAGCAGTTCCTGAGCTACAGCTCCGGCACCCCATTCCAGGGCGCCATCGCCGTGGGGCTGGGGCTGCCGGAGGAGTTTTACGCCGGGATCGCCGATACCCTCCGGCTCAAACGCGACATCCTCAGCGAGGGCCTCCGCGCGGCGGGGTTCGACGTTTTCACCCCTGAGGGCACGTACTTCGTCAACGTCGACACCGCGCCGCTGGGCATCACGGATTCCGTGGACCTGGCCCGGCGGCTCCCGGAGCTGGTGGGGGTCGCGGCTATTCCGGTGCCGGTTTTCTGCCATCCCGAAGGTGCCGAGCGCACCCGCAGCCTGCTGCGCTTCGCGTTCTGCAAGCGGATCGATGTCCTGCAAGAAGCCGCCGGGCGGCTCGCGACCCTGCGCGACAGGATCTGAGGATGGGCGCGACACCGGCGTCGCGGTTCCTGCGGACCACGGGCCAGCATGCCACGATCGAGCCGGATGCCTTCACTGAGGGCGGCTATGTGCTCAGCATCGGCGGGGCCGAACAGTCGCACGTGAACCTGGCGGACCCCTCGGATATCTTCTACGAATACCTGCGCCGGATCGGCCACGTGGTGGATCTCGCGGCGCCATGGGGCGAACCGGTCAGCGCCCTCCACCTCGGAGCCGGCGCCCTGACGCTGGCCCGCTACATCCAGGCGACCCGGCCCGGCTCCGTGCAGTACGCCGTGGAGCTGGAACGGGAGCTGCTGGACTTCGTGCTGGCGCAGCTGCCGCTGCCCGAGGGCACGCAGCTGCACCCCGTGATCGGCGACGCCCGCGCCGCCCTGGCCGAGCTGCCGCCGGATCTCCGCTTCGACGTCGTGATCCTGGACATCTTCTCCGGACCCGAGGCCCCGGAACACCTTGCCTGCACCGCGTTCTACCAGGAGGCGGCCGCGAAGCTGACCGCCCGTGGCGTGCTGGTCGTCAACGTCGGCGACGAGCCCGGGCTGACCCTCGTGCGGAGCCAGATGGCCGCGCTGCGCCGGGCCATGGCCGACGTCTCCGCCTTCGCCGAAGCCGGCATGTTCACCGGCCGGTATCCCGGGAACATTATCCTGACCGGGACGCAGGGGCCGTGGCCCGAGGTGTGGACCGCGGCGCTCACGGCACGGGGCCCGCATCCGGCCAAGGTGCTCTCCGGCGTTGGACTGGACGTGCTCTCGGCCTAGCTGCCGTCCTGCAATCCGGCGTCCTGGGCGTCATCAATTGCATTTTCTGCCGCGTCGTCAGGCGCTTCTTCCGGACCCGGCTCCGCGAACCACAGCCGGGTCTCGCCGTATTTCCGCTCCGCAAACCGTTCCATCCCGTCCGGCCAGGCCGGTTCCGGGGTCCGTGAGGAGCGTTCCACCACGACGACGGCGCCGGCCGCGAGGTGCGGTGCGAGTTTGGCCAGCACCCCGGCCAGCGCGGGTTCTTCCAGCGGGTAGGGCGGGTCGAGGAAAACGAGGTCCCAGCGGACAGCTTCCGTGCTCCGGTCCAGGAACGATTCGACCTTGGAGCGGTGCACGGAGACCACCTTGCGGCCCGCGGCCGTGTTGACCAGGTCGGCGTTCCGCTGGCACACCCCGCTGGCCTTGGCATCGAATTCCACGAGGTCCACCGACACCGCGCCCCGGCTGGCACTCTCCACGCCGAGCGAGCCCGATCCGGCGTAGAGATCCAGCACCCGGGCGTCGGCAATGACCTCAAAGGCGTCCAGGCGGGAGAAGAGCGCCTCCTTGACCCGGTCGGTGGTGGGACGGGTCAGTGAGCCGGGCACGCTGACCAGCGTGGTTCCGCCGGCGGCACCGGAAATGATCCGGCTCATGGGCGCAGCCCTGTGTATGGTGTCCTAGCCGCGTTCAAGGAACGCCTCCTTCTCCGGGTTCAGGTATTCGTCAATCGCCTCGGCGAGTTCGGGGTGGGCCGCCAGGGACGGATCGGCGCCGACGATCCGCTGCGCGTCCTGCCTGGCCCGGGCGATCACGTCCTCGTGTTCGAGCACCCGCAGCAGCTTCAGCGTGGAACGGCCGCCCGACTGCGAGGCCCCCAGGATGTCCCCTTCCCGGCGCAGCTTGAGGTCCTCCTGCGAAAGCGCGAAGCCGTCCGTGGTGGCGGCGACCGCGTCGAGGCGGCGACGGCTGGGATGGCCGGGTTCCAGCGTGGTCACCAGCAGGCAGGTACCGGGCAGCCCGCCACGGCCCACCCGGCCGCGGAGCTGGTGGAGCTGGGAGATGCCGAACCTGTCGGCGTCGAGGATCACCATGAGGGTCGCGTTGTGGACGTCCACGCCGACTTCGATCACGGTGGTGGAGACCAGGAGTTTGGTCTCGTTGGCGGTGAACGCGGCCATGGTCCCGGACTTGAGGACGGGGTCCTGGCGGCCGTGGAGGGGCGCCAGCGGCACCCCGGCGAGCGCCGGCTCGTCCCGGAGGTAGTCGACGACGCCGGTCACGGACGCCAGTTCCCGGGAACCGTTGTCCCCTTCCAGGTCCGCGGCCGACGGTTCGGCCTCGCCGGGGCTGAAGTCGCCGTCGTCGTCCGCGCCGATCTTGGGGCAGACGACGTACACCTGGTGGCCGGCGTCGATCTCTTCCCGGGAGCGGGTCCAGATCCGGGTGGCCCACGCGGGGTGTTCGGCGAGGCCCACCACGTGGGTGGAAATGGGTGCACGTCCGGCCGGCAGTTCATCCAGCACGGAGGTTTCGAGGTCGCCGAACACCGTCATCGCCACGGTCCTGGGGATGGGCGTGGCGGTCATGACCAGCAGGTGCGGCGGTTTGGTGGCCTTGGAGCGCAGCGCGTCGCGCTGTTCGACGCCGAAGCGGTGCTGTTCGTCCACGACGATCAGCCCGAGGTCATAGAAGGAGACATTGTCGCTGAGCAGGGCGTGGGTTCCGATCACGATCCCGGCCGTGCCGGAGGCGGCGTCGAGCATGGCCTGCTTCCGGGCGGCGGTGGGCATGGATCCGGTGAGCAGCGTGACCTGGACGGCGTCCGGCCCGAAGCCGCCGAGCATCCCGTCCCGGGACAGCGGGCCGAGGGTGCGGCGGATGGATTCGAAGTGCTGGGCGGCGAGGACCTCGGTGGGCGCCAGCAGGGCCGCCTGTCCCCCGGCGTCGACCACCTGCAGCATGGCGCGCAGGGCCACGATGGTCTTGCCGGAGCCGACCTCGCCCTGCAGCAGCCGGTTCATCGGCGAGTCCTGGGCGAGTTCCCCGGCGAGCGTCTTGCCGACGGCGGACTGGCCGGCGGTCAGGGTGAACGGCAACTGGCGGTCGAAGGAGGCCAGCAGCCCCCCGCCGAGCGGCCGGCGGGCCGTGGCTTCCTCGGCGGCGAGCTGGGCGCGGCGCCGGGCGAGGGCTGACTGGAGCACGAGGGCTTCCTGGTATCGGAAGCGGTCCCGGGCCCGATTCCAGTCGGCCGGGGCCTGCGGGGCGTGGATCAGCCGGTAGGCCTCTGCGACCGGCAGGAACTTCTCCCGGGCCGTGATGTCCGCCGGCAGCGGGTCGCCCAGGGTGTCCAGCTCAATGGTGTCCACTAGCGTGGAGATGACCTTCTGGATGGACCAGCTGGTGAGCTTTGCGGTGGCCGGGTACACCGGGATGGGCATGACGGCCAGCTTCTCCGGATCCATTCCCGGAGCGTCAGGATCCTCGTCCAGCAGCAGGAAGTCGGGGTTGGTCAGGCCCAGCGAGCCGCCGTAACGGGTCACCTTGCCCGAGAACATGGCACGGCGGCCGGGCTGGAGCTCGGCCTTGGCCCGGAAGCCGTTGAAGAAGCTCACCTTCAGGGTGCCCGGCATCCCGGCCCCCGGGGACCGGACGCCCCCGGCGGCCCCGGCGTCGTCGGAAATCACGACGTCGGTGAGGGAACCCCGCCGGGCGCGCATGGGACGGGTGCTGTTGGAAACCACCCGGGCGATGAGGGTCACTTCCTCGTCGAGCGGGACCTCGCTGATAGGGGTGAGCTCGCCACGGCTGAGGTAGCGGCGCGGGAAGTAGTTCAGCAGGCCGCCGACGGTGGTGATGCCGAGGTGTTTTTCAATGACCGCGGCCGAGCGTTTTCCGATCCTGCGTTCCAGGCCCAGTCCAAGTTCAGCGGTCATGTCCGTCGAAGTCCCGGGTTTCGGGTGCGGCCACGCTGGCTGCCGGAACGCTGGACAGCCCTTCATCCGGGTCCCGCGGCACGGCGAGCTCGCTCACGGAAATGTCGGAGGGTTCGCCGAGGGACCGGATCAGGGCCACGGCAGGGCCGGCGTCAAGGACGTGGACATGGACGCGCCAGCGGTAGTGGCCGGACGAGTCCGCCGCGCCACCCACCTGGCTCATGATCACAGAGTCGCCCATTTCGTCGAGCCGCTGGCGCAGCATGGCAGCATCCAGCGGCGAGAGTTCGATGGTGCACATGACTTCCACGCCCTGGTCGCGCGGCATGTCGGCGTGGATGTGGGGGTCCTGGACGTCGTAGCCGTGCAGGCCATCGAGGAGTTCGCTCTGGAGTTCCTCGCCCAGCACGGCGGACCGCAGGCAGTCGAGGATCAGCAGCATCCCCACCCCGCCAGCATCCACCACATGCGCGGTATGCAGGGCAGCGAGCTGGTCTTCGGTGCGGACTACGGCTTCGAGTGCAGCCTCGACGGCGGCGTCCAGCGCCAGGCCGAGCGTGTGGTTGCTGTCGTCGCCGTCGTGGGCCGAGTCCACGGCCGCGGCAGCCCGGGCGGCCGCCTCCATGACGGAGAGCATGGTTCCGGGCACCGGGTCGCTCAGCGCGGACCAGGCCCGGAGCTGGGCCCGGTTCAGGGCAGCGGCGAGCAGCGGGGCGCTCAGCCGGGTGTGGCCGGCCAACGGTTCGGCGGCGGCGCAGAGGAAGACGGCGAAAAGTGTCCCGGAGTTGCCGCGGGCCTGTTCCATCGCTGCCTGGCCCGCCTGCGCCAGGACCGCGCCGACGTCGTTCTGCGCCGGATCGGGTGGTCCGAAGACGTGCTGCGGGAGGTCCTCCGGGCCGCGGATGTCCGCCGCCGGGACAGTCTTGTGCGTGGCGTGGGCCGCGGCGCGGACCGTCAGGTAGAGGTTGGTGCCGGTGTCGCCGTCGGCGACGGGGAAGATGTTGATGGCGTTCAGGCGGTCGCTGTGGTTCCCTAGCGTTGTTTCTGCCTTGCCCAACCACCGCTTCATCGCTTGCGCGTTGGCGGCAATTTTAGTCTGCAAAGTGATCCCATCCCACAGTGTCAGCGGGCCTGCCCGCTATCTTGACGCCCGTGCTTTCCGTTGCTGCAGGGGCTTCTACCGAGCCTATCGCAGTGAAACCGGGAGGTAGCTGAACGTCTGCCGGGAATGTGGCGAGCAGGCCGTGGTCTTCGCCGCCGCCGAGGACCCATGCCATCGGGTCGGTTCCCAGCAGGTCCGAGGCCGGCCGGAGCGGGACGGCGAGTTCCTTCAGGGCGGCGGTGTCCAGGTTGAGCACGGCGTGGCTCGCCGCGGCAAGCCGGTTGCCGTCCCGGACCAGGCCGTCGGAGATGTCCATCATGGCCGTGGCGCCGGCGTCCCTGGCCAGCGGCCCGGCAGCGAGCGGCGGCTGCGGCCTGCATTGGGTGTCCATCAGCCCGCGCAGCTCCGCACCCAGGGTGTCGACGCTGGTGGCCGACTCCAGCAGGGCGAGCCCGGCGGCGGCGCGGCCGACGGTGCCGGCCAGGGCCAGGGTATCCCCCGGGCGGGCGCCGGAGCGCAGCACCGGCTCCTTGCCGTCGAGGGTCCCGAGGACGGCAACGGTGACGGCGAGTTCGCGCCCCCGGCCGAGGTCCCCGCCGGCCACCGCGCAGTCCGGTGCGCCAAGTCCGCGGATTCCGGCGGTGAGTCCGTCCGCGAAATCCTCCACCCAGGAGACGGGGGTCTCCGGCGGCATGGTCAGGCTCACGACCATGGAGGTGGCGCGGGCGCCCATGGCGTTGATGTCACTCAGGTTCTGCGCCGCGGCCTTCCAGCCGACGTCGTACCCGGACGTCCGGTAGCCGTTGTTCCACTGGAGCCGGAAGTCCTGGTCCGCCACCTGGGTGTCGATGCTGAGCACCGTCCGGCCATCCGGGGCAGCCACGATGGCGGCGTCGTCACCGGGGCCCAGCAGCACAGTCCTGTTGCCGTCGGAGGCGCGGTTGAGGCGGGGGAAGATCCGTTCAAGGAGCCCGGACTCGGAGAGCCCGGCTACGGTCAGGGGTTTTTCGATCATATTGTTTAGGGGGGCGTCAGGCACAGCAGTTTCAGGCACAGTCCAACGCTACCGCGAGGGGGCGACAACGCGGTCTCCGGTGCCGGTCGCGGCGTCCGGAGGCGCCCTGTCGCCGGGATAGGCTTAAGGAATGCACCAGCTCCGCACCCAGGGTTCCGTCCGTCCGCTCCTGATCCTGGCTGCAGCCGCCGCCGGGCTGGTGCTGAGCGGTTGCTCGCCGGTCGTGGATGTGGCCCCGGCGAAGGATGCGGCGAATGCTGCCTGCGCGCCGATGATGCTGGCCTTGCCTGACGTGATCGGCGAGGCCAGGCTGCGGAAGACCAACAGCCAGGCGACGTCGGCGTGGGGTGACCCCTCGCTCGTGGTCCTGCGCTGCGGCGTCAACGTCCCCGGGCCCACCACCGACCGCTGCGTCACGGTGAACGGCGTCGACTGGGTCATCAAGGAAGGCGACCCGGTGTGGACGCTGACCACCTACGGGCGCGAACCGGCCACGGAGATCCTGATGGATCCGGACAAGATCAGTTCCGCCACCGTGCTGGCAGACCTCGCCGTCTCCGCCCAGAAGATCAAGGCAACCCGGAACTGCGTGGGCCAGGAAGACCTGCAGAACCTGCCCTCCACCAAGTAGCGTCCGGGGCGTCGGTACGCCCTACCGCAGCCCGGTCTTGCGGTGCAGCGCGAGGTAGATGAGCTCGTCGATCAGCTCCGGGTAGCCCAGCCCTGAGGCCTTCCACATCTGCGGGTACATGCTCTTCGGTGTGAACCCGGGCATCGTGTTGATCTCGTTGATGATCAGCTCTCCCCCGGGTGTGTAGAAGAAGTCGACCCGGCTCAGGCCCTCGGCACCGACGGCGTCGAACGCGACGGCGGCCAGTTCGCGGACCCGGGCGATGGCTTCCTCGGGGAGGTCGGCCGGGCAGCTGAGCGCGGCGGCGTTGTCCTCCACGTACTTGGCGTTGAAGTCGTAGAACTCGTGCCCTCGGCCGGCCACGGAGATCTCGCCCGGCATGGAGGTCCGGGGAGCGTCGGTCCCCCGGCCTTCCAGCACGGCGCATTCAATCTCGCGGCCCGTGATGCCGGCCTCGATGACCAGCTTGGGATCGTGCTGGCGGGCAGCCTCGATCGCGCCGTCCAGGCCCTCCATGGAGTCGACCTTGGAGATGCCCATGGAAGATCCGGCCCGGGCCGGCTTCACGAACACGGGGAAGCCGAGCCGGTCCACACGCTTGCGGACGGTCTCAGGATCATTGAGCCACTGCCGGTCCGTCACGGCGATGTACGGCCCCACGTGGAGCCCGGCGGATTCAAAGACAACCTTCATGAAGTGCTTGTCCATACCGACGGCGGAGGCCAGCACGCCGGCACCGACGTAGCGGGTGTCGGAGAGCTCCAGGAAGCCCTGGATGGTCCCGTCCTCGCCGAACGGCCCGTGCAGCAGCGGGAAGACAACGTCGACGGCGCCGAGTTCCAGCGGGACCTCGTTCGGCGAGGCCACGATCAGCTGGTGTTCGCCGCCGATTTCGGCAAGGGTGACGGTCTGCGCCGAGGATTCCACCTCGGGCAGCGAGGAGGCGGAGAGGGACCAGTCGCGGGTGTCGCCGGAGGCCAGCACCCATTGGCCGGTCTTGGCGATGCCGATGGGGATCACCTCGTACTTGTCCCTGTCGATCGCCCCGAGCACACCGGCCGCGGTGACGCAGCTGACGGCGTGTTCGCTGGAGCGGCCGCCGAAGAGCACCGCCACCCGGGGCCTGGACTGGCCGGAGCGGCCCTCTGTGGTCACGTTCGTGGTCACGTAATTTTCTGACACTCTCAGTAATCGCCTTCAGGTTTCAAGTCCCGGGACAACAGCAGCGGTCCCAGTTCGTCTACGGACAGTTTTCCGGCCAGCACGGCGACGACGGCCGCGGTGATGGGCATTTCGACGCCGAGTTTTCCGGCCAGCTCGTGCACGGCCGGGGCCGATTTAATCCCCTCGGCCGTCTGCGTCATTTCCGCGCTGACCTGGTCGAGGGTCAGTCCCTTGCCCAGCAGCCGTCCGGCCGTGTGGTTCCTGGACAGCGGCGAGGAGCATGTCGCCACGAGGTCCCCGAGGCCGGCAAGTCCCGCCATTGTCCGCGCCTCGCCGCCTAGGGCGAGGGACAGCCGCGAGGTCTCGGCCAGACCGCGGGTGATGACGGAGGCCTTGGTGTTGTCGCCCATCTGCTTTCCCTCGCAGATGCCGACGGCCAGTGCAATGATGTTCTTGACGATGCCGCCGATTTCGACGCCGACCACATCGGTGGTGGTGTACGGGCGGAAGTAGGGTGCGGTGCAGCTGCGGGCGATCCAGCCCGCGGCCGCGGAGTCGGCGCACGCCACCACGGAGGCGGTCGGTTCCTCGCGGGCGATCTCCATGGCCAGGTTGGGCCCTGAGACCACGGCCACACGGCTTGCCGGAATCCCCAGCTCCGCGCAGATGACTTCGCTCATCCGGGAGTCGGAGTGCAGCTCGAGGCCTTTCATGAGGGACACCACGAGGGCGCCCGGGGCCAGAAGGTGCTTCCATTCGCGCAGCTGCGGCCGCAGGGTCTGCGCCGGGACGGCCAGCACCACCAGCTCGGCCCCGGCGAAGACTCCAGCGACGTCCATCGAGGCGGTGATGCTGGCCGGGAGGGCAACGTCCTTGAGGTACTGCTCGTTCCGGTGCAGTGTGTTGATCTGCTCCACGACTTCCCGACGGCGGCCCCAGAGCCGGATGCTCCGCTCGACCCCGGACGCGATCGCCGCATCGGCGAGGATCTTCGCGAAGGTCGTCCCCCAGGATCCTGCTCCGAGGACGGCAACCGTGGCAGCCGATCCGGAACCGCCGAAGTCCGGCGTCATGTGGCGTCCTCAACGCCGGCTCCGTTGTCGCCAGCGGCGGGACCGCCGTCGCGTTCGATGAAGCGGCCATGCGTGGACTGGTTGTGGGCCGCGGGATCCCAGCGGACCGCCGGCGGCTGTTCGCCGCGCAAGGTTGCGAGCAGACCGGTGATGGCGTCCATGATGACGTTGGTGGCCTCGGTAAGCGTCGCCTTGTCCAGCGGGCGGCCGGCAAAGGCACTGAGGTCGACCGGGGCTCCCACGATCACGCGGGAGGTCTTGCGCGGGAAGGCGTGGAGCCGTTTGGCGTAGCGGGGCAGCACCTCGTGGGCTCCCCAGTGGGCCATCGGGACCACGGGGATGCCGCTCTCGAGTGCCATCCGGGCGGCGCCGGTGTGGCCTTTCATCGGCCACAGCTCCGGGTCCCGGGTCAGCGTCCCCTCGGGATAGATGACGATGGCACCACCCTCATCCACCACTTGCTTGGCGAGCTGCAGCGAACGGTTGGCGCCCCCCGAGGAGCGTTCCACCGGGATCTGCTTGGTGGCGCGCAGCACGGCCCCGAGGACCGGCACCTTGAAGAGTCCGGCCTTGGCCAGGAAGTGCGGCATCCGCTTCTGGTTGTAGAGCAGGTGTCCCACCACCAACGGGTCGATCTCGGTGCAGTGGTTGGGTACGGCGATGAAGCCTCCCGCCGGGAGCTTCTCGAGGCCTTCCCACTTCTTGTTCATCAGCAGGTTCATCACCGGCCGGACGATGCCGGCGGCAATGACAAAAGCAATGTGGCTTGTGGCCGTTTCCTTCACAAGGTCCCCGCTACTTGGCCGAAGTGATGTCGAAATCGGCGCCCAGGCCCGCGAGCTTCTCCGTGAAGCGCTCATAGCCGCGGTTGATGATGTCGATTCCGGTCACCCGTGAGGTGCCGGTGGCGGCGAGTGCCGCGATCAGGTGGCTGAAGCCGCCGCGCAGGTCGGGCACGTCGATGTCGGTGCCCTTGAGCTGCATCGGCCCGGAGATCACGGCCGAATGCAGGAAGTTGCGCTGGCCAAAGCGGCAGGGCACGCTGCCGAGGCATTCGCGGTGGACCTGGATGTTGGCGCCCATCCGGATCAGGGCCTCGGTGAAGCCGAAGCGGTTCTCGTAGACGGTCTCGTGGACGATCGAGACACCCTCGGCCTGGGTCAGGGCGACGATCAGCGGCTGCTGCCAGTCCGTCATGAACCCGGGGTGGACGTCCGTTTCGAGGACCAGCGGATTGAGCTTGCCGCCGCGGTGGTAGAAGCGGATGCCGTCGTCGCCGATGTCCATGCCGCCGCCGACCTTGCGGTAGGTGTTCAGGAACGTCATCATGTCGCGCTGGGTGGCGCCCTCCACGAAGATGTCACCGCGGGTGACCAGCGCAGCGGAGGCCCAGGAGGCCGATTCGTTGCGGTCGGAGAGGGCGCGGTGGTTGTAGCCGCCGAGGTCCTGGACGCCTTCGATCCTGATGGTGCGGTCGGTCTGGACGCTGATGATCGCGCCCATCTTCTGCAGCACGGCAATCAGGTCGACGATTTCCGGTTCGGTCGCCGCGCCGGAGAGCTCGGTGATGCCCTCGGCCCGGGTGGCGCTCAGCAGCACCTGCTCCGTCGCGCCGACGGACGGATACGGCAGAGCGATCTTGGCGCCCTTGAGCCCGTTGGGTGCGGAGATGTGGATGCCGCCGGGGCGCTTTTCCACGACGGCGCCGAACTGGCGAAGGACGTTGAGGTGGTAATCGATCGGCCGGTCGCCGATTTTGCAGCCGCCGAGGTCCGGGATGAAGGCCTCACCGATGGCGTGGATCAACGGTCCGCACAGCAGGATCGGGATGCGGGAATCGCCGGCGTGGGCATCGATGGCCGTGCTGGAGGCAGTCCTGGCGCCCGTCGGATCGAGGGTGAGGTCCCCCGTGACGGGGTCCTTGTCCACGGTGACACCGTGGATCTGGAGCAGGCTGGTGACAACCTCGACGTCCTTGATTTCGGGGACGTTGCGGAGCACCGAGGGCTCGTTGCCCAGCAGGGCGGCAACCATAGCCTTGGGGACAAGATTCTTGGCTCCGCGGACGGTGACACGGCCAGTCAGCGGGACACCTCCGCGGATTGTCAGAACACTACTCATATACCGGTTTCCTCACGACGACTCGCCCCCAAATCCTTACAAAGGCTCCAGCTAAGCATAGGAGCTAGCGTTACCGATCTGAAATACGGGGTGCTTGGGGGCGTGCAGGAGCGGACCTGGGCGGGAGGAGTTTCAGGACAGCCGGGCGGGCAGCGTCGTGGGCTTGAAGGCGGCCCTGGTGGCCTCAAAGGCGGTGATGTCTTCCTCGTGCTTGAGGGTCAGTCCGATGTCGTCGAGGCCCTCCAGCAGGCGCCAGCGGGTGTAGTCATCGATCTCGAACGGCGCCACGAGGTTGCCGCACCGGACCGTCTTGGAGACAAGGTCCACCGTGACCGCGGTACCGGGGGCGTTTTCCAGCTCTTTCCAGATGAGTTCAATGTCGTCCTGGGCCAGTTCGGCAGCCAGCAGCCCCTGTTTGCCGGAGTTGCCGCGGAAGATGTCCGCGAAGCGCGAGGACAGTACGGTCTTGAAGCCGTAGTCCTTGAGTGCCCAGACGGCGTGTTCGCGGGATGATCCGGTGCCGAAGTCGGGGCCGGCGACGAGCACGGAGCCGGCATTGAAGGGTTCCTGGTTCAGGATGAACGCCGGGTCCTTGCGCCAGGCCGCGAACAGGGCGTCTTCGAAGCCCGTCCGGGTGATGCGCTTGAGGTAGACAGCGGGGATGATCTGGTCGGTGTCGACGTTGCTCTGACGCAGCGGGACGCCGATTCCGGTGTGGGTGGTGAACTTTTCCATGGCGGATCCTTCTAGGCTGTGGGCAGTTACGCTGCGTCGATGCGGATGGCGGCGGACTCCGGAGCGGGCTCCAGGTCCGACGGCGAGCTCAGGGTGCCGCGCACGGCGGTGGCGGCGGCGACCACGGGCGAGACCAGGTGCGTGCGGCCGCCCTTGCCCTGGCGTCCCTCGAAGTTGCGGTTGGACGTGGAGGCGCAGCGCTCCCCCGGTTCCAGCTGGTCCGGGTTCATGCCCAGGCACATGGAGCAGCCGGCGAAGCGCCATTCAGCCCCGAAGTCCTTGAAGACCTTGTCCAGTCCCTCGGCTTCTGCCTCGAGGCGCACGCGGGCGGATCCGGGAACCACAAGCATCCGGACGTTCGGGTCCTTGCGGCGTCCGCGGATGATGTCCGCGGCGGCCCGGAGGTCCTCCATCCGGGAGTTGGTGCAGGACCCCAGGAAGACGGTGTCCACCCGGATGTCCTTCATCGGCGTGCCGGCCTCGAGGCCCATGTATTGCAGGGCGCGCTCGGCCGCGGCCTTGGCATTCTCGTCGCCGAAGTCTTCGGGCGAGGGAACCGTGGCGGACAGCGATACACCCTGGCCCGGGTTGGTCCCCCAGGTCACGAAGGGTTCCAGCGTGTCGGCGTCGAGGTCCACCTCGACGTCGAACGTGGCGTCCTCGTCGGTGAGCAGCGTGTTCCAGTATTCGACGGCGGCGTCCCACTCCGCGCCCTGCGGCGCGTGCGGCCGGCCGTACATGTAGTCGTACGTGGTCTGGTCCGGGGCAACCAGGCCGGCACGCGCGCCGGCCTCGATGGACATGTTGCAGATGGTCATCCGGGCTTCCATGGACAGCGCGCGGATCGCGGAGCCGCGGTATTCGAGCACGTAGCCCTGGCCGCCGCCGGTGCCGATCTTGGCGATGACGGCCAGGATGATGTCCTTGGCGGAAACGCCGGGGCGCAGGGTGCCCTCGACGTTGATGGCCATGGTCTTGAACGGTTTCAGGGACAGCGTCTGGGTGGCCATGACGTGCTCCACCTCGGAGGTTCCGATGCCCATCGCGAGGGCACCGAAGGCTCCGTGCGTGGAAGTGTGCGAGTCGCCGCAGACCACGGTCATGCCGGGCTGGGTGAGGCCCAGCTGCGGGCCGACCACGTGGACGATCCCCTGCTCGGCATCGCCGAGGGAGTGCAGCCGGACGCCGAACTCCTGGCAGTTGTTGCGCAGCGTCTGGATCTGGGTGCGGCTGGTCAGATCGGCGATTGGCTTGTCGATGTCAAGCGTGGGCGTGTTGTGGTCTTCGGTGGCGATGGTGAGGTCCGGCCGGCGCAGCTTGCGGCCGGCCAGGCGCAGGCCTTCGAAGGCCTGCGGGGAGGTAACCTCGTGCACCAGGTGAAGGTCGATGTAGAGGAGGTCCGGCTGGGCGTTGGCTCCTTCGCCTTCGCCCTTGCGCACCACGTGCGCGTCCCAGACCTTCTCGGCCAGTGTCTTTGCCACGGCCTGCTCCCTTCACTGCTGTACTTGTTCCTGCGGACTGTTGTCTCCACTGAATCAGCACTCCCGCTGAATGCGCCAGCGAAATGATTTGCATCTCAGATAATGAGACGGCAATATCATTACATGGACAATTCTAGTGGAGTCGGTGTCATCGATAAAGCGGCCCATGTGCTTGACGCACTTGAGGCCGGCCCCACCACCCTCGCGCAGCTGGTTGCTGCCACGGGGCTGGCGCGGCCCACCGTACACCGGCTGGCGCTGGCGCTGGTCCACCACCGGCTGGTCAGCCGGGATATCCAGGGCCGGTTCGTGCTCGGCAGCCGCCTTGTGGAGCTGGCCTCGGCCGCCGGCGAGGACCGGCTGATCGCCTCCGCCGGGCCCGTGCTCATGCAGCTGCGTGACGCCACCGGCGAGAGCGCCCAGATCTTCCGCCGCCAGGGCGACTGGCGGGTCTGCGTCGCCTCCGCCGAACGCCCGATCGGGCTGCGTGACACCATCCCGGTCGGCACCCAGCTGTCCATGAAGGCCGGCTCCGCCGCCCAGGTGCTGTTGGCCTGGGAGGACCACGACCGGCTCCTCGAGGGGCTGCAGTCCGCCCGCTTCACCCCCACCGTCCTGGCCGGAGTCCGACGCCGGGGCTGGGGCCAGAGCCTCGGTGAACGTGAGCCAGGGGTCGCCTCCGTTTCGGCCCCCGTCCGCGGCCCGTCCGGCCGCGTGATCGCCGCCGTGTCGATCTCGGGTCCGATCGAACGGCTGACCCGCCAGCCGGGCCGCCTGCACGCCGAGGTGGTCTGCAACGCCGGCCGGGTCCTGACCGAGGCGCTGCGCAAGACCAACGACTAGCGGCATAGGCTGTCCGCATGAGCGGTTATGCGGTATTTCTGCGCGGGGTCAACGTCGGCGGCATCACCATCAAGATGGCCGAACTGAAGCAAGCCCTGGCGTCCCGGCCATTTTCCGGCGTGAAGACCCTGCTGGCCAGCGGCAACGTTGTGCTCTCAAGCGGGCTGGATCCGGCCGGCGTCAAGAAGGAATTCGAGGCGTGCCTCCGGGAAACCTTCGGCTACGACGCCTGGGTGGTGGTGCTGGCTGCCGGCCGCGTGGCCGAACTTGTGGCCGCCTGCCCATACCCGCCCGATGATGCCACCACGCACACCTACCTGACCCTCGCCTCGGACCCGGCCGTGCTCACGGCGCTCTTCGAGGCCGGATGCGCGCTGGACGGAACGGAGCTGACCCTCCTCGGCCCCGAAGCCATGGCCTGGCTGGCACCCGTCGGCGGAACGCTGGACAGCCCGTTCAGCAAAATCTCTTCGAAGCCGAAGTACAAGGCGGCCACCACCACCCGGAACCTGCGCACCATGATCAAGGTCCGCGACGCCGCGGCGTTGCTGTAAGCCGGCCGCCGCGCAGGGGGACATGCCCAGTCCTCGCGCCGGGGACCGGGCATAACCGGAATATGTCCTTGCGCCGGCCCCTGCGTGGGGCATGTGCTGTGGGCGGGCCGGCCCCTATCGCGCCGCGGCCAGGGCCCGGTTGAAGGACTCCAGGCGGCTGACCTCAAGCTCCACCGGCTCCACCACGAGCTCCGCGGCCACGCCGGCGATGGCGGACTTGAGCCGTTTCCGGGCCGCCGCCCCGCGGGAGCGTGCCGCGGGAGCGTGCCGCGGGAGCGTGCCGCGGCGCCGGCAATGAACTTCGCCGCGACCGCCAGGACAATGCCCAACAGCACTCCCCCCGGCGATCATGACGGTGGGGATAGGCCAGCCCTGCACCCGCGGCACCTCGGGGACGGGCAGTTGCAGGTAGCCCAGTGCCGCCAGCACACCGAGCCATCCGAATCCTCCGAGGGCCGTCAGCAGCGCCAGCCACTGGATGACGTTGAACACCGCCCACCACCAGGACGTCCTGCCGGCTTTCAAATCCGTTGCCGCAATCGCCTGGTCCAGCGCGTCCGGGAGCCTGCCCCGGCCTTCGCGGGCGGCGCCGCGGATGACGGCGCGCCAGGGGCCCGGAGCGCCGGCGGACGCCGCCTCCGCGAATTCCCGGACGGCGGCATCGGTCCTGGCCCGTTCCGGCGCGCCGGCGGGCGGCAGGAGGTTCAGTTCCGGCCTGGCACCGTCCCTGTGCAGGTTCAGCCGACGCAACGGATCCGGCCGGAACCGGACCAGCCAGCGGGTCGCGGGCCAGCCGGCGCGGCGGGTGGCTTCCTGCCGGTAGGAGTGGACCACGGCATCGACGACGAGCGGTACATTGGCGGCCGCCGCCAGTTCCTCGGCCAGCCTGGACTTGTGGGCGGCGCTGGCTCCGGCCGCCTCGCCGGCCCCCGAGGCCTCGGCGAGCCGGGCGGCCGCCCTGGTGACATCCGCGGCCAGCCTCCGGGAGACGGCCTGCCGCTGCATCGCCGCCTGGCGGATGGCGGCGCGGACCTTGTCCCCCCCCGTTCCGACCACGGCGGAGGCGCCCAGGACCTGCACCTGGCCCAGTCCGTCGCGCGCCAGGATGCCCCTCAACGAGTCCAGCACGGGCCGGACCTCGTGATGGGGCAGCCGGTCGAGCTGGTTCAGCACCACCAGGGTGACGGCTCCATGGGAGGCGAGGGGCGCCAGGAAGTCGTTGTGCACGGCCGCATCGGCATATTTCTGCGGATCCAGCACCCAGACGAGCACGTCCACGAGCCCGACCATCCGCTGCACGGTCTCCCGGTTGGCCGACCGCGTCGAGTCGAAGTCCGGCAGGTCCAGCAGGATCAGGCCGGTGCCCTCGTCGGCGAAGCCGGGGACCGGGGCTGCGTGGTGGCGGTTCCGGACCTCCAGCCAGTCCAGCAGCTCCGCGCTGCCGTCGGCGCCCCAGATGCCGGCCAGCGGTTCCGAGGTGGTCGGGCGCCGGGCGGCCGCCGTCGCGATTTCCGCCCCGCTGACGGCGTTGAACAGGGAGGACTTGCCGCTGCCCGTGGCGCCAAAGAAGCCCACCACGGTGTGGTCGGCTGAGAGCGAGCGCCGCGAGCCGGCACGGTCCAGTACCTGCAGCACCTCGTCGAGGACTTCCTGCGGCAGGGCACCGGCGGAAAGTTCCCGCGCGTCGTTGAGGGCTTCCAGCCCGCGGTGCAGCGCCGAGGCTTCGCGGGCCGCTGCGTGGCGGTTCACGCGGATGCCGCCAGCCGGCGCAGCGCCGTGGCGTGCGCCGCGAGCACATCCGGCGGCACGCCCCCGGAGCGGTCGAGCCGGGCCAGGAAACGCTGCTGCTGCTCGGCCCTGAGCAGGCCCTGGCAGCGGGTGTGCAGGTCTTCCCGCGCGGTCCTGGCCAGGCGGCGCACGGCATCCTCGCCGAACACCGCATCGAGGAGCCGCTGCCCCACGACGGCGGTCCCGCCCGCGACGCCGATTTCGAGGCCCGTGAGCCCGGCCGTCATCGAGAACATCACAATCATGAGGGTGGCGCCCAGGCCGTTGATCCCGAAGGAATCTCAATGATGTTGTCAACGGGTATCTGTGTGCCGCTCCTGTGTCCCGGCCAGCGCTGGCCGGGACACCAAGGGCTTTTAGCTGGTCCAGCCCGGATACGGCCTGCGGTCCTGGTCAGGCAGTTCCGCGGCTGTGGCGGGGAGGCTGTCCGGGCCGTCGGACCGGCCGGAGGCCCAATGGAGGAAAACCTCGGCGGTGATCGCTTCGAAGCAGGCGCCCTGGGACCGGAACCAGCAGGTCGAGGTGTCACCCTCGACGCAGGTTCCATAGCCGAACAGTTCCCCGCTCACGTCACGGCTGCGGGCAACGGCGAAGATGATGTAGGGCCAGCATCCGGCGTCCCAGCCTTCGCTGCCCCAGTTCGGCAGGACCGACCAGGCGGTGCCGTCGAGGGTGTCCATCCAGTCGTACCCGTCCCCTGCCCTGTCATCGGCGGGAAGAACCGGGGCAGTGACCCGTTCCGCCGTGTCGGCTGTGGCTGTCTGGGTCACGGTTTGTGTGCTCATGAGGTGATGCTCCGTTTCGCTCGGGCGGGGCGGGTGCCTGGCATACCGGCTATCCCTCTCCCCCACCATGTTTTTTGCCTGCTGGCGGAGCATCGCGTAGCTGTGCCCGACGGAGCCGGCGCAACCCGAAGGGCAAGCAGCGGATGGATTGTGGGAGGAAATAAGCGCAGCGCCGACCCAAGGCATCCGGTGCGCGGCCGTCCGCAGGACGGTTGAACCGGTGGAGCGGGCACGTACGATCCGCAGGACACCAGCAAAAAAGAAAAGAAAAAAGCGCTTGTACTGCCCGAGCGCAGCGAGGTCAGTGGACGCAACTCGGATGGCCGTCTTGCTTCCGGAAGTCACGTCGGCGAAGACGTCGCGTTTCTGTACGCCGGCAGCGACCAACGCGTCCCGTTGCAGCTGGGACGCAGGGAGCCTGCTTTCCGGCCCAAACTGGTCTTCGGGATCTTCGCTGCCCTCGCCGAGTTCGAACGCGAACTCATCTCCGAACGAACTATCGCCGGCCTCGCCTCCGCCCGCGCCCGCAACGGCGGACGCCCCTACAAGAGACCCCGGCGAAACTCCGGCTCGCCATGGCCTCCATGGGCAAGCCCAATACAAAAGTGAGCGAACTCTGCCAGAAGCTGGGCATCACCCGCCAAACGCTGTACCGGCACGTATCACCCACCGGGGAACTGCGTCCGGACGGCGAAAAGCTGCTGTCCCGGTAAACGTCTGGGCACCGACGACGTTGACGCGCCCGCTGATAGACCCATCCCGCAACGTGGGAACCGCCATTTCCAACTAAAGTTACAGCCAGGCAGAGGCAACAGGTCACGCGGCATCCTTGACGCAAGCACGACGGCGGTTAGCGCCGGACGTTCATCCGGGGAAGGGATGCGCTGCTTTCCCGCGCTTGCCCAAAGTCAGCGAATCAACGCGGAGACGGCCCATGCTTCGTAGCCTTGGGCTTTGTCGATCATTTTCCGTGGGTTGTTACCTTCCTGGGCGAGCCAGAGGATGTTGGAGTCTTTTGTGGCGTGGTCAACGCGGCCGGTGCGGACGGGGTCTCCCTGGCGCCGGATTTCGACTGTTGCCCCGATCAGGCGGGACCAGTCGTCATGGCGGATTATCAAGGCGGTTCCTTTCAGAGTGGTGTTGCTACCAGCCGCGCTCGGCGAGGCGGTGCGGCTGCGGGATTTCGTCCACGTTGATGCCGACCATCGCTTCGCCCAGACCGCGGGAGGCCTTGGCGATCTCGTCCGGGTCGTCGAAGAAGGTGGTGGCCTTCACGACGGCGGCGGCACGCTGGGCCGGGTTGCCGGACTTGAAGATGCCCGAGCCGACGAACACGCCGTCGGCGCCAAGCTGCATCATCATCGCCGCGTCGGCCGGGGTGGCGATGCCGCCGGCGGTGAAGAGGACGACGGGGAGCTTGCCGGTGGCGGCAACTTCCTTGACCAGTTCGTACGGTGCCTGCAGTTCCTTGGCGGCGACGTAGAGCTCATCCTCGGCCATGCCGGCAAGCTTCTTGATCTCCGCGCGGATCTGGCGCATGTGGGTGGTGGCGTTGGAGACGTCCCCGGTGCCGGCCTCGCCCTTGGAGCGGATCATCGCCGCGCCCTCGTTGATGCGGCGCAGCGCCTCACCCAGGTTGGTGGCGCCACAGACGAAGGGAACCGTGAAGTTCCACTTGTCGATGTGGTTGGTGTAGTCGGCCGGGGTCAGCACCTCGGACTCGTCGATGTAGTCCACGCCGAGGGACTGCAGGACCTGGGCCTCGACGAAGTGGCCGATCCGGGCCTTCGCCATGACCGGGACGGAGACGGCGGCGATGATCGCATCGATCATGTCCGGATCCGACATGCGGGACACGCCGCCCTGGGCGCGGATATCGGCGGGAACGCGTTCCAGCGCCATGACGGCCACGGCACCGGCATCCTCGGCGATGCGGGCCTGCTCGACGTTGACGACGTCCATGATGACGCCGCCCTTGAGCATCTCCGCCATGCCGCGCTTGACGCGGCTGCTGCCCGTGACCCGGGGAAGTGACTGATTCACTGGATGTCTCTTTCGTTGTTGTGGGTGGTGACAAGCGCCGGGGTGACACGGCTCCCGCCGGACTCCTGGTTGGATCCGAAGCTATTTCAGTACGACGGTCCGGTTACCTTGGAGGAAGACGCGTCCCTCGCAGTGCCAGCGGACAGCGTTGGAGAGTGCTTTGCGCTCGGTGTCGCGTCCGGCGGCCACAAGGTCCTCGGCGGAGTAGGTGTGGTCCACCTCCACCACCTGCTGGGAGATGATGGGCCCTTCGTCGAGGTCCGCGTTGACGTAGTGGGCGGTGGCGCCGACGGTCTTCACGCCGCGGGCGTGCGCCTGGTGGTAGGGCTTCGCACCTTTGAAGCTGGGCAGGAAGGAGTGATGGATGTTGATGGCGCGGCCATCCAGACGGCGGGTCAGGTTGTCGCTGAGGACCTGCATGTAACGGGCCAACACCACAAGCTCCACATCGAACTCGTCCACCAGTTCCAGGAGGCGGGCCTCGGCCTCGGGCTTGGTGTCTGCCGTGACCGGCACGTGGAAGAAGGGGATGCCGTGCCATTCGACGATCCCCCGGTGGTCGGGATGGTTCGAGACGACCCCGACGATGTCGATGGGCAGTTCGCCGATGCGGGCGCGGAACAGCAGGTCGTTGAGGCAGTGCTCGAATTTGGAGACCATGATCAGGACCCGGTGTTTCTCCCCGTGTGCGCGAAGGTGCCAGTGCATGCCGAATTTTTCGACCACGGGCACGAAGGCCCGCCGGAGCGAATCGAGGGTGGCCGGTCCGCCGCGGGAGTCCCCGGCTGAAGCAAAATGGATCCGCATGAAGAAGTGGCGGTCCGGCTGGGAGTCGAATTGCTTGCTCTCCAGGATGTCGCAGCCCTGTTCCAGCAGGAATCCGGACACGGCGTGGACGATTCCCCGTGTTTCCGGGCAATCAAGGCTCAGAACGTATTCAGCGGCGCTGCTATTGAAGGTATCCACGGTTCAGCACTCGATCACGTTCATGGCAAGGCCTCCGCGGGAGGTCTCCTTGTATTTGGCTTTCATGTCTGCTCCTGTCTCGCGCATGGTCTTGATGGCTTTGTCGGGCCACACTTTGGCGTTGATTGCTTTGACGCTGGCGATCGCATTGCGTTCGATGCAGGGATCTGCACCAGCCCGCCCACGGGGTCGCAGGTCAGCCCCAGGTTGTGCTCGATTCCGACTTCGGCGGCGTTCTCCACCTGCGCCGGAGTAAGCATACTTAGGAATAGGTCCGGGGCCTTGTCTCTGGTCCTGCCAGGATCATGCGAGGGCTGCCTGGACGGCGTCAATGACCTCGGGCGAGTCAGGCTCCACGGCAGGGGTAAAGCGCGCTACAACCCCGCCGTCTCGGTTCACCAGGAACTTCTCGAAATTCCACTGCACCTGGTCGGGAAGATCGGCGTTCTTGAACTTGGTCAGCTCTGCGTAGAGCGGGTGCTGGTCCTCGCCATGGACGTCCGCCTTGGCGGTCAGCGGAAAAGTCACGCCGAAGTTGCGTTCGCAGAACTCGGCGATCTCGGCGTCAGCCCCCGGCTCCTGCCCGGCGAACTGGTTGCACGGCACCCCCAGCACCGCGAAGCCCTGCTCCCGGAACTTGTTGTGGAGTGCCTCGAGCCCTGCATACTGCGGCGTGAATCCGCACTGGGACGCGACGTTCACCACCAGCACCACCTCCCCCTTGAAGCGGCCGAAGTCAGTTTCCGTGCCGTCGATGAGGGTGAGTTGAATGGAGTGCAGAGCGGTCATGGGGAGTCCTCGCAAAGTTGTTGGTCCGAAGTGGTGTCCCGGAAAGGGCTCCGCGTGTCACGTGGCACCGACGCACGCCGGGACGGATTTGTGCCCTCCACGCCGCGCGCCTGCGCGGGTGCCGTCCGAGGCTTGGTTTCAGTCTGGATGGCTGTCATGGTTCAGCACTCGATCACGTTCACGGCGAGGCCTCCGCGGGAGGTTTCCTTGTATTTGGTTTTCATGTCTGCTCCTGTCTCGCGCATGGTTTTGATGGCTTTGTCGAGGGATACTTTGTGGCTGCCGTCGCCGTGCAGGGACAGCCGGGCGGCGTTGATGGCTTTGACGCTGGCGATGGCGTTGCGTTCGATGCAGGGGATCTGCACGAGCCCGCCCACCGGGTCGCAGGTCAGGCCCAGGTTGTGTTCGATGCCGACTTCGGCGGCGTTTTCCACCTGCGCCGGGGTGCCGCCGAGGACTTCGCAGAGCCCGGCGGCCGCCATGGAGCAGGCCGATCCGACTTCGCCCTGGCAGCCGACCTCGGCCCCGGAGATGGAGGCGTTGATCTTGAACAGGATTCCGACGGCGGCCGCGGCCAGCAGGAAGCGGATGACCCCGTCGTCGTTGGCGCCCGGCACAAACTTCGTGTAGTAGTGCAGGACCGCCGGCACGATCCCCGCCGCACCGTTGGTGGGCGCGGTGACGATCCGGCCGCCCGCGGCGTTTTCCTCGTTCACGGCCAGGGCGAACAGGTTTACCCACTCCATCGCGAGCAGCGGGTCGGCCGAGGCCGAGCCGTCCAGTTCCGCGTCGGTGGCCGAGAGCGTCCTGAACAGCGACGGCGCCCGCCGCCTGACGTTCAGCCCGCCCGGCAGGATGCCCTCGGCGGCGCAGCCGTTGTCGACGCATTCGCGCATGACCGCCCAGAGCGCCAGCAGTTTCTCCCGGAGTTCGGCTTCGCTGCGCCAGACGAGTTCGTTGGCGAGCATGATGTCGGAGATGGACTTGCCTTCGCGGGCGCAGGTCGCCAGGAGCTCATCCGCCGTGGTGAAGGGGTAGGGGAGCACGGTGGTGTCGGCGACAACCTTGTCCGTGCCGGCGGCGTCGCCGGCCACGACGAAGCCGCCGCCGATGGAGTAGTAGCTGCGTTCGGCCAGCACCTCCCCGGTGTGGTCCAGCGCGCGGAAGGTCATGCCGTTCGGATGGGCCGGCAGGGACTTGCGGCGGTGCAGGACCACGTCCTCGTCCCAGTTGAAGTCCACCCGGTGGCTGCCGCCCAGGCGCAGCTCGGCGTCGAGGGCGGCAGCGGCAACCTGGTCGTCGGCGGTGCGGGTGTCCACGGTTTCCGGGGACTGTCCCTGCAGCCCCAGCACCACGGCCTTGTCCGAGCCGTGGCCGCGGCCGGTGGCGCCCAGGGAGCCGAAAAGCTCGGCCTGGACGCGTACCGTGGCCGCAAGCTGGCCGGACGATTCAAGACCGTCCGTGAACTGCTTCGCTGCCCGCATCGGGCCGACCGTGTGTGAGGACGAGGGCCCGATGCCAACAGAAAACAGGTCGAGCACGCTCAGGGCCATTTAGGGGACCTCTGGTGAGGCGTACTCCCGCATGGAGTCCAGGAGCCAGCGCCCCAGGAACTCGGCGAACGAGGCCCTCGGTAAGATCCGGTAGGTCTCCTCCGCGGTCTTCCAGAGCACGGCCGGTATGTGTCCGATTTCCGTGGCCAGGGCGGTCCCGGTCTTGAACACCGACGGGTGGAGGTCCAGCGAGCAGCTCTTCTCGAGTACTGCACGGGCCCGGGGGCCGGCGAGTTCGAAGGTGGTGCGGTTGGCGGAGAGGTCCACGACCTGGCCTTCGCCGGTGCCCAGTGCCGCCGTGAGATCGCTGACCAGCGATCCGCCGAGGGAGTCGTGCGACTCCTCCGGGGCGACGACCATGAACTCTGTGGGTCCGAGCCACAAAACGGCAGCGCCGTTGACCGCAGCCCCGTTGACGTCGCCGCAGGAGGCCGGCAGCCCGCCGGTCACGGATGCGATGCGCGTCCCGGCGTCGGAACCTCGCTCAACGCGGATCCCCACCATCGTCTGGTACGGGATTTCCTTCAGCTCCACGGTACCCGGCACGGAGCCGGCCGCGAAGGCCTCGGCGAGGTGCGAGGCCGGGCTGCGTCGGGCAGCCCGGAGTCCGTTGACGTGTGCTTCTGCTGGTGCGGTTGTCTCAGCCATCTTTGCGGGTCCCTTCAGCGTCGAAAAGTACGGTTTCGCCAACAACCACGTCGACCAGTTGGTCTCCGACTGAGGCCACGAGGGTCTCACCGATGCGGTTGCGGCCGTTGTGGATCAAGGCCAGGCCGAAGGACCGGCCCAGCGCGGCACTGTGGTAGCTGGAGGTCACGAACCCCTGCATGGGCACGGGGCCGTAGGCGGGGTTGACGGTGATGCCCTTTTCCACGAGCTGCGTTCCTTCAGGCAGGCGGATCGTTCCGTCCACCGGGAGGACGCTGACCAGGTGCTTGCGGTCGGTGCGGGCGGCGTCCTTGCGGTTGTAGGAACGCTTGCCGATGAAGTCCTTGGCCTTGGACACGACCCATTCCATGCCGGCATCCTGCGGGGTGACCGTGCCGTCGGTGTCCTGCCCGACGATCGGGTAACCCTTTTCGGCGCGCAGCACGTGCATGGTTTCGGTGCCGTACGGGGTGATGTTGAACTCTGCCCCGGCGGCGGCCACGGACTCCCAGGTGTTGAGCCCGTACCAGGACGGCACGTTGATCTCGTAGGCCAGTTCGCCGGAGAAGGAGATGCGGCAGATGCGCGCCTGCACCCCGGAGGCCAGCGTGGTCTCCCGGAAGGTCATGAACGGGAATGCCTCGGCGTCCAGGCCGCCGTCGGCGGCCAGCTGCGGGGCGAGCTTGGCGATCACGGCACGGGACTTCGGGCCGACGACGGCGATGGTGGTCCACTGTTCCGTCACGGAGGTGCAGTGCACATCCAGTTCGGGCCATTCGGTCTGGTGCCATTCCTCCAGCCAGTCCAGGACCTTGGCGGCGCCGCCGGTGGTGGTGGTCATGAAGAAGCGGTCCTCGTCCAGGCGCAAGGTGACGCCGTCGTCGAAGATCATGCCGTCCGGGGTGCACATGACGCCGTAGCGGGCCGAGCCCGGGGCGAGCTTCTTGAACGCGTTGGTGTAGATGCGGTTCAGGAATTCGCCGGCGTCCTTGCCCCGGATCTCGATCTTGCCCAGCGTGGTGGCGTCCATGAAGCCCACGGAGTCGCGGACGGCGGCGCATTCACGCAGCACCGCGGTGTCCATGTCCTCGCCGGACTGCGGGTAGTACCAGGGGCGCTTCCACTGTCCGACGTCCTCGAACAAGGCTCCCTGGGCGACGTGCCACGGGTGGACGGACGTTTTGCGGGCCGGGTCGAAGAGTTCCCCGCGCTGGCGTCCGGCCAGGGCTGCGAAGGCCACCGGGGTGAACGGTGCACGGTAGGCCGTGGTGCCGATCCCGCCGATGCCGGCCGTTTCCGCGCCGCCGGACTTCAGCGCCGCTGCGATGACGCCGATGGCGTTGACGCCCGAGGTCTTGCCCTGGTCGTTGGCGGTGCTGATCGAGGTGTAGCGCTTGACGTGTTCCACGGAGCGCATCCCGGCCCCGGTGGAGCGGATCACGTCGGCGACGGACTGGTCGCGCTGGAAGTCCACGAAGTGGTGGTGCCACTGCCCGGGGGTGCCTTCCTGGCCGGGGACCAGCCAGAGCTGGCGGATCGGGGCGGAGGCCACCGGTGCCTTGGGCCCGGCGGGGACGACGGCGGAGGTGAAGCCCGCGGCGATGGCGGCTGCTGCGCCGGCGGAGGTGCCCTCGGCCAGGCAGTCCGTCAGTGCGTAGCTGCCGCGGCCGGATCCCACGACCTGCTGGTCCTTGACCGCGGCGGCCGGCACGAAGGCGGCGAGTTCCTCGTCCCAGCGGAGCTTGCCCTGGCGCTGGGAGTGGAGGTGGACTACCGGGCTCCAGCCGCCGGATACGGCGAGCAGGTCGCAGGCGAGCTGCTCGACGCCGGAGGTGAGTTCGCCGTCGTCGTTGATGCTGCGGACGGTGACGCCGGCGAGGCGGCCGGTGCTGTCCCCGGCGGTGTCGGCAACGGCGGCACCGATCAGGACCCGGATGCCTGCTGCGCCGGCGGCGGCTGCCGTTTCGCTTAGCTGCGGACGGGCGTCCACGACGGCGGCCACGGTGACCCCGGCTGCTAACAGGTCCGCTGCGAGTGCGTAGGCGGAGTCGTTGGTGGTGCTGATGACCACCTTCGATCCGGCTGCCACGGCGTAGCGGTTGAGGTAGCTGCGGACGGCGGAGGCGAGCATGATGCCGGGGCGGTCGTTGTTTTCGAAGACCAGCGGGCGCTCGTGGGCGCCGGGGGCCAGCACAACCTGCTTGGCACGGATGTGCCAGATGCGCTGGCGGGACACACCGGGCGCCGCGGGGCCGGAGAGGTGGTCCGTGCGGTTCTGCGCGGCGATGAAGTAGTTCGAGTCGTAGGAACCGAAGGCCGTGGTGCGGTTGAGCACGGTGCATTCGGCGGCGGAGACCAGCTCCGCCTCCACATCGGCGATCCATTCCAGGGCAGGCTTGCCCTCGACGGTGTCCTGCAGCGCCGGGGCCGTGGAGCCGGAAAGCAGTGAGCCGCCGAGCTCGGGCTGGTCATCGATCAGGATGACGCGGGCACCGGTGCGGACTGCTTCACGGGCCGCGGCCAGGCCGGAAACGCCGCCGCCCACCACCAGGACGTCGGTGTGGACGTACTTCTTGTCGTATTCGGCCTGGTCCTCGTCCGGATCCAGCTTGCCAAGTCCGTTGAGCAGCTCGGCGGCGAGTCCGTCCACGAGGGACACCGTGGTGGCCTGGAGCATGGACTCGGCCACGTGCCCCGGGAACCGGGCGGCGACCTTCACGAGGGCATTGGGTTCCTCGACGCCGGCGGCCATGATGCCGCGGGGGCGGCCCTCGTAAAGGGAGTTGCCGGCGCTGATCCGGCCGTTGGCCAGGAGTGCCGAGGCGATGGTATCGCCGGGGTGGCCGGTGAATTCCTGGCCGTCCACGGTGAACCGCCAGGTGATGCTGCGGTCGATGCGGCCGCCGGTGGCGAGGCGGGCGTTCTGGCTGGTCACTTCTGGGCTCCTTCCGGGGAGATGGCGGTGGTTGCTGCAGAGGCTGCAGGTCCCACGTCGGGGCGCTTTTCGCCCATCTTGTAAATGGCCTGGATTTCGTAGCTCACGGTGTCCCGGAGCATGTTGAACCATTGCCGGCAGCCGGTGCTGTGGACCCAGCGTTCGGCGAAGGCACCCTTGGTGTTGTCGCGGTAGAACAGGTATTCGGCCCATTCCCGGTCGCTCAGGGCGTCAGGGCTTTCCGGGTAGGCCACATGGGCCTGGCCGCCGTAGTGGAATTCAGTTTCGTCGCGTGCCCCGCAGTTGGGGCATGAAATCAGGAGCATGTCCTTACCTCTTTCTAGTGGGCGACGGCGGCGGCGCCGTGTTCGTCGATCAGGGCACCGGTTTCGAAGCGTTCCAGTGCGAAGGGCTTGTTGAGCTGGTGCGGGGCACCGGTGGCGATGGTGTGGGCGAAGGTCAGGCCGGCCGCGGGGGTGCCCTTGAATCCTCCGGTGCCCCAGCCGCAGTTGACGAACATGTTCTCGACCGGGGTGGTGCCCACGATCGGCGAGGCGTCCATGGTGGTGTCCACGATCCCGCCCCAGGTCCGGAGCACATGGGCCCGGGCGAAGATCGGGAAGAGCTCCACGGCGGCCGCCATCTGCTCCTCGATGACATGGAAGGAGCCGCGCTGTCCGTAGCCGTTGTAGGAGTCCACGCCGGCGCCCATGACCAGTTCGCCCTTGTGCGCCTGGGAGACGTAGACGTGGACGTGGTTGGACATGACCACCGTGGGGTGGACGGGTTCGTGCAGTTCTGACACGAGCGCCTGGAGCGGGTGGGACTGGATCGGCAGGCGGAAGCCGGCCATTTCGGCCAGGACGCTGCTGTGTCCGGCAGCGCAGAGGCCGACCTTTTCGGTGTTGATGGTGCCGCGGCTGGTCTTGACGCCCACCACGCGGTTGCCGTCCTTGATAAAGCCGGTGACTTCGCAGTTCTGGATGATGTCCACGCCGAGTTCGTCGCACTTGCGCGCGAAGGCCCAGGCGACGTGGTCGTGCTTGGCGATGCCTGCGCGCGGCTGGTAGGTGGCGCCCATGACGGGGTAGCGGATGTTGTCGCTGATGTTCAGGATGGGGCAGAGTTCCTTGACCTGGGCCGGGTCCAGCCACTCGGCGTCGACGCCGTTGAGCTTGTTCGCTCCGACCCGGCGGATGCTTTCGCGGACATCGCCCAGGGTGTGGGCAAGGTTCATCACGCCGCGCTGGCTGAACAGGAAGTCGTAGTCCAGTTCTTCCGGCAGGATCTCCCACAGCTTCAGCGCGTGCTCATAGATCGCCGCGCTCTCGTCCCAGAGGTAGTTGGAGCGGATGATCGTGGTGTTCCGGGCCATGTTGCCGCCGGCGAGCCAGCCCTTTTCCAGCACGGCGATATTGGTCATGCCATGGTTCTTGGCCAGGTAGTACGCCGTCGCCAGCCCGTGTCCGCCGCCGCCGACAATCACGGCGTCGTAGGACTTCTTCGGGTCCGGATTGTGCCACAGGAACTCGGGGTGCTCCGGCAGGTGTTCGGTCGTCACTGTGCAACTCCGTTCGGGGAGGTTCCGGCAGTGCCGGAAAGATTCGGGTAAAGCGGAAATTTCTCGGCCAGGACCGTGACCCGGTCGCGGAGCAGCACGGCGGACTCTTCGCTGAGTTCGCCCTTGATGGCCTCGGCGATGATGTCGGCAACCTCGGTGAATTCGGCCGGGCCGAAGCCCCGGGTGGCCAGCGCCGGGGTGCCGATCCGAAGCCCGGAAGAGACCATCGGCGGGCGGGGGTCAAACGGGACCGCGTTGCGGTTCACGGTGATACCGATCCGGTGCAGGCGGTCCTCGCCCTGCTGGCCGTCCAGCTCGGAGTTGCGCAGGTCCACCAGGACCAGGTGGACGTCGGTGCCGCCGCCCACCACGGAGATCCCGTATTCGGCGACGTCCGGGGCGAGCAGGCGCCCGGCCAGGATCCTGGCCCCTTCCAGGGTGCGCTGCTGGCGGTCCTTGAAGTCCTCGCTTGCGGCGATCTTGAAGGACACGGCCTTAGCCGCGATCACATGTTCCAGCGGTCCGCCCTGCTGGCCGGGGAAAACAGCGGAGTTGATCTTGCGGGCCAGGGACCCGCGGCTGAGGATGACGCCGCCGCGCGGGCCGCCCAGGGTCTTGTGCGTGGTGGTGGTGACGACGTCGGCGTACGGCACCGGGTTCGGGTGCAGCCCCGCGGCCACCAGGCCGGCAAAGTGGGCCATATCCACCATGAGGTAGGCGCCCACCAGGTCCGCGATCCGGCGGAACTGGGCAAAATCCAGCTGCCGGGTGTAAGCGGACCAGCCGGCCACGATCAGCCTGGGCCGGTGTTCCAGCGCCAGCGCCTCCACCTCGGCCATGTCCACGGTCATGTCTGATTCGCGCACATGGTACGGCACGACGTTGTACAGCTTGCCGGAGAAGTTGATCTTCATGCCGTGGGTCAGGTGCCCGCCGTGGGCCAGGTCCAGGCCCATGATGGTGTCCCCCGGATCCAGCAGCGCGAACATCGCCGCAGCGTTGGCCTGCGCGCCGGAGTGCGGCTGGACATTGGCGTGTTCGGCGCCGAAAAGTGCCTTGACCCGGTCGATGGCGAGCTGCTCGATCACATCAACGTGTTCGCAGCCACCGTAGTACCGCTTGCCCGGGTACCCCTCGGCGTACTTGTTGGTCAGCACGGAACCCTGGGCCGTCATCACGGCCGTGGGGGCAAAGTTTTCCGAAGCGATCATTTCCAGCGTCGACTGCTGGCGGTCCAGCTCCCGGGCAATGGCCGCGTCGACCTCGGCGTCGACGCTGGCCAGTGATTCGTTCAGGGTGCCCGTCATGGCGGCCTCTTTCGTTACTAAGGAAACTTATAGACTTATGCAACACTGTTGCGTTGAATGCAACTCTAAGACGCAAACGGTGTTGCGTCAATCACTTCACGCCTCTTGCCCGGTGTAAACATATTTCTTTTGAGGCCATCCATAAACCCTTGACTGTGTTTCAGCTCACGGATAATCTGATGCAACAGCGTTGCGTTCAATGCAACCCAAATTTTCATTGGTGGACATATGAGTAACGAACCAAACCCAGCGGCAACCCTCCCGGACAAGAAGTCCCGGCGGGATCCCGCCCCCGCGTCCCCTCACCCTTCCACGGCCGGCGGGTCCGGCCCTGACGGAGGACACCCCGTGGTCAGCAGGGAAACCCGCCGGCGGGTGATTGCTGCCAGCTTCATCGGTAACTTCGTTGAATGGTTTGACTACGCGGTGTACGGCTACCTGGCCGCAACAATCGCCACGGTCTTCTTCCCCGAATCCAATCCCCAGACCGGGCTTCTGCTGACGTTCGCGCTGTTTGCCATCTCGTTCCTGGTGCGGCCGCTCGGCGGTTTCGTCTGGGGCCACATCGGCGACAAGGTCGGGCGCCGGACCGCACTTTCCCTGTCAATCCTGATCATGTCCGGAGCGACGTTCTGCATCGCCCTGATACCGGGGTTCAACTCGATCGGCATCTGGGCCCCCATCCTGCTCCTGGTCGTCCGGGTCGCCCAGGGCTTCTCCGCTTCCGGTGAATACGCCGGAGCGTCCGCGTTCCTGGTGGAGTACGCCCCGGCCAACAAGCGCGGCCTGTACGCCGCGGTCGTCCCCGCCAGCACGGCCGCCGGCCTGCTCCTCGGCTCCCTGCTCGCGGGCCTGCTGACAGTCCTGCTCAGCTCCGATGCAATGCAAAGCTGGGGGTGGCGTCTTCCGTTCCTGCTGGCGGCCCCGATGGGCCTGATCGGACGTTACATCCGCACCAAGCTCGAAGACACCCCGGTGTTCCGCGAACTGGCAGCCGAGGACCATGCCATCAAGGCACCGGTATCCAGCCTGTTCCGGAACCACTGGCGCCTGCTGCTGAAGGCGGTCGGAGCAGTGCTGCTCAACGCCGTCGGCTTCTACGTGATCCTCAGCTACATGCCCACGTACCTGTCCTCGGAACTGGGTCTCGGAAAAGCCGAATCCTTCCTGGCCACCACGATCGCCCTGGTGACGTACATCGGGTTCATCTTCCTGACCGGAATGCTCTCGGACCGCTTCGGCCGCAAGAAGGTACTCATCGCAGCATCCATCACCTTCATCGTGCTGACCGTGCCGGCCTTCGCCCTGCTGGGCACCGGAAACTTCCTGATCATCGTCCTGGTCCAGATCCTGCTCGGCGCAATGCTCACCCTCAATGACGGCACGCTGCCCAGCTTCCTGGCCGAAATGTTCCCGACCCGCGTCCGCTACAGCGGCTTCGCCGTCAGCTTCAACCTCTCCAACGCGCTCTTCGGCGGCACAGCCCCCTTCGTGGCCACCCTCCTGATCGCCGCCACGCACAACAATCTGGCCCCGGCCTGGTACCTGGCCGCAGCCGCAGTCATCTCCCTGATCGCCGTCGCACTCTCCCGCGAAACCAGCAAAGAACCACTGCGCCACGAATAGTCCGGCCCGCCCCAACTTTCCCCACCCATAAGAACAGCACCAAAGAAGGACATCACCATCATGACCACCACAGCATCAACGAACGCCTCGAACGTCTCTGAACTGGAGCGCCTGAAGGTCCTGCACAACGGGCAGAAGGAAAAGCTGACCTTCTCCAACGCCGAATTTGAGCGCCGGCTCAGCGGACTGCGGTCGATCATGGCAGCGAAGGACCTGGACGCCGTTGTGCTGACCAGCTACCACTCCATCAAGTACTACTCCGATTTCCTCTTCACATACTTCGGCCGTTCCTACGCCATGGTGGTCACCAAAGACGACACCGTGACCGTCACCGCCAACATCGACGCCGGCATGCCGTGGCGCCGCAGCTACGGCGACAACGTGGTCTACACCGACTGGCGCCGGGACAACTACATCTTCGCCATCCAGGAAGCCCTGCGCACCCGCGGCATCAACCCCCGCCGCCTGGGCGTCGAAGACGATTCGCTCCCGCTGGACAACCGCAACAAGATCCAGGCCGCGTTCGACGGCGCCACCCTCGTCGACGTCGCCCAGGCCGCCATGCGCCAGCGCATGATCAAGTCCGCCGAAGAAATCGCCGTCATCAAACACGGCGCACGCATCGGCGACCTGGGCGGGGAAGCCATCCGCAACGCCATCACCACCGGCATCACCGAATACGAAGTCGCCCTGATCGGCACCGAAGCGATGGTCCACGAGATTGCCCGGACCTTCCCGGACTCCGAAATCCGCGACACCTGGGTCTGGTTCCAGTCCGGCATCAACACCGACGGCGCCCACAACTGGGCCACCACCCGCAAGCTCCAGGAACACGACATCCTGTCGCTGAACTGCTTCCCGATGACCTCCGGCTACTACACCGCGCTGGAACGGACCCTGTTCCTGGGCGAGCCCGACGCCCGCTCCCTGGAACTGTGGAACATCAACGTCGAGGTCCACAAGCGCGGCCTGGAACTGATCAAACCCGGCGCGGTCTGCAAGGACATCGCCGCCGAACTCAACGAGATCTACGTCTCCCACGGGCTGCTGGCGAACCGGACCTTCGGCTACGGGCACTCCTTCGGCGTCCTGAGCCACTACTACGGCCGGGAAGCCGGCCTGGAGCTCCGCGAGGACATCGACACCGTGCTGGAACCGGGCATGGTCGTCTCCATGGAACCGATGATCACCGTCCTGGACGGTGCGCCCGGCGCCGGCGGCTACCGCGAGCACGACATCCTCGTGGTCGGCGACGACGGCGCCGAAAACATCACCAAATTCCCCTTCGGCCCGGAACACAACATCATCAGCGCCTGACACCCCGCGGCCCGGAAGCATAACCGCAAGGAAGCGGCGCCACGTCCACCGTGGCGCCGCTTTTCGGCTCCCATACGGAATGATGGTAAACACTATGACCCCAGCAGAAACTCCCGAGACCAACGGAAACGGCGACACCAAGGGCACCTCCGTCATCGTCAACGCCATCGCCGTGCTGCGGACCTTCAGCGCAGACGAGCCGCTGCTCGGAGTCACCGAGATCGCCAACCGGATCGGCCTGCACAAAAGCACCGTTTCCCGGATCCTGGCCACCTTCGAACAGGAACACCTGGTGGAACGGGACCCGGAAACACGCCGATTCCGCCTGGGCCTGGGGCTGATCGCCGTCGCCGGACCACTGCTGGCCGAACTGGAAGAACGGCGCGTAGCCTACCCCGTCCTGCGTGAACTCACCGAACAGACCGGAGAAACCAGCGCCCTCATGGTATGGAACGGCACCGAATCGATATGCGTGGAACAGATCGCCAGCCACCACAAGATCAAACACACCACCCCGCTCGGCGCGAGCTACAAGGACGCCATGAGCTCCTCCATACAGGTCTTCCTCTCCGCCGAACCCGCCGAACGGGTCCGTACCCTGCTCCGCAGCGGAGCCATCACCTATCCGGGACTCGACGACACCAGCCTCGAGGCCTACCAGATCAGACTTAAGGACGTGACCCGTCGTGGCTGGGCCATCAACTACGGCGAATCCTCCATCGACGAGGTAGGCGTGGCAGCACCCGTCTACGACCACCGCGGCGACATCGTGGCCGCCATCCTGATCCCGGCACCCCGGTTCCGCGTCTCACAGGACAGACTGCAGAACCTGGGCGAAGCATGCGCAGCCGCAGCACACCGGGTCACCACGCGCCTGGGCGGACGTCCGCCCAAAGGCGCAGAACAAGACGGCCCAAGCTAGGAACACGGAGCCACACCAAGACCCGCCGGGACCTTGCGGCGCGTGGGATTCAACCCGAACCGTGAGCCTGGGGTCCGGGACTTTGGCTGGAAGTGACCAAGGGTTCCCCTCTCGGAGATTGTGCAAGCCACGGGCATCACCCGATCCAGCCTCTACCGCCACCTGCCGCCCCGCCCACCAGAGACGCTGACCGCGCAGAGCCAACGGAACGCCCAAGAGAACGGCTCCCGGGCCGATGTTGAGTGGTGCCGACGACTTTCGATCACTATCGCGGTTGGTCCGGGCGACTTCGAGCTCTTCCATGTCCGGAGCCGCCTGCACCACCCCGCACTTCCGCAGGATCCAGTGCAGACGACTTAGAGGAAAATGACAACACTGTGACTTTCAGAGTTATTTGGCACGTTTCTTGCGGCGCTATTTGGCACCTTAGTCCAGTCCCCACGTCCCGTTAGCGGATCCTTCACCGTGCATAGGACTTCGAGCATCGACGACCGCAGGAAGCCGAGGTGCGGAGATTCACAATGGCGGTTTCCGAGCCCGGTTTGGCGGTGTTGAACTTGCGACGTCGTCGGCCAGGCACTGTTGAGAAGCCGGGGAATGATGCGTGGTGTGCGTGCGTGGTCTATTTGCCGGCCAGGAGGCGTTCGACGCGGGGCTTGACCTCGGTGGCGAGCAGGGTGAGGGATTCAAGGAAGTGTTCCTGGGGCAGGCCCCCGATGTCCATCTGCAGGAAGTGGCGCATGTGTCCCATGTGGTTGTGCAGGTCCACGATGCGCTCGGCGATTTCATCCGGATCTCCGACGTAGTACGCGCCGGAGATGTCCGCCTGTGACAGGAACTGGCGCTTGTCCGGTGCGGGCCAGCCGCGGAGTTTGCCCATTTCGATGTTCAGGTTGTACCAGCCGGGGTAGAAGCGCTCGAGTGCTTCCTTCTTCGTGGGGGCGATCAGGCCGAGGGCCGCCACGGAGACTTTGATGTCCTCGCCGGTGTGTCCTGCCTGAGCGGCGGTCTGCCGATACAGCTCTGCCAGCGGGGCGAACCTTGCCGGGGCCCCGCCGAGAATGCCGTAGGAGACGGGTAGGCCTAGCTTTCCGGCGCGGACCGAAGACGGGGCGCTGCCCCCGGTTGCGAGCCAAAGTGGCAGCCTGCCGTTGACCGGCCGGGGTACGATGGCCAGCTCCTGTAGCGCGGGCCGGACCGTCCCGGACCAGGTCACGTTTTCGGTTTTGCTGTTGTTGATGGTCATCAGAAGGTCCAGCTTTTCGGCGTAGAGCCGGTCGTAGTCATTCAGGTCGTAACCGAAGAGCGGAAAGGTCTCCACCGAGGATCCGCGGCCGGCGGTAATTTCCACCCTGCCGCCGCCGGAGACGGCATCGGCGGTGGCGAACTGCTGGAACACCCGCACCGGGTCGTCCGTGCTGATGATGTTCGCACCGCTGCCGAGCTTGATCTGCTTCGTCGCTGCAGCCGCCGCGGCGATCACGGTCCCCGGCGAGGAGGCGGGCATGTCCAGGGTGTGGTGTTCGCCCACCCCGAAGTAGTCCAGGCCTGCCTGGTCGGCCAGGACGATTGCCTCGAAGAGGTTGCCGATCGCCTCGGCGTTGGGACGGAGCGTCCCGTCGGGATTGCGTGGGGTGTCGCCGAAGCTGTAAGCGCCGAGTTCCATGATTTTCTCCTGATTGCAGTGCAGTGCTGTGAGGTCGCTTGAGCGTTAGTTCAGGCGCGGCAGGTTCCCGGTCCGCAGCCAGGCGGAGCGCAACTGCTCCGCCGCGCGGCTGCCGTTGAAAATCGCGGTGCCCAACTGGACGACGAGTCCGGCTGCGAGCGGACCCGCATCAACAAGTAACCTCAATCCGGGCAAGGAATTCGGAACCGGCCCAGGGATGGTTGATTTCGGCAAATTCCTGCCGGAAGATACTTGACCCGCTCCGGAATGTGAGGCGTTCCGGAGCGGGTGTCGTACTCGCTGTCAGCCCTCCCGGATGGCGTGCAGGCCGGTCAGGGGTCCGCCGTCCACTTGCATCAGGCGGCCCATCGGTAGCGGGCCGAGGTCGACGGGGGCGAACCCGAAGCCCTCGACGACGGAGCGGAAGAGCTTCTTGGAGTTCTGGTCGTCGCCCGCGTAAAAAAGGATCCGGCGGCCGGCTGCGGTGATGGGGTCGGCGGCAACATAGGGGCCATACATGTTGTCGAAAGCCTTGATGACGTGCGCCCCGGGGATCAGTGAGGCGACGAGTTCGCTGCCTCCGATGTCGAGCTTGTCCGCGACAAACGTGGGGGTCAGACTCGCCCATTGGTTGGTGGCATCGATGACGATCCGCCCCTCGCGGGCAGGTAAGTTACCCACCACCTCCCGGACCTTTGTCCAGGGGACGGCGAGGACGACGAAATCAGCGGCACCCGCTTCTGCTATGGTGCCGGCGGAGGCGTGCGGCCCGAAGGCGTCCACAACGTCCTTGAGCGTCTCGGGGCCTCGGCTGTTGCTGAAGACCACGTCGTGACCGGCCTTCACTACGTGACCGGCTATGGCGCGGGAGAGCGTTCCCGCACCTACCATTCCGAACTTCATGGGCTTGTTCCTTCGCTGGTTGGGGCTGCCCGGCCCACCGCCATCCGTGCGTGCCGGGGGGCGGTGAGTCGGCATATGAGCGTGTGATCTGTGTCGCAGAAGGCCGGGGGCCTGGCCGGGAGCCCGCCTTGTGAGCGGTTGCGTCACTCGCCGCCTGTGCGGCATCGGGTCGAGGGGTGGGGCTTGCGGGGACTCGATCTTAGAGATCGAGTCCCCGCACCGGTCGCCGGATTGGTCCATCTGGTCCCGCGGGCCCGTTACTCCCTTGTTGTCTCGGCCGATCCGGATCGGGAGCGGCGCTTTGACGTGCGTTCAGCCGAGAAACTTAATGCTGAGGGAGAAGTTCTTCTGCCGCTGGGCCTGACCGAGAAGCAGCAGACCCGCTCCTTCCAACCAGTGCGCGGTCTTTAGGTTACCGGTGTCCAGCGGGCGCAGTCCGAGGCTCTCGACGAACGAGGACACGGACGCCTTGGCGTTGGCGTCGTCACCGGCGATGAGCACATCGAGGGGGCGGCCCTCGACCTCACCGGACGCGAGGACGCCGCCGAAGAGCGTGTTGAACGCCTTGACGACATGCGCGCCCGCAGGGGCGGCCTTGGCGATCTCCTGTGCGGCCGAGCTGTCGTCGGGGGTGACGAGCGCGGTGAACGTGGTGAGATCGAAGGGGTTGGTGATGTCGACGATGACCTTGCCGGTCAGCGCGTCCCCGTACTGGCTGACAATGGATGAGGCGCTGGCGTACGGCACAGCCAGGATGACGATGTCACCGGTGAGCGCGACGCTTGCGATCGTCCCTGCTGTGGCGTTGCCGCCGAGTTCCCCGGCCAGGGCGGCGGCCTTGGTACCGTCACGGCCGACGACCTGGACGCTGTGGCCGGCAGCGACCGCCCGGGTGCCGAGAATTCGGGCCATGGTTCCGAGACCGATGATACTGATGCTGCTCATGATGTGTGCCTGCTTTTCATAGTCGAAGCTGAAGTTGTGTAACGGGGTGGGAGTCGGTCAGACGTGCGCTGCGGTAGCGCGTTCGGCCGCCTGGGCAAGGCGGACGACGACGGACTTGAGTTCGGTGGCGATCTCGCTGTCGTCGAGCGGGTGGGTGTCGGCGAACCGTGTCAGCGAGTCGGGAATGGAGAGGGTGATGTCCTCAAGCACGTTGGCCTGCGCAGCTGTTGCTGCCTTCCGGGCATCTTGGTGTGCCCAGACGCCGCCGTACTGGCCGCCCGAGGCGCCGATGACGGCGACGGGCTTTCCGGAGAGGGCGCCGGCTCCGTAGGGGCGGGAGAGCCAGTCGATGGCGTTCTTCAGAACGGCGGACATGGTGCCGTTGTACTCGGGGACGAAGAGCAGGAGGGCATCGGCACGCGCGGCGGACTCCCGAAGCGCTGCGGCGTGCTGCGGGATGCTCCCCTCGCTGTCGAGGTCCTCGTTATAGAAGGGCACCTGATCCAGGTTTTCCTGTATGGACAGCTCGACTCCCTCAGGCGTGAGCTTGGCGGCGGCCTGGGCGAGCTGGCCGTTGTGTGATCCGGCGCGTACGGAACCGACGAGGGCAAGGATGTGGATTGACATGGCGTCTCCTGGTGCTGCTTGGTGAGGCACGCGTCCGGGCGGACGGTGCTGGTTCAGGGTGAGGGGCTCTGTGTGGAGCGGGGCGGGCCGGGCGGCGGAGCGATCTGCCTCCCGGCCTGGCAACCTGCGCCTGCGACAGGCGCGGGTTCGGCTGGGCGCGTGGCTTATGCAGTCAGGGACAAGGCGGCCACGGTTGCCACGGAGACCAGGCCCAGGACGGCCGGGGCCATCGCCGGGCCCCGGGTCTTGGGGTTGGCGTAGTCGCCGGCGCGGCGGTGGTAGGCGATCGCTCCGGCGAACACGACGGCCAGGCCGGCAGCGGCCGCGATACCGAGCGGGTGCCAGAAGACTCCGACCGCCAGTCCGATCGCCGCGGCGGCCTCGGCCAGGCCGATGAACCGGGTGAGGGAGGCGCTGGCGCCCATGTGTTCCTGCAGTTGGCGCGGGATATCGCCCTTGAGCCTGATCTTCGGGATGCCCGCGCCCAGTGCGGCGAGGGCCAGCAGAGCGCTGAGAACGATGGCTGTGATGGTCACGGCAAAACCTCCAGGTAGTTTATGTGTTAACCAAATCGTAGGCGTTGAATGGTTAACATGTCAACCATGGGGTAACGTGACAGATATGAGTGATCAACGTTGGCTGGACGACCGGGAGCAGCGTGCCTGGCGCAGCCTGATGACGATGCAGGCCGATCTGTCCCAGTACATCGAGCGGCAGCTGCGCCAGCGCAGCGGTCTGTCGAGCGCCGATTACGAGGTGCTGGCCCACCTGTCGGAGGCGCCGGACGGGCGGCTGCGGGCGTTTGCGCTAGGCGACGTTCTGCGCTGGGAGAAGAGCCGGCTCTCGCAGCATCTGACCCGGATGGAAAAGCGCGGTCTCGTGGGCCGTGAACGCTGCGCGGCGGACCAGCGCGGCGCCGTCGTGGTCATCACACCGCAAGGTCGCGAGGTCATCGAGGCTGCCGCCGCGCCGCACGTGATGGACGTGCGCAAGGTTCTGATCGACCACCTCACCCCGGAGCAGCTCGACTTGATCTGCGGGCTCGGCGACCAGGTGCGGGCCCGACTGGCAGAACTCGAACAGGAATCATGAGCACCGCAGCTACCTCCATGCAGAGTTTCAGAACCGACTGCTACTTGCCGGCGAAAGCCCCGCCCTTACAGAAGACGGAGTGCACGGCTTGCCTCACTGACCTGCACGTGAGATGCGCCAATACCTTGTCTCAAAAACCAACAGTTTTTCGAGACACGGACTTCGTGTCGGGGAGGTGTGACTGTTAGCGCAGAATGGCGGTTAAATCGCAGTTCAAGATGGCGGTTTCGAGGTTCGATTGGCGTCATTAGGACGGTCGAAGCTCGAGTCGTCGGCCTGGCCAGTCAATGAAATCGTTGCTCGGCATCGACTTCAGATTGGGGTGGTGAATTCAGCTGCGGTGAGGCCTGTTCGTCGCGTCCGATGTTCAGGCAGCGGTAGATTGTCGCCCGGCTGAGCCCGATTTTCTTACCGATGTCGGCGGGTTTGAGCCCTGATGCTTTGAGTTCGTGGGCGCGTTTCACGGCCGCGTTTTCCGCTGTGATGGCAGGTCGTCCGCCGTGGCGCCCATGGGCTGCCGCGAAGGCCATGCCTGCCTTGGTCCGCTCGGTTGTCGTGTCACGTTCGAGCCGTGCCAGAGCGGTCAGGATCGTCAGCATGGCCTTGCCGTTTGGGCCAGTGGTGGTGATGCCCTCGGTCAGGGAGCGGAATGTCACGCCCTTCGCGTCCAGGAGTTCGATGAACGGGAGCAGCTTTTTCGTGGAGCGAGCCAACCGGTCCAGCTTCCAGATCACCAACTCGTCCCCGGGGCGCAAGTGGTCAAGTATGTTGTCCAGCTCGTCTCTGCCGGCCCGTGTGCCGTTCACATCATGATCTGCGAAAATCCGGTCACAGCCGGCTTCCTTCAGCGCGGATGTTTGAAGCTCGGCAGTCTGCTCTGCAGTGCTGACCCTGACATATCCAATGGTTACCACATCGCCCCGCTTGTCGGATGAGTAATTGGGTTCTGACGTTTCCGGATCTCGTGTCCGTCTTCGAGGTGGACCAGGTGCCGGTACTGCGCATGCCGGTGCGGTTTGGCGGTTAGCTGATGCCGATGACAAGTGTTGAACGTGCGGCTTCGATGACGTCGTCGGTGATGATGTTGAGCTCGTTGATTTTCATCACGCGGTCGATCTGGGTGAAGAGCCGGTCGATGAGGCGGAAGTTTCCCCTGGTTATGCGGGCGACCGCGGCAATGGCCTGAGCGTCGGTGAAGTCTTCGGGGTCCAGGGCGTGTCCGAGTTTGTGCCAGCGGCGCTGCAGGACGAAATGCAGTTCTTCTTGTTCGAGGGGACGGTATTCATGGGCGAATCCGACCCTGCTGTAGAGCTGGGGGTAGCGGCTGAACCATTTTTCGATGCCGGGCATGCCGATGAGGATCAGGGCTAAGTTGTCGCGGTCGTAGCGGTCGCGCAATAGTTCCAGGGCGGTGGCGCTGAGCCGCTCGGATTCGTCAATGATGAGCAGCTCCACATGCTTGCTCATACCGGCGGGGCAGCCGGTCTTCTTGCCGATCTTCTCCAGATGCTGGTCCACGCAGATCGAGACGCGGGTGCTGATGTGCTCGAGGTCGGCGTGGATCTGTTTGGGTGTAGTGAGCACGGCGGGGGTGTAGAAGACGGTTCGGGAGCGGGAGAGTGCGGCATAGACGAGGTGGTCGGAATCCTCCCGCGGTCCCCACTCCTCCAGGAGCTTCTGCGCCTTGTGCCAGTTGGCGTAGCGTCTGGCGGAGAGGGTCTTGCCTATGCCGGCTTGACCGTAGCAGATCCCGATGGTGTGCTGCCGGCGCACCGCGTCGGCGAACTCGACGAATCTGCGGTGTTCCTTCGTGGCGATGAAGCCTTGCCCTGTCATCGGTCGTCCTCCAGATAGGTGCGGAGCTTTGGACGCTTCTCTGGCCGCTCCGTCGCCTCGGGGGCCGGGCCCTGTCTGACGGGTGCCAGGTCAGGCAGATGCCTGGCGACCACGGCGATACGCTGGTTGATTTGTCCGCGAAGTTCGCGGCGGCGGGCCGATCGTGCGGCCTGGATGTCCTTGAGGGTGATCGTTGAGGTCTCGTGGTCAGGGTCCACGGCCCGGCAGATGAACTGGTTCTTGTGGAAGACCCGGATTTCGGTGATGTCCCGCGGGTCGTAGCGCACGGTGACGGGTTCGCGAACGTAGGCGGCCAACAGGGGTGAGACGTACCGGAGTCCTTGGAAGTGCACGCCGTCACGGTGGACGATCCGGGGTTTGGCCACGGTCAGCAGAAGCAAGTTGAGTTCATCCATCGACGCCGGCAGCCTGGGCAGCCAGCCGTCGCCGGTCCAGGCATGGTGCGGGGTCGCCTTGATCTCCGGGTGCTCGCGCTGGTGGTAGTCCTCCGTGATGAAGCGGCCAACGGCTTTATCGAGTTCCTTCAAGGTCATTGCCGGTGGCGGCTGGGTGTGGCCGCGGATCAGGTGCCCGGGCAGTTCGGCCAGCAGCTCCGTATTTACGGTGCCGTAAAACCGTTCGATCTTGCCCCGCCCCTGGGGCCTCGCGACCGTGGAGTAGGTGATTTCGAAGTGAAGGTCCTTCGCGGTCTGGGTCAGGTGGCTGCTCGTGAAGTCAGATCCGTGGTCAACGTAAAGGACGTCAGGGATCCCGCACATCGGCCAACCAGCCCCGGCCTTGGGCCAGATGGCCTGCCGCAGCGCCAGGGCCGTGTTCATGGCCGACGGTGCCCCGAGGAAGATCGTGTAGCCGCAGATCGCGCGGGAGTAGTCGTCCAGGATCGTGGTGAGCCAAGGACGGGCCGGTTTCAGGTTGGCGTCCAGCACGAGGATGTCCAGTTCGGTGTGGTCTGCCTGCCAGATCGCATTCGGCCGCTCGGCGCGGTGCCGCCATACCAGTTCATAGGTGTCCCGGTATGCGGCCGTTCCCTGCTGGGCGAGCGTTCTCATGCCGGGATCAAGGCCGGCGGTGATGGACCGGACGGTGCTGTACGAAGGGGCTCGCCATCCGTGACCGGCAGCGACCCGGTTGGTCTTGCGGGCGATAAGGGCCACCGGAAGGGCAGGTTTCACCAGGGCCAGACCCTCAATGAGCGCAACCAGTTCAGGGTCGGTCCTGCGCTGAGCGGTCGGGCGTTTTGCTGCCGCGGTTACGTCCCGCGGAATGGTGTAGATCTCCGCAGTTGCGCGTTGCTCCGGCAACGTAGTGAGCCATCGTGCGATGGTCAGTGAGTACCGATCAAAGTCACTCACAGAAAGACACAAACACACGATGGCTCTAGACCAGTCTGCCCTGCTTGACCTGCTTGGCCAACTGAAACTCACCGATGTCTCCGACCGGATCCGCTCCGCGACCGAAACGCTGTACCAGCAGCTCATCGAGGCCGAGGCGACCGCGTTCATCGGCGCCGCCCCCTTCGAACGCTCCGAGACGCGCACTACCCAACGCAACGGGTCCCGGCCCCGGACGTTGACGACCACCGCCGGGGACCTGAACCTGAAGATCCCCAAGCTGCGGAACGGGTCGTTTTTCCCGGCGCTGCTGGAACGCCGCCGCCGCGTCGATCAGGCCCTCTACGCGGTCGTGATGGAGGCCTACCTGCATGGCGTCTCCACCCGCAAGGTCGATGACCTGGTCAAGGCCCTCGGTGCCGGCACGGGGATCTCCAAGTCTGAAGTGTCCCGGATCTGCGAGGATCTGGACCACGAGGTCGGCGCGTTCGAAGGACCGCGACCTCTCCGCCATGGACTACCCGTACGTGTTCCTGGACGCCACCTACTGCAAGGCCCGCGTCGGGCACCGCGTCGTGTCCCAGGCAGTCGTGGTCGCCTTCGGCGTGGCCGCGGACGGGCGGCGGGAGGTCCTGGGCTTCGACGTCGGCGACAGCGAGAACGAGGGGTTCTGGACCGCGTTCCTGCGGTCGTTGAAGGCCCGCGGGCTGGACGGGGTGAAGCTGGTGATCTCCGACGCCCACAGCGGGCTGAAGAAAGCCATCGGCACGGTATTCCAGGGCGCGGCGTGGCAGCGCTGCCGCGTGCATTTCATGAGAAACGTGCTCTCGACCGTGCCGAAGGGATCCCAGGACATGGTCGCCTCGATCATCCGCACCGCCTTCGCCCAGCCCGACGCCGGACACGTGAACACCCAGTTCGACGAAGTCACCCGGATGCTCCTCAAATCCCACCCTAAGGTCGCCGCGATGCTCGGCGACGCCCGGGACGACGTCCTCGCGTTCACCGGGTTCCCGGCCAGACACTGGCGCCAGATCTGGTCCACAAATCCCATGGAACGAGTCAACAAAGAGATCAAAAGACGCACCGACGTCGTCGGGGTCTTCCCCAACCCGGCAGCCCTTCTCCGGCTCGCCGGCGCGGTCCTCGTCGAGCAACACGACGAATGGGAAGCCGGCGACCGCCGCTACCTCTCCGAGGCCTCCATGGCCGAACTCAAGGCCATGAACACGACACCCGCCACGCCGATAAAGGAGGCGATTTTGCTCCCCGAACTCACGGCAGCATAATCAAATAACTGACCTGCACGGTGTCGAGAAAACTCCACCACTCAGCGGGACGTAACCGCTGCCGCCAGCCCGTTGATGCCGTGACGTTTATGGGCAGCATGCCAACGCTGAAGCGTCCGAAGTCCTATGCCTTCGTGCGCCGCGAGGGTTTTCAACGGCACACCGTCTTCGACATGCCGGCGCAAAATCTGCCAGCGCAAGAACGCCGTGTGTTCAGGCATGGAGGCAGCGTCACCGTTCGGGGTGCTGCCTCCGCCTGTCACCGGACGGTCTTCTTGGTTGCGGTTGACTGCCGCCGTCCCGCAGCAGGGGCCGGTTCGCGCCGCAGTGCCCGGTAGACGGTGGTGCGGCTGACGCCGAGAACCTCGCCAATCTTGGCCACCGTCATGTCCTTCTGCTCATACATCCGGCGGGCGGTCCGGAGCTTGTCCTTGGTCAGCAGCGCAGGCCGGCCGCCGACGCGTCCTCGTGCCCTGGCCGCCTGAAGACCGGCGTTCGTTCGCTCCCGGATCAGGTCCCGTTCGAACTCCGCCAGCGCCGCGAAAACGTGAAAGACCAGCCGGCCGCCCGATGAGGTCGTGTCGATCGCTTCTTGAAGGGAACGGAATCCGATGCCCCGCTCCTGGAGGTCGGCCAGCTGGTCGATCAGATGCCGGATGGACCTGCCGAGCCGGTCAAGCCGCCACACGACCAAGGTGTCTCCGGGTCGGAGCTGATCCAGGACCTTCGTCAGTTCGGGACGGGACTCCAGGGACCCGGAAGCCGTGTCGGCGAAAATGCGGTAACAGCCGGCAGCCTTCAACGCGTCCTGTTGAAGGGCCGCGTCTTGGTCCCCGGTCGACACACGGGCATAGCCCAGAAGATGACCCATGCGCCAAACGTACCAATACCCGTCGACCGGGGGAAGAACCGGCACATAGAAAACGGCACTGGGTTTAGCTACAAAAAATCGGGGTGCATCGAATCTTTTGGAAGTAACTGTCGGTTTGTAGCGGAAACGGTCGTTTCCCGCACACCGAGAAAGTCCCGACCAGGCACTCGCCAACGAGCTTCCGCTGATTCTGAAGCTGCCTCAGCCAGGTCTGAGGGATCGCAGCTTCGGCTATTCGTCAGCGCCAGGGCGGCGGGTTGTTCGCGATGATCTCGGGCGTGAGGATCATTCCTCCGAAGTCGGCGCGCGCCTTTGCCAGTGTGTCCGGGTCCGGGTCGATGGTGGCGTACCAGGGCTCCAGGTCTTTGGCCTGCACGAGGTGCTTTCCTGCCCCGAGAGGTTCGATGATCCAGTCGGACAGGTCGTTTGCGTGTGTCAGGTGGGCGTCGGTGAGGAGCTGCAGCCCGTGCGCGTCGGGAATGTACTGCGCATACAGGTGCCTGTTGTAGAAGATCTGGGTTTCGTCCACGTAGGGGAGCAGGGGCCTGCCGGTGGAAAGATCGCTCCAATAGGGGTAGACGTGGCTGTGCTGTATGAACGCCAGATCGGTGTCCCCGGGGAACGCGACCAGGGCCCGGACAACCTGGGCCAGCCGGTCCGGCCAGGGCACCGTGTCGTCCATGACCTGATAGCAGGCCCGGCCCTGAGTGCCCAACGACATCGAAACCATCCGGCGCGGCTCGGACCGCAGGTAGGTCACACCAGCCTGTCCGAACTTCGCCACGCCGTCCGCCAGCGGCGGCCCAACGTCCGGATTCTTCGTCCGGACCCGATGGATGTTGCGCAGCAAATAGACGTCGGCACCGTCAAAGCGGCCCCACGCCGCGCCGGCGTCAGCGATCTTGGCCGTCAGTTCGGACGGGACGTACCAGCTCCTTCTGCGCTCCTGCTCATTCAGCAGCGCCAGATCATCAGTCCGGTAGGCCACGAACGCGGTGAGCTGTCGGGGCAGTTCGACTTTGCCGCTCAGCCAGTCCGGGAAAAACGCCTGCGGCGCCGCCGTGACCTTCCCGGACATCCCCAGGACCTGCAAATGCCGGGCGAAGGCATCAAACCAGGCCCGCACACCCTCCTTGGGGCCGGCCCTGCTCATCAGCGCCACCGGTCCGGCATCGGAATCCGAGAGCCCCCCCGTGAAGACTTCGGCGCCCCACCCGGCATCCTCGACTTCCTGGTTCGCGACCTGGACCGCAGCCGCGACGGCGTCAAAGGCATCCTTCGAACCGCGGGGCCGGAACTGCAGCCACAGTTCCTCGTACTGGGCCTTCCGCCACGCCCTCGACAACGCGCCCCACACAACCTCGACACTGGGCTCCGGCATACGATCCCCCTTCGTTCACGCGGTGCTATCGATATTGAGCCGTGGCCATTGGTCAGCGCCAGGGTGGCGGGTTGGCCGCGATGATCTCCGGGGTCAGGATCATGCCTCCGAAGTCGGCGCGCGCCTTTGCCAGTGTTTCGGGGTCCGGGTCGATGGTGGCGTACCAGGACTCCAGGTCTTTGGCCTGCACGAGGTGCTTTCCTTCGCCGAGAGGCTCGATGATCCAGTCGGAGAGATTGTTCGCGTTTGCCAGGTGTGCGTCGGTGAGGAGCTGCAGCCCGTGCGCGTCAGGGATGTACTGCTTATTCAGGTGCCTGTTGTAGCGGATGTCGCTTTCCTTCACGTAGGGCGGCGCTGGCCTGGCGGTGGAAAGTGCCTGCCAACTACTGGTGAGGGGATTGCTGTACTGCACGAACGCCAGATCGGTGTCCGCGGGGAACGCGGCCATGGCCCGGGTGACCTGGGCCAGCCGGACCTGCCAGGACACCGTGTCGTCCATGACCCCGTAACAGGTCCGGCCCAGGGTGCCCAGCGACGCCCAGGCCAGCCGGCGGGGCTGAGACCGCAGGTAGGTCACACGAGCCATGGCGAATTTCGCGGCCGCGCCCGCCAGGGCAGACCCCACGTCCGGGTTCTTCGATCGGGTCTGGTGAATGTAGCGCTGCAGGTACACATCCGCGCCGTTGAAGCGGCCCCACGCCGTGGCGGCATCGGCCACCTTCGCCGTCAGTGCGGCCGGGACATGCCAGGCACGCCGCTCTTCGTCTGCATCCAGCAGAGCCAGATCGTTGGTCTGGTAGGAAACAAAGGCCGTAAGCTGCCTCGGCAGCCGGACTTCGCCGCTCAGCCAGTCCGGGAAAAACGCCGTCGGCGCGGCGGTGACCTTCCCGGACAGCCCCAGGGCCTGTAAATGCCGGGCGAAGACAGCAAACCAGGCGCGCACGCCCTCCTCGGTGCCCACCCTGCTCATCAGCGCCACCGGTCCGGCGTCGGAGTCCGAGACTCCCTCGGTGAACACTTCATCGCCCCACCCGGCGTCCTCGACCTCCTGGTTGGCAACTTGGACCGCGGCTTGGACCGCGTCAAAGACATCCTTCGAACCGCGGGGTCGGAACTGGAGCCACAGCTCGTCGTGCCCGGCCTTCCGTAAGGCCCGCTCCAGAGCGCCCCATACAACCTCGACACCGGGCTCCGGCATACGATCCCCCTCGTTCACGCGGTACTACCGCTCTCCGGCGAACATACCCCATTCCACTCCCAATACTCGAGGAAACCTCTCGAACCAGCCCGCTCCACCCTCGCCGTTCAGCCCCAGCCAAACCGCCAAACCGAGCTGTGAAAAAACCGCCATTCCGAACGAACAGTCACAGGGAGGGTCGAAGGAATCGGCGTCCTGCCGGGCCGCCCTGTGTCTTGTAAAGGTGTCTCACCGTGGATCGTCTCAGGCGGGTGCCGTCCGGGGGTTTCTGAGGCACAATGGCCGGGTGAGACATCTCGGGTATACGCGCGTGAGTACGTCGGGCCAGGACGCGAAGTTGCAGCTCGATGCACTGGTCGATGCCGGGGTTCAGAAACGCGATGTGTTCGCCGACGTCACTTCCGGGAGCAAGGCCGCTATTGAGCGGCCCGGGATGAAAAAGCTCCTCGCGTATGTTGAGCCGGGTGACACCGTCGTCGTGTGGCGGGTGGACCGGCTCGGCCGGTCCTTGATCGATGTGTTGAACACGGTGAACCTGCTGCGGGAGCGCGGTGTGCTCCTGAGGTCCATTTCGGACGGCATTGACCCCACAACAACGTCGGGCCGCCTGATGCTCAACATGCTCGCGACCCTTGCCGAGTATGAGCGGGAGTTGATCGTCGAACGCGTGAACGCGGGCATCGCCGCGGCTCGGCAGGGCGGAACCCGCTTCGGCCGACCCTTGTCCGACCCGCTCGTCATCGCCGACAAGCTCGCGATCGCGTCGGACGCCCGCTCGAAGGGACGCACCGCTGAGGACGCGGCCCGGCTCGTCGGCTGGAGCCGCGCGACGCTCTACCGCCACCGGCAGGCGGCCGAAGACCGCCGGTCATGAAGCATCGGCTGTCGGCCGACGACCGGGCGGCACTGCTCCGGCAGCACCTCGATGACGGTGTTCCCCTCGCCAGGATCTCCGGCCAGGCCGGCATCCCCCTCCGCACCCTGCAACGGTGGACGGCAGGATTCCGCGCCGGCGGCTCGGTCGCGGACCTTGGCCGCCAGCCACGCTCGGACCGCGGGAGCCATTCGCTCCCGCCCGAAATCGTGGGTGCGATCGAAGGCCTCGCGCTCCGCCGGCCGGCGCCGACTATCGCGTTCATCCACCGGCGGATCTGTGACGTCGCGATCGACCGCGGCATCCCGGCCCCCGGCTACTCGACGGTCCGGGCGATCGTTTCCGCCATCGATCCCGGACTGCGCACCATCGCCCTCGAAGGCGACGCCGCGTACCGGGACCGGTTCGAGCTGGTCTACCGGCGCACAGCCAGCCGCGCGAACGAGCAATGGCAGTGCGACCACACCGAGCTGGACATCGAGATCGTCGACGCCGCCGGCGCCCGCGCACGCCCGTGGCTGACCGTCGTACTCGATGACTACTCCCGCGCCATCGCCGGCTACACCGTCTTCACCGGTGCGCCGACCGCGCTCCAGACGGCACTGGCCCTTCACCAGGCCGTGCAGCGCAAGAAGCATCCGGCCTGGCCCGTCATGGGTCTGCCCGATCTCCTCTACAGCGATCACGGCGCAGATTTCACCAGCACCCACCTTGAACGGGTCTGCCTAGACACCCACATCCGCCTCATCCATTCCCTCCCAGGCGTGCCGCAGGGCCGCGGAAAGATAGAGCGGTTCTACCGCACCATCACCGACGAACTCCTGCCGCATCTGCCCGGTTTCATCCCGCACGGCACCCGCGGGACGCCGGTGACGGCACCGACGATGACCCTCGAGCAGCTCGACGCCGCGCTCGAGCAGTTCATCGTTGACGAATACAACCAACGCACGCACTCCGAAACCGGAGAGGTCCCCGCCGCACGCTGGCAGGCCGGCGGCTGGATCCCCAGAATGCCCGTCCGACCCGAGGACCTTGACCTCCTGCTCCTGACCGTCGCACACCAGCGCATCGTCCACCGCGACGGCATCCACTTCAACGGCCTGCGCTACCTGGACCTCACACTCTCCGCCTACGTCGGCGAGACCGTCACCATCCGCTACGACCCCCGGGACATGGCCGAGATCCGCGTCTGGCACCAGGACACGTTCCTCTGCCGCGCCATCGCCCCGGAACTCGCCGCCGGTTCTGTCACCTTCAAGCAGCTCAAGGCGGCCAGATCAGCACGCCGGAACGAACTGAAGAAACAGCTGCGCACCAAACTCAGCCTCGCCGATGCCCTCCCCGCCGACGACCGCTACGCGCCGCCGGCACCCGCCGAACCTGCAGAAACCGGCGGGCAATCCGCGGATCCCAAACAGCACCGGCTCCGCACCTACGCCGAAGACTGACCCATGAGAGGAACGCCCATGACCGCCAAGGATGAGAATGACGACGGACGCCGCTTCCTCTTCAACAATCTCGGCGAGATTTCCGCCGCCCCGCCACCGGTCCCGCCCGACACGCCTGCATTTCTCATCACCAAGGAGCACCGGCGCTTCACCGAATTCGCCACCGCAGTACGCACCAACCGCCACATCGGCGTCTGCTACGGACCGCCCGGCGTCGGTAAAACCCTCTCCGCACGCGCCTACGCCGGCGCGACCGAATGGGAACAATGGCAGCGGACCGGTCAAACCAACACCGAGCCCGTCCCTGCCTGCGTGATCGAAGCCAGAACAGCATTCTGGACCCCCACCGTGACCATCAGCCCCCGAGAGATCGACCGGCAACTACCCCGGATCTGCCAAAGAATCTCCTGGGCAGCCGAATACGCCCGGGAAGGCAACATCGACGTCTTCGAGCACCGCGACTCCCGGGCATCCGGCCTGACCGAACTTCCTCATCATCGACGAGGCCGACCGGCTCAAACCCCCGGCCCTCGAGCAAGTCCGGGACTACTACGACCGCCACACCATGGGCGTCATCCTTATCGGCATGCCCGGCATCGAAAAACGCCTCGCCCGCTACCCCCAGCTCTACAGCCGCATCGGCTTCGCCCACCATTACCGAACCCTCGGCACCGAGGAACTCACCTTCGTCCTCACGAACCGCTGGCAGGAACTCGGCCTAAGTATCGACCCCCAGGACTTCACCGACGCCGAAGCCATCGCCGCTGTCGCCCGAATCACCAACGGCAACTTCCGGCTCATCCAGCGCCTCTTCACCCAAATCACGCGCATCCGCGACATCAACCAGCTCAACAGCATCACCAAGGAAGTCGTAGAAGCAGCCCGCGAAACCCTGCTCATCGGCACCTGACCGCGCCATATAACGCCGCGAAATACACGCCAAATACCGCGGAGAATTACAGGAAAATGACAACACGGCCGGCTCATTTGACCATAGATCAGTGTCTTAGAAAGCTGTTGCTTTTCGAGACAACCCGTCAGGTGGTTTCTCTACTTCTGCCTTGGTACTGATCCTGTGGGCGGGTGTGCAGGTAGGTTGTCCTCATGACGGATCAACGCGAAGTGAAGCTACACGTCGAGCTGGACATAGAGATTGAGGATCCACGGAAGCTCGATGCCTACGTCCAGGACTGGGTCAGAGAGAACTTCGCAGACGATCCAGATGAAGCTTCCGAGTCTCTTTCGCAGGCAGGAGAGGGTGCCGCCCCTGCCTTGCAGTTGGTAGTAGACCCCGACAGGCTCGTCGATGACATCCCCGGGATTGTCGCAACCGGAGCCACGTGGTGGGCGGAAGAAGTCCCCGATTCTGCGGAAACGGACGGGGTGGTCCCGACAATAGCTGCCTCCCGAAAGGAGGCGCCTCGGAGTGATGACGAGATCATTCAGGACATTCTTAAGTCGTTTAGCGAGGTACCCGGGCTAAGCCTTCAACGACTGGGGTACGACGAAAGCGAAACCCATCCCGACCAGCGAGCCCGATCACTTCGTGAGGCAACAGCCTTGGCCGGCGCCATGGCGTGGGCCTGCAATACGCTCGTGGACGAACTTTTCGATGACATCTGCGTACGATGACATCTGCGTACTCCGGGAGTCTGGTTCGGTCAGCGAGACTCTTCGGATCGATGATCTCCCTCCGTTGTACCGAACCCGCTACAACGCACTTTTCGCGCAGAAGTTCCTGACCGTAACCGTGGACCTTGGCACTTCCTTCGTTGCAGGTTTCCGGTCTCCAACCTGCGTTGCCCAGGAAATAGCCCTTCGACTGGTCCTCGACGGCGTCGAGACGCTCGGCGAGCTGTACCCGGAACTGCCTCTGGCTAGTAACTGGCGATCCTGGGCCGAGGACTCTCTGTTCGAGGACTTAGATCATGAAACGCTCTACGACCCGTCGCTGGACGGCATCGCCAGCGACCCCGACTACGCACACCTTGGTATGGCTAATCTCGATCTATCCTCCTGGTTTGTCCCCTTTACAGGGCGTGTCGTCAGCCTCTATGCCCTTGATGAGGAAAAACCAAGCGCACGAGAGTCGTGATTCCTTAGCCGACGCCAGCATCAGTCCCCACAGGAGACCTCGGCAACATCCCTGCAGCGCTAAGAAGCCCGGAAGCGCGGAACACCGATGATCCCCGATGACGTTTGCTGCCCGAGGCGGATCAGGCGGCAAACCGCGCTGCCGTCGCCGGGACCGGCGTGTAGGTGGTGCCGTCGCGGAGCATGGCCCAGAGGACGTTCAGGCGGCGCCGGGCCAGGGACAGCATGGCCTGGATGTGGGTTTTGCCTTCGGTGCGTTTTCGGTCGTAGTACCTCCGGGAGGCCGGGCAGGATTTCAGGGCGGAGAGCCCGGACAAATAGAACACGCGCAGGAGCCGCCGGTCGTAGCGGCGGGGGCGGTGGTGGTTGCCGGTGATCCTGCCGGAGTCCCGGGGCGCCGGGGCGAGTCCGGCGACGCCGGCGAAGCGGTCCGCGGTTTGAAAGATGGCGAGGTCTCCGCCGGTGGCGCCGAGGAACTCAGCGACCAGGACGGGTCCGAAGCCGGGCATGCTGAGCAGGGACGCGGTGTGCCGGTGTTCGGTGACCTTCTCGCCGATCAGGGCATCGAGGTCGGCCAGTTCCTTGTCCAGGGTGATGATCTCCTGTGCGAGGGCGGCGACGATCAGCTCCCCGAGGTGCTGCGCGGGCACGGTGGTGTGCTGGGATTTCGCCGCGTCCACGGCGGCCCGGGCGACCGCGGCGGAGGATCGGGCCCCTTGTTTCTTCAGCCACGCCTGCAGCCTGGCCTGGCCGGTGCGGCGGATCCCGTCCGGGGTGCGGTGTCTGGTGAGCAGCAGCAGTGCTGCTTTGGAGCGGCTGTAGTCAAAGGCCCGCTCCAGCGCCGGGAAGTATTCGAGCAGCTGGGCCTGCAGCCGGTTGATCGCCCGGACCCGGTCCGCGGATTTGTCCGCCCGCCGGGCGGTGAGGATCCGCAGCCCGGTACTGGTCTCATCCCCTGCCCGCAGCGGCTGCAGATCCCGGCGCATCCTGGCCTGATCCGCTATCACGGCAGCGTCTTTCGCGTCCGTTTTGCCCTCTCCGCGGTAAAGCTTGGAGGCGTGATGGACGATCCGGCCCGGGATGTAGAGGATGTCCTGGCCGTGGGCGACGAGCATCGCTATCAGCAGCGCCGGGCCGCCGTGGTTCAAATCCGTCGCCCAGATAACCTCATCCCCGTCCGGCGAGTTTCAGGACGATGGCGATGAGCTCCAGCAGGGCCGGTTCATCGTTGGGTATTTTTGCGAGAGCAGCCGGGTTCCCTCGGCGTCGATCACGACGCAGTGATGATGGGCTTTGCCAGCATCGATACCGGCCCACAATTTCGCCAAAACAGCCTCCAATCTGTCGTACGGGTCGAACCCGGCAGATAACCGCGCCGTCGTGTCCTTATCCGGCGATCATGTCGCGTCTCTCAATCAGCGGTCGGGTCATCGCGGGGCGGCGGGCGGCCAATCCTTCGAAGCCGTCACGAGCCCGTCCGGCACAGCAACCAAAGCCATACCCGCCTCCCCCGGGTAGCCACGACCCTACAACGGCCACGGAACCACCCGACAACACCATAAGGACAGCCACCGGGCCTGGGGGCGTTTGCCCTGCCCCTCGGTCCGGATGAGTTCCATCAGGCTCCCCTGCCGTGCCCGGATTTCGCCGGCCACCCTGTCGCCGAAGCCCGCGGATGTTCCGGACAGGTCATCGCCACCCAACAGTTGCCGGCCGGCCGGATCGGAACGCCACCGCTGGTCGGTCCGCTCCGCGGCGTTGGCGGCTTCATCGATGATCACGGCCTGCAGCCCGGTTTCAATCGCGGTTTCCACCCGGACCGCGGGCGTCGTCTCGCCCCGGAAGAAGGCGCCCATGCGGTCCCGGAGGCGCCCGATGTTCTGTTCCAGGGCCCGGAAGAACTCCCCGGTGCCGACGAAGTCCTGCCAGCGCGCCAGCACTTCGCCCCGCAGGAGCGCGCCGTCGCGGGTGGCCTCCAGAATCCTTGCAACGCCGTCCCGGTACGCGTCGCCGGTATCCGTCGCGAGGACCTCGGCTGCGCGACGCTGGGCGTCCGCCGCCTGCGCCACGGCCCCGACCCGGTTGCCCAGCGCCTTTACCGTGCCGTTGAGGGTCCGCCGGGCGATGTCCGCCCGTCCGGCGGCATCGGCCGCGAGTTCCCGGAGCCAGAGCTGCAACGGCTCGACGGCGGCAGGCGGCAGCATCCCCGTCGCGTCCAGGGCGGCTTCCAGCACCACGAAAAGCCGCGCTGCGCCGAGGCCCCCACGGCCGAGCATGGTCTGCAGGTCGGCGCTGACTTCGGCCTCGGCTGCGGGCGGGACCCGGTCCAGCACGACGGCCACCATGATGTCGCGGGAGGCAGCGTCCAACAGCAGCCGCCAGGGGACGCCGTCGGCGTAGCGGTTGGCCGTGGTGACAAAGATCCACAGGTCGGCCGCCGCCAGCAGTTGGCCGGCCAGCTTCCGGTTGTCATCGGAGATGGAGTCGACGTCGGGAGCGTCCAGCAGCGCGATTCCCGGGGGCACCGCCGTGTCGGCGAGCAGCACGAGGGAGGAGACGGCACCGGCCCCGGGGCAGTCCCGCCCGGTGGGGGTGGCGGCGGTGCGTCCAGCACCGTACCGCGGATCCGGCTCAGGCCCGGCAGGACGCGCCGGCCCTCGAACCAGCCCGCGTCGTCGGGGTGGTGCAGCAGGAGGGGCTGTGGCGGGTGGTGGGCCGGATGGCCCCGGCCCGGGTGACGGTGTGCCCCACCAGCCCGTTGACCAGGGTCGATTTCCCGGCGCCGGTGGAGCCTCCGACGACGGCGAGCAAGGGTGCGTCAAGGCTGCGGAACCGGGGCAGGATGTAGTCATCGAGCTGGGCGAGAGCATTGCGGATATCCAGCCGCGCGGCGTCCGCGCCGGGGAGGGCCAGCGGCAAGGCCGTCGCGGCGAGGTCCCGGTGGACGGCTTGCAGCAGTTCGACGGCGGCGTTTGACCGCGGTGCCGGCGGCTGGTTCCCGGGGGTCTCTTTGGGGCTCACAGCTTCATCATGCCAGTTGGGCGCGGCCGGGGCGCCGGCTGTGCGGCCGCCGGCTGCCGGACTGTTCCAGTTCCGGGCAACTGTCCCGGAAACGGGAAACGGCCCCGGGCTCAATGCCCGGGACCGCTTCAGCTGTGACCCCAGCGGGATTCGAACCCGCGTTACCGCCGTGAGAGGGCAGCGTACTAGGCCGCTATACGATGGGGCCGCGTACTTTCCAGGACGGCATTTCTGCTGTCCAAGCCAAGTGATTATTTCATACACTCAGCAAGTGTTTCAAATCGGACGAGCCGGTTCAAAACCCCTGATCAGCCGCGGAATTCCGCGGATTTCAGAGCTGGGATACCAGGACTCGAACCTAGAATGACGGTACCAGAAACCGTAGTGTTGCCAATTACACCATATCCCAATGGAACTTTCGGGCCGGATCCGCAGGTCTAAACCAGCGCTCCCGGCGCCTCAGCACGAGTAATTACTTTACCCGAGAGTTTAGCCGCGCACAAATCGGCGGTTTGATCCGGCCGTACGCGGCCCAGCGGGCCACCGGCATCACCCCGCACCCGGCGCCGCACCCGGAAGACCCTTGCCAACCCGGTGCCGGAAAGTTTACGCTCGGTAAGTTACCAATGAGTAACAACCCCTCCCCCACCCCGCTGCGGGCGGCATTGCGCTTATTTCCGAATGTTAGCCACACCACACTTTGGGGGTGGCCGGCAGCAGAACCGTTGCCGGCAGGACCGTCGAGAGGAACCATCCGTGTCACAGAGTCGTGCCGCCAGCAAGACCCGGACCCCTACCCAACATCTCGCCATCGCCATCCTTGCCCTGCTGCTTATCGCACTGTTGGGCTTCTACACCCTCGTTACCGGACGCATCACGGAGGGCTCGGCCAAACTCAAGGAAGGAGCCGGCCAGGCATCCGCCGGCGCCGAACAGCTCAGGGACGGCGCCGGCAAACTCGCCACCGGTGCGGGCCAGGCCGATACCGGCGCGGGCAGACTGTCCGCCGGCGCGGAAAAGATCCACGCTGGCATCAGTGACAAGCTTGCGCCCGGCGCCGACAAGCTGCAGGACGGCGCGGGCAAGCTGGCCGAAGGCGCCGTCAGGATTGCAACAGATGTCAACAGCAAGCTCGCCCCCGGGGTGTACAAGGCCGACGACGGCGCCCGGAAGCTCGCTGCCGGAGCCGTCCAGCTCTCCGCAGCACTGACACCCACCGCTGCGGGAAATGCCGAAAACAACCTGGCCGACGGCGCCACCAGGCTCGACGGCGGCGCGGCCCAGCTCGCCGACGGAACCGGTGAGCTGGCGGCCGGCACCGCCCAACTCAAGGGCTACCGGGGCGCCAACAGTGACCCCGAGGCAGGAACGGGTACCGCGGCCCTCGCGCAGGCGCTGGAGCTGCTGCAGGCTGCGGCCTCAGACCCGGTGCAGGGGCTGGTCCCCCTGGCCGTCGTCAAGGACAAGATCGCCAGGATCGCAGCCGGTGCGCAGAAGCTGGACGCCGGTGCGACCCGGTTGCAGGGCGGCGCGGTCCGGCTGCAGGCCGGAGCCGCCCAGCTGCATGCGGGGACGGGGAAGCTGACGGCGGGCTTCGCCACCCTGGCCGGCAAGCTCAACAGCCGGGACCCCAACAGCCCCGGTGTTGTGCTGGGCACCCAGCTCCTCGCGGACGGCACCTCCAAGATCCGCATCGGCATGGACGGGGTCCCCGGGGATCCCGAACACCCCGGCCTGCTCAAGGCCGCCGCCACGATGACCGAGGGCAGCTCCCGGCTGGCCGACGGCACGGTAGCGCTGAACGCCGGCATCAAGGGCGATCCCGGTGATCCCACCAATCCCGGCCTGCTCACCGGCTCCCAGGCCCTCGCCTCCGGTGCGTCAGAGCTCTCTGCGGGCAACACCAAGCTGGCATCCGGATCCTTGCAGCTGGCCACGGGCGCGGACAAGCTGGCGGACGGCAACGCCCGGATCGCGGACGGTACCGGCACCCTGTACTCCTCCGCCGCCGCGGTCTCGCCGTCGAACGTGGTCGGGCAGTCCGACGCGGCAACGGCGCTGGGGCTCGTGGGCGCGCTGGGACTGGGCTCCGTCGCTGCTTTTCTGGTCCTCAGGAACCGGCGCCACGTACTGGAAGGAAAGTAGGCGCCGAACTGATTATCCGAAGACTGTGGGAGGGCGCAGTCATGGCGGCCACGGACGGGACCTTTGACACTGGCCGGTGAAGCGGCGCGAGGGAAGGCTGGAAACGTAGTGGCGGCTTTCGGAAAGTGGGCCAACATGGAAACAGTCGCTGCAGTCCGGTGCAGAAACGTAAGGTACAGCTTCGGAAGCACTGTCGCCGTAGGCGGGGTGGATCTTGACGTGGAGGCGGGAACGATCTTCGGGTTGCTCGGACCGAACGGGGCCGGAAAGACCACGATCATCCGCATGATCACCACTCTTCTGAATACCAGGATCGGCTCGATCGAGGTGTTCGGCGTCGACGTAGCCAGGCACAAGCTCCAGGTGCGGCGCCTGATCGGTTATGTGCCGCAGCAGCCTTCGGCCGACGCCGACCTCACGGCGAGGGAAAACGTCGCCCTCTTCGCGCGGCTGTTCGACGTGCCGCGAAGGGAACGGCGCCGTGTGGTCGGTTCCGCTTTGGACTCCGTCGGACTGGCCGAGGTCGCTGACCAGAGGGCGAACACCCTCTCCGGCGGGATGGTCCGTCGACTGGAGCTGGCCCAGGCCCTGGTCAGCGCGCCGCGGCTCCTTATACTCGATGAGCCGACCATCGGCCTGGACCCGATCGGACGCGCCGCCGTCTGGGGCCGGATCCAGGATGTGCGGTCCAGGACCGGGATGACGGTGCTGGTGACCACCCATTACATGGACGAGGCCGATCAACACTGCGACCGGATCGCCATGATGCACCACGGCCTCATCCACGGTCTCGGCACGCCCGCCGAACTTAAACGGGGCCTCGGGCCCGAAGCCACCCTTGACGACGTCTTCCTGGCCTCCACCGGAGCCGGCCTTGGCACCGTCCACCCGGAGGAACACCGGCATGGCAAGAATGCGGAGTGAAACCCGTCCGGACCCGGCTGGATCCCGGGGAAGGGGCAGGCACCCCGGCGGCCGCCTCCCCTTCCTGCAGCCCGCTGCGCTGCTCGGCTCCCGGGTAGTCACCATGTGCGCTGTCGAACTGCAAAAGATGAGGCACGACCCCACTGAGCTGCTGATCCGTGCCATCCAGCCGGCCCTCTGGCTGTTGATCTTCGGGGAAACATTCACCCGCCTAAGGGCCATCCCGACAGGCAACGTGCCCTATCTTGACTATCTGGCCCCCGGCATTTTGGCTCAGTCTGCCCTGTTCGTTGCCATCTTCTATGGCATCCAGATCATCTGGGACCGCGACGCCGGAATCCTGGCCAAGCTGTTGGTCACTCCCACACCCAGGGCGGCCCTGGTGGCAGGAAAGGCGTTTGCTTCCGGAATGCGCGCGCTGGTCCAGGCTGTCGTCGTGCTGGTGCTCGCAGCCCTGCTGGGAGTCGCGCTGACCGCTGACCCTCTCAGGTTGCTCGCGACTGCAGGTTTCGTCGTCCTCGGATCGGCCTTTTTCTGTTGCCTCTCCATCACCGTCGCGGGACTGGTCCTGAGCAGGGAGCGCGTCATGGGAATCGGTCAAGCGATCACGATGCCCCTGTTCTTCGCTTCGAATGCGCTGTACCCGGTGAGCCTCATGCCCGGCTGGTTGCAGGGACTCAACCAGGCCAACCCGCTCGGTTATGAAGTAGATGCCCTCCGCGGACTGCTCATCGGTACCCCCGCCAATTTACCCCTCGATTTCGCGGTGCTTCTCATTTCCGCAATCGCCATGATCAGCATCGCTGCGGCGCTGCTGGGCCGGTTGGCACGCTGAAGGCAACAGCATGATTGCCCCCGGGGCCCGTGCCGTTTCACAGCCCACCGGCGCAACGTTGCGTGCTGGCCTACAGGTTGCCATTGCTTCCCGGGGTGCCGGGTGCCGTCGGCTGGACTTGGTTCTGGCCGGTGCCCGGACTGCGGCGCGCCTGCCCGTTGGCACCGTTGGGCCGGCCGTTCTGAAGCCTCTGCGCGAACTGGCGGGTGGCGTCGGACTTTCCCATCGAATATCCGATGACGCCCCCTCCGCCCCCGGCAAGCAGTACCGCAACGACCGCCGCCACCAGGATCTTCGGCAAGGTCCACCACTTCCTCTTCACCGGCCCTGCCGGGGCGTAGCGTGCCGGGGGATCCGCCTGAAGCAGCGGCGCCGTGGGGGCTGTCTCCGGGGTCGGGCGGGGGTCGGATGACGGAGCTGCGGCCCGGTCTTGGAATGCGTCCTGCTTCACGTAATATCTCCTCAAGAATGCAAAGGGTTAACGCCCCAAGTAAAGTGCAAAAAACTGAGCGAATACTGGGTGCCGGCTCAACGTCCGGCCATGCGTCCGGCGTTTACTTCGTCGTCTACTCCGTCGCCGCCGGCAGCCGTGAAGGATCACTGGCGTTGAGGAGCTTGAGCGCAAGGGCCCCCGAAAGGACTGCGAAGGGAAGCTCGACGAGGACGGCCTCAAGGATGGCCGTGGCCAACGGAAGGCCGGGAGCGGCAGTTGTGACATCGAACAAGGCGTCGATGCAGAGACTGGTGCTGAACGCGGCCGTGGTCAACACCGCATAAGGGCTGCGTCGAAGCAGGAACAGCAGCGTGAACAAGGCACTGAGGCCTTCGAATCCATCCAATCCGAGCCAGGCCACATTCCAATTGCGCGCCACCGTCTCAGAAGGCATGACTCCGCCCAGATAGACGATCCACACCACATAAAAGACAACTGCGCCGGCCCCGCACGCTATTGCTGCGCGGCGCCAGCCCATCCCCCAGACCCGTTTGAGGATCCTGCTGCGGAGAGTCAGCGCCACGATCACGGCCAACAACACCAGCCCGGACCTCAGGACGACAAAATGCAGTCCGGCCGGCCAGTCCCCGGCAGCGAACAGCCTGACCGGGACCACCGACTCCAGGGTTCCGGGGACGGCGCCACAGCACTGGGCCAGAAAGCTAGGCACGGCCCGCCAGGAGTTCCAGCAGGGAGCCGATCTCGCGCCCGGCAAAGCCCGGGGCCGGTTCCCCGCCGCGGTTGAGCCAGACGCCCAGCAGGCCGGCCGCCGTGGAGCCTTCAGCATCCAGGAGCAGGTTGTCCCCCACATACAGCGTTTCGCCGGCGCCGGTGCCCAGCCGCCGCACACCCTCAAGGTAGATGGCGGGTTCCGGCTTCGCAGCCCCGACGGTGTCGGTGCCCACAAGGACGCGGATGCGCTCCAGCCCTGCCGCGTCCAGCTTGACCCGCTGGTAGTCATGGACGTTGTTGCTCACCGCACCGTAGGGAATGCCGGCGGCGTCAAGCGCGTCCAGCATCGGGGTGACGTCGTCGAAAGCCCGGATGTAGCCATGCTGCAGGCTCGCGTAGGAACTGACCCAGTGGTGCGCCTGCTCGCCCTCTTCGAGCTCGACGCCGAAGTGCCTCAGCGCGGCCCGGCCGCGGAGCAGGCGTTGTTCGTTGAAGCTCAGCTCCCCGGCAAGGTAGCGGTCGTAGAAGTGGGTGGTCTCGTGGGTGAAGATCCGCCCGAACTTCTCCCACCCGGCCTGGTCCAGGCCGGGCAGCAGGTGCTCGCTGACGTCGCGCAGCGCCGTCGTCATGGCGAACTCCAGGTCCACCAGTGTGTCATCGATGTCAAAGAGCACACCGCGGACGACGCCGAGGCCGGTGGCCAGGACGCCGATCGCGGCCTCGGGATCAGTCATCATCAGCCGCGGAAAGCGCGCAGGCGGGCCAGGGACGGGTCCTTGCCCAGGATCACCATGGATTCAAACAGCGGCGGGGAGATCCGCCGGCCGGAGATGGCCGTGCGGACCGGACCGAAGGCCAGCCGCGGCTTGACGCCCAGGCCCTCCACGAGCGCTTCCCTGAGAGCGGCCTGGATGCTCTCGGCGCTCCAGTCGGCGAGCGGTTCCAGCGCGGCCAGGGCTGCGTCGAGCACCTCGGCGAGGTTCGCCGGAAGCCCCTTGCGGGCGTCGTCCGCGACGTCGATCGCGTTGTCGTCCTTGAACAGGAAGGCGAGCATCTCAGGGGCCTCGCCCAGCAGCGAGATGCGCTCCTGGATCAGCGGGGCCGCCTCGGCGAGGATCTCCTCCTGGCGCGGGGTCAGGGTGTCGCCGACAAAGCCTGCGGTGCGCAGGTACGGGACGAGCCGGCCGCGGAAGTCCTCGGCGTCGAGCATCCGGATGTGGGTGCCGTTGATGGCCTCGGCCTTCTTGATGTCGAAGCGGGCCGGGTTGGCGAGAACGTCCTTGACGTCGAAGTTCTCGATCAGCTGGTCCACGGAGAAGATGTCCTCGTCGGCGGAGAGGCTCCAGCCGAGCAGGGAGAGATAGTTCAGCAGGCCCTCGGGGATGAAGCCACGGTCCCGGAGCAGGAACAGGTTGGACTGGGGGTCCCGCTTGGAAAGCTTCTTGTTGCCTTCGCCCATAACGTAAGGCAGGTGCCCGAAGACCGGCATGTAGGTGGCGACACCGATCTCGATGAGGGCGCGGATCAGCACCACCTGGCGGGGGGTGGAGGAGAGCAGGTCCTCGCCGCGGAGGACGTGGGTGATGCCCATCAGAGCGTCGTCGACGGGGTTGACCAGGGTGTACAGCGGGGATCCGTCCGCACGGACGATGACGTAGTCGGGGATGCTGCCGACCTTGAAGGTGATCTCGCCCCGGACCAGGTCGGTGAAGGTGACGTCCTCATCCGGCATCCGCACGCGGAGCACGGGCTGGCGGCCCTCGGCCTTGAACGCTGCCAGTTGATCTTCGGAGAGCTCGCGGTCGAAGTTGTCATAGCCGAGCTTGGGGTCGCGGCCGGCGGCGCGGTGGCGTGCCTCGACTTCCTCGGGCGAGGAGTAGCACTCGTAGGCGTAGCCGGCGTCGATCAGCTTGGCGACGACGTCCTTGTAGAGGTCCAGACGCTGGGACTGGCGGTAGGGCTCGTGCGGACCGCCGACCTCCACGCCTTCTTCCCAGCTGATACCGAGCCATTTGAGCGCCTCGAGCAGCTGCTGGTAGCTCTCCTCCGAGTCGCGCGCCGCGTCCGTGTCCTCGATCCGGAACACGAAGGTGCCCTTGGTGTGCCGGGCGTGGGCCCAGTTGAAGAGGGCGGTGCGGATCAGGCCGACGTGCGGGGTGCCGGTGGGCGACGGGCAGAACCGGACACGGACCGGGGTATCGGCGGTGACCTCACCGGTGGAGCCGGAAAGCTCGGAGCTGGTGGCTTCGCTGGAGGCGGCGTGGGGCGCAGAAGGAGTAATCATAGTGACTCCAACTTTACCGCCTGCCCGGACGCGAACCCGGATCACCGTTCTCCCGGGGCGCCCGGCGTCCGGCGGAGGCTGCTGAAGGCCATCCTGGCGCCAGCAGCCCGCGCCGGAGCTGGTCTGGCGGAGGCTGAAACTAGTCGGCGAGGATCTGGTAGAGCGCGCGGCGGGTTTCGTCGATTTTTTCCATAGCGGCAGTGCGTTGTTCATCGGTTGCCGAGAAACGGAACTGGTGGATGACTCCCATGAGCTTTCCCACGCTCTGGTGGAACGCGGGCCCGGAGCCCTGGGAGTCGGTGCTCCACGCGTTGTCCAGCTCCTCTGCGTGCTCGGTGACGTACGCCCTGCCGGCATCCGTGAGCGTGAACTCGGTGCGTCGTCCATCGCCGACGGGTGTGATGAGTTCTTCATCAACGAGCTGCTGCAGCGTCGGGTAGACCGAGCCCGGGCTTGGCCGCCACGCTCCCGACGTTTTCTCAGCGATCGTCTTGATCAGCCCGTAGCCGTTGGAGGGAGATTCGGCCAGGAGGGAGAGAATCGCCGAGCGGACATCGCCCTTGCTGGCCCGGCGTGATCCGCCGGGACCAAAGCCCGGGCCAAAACCCGGCCCGAACCCGCGGCCCGGTCCGAACCCGCCGTGTCCATGCGGTCCGCGGCGGCTCCTGCCGCGTTCGAAGCGTTCCCTATCCGGTCCGAGTCCAGTGAATCTGTTGTCGTGAATGCCTTTCATGGGGGCATCGTCCTTCCACCACAGATGGGTCTTTCCGATGGTCACCGATCATTCGGCGATACTTAAAGATATATCGGTAAGTATCGCCGGTCAAGAAGGGATTTGATGACGTTTTGACCGGGAGCGCAGCAGAGAAGGGCGCGGCCGGATGGGGCGCTGCGGCCACCTGCCGGAGACAGCGGCGGACCGTAATCGACGGTGCCGGGAAGACAGGATGTGCCCTGGTTCAGCACCGGAAGGACGCTAGCGTCGCACCACGGGGTTGGACAGCCGGCCGATGCCCTCGATTTCCACCTCGTAGCGGTCGCCGGCCTGGACGAGGCCGACGCCGGCCGGGGTGCCGGTCATGATGACGTCCCCGGGCAGCAGGGTGAACGCCTGCGAGACGATGGAGACGAGTTCCCTGACGCCCCGGATCATCTGGCTCGTGTTGCCGTCCTGGCGCAGTTCGCCGTTGAGCCGGCCCTGGATCTGCAGGTCCTCCGTGTCGAGTTCGGTCTCGATCCACGGCCCCAGCGGTGCCGAGGTGTCGAAGCCCTTGGCCCGGGCCCACTGGAGGTCCGTCTTCTGGACGTCGCGGGCCGTGAGGTCGTTGCCGCAGGTGTAGCCGAAGATGACGTCGTCGACCCGTTCCTCGGGCACATCCTTGCAGATCCGGCCGATGACCACACACAGTTCGGCTTCGAAGGACACTTCCTCGGAGAACTCCGGCAGCACGATCGGATCGTTGGGGCCGATGACCGAGGTGTTCGGCTTCAGGAAGAGCAGCGGCTGCTGGGGGACCTCGTTGCCGAGTTCCTCGGCATGCTCGACGAAGTTGCGGCCGACGCCGATGACCTTGCTGCGGGGAATGATCGGCGCCAGCAGGCGGACGTCCTCCAGTTTGTGTGTTTCGGCAGTCCGTTCCACGCCGTGGAAGAAGGGGTCGCCCTTGATCACAGTGACTTCCTCACTGCCGGGCCCACCTTCAACGATGCCGTAGAGGGGATCAGAATCGACTACAAACCGGGCGATACGCATGGCCCCAAGCCTACCTGCTGCCGGACCGCAGATAGTCGAGCTGGGCGGCCACGGAGAGTTCCGCCGCCCGGCGCACTGAGGCGTCGACGTCCGCGTAGACGACGTCGGTCACGGCGTCCGGTCCGGCGTCCTCCCCCAGGGCCTCCAGGGCGGTGCGGATCTGCGCGAGGCGTCCCTGCCGGTGCTCGCGGTAGGCACGGGCCACGGCGTCCAGTTCGGGCAGCACGGGACCGTGGGCCGGCAGGACGGTGGCCGGGCCCAGGTTCTCCAGCCGGTCCAGGGAGCCGAGGTAATCGCCCAGTGTGCCGTCGGGGTAGTCCAGGACGGTGGTACCGACGCCCAGGATCGTGTCCCCCGTCAGCACGGCGCCGCGGGCGCCGTCCCCGGGCAGGTGGAAGCAGACCGAGTCGGAGGTGTGGCCCGGCGTCGCCAGCACCCGGATCTCCACTCCCGCGGCGTGCAGCACCTCGCCATCCCGCAGCGGGTCTCCCCCGTGGCAGTGCGCGGGATCGGCTGCACGGACGGGGGCGCCGGTGAGTTCGGCGAAACGGGCCGCGGCCGCCGTGTGGTCGGCATGCCGGTGCGTGATGAGGATGAGCTCCACCGCGCCGTACCGCGTGAGTTCCTGGAGGTGGCCCTCATCGAGGGGTCCCGGATCCACGACCACGACGCCGGGCGAGCCGGGAGCGGCGATCAGGTAGGAGTTGGTGCCTGCCAGGCTCATCGGTCCCGGATTCGGTGCGAGGCGGAAGCGCGTGAGTTCGCTGCTGCGGCGGATGGAGGAGGTGTTTTCCGTGGTCACGGTTCCATCTTTGCACCGAGGAGCGCTCAAAGGAGCAGCAGCACGACGGCGGCCCCCACCGTGTGGTGGGGGCCGCCGTCGGACTGTTGGTGAAAGCTAGGCCAGGCGGGTGAGCCAGCCGTGGGTGTCTTCCACGGTGCCGGTCTGGATGCCGAGGAGCGTCGCGCGGATGGCCATGGTGGTCTCCCCCGCCTTGGCGTCCTCGGATCCGATGAACTCCGTGTTGTCCTTCAGGACGCCGATGGGGGTGATGACGGCGGCGGTACCGCAGGCGAAGACCTCGGCGATGTCACCGGAGGCCACGCCGTCGCGCCATTCGTCCAGGGTGATCTTGCGCTCGGCGACGGCGCGGCCCATGTCCTCGGCCACCTGGATCACCGAGGACCGGGTGACGCCCTCGAGGATGGTGCCGGTCAGCGCCGGGGTGACGAGCGAGCCATCCTTCATGACGAAGAAGACATTCATGCCGCCGAGTTCCTCGACCGCGTTGTCGTTGAACTGGTCCAGGAAGAGGACCTGCTTGCAGCCGTGCGCCTCGGCCTCCTGCTGGGCGATGAGCGAGGCTGCGTAGTTGCCGCCGCACTTGGCGGCACCGGTTCCGCCGCGGCCCGCGCGGGCGTATTCGCGGGAGATCCAGATCGAGACGGGCTTCAGTTCGCCGCCGAAATAGTTGCCCGCCGGGGAGGCGATGACACGGAAGGAGACCTCGCGGGCCGCGCGGACACCCAGGAACGCCTCGGTGGCGATCATAAACGGGCGCAGGTACAGGGCTTCGCCGTCGCCGGAGGGCACCCATTCCTTGTCCACGGAGACCAGCTGGCGGATGGCTTCCAGGAAGTACTCCTCCGGAAGCTCGGGGAGGGCCAGGCGGCGGGCGGACTGGTTCAGGCGGGCGGCATTGGCCTCCGGGCGGAACGTCCAGATGGACCCGTCGGCGTGGCGGTAGGCCTTGAGCCCTTCGAAGATCTCCTGGCCGTAGTGCAGCACCGCGGCGGACGGGTCGAGGGAGATCGGTCCGTAGGCCTCAATGCGCGCATCGTGCCAGCTGCCCTTGCCGTCGGCGCCGACACTGTAGTCGACAATCGCGGTGTGGTCGGTGAAATAGTTGCCGAATCCCGGGTTCGCCAGGATGGCAGCACGTTCTTCAGCGGACTTCGGGGTTGCCGAAAGCTGCTGGGTGAATTCGACGCCATGGGCAGTCTGGGTCATGGTTCCTCCACGGTCGGCTGCCAGGTGTATGAACGTGGTTCAACGTCGGACCACGGCAGCATTTTGGTGATTCGAAACAAGCTTACGCCGGTTGCCGGACCGGGCAGCCGCAGCCTACAGGGCGGCCGCTATGGCGTCCCCGATGGCGCTTGTGCTGCGGAAGCCGCCGTCGCGGTTTTCGACGTCCGCGACGACGGCCGCCTCGATCTTCCGGGCGGCGCGGGCAAAGCCCAGGTGGTCCAGCAGGAGCGCGCCGGAGAGGATGGCGGCCGTGGGATCGGCCTTCTGCTGGCCGGCGATGTCCGGGGCCGAACCGTGGACCGGCTCGAACATGGAGGGTGCGGTGCGTTCCATGTTGATGTTGCCGGATGCGGCGAGGCCGATGCCGCCGGTGACCGCGGCGGCGAGGTCGGTGATGATGTCGCCGAAGAGGTTGTCCGTGACGATCACGTCGAAGCGGGCGGGGTCGGTGACCATAAAGATGGTGGCGGCATCAATGTGCAGGTAATCGTGCGTGACGTCCGGGAATTTCTGCGCCACAGCCTCGACGGTGCGTTTCCACAGGTGGCCGGCGTAGACCAGCACGTTGTGCTTGTGGACCAGGGTGACATGTTTGCGGTCGCGGGCACTGGCGCGGCGGAACGCGTCCCGTACCACCCGCTCCACACCGTAGGCCGTGTTGAGCGACACCTCGGTGGCAACCTCGTGCGGGGTCCCGGCGCGCAGGGCGCCGCCGTTGCCGACGTAGGGGCCCTCGGTGCCTTCGCGCACGACGATGAAGTCGATTTCTCCGGGGTTGGCGAGCGGGCTGCCGACGCCGGAGTACAGCCGGGAGGGACGCAGGTTGACGAAGTGGTCCAGGCTGAAGCGCAGCTTGAGGAGCATCTCGCGCTCGATGATGCCTGAGGGGATCCGGGTGTCACCCGGGGCCGCACCCACGGCTCCGAAGAGGATGGCATCCCGGGTGCGCAGGTCGGCCAGGGTTTCCTCTGGAAGGGTCTCGCCGGTCTCGAGCCAGTGCTCCGCACCCAGCTTGTAGTGGGTCTGCTCCAGCACGATCCCCTCGGCGGCGGCGGCCTTTTCCAGGACCTTCAGGGCTTCGGCTATGACCTCGGGTCCGATACCGTCGCCCGGGATAACTGCCAGATCAATCGTGGATGCGCTCATGTTTTCAGGGTAGCCAAGGGATCCACATGCTGGTCAAGTCGTCTCACTATTCGGATGCTTCGGGCCGGCGTTCCTCACTTCCCGGCAGCGGGGGAAGCCGTGACCACAAGGTTCACGCCCCAGAGGTCCTCCGTGTAGCAGCTGATCAGGACTATCCGGTTGGGAACCGCTGTCCAGACCGAACTGTCTTTGAGCGTCGACTTCCTATAGGTGGCCACGGAATCCACCGTGTACTCCACGACACCCGTTGCCGTGGTCACGGCGAATCGGTCGCCGGGAGCGGCTGCCGAGCTCAAATGGTTGAAGGGCGCGTCCAGCCCCTCCCAGCTGTGGCCGATGATGTACGTGGTATTCGTCGAGCCCGCCCCCGGGCTGCCGAAGGTCGAGAGCCAATATCCGTCCATCGTCTCCGGTGGCACAATGCTCTGGCTATCAGCGTCCGGTTGCAGGGGATGAACCACAACGTCCATGCCTGCCGCCGGGTACGAAATGCGTTGCGGTGCGGAGGCAACAGGGCCGGGTGCCGCCCGCGGGGCGCCGGCCGGCCGGCCTGTCGCGGGCGGCACGGCCAGGGCGTCGCCGAAGGAGGCAGGGCCGGACTGGGCAGGGCGCGACTGGGCAGGGCCGCTGGCCGGAGTGGCCGGAATGGCCGGGGCCGAGGCGGTTGGTATCCCCGTTCCTGCACTTCCGGCGAGGGACCGCCCGTCATCTGGACCGATTGCGCCATAGACGAGCCAGGCCACCAGCAACCCGACGATGCAGGCCGCCAGCAGGAGCCAGTCCCGGCGGCCCAGGATCAGGCTGCGCGGGGCCCCGCCGTGGAATTGCCGGGTCTTGCAGTGGCTGGCCATAACTTCTCCTGTTGAAGTGCAACCGCAAGTAAATAGGCGTCCGGGGCGGGTGCCGCTTACCACACCCGCCACGGAGGACCCCCTAGCTGTCAGCCTTCCTTGCCCGTGCCCTGCCAGTGCAGAGCACCGCTGCGGCTCCTGACATGAAGAGGCCAGTCAGCGCGGAGAGCCACAGAGGAATACCAGCATCCGGGTTCCCGCCCACGGCGGTCTGGACATTGTGGCCCACGTTGGCCGCAGGCACGGCTGCTGCCTTGGCAGCAGACGGCGACTCACTCGGGGACTCCGACGGCTTCGGCGACTCACTCGGACCGACGGACGCCCCAACGGCGCAGCCCGCCGCCAGGATCGCCAGATTCCCCGGGCTCAGATTCTGCCCGTTCGGCATGTCCGCGCCCGCGTTGGTCGGCACGATATCGTGAGTGTCGCCGGCGTGGGCCGACAGCGCGCTAAGGCTGATCGTCACAGCAATGTACGGGTTGGACTGCGAATGCGTCGCATGGCAGATAGAGATTGTGTCCGGCGGCGCGGCAGCAGCAGTCACCGTGGCAGCCATCACGCCCAGCCCCACGACCCCCAGTGTGGCGATTGTCCTTCTCATCTTCGGCCCTTCCGTTCAAGTCATGTTCGACCTGACAGGACCCTGTGGAGTAACCATCTGTGAGACCTAGGAAAGACTATTAATTGCGACCCCAACAGCGAATCAAAGGGCGACAGCTACTCCCCAGCAGTGTCGTCAGTTCGCTTGCTTTTTCAGACTATGGTGGGCACCGTGCACCGGTCCCGAGTATCCGGTACGCGCATTCGCGTGACTCCGCTACCTCGTTGCCACGAACTGTAGTCAGTCTGGCAGCGCCGATTACCTGTACAACGAAAACCGGCGCGACGTCGCAACGGGGAACCCGGCTGTTCGGGCGGGGCTGAGACACACACGCTCCCTCACCAGCCGTCGTCGAAGCGCAAACGCTCCCGCACCTTTCATCAAAAGGTGCAGGAGCGTCGGGCCCAAACCTGCAGGAAGTGAGGGAGCGTTGGCTATGCCTCGGCGGGCTCCTCGTACTTTGGGAAGACCGGGGCCGGGGCCGGCAGGGGCGTACCCGCGGCGATGGGAGTTCCAAGGGCCGTGAACTGCCGGGCATCGCCCTCGGCCTGGCCGAGGGTGTCCAGGATGGCCGCGGTCGCCGTCGGCATGACCGGCTGGACCAGGATGGCCACAATCCGCAGCACCTCGAGCGTCACGTAGAGCACGGTCTTCATGCGCCCGACGTCGGTCTTGCGCAGGACCCACGGGGCCTGGTCGGCGAAGTAGGCGTTGGAGTCACCGAGGACGCCCCAGATTGCCTCCAGGGCGCGGCTGAATTCCTGCTTCTCGAAGGCTACACGCGCGCTGTCAAGCAGCCCGTTGGCCTGGGCCAAGAGCGCGGTGTCCTCGGCACTGAAGGCGCCCGGAGCGGGAACGCGGCCTTCGCAGTTCTTGGCCACCATGGACAGGGACCGCTGGGCGAGGTTGCCGAAGTTGTTGGCGAGGTCCGAGTTCATCCGGCCAACGATTGCCTCGTGGTTGTAGTTGCCGTCGGCGCCGAACGGCACCTCGCGCAGGAGGAAGAACCGGACCTGGTCGAGGCCGTATTGGGCCACGAAGTCCGCCGGCGCCACGACGTTTCCCAGTGACTTGGACATCTTGACGCCGTTGTTCTGCAGGAAGCCGTGGATCATGACCCGCTTGGGCAGTTCCAGCCCGGCGCTCATCAGGAAGGCGGGCCAGTAGATGGCATGGAACCGCGAGATGTCTTTGCCGATGACGTGGACGTCGGCGGGCCAGTACTTCCTGAAGGACTCCGACTCAAGGTCCGGGTAGCCGACTCCGGTGAGGTAGTTGGTCAGCGCATCCACCCAGACGTACATCACGTGCTGGTCATTGCCGGGCACCGGGACACCCCAGTCGAAGCTCGTACGGCTGATGGACAGGTCCTCGAGGCCGCCGCGGACGAAGCTGATGACCTCGTTGAATCGGTACTGCGGGGCGCCGAAATCAGGGTGGGCCTCGTACATTGCCAGCAGTTTGTCCTGGTAGGCGGAGAGCTTGAAGAAGTAGCTCTCCTCCGCCGTCCAGGTCACCTCGGTGTCCGTTTCGCGCGAGTAGCGGACGCCGTCATCCTTCACCACGGTCTCGTCCTCGACGTAATACGCTTCGTCGCGGACGGAGTACCAGCCTTCGTACTTGGACAGGTAGATGTCGCCGTTGGCTTCCATCTTCTTCCAGATTGCCTGTGACGCCGCGTAGTGATCGGCGTCCGTGGTGCGGATGAACCGGTCATAGGAGATCCCCAGGGCCGCGTGGGCGGCCTTGTAGACCTCCGCGTTGCGGTTCACCAGCTCCTTGGGCGAGATGCCCTCTTTCTCTGCCGTTTGGGCAATCTTCATGCCGTGCTCGTCCGTGCCGGTCAGGAAGAAGACGTCGTAGCCGTCCAGCCGCTTGAAGCGGGCCATCGCATCGGTGGCAATGTATTCATAGGCGTGGCCGATGTGCGGCACGCCGTTGGGGTACGTGATGGCCGTGGTGATGTAGAACGGGGTTTTAGCTGAAGACGACACTCTGTGAACTTACCTTTTTCTGAAGCGGTGCAAGCCGCGGACGGAAGACGCTACCCCTAAATCTAGATCAGTTCGGTGAGGGTATCGCTCTGGCGGACAAGTTCGTGGTCATGTGAAGCCACCAGGACGGCAATCCCGTCCGACGTCGTGTCCTTGAGGATGCTGATGATGCGGTTGGCGGAGGCGCGGTCCAGGCTGGCCGTGGGCTCGTCGACGACCAGCACGCGGGTGCCGAGGATCAGGGCCCGGGCGATCGCCACGCGCTGGCGTTCGCCGCCGGAGAGTTGGGCGGGACGGTGGCGCATGCGCCGGCCCAGGCCCACGAGGTCCAGGAGGTCCTTGGCCATGTCGCGGCGCTGGTCCACCTCGCCGTCGGGGACGGCCGGCAGCAGGACGTTTTCCAGCGCGCTCATGCCGTCGATCAGGGCCCCGCCCTGGTCGACGTATCCGATCAGGGCACGGCGTCGGTCGGCGATCTCGTCGTCGCCCATGGTTTCGAGCGAATCGCCTTCCCAGAACACCCGGCCCGACGTCGGCAGGGTCAGGCCCGCACTGACGGTCAGGATGCTGGTCTTGCCCGAGCCGCTGCGGCCGGCGACGCAGTGCATCTCGCCGGCGTGCAGGGTCAGGTTGAAGTCGTCCACGACGTTGACGGCCTCGGCACCGCTGTTGCCGCCGCCATAGTGGATGGTGATGTTGCTGAGCTCCAGCGGAGTGGCATGGTCCGTGGCCTTCACGATGGTGTTGGCACGGGTCTTGTGCGCACCCTTTCGGGTGCTCGCGGTCATCCGGTCGTGGGCCGCCCGGTCAAGGTTCAGCTCGTTAGTCATTTGACTACTTTCGTTGCAATGGGAATCCAGCAGAGTACAGCCACGAGTCCGGCCAGGCCGGCCCAGAGTGCGGCATAGGGGGCGAGGAGCAGGCCGATGCCGAGGGCGCCCAGGACTGCCAGCGGCAGGGCGACGGTCCCCACCATGGCGTTTTCGAAGAAGCGGACCTGGCCCAGCATGTCCGGATTCCAGCCCATGGCCCTCAGCGTGCCGAGGTACTCGCGCTTGGCCTGCAGCTCGAAGCGGCCGGTGACCATGGTCAGCACGAGCCCTACGGCCACCCCGGACAGGGCCAGGATGATACTCGGCAGCGCGATGCTGGCCGCGGCCAGCCCGCTGAGCGCGCTGGCGCCGGCCGCCCGGGGGATGTCGATCAGCAGCGCGATCAGTCCGCCCACCGCCGCCCCGAAGACGCCGACGGCGACGGCCAGGGAACCGGTGTTGAACTTGTTCGTGCTCAGCTGCCGGTTGGCGAAGGTGAGCGCGGAATCGACCGGGATGAGGCGTTCATCGTGCTGCGGTTCCTGGTCCACTTCCTCGCGGTGGCGCAGCTGCTGGGCGGCGAAGTAGGCGGCGCCGATGTACAGCGCCAGGACGGAGGCGGAGACGATGGCGGTGGCCGGGTTCCAGCTGATCAGGCTCAGCACCGTCCCGGCGACGGCCAGCAGCGCCGCGCCGACGCCGAATTCGGCCAGCACCCAAGAGCGGATCCTGCGCTGGGTCCAACCCATGGCACGCAGCGTTCCGGCCTCGCTGCGCCGTTTGCGGACGTAGCTTACCGTCGAGGCGCCGGTCAGCAGGGCCGCGCCGCACAGGGTCAGGAACAGCAGGGTCAGGTTGGTCCCGGTGAGCGAGGCGGAGACGGCATCCGCGGCGTCCTGGCGGACCCACGACTGCCGCACGGTGCCCAGCGCGGATTCCTTGCCTGCGTCGTCCTTGGAGTAACCCGGGACGAAGATGCTCGCGTCCTCACGGGCGGAGCCGGCGACGACGGTCGCCTGCAGGCCCATGTCGCGGATCTCGTTGGCGAGCTTCTCGACGTCGGGCTGGGCCTGCTTCCAGCTGCCAGGGACCTTGGCCCGGACGCGGACGGCGTCGATCACGGAGGCGTTCTGCTCGTAGCCGCGGGCGGCGGCGAGCCCGTAGAAGTCGGTAATGGCACCGGCCGACTGGCTGGCCAGCCCCGTGGCGCTCAGGGACGGCTTGAGGTCCGTGTGCGCGACGTCCTTGCCGGAGGCATCCTTGGTCACGGTGAAGGGGGTGGGGTCATAACCGCCGAGGGGCAGCCGGTTGACGTCTCCGGCCACTTCCTGGACCTGCGCGGCGTCGAAGGTGCCGTAGACCATTGCGAGCGGGGTCGCCAGCTTCTTGCCGGTTTCGAGGTTGTCCCGGTAGGAACGCTCATCCACGGGGTTGCGCTGGGTCTGGTCGACGGGAGCGCCGTTGGCGGCCTTGTCCGGCAGCCGGTTCACGGTGACCCAATCGCCGGGCGTGGCGGACTTGTCCACGGCGCCGTTGCCGGCGGTGGATCCGTCCTTGTACTTGGGAGCGGCGGCGAAGTCGGTGCTCCAGGTGGCGGGGTTGTAGAGGCCCTGGCTGAAGCTGCCGGTGTCCCCCAGCAGCTGGGTCAGGTCCTTGGAGCCGGGCCAGGAAAGCGCGAACGGGGACTTGGAGACGAAGGGCAGGTAGTCCTTGTCCAGCGAGCGGGTCACGGTGCCGACATCCTTGGTGACATTGCCCGAGGCGTCGATTTCCTCGATCTTGACCGAGTACTTCAGGTCCACGGAGGTGCCCGAGCGGACGATCAGCGGGATGGCCTGGGAATCGGCCGTGAGCTGGCCGCTGCGCTTGGCCTGCTGGTACTGGCTCATCAGGGGTGCCCAGTATTTGAGCTTGACGCCCAGGAAGTCGGGGCCTTCCTTCAGCTGGTCCATGCCGATGCCGTTGGTGAAGAGGCTTTCGAAGTGCCGGCCGATGGCTCCGGCGTTGCGGGCGTCCGCCGGGGGCGCCTTCTCCAGGGGCGCCAGGAAGTCACCTGCGGTGCCGAGCAGCGCGCGCTCGGCGACGGGGTCCACGGCGACGACGGACTCGGTCACCTGCGGCGCCATCGGCAGCGAAACGGAGAGGTTGAAGAGGGTATGTTCGGAGCCGCCTGCCGGGGCGGGGAACTTGATGCCGGTCTCCCCTGCCGGGCCGGCGATGCGGACGTTCTTGCCGCCGGCGACCGTCTCTTCGATGAGCTTGGCCTTGCCGAGCGAGCCTTCGGCCGTGGTCTTGAACAGGGTCTGGTCCGTCTGCCCGTCCGAGCTCACGGCGCTGGCGGTGAGCCGGTACTTCTTGGGCGTGTCGCTCAGGACCGACTCGGCGGCCGGCCACTTGCTCGGATCGGTGGCGGTGGGATCCCCGGAGGTGCCGGCGAGGCCGGCGTTGAAGCCCAGATAGTCGGTGGCCTCGAGCCGGGGGGATTCCAGGTTCTGGGTGACGCGGGAGACAAGGCTGATCGGCGCCGCCACGGAGGTGCCGGACAGCTTCCGGATGGCGTCGAGCTGGTCGAAGCCGATGCCGCCCTGGCCGTTGGCGATGTCCGGCTGCATGAGCCCGCCGTTGTCATTTGCCTTGACCTGGACAAGGATGTCGTAGAGTCCCCGTGAGTTCTGGTCAACGGTCCGGTCGAGAGCCGCCTGCGACTGCCCCTGGATCAGGACCGACAGGCACATGGCCGCGATCAAAATGGACGCGGTCAGCAGAAGCACTCTGCTTCTGATGAACCTCTGGACGGCGTTCATTGGGCTCCTGAAAGCTGGATTGCGTGCGCACGCCACAGTTCATCCCATACGGAAGTGAAGGCGTCCCCTGCCGGGGCGTGCAAAAGTGAAGGCCGGTCTGCCGGCCAGGATCCGAAATTCGGACCTAGCCATTGTACGCAGACCGGCCACTCGTTCGCGGACGGGCGGCAGTTGCTGCAGCTTCCTGCAGCGCGGCGCCGCCCGTCCGCGGGGAGGGGTTCAGTCCTCCAGATCAACCTCGCGGACGAGGTCCGCGCCGATGCCGGCCTTGATGGCGTCAAGGACCTGCTGCGGGACGGAGCTGTCGATGGTCAGCAGGGCGAGCACCTGGCCGCCCTCGGTCTGCCGCGCGACCTGCATGCCGGCGATGTTGATGTTGTTCATGCCCAGGATGTGGCCGATCGTGCCGACCACGCCGGGGCGGTCCGCGTAGGCAACCACAACGAGGTGCTCGCTGATCGGCATCTCCAGGTCGAAGCCGTTGATACCAACGAGCTTCTGGATCTGCTTGGGGCCCGTCAGGGTTCCGGCCACCGAGATCTGGCTGCCGTCGCTGAGCGCGCCACGCAGGGTCAGGACGTTACGGTAGGACTCCGTGTCCGGCGTCGTGATCAGGCGGACGTTGATGCCGCGCTGTTCGGCGATGACGGGGGCGTTGACATAGGAGACCTGCTCGGTCACGACGTCGGCAAAAATGCCCTTCAGGGCGGCGAGTTCCAGCACCTTGACGTCGAGCGTGGAAATTTCGCCGGCCACCTCGACGTCGAACTGCGTGAGCGATGCGTGCGTCATGGCGGTGAAGATGCGGCCCAGCTTCTCCATCAGCGGGATGCCCGGGCGGACGTCCGGGGCGATGATGCCGCCGGCCACGTTGACGGCGTCGGGCACCAGCTCACCGGCCAGGGCAAGGCGGACGGACTTGGCCACGGAGACGCCGGCCTTCTCCTGTGCCTCGTCGGTGGAGGCGCCCAGGTGCGGGGTCACCACGACGTTGTCGAGCTTGAAGAACGGCAGGTCGGTGCTGGGTTCCTTGACGAACACGTCGACGCCGGCTCCGGCGATCTCGCCTGACTCCAGGGCTGCGTAGAGGGCTTCCTCGTCCACGAGGCCACCGCGGGCGACGTTGACGACATAGGCCGTGCGCTTCATCTTCCTGAAGGATTCCTCGCCGAGCATGCCGACGGTCTCGGGCGTCTTGGGCATGTGGATGGTGATGAAGTCCGACTGCGCGAGCAGTTCGTCCAGGGTCACCAGCTGCACGCCGAGCTGGGCGGCCCGGGCGGAGGTGATGTAGGGGTCGTAGGCGAGGATCTTGGTGTCAAAGCCCTTCAGCCGGGCCGCGACGAGGGCGCCGATCCGGCCCAGTCCGATGATGCCGATCTTCTTCTCGAAGAGTTCGATGCCGGTGTACTTGGAGCGCTTCCACTCGCCGTCCTTGAGCGCGGTGCTGGCCTGCGGAATGTGGCGGGCGAGGCTCAGGATGTGGCCGACGGTCAGTTCGGCGGCAGAGACGATATTGGAGGTCGGCGCATTGACCACCATAACGCCGGCCTGCGTGGCGGCCTTGATGTCCACGTTGTCCAGGCCGACGCCGGCGCGGGCGATGACCTTGAGGTTCTTGGCGGCGGCGATGGCCTCGGCGTCCACCTGCGTGGCGGAGCGGACCAGGATCGCGTCGACGTCGGCGATCGCAGAGAGCAGCTGGGAACGGTCGGCGCCGTCGGTCTGCCGGATTTCGAAGTCCGGGCCAAGGGCCTCGATCGTGGCGGGCGAAAGTTCCTCAGCGAGGAGTACTACAGGTTTGGTGCTTGTCACCGGTGACCTCTTTAGCTCTCTTGTGTTTCAGGTGGGGATTTTGGTGAATCAGGTGTTGCTGGTGATACGGGTGGTGCTGGACAGCAGGGAAGCCGGACCCCAGGAAATGGTGTCCGGCTCCCCTGCCGGGCAAAGGCCTAGCGGGCTGCCGAACCTTCGACGTAGTCGGCGTCCTGCTGCTGCCAGGCGAACAGCGCACGCAGCTCGCGGCCAACGGCCTCGATCGGGTGCTGCTCTGCCTTGGCACGCAGCGCCTTGAACTCGGGGGCACCGGCGTCCTGGTCGTCGATGAAGCGCTTGGCGAAGGCGCCGTCCTGGATGTCCTTCAGGACCGCCTTCATGTTCTCCTTCACCTCGGGGGTGATGACGCGCGGGCCGGAGACGTAGTCGCCGTATTCCGCGGTGTCAGAGACGCTCCAGCGCTGCTTGGCGATGCCGCCTTCCCACATGAGGTCAACGATGAGCTTGAGCTCGTGAAGCACCTCGAAGTAGGCGATCTGCGGCTGGTAGCCGGCCTCGGTCAGGGTCTCGAAGCCGTACTGGACCAGCTGGGACACGCCGCCACACAGGACGGCCTGCTCGCCGAAGAGGTCCGTTTCGGTCTCTTCGGTGAAGGTGGTCTTGATGACGCCGGCGCGGGTGCCGCCAATGGCCTTGGCGTAGGACTTGGCCAGTTCCCATGCGGAACCGGTAGCGTCCTGCTCAACGGCGATGATGTCCGGGATGCCGCGGCCGGCCTCGAACTCGCGGCGCACGGTGTGGCCGGGAGCCTTCGGGGCGATCAGGATGACGTCAACGCCCTCCGGGGCCTTGATGTAGCCGAAGCGGATGTTGAAGCCGTGGGCGAAGGCCAGCGCCTTGCCGGGGGTCAGCTTGTCCTTGATCGAGTCGTTGTAGATCGAGCGCTGGTACTGGTCCGGCGCCAGGATCATGATGACGTCGGCCCATTCGGCGGCGTCGGCGACGTTCTTGACCGTGAAGCCGGCGTCCTCGGCCTTGGCGATCGACTTCGAGCCTTCCTTGAGGGCGATGACAACCTCGACGCCGGAATCGCGCAGGTTCAGTGCGTGGGCGTGGCCCTGGGACCCGTAGCCCACAATGGCAACCTTGCGGCCCTGGATGATCGACAGGTCTGCGTCGTCGTCGTAGAACATTTCAGTCACTGGTGTAACTCCTCTTGAGTGGTTTTTCGATGGTGTCTTTGGTGCTGCGGTGCCGGGCGCAACGTGTGGCCAGGCAGGTGCCTGCGCTGTGCGCTGTGCCTTACGCGCTGCGTAGGGCCCTGTCACTCATGGAGCGGGAGCCCCGGCCGACGGCCAGGGTGCCGGACTGCACGATTTCGCGGATGCCGAAGGGCTCGAGCACGGAAAGCAGTGCCGTGAGCTTCTCGGGGTGGCCCGTCGCCTCAATGACCACCGACTCTGTGGAGACGTCGACTACTGAAGCGCGGAAGAGGTCTGCAGCCTGGGTGACCTGCAGCCGGGTTGCGGCATCCGCACGTACCTTGACCAGGATGTGGTCGCGCTGTACGGAAGATTCGGGGGTGAGCTCAACGATCTTGATCACGTTGATCAGCTTGTTCAGCTGCTTGGTGATCTGTTCGACCAGCTCGCCATCGGCGTCGACGACGACGGTCATCCGGGACATGCCCGGAACTTCCGTCGGGCCCACGGCCAGGGAGTGGATGTTGAAGGCGCGGCGGGCGAAGAGGCTTGCGACGCGGGTCAGCACACCGGGCTTGTCTTCGACCAGTACGGACAGTGTGTGGCGGGTCATGTTCAGTCCTCCTCTTCCCATTCCGGGGTCATGTTGCGGGCAACCTGGATCTGGTCATTGCTGACTCCCGCGGGGACCATCGGCCACACCATGGAGTTGGGGCTCACGACGAAATCGATGACCACGGGGCGGTCGTTGATTTCCAGGGCCTTCTGGATGGTGGCGTCGATGTCCTCGTCGCGTTCGCAGCGGAAGGAGGCGCAGCCGTAGGCATCCGCCAGCTTGACGAAGTCCGGGATCCGGACGGTGTCGTGGCCGGTGTTCAGGTCGGTGTTGGAGTAGCGGCCCTCGTAGAACAGGGTCTGCCACTGGCGCACCATGCCCAGCGAGGAGTTGTTGATGATGGCGACCTTGATCGGGATCTTGTTGATCGCGCAGGTGGCCAGTTCCTGGTTGGTCATCTGGAAGCAGCCGTCGCCGTCGATGGCCCAGACCACGCGGTCCGGTTCGCCGACCTTGGCGCCCATGGCGGCCGGCACGGCGTAGCCCATGGTGCCGGCCCCGCCGGAGTTCAGCCAGGCGTGCGGGCGCTCGTACTTGATGAACTGCGAGGCCCACATCTGGTGCTGGCCGACGCCGGCGACGTAGACGCCTTCGGGGCCGGTGAGGGCGCCGATGCGTTCGATCACGCGCTGCGGGGCGGTCAGGCCGTCCTCGGGTTCGGTCCAGCCCAGCGGGTAGGTCTCCTTGAGGTTGTTCAGGAAGGCCCACCAGCTGCTGAGGTCAGGGGTGCCTGAGGCCTCGTACGCCAGGCGCAGGGCATCGCTCAGTTCCGGAATGATCTCCTTGACCGAGCCGACGATCGGGACGTCCGCCGTACGGTTCTTGGAGATTTCGGCCGGATCGATGTCCGCGTGGATGACCTTGGCGTTCGGGGCGAAGGACTTCAGGACGCCGGTCACCCGGTCATCGAAGCGTGCGCCCAGGGTGATCAGCAGATCTGACTGCTGCAGGGCGGTCACGGCGGACACGGTGCCGTGCATGCCCGGCATGCCGACGTGCTGCGGGTGCGAGTCCGGGAAGACGCCGCGGGCCATCAGGGTGGTGACCACGGGGGCGCCGGACAGTTCTGCCAGCTCGCGAAGTTCGGCCGAGGCATGGGCCTTGACGACGCCGCCGCCCACGTACAGCACGGGCTTGCTGGCGGCCGCGATGAGCCTGGCGGCTTCGCGGACCTGCTTGCTGTGGCCGCGAAGCACGGGGTGGTAGCCGGGGAGGTCGATCTTGGGCGGCCAGGAGAAGGTCATCTGGCCCTGCTGGGCGTCCTTGGCGACGTCAACGAGGACGGGTCCCGGACGGCCGGTGGAGGCCAGGTGGAAGGCCTCCGCCATCACGTGCGGGATGTCGTTGGGGTCGGTGACCAGGAAGGAGTGCTTCGTGATCGGCATGGTGATGCCGACGATGTCCGCTTCCTGGAACGCGTCGGTGCCGATCACCGCGCTGGCGACCTGGCCGGTGATGGCCACCATCGGCACGGAGTCCATGTGGGCATCCATGATGGCGGTAACGAGGTTGGTGGCCCCCGGGCCCGAGGTAGCGATGCAGACGCCAACCCGTCCGGTGACCATGGCGTAGCCTTGCGCGGCGTGGCCGGCTCCCTGTTCGTGACGGACCAGAATGTGATTCATTCGTGAAGCCATCAAGGGGTCATAGGTGGGCAGGATCGCGCCACCGGGCAAACCGAAAATGTCCTGCACGCCGAGTTCTTCGAGCGAGCGGACGATTGCTTGTGAGCCGGTCATCACCGTCGGGGGTACGACGTTGTTCGGCCCAAGGACAGGAGAGACGGCAGCAGTGTCGACGGCGGCGTCAGCCGGACGTTCGACGCGTTCCGAAGCCTTGTGGGCTCCAGCGGACTTCGTGGCCATCAGCGAGGGGCTGATCGGCGATCCTTTGCTCATCGGACTCTTCCTTTGTGGATCTTCTGTGATCGTGGAACTACGGGGTGTTGCGTGGTGCTGATCGTGCGGGAAATAAAAAAACCCCTCAGCCGGCTGGCTCTTCGAGGGGTTGCGCGTGACGGTTCGTTACCGGTGAAGGCTAATCAGCCACGCGCCTGGTAAGGACGACGACGCCGACGGTAACGAATGAGATCATGCGTTCAGTTTTCCCTCTGGGTGGGACACGTGTCAACGAGCACACGCCTTGTCTCACGATGTGGACTTCATTGTCCACGGGTTGGTCCTTCCCCAGACCTCCGGCGCGAGCGCCGTCCGTCCGGGGCCCCTCGGATCAGCCCCTATTTAGCCCTGCCGCCTCCAGCGGCGATGTCACCGCTGGAGGCCGTTGCATGGGTTTCAGCCGCAGTAAGCGCCGGTGGAGGCGCTGTGGACCAGCTTGGCGTACTTGGCGAGCACGCCCTTGGTGAACTTGGCCGGCAGGGGTTCCCAGCCGACCTTGCGGGACTCGAGCTCGGCCTCGTCGACCAGGAGGTCGAAGGTGCGGGCGGCGATGTCCACGCGGATCCGGTCCCCGTCCTTGACGAAGGCAATTGGGCCGCCGTCGACAGCTTCCGGTGCCACGTGGCCGATGCACAGGCCGGTGGTTCCGCCGGAGAACCGTCCGTCGGTCAGCAGCAGCACGTCCTTGCCCAGGCCTGCACCCTTGATCGCACCGGTGATGGCGAGCATCTCACGCATGCCCGGCCCGCCCTTGGGGCCCTCGTAGCGGATGACGACGACGTCGCCGGCCTTGATCTCGCCCTTGTCGAGGGCATCCAGGGCACCCTGTTCACGTTCGAACACGCGGGCGGAGCCTTCGAAGACGTCGGCGTCGAAGCCTGCACTCTTGACGACGGCGCCTTCCGGGGCCATCGTGCCATGCAGGATGGTGATGCCGCCGGTCTTGTGGATGGGGTTGTCCATGGCGCGGAGCACCTTGCCGTCCGGATCCGGCGGGTTGATCGAAGCGAGGTTCTCGGCCACGGTCTTGCCGGTCACGGTCAGGCAGTCGCCATGGATCAGGCCGGCGTCGAGCAGGGCCTTCATGATCACCGGCACGCCACCGATCTTGTCGACGTCGTGCATGACGTAGCGGCCGAACGGCTTCAGGTCGCCCAGGTGCGGGATCTTGTCGCCGATGCGGTTGAAGTCGGACAGCGTCAGGTCCACCTCTGCTTCGCGGGCAATGGCGAGCAGGTGCAGCACGGCGTTGGTGGAGCCGCCGAAGGCCATCGTGACGGCGATGGCGTTCTCGAATGCCTTCTTGGTCATGATGTCGCGGGCCGTGATGCCAAGGCGGAGCAGGTTCACGACGGCCTCGCCGGACTTGTGCGCAAAGACGTCGCGACGGCGGTCCGCGGAGGGCGGGGCCGCGGAGCCGGGGAGGGACATGCCCAGGGCCTCGCCGATGCAGGCCATGGTGTTGGCGGTGTACATGCCGCCGCAGGCGCCTTCACCCGGGCAGATGGCCTTTTCGATGCGGTCCAGGTCCTCGCGGCTCATCTTGCCCGCGGCGCAGGCGCCGACGGCCTCGAAGGCGTCGATCAGGGTGACTTCCTTTTCGGAGCCGTCCTCGAGTTTGACCCAGCCGGGCATGATCGAGCCGGCGTACAAAAAGACCGCGGCGAGGTCCAGCCGGGCGGCCGCCATCAGCATGCCGGGCAGCGACTTGTCGCAGCCGGCCAGCAGCACCGAGCCGTCGATCCGCTCGGCCTGCATGACGGTCTCCACCGAGTCGGCGATGACCTCGCGGGATACCAGCGAGAAGTGCATGCCCTCATGGCCCATGGAAATGCCGTCGGAAACGGAGATGGTGCCGAACTGCATCGGGAAACCGCCGCCGGAGAAGACGCCTTCCTTGGCGCCCTGGGCGAGGCGGTTCAACGAAAGGTTGCAGGGAGTGATCTCGTTCCACGAGCTCGCGACGCCGATCTGGGGCTTGGCGAAGTCGTCGTCGCCCATGCCGACCGCCCGGAACATGCCGCGCGCGGGGGCGGCGTGGATTCCATCGGTAACGACCCGGCTCCGGGGCTTGATGTCCGGCTTGGTGTCTGTTGCTGTTTGGGTGTCCTGACTCATGGCTCAAAGTCTATGGCGCAAAGATGGGCACCAACGACCCGGAGTGGAGCGTTAAGCCGAAAACCGGGAATATTTCGATCAAATAGTGGACTCTCGTCTCAGCTGATGGAACCGGTGATTCTTTCCGCCCTTATTGGTGGCACCGTGACGTTCCCCGAAGCCTGGCACCTGGACGCGGGCAGCCGGCTGCGCGCTCTTTCCCGCTCGCCCCCAGCACCGCCTGGGTCCTCTCCCGGACACGGCACGGTCGGCCTCCTTGGCTACTCCTGCACTTCCCGCGGCCTTCCGGTGTCGGCGTCGACGGGGTTCGGCCAGGCGCCCGGGGAGGCTGGACAGCCCGCTTGACACGGACGTAACGTCAAGCAACGGCAACCTTGCCTCATGGACAGAAAGGCTCTGCTATGGATTGGATCATCTGGCTCATCGTCATCGTGGTGATCGTCGCCGTTGTCTGGTGGCTTCTCAAGCGCAACTCCCGCGGCGGTGCGGGCTCCTCGGCCACGGCGGGGACAAGCAAGTCCGCAGCCCCGCTGGCCTCCCCCAGCGGGCCCCGCACCCAGGCCCCGTCCGGCACCGGGACCTCCGCTGCGCCGGCAGCCGCGGCTGCCACCGTTCCTGCTGCGCCGGTTCCGCCGGTTCCGCCGGAGACAGCCACCTCCCCTGAGCCGTCCGCCGGCGCTGCGGAGGGCGCCGAGTGGGAAACCCAGTGGTCCGAGACTCCGCCGCCCGAGCCGCAGGCCGCCGCGCATCATGACCCGGCACGCGGTGCACACGCCGCTGAGGCGGCCCCGGAGACCGGGGCACCGTCTGCGGCGGGGGTGCAGGCGGCCGCGGGCCTGCCGGTACACCACCCTGAATACACCGAACCCCATTCCCCGACCCTGCCCGGGGCGGAAACGGCCGCGGCGGAAGCCAGCGACACGGCGGGCGCCGGGGACGTAGCCCCGGCAACCACGCCCGCCCCTCCCGAGGCAGCCGTTCCTCCTGCGGTGGCGACCGAGGTCCCGGGGGTACCTCCGGCTGAGGCCGAGACGCTACAGGCCGCGGCATCCTCGGCGGCGTCGGAAACCCCGGCGGGCCACTTGGCCGAACCGTCAGGGCACCTCGCCCTGGAGCAGCCGTATGGCGAGGGCTCGGCGGCACCGGCGGCCGACGGCAGCGGGCCGGAGGGTTTCACTGTCAAGGGCAACGCCTCCTCGATGATCTACCACGACGAGACCAGCCCTTCCTATGCGGAAACCCGCGCGGAGGTCTGGTTCCTTTCACCGGCGCATGCCGAGGCAGCCGGCTTCCGGCCGCCGCGCCGGACGCGGCAGTAAGCCCCGACGCCGGCTGACTGGCCAACGGCAAAAACCACGGCACAATGGACCCGAAGATGAGGGCGGGGCGGGCGGGAATACCCGCGCCCCGCCCTATGTCGTGCCCACGGGCGTCCCGCCGGGCGCCTGGCTGGGTCGCGGCAGTGGTTGCCACGATGCTGGCGCTCACGGCCTGCACCGCCGGCGGCGGCGCCACCCCCAGCGGCGGAACCGGCAGCGGGGCAGCCGGCCCGGCAGCGCCCGTGGTCTCCGGCCGGATCGACGCCGGACTGCAGCTGCCCTGGTCAACGGTCTTCCTGCCGGACGGCACAGCCGTCATTTCCGAGCGCGACAGCGCCCTGCTCAAGTGGGTGGACAGCGCGGCGGCCAGCGGCGGGCAGGCCGGCACGATCGGCCAGGTGCCCGGCGTCGTGCCCGGCGGCGAAGGCGGCCTGCTGGGACTGGCGCTGTCACCGGACTTCGAGACGGACCGGAACCTTTACGCCTATTTCACCGCCCAGGGTGACAACAGGATCGCCCGCCTCCGGCTGGACGGGAGCGCCGGCCAGTGGAAGCTGGGCGTCCCGCACGTCATCTTCACCGGGATCCCGAAGGCCTCCACGCACAACGGCGGAAGGATCCGGTTCGGGCCGGACGGGTACCTTTACGTGGGCACCGGGGACGCGCAGCGTCGTGAACAGCCACAGGACCGGGCGGCCCTCGGCGGCAAGATCCTCCGCCTCACCCCTGACGGCCGGCCTGCGCCCGGGAACCCGTTCGGCGACAACCCCGTGTACAGCCTCGGACACCGGAACGTCCAGGGCCTCGCCTGGGACGGCGCCGGCCGGCTCTGGGCGAGCGAATTCGGCCCCGACGTCGATGACGAACTGAACCTGATCGTGGCCGGCGGCAACTACGGCTGGCCGGAGGTGACCGGCGCCCCGCACCGCCCGGGCTTCCTGGACGCCAAAGTGGTGTGGCCGTCGACGGCGGACTCCTCCCCCAGCGGGCTGGAGATCGCGGATGGCACGGCCTACCTCGGCGCCCTGCGCGGACAGCGGCTCTGGGCTGTCCCCTTGAACGGGGAAACCGCCGGCGATCCTGTGAGTTATTTCACAGGATCCTATGGCCGTATCCGGGACGTGTCGCTGGCTCCGGACGGCCGCCTCTGGCTCCTGAGCAACAACCAAAACCCTGATTTCGTGCTGATTCTGGATCTCCCGGGCCACGCCGGCCGCCCCACCAGCACCCGATTTCACACAACGTCGAAACTCGTGTAGAGTTTCATGTCGTTGCGGAGAACAACGAGGGAAACAAAAAGCCCGAGTGAACGAAACAACAGATGCACCTCTAGCTCAACTGGCAGAGCAATTGACTCTTAATCAATGGGTTCCGGGTTCGAGTCCCGGGGGGTGCACAAACGAAAAACCGCTCCAACACTGGCGAAAGTCGGCGTTGGAGCGGTTTTTTTATTTGCCCAAAAACAGGGCTACTCGTCGTTTAGTCGTCGTTTGAACGATGACATATCCGGGCGCTTAGTGGACCAGTGTGACCCGGCTATTCAATTGCTCCAGAATCAGCGACGAGTCCGGCGCGTTCCGGTTCCGCTCAATGTAGTGCTTCTTCGTGATGGCATCCGAGCTGTGCCCAAGCTGCCGGGAGGCAATGAGAGAGCCAGACTCGCGCTCAATCAGCGTGGCGACCGCTTTGCGGAACGAAGAAGGCTTGACACCCTCCCATTGCTTGCCCCTCGCCTCGCGCCACAACCTCCGGAAGTTTGCCGGCTCCATCGGCTCGCCGTTCCGGTTAGGGAACACCAGGTCACCAGCGGCACCCGCTTTCCTGCGCCTCAACAGCTCCAGACCGAACAGAGGCAGCGTGAGAACGCGCTTGCCTGACTCGGACTTAGGAGAGGCCTGCCGGTGCAAACCGTGCACGGAATCCCGCTTCACAGTCCCCGTGACTGCAATCGTGCCCATCCTGAAATCAACGTCCGAGAACTGCAACGACAGCAACTCCCCCGGACGCAGTCCGGTCGCCAGAAACATATCCATCGCGTCCAAAGTGGAAGCCCGCCCCGGCTTCTGCCCCGCCCACTTATCGATGTGCCGGCGAAGGTCTTGGACCTGTTCGACAGACAAAGCGGACACTTGACGCTTTTCAACCGTCGGCATCATGACTTCCCGCACCGGATTCGTGCCGATGATGTCGTAGCGGACAGCGAGGCCCATCATAAGTGAAAGCACCACGCGGCTCTGTGAAGCCATGGATGGTGCAGTAGCCTGCAGCGTCCTCAGAAATGCCTCACATCGCCCCGTCGTGGCCTCCCACAAGCGCCACGCGCCCATCGCGGGAAGGATGTAGCGGTCAACTTTTTGGCGGTAGGAGTCCTGCGTCGCCTGGGACTGCGTAAGGGTAGGGAGCCAGCGCTCGGACAACTCCTTGATCGTAGAGTCCCTGGTCAATTCCAAGCCACCCAAGTGCGTCCGCGCCTTCAGCTTCTCTTTCAATGCGGCATCCGCGGCGGCGCGAGACGTGCCCTGCGCGGACACGCGGCGGGTCACGCCATCAAAGTCGCGGAAGCGGGTCAGGGCCACCACCTTGCCCTTCGGGCCCGAGTAGGAAACCTGACCGCTCGTGCCAATCGGCAGCGGGGCTCTACCTCGCATACTATTCCTTCCTCCATGTTGTCAACTACGCTACCCTCGATGCGGCCACGTCCCTGATCCGACCCAGTTCGGCCCGCGTCAATGTCATCATGTAGGTCTTCAGCACGCTCGGCAGGACTCCGAGCGACGCCGCGACTGCATGTGTGTGCTGTTCCGTGCCGGCCGCGTCCAGTACTGATTGAAAGTCGAGGAGTCGGTGCGCAGCCCATCGGTTCGCTAGCAGCTCCTGCTTGCCAGTCACGCCAGTGTGACCATAGTGGGCATGCCCTAGCTCATGCATGAGCGTGCAAGACCACTGGATCAGGCCAAGACCCGGGCGAAGAGTCACCAGCCGCTTTTTAACGTCAAACGCGCCCCACCAACCGTGAGGCGTTGGTGCCGTCCGCACCCGGACCCCCATCTGGTGCGCAAGAACACTAGGGTTCATGCGGTAGATCGTCGAATCCAATATTGTCCTCGCCCTTGAATGCAGCCAAACCATAATCTTTAGCATCGGCCTCAGACATGTTGGAGTAGTCCGGGTCAGCCGGAACTAGGTCCCACATCGCCGTCTGGCCAGGAACTGGGCGGTTCCCTTGGATTCTGCGCCCCAGCTCGTCAATCTGGACATGCATTCTCGCCGTGAGCGAATCCGTACTGATCTTCTCCAAGTCGGCTTCGAGCGCTGTGGATTCGGCAAAGTCCATCACGTCATCTGCCGTGATGATGCCCGCCTCAACCAGTGCCTCGACGGGGTTCAGCTCGTAGGCTCGGCAGACGGCAATGATGACGTCGGGCATGTCAATGTTGCGATTGAAAGTACTTGGTGTCTGACCAACACGGAGGGCCATCTGCCGCTTGGACTCGCCAGTGTTGGACTCAAGCCACTCTGAAATTGATGTTTGCATGCCTTCATGATGTTTCATTTTTGACACATACGCAAGCTCAAACGCTACAGATTCTAGGCGACCCCAGTTCCAGTACTGAACCTTTCGTGTTGCAAATTCGAATTACAGTGTTGTGATTCTGAATCAACGTGTGCCATGCTTGGAACACGGCGTTTCAAATACACAACACGAAAGGGTGGACATGCACCAGAAACTGAGGTTGCGGGATGGCCTACTTCCCCGCCTTCGAGAGATTCACCGGCTCCCCTCCGAAGAGTCCCAAGCGCGACTCATGGGTGTCAGCCGCTCAACAGTCCGACGAATGGAAGCTGGCGAACAGCCATCGGCCGATTTCATCGTGGCGATCTGTACCACATACCAGCTTGGTATCGGCGAAGCCTTTGAGATCGTATCCAGCATCTCCGAGCCCATCGCCGCATAAAAAAGCCCCCAGCTACACGAATAGCTGAGGGCCTGAAGAAACCAACATCCAAGTAAGGAATCCAATGCCTAGTTTAGTCCAAATCCCGTTCCACGGAACCAACCTCACCGCAATGAGCGATGAAGGCAAGCCTCTGGTGAGCTTGCGCCACGTTTGCGAGTCACTAGGCATCGACACTGACAGCCAGCGCAAGAAGCTTTTGAACAAGTCATGGGCCTGCACGGTGTTGAACACCGTGCAGGTTCCGGGAGACACCCAGACCCGGAAGTGGTTGATGATCGACCGCCGCACGATGACAATGTGGCTGGCAACTATTGAGCCCTCCCGCGTGAAGCCCGCAGCCCGCCTGTTGCTCGAAGCATTCCAGAACGAAGCGGCCGACGCGCTGGACGCCTACTTCCACGATGGTGGCGCGATCAACCCCCGGGCCACTGAATCCCAGCTTGACGAGATGCAGCGCAAGGCAAAGTTCCAGTTGGAGCTAATCAACCTCGCCCGCCCCTCGATCATGGACGCCAAGTTCCTGGACTCCAAGGCCCGCATCGTCATCGCCAGGGCGCTGGGCGAGGAGCCAGAGATCGACCCGCTCGACATGCCGCTCTACGCGGAGGAATACCTGAAAGATAACGGCGTCCCCAAGAGGGACATGGCCGGCACTCGCTCAATGTTCGGTCGCCGCGTCTCCAATGTCTACAAGGACCACTACGGTGTAGCCCCGAAAAAAGCAGCCAACGAGGTCAACGGCGGGATCAGGTCCATCAACTCCTATACCGAACGGGACCGCTGGATTTTCGACCAAGTGTGGAATGAGTTCTACGCCGATAAATACTCGGTTTCAATGTTTCAGGAGGCTATCTGATGACTCTCGCCCTGGAACCCGAAGTTCAGTGGTTGACTCCCGATGATTTGGCTCGCGCATGGCAGGTATCTGCCGGGACAATCGCGAACTGGCGCACTAATAACAAAGGTCCCGAGTTTGTCCGGATCGGTGGCCTCGTCCGCTACCACCCAGACGCCGTCGCGGCGTGGCTGAAAGCCCAGCCCACCAAGTAACACCAGCCGCAGCGCAAAGCGCCGGCACCCCGCACCACCTCGCCCGACTCAGGGCAAACCCCAACACCGCACCATCCCACCCGTTGCGTTCGTCCCTCGGAGAAGGAGTTATTTGTCATGCCCAAAATCAGCCTGGCTGTCATGGAAAACAAGGTCCGCAACCACTACGACGCCGCAAACAAGCCACGCCCCGACCGTCGCTTAGTCCGCATTTTCGCTAAGGAAGCCGCCCGCCGCTTCGAGACCTTCACCCACACGCCCGATGAGATGGAGCAGTTGCTCGCCTACTGCCTCCACTACTGGGACGAAACCGGCGAGATCGCCATTGAGAACGTCCAGCAGCGGCGCAACGAAGCCGCAGCCGCCCGCCGAGTGGCAGTGGCCGCATGAACGACACACCCATCTATGACCAGCTGATGCGGGAAGCCGCCGCGGACAACGCAGACGCCCACACCATGCGGACCCGATTCGCGGTGATGTGCGCATGAGGGCCGCCGTGTTGGAGGACTCGCACGAAGACTGGCATGAGGATGCGCTGGCAACCATCATTGGGCTGGCCGCGGCGCACGAGATCTTCTCTGCGGATGATCTCGCCCGGGAGATGCGTCGGCCACCTCACCCGAATGCGCCCGGTCAGGCATTCAGCGCGGCCCGGGCCGCCGGCTACATCACGGCCATCGGCTACCAGCAGTCATCCACTAAGTCCCGCAAGAACGGCGTCATCCGAGTGTGGCGCCGCACCGAAAGGAGATCCGCATGAATGGTTTCTTCATCCTTGTCCTGGCTGCCACGATCTTCGGCGCGATTGTCTACATCCCCCGCGCTATCCGGCTTGACCGTGCCGACGCCTACGCAGAGTTTCACCTGATGCACGGGCCGCGGTCCGGGTGCGTCGATTGCGAGGGGAAATGAGCACCGAACTGGACCTCGACATCGCCACACTCGTCGGCGAAATGGAAGCCGTACCGTGCGACTTGCCCCAGCATGGCAACCACCCCATGCACACGGAGGAACCCGCCTCGCACTACGTCCGATCGCACTGCCAGGCCTGCGACGACGACACCGGAACTATCGCCGCCTGTCCGGGATTCGTCGCTGCGGTTCGGGCCAACTTCTACGGATACTGCAGAATTTGCAGGGCCCAACACCGTGCTCTCGATATGGTCACGATCCTTGGCCCGGTGAAGTCATGATCCCCGGTTTCGCGTCTGCCGAGCGCGCCTACGAGAACCGCGACCCGTACCCCGAGCCTGACCGTTGCGAGGACGGCGACTGTGACGAGTGCCGAGAATGCCTGGCCGCACGCGCACAGGGCGAGGCCGACGAATACGCCGACATACAACGGAAAGAGAGGCGGCACCAGTGAACCCCGAAGTCCTAGCCGCCACCCTTGCGTCATCCGAAGCGAACTACACGGCCCTTGTATCCCGCGCCGCCAGTCTCGCTGGGAAGCCTGCCGAGCACGACGCGTGGATCCTCGTTGGCGCCGCGCACCGCATCACCGCAAACCTACGACTGCTACTAGCCACCAGTGAAAGAAGGACGACATGAACGCGACCGCCCAAACTCCGGTCCCGGATACGGTGCTGCTGACCCACCGACGCATCAAGGCCAAGGTTGCCGCCGCCAAGGACGCTATGGATTCCGCAGCCCAAGCCGAGATCCAGGCCGCAGCGAACGACTACGCATGGGGGAACAAATGAGTGACAGAGACGAACTGATGCTGGACAGCATGGGCAGCACGCCGAGCGGATTTGAAATCAAGATGCACGCTGGCGGACCAGACACCGCCAGGACGCTACTGTTCATCGCGGACGCCATGCGCTCCACGTTGGATGAACACGACGCCCCCAACTATGTCGAGATGGAAGTCAAAGCCAGCGACGGCAAGCAGTACATCATGATCTTGCAGCGCAAGGGGAAACTGACGCCACATAGCGCACGGCTGGCAGCGGAGGAAGCGCTCGAAGCCTCCAAGCCCCGCACCATCGAGAGCGTCGAAGAGCTGGACGCGCTGCCCGCAGAGTCCGTAATTCGTTCAGACGCTGGCATTGTCTACGAAAGATACGCGGACGAAGACGGCCCCGAATTCGACTTCTGGTTGATTCCGGGCGAGCAAAGAGCGCAGGGAGCAACAAAGATCGACCTCCCCGCCACCGTCCTGTGCGAGCCCACCCCGTGACGGCCACCCTGCCCACGGTCCTTGCCAGTATCGAGGCGATCCCGGAAACCGCAGAGAACTGGCGGGTGCGCAGGGATGCGATCAGTGGTGTGAAGAAACTTATCGAACAGGAGAACGAGAAATGAGCGACAAACGCAACGAAGGTGTAGCAACGGGCGGCATGGCAATAGCTATGGCCGAACTCGCCCGGAGATGCATCGGGCCTGATGGGACTGTCGTCAAGGTGTTTGCAGAAGGTACCCCAATCGTCCGGGCCGCATTCATTTCCAGGCTTGCTGAAGCGGCCATGAAAATCCTCGACGAGGGCACGGAATGACCGACCGCCTAGCCCAGATCCAGGCACGCGCAGACGCCGCCACTGAGGGGCCGTGGGAACTAGAGCCATACGCGGGTGTTATGTGCCTTGCTGTTGCGCCAAATGGGAATTTGGTAGTTGATTTCTCCACTTGGACGGATGGCCACTTTTCCGAGATGGCCGAAGTTGAGGCACTGGCTTCATTCATCGCCCACGCCCGCACGGACATCCCCGCCCTCCTCGCCATGGTGCGGGATCAGCAGGCCGCGCTGGAACGGGTGCGGGAGTTGCACGTACCCGTCATGGAAGACGGCAGTCCGGTTGGTTGTGCGCTGTGTGACTGGGAACACGACGACGGCATGACGTGGCCTTGCGGAACACTCGCCGCGATCACCGCAACGGAGGGGGCGTGAGGTTCACATGGCTCACGTACCGGGTAGCGATCCGGCGATCATTCAACCGCGAATACCAGGCATTCTGTGACCATCAAAGGGCTTTCCGTGGACCAGATCCATGGATCAAACAGATGTGTCACACCTTCGCTCTTCAGGCGCGGCAGATCAGGGAAAGGAAGACGGCATGAGCGGGATGACGGAAGTGCTCCGCAAGGAACTCGCCAAGGGCGGATACCAGATGCCCAGCGACACGCTGCCCTACGAGACTCAGGCGGCCAGCATCGCACGAGCCCTGACCGCTGCCGGGTTCGGACCAGTCGCTGAAGCCAAGGCGGAGGCATTGGAAGAGGCGGCGGACACGGTACTGGGTGACCAGCCGATCTTTGTGGGCGCATGGCTCCGCGCCCGCGCCACAACTGTGCGGGGTGAAGGATGAGCGGCTGTGTCTCAAACCTCCACAAGGCGCCCGTTCCAGCCACCATTCACGGATCATTTTCAAACCCCTGGAATTCTGCGAACTGTAGTGATGATGTCTGGTACTGCGAAAAGTGCGCTGCCATAGGTGAGCAGTTCGACTTCTTCACGCCAGACACCCCGGAGCATGGGCTGGCCGACGACTACGAAAGGAACGAACACGGATGAGCGAGACGAAGCCTGACCCAAACCTGCCCGAGTTTGTGACCACGGATGCCATCAAGGCCGCTATTGACGCCATCGAAGACGGACATGCCGCATGGACTCCGGAGTGGATGCAAAACGCACTCATGTCCGCATGGCAGGCCGGGAACTTGGCGGGCGACTCCAGCGCCTACCACGGCGGACTGTACAAGGAATACAACCCGTTCATGACCCAAGCCGAACGAAAGGCATGGTACTGACATGCCTGAGTGTGAGGCTGAGCGGCGGAACCTGATGGCGCTGCACCAGATCAGCCTACAAAAAGGCAACGGGGCATGGTGCCTCAACGAAATAGAACAACTACTCCGCGGGGAAACCTGCGAATGCGACACCGCCAGCTAGGCGGTTTTTTATTGCCCATTTAGGGGGAGCAAATGAGCTACACACCAGGCCTAGGCATCTTCGATCTCCTATCGAACAAGGACTACCACGCAGACCCGGCGCTCGGATCAACCAGCCTCAAGACGCTTGCCACACGGACGCCCGCACACTGGAAATGGGAGCGCGACAATCCGGTGCACAAGGACGCATACGACATCGGGACACTCGCGCACAGCCTCATCCTCGAAGGCGACACCTCACTGCACGAAGTGATCGACGTCCCGGACAAGCTGGGCAACAAGTGGAAGATCCCGGCGAACGAAGCGAAGGCGAAGGGGCTAATCCCGATCACGCCGAAAGAGTGGGCAGGCATTGAGGCTATGCGCGATGCAGTCATGGCGCACCCGCTCGCACGGGCCGCATTCACCGGGCACCGTGCCGAACAGTCCGTGTTCTGGGAGGAAGACGGGCTCATGCTCAAGTGCCGCCCGGACGCATGGCAGCCCGGCGTGCTGGTGGACCTCAAGACGACGATCAACGCCGACCCAAACGAGTTCGGCAAGACCGCCCACAACTTCGGCTATCACCAGTCAGCGGCCCACTACATCGACGGCGTCAAAGCGGCAACCGGCGAAGAACTGCCATTCCACTTCGTGCTGGTTGAGAAGACGGCGCCATATCTCGTGTCCGTGGTGGAACTCGACTGGGAAGCCATCGATATCGGCCGCGGACTCAATGACCGGGCAAAACGGATCTACCGGGAATGCGTCGAGTCCGGCACTTGGCCTGGCTACCCGAACGCCGACCTCATCAGCCTGCCCATGTGGGCCATCTACCGAGCCGAGGAATTGCTTGGGCTCAACACAGAAACGGAGATCGTGTTCTAGTCATGGACATCTCAAAGGCTCTTGTAGCCAAATCGGACCAACTCAACGCCTCGGACCTAACCGGCGCACCCATCGTCGCAACCATCGCTGCCGTGCGCAAAGGTGATGCAGTCAAGCCAGTCATTGTCGACCTTGTCGGCATGGACGGGCGACCGTGGAAACCGTCAAAGGGAATGCTCCGCATCATCGCTAACGGGTGGGGCGTCGAGTCGGATGCATGGGTTGGGCGGTCCGTGAAGCTGGTCAACAACCCCGAAGTGATCTACGCGGGCGAAAAGGTAGGCGGCGTAGAGGTCATCGCAATGTCCCACATTGATGCCCCGTTCACCATCCCTGTCCGCATCAGCCAGAAGAAGGTAAAGCAGCACACTGTGGCTGTCCTGGCCGAACCATCTACCGAGCCGTGGCGGGCTCAATGGCAAGCAATCACCAACGCACTAACTGCCGCCGGTTACGACGGTGACAGTAAGCAGATGCTCGCCACGGCAGGGCAAGTCATAGGCACTACATGGGGCCACCCGAACAAGATCAGCGCCGAGGATGCACAGAAAATCCTTGCAGCAGTACGAGAAGACAACCACCAGGAGACCAGCGAATGACCATCTCAATCACCGCAACCCCCATCGAGCGGGTGCACGCCAGCCCCATCGCGGACTTCGGCGTCATGCTCCGAATGGGCGGCGGCAACTACATCTACTTCACACATGAACTGGCAGCCCAATGGGTTGAAGTTCTCCAGACCATCGCAACCAACGAAACGAGCTACTGAACATGGCCGGCGAAACGACTTTGACCGTAATTGGCAACCTAACCAACGATCCTGAGTTGCGGTTCACGCCGTCCGGATCCGCGGTGGCCAACTTCACCATCGCGTCCACCCCGCGCACGTTCGACAAGAACAGCAACGAGTTCAAGGACGGCGAAACCCTGTTCCTTCGGGCATCGGTTTGGCGTGAGGCTGCGGAGAACGTCGCCGAATCGCTAACCAAGGGGATGCGCGTCATCGTGTCCGGGCACCTCAAGTCCAGGTCCTATGAAACTAAGGAGGGCGAGAAGCGTACCGTCATCGAACTGGAAGTTGACGAGATCGGCCCGTCCCTCAAGTACGCGAACGCCAAGGTGAACCGGACGCAGCGCTCCGGCGGCCAAGGCGGCGGCCAGGCATCGAGTGGCAACGCTGGCGGCGGCAACTGGGGCGGCAATCAGCCCGCCGCACAGGAAGACCCATGGGCCACGCCCCCGCAAGGCGCCGGCAACGGCGGCGGCTGGGGTAACGGGCCCGACTCCGAACCACCGTTTTAGTCAATCCAAACGAACCAAGGAGATCCAATGTCAGAGTCATACATCAAGGCCGAAATTGTCCGCCCGAAACTCTCCACCATGGATACCTTCGGGCAGTTGTTCGGGTCGCTCGTGGGCCTCGGGATCCGCGTTCTCATCGTGTGGTGGTTCTTCGCCGCATGGTTCCCGGAACTGGGGCTTACGTACTGGCAGCTTGTCCTGCCCATCTACGCGGTCCGCGTACTGATCCTCAAGGGACCACTCGGCCGCGCACTGAAGTAGCCCACCCGCACTACCTACCCCCACCAAGGCCGCCACCGAGCGGCCTTTTTCATGCCCGCGCACGCCAGTAGTAGTAGGAATATTGCTCCTCCTACTACTACTGGCGCCGCATCTGAGAGGAAACCATGACCCACGCCCACGAAATCCAAGCCCGCGAGGGTGTCGCCACGGTCGTCTATACGAAGCCAGATTGCGTCCAGTGCACCCAAACATTCCGGATGCTCGACCGCGCCGGAATCTACTACACCAAGGTCGATGTCAGCCAGGACGAGACCGCCCTGAAGTTCATCAAGGCACTCGACTACATGCAGGCCCCCGTCGTCTACGTCTCCACCATCGACGGGGACGAGCACTGGTCAGGATTCAATCCGGACCTCATCAAGGCCAACATCACGGAACGGGCGGACGTCGCGTGAGGCCAGACGTCTGCTGCTTTCTCTGCCGATCCCAGTTCGGCTGCATGAACAGCAACTGCGACCACCACGTGACCGCCCGGATCGCGGACGACGCTGACGACAAGTCGCGCCAGACCTACCGCAACCCCACACAGGACCAAGCCATCTTCAACGTGATGCGCGAGAAGAGAGACCGACGATGAGCAAGCGCAAGAAGCCCGCCCCAACCCACACAATCCAAGCGTTCTGGCCCGTCATCGGCGCGCCCGTCACGACCATTGATGAGTGCGAGGAACTCCTCACCGATGCCGTCAACGACCTCAACGCCGTAGCCCTACGCCACCGCGCCCACATCACCGGGCCCGGCAAAGGCTACCTCGCACCAGGCCGCGACTTCCCCGGCGCACACGGCGCCAGACAAGTCATCGTCATCGAAGCACCCGCCACACCAATGCCGCCACGCGGATACCACCACACGCCCGGAAGGAACATCACGTGAGCACCGCACTACTTGAGCGCCAGAGCGTCCTGGACGACCTGCTGCTGTTCATGCAGCAGGCCAATAACGAGCTGACCGCCACGGACATGTTCTGCGGCGCCGGCGGATCCTCCACCGGCGCGCTGGAAGTCCCCGGCGTGACGATCAAGACGGCCATGAACCACTGGGCCCGGGCCATCGAGACGCACAACGCCAACCACCCTGAGACGGAGCACGTCTGTGCGGACATTCAGATCACGGACCCGCGCTACATCGCCACCTCGGACATTCTCTGGGCATCCCCCGAGTGCACCAACCACTCGGTCGCTAAGGGCAAGAAGCGCGTCACCAACCAGCACGACCTGTTCGGCGACTCCATCGCGGACGAGGCAGCCGACCGATCCCGCGCCACCATGTGGGACGTGCCCCGCTTCGCCGAATGGCACAAGTACAAGCTCATCATCACCGAGAACGTAGTGGACGCCGCCAAGTGGGTCATGTTCGACGCCTGGCTGATGGCCATGGACGCGCTCGGATACGAGCACCACATCGTCTACATGAACTCGATGCACGCCCAGCTTGGCGGACTCCCCGCGCCCCAGTCGAGGGATCGCATGTACGTGATGTTCTGGCTCAAGGGAAACCGCCGGCCAAACTTTGACCTGCTCATGCCCCTGGCGCATTGCGGGACGTGCGACGAGACGGTGCGCTGCGTCCAGTCATGGAAGAACCCGAACTACCGTTGGGGCCGCTACAAGGCGCAGTACGTCTACCGCTGCCCCAACACGCGCTGCAAGAACGCGATCATCGAACCGGGCTGGCTGCCTGCCGCTTCCGCGATCGATTGGAAACTGCGCGGCCAGCGCATCGGCGACCGCACCAAGCCGCTCGTACCCAAGACCATGGCCAGGATCGCGGCCGGACTCAAGCGCTACCACGGCAAAGCAGTAAGCATCGATGCCGTCCGCGGCGCCGAGATCATCAGCCCCGTACACGCCGAGCCGTTCCAGACCCAGACGACCAGCTACACACGGTCACTGCTCGTGCCGGTGGAAGGCCGGGAAGGGAAGCAGGCACAGCTTGCAAGTGATCCCATGCGGACGCAGACGACCCGGAACGAAACTGGGCTGCTCGCACTGCCGCTGATCATGCGGAACAACTCGAGCCGCGGCAGTGGCGCTGAGATGTCCAAGCCTGCCACGGAGCCGCTGGGGACCATCACGACGGCTGGCCACCAGTCGCTTATCGCGACGCCGGGCAGCCGTCTGCTCATGGAGTACTACGGCAACGGCCAGATGCACCCGGTGTCCAAGGCCATCCCAACGATCAGCACCACCGATCGGTTCGCCATGATCACCACCATGCGCGGCACCTCCCCCGAGCACCTGGCCGCATCAAATGCGCCAACCACGGACCCGTTCGGAACATTCAGCGCAGGCGGCCAGCACCACGCCGTCACCGAGTGGACCGTGCCGGAAATTGAGGATTGCGAGTTCCGGATGCTCGAACCCTACGAGATCAGTGCGGGCATGGCCTTCCCGAAGAGCTACATCATGACCGGCAACAAGCGCGAACAGGTCAAGCAAGCCGGCAACGCGGTAACCCCGCCAGCCGCACGGGACCTGTTCATCGTCGCAGCACTATCGCTATCCGACGCAGGGTCACTGGTGGCGGCCTGAGCGCGGCCTATGGCTCGTCGGGCGAAAGCCTGATCGGCCGGACCTCCACACCGAACCCATGGACCGTATGGTGCGCACCGTGAACGTCAAGCTTGCTAGTCAGGTCGGCCAAAACACAGGCCCCGAGGAGCAGCTCAAGTCCGGCCGCCGGGTTCTGCCGGAACGCGTGCCCTGCTTCAAATCCGGCCGCTTCAGGGTTGTCACTCCCGGCCAGAGAGTTCGCGGCAGCCACTCCGAGATCGTCCGCATCAACTTCAAGGACTCCGTGAACAACGAACTGGAACAAGGCCATGGTTATCCGCTTTCTGCGAGCTCCAGAGACTACTTGGCTAACGGTACTCCCGGGCTAATCCATTTACATCGCGGCCGGCGCCGCCGTGCCAAACAAGAAAGGACCAAAGATGACCGAGCTGGAAGAGAAGGACCAGCGGCAACCATCACGGCCTCGTGACTCACACCGAGCAAGACGTCGCCTACGTCGCCTTTCGGATGATCCAGCCGCACGAACAGATGTGGGGCATGGACTTCCCCAAGGACTACACCGTCCTCGGCACCATGAAGGAACGCACCATGCAAGCAGGCAACGCTGTCACTCCACCAGCCGCCCGCGACCTCGTCGCCTGCATGGCCGACACCCTCACTGCTGCATGAGATCGCTACTCGGTCGCATCGGCGGTCCGGGTTAGATGTTCTTCCTCTTCTCGCCCGAACATGCCGGCAAAGAGCACGAAGAGCACCCCGAGTAAGAGGAGCACGCCCGCAAGGATGAAGAGGTTGACCAAAAAATTGTCCAATTGGGTGACGACTATAGCCAAGCAAAGGGCGAGCCCCACCAGGTTCCAGGCGACGATGCGTTCTCGCCAGACCGTTAGTCCGCGGCGCCACTTGTCTCGCGAAATCTTGGAAGGCGAAAGCCTATCCTCCAGGGCAAGGATCACCAAGAGCGTCGGAATTACTTGCGCGAGCAACCCGGCGGCGTTCACATCAATAGTCATGGCGAAAGCCTAGTCATCCCACCGAAATTTGTGCTCACTGACTGGCGCAATCGGGCCGGGCAATGGCCAGGCCCAAGGATTCCCCGAAGAAAGGACTAGCAATGGCGTGGTTCAACGCCGACGACAAGATGCACTCGCACCCGAAGTCCAGGGCGGCCGGTCTCGAAGCCATCGGCCTCTGGACCCTCGCGGGCACCTACTGCACCGACTACCTCACGGACGGCGCTGTGCCTCTCTGGTTCGTAGAGTCATGGCCCCGCGGTAAGCAACTGGCCGCCAAGCTCATCAGGACGGGCTTCTGGGCGTCTGACGGCGAGGATTACCAATTCCTCTCGTGGGACGAGTACCAGCGCACCAAGGAACAGGTTCTAGCCGCCAAGGAGAAGGCCGCGGAACGCAAAGCGAAGTTCATCGAATCGCAGACCAAGAACAAGTAAGTAACGCAAGCAGAACGCCGTTCCGAAAGCGTTCCGAACGCTGTTCCTCAAATCGTCCAAGACCAAGACCAAGTACTTAATACTCACCTCGTGTGGGCTCTCTCGCCTTTGTGTTGGGGTGCTTTTCAAAGAGGTGGGGAAATAGTTTCCAACCAATCATCGCCTTAGGTGATGCGAGGCTGTGCGATTTTTGGCTGAAAGGAATTTCCATTGACCATCACGGATCAGCAGAGCCGCGCTGTCGCCTACCTGCTCCACGAAATCAGACCGGACTGGGGTGTTGCCTCGCTGGTGTCATTGATCGACAAGCACCGCGACGTCCCAAGCCTGGGCGCCCTGACCATCGCCGCCACCACCAAGGCCATGGAGGCAAGCTGCAAGACGCCGGCGCCGATCTTCCACCCCGGACCACACTGGCCCGCAGCAGCACGGGCCCACCTCTCCAAACCCGAGCCATGCGCCGACCACATCGGCCAAGACGCCCACACCTGCAGATCATGCTGGGCCGACGTCAAAGCCGGGATCCGCCCACAAACCCACATCGGAAAACACCACGAAGCCGTAGCGGATGCTGCGGCTTCTGTCATTGAAGGAGAGTAATGAAATTCAAACTTGGGGATCCCGTCCGCATCATCGCCCGCACATGCCGGTACTTCGACGAGGCCGGCACCATCGTGGACCTCGATGGCAGCCAGCAATTCCCGTTCCATGTCGCAGGTCTTGAGGATGTGCCGCTCTGGTTCGGCCCGGACGAGCTGATATTGGCCGAGCATCAAACTCGGGGCGACCAATGATCCACGCATTCATCCCCGGCATGCCCGTCCCGCAAGGGTCCGTGAACGCCTACCGCGGCCGCATCGTCGCCGTCACCCCGAAGCTGCGGGAATGGCGGCTGAAGATCCGGGCCGGGACCATGGCGCGACACACTGGGCCGCCGCTGGACGGGCCGATCACGGTTCATCTCGTGTTCCATATCACACCACCCAAACGGCCACGCTGGCCGCTCCCGGCAGTCAAGCCGGATTTGGACAAGCTGATCCGCGCCGTCCTGGATTCGTTGTCGACCACCAGGCACCTGGCCGGCGTCATCACCGACGACGCCCGGGTCGTATCCATCACCGCACAGAAGACCTACCACGGGCGCCCCGGCGTCATGGTGACCATTACCAAATCGGAGAGCGCCAATGAGTCTCAGTGACCATGTCCACCAACTGACCAACGAGCACATGACCCAGGCGGACGATGGGTCATTCATCAAAGCCCCGCCGCTGCTGGCTGAGCTGCGGGCTGCAAGCGGATCCAGTCTCGGCGCACAAGGCGGAGGCTCAGGTGGTGCCGGGATGATCGTCAATGCCAAGGCCGTGAAGCTCGAAAACGAGATCAAGGGACGGGCACTCAGCGAACACTTCGAGATGACCGGGAACGAGTACCGCGGCGGGCTCGTCGCACTCCTCCAAGCATGGGCGGTGGCTGCATCCAGTGAATGGCAGCCCTACCTGGAGCGCGTCACGCTCGAATGGATTGATGACATCAGGGCCATGCTCGAATCCAAACGGCCACCGTGGCGCCCATCCATCCCATGCCCGGCCTGTGGTCAGCGGTTCCATGGGCCCGAACGTGAGCCATGCCTCGCCGTCCACTACTGGGACGACGACGCCGAAGCCATCGCGCCGCCGGTACTGTGGGCCGCCAAGTGCGACGGGTGCGCCGCCGAATGGAACGGCGACAACCTGAAGTGGCTCAGGGCCGCAGCCGACACGCCGAATCGTGATGTTGCCGAAGTGGCAGGAGTGAATTAAGCTAAGTCTTGGCGAGGTCACAAGTGGCTTCAAAATCAGGTCGATCTTCGGATCGGCCTTTCGTGTTTAAAGACCGAGGCCCGCACTGACCCCCATACGGTGCGGGCCTCAACAATGACCTGTAGCTCAACTGGCAGAGCAGCCGACTGTTACTCGGCAAGCTTCAGGTTCGACCCCTGATAGGTCAGCGGGGACACAAACGATCCCCCGATATGAGTGATGAAAACGCCACGTCGAGAGACGCGCAAGCCCCGGTGCTCTTCCGCCCGGGGCACACGGCAGTAGAAGAGGCAAGGTGCCAGGGCTGGCTGTAAACCGGTCCACGGTAGGTTCGATTCCTACTGCTGCCACGTGCGCCCTAAGCATGGCCGAAACAACTGCTAGTCCTTGGAAGTCGGCAAGCACATCTTCACTCGTCTCCGCGACCCGCAAGACAAGGCAACCAATCCGGCCACCGTCTCAGGCAAACCGGAAGCACAACCAGAGACCAGATGTAACCCAGTGACCGACACGTAGGAGCTGGGCGAAACGCGGCCAAGAACGAACGCTGGCATTCCCCGGGCCGGACGCAACCGCAGACTTTCAGGAGGTCACGCATGGCGACCTCGCGCACCGGAACATCCCAGTGGAAGAAGCTCCGCGCCAAGGTCCTACACAAGGCCCAAGCACAAGGGCGGACGCAATGCCCATACTGCGGTGTCACGCTCAACTACCAGCAAGGGCTACGTCCCAATAGCGCCGAGGTAGACCACATCATCCCCCACGCCAGGGGCGGCCAAGACGTCGAAGAGAACGCCATTGCTTGTTGTCGCCGCTGCAACCAGTCCAAGGGCAACAGACCAGCGCCACGCACAGCCGTTTTGATGGCTGCGAAACCGCTTCGGACATCGCGGCAATGGTGAGCAAAACCAAATAGAGAGCTCCCGCGACTGCGCTAACAGTCCGGGAGCATGACCGACTTTCAAGGAGTCGATGTGAACATTGTGCCATGCCGCGTCTGCGGGGAACAGTTCAAGCCGAAGACGGCCAGGAACATCTACTGCTCACCGAAGTGCAAGGACCGCGGGAAGCCCAGTGTGAAGTGGCAGGGTGGGACGCTAACGCCGGGAAGAAGTTGCGGACTCTCCGGCTATCGCGGTGGCTGCCGATGCGATGTCTGCCGCGAAGCCCAACGGGTTGCGGTGGCAGGATATGCGGCGCGCAAGACGGCCGAGGATGGGATTCACCCGGCGACAAGGTCAAAACGCAAGAAGACCGGGTATGACCCGAGTCAACTGCCGCGCTGCTCAATCTGCGGCGAGAGGTTGAAGTCAATGCCTCGCGGCACTGAAAGGCCAATGCACAAAGCCTGCCGATCGGTTTCCTCGTTCTACATCGCACCATCCATCCGACGTGAAATATACGAGCGCGACAGATGGACGTGCCAACTATGTCTGCTGCCAGTAGATGCAACACTCCACCATCAAGACAGCTGGGCCGCATCACTGGACCACATCGTGCCCCAGTCGCATCAAGCAACCCCGGACCACTCACCGGAAGCCCTCAGGCTGGCTCACAGATGGTGCAATAGCGCAAGGGGCAACAGCTTGAGCGTGGACGAGAATGAGTTGGCCTCAAGGGCTCGTGAGGCACTCTCGCTGGCAGCCTGAGGGGGTGCGGAGGGCATCCTCCCCGCCGCCCCTTCTTCGCTCCCTCGGCAATAGCTAAAAATCTCCCCCCGAGTCACAGGAGGCCACGCATGGACACCCCTCTCGGCCTTGGTGAGCGCGGCTCTGCGATCTGGCAGGCGATGGCAACGACCGACATTCCGCGCAATGCGCTGGTGCTCGAAGCGGCCCGCACCGCTGACCGCCTGGACGAGCTGGACAACATAATTCAGGGCAAGGGCGTCCTGAACCTGATGCAATTCCGGCTTGACTTCCCAAGTGGTGACGATGAGCCATACATCGTCGAAGTGAAGTTCGCAGCGCCGCTGGCTGAGGCCAGGCAGCAGGCCACCGCACTGGCCGGCATCCTCTCGAAGCTTGCCCCTGCCGATACTAAGGCTGCACCACAGGCAGCCCCGTCGAACCTTCCCTCGAACGTCTCCCCGCTACAGAGGTTGATGCAACAGCAAAAGGCGTAGGTGATGTGTCGTGCTGATCGGTTCGCAGATTGCACGATTCAACACCGCACCATCACCCCGCGGTTACAGCATGGTTCATGCCGACAGGGCGCTTGAGTTTGCAGAGGGCTACAACCACATTGCGGACCCTTGGCAGGCTGAGGCGGTCCGCGCATGGTTGCGCACCGACGACTCGGGATGGTGCTCTTCGACTTGGGGTCTGAGTGTCCCGAGGCAGAACGGTAAAAATGGAGCGCTGGAAATTGTTGAGCTCTACCTTATGGTGGCCCTCAATCTCAAGATCCTGCACACGTCGCACCTGCTGAGTTCTGCCCGTAAGGCGTTCAAGCGCCTCATGCACTTCTTTGGCACGAAGGTCAATGACCCGTATGCGAAGTTCCCGGAGCTGAATGCTCTGGTCAAGGAGATTCGGAAGACTAACGGGCAGGAAGCCATTGAGCTAATCAATGGCGGGTTGATCGAGGTCGGCGCACGCACTGGCGGCGCGGGCCGCGGTAGCTCCTTTGACGTACTCGTGGTTGATGAGGGGCAGGAGTATGAAGAGGATGAGCAGGAGGCCCTGGAGCCCACCACGTCAGCCTCTCCGTCTGGCGATCCTGTCATCATCTACATGGGCACCCCGCCACGGTATCTGTCTGATCGTGGCGCGCCTTTCGTCCGCGTCCGAAACGCTGCCATCACTGGGGCTGACAAGCGGTCTGCATGGGTTGAGCATTCCCCGGCCGGTGACGTGGACAAGATGGACGAGCAAGAGCTTCGGATCTTCACGGCCGACCGCAAGAACTGGTCAGACGGCAACCCGGCTCTCGGTGGCCGCATAAAGCTGCGCACGGTCGAGGGCGAGCAGTTCCGGATGTCGCCGCGGTCCTTTGCCCGGGAGCGGCTGAATATGTGGCCGACGCCTTCAGATATCGGCAAGCTCGCGTTCACTCCTCAAAAGTGGGATGAACTGGCCATCGAGAACCCGGACGCTGAGTGGCCTCTCGCGGCTATCGGAGTGGACATGAATCCGGAGCGCACAAAGGTCTCTATCGGCGTGGCCACATTCTCGGACACTGGCGGCGTGCATCTTGAGCTCGCTGCCGATGCCCCGTTCGATGAGGCGGGCACGACTGCTCTTGTGGATTGGTTATGGACGCGCGCTAAGCGCCGTATTCCTGTGGTGGTCGATGCTTATTCGCCGGCACGTCCGATCATCGAGGCCGCTCTGAAGAATAAGCAGATGCTTGTTCGGATCCTGGATGCCAATGAGTACTCCCAAGCCTGCGTGATGCTGCGCGAGGCCGTGGAGCGCCACCCGGCAATCACGCACTTTGGGCAGGAGCATCTTGATCATTCCGCGAAGAACACTGTGCAGGATCAGATCAAGAATCGTCCGGGCTCTTTCAAGTGGAACCGTCTGAGCCTTGACGTTGACCTGTCCCCCATTGTTTCCATCACGTGCGCGCATTTCGGTGCGCTCAAGTTCGCTAAACGTCGTCGCCAAGCTTCCGAGCGGAAGCAGCGACACGCAATTGTTGGTTAGGGGTGGCGCTGATGGCTGTTGACATTCTTCGGAAGCTTTCGTTTGATGAGTCGGCGGCGTTTTATCGGATGCTGTCTACGATCCGGCGCAAGGGTTCCCGTAATAACCTGCGGGCGGCGTATGTGGAGGATAAGAAGCGTCTGGATCGGATCGGCTTTTCGGTTCCGCCGCACATGATTGATTTTCAGACGCCGATCGGTTGGGCCTCGAAGGGTATCAAGGTTCCGGCGTCCCGGATCCGTCCTGATGGTTTTACGCTTCCCCGCCCGTCCACCCTGCTCGATGAGATCAGTGCGACGTTCGAGGACAACTATCTGAGCGCTGTGGAGCGGATGGCGATTGAGTCGTCTTTGCAGCATTCGGTGGCATTCGTTTTCGTGACCCCGGGTGACACCACCCTGGGTGAGCCTGATGTGATTGTGGCGGCTCGGACGGCGCTTGAGGCGACGGCGGAGGTTGACGCCCGGACTAACCGTGTGACGTTGGCTCTTGAGATGGTCACGCCGCTGAAGGCGCTGCTGTACGTTCCGGGCCTGACGTTGCGTGTTGAGTCTGGCCGTGATGGCTGGATGGTTACGAGCGAGATCCCTAATGCTTCGGGTCTTATTCCTTGCATCCCTTACATCTGGGGTTGGTCACTGTCCCGCCCGTTCGGTCGCTCCAGGGTGACGCGCCCGCTGATGGGTTACATCGACAAGGGTGTGCGGACGATGCTCCGGCAGGAAGTCACTGCCGAGTTCTTCAGTGCCCCGCAGCGGGCACTGCTTGGCGCTGACGAGGCGCACTTTACGGGCCCGGACGGTAAGCGCATTTCCCCGCTTGACGCGCTCATGGGCGGTTTGTGGGCTCTGCCTGACGTGTTCGATGAGGATGAGCAGAAGCTTGTCCGCCCGGACCTGAAGCAGTTGCAGCAGGCGTCTATGCAGCCGCACTCTGAGATGATGCGGACCATCGGATTGATGGTGTCTAGTGAGTTGTCGATCCCGGTTGGTTATCTGGGAATCATTCATGACAACCCGTCGTCGGCTGATGCGATCCTGGCGTCTGAGTCGGACATGATCGCAATGGTTGAGCATGAGGTCGATCTGGGTTACAAGATCGCCCATGAGAAGTTGGCGCGCACGGTCCTTGCTGTGAAGTATGGCGGTGTCACGGATGCCATGGCTGCTGAGTTGCGTGGACTTTCGGCGCATTTTGCGAATGCTGGCACACCTACTCGTGCGGCGCGTGCTGATGCGGCGTTGAAGTACACGACGGCGTTTCCGAATGGTGATCCTGAGGTTGCCATGGAGGAATATGGGCTGTCGAAGTCGCAGATTGAACGGAACCTTGCCTATGTGAAGCGCGCACAGGCCGGGCAGCGACTTGACGCGCTGGTGGCGGCCTCGAAGGCTTCCCCTGCTCCCGTGTTTAGTGCTGGCGGTTAGCCATGGCCGATCCGGTCATTGAGCAGTTCCGTGCCGCTAATGCCGGGCTGTCGAAGCTGGTCCGCGATGAGCTTGCGGGGTTCTTCGGAACACTGGACCTTGCCAAGCCTGAAGCGGTGCGGGATGCGCTGCTTGAGTTCGTTCCGTTGCTGGTGTCCGAGTATGGGCCGGTCGCCGAGTCGCTGGCGCTGGACTACTACGAAGAGATGCGGGCGGCATCCGGCGCGTCCGGCGCGTTCCGGGCGATGGCTGGGGCTGGCGGCATCCCTACTGGGGCGGTCGAGTCCAAGGTGCGATACCTTGCCGGCCAACTCTGGACCCCGGACCCGGCGTCGATGCTTGGCGGGCTGCTAAGTGCTGTTGATAAGTACGTGAAGCAGCCGGGCCGGGATGCGGTCTCCTACAACGCCAAGCGTGAAGGTGTTGCGTGGGCTCGGGTTCCGACCGGCGCGAAGACATGTGCGTTTTGCCTCGTGCTGGCATCGCGGGACGCAGTTTTTCACTCCAAGCAGTCGGCTGGTGACAGGCGCGGAACCGGCAAGGGCGATGCTTTCCACGGCGACTGTGATTGTTCAGTTGTCCGCATATCGAAGGCGTCTGACTATCCCAAGGGGTATCTGCCGGACAACTACTACGACATGTACACGAGCGCGACTGATGACAACAGCCCAGAGGTTGCGGCATTCCTTGAATCGCTACCTCCTGGCGACAAGAACAAACAGTTGAAGGCCGCCGTGTTTTCCATGCGCCGCAACTTCCCCAACGCCGTCAAAGACGGCGTCCATACCCACTAGCCGCCCCAAGCGGCCCATATTTTCCCTTCCGTGCGATGCGGGCAGGGTTTTTCGCCGTGCGATGCGGCAACCACTGAAGGAGTCAAGCAATGACCGAAGAAGAGATCGCAGCAAAGGCCGCCGCCGATGCCGAAGCGAAGGCCGCGGCTGATGCTGCTGCTGCTGCCGAAGCCGCAAAGGCTGACGAGAAGCTAGGCGAGGGTGGCATCAAGGCGCTGAAGGCCGAGCGCGAAGCTCGGGAAGCTGCCGAGAAGCGCGCCGCTGAGGCTGAGGCCAAGATCCAGGCCGCCGAGGATGCCAAGCTGTCCGACATCCAGCGCGCCCAGAAAGAGCGGGACGATCAGGCGGCCGAGAACGCGAAGCTCAAGGCCACCAACGCCCGCCTGTCTGCACTGGCAACCCATCCGGTCCCGGAAGAGTACCGGGATTTGGTGACGGGGACGGACGAGGCCAGCTTCCTCGCGTCCGCCAAGAAGATCTCCGAGCTCTACGCCCGCGCTGAGGGTAAGCCTCTGAAGGGCTCCCCGGTGCATGACTCCGGCAACCGCAATGGCGACACCAACCCGGCTGGCGGCTCTCTCGCTGCCGGTCAGGCCCTGTACGAAAGTCGCAAGAAGAAATAGCACTTCGATATCCCGAGGAGGGATCAAATGGACATCACCGTGAAGCGTGAGACCTTCGGCCAGGACAACCAGTCTTGGCTTGGATCTGCACATGGCACCAATGCCGCGCAGACCATCACTTTGGACGTTTCGACGTTCACTAAGGCAACCCACTACCCGGATGGCTACCTGAAGTCGGGCATCCCGCTGCAGAAGCTTGCTGGCGGCAAGTACGGACTGTGGCTGACCACCAAGGAGCTTGCCGGGTTCCTGTTCACTGGCGTTTCCGCTCCGGCCTCTACCGCCACCCCGGTGGCTGCTGCGCTGCTTGAGCATGGCCGCGTCATTGAGGCCAAGCTGCCCGTTCCCGTCGATGCTGGTGGCAAGACTTCTGCCGCTGGCCGCATCATCTTCGCCTAAGGAGGCGCACCATGGCACTTGTTCTTTCCAGTGATTACATCACTCCTACGGAGCTGACCGGTTATGTTCGGACGGCCCTGGCTGACCTGCCGCAGAACTCGTTCGGGCTGTCTGCTTACCTGCCTGACGTGATGGTAAATGACATCGACTTCCGCGCATCGGTTGGCGGTGGCGGCCTTGCGAAGGCTGCTAAGTACCGCTCGTGGGATGCTGAGTCTCCGATTTCTGGCCGGGTTGGTGTTGACCGCATCAGCGGCTCGATTCCGCCCATCTCGGTCAAGCGTCGCCTTGGCGAGTTCGACCGGCTCAAGATGCGCGGCATCAGCACGGCAATCGTTGACGCGATCCTGAACGATGCAGTGGATCTCGCCAAGGAGATTCACGCCCGCGCCGAAGTTGCCCGAGGTCAGGCGATCTCAGAAGGCAAGGTCACTCTCAACGAGAACGGCCTTGTCCTTGAGGCTGATTTCCAGCGCAAGGCATCCCACACGCAGACCGCTGCAACGAAGTGGAACGCCGGCGGATCCAAGCCTCTGGATGACCTGCTGGCATGGCAGACGGAGTACGTCAAGACCAACGGTGTCCGTCCCGGCGCGATGCTGACCAGCCAGGACGTGCTCAGTTCGCTGATGCGCAACTCTGATGTGCGCGCCCTCTGCCTCCCGGCTGGCGCGACTCAGCAGATCGTCACGGTTGATGCCATCAACGCAATGCTGATGTCCTTCGGCCTCCCGCCCGTGTCGCTCTATGAGGCGCAGATCCAGGACGATGCCGGGGCTGCTAAGGCAATCATCGATGCCAAGAAGGTCGTGTTCCTCCCGGGCGCCGGCCAGAAGCTTGGCGAGACCCTTTGGGGCATCACTGCCGAGTCGCTGGATGCTGAGTATGGTGTCGATTCCGTTGATGCGCCCGGTGTCGTTGTCGGCTCCTATTCGGATCAGGATCCGGTTGCACTGTGGACCAAGGCGTCTGCTGTCACTCTGCCGGTTCCGGCGAACACGAACCTGACGCTTTCCGCAACGGTTCTGTAGTTGACCGCTGGGCGGCGTCCGGGCTTATGCCTGGGCGCCGTTCGGCCCCAATCTTTAGGAGTCAAGGTGGCAACTTTCGCCGCGCATGTAATTGTCCATGGCGAGACTGGCCCGGTGCAGTTTGCCCCGGGTGATGAGCTTCCCGAGTGGGCTGATGGCCTTGTTGGGGATCATGTTCTCACCGCTGAGCCCGAGTCGGAATCTGTGACTGACGATGACGCAGATGAAGGCGACGATGAGCCCGAGACCGCAGATGCAGCGGAAGATCCCGCCGCCGACGAGGTTGACGACGCCGAACCCGAGCCCGAGTCTGCCGCCCCTGACTTCACTGCTGCGGCCCCGCGCCGTGGCCGTCCCCGGAAGTAGGCACCATGGCCGCCGACTATGCGACACTGGCGGATCTGAAGGCGCACTGGCCCGGGCTGCCTTTCGAGGATGACGCCGCCGCAACTCAGAAGCTCCACGAGGCGTCCATTGAGGTTTGCGGCAATTACCCGGACCTTGATGCACGAATCCTCGCCGGGACTATGGACCCTGATATTCCGAAGCTCGTTGTCTGTCGGATGGTCAAGCGGTCCATGGATGTCTCAACCGAGGCGCCGACTGCCGGTTTTGAGTCGGTCCAGTTCGGGACTGGTCCGTTCTCCATGGGCGGCAAGGTGCTCAACCCTGATGGCAACGTTTACTTGTCTGCCGCCGACAAGCGACTGCTGGGCAAGTCCCGTCCGCAGCGTAAAGCCTGGACTATTCCAATGGGGGTCTGATGGGTTACGCCTTCGCGCTCCCGGGTGATTATCACGTGCCGGGCCAGTCGCTTGTGAAGCGTTTCCCGCGCTCGTGGCTGACCTCTGTGACCGTGCTGCGGGGCGGCGGTAAGGATGCTAAGGGTAATCCGCTGCCGGTGCAGGAAATTACCGTGACGGGCTGTCTCTTGGCTCCCCGCGCAACTGCTGACCCGCTGGACCGTTCCGACGTCGTAAGTAGCACAGCCGTGCTTTATCGGGATCCCGGCTTCACGTTCCTACCGGCTGACCGTATCCGCGTCCCAACTGGTGCGCGCATGGCCGGCACGTGGTCTGTGGATGGGCGCCCTGGTGAGTGGCCGCATGGTTCCGAGGTTGGGCTGGTGATGGCGTGAGTCTCCATAAAGTCTCGAAGCATTACATGGCTGATGATGCCGGGCTCAAGGAGCTTGGCGCGTCGTCCATCATCGGCACTGCCACCATGAACGCGGCTAGTGATCTGGCACGCAAGGCGCAGTCTGTTGGCCGCGGCGAGTATTCCGCGGCACCCATGACGGTTGTTGCCGGTTGGGCGAATGAGCGTCGGGCCGGTGCGGTGGTTCGTGAGACGCGCCGTGACTGGAAAGACACCCGTGACGCTGTCCTGTTGCGCGTGGCTGACTCCATGAAGGCGAGGGGCAATTGATCGACGCTCTCATCTTCCCGGACGCCCGCGAGGCACTGTTCGACCTGATCGACGGCGCAACCCACCTAGGCGAACCGGTGTCGGCGCACTACCAACTCCCCGCCGACTCATACGGCGCGCTTGGGGGCCCGTTCCCAATCGCCTTGATCTACGTGACGGGCGGCAATCGCGGCTTCGTTGACCGTGTAGATCGGGCGACGATCGAGGTTTACGCACCTGGGCAACAGGCCGTGAACACGCTCGAATCCATTGCCGCATCCATCATCGGCGATGGCATCGAAACCCCATCCGGCTTCATCGACTCCATCGAGCAGGACGTAACCCCCGCTGATGTGCCCTACCAATCGGACACGCTCAACAAGGCTGTAGGGACCTTCTTTGTGACGTCCCGGCCCCTCTAAAACCCCGTTCGGGGAATCAACTAACTCTGAGCCCTTGAAAGGGGTCTATTTCCCATGCCTACGTTTGCCACGATTCAGCAGGAATCCGACAATCGGAACCTTGTCCGCAAGATCCAGAAAGCCATCGCGTTCCTGGCTCCCACGTCCGTCGAGCTCCCCGCAAGCCTGTTCGGCGTCGGCGGCGCGCTCGTTGACCTGAAGGCCCTCGGATACCTGCCTGTCGGTCTCGTCACGCCGGACGGATTTGAATATGGGCGAGACATCTCGAAGTCCGACATCTCGGCACTCGGTTATGCCGGGCCTGTCCGCTCTGACATCGACTCTGTTGCCCGCTCGGTGAAGTTCACTGCGCTGGAGACCGGCAAGAAGCACATGCAGGAGTTGACCTACGGCACCAGTCTTACCGCCGTGACTCAGGCTGTGGCATCGGGCGAAATCGTCATTGATGAGCCGGACCTTCCGGTTGGGCAGGAATACCGCATGCTCATTATCGGCTCTGATGGCCCCGCCGCTGACAACTGGATCCTTGGCCGCGGCTATGGCTCGGTGAAGCTCGCCGCGACGGATTCCCAGAAGTGGGGAACGTCCGACGCCATTACCCAGGCGTACACGTTCGACGTTTTCACGGATTCCGTGATCGGCGTCCCGGTTCGCCACTACATCGGCGGAACTGGCGCTGTGAAGAACAAGACGGCGCTGGGCTTCACTGCCGCCGTCTAGTCCCCCAATCCCGGTGCGCGGCGTTCTCTGGGTGGCGCCGCGCACCGTACCACCTGACACCCCGAAATCTTAGGAGCCGAAATTGCCCAAGTTCACAAAAGGCACACTGACCATCGAAACCGCTGTTGCCACTGAGGCCGCAGAGCTTCGCCGCGACGGATTCACCGAAGTACCCGCCGACGCCTTCAAGGCTGAAGCACCCAAGTCCAGCAAGTAGCCAACCCCTCACACCCGGAGGCAACACCATGGCCGTTGATAAGCCGAACGTAAATCTGTCCCTCGCCTCGCTCGAAGCTGAGGTCGCTAAGCCGGAGCCTTTCGTGCTCGCTCTCAAGGGCGGGAAGCGGATCACGTTCCCTGACCTGTTCGACTTGCCCGCTGATGAGGCGGGTGAGTTCTTCAAGGATCTTGAAGCTACGGGACAGAACGACTTCACATTCCTTGAAAAGTGGCTGTCGGAGAAGGATTTTGAGGCGTACAAGGCTGAGAAGATCCCGCTTCGCGTCCATGCCGCCCTGATCCAGCGCGTGATGGCCTATTACGAGCAGACCGTTGGTAAGCCGGGGGAAGACACCGCCTCGAAGAGCTAATCAAGCGTTACCGTCCGCAGATCCGCGCCGACCTCTTGCGGGAGTACGGCGTGGATCTGGCGGAGTGGTACGCGGGTAAGCGGTGGGTTGGGTTGCTCGAACTGATCGACAACCTGCCCACCGCTTGCAGGCTCAACGAGGCAATAGCGAACGACCCGGAAACCGCGGCGCACCTTGCGGAACTCCGGCTATCCGCGCCGGACGATGCCGAGCCGTGGTCCCCAAGAATTTCTGAGTTCGACTTGAATATCACGATGCTGCGGGAGATCCTGCACGCCATCAAGGGTTTGCGGCAGGTCAGCATTGCCGCTGCCGGTGGGAAGCCTGGCGAAGAGACACCATTCCCCGCACCGTACACCGAGATAGACCGCGCCATCGAGGCCGCAGAACGCAACTGGGCCGAAATGTTCGTCGGTCAGTTCGGATTCGACGCCGACGACATTTGACAACTTAAAACAGGAGGCCCCATGCCTACGATCGGTGTTGCCGATGTCCTTGTCCGGGCGTCGTTCAAGGGGCTCCAACAGTCCGTAGGCCGTGAACTCGACGGCGTTGGTGAATCGGCGGGCGATAGCGCCGGAAAAGGCTTTGGCAGCAAACTCACTGGAGCCGTTACTGGCTTCATGGGTGGCGCTCTCAAGGCTGCCGGCATCGCTGGCGGCCTGTCGGTCGGCGGCGCATTTGGAACGGCCCTATTCAAGGGCTTCGGGCGCCTCCAGGCTATCGAGGAAGCCAAGGCGAAGCTGTCGGGACTGGGGCACTCTGCCGAGGGCGTCGCGCAGATCATGAACGACGCTATGGCCGCAGTGAAGGGAACAGCGTTCGGCATGGACGAGGCCGCGACCGTTGCGGCCGGCGCTGTCGCTGCTGGTATCAAGCCGGGCAAGGATCTGGAGCGAACCCTCAAGCTGACAGGTGACGCTGCAACAATCGCTGGCGTTGGTATGGGCGAGATGGGTGCGATCTTCAATAAGGTTGCAAGCTCCAACAAGATTCAGGGCGACGTGATCGCGCAGCTCAATGATGCTGGCATTCCGATCATTCAGCTACTCGGCAAGGAGCTCGGCAAGTCTGCTGAGGAAACCGTCAAGCTTGCCTCTGATGGCAAGATCAACTTTGAGACCTTCCAGAAGGCAATGGAGGCCGGTCTCGGCGGGGCCGCGCTCAAGTCTGGCGAGACACTCAAGGGCGCGTTCAAGAACACAATGGCGTCGGTCAGTCGTATCGGCGCGTCATTGCTCTCCGGCGTGTATCCGAAGATTCGGGAGTTCTTTGCCGGGGCTATCAACTGGCTCAAGCCGCTCGAAGACGGCGCGAAGATCGCTGGCGTCAAGATCGGCGAGTTCATTGACAAGGTCATGGATGGCGCAAATGGGCTTTATGACCTGATCGTAAAGGGCGACTTTACGGGCGCGCTAACTAAGGCGTTCGGCTGGCAGGAGGACTCCAAGCTTGTTGACTTCCTACTCAACGTCCGCGACGGTGCGCAGGGGCTTTATGACCTGCTGGTAAAGGGCGACTACACGGGCAAGCTTCGGGCCGCGTTTGGCTGGGAGGAAGATTCCCGGTTTGTTGACTTCCTGCTCGGTGCTCGTGAGGCAGCATTCAAGCTCCGCGACGGGGCTAAGAAGGCCTTCGAGGACATCGTTTCGTACATCAAGACGGATCTGATTCCGGCGTTCGATTCGATGGGCCAGTGGGTCCGGGACAACAAGGATTGGCTGGAGTCGCTGGCGGTCGGTGTTGGCGCGGCTGTTGCTGCGTTCAAGATTTACACGTGGACGCTGGCGATTCATGCGGCGGTGACGGGTGGTCTTGCGGCGGCTCAGACGGCGATGGCATGGACGGCGATTGCTGCGTCTATCGCCATGTACAACCTGAATGCCGCGATGAAGGCCAACCTGATTGGCATCATCGTGTTTGCGATCATCGGGCTCGTTACCGGGCTCATCTGGTTCTTTACGCAGACCGAGCTTGGCAAGGACATCGTCAAGAACGTCTGGAACTTCATTCAGTCCGTAATTTCCGGCGTGGTGGACTGGTTCACGAATACGGCACTACCAGCGGTCCAGGGTTTCATCGGCGGAATCGGCGACGTGCTCAACTGGCTTTACGAGAACATCGTCAAGCCCGTCTTTGATGGGATCATTACTGCGGTCAAGTCCGCTGGCGACTTCTTCGGATGGCTCTACGACTCGGTTATCAAACCGGTCTTTGATGGGATCGCCGCCGTCATCAAGTGGGTCTATGAGTCAATCATCAAACCCACCTTCGACGGGATCGCTGCGGCTGTCCAATTCGTCGGCGATGTTTTCAACTGGCTGTGGGTGAACGCTCTCAAGCCGGTGTTCGATTCTGCGGCGGTAATCATCGGCGGTTTTTACCTGTTCTTCCGCGGCATCTTCCAGCTCATCGTCTCGGTCATCATGAACATCGTTGTCCCGCTATTCAAGTTCTTTTGGGACCGGATGGTTGAGGCTTTTTCTGCCATCGGCGCCGTGATTAGCGACTGGTGGAATGGCGCGGTTGCGATCTTCAATACCGTTGTCGGCTTCATCCATGACGTCTTCGCGGCGGCGTTTACGTGGCTGCATGACACGGTCATCAAGCCTGTCATGGATGCAATCGGTGTAGCAATTTCATGGGTCTGGGACAACGTCATCAAGCCGGTGTTCGACAACTGGGTGAACGTTTTCACGGTCACCCTTCCGGCAGTCTTCAATTGGCTGCATGACACGGTCATCAAGCCTGTGTTCGATGCTATCGGTTCGGCTGCCAGTTTGATGTGGAACCTTTTTCTGAAGCCGGTATTTGATGCCTGGGTGAACGTGTTCACTGTCATCATTCCAAACGCTCTCAACTGGCTATACCAGAGCATCATCAAGCCCGTGTTCGACGGCATCGGTTCCTCGATCAAGTGGGTCTGGGTAAACGTCATCAAGCCCGTCTTTGATACGCTCGCGAACTTCATCACGAAGACGATCCCGGATGCTTTCAATCAGGGCGTTGACTTCATCAAGACGGCTTGGGACCGGATCATTGACATCGCCAAGATGCCGGTGAAGTTCGTCATCGACACCGTAATCAATGATGGGCTGATCGGCGCGTTCAACACCATCGCTGGAATCCTGCCAGGCATCGACAAGCTGCCTCGCGTGGCGCTCCCGGCTGGGTTTGCGGACGGCGGCTACACGGGCGACGGCGGCAAGTATGAGCCGGCGGGCATCGTCCACGCGGGCGAGTTCGTGTTCACCAAGGAGCAGACGAAGCGCGCTGGTGTGGCGAACCTCTACGCGATGGCCGGCGCACTTGCTGGCTACGCAAATGGCGGGTTCGTGAATCCGCTCAAGCAGCTCATCGAGACGCAGGGCTACAACCGGACACACAAGGGTGTTGACTTCGCGGCATCGGAAGGCACTCCGGTCTTTGCTACCGAGAATGGCCGCGTGTCGTGGTCCGGGCCTGGTGTGAAGACCCCAGACGTGTGGGGCGGCAACGAGATCCACATCGACGGCGGCTCCGGCATTCAGTCATGGTTCGCCCACCTGTCGTCAATGGCTGTCAAGATCGGCGACATGGTCAGGGCCGGGCAGCAGATCGCACTCTCGGGCAACACTGGCATCACGTCTGGGCCGCACTTGCACTTCGGGACGTTCGCGGGTGGCTGGCCTAATGACGTCAACCCTTATGGCGTGCTTTCGGGTGCTGGTGTTCCTTCTGGTGGCGGGTTCAATCCGCTGGCAGGGATCATCGACGGTTTGCTGTCGAAGTTCCGTGAGGCGTTCCCGGCTGCGGGCATGATTGCGGATCTCGCTATCGGTGTGGGCAAGAAGCTGTTCACCAGCGTCTCGGACCTCATCACGGGTGGCGGTAAGGGTTCGGCGGCGGGTGATCCTGCACTCTACGATCTGGGCGGGATCTTGCCTCCCGGTATCTCGCAGGTAGTCAACCGCACTGGCAAGCCTGAGGCGATCCTGAATCCGCAGCAGTGGGCGGACATCAGCCGCCTTGCCAACCAGGGCGGCGGCCGCGGCGACGTCATCATCAAGGGCAACGTCGGTTGGGATCCGCACGAGGTGGCCCATCACATCGAAACGAAGCGCCGGGATACGTTCGCGGCCTTCGGAATCTAGGGAGGCTTATCAGTGGGTATCGCTTATGCCATCCCTTACGTTCCACCGGCCCCGCCCGTCTCACCGTGGCGGGGGTTCAGCCTCTCATGGACGGGCTGGGACGGCAGCGAGTGGGATCTCACACGCCCGGCTTCGGGGTTGTTCCTGAGGCCGGGCGTGCGGGGCCTTGGACTGCCGGAGTCTGAACGGCTGTCGAGCTCTTCGCCCATGGTTCCAGGCTCACGGCACCGGGGCACGTCAACGAAGGACCGGACTGCTTTTTGGCCGCTGTACCTGTATTCGGATCAGGGCTCGGCGGAGTTCATGGCCCGGGATCGCGCCTTCTGGCAGAGTCTCGACACGGACCTTGAGGGCACGTGGACGGTGGCGCTGCCTGATGGGTCACGGCGGACGCTCGGGTTGCGGCTCGTGGGCGCCGACGATGACATGTCGCATGATCCGATTCAGCGCGGGTGGGCGAGTTACGGTATCAACTTGCTCGCCGATGAGCCGTACTGGCTGGGCGAAACGGTCACGAAGTCATGGGCTCAGGGCGACATGAGGAACTTCTACATCACCGAGGCTGACCGCACGACATACGGCTACCCGGATGATGCGATCTATTACCTGTCATCGGGCGGCGAACTCGGCACGGCGACGTTCACGAATGACGGTGATGTTCCCGCGTATCCGGTGTGGACGGTCGTTGGTCCGACGACGGCGGTCTCATTCGGCGTCGGCGGGAATGACATCATCGTCCCGTTCGCCATCCCGGCAGGCTATGCGGTGCAACTGGACACGGACCCGTTCAATGGGCAAGTGCTCTGGTATGGGCCGTGGGACGCGGAGTCTAAGTCGATCACTTCACCTGTGGATCGGACGTCGGAACTGGATCCAGCGTCGGCGTTCGTTGCGATCCCCCGCGGGCAGGACCGACCCCTGAGCATCGCCATGACCGGCACCGGGACCGTCATTGCTGAGGTCCGGAACAAGTATCGGAGGGCCTGGTAATGGACCCGGAAAACGCTTACGGAATCCGCGTTTACAAGGGCTGGGAGTTCAAGGGCTGGGTTGGGCGGCCAATCGATTTGAAGCCGACGATCCGCCACAACATGAAGTCAACGGCAACATTCACCATTGACGCCGATCATCAGCGGGCGGCGGACCTCATGACCGCAGGCGCCCGCGTGATGATCTACCGGCATGGCGAGTTTCAGATGAGCGGGCCTGTGCGTCTATCTGGCGGCGACTTCACAGCGGCGGCTGAACTCAACTTTACGGTTGAAGATGATTTCCGGATCCTGCACAACTGGCTTGCATGGCCCAAGCCTGGCGCTGCTCTTACTGGGCAGGACATCGAATACCGTTCGATCACGGGCCCGGCTGAGACTGTCGTGAAGACTGTCATGGCTGAGAACGCGGCACGCCTCGGCTTCCCGCTCACCGTGGCACCGGACCTTGGGCGTGGCGCATCGGGCAAGTACACCTTCCGCTTCCACCCAGCCTACGACCGGCTGTTTCCCGCCGTCGATCAGGCAGGCATCGGCGTCACGGTCAGGCAGCAAGGCGCTGGCCTACTGCTGGACTGCTACACCCCGCGCGACTACCCACACACGCTATCCCCGGAGAACGGCACTATCACGGGCGGCACATACTCACTGGCGGCACCGGGGGCAACCCGCGTCGTCGTCGGCGGGCAAGGTGAAGGCGTGGCGCGTGAGTTCAAGGGCTTCACTGAAACGGCGCGCGAGACCGCATGGAATGACGTCATCGAGGTTATGCGGGACGCGCGCGACTCATCCAGTGGCGACGTCTACGCAGACAGAGCCGCGGAAGTCCTGGCTGAAGGCGCACCGCTCGCCGGGCTGTCGCTCGAACTCTCCGAAACAAAGCACTTCCGCCTCGGTGGGGACGGTCTGCGGGTGGGCGACCGCGTGACGGCGAAGATCCGCGGGCAAGCTTTCACGGATGTTCTCCGTGAGGCTCGTCTCTCATGGGCCAGAGACGGCGACACGGCAACCCCCGTCGTGGGCGAGCGTGCCGACGACCCGGACTTGAACCTCGCCAAACGAATCCGCGCACTACAGCGCGCCGACAATGACAGGAAGGCCCGCTAATGGCTTTGACCAGCGTCTTTTACGACGGCACAGTGACGGAAACGGACTGGGCCAAGAATCGGGGCGGCGTCCCCGATTATGGCGTCTACGGCATCCACGACTTCGAGGTGAAGCCGCACCCGTCGATCCCGTACGCGGTCCTCGTGACGGCTGGCAAGGCTCACGGATTCGGTGTCACGGATACCGCCGCCACGGACCAGGTTGTCAACTGCACTACGCTCTCATCCGGCGTTCGCTGGGACTTGATCGCGGTGCGCCGCAACTGGCAGCCGGCACTTGGTGGGCCCTCCGCACTGGTGGCAATCCCGGGCGGTGCTTCTGCGGAGATCCCCGCGGCCCGCAAGATCGGCCCAGGCGTGGAAGATGACCAGCCCCTCGCGCTCGTGAAGTGGGTTGGTGGTCTTAGTGCGCCGCAGCGGATCATTGATCTGCGCGTGTGGACCGGCAACGGTGGACTGTTCGCCAAGGATGACTTGGTGCGCACGTACCTTACCGGCGTCGGCACTGAGGTAAACATCAACGGCACCGTCTGGGCTCTCTCGCTCGGCGCCATGGACGCTGTTGGCTGGGTCAAGACTTCCGAAATCGGCAAGGTTCCCCTGTTCAGTGTCGGCTCAACTCTTGACGGCGGTACTCCCCCGGCTGGCACACAGTTTCTTACGCAGTCCGGGACAGTCGTCCAGACAACAAACTTCGTCGGGGCGGCACGGCTGGTATTCCCAAGCCCATTCCCCAACGGACTGGTCAGTGTGCAACTTTCCAGCGGGGACAACTTCGCCAATGGGCGCGGAACCACGATCACCCCCGCTGGCGGCAGCGCCTACGGTTCCAGCGGCGGCGGCGACAGGGCCAGCGTCGTCTATGAAGTCTGTGCAGCTGGCGGCGCACTACTTACCGACCGGACCCACCGCCTCAGCTGGACGGCCGTGGGCTGGTGAGCAGCGAAGAGCACACCGGCCTATTGACTGACCGTGAACTGTTGGTGCGAATCGATACGCGACTACAGGCCGTTATCGAGGACAAGAAAGACCACGAAACAAGGATCCGCGCACTGGAACAGTCCAAGGCGCTGATGGAGGAAAAGATCGGCAGGGCAGTTACGCCCAAGCAGCTGTGGGCTGGTGCGGCATCGGCCGTCGCAGCAGCGTCCGCGGCGATCCCATTTATCAGTTCGGTGGTGAACAAATGACAGCATTCACTCTCCCGACGTCGCGCCCGGTCACGCAGGACTGGGCGCGGGAGTTCTACAACTTCAAGGGTGTTGCATACCCGCAGGGCTTTTACCGTTCTCTTGGGTGGCTCGGGCATAACGGCATTGACTACGGCTGCTGGATCGGCGATGCGGTCGAGGCGGTCTGTGACGGCGTGATCGAGTACGTCGGCCCCGGAAACAACCACCCGCTGCTGACCGGCGGTGGGAATACCATCCTGCTCCGTAATGACGAGCTCGGGATCCGTTTCGAGTATCTGCACCTTTCCCAGCAGAACGTCTACACCGGGCAGCGCGTGAGTATGGGGCAGGTCATCGGCCTGTCAGGTGACTCCGGCGCAGCAACCGCCCCGCACTTGCACCTCGGCGCTATCCCGGTCGGCTATGTCAATCAGAATGACGGCTGGCGTGGCCGTGTAGACCCGACCCCCTACCTCTACGGCACCACCCAAGGCGCCATAATCACGGCTTCGGCCATCATCAACCATTTACAGGAGGCCGGCGTGGCACTTGAACTGAAAGACCTCGAAGCGATTCAGGGGCTCGTGAACACCTCCGAGGGCCGCATCATCGCGGACGCTCGGGCGCAGTCGGCATGGGTCCTCAATGAGCTCGCACAGAAGATCGAGGACAAAGCCTACGAGGTGAAGGTATTCACGCAGGCCGTGAACAACCAGAACGCCGACAGGACCATCATGGACAACCGGGCACAGGAAGAAGCAACCCGCGCCGCCATTGCGGGAGGCAAGTAATGGCTGATCACCTGTACGCATCAACCCAGACCGCCTACCCGTGGCGTGCGACTGTCCGAACCGCGTTTGCGTTCCTTGTCGGACTCGCTGCTGCATGGGCGCTCATCATCCAGGCTGCCGGGATCGATCCGGGCGTGGAGTGGGCGGCAACCTCGCTGACTGTCGCGGCTGGCATCACCCGCGTCATGGCCCTGCCCGCCGTCGATGGACTCATCCGGCAGTTCGCCCCGTGGCTCGCACCTGACAAGAAGGATCTGACCAATGACTGATTACCCGTTTGCCCTCCAGATTGTTGTGGATCCCGACAACCCCATGAATGTTGTCAAGGCCGGAACCGTCTACCTGTATGACCCTTCCGACCTCGCATCTGTCTCGCCTATCGCGATCAAGGACCTGTCCGGGCTGCCGATGACCAACCCGTTGAAGTCCAACGGGATCGGCGCCACAAACCCGTTCATCGCCACGATTCCCAAGGTCAAGTGGAAGTCCGGGCCGTATGAGGGGTTCTTCTACTCCTACGACGGTCTCCGCAATGAGGCTGTAGCGGCACGTGCGGCCGCCGAAGCCGCGAGCGGATCCGCAGCCACCGCAGCAACTAACGCCGCTGCTGTCACGACAGCAGCCATCGCCGGGGCGGTCGCCACAGCTGGGACTGAGGCAGCAGCAGCCGCCAACGCCTCACTGAGCGCGGCTGTAGCATCTGCCGGGACCGCAGCCACCAGCGCCACCAGCGCGGCCACAGCAGCGGCCACAAGTGCCAGTGCAGCAGCAGCCGCCGCCGCACTCGTGGCAGCACCCGCAGACGCCGCCATTGCCGCCGCCATCAACGGGGCCGGGACCGCAACGAAAACGGCACTAAATGACACCTATGCCCCACTCGGGACACTCCTGATAGACGGCGGAAACGCCACCTCGATCTACACCAACACATTCAACCTAGACGGCGGGAGCGCTGCAGTATGACGAACCGAATTCAACACCGCAGGGACAATTACGCAGCTTGGATTGCGAGCAACCCAGTTCTCGCCGCTGGTGAAGCGGGCTATGAAACCGGGACGGGTAAACACAAGATCGGTGACGGGTCCACGGCGTGGAAGTCCTTGCCCTACGCCGCTGACGCTTACGAGAAGGAGAGGCCAAGGGCTGGCCGTGGGGCGGTCATGTTCAGCCTCGATGACAACCGGGCGCAGAACGTCGAACTCGTTGCCCTGCATGAGGCATTGGGGCAGAAGATCACGCTGGCCATCACGTCATCCTGGGTTGATCAGACAGACCGCCTCACATCCGCTCAGATCCTCGATTACCACAAGCGCGGCCATGAGATTGCCAACCACACGACCACGCACGCGAACTATACCGGCATCTCTGCCGCCGCCCGACAGACCGAGACCGATACCTGCTCGCAATTCATATTCAACCTCACCGGCCGCTGGCCCTCAACGTTCGTGTACCCATTCGGGGCGTGGAATGCAGCATCAAACCAGGAACTGTACACCCGGTTTCGTTCATGGGCGATGACGTGCTCGGCAACGACAGACCTTCCTCTGCTCTACCAGCTCGGCGATACGTTCCCATGGTTCTACAGGCTTGATCTCGACAACCCGTTGAACCTTGACCGGGCGAAGGAGCTGATCCGCATGGCCGCTTATTCGCCGATCATCGTCAGCTTCTATACGCACTGGACGGACCAATCGGGGACGATGACAAAGGCGCAGTATCAGTCCATCGCCCAGGTGGCCTACGACTTGAACGTCCCATGCGTGCTGCCCCGTGACGTGTTTGGACAGGAGTCCCGAGTCGCGGACCCGTCCTTCGAGGTTGCCGGGCTGCCCAACTGGCTTCCAACCAAGACCGGCGCGGCAACCACAGGCCGGGTGTCGGTCACCCCCGATGTTGGCCTCTCAGGCGCCTATGCCGCTGCGTTGACCGCCACGAACCCTGACACCGCTCAGGTGTCACAGGCTGTACAGGTCAGCCCCGGAACGTGGCGCATCTCCGGCCGCGTAAAGCAGGACACCGGGGCCGTTCTCACGACCAACGACTTCGGTGTGCAGATGAAATACCGGAACGCGGACGAAACAGTCCTGTCTTCGCAGACGCTGTACCCGACGCTCTCCGCAATCGGCGTGTGGGCGCGGTTCCAGATTGATGTGACAGTCCCGGCAGGGGCTCGCTTCGGGTGGCTCGGGTTCCTGAATGCCCCCGGCGCAACCAGAGGCGGAACACTCCATGTTGACCATGTGGACATCCGTCCCATTGAACAGGGTTCGCTCGGATAGTTAACGGGCAGGGTGGCCCGCGATGAAAGAATTCATTGCGGGCCACCCGCGTCAACTCGTCACCTAGGCGCGCCGGCCCCCGAATCGTGAGAGCAGTGCCTTGTTGGCGGGCCTCTCCACTCCGTGGTGGAGGGCAATCGCGCATAGTACGGAGGCAAGGAAGGCTAGGGCGCCGACAGCGGCGCTAGTCCCCAGCAAGTGGACGCTGTGAACAATCACGAGCTGGTGCACTAAGTAGAAGCCGAAAGACACCTCGCCGGCATAGATGAGTGGTTTCGCCTGCATAATCCTTACGGGACGTGTGCAGTCCGCCTGGGCGGCCCCAACAATCACTGCGAGGAAGATCAGCGTGCCCCAAACATCGCCGGCTGGCTTGTCGGAGACGGCAACGAAACCAACCCCTGCGACGGCAAGCAGGACCGCGCCGTGCCACATCTTGGGGACCCAGCCTGACCGCATTGCCAGGGCAGCGCACACGCCGAGGACAAACTCGGGCAGACGCACGAGCGGGTTCGTGTACCGGATGGCCTCGACAGCAGGACCGGCGTCAAACATCGTCGTCGCTAGGACCGCGGAGGAAACGACGGCGAACAGCCCGAATCCCACGACCACGAGAACCCGGACCGACAGGCCACGAAGCGCCGCGACAATGAACGGGAACAATAGGTAGAAAAGAACCTCGCAGGAAAGCGACCAAGCCACACCGTTCACGGAGTATGTATACGCGAAGTCCGGGGCCCATGCCTGCACCAGAAGCACGTTCATAAGCGTCGGAAGCGGCCCGCTCTCGCCTACCCCGGTGGGGAGGCAGAGCGCTACCAGCATCACGACCAGATGTGAGGGGTAGACGCGTGCGAAGCGTCGCAAGTAGAACTTTGAAGCTCCTTGCCCCTGACGGTCGGTCCACGCCAACAGGAAACCTGACAGTACGAAGAAGAACGCCACACCGGAGTAGCCCAGCTTGGCCGGCGCGAAGCTGATGATACCAACACTGTTCAAGTGGAAAACGAACACGAACACGGCTGCAAAGCCGCGGAGTGAGGTCAAAGACGGCAAACGGGGCGGTAGCGCAGAATGTCTTTCCCGATTTTGGGCAGCGTCGAAAGTCGCGAATGTAGTCAAGAGATCCCCCCAAGTGAAGTGCGACCCCCGGCCGCTCGCTTGATTATATCCGATCACCAAGGTCCCAGCGGCCCGAAAGACCGGTTAAGTAACGTAGCTGAGTTTCCCTTCCCTTGAGCCCGGGTCATTGGACGGGACGCTTGTCGTACCCAAATCTCGCTAGTGGACGTCCTGGGCCACGGGACCATGGCGGGCTTCCGCGACGGGCACAGGAATGACCCATCTGGGGGTGGTCTGGTTGTGGGAGATAGAATTCTGGTTGAGCGTGCAACGGTGCCTCCCATCTACTGAGCGCCAGAGGACAGCATGACCACTACGACCTGCATCCCTGAGACGAAAGCGGCAGCCCCCCGTCAACGCCGCAAGGGCCCCGGCACAACCATTGCTTGGCTCGCCGTATCACTATTGCTGTTGTGGGCAGCAGCTGGCGTGTTCCTATACGTTGCACCGGCCAGCGATGCTCCGAAACATGCGGATGTGCTTTTCGTCTTGGGGCCTCCGGACAGCCGCATGACGTATGCCGAGCGGTTGATGGACCAAGGTTACGCCGGCACCCTCGCAGTATCTGTCCCGCTGGACAAGCGGGGATTGCCGAGCCTGGCCCTTTGTAATGAACGGCGCACCTACCGGATTATCTGTTTCCACCCCGAGCCCTTCACCACGCAAGGAGAAGCTCGGGCACTCCAGAGCCTCTCGCAAGAAAATGGGTGGAAGAGCGCGGATGTGCTCACTGCGCAATTTCACATCACTCGGGCCCGGGTGATCGTGCAGCGCTGCTACGAGGGCGACCTGAGCATGGTTGCTTTTCAGCAGAAATTGCCGCTGGTCTCGTTCACGAAGCCAGAAGCGTCCTGGGTCTACCAGTACGCCTACCAAACAGCGGCCTTCGTGAAAGTGGCACTCCGCGAAGGCTGTTGACTGGCGGACCATCGGCGTCTGGCGGCATAGACCGGCTTAGTGACGTAACGGAACTGCCCCGCTCCCTGTTTGGGCGGCGGGGCAGTTCCGCTAGCTGATGTGCTCCACGGATCCGGCCAAAGCGGCGGCGATCTGCTCGGACGTCAACTTTTCCCCAGGAAGGTCCGGGATCGGGTCTACGTGATCCTCGACGGCGTACTGGGTGAGATTCCCGGCGTCATTCGTTAGCTGCCAGTGGAACGTCATGTCACGCCGAACGTGAGCCGTCCAGCCAGCCCCGGCAGCATAGTAGACCTCGTCCTCGTCGGCCCGCACGACGCCGGCGACCTCCGCAGAGGCGTTGGCATCACTCCAGCTATAGAAGTCCACGGTGCGGCCTCCGATCACGCAGGACGCCGTGGAGGCCATCCCCGGGCCACCCTGGCCCACATCGCCCGCCTGGATGGCGCTGCAGCCCGGGACCAGGGCAGCGATAGCGGACGCGGTCTGCCCGAAGTACGTCGTTGGTTTGGGCGCAGGCGTACTGCTCGCCGTTCCCGTTTGGTCAGTCGCCGCCGCGGCCGAGCTACAGCCGGCCAACGCAATTGCCAGCAGTGCACCGCTGGCAGCGCCACAAATTGGTTTCATCGCCCGATAGTAGCTCCATATTCAGACGAAACCTGTGGATCTTGGGATCAGCTCAGCACTATGACGGAACTTGCGGTAAGTCGCGGTAATTTCCGTAGGAGGCTCGCCGGACAAGTCCGGTAACGACCGGTTAACCGAACCAACTGAAATGCCCACATGAATGATCGGAGCATCCGCGGTCGGCCACTTGGAGAGTGCGACGCTGGCTCGAAAGCGGTTGCGCCTATGGGGCCAGTCTCTGCGGGCTACGGCATGCCGCCGATGAGGAGTGACCCACGATATGGTTGCCCGGAGCCACAATCCTATTGTCGGGCTAACCGCAAGATTACGTGCTAGCAATGAATGTATTTGACTTGCACAATGCATAAACCTAGGCTCATCGAGTCCCGCCGTATCCCCCCCCAATGACGGCGGAACCGCACGTGAACGCCCCCGCACCAGACCCCCGGCCTGTGCGGGGGCGTTTTGCTGTCCGGCTACGATTGCCCCATGGTCACATTTACGCTCGGCGGCGCAACCTACGAGTACCTGAGGCCCGTCCTCGGGCACTCTATGGCAGGGCTCTGACACTGCGGTAGCATCTAAGGAACCCGGCAAGCGGGACAAGCGCCGAATGACTTACGCCACGTATCAAAGGGTCCGGATGTCTCTAAACAACTTCAGCATCGTCTTTGCGGGAGAGAATTTCCCAATCAGTTCGATCAAGACGACAGACTTCGTGTTTCGTCATCGAGAGCTAGTGGAGACTGTGCGCCTCCCTGTGCTCCTCCAGGCTGCTGCTGGTGGAGCGAGTATCGATGTCCTTCACGACCGGTTTGTAGCGGCTGTCACTTCACCTGACAAGGTCGAGGTCCAGACGGAGGGCCTCCAGGACCTCGCACGGACGTTCTTGGAGTATGTCGGGAAGCGTACGATTCGTGCCACGGGGCACAACCTGCAGTTTTCCTTGGATGGTGTCGATGCTCCAAAGCAAAAGATTGCGGACCATTTTCTCAGGAGGACGGCCGTCCAGGACGCCCTCGGATCTCCGGTGTTCGGCGCGGACCTCCAATTTTTGTTTGACGGCGACAACCATTCGCGTGTGCGCGTAGGGCTCGTCACGGAAGGCGTGGACGTACCAACAATTGACTTCAATTTCAACTTCGAAGCAGCGGAAATATCACCCGAGGATGCCCTGACTGCATTTGGAGATTCGTATCGACGCGCCCTGACAATAGTAGAAAAGCTGCGCCAGGCGATCGAATCTGAGGTGACGGTCTGATGGGAAAGCAAGAAATGTTCATCGACACAATAAGAAATAGGACGTGGAGCACTAGCATCCCGGATCTTGGCTCTGAGTCTTTGGCCCAGTCCACCTCAAGGGTCATCAGAGAGCAGCTCGTCATCGGCAGCGATGCCCAACGAGAGGCCTTTGTAGACGCGCTAACCCGGTGGTCCGGCGTGGGGAAGACGCCGAGCACGGCGACCTTTTCTCCTTTGGCGCATGGAACAACCGCCGCCCGGCTGGGAGGTGTCGTCGAACTATTAGATGAGGCGATAGCCATGCTTGCAGTCGGGGAACGAAGCGAACTTGAGGATGTCATTGGCTCGGCCGCCCCTGCCACAGTGCCCGCGAGTTGGGTGGCGGAAATGAAGGGCATCAGCATTAGCCCGTCCGCGGACGAAGTGATGGACTGGTACGACTCTCAGCCGCCCGCGTGATATTTGAAGAGGTTGCCGGCCTAGATCTACGGCAAGGAGACGTCTGCACGGTTGAACACTTCCCTCGCTGGGACCTAGCTAACACCATGAATTCGACGATGCCTGATGGCACGGCCAAATTCCTTCAGATACCAACATGGGATCGTGTGGCCCAGCCCTCAGACTCCACTGAAAGACTAGTGGTGGTGTGTTCATACGATTGCGACATCGAGAACCCCCGTGGGCGCTCCGGAATACTCATAGCGCCGACGATCGCGATCACAAATAGGGACCCCCGGCTTGCCGACATCATGGCGTCTGGGACACCCAAGGATGATCTAGGCGGTGGGTTGGCTTTCACCCACCTCAACCTATTCCCATTTCCGCTGACCGCTCTGAACGACTCCGGCGAGCTGAACGTTGTCGCTGACCTCAGCGCGATGACGTCACTGGGACCTGCCCCGTTGGCAATAAAGCAGCTGGCCGGCTCTAAGAAGTTCGAGCTAACCGAAAACGCACGTAAGGACTTTCGCACAAAGCTCGCGGTGTTCCTCGGTCGCCCTGATATGTGAGCAGTTGGGCTGATCGAATTAGACTTCTGCATCAGGCACGATTTACAGATCGCAGAGGCAAGATAGTGTATTCAAAGCGGTTCCGCGATCCCCCCATTTGCGGAGTTGCACGGTCAGCCCCCATGCTTGAGTCTCCCACGACTCGCGTGGGGGCTTTCTTGTCGTCTGGGTACGATTGGTCCATGGCGACCTTCACCCTGGACAGGGAACCGTACGAGTACCTGATGCCTGACCCGGGCACACATGAAAGCGTCCGGTCGTGGACCTATGGGCAGTACCCGAAGGCGATGGCCAGCCTCCCACTCGCTGACGGCGGGACCGTGGACGTCTACGCCCATGCGGACCGCTGGGGCAGCCGGTTCCCGGGATTCCTGCCGGGCTAGAGGGCTGTCAACAGCTAATCCACAGGGGATCAACGCGCCCTGTTATGGATATTGCACCGCGGCATGCCTTAATCAACTGGTGCTAGTTGCCTTCGTAGATGAGTCCTACCCCAACCTCAAAGACAAATACTTCGTCAGCGCCGTGGTCGTAGACATGGTCGCACTGTTCGACCTGAACCAGGGGTTCCGGGACGTGGTCTCCTATGCGAACAACGCCTTCGGCGTCGATCCAGCGGCGGAGCTGCACGGGCACGAGATTATGCAGCAGCGGAAGCATTGGCGGCCTATGGCTGGCAAGGTCCGCGGCGCGGTGAAGGTCTACAAGAAGTGCCTGTCCGCGATCGCGGACAGTGGCGCTAAGATCTTCTTGGAAGGCGTCGACGTGACCCGGCTGCACCAAAGATACAGTCGGCCGGATGATCCCCATGAGATCGCGCTTCGGCACGTCTTGGAACGGGTGGATGAATACGCACGCCACCGGGGCCGTAAGGTGCTCGTGGTCGCGGACGTGGTACCAGGGCAGGCTAACCACGCAGCCATCCTTGAGCTTTTCAGCAAGAGAGGCACACCCGGCTACCGCAGCAGCATGCTAACGCAGGTGATTCATCCGGTGCGCTTTGATGACAGCTCGCTTCACTTCGGCCTGCAGGCAGCAGACCTGGCCGTCTACTTGTACCGGCGGATGAACTGCGTTACGGAAACTTCGCCAGCGGCGGAAAAGTCTGTACGCGAAATGTGGGGCACACTGTTGCCGGCGCTCCACCACGCGAGGTTGTGGGTCCCTTAAGCACTGAGAGCCCCTCGCGAGAAGGGCTCTAGGCGGTCAACGCTGGCTCTATCTAGCAAGCCCTCGTCGTGTTCACTACACTACACGCTGGACGCCAAGATGCCATAACAATCATCTGCTAGCCCAGCGCATCGGCGGCCGCAGCGTCGGATGCCTTGGTCAGCCGGGCGTACACGCGGGGTGGTCTGCGGGCCCTCCCCCCACCCCGGCTCCGTATGGCTCTATCGGTCTTCTTCAGCCCCGTACCAAACGGGAGTATGTCCGCAAGTATGCCCTGGCCTACGAACGCACGGCATGAAGCCAGTGGGGGACTGGGTTCGCATTCCCTCGTAGTCGCAGTGATCTTCCGGTATCACTCTGATTTCGGTCATGTGCTGATGCTAGGCATGGAATAGGCATTTAAGGGGGAAATCTATGCGCCGGACCTGATATCCGCCTGACCGACAGCATCCGCGGACCCCGCCGCCGCCGCCAAGGGTGTCAACACTGTGTACACCCTTGCCAGCGATCGCCGGAAAGGGGCGTGCGGGACTCGCACCCCGTAGTAGTAGTAGGAGTATTCCTACTACTACTTTCCCCGCCCGCTGACGGGCACAGAAAAGCCCCGGACCCATGACAAGGTGCCGGGGCAGTTCCTGGAGGCTTAGCGGCGCGTCAGGCGGTTAGTCTTCGCAGTTCTGCAAGACCCAGTTCTGAGCACGCCAGATGACGTTGTAGAGGTTGTAAGGTGCGACATCAAAGGTGTCCCACTTCTGGCCGACGCGAGCGGTCCAGTTGGGAATGTGGCCACAGCAGACACGGTGTCCGAAGATATAGAACAGTGCATGTGGCAGAGCGCGCTTCAACATGGAATGCCTTTCCATTGTCGCTGCCCCCGAATAGGGCTAGCGTAGCCGCGTGCTCATAGCGTTCATGGTAACTGACCGTAGCCCTTACGCCAGACTGCGATCAGCGCTGGCACTTTCGTCTGGGCCGCCAAGGGTGTCCACGACCGTGGATACCCCTTATCCACGGGGATACGAGGTTGAGTGGAGCAGCCGCGCAATATTCTCGCGCTGCGTGCGCGGTCGTTGCTCTGGCATGGCCGGGGTAGCGATGATGGCCTGGTAGTGCTCTTCGGTGAAGCGGTAGAGCCGGCCGATCTTGGTGTGCGGCCACCTGCCGGTCTTGCACATCTTGTAGACCGTTTCGACGTTCACTTTGAGTTTCGCGGCCACTTCGGCGGCCGTCATCAGTGGGATGTCTCTCATCGACTGAGCATACTCACCGCTCGTGCCCAGCGCGGTTAATGATGCCTGACGTTTGCCTAGTCCATTCCAGTCAATCGGCGGCCCATCTCCGCAACGATTCGGAGGTATCACGTAGTTCGCGCATGAACTTCAGCGCGGACGGGTCCTGGATTACTCCCCTCTTGTCGGAGCGGGCAAACCGGATCTCCTTGACGTCTTCGTCGCAGTCCTCTGCGCAGTTCAGGCACTCTTCCCGGAATCGCCTGGCCAGGCCGCCCAAGATCCAGTGGACGACGGGCCACGGAACGACTAGCCCTTCCCTGTCTTCGAAGGCCAGAGGATGCGATGGGACATCCGCAGCGTCAGGGCCGAGCTTGACGGATAGCAGCCGCGAATCCCGGATCCTCATCAGCGCTCTCGAATTGCCAACCCATGTATCTAGGCAAGATTCGGCGTCGGCCGCCCCGACGACATAAGCAATTGCGGACACTTCGCCGTTGGTCAGATTCGGTGAGATCGCATCGGCCGCATATAAGGTAGCTTCGAGGGCAAGGAAAGCGTCCAGCTCACCCCATGGGACGACCAGTCGTTGAATCGGCCGCCATGCCTCCAAGGCTTCTTGCTCAGGATCCAGAAACGCTAGCAAGGCTTGACTCGGCCGCTTGACGCCAAGCTTGATGATTCGGACCTCTTCAACTGGGGCGCCATTCTTTTCCCGGTAGGCCCAATGTTCACCCGCTTGGATCTCCCTGTTCGACTTGACCACGTTCCCAATCTACGGGTCCAGGCTATCGCCTGCATCGAATTGCCAGACTCGATAGGCTTTCACTCCTCGGTCGGTCCAGATAGCTTTCTAAGTGCGGCGGCGATGCGGTCTTTGTCGTATCCGCCACGTCGTGTTCCGGCTACGATCTGAGCGATTTCGTCTTGCTGGTCAGGGGAGAATCGGTAAAGGCGCCCGATGCGGTCGCACGGCCATTCGCCGGTCTGGGCTTTCCGGCGTACCGTGTCGTCCGCGATCCGGTACTTTGCCGCCATGTCCTGCGCCGTGGCGTATAAATCTGAACTTCGAGTCATTTGCCTTACAGCCCTTCTAGTGCTTTGGCCGCCACTTTCAGATCATCCCCTTGAATCGCTCCCGCGCCGCTCGCGACGGTCGCTTGAAGGGGACAGGGGGCTCGATGATGGCCCGGTAGTGCTCTTCGGTGAAGCGATAGCTCCTGCCGAGCTTGATGTGTGGCCACTGGCCGGTCTTACACTTCTCGTACACCGTCGCAGTGGTCAGGTTGAGCCTCTTGGCGAGGTCGGCGGCCGTCATCAGTGGGGTGTCGTCCATCAATCGAGCATACGTCCGGAGCCCGCGCCAACCTGGCCTCAGTCCGCAGAAAGTCCGCAAGAGGACAGGTATATTTGCCGCAGGACCCCTGCGGCAGTTCACCGAGAAAGACACCTGCCGCGGGTTTACCGCTACCCCGGATCGGACACGTTTCAACACTGAGAGGGCTGCTAGGAAATGGCAAAGACGCCGCCAACTGAACGTCAGCTTGAGGTCTTGCAATGGATTGCCGACGGATGTCCGGATGGGGTGATGACGGACCCGCAGTTCAAAGTCAGCGCCTATGCGTTGGATAGTCGCAACCTTGTGCGGGTGAAGCGCCGAAAGAACCCGTGGATCGCGGAAATCACCGACGCGGGCCAGCAGGTGCTTGCCAATAGCGGTGCTGCCGCGCTGAGCGCCGCCGGGCGCGCCATATGGACCGCGAGCCCCATCCAGACCGAGGCTGAGATGCCAGGTGGATCAACCACCATGGGCCCGCCTGTGCCTGTACCGCCGAGGGCGCCGACCGTACCAGCCAAGAGCGCAACGCAAAAGATGATGGACCGCCTGCTGGTGGAACCAGTTATCGAATTCACGCGTGCGGAAGCCGGACGATACAAGCAACTCGCCACGGTCGCCAGGCGGAAGAAACTGTTTCCAGACGACATGGAGCTGGTCGTCTCCACCAGCTGGAGCGAGCCATGCACGGTTCGGCTGAAGCGGCGTCCGGAATGGCAACTGGTGGCTCTTGACCCAGTAGAAGTGCCGGCAGCCAATCGGACGCCGCACGATGTCGTTGCCAAGCTGAAGGAGCAGCGAACAGATCGCCTCGGCATGGACGCGCCCCGGTGGAACTGGACGCTGCGTGTTGTCCAAGGACTGGTTGCGGAAGCTGAAGGACGAGGCTACGGAGTGGCAGCACCACCCGAGCCCAAGCCGGACTACTATGGCCACCTCAGCCGCGAACAGCGAACGATCGGTCATCTTATAGTCAGCATCGGTGAAGATGAGGTCCATTTACATTTCAGTCAGGCCATGGAGCTGGTGCCTCACCTACTTACGGCGTCCGAACTTCGCCGGCAAGAAAAGGGCTACTCGGTTCCGACCGAGAACCTCGTCAAAACTGACTTCGTCACTATCCGGCTAACTGGCCTGGAGCCAGCGTTCTGGCAATCCGAGTGGACCGAAACCGACACGACTCGCGCCGATTCGCTCTTGCCACGAATTATTCAGGAGATCGAACTCCGCGCCGCCCGCTCGGTCGGGAGGCGGCTCGAAAAGCAGCGCCATGACGATGAAAAGCGCCGCCAGTGGGAACGGGTCCGCGACCAGGCGATCGGGCGGCTCAATGAGGATCACCGCGCCAAAGTACTTCTTGACCAAGCCGAGCGTTTCCAACGGGTCCAACTGCTGGGCGAGTACATCGCCGCAGTGAGGATCCATATTGAATCAATGAACCTAGCGGATGCTGCCGCCGCCACCGACTGGCTGCAATGGGCGGAAGCCCATGCAAAGGCTAGCAACCCGCTACTCGGCGTTATCTGCATGCCGGATGATCCGAAGCCAGACGCCGACGCGATCAAGCCGTATATGAATGGCTGGAGCCCCTACGGACCGGACCGAGGCATCTGGGGCTGACGCCGCCGGGCAGCGGTCGCATTTGAAATGCGACCGTCCCGAAGTCCTCCAGATCCTCAATATTGTTGCTGACCAGTTGCAGCACGGCGCGAGACGTATGGCGGTCTGTGTTCAGTTCAATACAACGCGTCCGCCGCTCGTCGTTTGGTCGTCTTTTAATCCGTTGCGCGCCGTGGGGTTCCGTTGCGTTCGATGAGTCATAGGTGCCCAAATCCGCTAGATTCCGGGGATTTTGCGTGGTGGTTGGGGCATTATCGTTGGCTTCCGTGGAGGATGCAATACTCCGTATGCTCTAGATCAATGGGTTCCGGGTTCGAGTCCCGGGGGGTGCACCACAGCGGAAGAACCCCGCCCTTACCCGCCTGACGGCCGGTAAGGGCGGGGTTTTGTGTTGTTGACCCGTCCATCGGCTGTGCCGGCCGGCAGCCGATCCCACATCCGCACAGTTACAAGGTCCGATGGTGTTCGATCAGCCAGCGGGCCATTTGCTGGGCGCGTCTCGAAGCCAGGACGTCGCCTTCCGTGGCCGAGATGATGGACCCCTTCATCAGGATGTGCCAGGATCGTGCGAATTCCCCGGGGCGGTCCAGCCCGGCTTCCTCGGCCAGGGCCTGGATATGGCCCCTGATCCTGCTGAGGTATCCGATGCTCGCCTTCCCCAGGGGGTGTTCCGGTCCCATCTCCAGGAGGACGTTGATGAACGCGCACGCCTCGAAGTCGTCGCGCTGGAACCAGTCCCCGAACACGTCGAAAATGGCGAGCAGCCGTTCCTCGGCCGTGTGGCCGCGGCGTCTGGCCTCGGCGACGATGAGGTCCACGGTCCACACCTGGTCGCGGAGGGCGAGGAAGGCAAGCACCAGTGCGTCCTTGGACGGAAAGTGCCGGTAAAACGTTGCTTTGGAGACCCCTGAACTGTCGATCAGCTCGTTAATCCCGACGTCACGGATGCCGCGGCGGGAAAACAGCTCGTAGGCGGTGGCGAGAATACGGTCCACCGGATCGTCGCGGCCGGCCATGGCAGTGGCCGGCAGCAATGTGGGACCGTCGGCATCGTTGGCAGTCATCGTGGAAGAAATTTTACACGGGACTTCCCGAACAGACTTGTCTGCCTTCGGTTGAAGTTGCCTTCTGCCCCACGCCCACGCCGCGGCCGCCGGTCCGCCGACGCAGCGGCCGTGAATCATGATGAGCGCTGTTCAGTCCGTCTGATGCGCCGCGAAGATGCCGTCCAATGTGTGGATGACGCCGTCGAGCGTGGCGGATTCCTGTGTGTCGTTGGCCAACCGGACAATTGCCGCCGCCGCGTGGGCGATCTTGATGTTGTGGTGCTGGCTGTAGGCAGAAAGCCGTTCAAAGGCGGCGTTGGAGCCAATGTGAAGGATTCCCATCAGGATGCCCTTGGCCTGTTCGATGAGGCCTCGCGTACCGATAGCTCCGGCTATTGCTTCGCGGGCGGTCCGGTCCGTCTCCAGCTGAAGAGTCTTTGTGAGATCGAGGACAAATCCGTCGATGAAAAGCGGCCTCCCGGAATCGTCCGGTACCGCCTCCCCCGCGGTCAGGACCCGGCGTTCCCGGCGCCGTGCGTCGATAAGACGGTGGTAGCTGGCAAAAAAGCCTGCCCCGCGGCATACTTCAAAATTTTCCCTGCACCGGTCCCTGTCTTCGGGATGCTTGTGTGACATCAGGAGGTCAACCGTGGGGACGACCTCTCCCCGGCGATAGCCGTGGATGAGGTAGATCTCCTCGGACCATTGCAGCTCCCCGGTCACCAGGTCATAGTGAAAGGTCCCCGCGAGGCATTCCTCGGCCAGCAGTGCGCTGGAGTAGGCCTGAAGTGCTTTCAAGGTGGTCACCGACACGCCTGCACTCCAGGCTCTGTCGGCGGCCGAACGCCCTCTTCGGGCCCGGCCCGGGCCGCTCGGGCGACGTCCGTGAAGTTTTCCGCCGGTCCTTGGTGGCCGGCAGACAACGATTCCTCCCATCGGACGGTCGGGGAGAAGGCCGGTTTCAGCACGCGCTGGGCTCAGCCGGAGCCGTTCGTGATCCCAGGGTTTGCCGCCAGCGCAGGATCATCTGGTGATTCCGGGTAATGGCACGTTCGCGGAGGAAACGGGCGGCGGACCGGATGCGGATGTGTGGCGGCCGGACAAGGGCTCCGGTGATGCCTGAGCGGCGCGGTCTGTTCTCAGCGCCGGTACCCGAGCGGATCCGGGCTGGCAGGGCGCGGGGCAAGGTGTTACCTTGCGGTTCCGTTATTTCAGTAACAAGTCCCATGCCGGCATACTCGCGCACGGCGGCGATGCCGGCCACGGCTGCGGGCTTGTCGGCGAAGGGCTTGGAGAGGGCCATGACTGTCCCGTCCGGGGCAGTCAGCCGAAATCGGTAGGAAGTGTCGGTGTCGGGGAACAGTTCGAACATGCCTGTCATAGAACCCTCCTGGAAGCGGGACCATTGTGTTTCCGGTGACACCGTTGTCACCGGAAACAGCCTGAATCCATCGGTAGGATGCCAGCCACTTGCAGAGTGCGGGGCCGAATTGATGAATTCATGAAAGTCTGAACCATGACCCCGGTCTGCGCAAGGGGTCCCGGCACGCCTGCCGCCGCCGCCGACGACACGAAAGCGGTCCGGCGCTACGATATAGGTGCAAGCAGGCCCACGAAGAAGACCGCAAGACAGACTTTTCTGTCTTGCGTGTGCTAGTTTCCTCCAACCGGGTTCGGCGAGCACTCCGGTCTGTGAGCGATTGGACGTGAAGGAGAAGGCCCCATGGCGGATGATCTTCCCGCAGGTCTTGTCCTGAGCGATGTGAAGGCCGAACTTTTTAAATCCATCGGCCACCCTGCACGGATCCAGCTTCTGGAAATGCTTGCCGACGGGCCGGTTGCGGTGAGCCGGCTGCGCGACAACACAGGTCTGGAGCCTTCCAACCTGTCCCAGCATCTGGGCGTGCTGCGCCGGCAGCGCCTGATCGTCCCGACACGACGCGACGGCCGGCTGTTTTACGAACTGGCCTGCCCCGAGGTGAACATCCTGCTCGGAGCCGCCCGCTCCCTGCTGGGAACCCTCCTCCACACCACCCGGGTGTCCCTCGCCCTGGACGAAGCCCGGGAAAAGGCAATCCGCTGATATCACTCCGGTGTCAGGGTTCCCGACGGACCGGCCCCTCACGGAAGTGGAAATGGATCGGCAGCGCCAGTTGGATGGGTTCGGTGCCGATCGGCTCGTCGAGCAGCTCGTTGATCGAGATCTGTCCCTCGAGTTCCGCGGGATGGTCAGTGCCCATGCAATGACGATAGGCGCCAGCCGCGCCGGTCGCCCCGAATGACACGGCGGCCGCGGCCAGCCAGTGCAGAAGGGCCCTCCGCCCGGGGCCGGTGGCATGTATTCTCTGTTCCACGACCCGTTACAGAAAGAGCGCCCATGACTGTCCCGCCCAACGCTTCGACGCCTGGACCTGGCTGGTACCCGGATCCGGCGGGTTCCGGCCGGCTCCGGTGGTGGGACGGCACCGCGTGGACCGTTCATTTCAGCGCTCCCCCGTACCCGGGTCCGCCGGTTACCAGGCCACATCTCAGGGAGAATACCCCGGTCTACAACCCGTTCATCTGGCTGATTGTGGCCCTGTCCCTGGTCCCCCTCATCCTCCTGCTGACCTGGAATCCCGTCCTGCGGCTGCGTACCATCGGCGCGGGCCGGGCCCAGACCCTCGACCCGGCGGCGTTGTTCACCCCCCAATATTTTCTGCTGGTCATCAGCGGTTTCGTCGTCTACGGGGTGTCCGCGTTCATGGCCTACCTTGACTGGGAACGGCTGCGCCGGGACGGCGTTGTCCGCCCCTTTCACTGGGCCTGGGTGTTCCTGAGCCGCGAGGTCTATGTGATCGGCCGCTCCGTGATCGTTCACCAGGTGGCGCCGAAGCGCGGACTGGCACCGGTTTGGGCCACGATCGGCGTGACCCTCCTGGCCCTGGTCCTGGCCGGACTCAAGATGTCCGCGCTGCTGGCCACAATCGTGAACCACGCGGCCACCATCTGAACGCCGCGTCGCCCGGCTAGGGCCATCAGGCACGGACCCTTCCGTGCCTGACGGCCCTAACCTTAAGCCTGGCCGGTTCTGACGAGCTTGAAGTGGAACGAAAATACGACGCCGCGGCATCCGATCCCCTGCCGCCGCTGCAGTCATTGCCCGGAGTCGATCACATCGGGCCGCCGGAGCAGCAGGACCTGGACGCCGTCTACTTCGATACAGCGGAACTGGCCCTGGCCGCCCGCCGGATAACGCTGCGCCGGCGGGCGGGCGGCAGCGATGCCGGATGGCACTTGAAACTGCCCCTTGCAGCCGGGAACGCCGCGAAATCCGGGAGCCACCGGGCGGAGATGACGGTTCGGTGCCCGAGCGGCTGCGGCAGCTCGTGCGCGTCCACAGCAGGGACCGCGAACTCGTGCCGGTCGCACGGGTGACGACCCGCCGTACCGTACTGCCCCTTCAAGCCGCCGACGGAACGATCCTGGCCGGGTTCTGTGACGACCGCGTTGATGCCCGCTCCCTCCTGGACCCGCAGGAGGGAGCGGTCCGTATGGCGGGAATGGGAAATCGAGCTGGTCGAAGGCACCGGACGGCTGCTCAAGGCCGCCGACAAGCTGCTCGCCGCCGACAGCCACCGCCCCGCAGAGCTTCCATCCAAACTCGCCCGCGCTCTGGGCCCCCGATATCCCCACGGGCCCGCTCCGGCCCCACGACCGACATGGCGCGGCCCCGCCTCTGACGCGCTGCTGTTCTACCTGCACGAGCAGGTGGAGGCCCTGAAGGCACAGGACCCGGGGGGACGCGAGGATGCCCCGGACGCTGTGCATCAGCTTCGGGTGGCCGCCCGCCGGATGCGGTCCGTGCCGGCCACCTTCGGTAAGCTCCTGGACACCGGGACCGCGAAGCCGCTGCGGACGGAACTTCAATGGCTGGCCGGCACCGTAGGCCAGGCCAGGGACACAGAGGTCATGCGGACCCGGCTGACGGAGATGATCAGCGCCGAACCGCCGGCGTTGCTCCTGGGTCCGGTTGCGCAGCAGATCGAAGAACACCTCGGCGCCATCTACCGCGATGCGCGCGCCGAGGGACTGGCGGCGCTGGAGGATGGCCGCTACTTCCGCCTCCTCGATTCCCTCGATAGCTTCCTCGCGGAGCCACCCTTGACGGCACGGGCGCGGAATGAAGCGCCCCGGACGGTCGGCCGCCTCGTCACGTCCGAACGCCGACGGCTCAAAAAGGCAGTGCATGCCCTGGACACCGGCCCCGTCACGGCACAGACGGATGCCGCGCTCCACGAAGTGCGCAAGAGCGCCAAGCGGTTGCGCTACGCGGCGGAAGCAGCGGAGCCGCTCTTCGGGAGGCAGGCCACCAGGCTTGCCGGCGGCGCCGAGAAGATCCACGAGATTTGGGCGATCATCAGGACAGCATGGTGACGCGCGGGATGTTGCGGACCCTCGCCGCGCAGGCCGCTGACGCCGGGGGCAACGGATTCAGCTACGGACGCCTGCACGCCCTGGAAGAACAACGCGGCCGGGAGGCCCGTGAAGGATTCCTCCGCTTCTGGCAGGACTCCCGGCCAAAGCGCCTTCGTTGGAAATAGCCCTCTCCGGCTCTGCTGCCACTCCGGCTCCGATGCCGGCTCAGCCGCCGGGCTGTGCGGCCAGGACTTCCCGGGAACGTTCCAGGGCCTGCAGGCACACCCGGGCAAGGCGTTCGCGCCCGGCCGTGCGGTACAGGTCGTACGCCCACTGCAATTCCGCAGCAGCGTCCCGGTAGCGGGCCTCATCAAAGAAACGCCTGCCGATCTCGTAACGGACCAGGGCCTCCCTCGCCGGGGAACCGGCCAGGCGGAGGGCCTCCTCATGCAGCAACGCCGCTTCGTGCCAGCGGTACTGACGGTGACAGGCGTGCGCGAGCACGAGCAAGGGCCTGAACCTGTCCCTCGAAGCGGCCAGCAGTGCGTGTCCTTCAGCCACAGCCTGCGGGCCACGGTCCAGCAGGGACAACGCCCAGACCCGTTCCAGGCTCGGGTACTCCCCCAGCCGGGCTTTCATGGCTGCACGGTCGACAACGACATCCCGCAGGGTAGAGGGGTCCGTGCGCCAGATCTCCCCCGCAGGACCCACGGACCTGCCACCATTCCCAAAGACCCCCGTCGTCATCAGTTGCCAACTCAGGGCTATCATCCCCCTAGGATTTCACATCCGCCCACCGGTTCCGTACCGCTGCCCGGGCCGCCCGGCACACGAAGTTCACTTCTTTGCGGTGTGCCGTTTTGTGTGGGTTCGAAGCGGCGTGACCCCGGTCCGCAAGAATTGCGTTCCAATGCCAGGGCGCATCGAGACGGGACCAGCCATGATCGCAGACAGGGAACGCGCCGTCGCCTACGTCGCGGGACGGCTCTACAGCGGCTCCCACAGCCATCTCATCCGGGAACAAGCCTCGGGGAAGCTGCTGATGATGTCAGGGGAAGTCTCCGCTGACCACGTCCACTTCTACGACTTCGAATGCTGCGGCTACGTCTCCGGCCACTCCTTCAACGGACGACTCATCATCTTCCACGCCCGTGACAACGCGACTACGGAACTGATACCGGCGGCTCCGGGCAGGTACACGGGCTATGACCTCGCGTCCCAAAGGTGCTTCGCCGTCATAGTGACAGGAAAGACCGTCAGCGTGACCGGCATGGTCGAGTCGCGGGAAGGCCGCTACTTCCTGTAGTCAGTTGTCGAAGGAGGGCGCCCCGAACTCGAGACGAATCCGTGTCCTGGCCCGATGTTCCACCAGCGTCGGCAGGTAGATCTTTATCCGCCCTGCATCCAACGTGTCATATTCCTCCGAAACAATCCCGGCGACCTGCTCCAGCGGGACATCGGGGAAGCGTGCCGACAGCCGGGCGACAACGCCGCTGACCGTGGGCTCCTTCTCTGGATCGCTCACCATCACAGTTTGAGGGAGGATACGACCGCCGTCAATCGGCCGCGGACCCGGTCCGGATGATCAGCACGGGGCAATGCGCATGGTGCGCCAGGTTGGAGGACACCGACCCCAGCAGCAGGCCGGCGAATCCCCCGCGTCCGCGGGATCCGACGATGACAAGGTCCGCATCCCGTGAGGCTTCCACCAGGGCAGCCGCCGGGTTCCCCTCGACCACCTGTCCGGTGATCTGCACGGCCGGATCGGCCACGCGCTGGAGCTCCTCAGCAAGGACCGCCTGCACATCCTGCTCGAAAGCCGCGTAGTCCCATGCCTGGCCGGCAGCGTCCGCCACATACGGAAGGTGCCACGTCGCCAGGGCGAGCACCTGGCCCTGCCTCAGCCGGGCCTCCTGCACGCCCCAGTCGAGGGCCGCCTGGGACTGGGCCGAGCCGTCCACCCCCACAACAATCCTGAATCCGTTACTGCTGCTCATGCTCTTGCCTTCCGACCGGGCCGATGTGCCAGTTCATGGCACCCAGGACTATCCTCGCACTGCCTGCCCGCGGCCGCGGACCCCCGCAGTGTTGCGTCCTAGGACGCGAGGTTTTTCGCCAGGAATCCCAGGGTCCGCTGCCACGCGTCTTCGGAGGCAACGCCGTCGTAGGTCCAGTCGTTGGTGTCGTTGAAGAAGGCGTGGCCGGTTCCGGGATACACGACGGGGGTGAAGTCGACGCCGGCCTCGTCCATCAGCCGCTCCAGCCAGGGCAGCCGGTCAACGAGGGCCGCGTCCTTTTCACCGTAGAACGCCAGGACCGGGCAGCCGATGTTCCGGAGCTGCTCCAGCGGCAGGTCCGCGTGCCCGTAGAACGGCGCCGCCGCCCGCAGGCGCGGTTCCCTCGTGGCCAGCGAAAAGCTGTAGGTACCGCCGAAGCAGAAGCCCGTGACCGCCACGCGGCCGCCCAGTTCCGGGAGAGCGTGGAGGTGTTCGAAGCAGGCCTGCAGGGATGCCATCGTCCGCTCGGCGAAATCCGGGGCGTGCAGCGGGGCCATCACCTCGCGGAGCTTCGGCTGGGCCTTGCTGCGCTGCTCCGGGTCAAAGAGCGTGGACTGGAGTTCCGTGGCCAGCTCCGGCGTCATCCCCGTTCCGGACAGCAGGTCCGGGGCCAGGACCAGGTAGCCCTCGGCGGCGAAGCGGTCGGCAACTGCCCTCGTATGGTCCACCAGTCCCCACACTTCGTGGATGACGATCAGGCCGCCCCTCGGCTCACCCGCAGGTCCACTCAGGTAGGCGTCGACCGAGGTCCCGTTGTTCGAAATAGTCAGCATGTGTCCCATGCCCCCAGCTTTGCACATGGTCCCGGGAGCCGGGGCGGGACACCCGTTGCGAAGGCTCAGCCCAGGCTGGAGGCCTCGGCGACGAGTCCGGGCTCCGCGGCGGTGACAATGGCCGTGGCCGCCGGGGATGAGATGCGGTTCGCCAGTTCCCTCACGACAGCCTGGAGTTCCTGCCTCAGCAGCTCGGGGTCAATTGACGCGGCCGCAAGCACGGTGCGTTCCATGTCCGCGGCTTCGGCGACGGCCTCGCGGCCCCGATCCGTCAGGGACACCACATGGCTGCGGCGGTCAGAGGTGCTGCGCTCCCGGGAAATATGTCCGTGTGCTTCCAGCCGGGTCAGCGTCTTGCCCATCGTCTGCGCCTGGACCCGGACCAGTTGGGCCAGTTGGGCCTGCGTCATCGGCCCGTTCGCGGCGAGCACTTCCATGGCGATCACCCCCGCATGGGTCAGGCCAATGGCCCCCAGTTTTTCGTTCCAGGAGTGCTCGACCAGGCGTGCTGCCGTGGACAATAGGCGCCCAGTGGGCCAGCGATCCATATCAGGCATATCAACGAGTATAGCGAGCGCCGGATTCGTCGGCCGCGGCACTGCTCATTAGGCTTGGACATTCCCCCACCCTGCGAAGGAGAACGCCTTGACTGAACGACTCATCCCCGGTGACCCCGCACCGGATTTCACCCTTAGGAACGCGGAAGGACAGGACGTCAGCCTGAAGGGATACCGGGGCCGCAGCACCGTGGTGTACTTCTACCCGGCGGCATCCACCCCGGGGTGCACCAAGGAGGCGTGCGATTTCCGTGATTCCCTGGCATTCCTGCAGAAGGCCGGCTACGAGGTGCTCGGAATCTCTCCCGACCCGGTGGACAAACTCTCAAGGTTCGCCACCGCTGAAGGGCTGAACTTCCCGCTGCTCTCGGATGAGGACCACGCCGTGGCCGAGGCGTACGGGGCCTGGGGCGAAAAGAAGAATTACGGCCGCAGCTACCAGGGGCTCATCCGCTCCACGGTCGTGGTCGATCCTGAAGGCAAGGTCGCAGTCGCGCAGTACAACGTTCGCGCCACGGGACATGTTGCCAAGCTGCGCAGGGATCTGAACCTCGGAGTCTGATCCCCGCCGTGCCGTGCCAGTGACCCGGCCCGGCACCCGCCGGACAGAGGTGCCGGACATAGGTACAATGGAGCCTGGCATCCGCCGTCGACGGTCCGAGGACCTGACAGGCGACGGCGCCGCGCGCGAGTGGTGAAATTGGCAGACACGCAGGATTTAGGTTCCTGTGCCTTCGGGCGTGGGGGTTCAAGTCCCCCCTTGCGCACAGAGAGAACCCCGGTCTTCGGACCGGGGTTCTTTTGTCTGGGCGCGTGTTGCCCGGACTTCAGCGGCTTCTCCGGCCGCCAAAAGAAATCCCGCACCGCACCCATCCGTTTTCTCCGGACTCCCGAATACCCATTGAGACACCAACCAAAGGTCGGTGCCCGACAGTTGGAAACAGCCGGAGCGGCAAAATCCGCCGCAGCCAGGATCGGCAAAACATAAGGAGAAACGGAAATGCAGACCATCAAGCGCACGACTTTCGCCGTTGCAGGCATCGCTGCCGCGGCCATGCTCAGCCTCACTGCCTGTGGCGGATCCAGCACCACGGCCTCGTCGGCTCCGGCGTCCACGCCGCCGGCCTCGAGCATGGCGCCGTCACCGTCCACCAGCTCGGCGCCCCCCATGGACCCCGCCGCCAACCTCGTCGGTTCCGGCTGCGCCGCCTATGCCGCCCAGGTCCCCAGCGGTGCCGGTTCCGTCTCCGGAATGGCCCTCGATCCGGTAGCCACCGCGGCGTCGAACAACCCGCTCCTCACCACCCTGACCGCCGCCGTTTCCGGCAAGCTCAACCCCAAGGTCAACCTGGTGGACACCCTCAACGGCAGCGAGTTCACCGTCTTCGCTCCGGTGGATGACGCCTTCAAGAAGATCGACGCCGCCACGATCGAAACGCTGAAGACGGACGATGCCCTGCTCAGCAAGATCCTGACCTACCACGTTGTCCCCGGCCAGATCACCCCGGACCAGATCGTGGGCACCCACAAAACGGTCGAGGGCGGTTCCGTGACCGTCACCGGCACCAAGGACGCCCTCAAGGTTGACGGCGCCAACGTCATCTGCGGCGGCGTGAAGACCGCGAACGCCACTGTCTACCTGGTCGACTCCGTCCTGATGCCCAAGTAAGCAGAACCAAACACTCCTGCTCCGGTTCCATCCGGACTCCCTGGACCGGACAGCTGAAGCGGTGGCCCGCACCCAAGAGGGTGCGGGCCGTCGCTTTTTGGTGCGGGCGTCAACAACAAAGGGCCGGCCCTTTGGTCAATTAGACTGGGGCTGTTCCGCAGCCCGGCGGCCCATCCATTTCCCAGAGGTGATAGTCGAGTGCCCAGCAGTACATCGCGCCGCATCGCAGCCGGTATCGGCGCCCTCCTACTGATGCTGCCACTTGCTTCCTGCACCGGAACCGCGGGGGACGGCCCGGCGTCGTCGGCTGCGTCCGCCAGTCCGTCCGCCGCCCCCACTGCCGTCTTCACCTTCGGCACCGCCTCCCAGCCCCTGGGCCTGGACCCGGCACTGGTGTCCGACACCGAGTCCTACCGGATCACCCGCCAGGTGCTGGAGGGCCTCGTGGGCGTCGACCAGACCACCGGGCAGCCCACTCCGCTGCTCGCCACGGAGTGGAACCAGAGCGAGGAAGGCCGGGCCTACACCTTCAGGCTCCGGGACAAGGTGACCTTCCAGGACGGATCGCCCTTCGACGCCGCGGCGGTCTGCTACAACTTCAACCGCTGGTTCAACTTCCCGGATGCGCTCCGCAAGCAGGCCACCGGGACCAGCTTCAAGAGCGTCTTCAAGGCGCATTCGGACCAGGCCTCCCTCTCCATCTTCAAGGGCTGCACGGCCCTGGCGCCCGACAATGTCAGGATTGACCTGACCCAGCCCTTCACCGGGTTCCTCCAGGCCCTGACCCTCCCGGCCTTCGCCATCTCCTCGCCGCAGGCCCTGAAGGCCGGGAACGCCGATGTCCTGGACCAGAGCCGCGACGGGCAGCCGATGTCCGCCTATGCCCTGCATCCGGTGGGTACCGGCCCGTATGTCTTCGGCTCCTGGGACCAGGGCAGCGTCACACTGGCCAGCAACAAGGACTACTGGGGTGACAAGGGCCAGATCGGGACCATCAACTTCGTCGCCTACGACCAGCCGCAGGCACGGCTGCAGGCCTTGCTCGACGGCAAGATCGACGCCTACGACGCCGTGACGGTGGGAAATTTCGACCAGCTGGTCAAACGGGGCAAGCAGATCATCCAGCGGGACCCCTTCTCCGTCATGTACCTGGGCATGAACCAGGACATCCCCATCCTGCAGAACCTCAAGGTCCGCCAGGCGATCGAAATGGCCCTGGACAAGGACACCCTGATCCGCCGGTTCTTCATCGACAACACGGCCCAGGCCTCCCAGTTCGTCCCGCCCAAGCTGAGCGGCTTCAACAACACCGCACCGTCCCTGGGATACAACCCGGACAAGGCCAAGCAGTTGCTGGCCGAAGCCGGCTACAAGGGCGAGGAACTGAAGTTCTACTACCCGCTCAACGTCACCCGGCCCTACCTGCCGACCCCGGAAAAGGTCTACGCGGAGATCAGCAGGCAGCTGACCGCCGTCGGCCTGAACATCAAGCCGGTGCCCGTCGACTGGTCCGACGGCTACCTGCAGAAGGTCACCTCCCCCGGCGACCATGCCCTCCACCTGCTCGGCTGGAACGGTTCCTACTCCGATCCGGACAACTTCGTGGGGCCGCTCTTCGGTGAGAAGACCGGCGAGTTCGGCTACCAGGATCCCCAGGTCTTCTCCAAGATCGCCCGGGCCCGCGGCCTGCCGGACGGCAAGGAGCGGACCGAGCAGTACCAGACCATCAATACGCAGATCGCGGCCTCCGTGCCGGCCGTCCCGATTGCGTTCCCGATCTCGGCGCTGGCGCTCTCCGACCGCGTGCTGAAGTACCCGGCGTCGCCGGTCCTAAATGAAGTTTTCACAAAGGTCGAGCTGAAACCTTGACGGAAGGGCCCAATTTCAGTTAGTAGGCTGGGCAGGGATATTCTGTGACAGCCAGAGCCGCTGCTAAACGGAGACTGATCGTGACTTTCATTTCCAAGACCCAACATGCCGACGTCGTCCTGATTGGCGGCGGCATCATGAGCGCCACCTTGGGCGCATTCATCAAGCAGCTTGAACCGAACTGGACCATTTCCTTGTTTGAGCGCCTGGATGAACCGGGCCTGGAGAGCTCCGGGCCCTGGAACAACGCGGGCACCGGACACGCCGCACTGTGTGAGCTTAATTACTCCCCCGCAGCCAAAGACGGCTCGGTGGACCCCGCCAAGGCATTGAACATCAACGAACAGTTCCAGCTGTCCCGGCAGTTCTGGTCCCACCTCATCACGAACTCGCTGATCGGCTCACCCAAGGGCTTCATCAACACCGTTCCGCACATGAGCTTCGTGATCGGCGACGCCAACACCAAGTTCCTGCGCACCCGCTACGAGGCGCTCAAGCCGAATCCGCTGTTCCGCTCGATGGAATACTCCGAGGACCACGCCCAGATCGCCAAGTGGGCCCCGCTGATCGTCAAGGGCCGCGACCCGAAGCAGCACATCGCGGCAACGCGCGCCGCAGAAGGAACCGACGTGGACTTCGGTGCCCTGACCCGGGAGTTGACCACCTACCTCGGCAACAACGGCGCGGAAATCAACTACGGCCATGACGTCACCGGCATCAGCAAGGCCTCCGACGGCGGCTGGGACCTCTCGATCAAGCACCCGAAGTCCGGCGAACACGGCTCGATCCACGCGAAGTTCGTCTTCGTCGGCGCCGGCGGCGGCGCCCTGCACCTGCTGCAGGCCTCCGGCATCCCGGAAAGCAAGGGCTACGGCGGCTTCCCCGTCTCCGGCCAGTTTTTCCGCTGCACCGACGAAACGCTCGCCGGCCAGCATAGCGCCAAGGTCTACGGGCAGGCATCCGTCGGGGCCCCGCCCATGTCCGTGCCGCATCTTGACACGCGCTTCGTCAACGGCAAGCGTTCCCTGCTCTTCGGCCCCTACGCCGGCTTCTCCACCAACTTCCTCAAGCACGGCTCCTACCTGGACCTGCCGCTGTCCATCCGGCCCTCCAACATCCTCCCGATGCTGGCCGTAGGCCGGGACAACATGGACCTCACCGCCTACCTGATCAAGGAAGTCGCCAAGCGCCACGGCGCCAAGGTCGAGGCCCTTCGCGAGTACTACCCCGAAGCCAAGGACGGCGACTGGGAACTCATCACCGCCGGCCAGCGGGTCCAGATCATCAAGAAGGACCCGAAGAAGGGCGGCGTGCTGCAGTTCGGCACCGAGGTCATCGCCGGACGCGACGGCTCCATCGGCGCCCTGCTCGGTGCCTCCCCGGGCGCTTCCACCGCTGTGCCGATCATGATCGAGCTGCTCCAGAAGTCCTTCCCCAGGAACTTCAAGGGCTGGCAGTCCAAGCTCAAGGAGATGATGCCCGGCTACGGCATCAAGCTCAACGAGAACCCTGAACTCGCCGCGCAACTGGAAGCCCAGACGGCGAAAACCCTGCAGCTCGAACAGGTCGGCGCACAGATCTGACCCCCGGCGTGGGTTGCGGCAGCTGTGACAAGTCACCCCTTTGAACCACCCGTGAAGCACGTCCCCTCAACCCACCAGGAGACCATGAGATGTTCCGGCTCGCAAAGCTGTCGCTGGCAAACCGGGCACTGATCGCGCTGATCACCGTTTTCGCGTCCGTCTTCGGCGTGATCACGATGTCTTCGCTGAAGCAGGAGCTCATCCCGTCCATCGAGTTCCCGCAGATCACCGTCATCACCTCGATGACCGGCGCCTCGCCGGAGGTCGTGGACAAACAGATCAGCGCACCGCTGGAAACGGCGCTCAACGGCGTCGAGGGGCTCGAGTCGACGTCGTCCACCTCGCGCAACGGCGTCTCGCAGATCACCATGGCCTTCACCTACGGCACCAACCTGGACCGGGCCCGGAACCAGATCGACCGCGCCATCTCCAACGCCAAGCAGGCGCTGCCCAAGGACGTCCAGCCGCAGGCGATCGCCGGCAGCATCAGCGACTTCCCGATCGTTTACCTGGCCGTCTCCTCGGACAAACCACTCAGTGAACTCAACGCCGACCTCGCCCGGCTCAGTGTGCCGCGCCTGCAAAAGATCGACGGCGTGCGGGGCGCCGACGTGACCGGCGGCGCCACCCAGCACATCCAGATCCTGCCCCGTCCCGCGGCGATGGCAGCGTCCGGTGCGAGCATCCAGTCCATCAGCAACGCACTGAAGAACAACGGCACGCTCATCCCGGCCGGCACCATCCAGGAACAGGGCAAGACGCTCTCGCTGCAGATCGGCAGCCCGGTGGATTCCCTGGACGCGGTCAAGGCCCTCCCGCTGGGCGGCGCGAGGGATGGCGCGACGATCGGAAGCGTGGCCGACGTCAGCATCGCCGAGGACGCCCGCACCTCGATCACCAGGACCAACGGCAAGGAAACCCTGGCCCTGTCCGTCACCAAGAAGCCCGAGGGCGACACGGTGGCGATCTCGCATGCGGTCAAGGACTCCATCCCGCAACTGGAGGCCGAGCTCGGCGCGAACGCCAAGTTCACGCCGGTGTTCGACCAGGCACCGTTCATCGAGAAGTCCATCAGGGATCTGACCACCGAGGGCCTCCTGGGCCTCGGCTTCGCCGTCGCCGTGATCCTGGTCTTCCTGATGTCCGTGCGCTCCACCCTGGTCACGGCCGTGTCCATTCCGCTGTCCCTGCTGATCACCTTCATCGGCCTCTCGGCGACCGGCTATTCGCTGAACATCCTGACCCTGGGCGCGCTCACTATCGCGATCGGCCGCGTCGTGGATGATTCGATCGTCGTCATCGAAAACATCAAGCGCCACCTCAGCTACGGCGAAGCCAAGATCACCGCGATCCTGACCTCCATCCGGGAAGTGGCCGGTGCCATCACCGCCTCCACCCTGACCACCGTGGCCGTCTTCCTGCCGATCGCCTTCGTGGGCGGCCTCGCCGGAGAGCTGTTCCGGCCCTTCGCACTCACGGTCACCATCGCCCTGGTCTCCTCGCTGCTGGTCTCACTGACGATCGTGCCTGTCCTGGCTTACTGGTTCCTGCGGAACCCCGCAGATTCCGGTGTCACGGAAGCGTCCGCACGGGAGATCGCGGCCAAAGCCCACGAGGCCGAGCAGCGCAGCCTCCTGCACCGCGGCTACCTGCCCGTGCTGACCAAGTCCCAGCGGCATCCGGTCATCACCCTGGTCGCCGCCGTCCTGGTGCTCGGCGGAACGGCCGCGATGTCCCCGCTGCTCGCCACCGACCTGCTTGGCAGCTCCGGGGAAAACAGCATGACCGTCAAGCAGGAACTGCCCGCGGGCACGAGCCTCGCCGACGCCAACGCGGCGGCGGTCAAAGTCGAAGACGTGCTGCGGAAGATCGACGGCGTCAAGGACGTCCAGGCCACCACCGGCAACGCCCAGTCGGGCTTCTCCGCGCTCCTCTCCACCGGCGCCTCGAATTCCAGCTTCACCGTCGTCACCGATGCGAAGGCCAAGCAGGCCAAACTCCAGGACACGGTCCGCAGCGCCCTGGCCGGGCTCAGCGACGCCGGCAAGATCACCGTCGGCTCCCAGCAGGGCGGTTTCGGCACATCCTCCACCGTGGACATCACGCTCAAGGCGGCGACGACGGCCGACCTCAGGACCGCCAGCGACGCCATGGTCAAGGCCATGGACGGCGTCCCCGGCAGCAGCGAGGTCGCCACCAACCTGGCCGCGAGCCAGGCCGTCGTCCAGGTCAAGGTGGACCGGGCCAAGGCTGTCGCCGCCGGCCTGAACGAGGAGCAGGTCGCCGGCGTCCTGGCCGCGACCGTCAGCCCGATTCCGGCCGGGACGGTGCGCATAGGCACCAACGACTTCCCGGTCCGGATCGGTGAGGGCACCCGCTTCACCAGTATCGGCGCCGTCCGGGACATCCCGCTGCCGACGGCGGCCGGTGCCGTTCCGCTGGGCAGTATCGCTTCCGTGGAGCAGGTGGATGTTCCGGTCTCGATCACCGCCAGCAACGGCCAGCGGACCGCACGGGTTTCCATCACGCCGTCGGGCTCCAACCTCGGAGCGGTCAGCACCGAAGTGCAGAACCGGCTCCAGACTGTCCAGCTCCCTCCCGGTGTCACAGCCACGATCGGCGGCGCCACCACCCAGCAGGCCGATTCCTTCGCCCAGCTGGGCCTGGCACTCCTCGCGGCCATCGCGATCGTCTACGTCATTATGGTGGCCGCGTTCAAGTCCCTGGTGCAGCCGCTGATCCTGCTCGTGTCCGTCCCCTTCGCCGCGACCGGCGCCATCGCCCTGCTTGTGGTGACCGGGGTGCCGCTGGGGCTGCCCTCGCTGATCGGCATGCTGATGCTGGTGGGCATCGTGGTGACCAACGCGATCGTGCTGATCGACCTGATCAACCAGTACCGCCAGCCGCGGGACGGCGAGCCGGGGATGAGCGTGGCCGATGCGATCATCCACGGAGCCCGGCAGCGGCTCCGGCCGATCCTGATGACCGCACTGGCCACGGTGTTCGCCCTGACGCCCATGGCCCTGGGCCTGACGGGCGGGGGCGGGTTCATCTCGCAGCCGCTGGCCATCGTGGTGATCGGCGGCCTGATCTCCTCTACCGCGCTGACGCTGGTCCTGGTTCCGGTGCTGTACCGTCTGGTGGAAGGACGGCGCGAGCGGAACGCCCTGCGGAAGGCCCTCCGCCGCAGCGCCCGCCACGCCGCCCCCGCGCCCGCGCCAAGCAGTGACGATACCGACGACGCCGAGGACGCCGAGGAAGAGCCCGCGCTCCGGCACTGACGCGTCATTCCGGTCCCCCGCCCTCCCCGCCCTCCCAACTGACTCGCATTTGTTGTCGTTTTGGGCGGTCAAAACGACAACTACTGCCAGTCAGTCGGGCTGCGGGCGCGCCAGCCTGTGGATAACCCCACGCGGCGCGCCTGGATTTGCCACGATGGGGCGATGAAGACCCCTCAACCATTGCCGGAGCCGCTGGCTTACGCTCCCTTTACGTTCCGGGAAGCGCTCGACGCCGGCGCCAGCCACCGCAGGCTGCGTCGCCCCGGGCTTCCGGCGCCCAGCCGCGGCATCCGGATTCCAGGGGATCTGGCCGAGCCGGGGTTCGCGGCGCTGGTCCGTCCGGTCAGCCGCATCACGGAGTTCTCGGCAGCGTCCCATGCCACCGCCTTTCGGCTCTGGTCCTTGCCCGGCTTCCTCCCGGGAGCGGACTCCCCCGGCTTCCATATCTCACGGCCGGACACGGTGGCCATACCGCGGCGGACCGGCGTCGTGGGCCACGTCGGCCAGTTCTTCCCCGACGAGATCACGAATCTGGACGGCGTCCTGCTCACGACCCGCGCCCGCACGTGGCTGGACGTCTCACGCAGGATGAGCATCGACGAGCTCACCGTCGTGGCCGACCACCTGATCCGCCGTCCGCGTCCCGAACTGGAGGGCCGTCGCGAGGGATACGCCAGTATCGACGAACTCGCCGAGATGCTGGACAGGGAAGGCCTGCCGGAGCCCTGGCTGAACCCGCGCACGGAACTGCGTGCCGGCGTCGTGCGTCAACCCGATCTTGCGTACCCCGAATACCGCGTGGCCGTCGAATGCGAAGGCGAGGGCCACTCCGAGGCCGGCCAGATCATCCGCGACATTTCCCGCGAGGAGGATTTCAGCCGCGCCGGCTGGACACTGGTCCGGCTGTCCAAGCGGCACATGGCCAACGAAGCCCGTTCCGCCGTCGCGAAGGTCCGCGCCGCACTCCTGGACCGCGGCTGGGCCCCGAGGGGCTGAATTCCCGCGCTGACGCCGGCCCGACTGGATCGCAGTTGTTGTCGTTTTGGGGGCTCAAAACGACAACAACTGCGGGTCAGTTGGGAGGAAGACCGGGGAAGGACTCACTGTGGCGGACGTTATACCGATCAATAGATGCATATGCATGTAAATGGCCTATACTGGAACCAGAAGCGAAGCACATCGGAGAACGGAAGGCACATCATGCAGATCGGCGTATTCAGCGTCAGTGACATCACCACTGATCCCACCACCGGCCACACACCCTCGGAAAACGAGCGGATCAAGGCGTCCGTGGCCATTGCCAGGAAGGTCGAAGAAATCGGCATGGATGTCTACGCCATCGGCGAGCACCACAACCGGCCGTTCTTCTCCTCCTCCCCCACCACCACGCTGGCCTACATCGCCGCCCAGACAGAACGCATCATCCTGTCCACGGCGACCACGCTGATCACCACCAATGACCCGGTGAAGATCGCCGAGGACTTCGCCATGCTCCAGCACCTGGCCGACGGCCGCGTCGACCTGGTCCTGGGACGCGGCAACACGGCACCGGTCTACCCCTGGTTCGGCAAGAACATCCAGGACGGGATCGAGCTCGCCATCGAGAACTACAGCCTGCTGCGCCGGCTGTGGGACGAGGACACGGTCAACTGGTCCGGCAAGTTCCGCACTCCGCTGCAGAACTTCACCTCCACGCCCCGCCCGCTCGACGGCGTCGCTCCCTTCGTGTGGCACGGGTCCATCCGCACCCCGCAGATCGCGGAAGTGGCCGCCTACTACGGCGATGGCTTCTTCGCGAACAACATCTTCTGGCCCAAGGAGCACTACCAGCAGCTGATCAGCCTCTACCGCGAACGCTACGAGCACTACGGCCACGGCAAGGCCGACCAGGCGATCGTGGGCCTTGGCGGTCAGTTCTTCATGCGGAAGAACTCCCAGGACGCCGTCAAGGAGTTCCGCCCGTACTTCGATAACGCGCCGGTCTACGGCCACGGCCCTTCGCTGGAGGACTTCACCTCGCAGACCCCGCTCACAGTCGGCAGCCCGCAGGAAGTCATCGAGAAGACCCTCGCGTTCCGTGAATACTTCGGCGACTACCAGCGCCAACTGTTCCTGATCGACCACGCCGGACTGCCGCTGAAAACCGTACTGGAACAGCTGGACCTGTTCGGCGAAGAAGTGCTCCCGGTGCTGCGCAAGGAATACGCCGCGCTTAAGCCGGCCCACGTTCCGGAACCGCCCACCCACGCCGGCCGCGTGGCCGCTTCACTGGCCGCCGGCGCCGCAGCGTCCCAGCCGGGTGAAACCGCCCGCCAGGACGCCTGATGTCCGCCAGGACGGTTGAATCGCCTGTCCGCCTGGCCGCGGAGACCTGGGAGTCCCTGTTCCGCGCCCAGGTGGCGGTGATGCGCAAGCTGCAGGCCGGCCCCGCCTTCAAGGCCCTCGGGCTCAACGAGTACGATGTGCTCTTCACCCTCTCCCGATGCCCCTCCGGCTGGCTCCGCCTGAACGAGCTCAATGACCACGTGCTGTTGAGCCAGTCGAGCCTCAGCCGGCTCGTGGAACGCCTCGAGAAACGCGGACTCGTGCAACGTCTGCCCGCCCCGGACGACGGCCGCGGGATCCGCATCCGGCTCACCGAGGCCGGCGCGGAGCTGCAGAAGCAGATCGGCCGGGAACATGTCCGGGACATCGTCGCGCTCGTCTCCCCGGCCCTCACGGCCGCCGAACAGCAGGAGCTCTTGCGGCTGACCGAGAAGCTGCGGACCTCCGTCGCCTCCCGCTGACCAGCCCTGACAATGCAGTCCCAGGCGGGGCGCCCCTTTCAGGGGCGTCCCGCCTGCGGCATGCTGGCGGGCTACCGGATGGCGACGAGCTTCGCCGGATCTTCTTCGGGCAGCCCGCCGTTGACGACGGCGGTGACCCTGAGTTCGCTCAGCGACAGGCTGCCGCCCACGGTGGACAGGAACGCGGTATCCGAGGAGTCGCGCCCGGAAGTGATCCGCAGCATGCTTTCGCGCGGCGCGAGTCCGGTGGGGTCGATGACGTGCCAGGCCCCGCTGATGTGGGCCTCGGCCACGGCATGGAAGTCCATCGGGCTCAGGCCCGGCGCATACACGGCGGCCAGCCGGGCCGGCACGTTCCTGGACCGCAGCAGTGAAATGGCGAGGTGGGCGAAGTCCCGGCACACCCCGCGCCGGTGCAGCAGGGTCTCCACGGCGCCGTCGGTCCCTCTGGAGGATCCGCTGACGTAGCGGAGTTCCCTGAAGACCCAGTTGCGCACGGCGTGAAGGAGTTCCTCGCCCTGGAGTCCGCCGAATTCCGCGTAGGCCGTCGGCAGGAGCCTGTCGGACTCGGCGTAACGGCTGGGCCGGACGTAGCGGATGAGTTCCATCAGGCCGGGTTCCTCCGGCAGCGCCAGGCCTCCCACGGTGGCGGTGTAATCCACGACCACGTCAGTGGGCTCTTCAAATTCCATGTAGTGGAAGCGCCCGCCATGGTGGTCGCCCAGCTCCGTCAGGGGGATGTCTTCACCACCCGCCGTGACTGACAAGGACTCCTCGAACGAGCTGTACCCGGCATTCCGGGCCACGGCCACGGCCATGGCCACCTTGGTCCAGGCCACGGTCTTGAAGGACAGCCGGGCGGCCACAGTGCGTTCCATGAATCTCCGGGGTGTGAGTTGAGGGCAGGGGAACCAGCCGCCGTCGCCGGTCAGGGGGTGTGAGCGCGGAGCGGGACTAGTTTTTGATCTTCAGAGACATTAGCATCCGTTGGAGGTTGGCGAATTCGGAGCCCTCGTTGACGTATTTGGCCGCCTGGTCCAGCGTGTCGAAGGCCTTCGCCGGGGCAACCTTCTGGTCCGGGGCGAGCGGCACCAGCGCCGTCAGGTCCCCGAAGGAATAGTCGCCCTTGCCCGCCGGGCCGCGGACCAGGTTCTGCAGCGCGCAGGACTTTCCGCCGGCGCCGCCGACAATGTTGGTGATGCCGTAGGAGCCGAAGTACTTGTAGCCCTGGATCACCCGGAACACGACATGGGGATCGATGGTGCCCTCGCCGCCGGCGTGCGGCAGCTCCACCGGAACGCTGCTGACCACGACGTAAGGTCTGGCGGCTTCATCCGGGCAGGCCGGGACGGGTTGCGGCTGGAGCCCGGTCTGCAGGGTCGCCAGGTACCCGCCCTTGGCATCTTTGACCTCGATTCTGAGCGCCCCGGGCATCGTTCCCGGATCCGGCGCCACGGACTGGACAATCCATTCCTGCGGCAGCTCGAAACTGACGTTCTTCGAGGGGTCGGTAAACACCTTCCACGCCGACGCCGTCGAGCCCGGAGCCTCCGGGCCGCCCCCGGAGGCGGTGGCGGCCGGGGTCGAACCCGGCGCGGCGCCCGCGGAAGCGGCCTCCGGCGTCGTGGTTCCGGCCGGGCCGCTGCCGGCAGTCCATGCCGGCGTTCCCTTGCCGTCGCTGCTGCAGCCGGAGAGTGCGGCCGCGGCGAGCGCGAGCCCAGCGGCGATCCGGATTCCGCGGGATAGTGCCGTCCCAGTCATACCGCCAGCCTAGCCGCCGTGCTGACGGACGCCGTGAAGCGCACGGCTCCCGGATCAGTGTTTCATCCTCCACAAGCGCAATTCCGCACCGGGAAACGGGGTTACGCTGGTGAAATGGCGCAACAGCAGTTTGACGGAACGCATTTTGGGGACCAGGACAGTGTGGCGGGCATGTCCGCCGTCGACATCGCGGACTGGCGGCTCCGGACCTTTGCCCTCTACGCCACCGTGCGGACAATCGCCGCGGAAGACCCGGCCGAGGCCCATTCCTACTGGCGCCAGGAGCGTGACCGGATGTTCGGCACGCACCCCGCATCGCCGTTGACAGCCGCCGCGAAGTCCAGTTTCGCCGGGCTGCAGACGGCGGACTACGATCCGATCTACCGCTTCCACATCCCCCTGACAAACGAGGGCGCCGGCCGGGAGATGAACGTTGAAACCGGGACCGACGGCCTGGTCCGCTTCGTCCGGCTCGGCACCTTCGACCTGCCGGAGATGGGGCAGCTGGCCGTCTGGAAGCTGAACGGCTACGGCGGCGGCATCTTCGTGCCGTTCCGTGATGCCACCGCCGGGCAGCCCGGCGGCAGCTACGGCGCCGGGCGCTACCTGCTGGACACCATCAAGGGCGCCTTCCACGGGGTGCGCGGTTCCGGCCCGAAGGCCGAGTTCGTCGTGGACTTCAACTTCGCCTACAACCCGTCCTGCGCGTACAACGAGGCCTGGGCATGCCCCCTCGCGGGCCCCTCCAACCGGCTGGCCGTGGAGATCCCTGTCGGCGAGCTCTACTGAGCCGCTCCGGGCCGGGACATCCGCTGCATCCCGGACCCCGCCCCCGCACCGATCCGGTATCCACAGCCTCCCGACAGGAAACACACAACGTCATGTGACAGTCTTGACGGATGGATTCCCCTGCTTCCCCCGTTGCCGAGTCCGTGCAGCGGCTGCTTCCGGACCGCGCCGGTCCTTCCGGCACCCGGAAACCGGCGGCCGTGCGCCGCAGCGGGATCTTCCGTTACCCCGTGGTCCGGCAGCTTGTCCGGTTCACCGGGGTCGGCATCGTCTGCACCGTCACGTCGCTGGCGCTGTATACCCTGTTCCGGCCGTGGATCGGATCCCAGCCGGCGAACGCGGCAGCCCTCATCATCACCTCGCTGATGAACACGGCGCTGAACCGGCGGCTGACCTTCCGGATCACCGGGCGCGGGCGGATGAAGCGCGACCATGTCAACGGGCTGATCGTGATCCTCGTGGCCCTGCTGATCACCGGCGGCAGCCTGGCGGTCCTGCACTGGCTCCGGCCTGAGGCCTCGGTGGCCGATGAGCTGTGGACCACCACCCTCTCCGGCTTCGTCGCCACGGCGGTGAGGTTCACCCTGTTGCGGCACTGGATCTTCCGCCGCGCGCGTCACCGCTGAGCTTCCCGCGTGCCCAACTGCCTAGCAGTTGTGGCCGTTCCGGGCGCCCAAAACGGCCACAGCTGCTAGCCAGTCGGGCCGAGTGCCCGGACGCTGCCGACGGCGTTGCGGACCGCCGACGCCGCCTCCTGCAGTTCCGCTGCCGTGATGGTGGCATCAAAACTGAACCGCACCGCCGTCTGGGCCACCTCGGCGTCGATCCCCATCGCCAGCAGCACCGGGGACGGCTCGTCCGAGCCGGCAGCACAGGCGGAACCGCTGGAGCACACCACGCCCTGGCGCTCGAGCTCCAGCAGCACGGATTCACCGCTGGTCCCCGGGAAGCAGAACGACGCCACCGAGGGCAGCCGCTCGCCGGGGTGGCCGGTGAGGACCGCCCCGGGGACGCCGGCCAGGACAGACCGGATGAAGTCGTCCCGCAGCGCCGCGATCCGCACGGCCGGACCTTCGCCGGCGCCGAGACCCGGTGTCCTGGCCAGCGTGAGCGCCGTCGCCAAGGCCACGGCGCCGGCCACATTTTCCGTGCCCGAACGGCGTCCGCGTTCCTGCCCGCCGCCGTGGACCAGGGGCTCCAGCCGGGTCCGGCCGCGAAGGAAGAGTGCCCCGTTGCCCTTGGGTGCCCCCAGCTTGTGCCCGGAAATACTCAACGCGTCCACGCCCAACGCCCCGACGTCGAGCGGCAGCCACCCGGCGGCCTGGACCGCATCGGTATGGAACGGGATGCCGTGTTCGTGGGCCAGCGCCGCGAGACGGGCGACGGGCTGCACGGTGCCGACCTCGTTGTTGGCGTACATCACGCTGACGAGGGCCGTCCCGGGCCGCAGGACTGCGGCAAGGGCCTCCACCGTGACCTGTCCGAAGGAGTCCACCGGAATCACGTCCACGGCGAAGCCATGCACCCGTTCCAGGTAGAGCGCGGATTCCTGCACGGCGGGATGTTCGACGGCGCTGATCGCCACCCGGTCCAGCCGCGGATCCGCCGCCCGGCGGGCCAGGGCGATGCCCTTGACGGCCAGGTTGTCCGCTTCCGTGCCGCCGGAGGTGAAGATGATCTCGCCCGGGCGGCAGCCCAGCGCCTCGGCCGCGGCCGCCCGGGCCCCGGCCAGCGCGGCGGCGGCCGTCTCGCCCAGGGAATGATGGCTCGAGGGGTTGCCGAATTCGCCGCTGAGGTACGGCCACATGGCCTCGAGCACCTCGCGGCGGACCGGCGTCGTGGCCGCGGCGTCCAGGAAGATCATGCCGCGCCTCAGCCGGCCGCCGGCTCGACGCCGGGTTCGGCGTCGAGTTCAACGTCCAGTCCCAGGTCCAGGGCCGTGACGCTGTGGGTGAGGGCGCCGATCGAGATCACGTCCACGCCGGCGGCGGCGATGGCCGCCACCGTGGACAGGTTCACGTTGCCGCTGGCTTCGACCCGGGCGCGGCCGCCCACAAGGGCCACCCCGGCGGCCAGCTCGGCCGGCGTGAAGTTGTCCAGCATGATGGTGTCCACGCCGGCGGCCAGCACCGGTTCGATCTGCTCCATCCGGTCCACTTCCACCTCGAAGTGCGTCGTGTGCCCGAGCTGCGCCCTGGCCGCCCGGAGCACCCCGGTCAGCCGCGCCGGGTCTCCCCCGGTGAGCACGGCCAGGTGGTTGTCCTTGGCCAGCACCGCGTCGGAGAGGCTGAAGCGGTGGTTGGCGCCGCCGCCGCACCGCACGGCGTAACGTTCCAGCACGCGCAGCCCCGGCGTCGTCTTGCGGGTGTCGGTGATCCGGGCCCCGGTGCCGGCCACAAGCGCGACGAATTCCGCCGTCCTGGTGGCGATGGCGCTCATCCGCTGGACCAGGTTCAAGGCCACCCGCTCCGCCAGCAGCACGGCGCGGGCATTCCCGGTGACCCTGGCCAGCACCGTGCCGGCTTCAAACGAGGCGCCGTCCGCCACAAGCAGTTCGACGGCGGCGTCCGGGTCCGTCAGCTTCATCGCGGCGGCGAACACGTCACCGCCGCTCAGCACGCCGGACACACGGGCGGCCAGGACCGCCGTCGCGCGTGCCTGCGCCGGAATGAGCGTCTGGGACGTGATGTCACCGTACGGGGCGTCCTCGGCGAGTGCGGCGCGCAGGACGGCCTGGACGGCGGAATCCGGCAGGGTTCCGGCGAGCGCGGCGGGGGCGGGTGTGGTGCGGCCGGCGGCGGGGGCGGCGGTTGCTGTCATCGTCAGATCCTTTGCATGGGGCGGGTACCGGCGGCGTGCCGGTCCTTGGACTTACTGGATGCGGCTGCTGGACGGGCACGTCCGCCAGGCCCGACGGGCTGTGCGGCCGCCTGCGCGGCAGCTGGCGCGGTGTCTGCCCGGTAGTGGGCGCCGACAGAGACTGTCCGCTTCCGCGCCGCTGCGACGAGCAGCCGGGCGGCGAGCAGCAGGTTCCGGTCCTCGTGGCCGGACCGGTCCAGGGTTGCCGGATCCTCGGCTCCGGTGCCGGCTGCCCAGCGGGCCAGCTGCTCGCCGGCGGCGTCGAGTTCGGCTCCGGTGCGCATCACTCCGGCGGCACCCGTCATAAGCCGTCCCAGCGCCTCGCGGCTGAACGGAACCTCAGCCTGCCCCGGGGCCGGTACCGTGTTCACGCGCCCGTCTCCGGTGCCGGCCGGGACGCCGGGCAGGACACCGGAAGTGGCGTCGGCTGTGGCCTGCCTTCCACGGACCGGCCAGGGCGCCGGTTCGGACAGGAAGGCCTCGACGGCACGGCGGCCGAACACGAGGCCTTCGAGCAGCGAATTGCTGGCCAGCCGGTTGGCGCCCTGCACGCCCGTGCGGGCAACCTCGCCGGCGGCGTACAGTCCCGGCACCGAGGTGCGGCCCCACAGGTCGGTAGACACCCCGCCCATCCAGTAGTGGGCGGCCGGAGACACGGGAAGCGGTTCCGCGGTCCAGTCGTAGCCGGCGGCACGCGTGGCGGCGCTGATCGTGGGGAAGCGCCGGGCGAGGAAGCCCGCGCCATGGGCCGCTTCGATGCCCCGGGCATCGAGGTAGACCGGGCTGCCGGCCGGGGCGCCGGTGGCGGCCAGGTGCAGGGCGATGCTGCGGGAGACGACGTCGCGCGGGGCCAGTTCCGCGTCCGGGTGGTAGTCCGGCATGAACCGGTAGCCGGTGGCATCGAGCAGCAGTGCCCCCTCGCCGCGAACCGCTTCGGAGATCAGCAGCGCGGGCGGTCCGCCCGGGATTTCCTCCGCGGCCAGTGTGGTGGGGTGGAACTGGAAGAACTCCAGGTCCCGTACCTCCGCGCCCGCCCGCCAGGCCAGGGCAAGGCCGTCGGCGGTCGCAACGGACGGGTTGCTGGTCCGGGCAAAAAGCCGGCCGGCGCCCCCGGTGGCGAGGAGCACGGCGTCGGCGTCCAGTTCCTTCGGCGCCCCGTTGGACAGGTAGGCGACGCCGGTGACCCGGCCCGCCGCCGCCGGAGCGCCAGCCGGCTCTGTCAGGAGTCCGGTCACGAAGGCGCCGGTCTCCACCCGGAGCCGGCCCTGGGCTGTCCGGTCCAGGACGGCGCGGTCCAGGACAGCGGCGACCAGCCCCCGGGCAATGCGGGCACCGGTCGCATCTCCTCCGGCGTGCAGGATGCGCGGGGCCGAGTGCGCGGCCTCGAGGCCCAGCGCAGGTCCGCCGTCGGGCCCGGTGTCGAAGTGCACGCCAAAGCGGCGCAGCCCTGCGATGTCCCGGACGGCTTCCGTGCACAGGATCCGGACGGCCTCGGGGTCGTTCAACCCGGCGCCGGCGGCGAGTGTGTCGGCGATGTGGGCCGCCACGCTGTCGCCCGGGGATGCCTCCCCCGGCGCCAGCACGGCCGAGATGCCGCCCTGGGCGTAGAAAGTGTTGCTGGCCTCGAGCGTGCCCTTGCTCAGGAGCACCACCTCGGCGGCCGGACCGCCATCAGCCGCGGCCTCGGAGGCCAGCAGCGCAGCGTACAGACCGGCGATCCCGCTGCCGACAACCACCAGGCGCAGCGGCCTCGTCACGGCCGCGCCGCCAGCATCCGCTCGAGCGCGACCCTGGCCGGGGCCGCGACGTCGTCCTCAACCGTGATGCGGTTGACCACTTCACCGCGGACCAGCGACTCCAGGACCCACGCGAGGTAACCGGGATGGATGCGGTACATCGTGGAGCACGGGCAGATGACCGGGTCCAGGCAGAAGATGGTGTGCTGCGGGTATTCGGCGGCCAGCCGGTTCACCAGGTTGATTTCGGTGCCGATCGCAAACGTGGTGGGTTCCGTGGCCGCGGCGATGGCCTTGCGGATGAAGTCGGTGGAACCGGCGGAATCCGCGGCATCCACCACCTCCATGGGGCATTCCGGGTGCACGATGACCTGGACGCCGGGGAACTCGGCGCGGGCCTTCTCGATCTGGCCCACGTTGAAGCGCTTGTGGACCGAGCAGAAGCCGTGCCACAGGATCACGCGGGAATCTTCGAGGGTCTGTTCGTCGTTGCCGCCAAGGTCCTTGCGCGGGTTCCACATCGGCATCTGCTCCAGCGGCACGCCCATGGCCTTGGCGGTGTTGCGGCCCAGGTGCTGGTCCGGGAAGAACAACACGCGCTGCCCTCGCTCGAACGCCCACTCAAGCACCGTGGCGGCGTTGGAGGAGGTGCAGACAATGCCGCCGTGCTCCCCGCAGAAGCCCTTGAGCGCAGCCGAGGAGTTCATGTAGGTGACCGGGATCACCGGAACCCGGCCGTGGGCGTCGGGCTCCGTGCCGAACAGCTCTTCGAGCTGCTCCCAGCATTCGGTCACCGAGTCGATGTCCGCCATGTCCGCCATCGAGCAGCCGGCGGCGAGGTTGGGCAGGATCACGGCCTGCTCCGGCCGGGACAGGATGTCCGCGGTCTCGGCCATGAAGTGCACGCCGCAGAAGATGATGGCCTCGGCATCGGGCCGGGTCAGTGCCGCGTTTGCGAGCTGGAAGGAGTCGCCCACGAAGTCGGCGTATTCGACGACCTCGTCGCGCTGGTAGAAGTGGCCCAGGATGACCGCCCGGTCCCCCAGCGCCGCCTTGGCAGCCCTGATCCGGGCGTCCAGTTCGGCGTCGCCGGCCAGCTTGTATTCCTCCGGGAGCTGGATCTGGCGGGGGGTCGACGGCGGGGCGACGTCGGCGGCGGAGGCGCCGGGGCCGTAGGCGGGCAGGCCGGCCAGCGCCTCGGCGAGGTCGTAGTCCCAGGGCCCGCGGGCGAGCGCCGGGCTGCAGGTCGAGGCGGCCGCAGGGCCGGCGGCCAGCGTGGTGGCCTGTTCGCGCGTGATCAGCTGGATTGCCGTGTTGACGCTGCTCATGGTGTGCTCCTGTTGTCTGGGTCAAGGCCGGGGCGGCCGGTGAAGCGGTAGAGGCGGGGCGGGCGGTGTTTGCCGCCCTGGAGGTATTCGCCGGTTTCTTCGATCTCCGGCGTGGCTTTGATCTGGCGGCGGAAGTTGGCCGGGTCCAGCTGGCGGTCCAGGACCGCCTCGTAGACCTCCCGGACCTGGGCCAGGGTGAAGTACTCACCGAGCAGGTGGTAGGCGATGGCCCCGTAGGCCAGTTTGTTCCGCAGCCGCCACAGGGCGTACTCGATGATCGCGTTGTGGTCGAAGGCCAGCTCGCCGAGCCGGTCCGCCCGGAGCCACCGGACGTTTTCGGATTCGTCGGCGAGCGCGGCCTCGGTGGGCCGGACCAGCGCCCAGTACACGATCGAGACCACGCGCTGGGTCGGCGAGCGGTGCAGCCCGCCGAAGGCGTAGAGCTGTTCCAGGTAGCTGGGGGCGAGCCCGGTGGTTTCGCGCAGGTTCCTGGACGCGGCGTCCTGCAGGGATTCGGAGTGGGTCAGCGGTCCACCCGGGAGTGCCCACAGCCCCTTGAACGGTTCCCTGATCCGGCGCACCAGCGGGATCCAGAGGGTGGGGCGTCCGGAACGCTCGCTGGGGCGCAGTGCGAAGATCACGGTGGAGATGGCCAGCGACGGCGGGGCGAGTTGGCGCTCCGAGACATTGGCGGCTGTGGCATACACGGTGATTCACCCCGCATTCCGGACTTCTGGGCTGTCCCTGCGGGACCGCCCGGAGGGTTCCGGACCGACCGCCGGACTAGTTATAGTCAATTTGACTAGAACTAATTCTACGACCCGTTCCCGCATCGGCAAAATGTTGCAGCTCACACCGGGCGCTCCGTCCTGGCGTCCATGGTTGTAAGCCGGGGCCCGGAGCGGTATTAATCGGCGTTATGGACGGCACTTTGGACGGCGAAAGAATCAGATCCTGCTACTTGGGGGCGGCAAATGCCTTCCTCGAACTGGTCGGACAGGTGCCGGAGGGCGCCTGGGCGCAGCCCGCGCTGGGCGAATGGGACGTCCGCGGGCTCACCGGCCACGCAAGCCGTGCCCTGGGCACGGTCGAAAGCTACCTCTCCACACCGGCTGCCGGGGAGCTGGTGGACGGCCCGGTGGCCTATTTCCTGGCCGTCCGCCGTGCCGCTGACCCGGAGATGATCGCCCAGCGCGGCCGCGACGCAGGCCAGGCCCTGGGCGATGACCCGGCCGCAGCCGTACAGGATCTCGTCCAGCGGGTCACGACCCTGCTCGGGAACACGCCGGACGATGCGGCCGTCGGAACCCCGGCGGGAGCGATGACGCTGACCGGCTACCTGCCGACCCGCACCTTCGAACTCGCCGTACACAGCCTGGATCTGGCCCGCGCGCTGGATCTCCCCGCACCGCCGGCCCTCCGCCCTGCGGTCGCGGCCTCGCTGGAACTCGCGGCGGCGGTCGGCGCCCATCTGCCCACGGCGGCGGAGTTGCTGCTCCTGCTGACCGGCCGGTCCGGCCTTCCCGGAAACCTCAGCGTCCTCTAGGTCACCCGGGTCATTGGCCGGGTCATTGGCCGGGTCACCGGCCCTGGGCGGCGGCTTCCAGCAGCGGCAGGGTGCGGCCCTGGAAATGGGTGTTCAGCACGATCACCGAGGAGGACCGCAACACGGTCCGGGTGGCGATCATGGCGTCGAGCACCCGCTGGAGGTCCGGGTTGGAACGCGCGGCGATGCGTGCCATCAGGTCCGAACTCCCGGAGACCGTGTGGATTTCGATCAGTTCGGGGATCCGCGCCAGGGCCTCCACGACGGCGTCGTGACCGAGGTCCTGGTTGATGGTCAGGGAACAGAACGCCACCACCGGATAACCGAAGTGCGCCGGATCCGGCTGCGGGACCCAGGAGCCTATGACACCACTGTCCTGCATCCGGTCGAGGCGGGACTGCACGGTGGCGCGGGCCACCTTCAGCACGCGGGAAGCCTCCAGGACAGAGGCCCGCGGTGAATCCGTGAAGAATCGGACAATCTTCGCGTCCAGAGCATCCACATCCATAGGATTTCCTTTCCCCGGCGATGGCAGCAGGACAAACCGCTGCCGGCACTGCATTTTAGGCTGACAAACTGCCACCATGCTCTCACGGCGGCCGTGCCGCGCGTGGCCGGCGGGAGGATTCAAAGGCGGTAAATTCAATAAGTCCCAGAAGGACACACAGATCAAAAACCACACGAAGGTTCGCCACATGACAATGAAGTCCACCGCGGAACACCGGTCCGTGAAGCTCGGCCACAGCATGAAGCCACGCCAGCTCACCATGATGGGACTCGGGAGCGCGATCGGCGCCGGCCTGTTCCTCGGCTCAGGGGCAGGAATCCAGGCAGCAGGCCCTGCCGTGCTGGTCTCCTACCTTGTGGCCGGAACGCTGATCATCCTGGTCATGTGGGCCCTGGGCGAGATGGCCGCCGCCAACCCGAACAGCGGTGCATTTTCCGTGTACGCGCAGAAGGCGATGGGTAAGACGGCAGGTGCCACCGTGGGCTGGCTCTGGTGGCTGCAGCTTGTGGTGGTCATCGCAGCCGAGGCCCTCGGCGCCTCGGCACTGCTGTCCACGGTATGGCCGGTGATCCCCGTATGGGCGCTGTCGCTGATCTTCATGTCCCTGTTCACGGCCATCAACCTGGCCGGGGTGAAGAACTTCGGCGAGTTCGAATTCTGGTTCGCCATCCTCAAGGTCGCGGCCATCCTGCTGTTCCTCGGCGTCGGCGTCGCCCTGCTGCTCGGCTGGCTCCCCGATGTTGCCTCCCCCGGGCTGGGCAACATCACCTCCGGCTTCGCGCCGGCGGGCCTTGGCGGCATCGCCACCGCCCTCTTCGTCGTGATCTTCGCCTTCGGCGGCACCGAGATTGTCAGCGTGGCCGCGGCGGAGACCGAAAACCCGCAACACAGCGTGGGCGTGGCCATCCGCACCGTGGTGTGGCGGATCCTGGTGTTCTACATCGGCTCCGTCTTCGTCATCGCGGCGATCCTCCCGTCAACGTCATCGGCCCTGAAGTCCCCGTTTGCAGGCGTCCTGGACGTGGCCCGGATTCCGGGGGCGGGCACCGCCATCACGCTGGTCGCCGTCGTCGCACTCCTCTCCGCACTGAACGCGAACCTCTACGGCGCGTCGCGGATGGCGTACTCACTGTCCGAGCGCGGCGAGGCTCCACGGATCCTGTCCAGGCTCAACAAGGCCAGGGTCCCGATGGTGGCCGTCGGCATCTCGGTGGCGTTCGGTTTCCTGGCCGCCGTGCTGGAACTGCTCTTCCCCGACCGGATCCTTCCGGCCCTGTTCCAACTGGTCGGTTCCACCTGCCTCGTGGTGTGGGGCTCCGCCCTCGTGTCCCAGCTGATCCTCCGCCGCCGTGCGGACCGTGACGGTACGGCCCTGCCGCTGCGGATGAAGGGCTTCCCCGGATTGACCATCTTCGGGCTCGTGCTCCTGGCGCTGATCTTCGCCGTCGGCTTCAGCAGCCCGGACAGCAGCAAGCAGCTCTTCAGCACCATGGCGCTCGTCGCCGGCATCGCCGCGGCCTGCTGGATCGGCGCCCGCGTGACCCGCGCCCGCACCTAACCCGCCGCCGCACCCCTAAGTCCGGCGCAGCAAAAGCTATACAAACTGTCAATCTATGTCGGGCAAAGACGGGCAACTTTGTGCAGTCTGGCCAGCGTTTCCTGAGCTGATTGCCCAGGCAGGTTGGGGTGACTAGGGTCACAGGCATGGACACACTCCCCCCGGTGGCTTCCGGCGACGTTGCCGCGCCGCTCGCTCCTGCCCAGCTCCGCGAGCTCTACTCGCTGATGGTGGCGGTCCGCCACCTCGACACTTCGGCCATCGCATGGCAGCGGCAGGGCCTGATCCCCGGCTACGCGCCCGAGCTCGGCCAGGAAGCAGCCCAGGTGGGCAGCGGCTACGCCGTGGACACCACGCGTGACTTCGTCTTTCCCACCTACCGCGAGATGGGCGTGGCCCGGACCATGGGCGTGGACATGATCGCCTACATGTCCACCCACAAGGCCACGTGGCACGGCGGACTCTACAACCCGCTGGAGTCCCGGCTCGCCCCGATCCAGGCCGTGGTGGCCGGCTCCGTGCTGCACGCCGTCGGCTGGGCCCACGGCCAGACGCTGGACCACAAAGACGGCGTCGCGCTGAGCTACTTCGGCGACGGCGCCTCCTCGCAGGGTGACGTCCACGAGGCCATGAACTTCGCCGCCGTGATGAAAGCCCCCGTGGTGTTCTTCGTCCAGAACAACGGCTGGGCCATCTCGGTCCCCACCGAACGCCAGGTGGCCGGCGGCTCCGTCGCCGCCCGCGCCGCCGGCTACGGCATGCCCGCGCTGCAGATCGACGGCGACGACGTCGTCGCCGTCGTCGAGGCCACCCGGCGTGCCTTCGCCCACGCCCGCGCCGGCAACGGCCCCGTGGTCATCGAGGCCATGACCTACCGCCGCGGCCCGCACTCCACCTCCGATGACCCGGGACGCTACCGCTCCCTGGCCGAGGAGCGCGACGGCGCCGGCGCCGACCCGCTCGAACGGTTCCGGCAGCGGCTGCTCACCGAGGGGATCGCCGATGAGGCCTTCTTCGCCGAGGCCCTGGCCGCGGCCAAGGCCGAAGAGGAGCAGATCAGGACGGGCGTCCAGGCGCTCGGCCCGCGCCCCGGCGCCGAAATGTTTGACCTGGTCTTCCAGGAAACCACCCCGACCCTGCAAGCCCAGGCCGCCAGCTGGCGCGAGGAGTCCGAACATGTCTAACTCGATTCTCGAAGGCGGAACCACCGTGGCTGCCGGCGCCACCGCGAACACCGTGGTCCTTTCCATGCAGCAGGCCCTGAACCGCGCCCTGGACGAGGTCCTCGCGGAAAACCCGAAAACCCTGGTCTTCGGCGAGGACTGCGGCCGGCTCGGCGGCGTCTTCCGCATCACCGACGGGCTTCAGGCCAAACACGGCGACCAGCGGGTCTTCGACACCCCGCTGGCGGAATCCGGCATCCTCGGCATGTCCGTGGGCCTGGCGATGGCCGGCTTCCACCCCATTCCCGAGGTCCAGTTCGACGGCTTCGCCTACCCCGCGATCAACCAGATCGTCTGCCAGGTCGCCCGGATGAACTACCGCAGCCGCGGCACCCTGCCGATGCCGATCACGCTCCGCGTGCCCAGCTTCGGCGGCATCCGTGCCCCCGAACACCACGGCGAAAGCCTCGAGGCACTCTTCGCCCACGTTCCCGGGCTCAAGGTGGTCTCGCCGTCGAACCCGCACGAGGCCTACCACCTGCTCAAGTACGCCGCCACCCGGCCGGACCCGGTGATCTTCATGGAGCCGAAGTCCCGCTACTGGCAGAAGGGCGACGTCGACCCCGCCCGGGCCGATGCCGCCGACGGCGCCCCCACCGGCGCCAAGGTCATGCGCGAGGGGCGGCACCTCACCCTGGTCGCCTGGGGCGCCATGGTCGCACGCTGCCTGCAGGTGGCCGGACTCGCCGCCGAGGACGGGATCGACGTCGAGGTCCTGGACCTGCGCTGGCTCAAGCCGATCGACGCCGGGTCCCTGGCCGCTTCCGTGCGGAAGACGCGGCGCGCCGTCGTCGTCCATGAGGCGCCACTGACCTCGGGGCTGGGCGCCGAAGTGGCACAGCTGATCACCCAGGCCTGCTTCGACACCCTCAAGGCACCCGTGGAGCGTGTCACCGGCTTCGACGTCCCGTATCCCTCGGGCGACCTGGAGGACGAATACATCCCGAACATTGACCGGATCCTCTTCGGGATCCAGCGAGTATTGGAGTACAAACGTGGCTGAAATTTCCTTCCCGCTCCCGGATCTCGGTGAAGGCCTGATCGAGGCGACCGTGCTCGAATGGCTGGTTTCGCCCGGCGATCAGGTGGAACGCAACCAGCCCCTCGTGGAGGTTGAAACCACCAAATCCGCCGTTGAACTGCCCAGCCCGCAGGCAGGTAAGGTAGTGCGTATCCACGGCGGGCCCGGTGACAAAATCAATGTCGGCGAGCCCCTGATTGTGTTTGAAGTGCCGGACAACACCGCCGGCATTGTGGGCACCGTCCCGAAGGAAGAGGCACCGAAGCGCCGGGTCCGCCTGAGCGCCGTACTTGATGAGGACTGACACCATGAGCGGCAGACACACCGGCGAGCAGCATTCCCACACCGTGGAAGGCACCGACCCCCAGCTGTATGTCGCGGTTTACGAGCCCGGGACCGACGCCGGCCTGCGCCCCGTGCTGCTGTTGCACGGCTTCTCCTCCTCCGCCCGGCTCAACTGGGAGGACACCGGCTGGCTGACGGCCCTGCTCGAGGCCGGCCGCCGCGTCATCACCGTGGACCTGCCCGGCCACGGCCGCAGCGGCGCCCCCGAGGACATGGACTCCTACGCCCCCAGCCGGATCCGCGCGGATCTGCTCCAGATAGCGGTCGACGCCGGAGCTCGGCCCCTGCGCGACGGCGATCCATCCAGCGGGCTCGACGTGATCGGCTATTCGCTGGGCGCGCGGCTGGCCTGGGAATTCGGCGCCACCCAGCACGAACTCGTCCACCGGTTGGTCCTGGGCGGTCCGAACATCGCCGACCCCCTCGCCGACTTCGACCTCGTCGCCGCGCAGCGCTACCTGGCGGACGGCACCCCCATCGCCGACGAATCAACCGCGCGGCTGCTGAAGATGGCGCAGATGCTGCCCAGCAACAACATCTTCTCGCTGCTCTCCCTCGTCGAGGCGATCAAGGGCGAGCCCTTCGACGCCGCCGAGGCCGTCCCGCGCGTGCCGATGCTGCTCGTGGCCGGGGACAAGGACGACCGCGCCGGGTCCATGCCGGAGCTCGCCGCCCTGGGCGCCAAGGCCGGCGCCCAGGTGGAGCAGCTCGTCCTGCCGGGCCGGAACCACACCAACTCCATCACCAGCCGCGCGTTCAAGCAGGGTGCCATCCGCTTCCTTGCCGCCTGACTTCCTTGCCGCCTGGGCAGCAACGCGGGGTCACATCGCGCCCATAATCCCCTCCAGGATGGGCGCGATGTGACCCCGCGTTGCTCAAAAAAAGGGGGCACGGACCGTTGGTCCGTGCCCCCAGAAGTTCCGGCGGAGTACTTTCCTGCCTAGTGCTTGGCAGCCTTGCCAGCCGCGGCAGGCTCGTGGGCGGGGACACCGAGCGGACGGCCCCGGGTTTCCTTGGCCAGCACGACGCCGACGGCGGAGATGACGCACAGGATCATGATGTAGATGCCGATGGAACCGGTCCACTTGGTGCTCTGCAACAGCCATTCGGCGATCGTGGCGGCGAAGGCGCCGCCCAGGATGGCGCCGAAGGCGTAGCCGATCGAGATGCCCGAGTAGCGCACGTTCGCCGGGAACATCTCGGCGTACATGGCGGACATCGGGCCGTAGGACAGCCCCAGGCCGATGGTCAGGACGAACAGCGCGGTGCCGTACAGCACGATGTCCTTGGTCTCGATGAGGGCGAACATCGGGATCATCCAGGCGAAGACGATGGCGTAGCCGAGCAGGAAGGTCTTGACACGGCCGATCTTGTCCGAGAGCCAGCCGCCCACGAGGGTGAAGATCAGCCAGCCAAAGGATGCCAGCGTGGTGGCCAGCAGGATCTGCGGAGTCTGCATCTTCAGCGACTTCGTGGCGTAGGAGATGAAGAACGCGATCAGCAGGTAGCCGGCGGCGTTGTTGCCGATGAAGATCATGGTCGAGAACAGGACGGCCTTCTTGTGGAACTTCAGCAGCTGGCCCAGCGGGGCCTTGCTTTCTTCCTTGCGGGCGGCCATTTCCTTGAACACGGGGCTCTCGTCCACGGCACGGCGGATCAGGTAGCCGACGACGATCAGCACGATGGAGAGCAGGAACGGTACCCGCCAGCCCCAGGACGCGAAGTCCGCCTTGGACATTCCGGTGTTGAGGAAGTAGAGCAGGCCCGTGGCGAGGATCATGCCCACGGGGACGCCGATCTGCGGGTACGCGCCAAACAGGCCGCGCTTGCTCATGGGAGCGTGCTCGACGGCCATCAGGGCAGCGCCGCCCCATTCACCGCCGGCCGAGAAACCCTGGATGACGCGGAGGGTGATCAGCAGGATCGGAGCCCAGACGCCGATCTGGCCGTACGTGGGCAGCATGCCGATCAGCGCCGTTGCGGCACCCATCATGACGAGCGTGAAGACCAGCATGGCCTTGCGGCCGAGGCGGTCACCGAGGTGGCCGGCGATGATCGCACCGAGCGGGCGGAACAGGAAGCTGATGCCGATGAGGGCGAAGGACAGGATCTGTGCCAGGCCCGGGTTCGAGTCCTGGAGCGGGGTGAGGAACAGCGGCGACAGCAGCGTTGCGGTCAGCTGGGCAAAAATGAAGAAGTCGTACCACTCGATGGTGGTACCGACCAGCGTCCCGGCCAGTACCTTGCGTTCCTCATGCTTGCTGCTGGGGCCCGCTTCGGAATCGACGGTTGAAGTTGCGGTCATTGGAACTCCGTTGCTGGGGGCAGAGGTACTGCCCGGGGTGGGTGCGAAGTGAATTACTGATCGTTCGGTCAGTTGGTATAAGGAACACTACTACGGATATGTGACAAAGCGCACATATTTCCCGATAAGGCTTCTTTCCCGGATGGCGCCGCCGTCCCCAAGGACCAGGCGGCGACGCCGGGGCGGGGCCCAGCGTCCGCTGCGCCCCGCCCGTTGCCTGCCTCCCCGGTGGCCGGCGGGAAGGGCGGCGGCCTCAGTCCTCGCGGGCGAGGAATTCGCGGACCCTGGCCCGGACGGGTTCGCGGTCATAGCTGTTCACCAGGGCGCCGGCCATCCGGACCGGGTCGCCGAAGAAGAAGTACTCGTACAGGGACTGGCGCCCGGAGAACCCGGAAACCGAGGCGTCGAAGGCCAGCTTGAAGAGCCGGACGCGCTCCGGGCCGGTGAGCGTCTTGCCCTGCAGGTACATCTCGATGTCGGCCCGCGCATCGCTGTTGACATCCGCCTCGCCGGGAAGTGCCATCAGCCCGGAGGCGGAGAACTTGCGGATGATCTGCGGGAAGCGCTGGGCGATCTTCGGGTACCAGTTGCGGGCCGCGTTCAGCGTGGACCACTTCGGCAGCATGACGCCGGCCTCGTTCAGCTCGGCGTCAGCCTCCGAGGCGCGGACCAGCGCCCGGCCGATTTCGACGTCGACGATCAGTTCGGCGATGTCCTCCTGGATGTGCTGGAATCCGTCGATGCCGATCGAGTCGGCCAGCTCGGAGGCCAGGCCCAGGAAGAACTCGCTCTTGGCGATGGTGCGGGTGACCACCTGGTGCGTCATGAGGGCGCCGGCGCCGGTTTCGGCGTAGAAGCCGTTGCACAGCTGGGGGTTGCCGAGCATGAAGATGCGCTCGTTGGGAACGAAGACGTTGTCGAAGATCGCGACGGCGTCCATTTCCTCATAGCGGGAGGCCAGCGGCTCGTCGTGGGTGCTGCCGCCGTTGTACAGCGAGGTCCGGCAGAGGTAGCGCAGTCCCGGCGCGTCGTTGGGGATGGCGAAGGCGTAGGAGTACGGGGCATCCTCCGGGGTGCCGCGGAGCACGGTGGAGGGGAAGACCAGCAGTTCGTCCGCGATCGGGGCTATGGTGGCCAGCATGCGGGCGCCGTGGACGACGATGCCGTCCTCGCGCTCTTCCACGATCCGGGCCGAAAGCTGGCCGCCGAGCTGTTCGGAGCCGGAGACCGAGCGGTTGACCTGCGGCGGGATCAGGGTGTGGGTGGCGAGGACGTCGTTTTCACGGGCCCACTCGTAGTACTTGCGGATGTTCTCCGCGAACTTGGGGTCCGCCTGGGAGAACCACTTCTGGGCCGTGCTGAGGGCCGTCAGCGAGGAGTTCATGTAGTCGCCGGAGCGGCCAAGGAAGCCGTTGGAGGACTCGGCCCAGGTGGAGATGGCGCGGCGCCGGCGCTTGAGGTCCTCCGCGGTCTTCGGCACCAGGAAGGAGGCGTTCACCAGGTCTCCCGTGCTCGGCGAGGTATAGGTCAGCGCTTCCTGGTACCTGGGGTCGTGCTGCATGTCGAAGAGCTTGGCGTAGGAGCGCGCCACGTTGCGGAAGGCGGGGTGCTCGGCGATCTTTTCGCTGACCACCTCGCCGTCGATCACCACGTGCGGCGTCATCGCGTTGAGTTTGTCCAGGTACTGCTGTCCGGTACGGATACCCATGGCTGTCTCTCCAGTCGTCTGTGTCGTTCTTGTCGTCTAAAAGGTCTGTGGCCTCAGGGCCTTGTGGCCGCGGCGGCGCGGTCAGAGCAGGTCTTCCATGCCCAGCTGGCTTTCCGGGATGGTGGTGAAGGTGCTGTTGGCGAAGGCGAGGGCGTCGCCGTTGCGGTAGTTGAAATCCACCACCTCGCCGATGTAGAGGGTGTGGTCGCCGCCGTCGTATGCCGCCCAGGGCTTGCATTCGAAATAGGCGAGGACCTTGGACAGGCGCGGCGCCGTTTCGCCCTCGACCCAGAGCGGCTCGGGCCCGGGGCGGCCGGCGAAGTGCATCGCGAGCTGGCGCTGTTCGGCGCCCAGGATGTTGACGGTGAAGGGCCGGCCGGCGAGCTCGTCATGGGCCTTGGTGGTGCGGGCAATGCTCACGAGCACGAGGGGCGGTTCCATGGACACCGAGGTAAAAGAGTTCACGGTGATGCCGTGGCGCTTGGTGACCCCGTCAAAGGTCACGATCGCGACGCCGGTGGCGAACCGTCCCAGGCTGCCGCGGAAATGATTGGCACGGGGTGCGGTGGTCCGGCCCGGTACAACCGGAACAGGCTCGGTGCGGGGCTTGGCAATCATCATCGATCCCTTGCGTTGTGGTGGGGGTGACTGCAGGAACGCTATTCTTTCCCATTCCTGTGTTCTATAATCGAACTCACCGTTCCCATATAGAACACTAGCGCACTGTGAGCTGAGGCACAAGGGTTCGCCCTTCGGGGTGACCGGAACTGCCGCAGTCCGCACCTAGGATGGACAAATGACCCCGACTGCCGGCAGTTCCCAGGCTTCCCCGTCCCAGACGCTTTCGCGCGGCATCCGGGCCCTGGAGATCCTCGCCGAGGCCCAGCAGCCGCTCACTATCGCCGAACTCGCCGACGCGATGGGAGTCCACCGCTCGGTGGCGTACCGCATCCTGCGCACCCTTGAGGACCATTCCCTGCTGGTGCGCGACGACGGCGGCCGGGTCCAGCCCGGACCCGGACTCGCCGTCCTGGCACGGGGGGTGGCCCGCAGCCTGCAGACGGCCGCCCTGCCCGAACTCACCCAGCTTGCCAATGCCCTGACCATGAGCACCTTTGTGGCGGTCTGGGACCACGAGGACTGCGTCACGCTGGTCACCGTCGATCCGCGGCATACCGGAGCCACCGTGGTCCAGCACCCGGGTTCCCGGCACCCGATCAGCGCGGGCGCCCCCGGCATCGCCATCCAGTCGGCATTCTCCGAACCGGAATGGAACGCACTGGCTCCGGGGATCCCCTACCGCGCCGAGGCGGCCGAGGCCCGCCGCCGGGGTTTCGCGGCGAGCCACGACGAGGTGATCGCCGGAGTCTCGTCGCTGGCCGTGCCGGTCCGGGTCCCGGGCGGGCGTCCGGCTGCCCTCGGCGTCGTCTACATCCGCGCCGCGCAGGACCCGGAGGAAGTGGCCGCCGCACTGGTGGCGGGCGCCGCGCGCATCGAGGGCCAGCTGGGCTGAGACCCCGGCCGCCGTCTTCCGGTCCCGCGCCCAACTGACCCGCAGTCGAGGGCGTTTTCAGGGTTCAAAACGGCCCCGACTGCGGGCCAGTCGGGGGCTTAGGCTGCCGGCTCAGCCCTGGGCGTCGTCGGAAATGTGCAGGGTCGAACCGTTGCGGCCCTTGACCACCTGGAGCTGGGTGCCGATGCGTTGTTTCATTTCGCCCACGTGGCTCACGAGCCCGACCACCCGGCCGCCGTCCCGGAGCCCTTCGAGGGCGTCCATCACCTGTTCCAGGGCCTGTTCATCGAGGCTGCCGAAGCCCTCGTCGACGAAGAGGGTCTCGATGTCCACACCGCCCGATTCCTGCTGCACCACGTCCGCCAGTCCGAGGGCCAGGGCAAGCGAGGCCATAAACGATTCGCCGCCGGACAGTGTGGCCGTGTCGCGGCGCAGGCCGGTCCACTGGTCAACCACCTCCAGGCCCAGACCGGACTTGGCCCCGCGCGCAGCCTTGGCGTCCGTGTGCTGCAGCGTGTACCGTCCGTCGCTCATGCCGATCAGCCGTTCCGAGGCGGCGACCGCCACCTGTTCGAGCCTGGCGGCGAGCACGTAGCTGTTCAGGCTCATACGGTAGGTGTTGTCCCCGCCGCCCCGGGCGGCGTCGGCCAGGGCACTCAGGAGCGACGCGCGTTCCCGCGGCTCCCGGCCGGCGGCGGCGAGCTCCAGGTACCCTGCCGTGATCCGGGCCAGGGTGAGCACGGATTTCTCCGCCAGGCCGGAGGCGAGCACAGCTGCGCCGGCTTCACGTCCGGCCAGGGCGGCGGCAGCCTGGAGCTGCTCCAGGACGTCGTCTCCGAGTGTCCCCTCGGCCTCCAGCTCACGGGCGGCCCGGACGAGTTCTTCACCGGCGAAGAGTTCTTCAACCCGCGCGGCTTCATCCTGCCCGGCCCGGATGGCTGCTTCCAGCCCCGCAGCGTCCGGGGCGGCGAGCAGCGCGGCCCGGGCCTCGGCCGCGGACCCGAAGCCTGAAGCGGGAAGAGCCTGCTCCAGCTGTTGCCGGGCGTCCGCCGAGCGGGTCCCGGCCTGTTCCAGCCGGGTCCGTGCGTCCTCGGCCCGTTCCAGCACCGCCGTCGCCCCGTCGAGGGCGACGATGCGCTCCCCCAGGCCGGGGTGCCCGGCGCGCAGCTTCCCGAGGGCCCGTTCGAGGCCTTCCGCCTGTCCCTGGATTTCCACAATCGTGGATTCCGTCTGGACGATCGCTGAGGCGGCGTCCGACTGTGCCTGTTCGGCGGCGGAGATCTCTTCCTCCAGGCCAGCCTGCCGGGCACGGCTGGCAGCGAGCTCCTTGGCCGCGGTGGAGGCTTTGGCCGCCCGGTCCTTGGCTGCGGCGGCATCCAGGCGTGCTTCCTCGGGCGCCGTACTGCCGCCCTGCGCCGCCAGGACGGCAACTTCCTGCCGGGCCTCGGCGAGTTCGCGTTCGAGCGCGGACAGCGTCACTTCCGCTGCCTCAGATGCCTCCTGGGCGGTCCTCTCCGCCGCGGCGACGGCCAGTGCGGACGCCGCTGCCGGGGCGGGTACCGGATGGTCCGGGCTCCCGCACACCGGACAGGCGACGCCGGAGACCAGCTGTGCGGCCAGCTCCCCGGCGGCGTTGGCGAGCCGTTCTTCGCGCAGATCAAGCCAGCGCTGGCGCCGGTCCTGGTGCTCATCGCGGGCGCGGCGGTGGCGTTCCCCAACCCCCGCACACACCGCCTCGGCCGCAGCATAGCGACCGACCAGGGCGACGAGTTCCTCGGCCGCAGCCGCCTCCTTGGCGCGCAGCTGGACCTCTGCCGCGAGTTCCTCGAGCGGACGGAGCCCGGCGAGCAGCCCGGCCGATTCCGCCCGCAAAGCCTCCAGAGTTGCGGCACCCGAACGGCGTTCCGAGGTGAACTGCTCCAGCGACTTGCGCAGCTGGCCGGCGCGGTCCATCAGCTCAGCGAGCCTGGACTCATCCGGCAACCGTTCCTCCAGCACCGCCCGCACCGAGCGCAGGCGTCCCAGGGTGCTCCGCAGCGCCGTGCCGTCAGTGCGCGAACCGGCGGCGTCGCCGTCGGCGAGGTCGAGGCCGGTGAGTTCGGGATCCGTGAGTGCCGCGGCCCGCAGCTCCTCGGCTGCCTCAGCCATGGCCTGGGATGCCAGGGCCTCGGAAGCTTCGGCGCTTTCCGCGGCTTGCAGCTGTCCGCCGAGTACCTCTGCCTTGCGGTGCAGACCCAGCTGGGCGGTTTTGCCGGCGAGGACGGGCGCGGCAGCCTCGGCGTCGGACCGCCGTCGTTCCGCGGCGGCGAGCCTGGCCTGGCGTGCGGCGCGGGCTGTGGCCGCATCGAGGGCCGCCGCGTGTCCGGCCCTGGCTGCCTCCGCTTCCGCCGCGGCCGAGTGCCGCTCCCGCGCGGCGGCGGCGGCACCGGCCTCCAGCCAGGCCAGCAGCGCCTCGGCGTCTTCCCGGTCCGGAACATCGGCCGTGTCCAGCCCGAGGGCCGCGGTCTCGGCCTCTGCCTGGGCGAGCAACAGTTCCAGCTGGTTGTTAAGGCTGCCGACTTCGGCCCTGGCCGCCAGTGCCTTCCGGGCCAGTTCCTGTTCGACGGCTTCGAAGCGCTGGGTGCCGAACAGGCTTTGGAGCAGCTCGAGGCGGTCTGTGGCCTTGGACCGGAGGAAGGCCGCGAAGTCGCCCTGCGGCAGCATAACGACCCGGGTGAACTGTTCCCGGTTCATGCCAAGGACGTCGGTGATCTCCGCCCCGGCCTCGTCGTTCCGGCCGGACTTTTCCACCCACGCGCCGTCGATGCGCTCGCGCAGCAGCGTGTTGGCCTGCTGGAGCGTGAATCCGTTTTTCCCCCTGGCACTGGGCTTGTCCCAGGCGGGAGACCGGGACACCTCAAAGTGGCGGCCCTTTGCCGAGAACTCGCAGGTGACCCGCGGTTCGGCAGCGGCTTCGGCGTGGTCGCTGCGCAGCCGCTTGCCGTCCTGCCGGGCTCCGGGCACCGAACCGTACAAGGCGAAGCAGATGGCGTCGAGGACACTGGTTTTACCGGCCCCGGTGGGCCCGTTCAACAGGAAAAGTCCGTGTGTGCTGAGCCGGTCAAAGTCGATGCTCTCGGTCCCGGCGAACGGGCCGAACGCGGAAATCTCGAGGCGGTGGATCCTCACAGGGAAATCCCTTCGAGCCGGACGGCTTCCAGCGCTTGCCCGAGGACAGCCGCTTCGGCGTCGTCGGCACCCCGGCCACGGACATGCTCAAGGAAGCCGCAGCAGATGGACAGGTCGTCGTCGGCCTCGGCGAGCCGGCTGCTGTAGCTGGTCCTGGCCGTCGCAGCCGCGCCTTCGGGGTCGAACCCGAGCACCAGGGTGTCCGGGAAACGTGCGCGCAGCCGTTCCATGGCCTGCGCGGGACGCTGGGCGTCCGTAAGGGTGATCTGGCAGTAGGCATCTTCCGCCCAGCCGAATTCCTCGGCCGAGAGCAGATCCTCGATCCTGCCCCGCAGCACGGCCAGGGTCCGTGGCGCCTCCCAGAGCACCTCGGTGACCCCGGTGACGCCCGAGGCGTCGACTTCCACGAGCCAGCCGCCCTTCTTGTGCTTCGCTTCGGAGAAGGAGTAGGCGAGCGGGGATCCCGAGTAGCGCACGGCGGCCGAGAGCTCCTGCCGGCCGTGCAGGTGTCCGAGCGCGGTGTAGCCGAAACCGTCGAAGAGATCCAGCGGCACGGCGCCGACGCCGCCGATGCTCAGGTCCCGTTCGCTGTCCGAGCTGATCCCGCCGCTCGCGAAGGTGTGGGCCAGGACCACGGAGTGGACGGTCCGCGTCTTGGAACGAACGCCCAGATCGTCCCGGATGAGGGCCGTGGCGGCGCGCGTCACCTCGAAATGGCTGGCCGTCCCGACACCCAGCTGTTCGGCGACGAGCCGGGGTTCCAGCCAGGGAATGCCATAGACGGCCAGCACGGGACCGTCATCGGAGCCGTCCCCGGCGCCGGCGTCGAGCGGAAACAGCACCGGTTTGTCCAGTTCGGCCAGCCGGGTGCGCAGGTGCACTCCCCCGCGCTCCAGCAGCCGGGACGCGAACCCTAGCCGGATCGCCGAATCGTGGTTCCCGCTGGTCAGCACCACCTGGGCGCCGGCGCCCGTGAGGCGCACCAGGGCGTCGTCGAGCAGGCCCACGACGTCGACCCCGGGCAGGGCGCGGTCATAGACGTCTCCCGCGATCAGGACGACGTCGACCGACTCGTCACGGACGAAACTGACGAGCTGGTCTACGTAGGCGCGCTGCGCATCGAGCATCCCGACGCCGTGGAATGACCGGCCCAGGTGCCAGTCCGAGGTGTGCAATAGCCGCATGCCTCTACGGTATCGGCTGCCACGGACAGTTTTGCGCAGCCGGACTCCAAGGCAACGCGGGGTCAGCTACGGCCCATCCCGGGGCCCCGGATGGGCGCCAAGGATCCCCGCGTTGTTTGGAGAGGCTGTTACACCCCGCGCTTGTCAAAGAAGTCGCGGGCCTCGTCACCGTCCGCCGTCCGGGAATCCTGTGCCGGGGCCGGAGCAGCGGCGGCGCGCGCCCCGGCGGCGTCCTCCTCGCCGTCATCCTCGTCCGGCACGGCGTTCGGAACGGCCGGCTGCAGCTGCGCGGCGGTCTGCGCGAAGCCGCGGAAGACCAGTCCCGCGAGCGCGGCACCGACCACGGGGGCGACCCAGAAGAGCCACAGCTGTCCGAGCGAGTCCACGTTGCTGAAGAGGGCGGAGGCGGTGGCGCGGGCCGGGTTGAAGGGGTCGTTGCCGATCGCCTGCCCGAGCTGCAGCAGCACGGCCGTGGTCAGGCCGACGGCGAACGGAGCCGCCGCCCTGGACGGGTTGTGGCGCGAGGTGGTGCCGAGGTAGACCGCGACGAGCAGGGCGGCGCCGAGGACCTCCACGAGCAGCACGCCGGCCATCGGGGCCTGGGTGATGGAGTGTTCGCCGAAGCCGGCCGTGACGGTGTCAAAGGCGGCCCGGGAGTCGCTGATCTTGGGGATGGTGCGCAGGATGGCGAAGAGGGTGACGGCGCCAAGCAGGGCGCCGACCAGCTGCGCACCGAGGTAGGCTGCGGCTTCGGTCAGCCGGATGCGGCCCGCAATGGCGTTGCCCACCGTGACCGCCGGGTTGAAGTGGCCGCCGGAGAGGTAGCCGAACGCCAGCATGGCCGCCGTCAGCGCCAGGCCTGCCGCAAGGGAAGCGGGCAGCGGGTTGGACTGCGGAATCGTGAACAGCGGTACGCCCAGGCCTGCGACCACCACGAACAGTGTCCCGAGGGCCTCGGCGGACAGCCGGGCCACAAATCCGGGCCGGGGCGAATCGTCGCGGGCGGCGGACGGCTTGATGCCGCCCGTCACGGGGGCTGACACAGGCGTGCTCATGGTCGGTAATTCCTTTGTTTGGGGTGTGCGGCGTCCCGGGCTTTCGGCCCGCAGCCGGCCGCGGTCCGGGCGCGCGGTGTACTGCCGTCCGGAAGTTCGGTCCGCGAGCAGTCTGCCAGCGAATTCTGGACGTTCGCTGGGTCCGGGCTCAGCGTCCCAGTGCCACCGCGGCGACGGCGCTGCCGGCCAGGACGACGACGGCGGCGGCCGCCCAGCGCATCAGCGCCGCCCGGGGCGCCGCCGAGGAACTCCGGAGTTCCCTGCCGCGGGCCAGCACGCACAGGCAGAGGACGACGGTGGCCGCCATCGCGGTCAGCGCGCAGATCCCCAGGTAATCCGGGGCTCCGGCGGCGGAACCAGGAGCGGCCCGGGTTACCGCAAGCGCCCAGCTGCGCCAGACCAGCAGGTCCACCACGACCAGGGCCAGTACCGTCCGGCGCCAGGCCAGGGAGGTCCGCTCGGGCTGGAGCCCGGGGTCCCGGCGGGGCCCTGCGCTCAACGCGCCACCAGGATCAGGACGGCAAAGGTGAAGGCCGCGGCTGCCACCCCAATGGTCATCACCAGCATCAAGCCGGAGAACGGCAGCTCCCGGTTGTTCCGCATGGCCGCCTCCATCTGGCCCCAGCGGTGGTAGGCGAGCGCGGCCAGGCCTGCTCCCAGGACCGCCAGCACGACGCACAGGGCAATCCGGACCGGGCCGGGAGCAATGGACGGGGCCAGTTGGTCAATCGCCAGGGCACCGGCGATGAGGGCAAGCGAGGTCCTGATCCAGGCCAGGAAAGTGCGTTCGTTGGCCAGGGAGAACCTGTAGTCGGGGGTGTTTCCGGTCTTCCGCCACGCTGGTTCGCGCATCTGCTGGTCTTCCTCTGCTCGGCCTGACGGCACCCTGCCGGTCCAACAGCACCCTACCCGGCGCCCGGCGTCGCGGGACCGGGGTAAATTTGAAGGCATGAGCACCGAGCCCGGCACCACCCCTGCGCCACGTCCCCTGCCGTCTGCGCCGACCCCACCCGTGCTGTCCCACGGGTCCCGCATCCACGGCTGCCTGCTCGGTGGCGCACTGGGTGACTCACTGGGGTACGCCGTCGAATTCGATGACATCACCGCCATCCGGGCCAGGTTCGGCCCCGCGGGGCTGCAGGACTTTGCGGCGCTCGACGGCGGCAGCCACTTTTCCGACGACACCCAGATGACGCTCTACACCGTTGATGGCCTCGTGGAGGCGCTCGAATGGGCCAACTCGGGGGTCGGCGCGGATACCAACGCCTGCCTGTGGCTTGCGTACCTGCGCTGGCTCGGCACCCAGGGTGTGCCCCTCCCGCCGTCGGCCCCGGTGCAGCCGCCCCGCTGGATTGACACGCACGAAGTGCTCAAACACCGCCGTGCCCCGGGCAGCACGGTCCTGAGCGGCCTCGCCAGCGGCGAAATGGGCACGGTGTACCGGCCGGTCAATCCGGAGTCGAAGGGCTGCGGCACGGTGATGCGCTCCGCGCCGTTCGGCCTGATCCCCTACATCGCGCCGGAATCCGTCTATAAAATCAGTGCCGACGCGGCGTCCCTGACCCACGGCCACCCCGCTGCCCGGCAGAGTTCGGGCGCCCTGAGCCTGATGATCCACTCCCTGACGGCCGGCCGCGGCCTGCGTGAAGCCGCGGACTACGCGCTCGGACACCTGCGGGCCGGAAACCTGGGCAGGAACGAGTCCCCGGACGCGGCGTTGCTCGAACGGCTGGAGGGGGCACTGCGCCTGGCCGCGCAGCCCGGACAGCCCGGAAACCCGGCCGCCCGCGGACTGCTCAGCCCGGAGGAACTGGTGCGGGAACTGGGCGAAGGCTGGGTGGCCGAGGAGGCACTCGCCGTCGCCGTCTACGCGGTGCTGGCAACTGAACCGGACCCGACGGCGGCGGTTTCCGGCCGTCCGGAGGCCCACTTCCGTGCGGCGATCGCCGTCGCGGTGAACCACAGCGGGGACAGCGATTCCACCGCCTCGATTGCTGGGAACATCCTGGGCACGTTCTACGGCGAGGAATGCCTGCCGGCGGGGTGGCTGCAGACGCTCGAAGCCCCGGAGGTCATCCGGGGCATGGCGGAACAGCTGGCGCTTGTGACCGGCGCCTGAGCACGGGGCCCAGGAAGCGGGCGTCAGGCGCGGCGCAGCGAAATGTTGTTGCAGGCCTCGCAGATGTCTTCGGGGATGAAGCCGCGGCGCTGCAGGAAACCGAAGATGGTGCAGCCAAGGCAGAAGCCGGCAAACGATTCCAGCGAGGCCGCGACGATCAGGATTGCGAGCAGGATCCACGCCCCCGGCGCCAGGCCGGCGGCGAAAAGGATCGCTGCGGCGGTGGATATGGCGGCGCCGATGCCCTGCGCGAAGCGCTTCGGGGGCCCCGCGACCAGGCGTTTCTTTCCGAGGATAGGGGTGAGGACCTTGACGGAGAGTATCCCGAAGGGCGAGATCCGGGGGCCGAACAGCACCCGCAGCCAGAACCCGAGGGCGATGACGGCCAGCCCCCAGCCAAGGCCGGTCAGCAGGCCGGTCACCAGGGTCGCGACGGACAGCACCACAACGAGTCCGGCCGTGATGCGTGCTGAATACTCGTTCACCGGGTTCGGGAACGCGAAGACCTTGCGCCAATCGATTCCGCCGTGCGAGGCAACGGCAGGCGTCTGTGCATCGATCAGTTTGCTCATGGTGCAAGGCTAGGAGAACACGTGCCGCGAGGAAATGTTTGTTGCGCCGGGTGACGGCGGGCGGCGCCCCGCGGCGCCGGCGGACAGCGCTGCCACAGGCGGCGGTGGGACTCGGGCCGCGGCCCGCCGGGGCTCAGGCCCGGGCCGCAGAGGCCACGTGGCCTCCCACCATCTGCAGGAATTCGCCTTCGGACAGGACTTCAATGCGTTGCCCGCGTTCGTGCAGTTCCAGGACACGGCGTGCCTTGCCGGTGAGCCTGCCGGAGCGCAGGTCCGCGGCCACGAACCCGTCCCCCACCACCAGGACCGTGGTCCGGGCCGTGACCCGGCTTTCTGGCCTGGCGCCAAGCTCGGCCGAGCGGATCTTCGCCTCAGGCCGCGGAATCGCCAACTCTCCGGTGAACACGACGGTCTGGCCGTACAGGGGGTGGTCGGGAGCGGCGGCGGCGTTGGGTGCCGGGTTGGCGCCCTCTTCCGGCCAGCCGGGCAGGAACGGCCGGCCCGCGGGGGCAGCCACGCCCCCGGCAAGACCATCGAGGGCCGACCGGGTGGCCTTGGACAGCGGGTCGCGCGCGGGATCGAAGGCCGGCTGGTGGGACACCGCGAGGCCCAGGGACAGGAACAGCCCGGCGATGCTGCCCGCGCCGTTGCGGGCGGCGATATCAATCAGGATCCCGGCGCAGGCCCTGGCGTCCTCGGCCGCATCGTGGTGGTTGATCAGCGGGACGCCGGCTTCCTCAGCCGCGTACGGCAGGGAATTGGACACCAGCGAGTAGCAGCGGCGGGACAGCAACACCGTGCAGACGTAATCGTAGGCGGGCCCCGGCAGGCCGGATACTTCCAGGCCCGAGCGGATCACGCCGAGGTCGAAGGCGGCGTTGTGGGCGGCCAGCACGTCGTTGCCGATGAAGGCACCGATCTCCGGGAACAGCTCTCCGAAGCGCGGCAGCCCGGCCACCTGCTCCGGCTTGATGCCATGGATCCTGACGTTGTGGTGGTCGAAGCGGTCATGGTTTTCCGGCGGCCGCATCAGCCAGGAGGCTTCCTCGACGACGACGCCGCCGCGGACCTTGCTCAGGCCAACAGCGCACGGTGAACCGCGGAAGCCGTTCGCGGTCTCAAAGTCGATCGCCGTAAAGTCCAAACCCACGGCACAACTTTACCGCCGGATCGGGGCGCGGCCCGCATCGCCGCCCGCGTCCCGTCCACCAGCCACTGCCGCAGCAATGTCCGACGGCGGCCGTCAAGTACCCTTAACGGGTGAACCTTTTAGCGATGAGTGACTTTGCCGTGTCCGCGATCGGAGGCGCAGGCCCGGTACAGCCGCACCTGTCCTCGCTCCTGCCCGACTGGCTCAACCCCCAGGTGTTCCTGGCCAATCCGGCCTTCGCGCCGTGGGTTGTTCTCCTGGTCTGCGGCATCATCTTCGCCGAAACAGGGCTGCTGGTCGGTTTCTTCCTGCCGGGCGACTCCATGCTGTTCACGGCCGGCCTGCTGGTTGCCACCGGCACGATCAAGTTCAACATCTGGGCCTTTGTGGCGCTCATCATCGTCTCGGCGGTCCTCGGAAACCAGGCCGGCTACCTGATCGGGTCCAAGGCCGGTCCGGCCCTCTTCAACAAGCCGGACTCGAAGCTGTTCAAACGCGAAAACGTCGAAAGCGCCCACGCCTTCTTTGAAAAACACGGCGGCAAGGCCCTGATCCTGGCCCGCTTCGTCCCCATCATCCGCACCTTCGTCCCGGTGATCGTGGGCGTGGCGCAGATGAGCAAGCGCAAGTTCTTCCTGTTCAACGTCATCGGCGCCGTGCTCTGGGGCGGCGGCGTCACGCTGCTGGGCTACCTGCTCGGCGACACGGTGCCGTGGGTCCGCGACAACCTGGACATCATCTTCATCGCCATTGTGCTGGTGTCCGTCATTCCGATCGCGATCGAAGTCATCCGTGGTTTCATCGCCCGGCGCCAGGCCGCGAAGTACAGCACGGATGTCGTCGAGGAGTTCATCGAAGAACACGAGCCCGAAGCAGAGCGCAAGACCCCGTAACGCAGCTTAAGCCGGGAAGGCGCCCCCACCTGTGGGGGCGCCTTCCCGGCTTAAGCACGCTGGTGTTTAGTCACACCGGTGTCCACGCGCACCGCTCGCCGGCGCCTACTTCCCCGCCAGTGCCTCCACGATGGCGGGCAGCAGCGCCCGGAAGGCGTGGCCGCGGTGGCTGATGGCGTTCTTCTCCCCGGGGCTCAGCTCGGCACAGCTGCGGTCCAGGCCGTTCGGCTGGAGCACCGGGTCGTAGCCGAATCCGCCCTCACCGCGCGGTTCGCGCAGCAGCGTGCCTTCAAGCTGCCCGTACTCCACGACTTCCCGCCCTTCCCCGGCCGCCGATCCGGGCACGGCCAGCGCCGCGGCGCAGACGAACGCGGCACCCCGGTACCCGTCCGGCACGTCGGCCAGCTGGGCCAGCAACAGCTGCAGGTTCGCGGCGTCGTCCCCGTGCCGGCCCGCCCAGCGGGCCGAAAAGATCCCAGGTGCCCCGCCGAGCACGTCGACGGAGAGCCCGGAGTCGTCGGCGATCGCCACGAGCCCCGTCGCCGCAGCGACGGCCCGCGCTTTCAGGAGCGAGTTCTCGGCGAACGTCACCCCGGTCTCCGCGACGTCGGGGGCGCCGACGGCGCCGGCGTCCACCACCTGGGTGTCGACGTCGAGCCCGGGGACCTGCCCGCGGAGGAGTTCGCGGAGTTCCCGGAGCTTGCCCTTGTTGTGCGTGGCGAGAACCAAGACCGGCGCGGGCGCGGGGGTTCCTGTCACGGGGCTTCCGCGAGGGTTTCACGCTGGATGGCGGCGAGCTGCTCGGTGCCCAGCAGTGCCAGGTCCAGCAGCTTGTTCAGCTCGTCGCGGTCAAATGGCGCACCCTCGGCGGTCCCCTGGACCTCGACGAATTTACCGGATCCGGTCACGACGACGTTCATGTCGGTTTCGGCCCGGACGTCCTCGACGTACGGCAGGTCCAGCATCGGAATGCCGTCGATGATGCCGACGGAGACGGCGGCGATCGTGTCGATCAGGGGCTGGGCGTTGCGGGCGAGCATCTTGTTCTCGCGGGCGAAGCGGATGGCCTCGGCCAACGCCACGTAGGCGCCCGTGATGGCGGCGGTGCGGGTTCCGCCGTCGGCCTGCAGGACATCGCAGTCCAGGACGATGGTGATCTCGCCCAGGGCTTTGGTATCGATGATGGACCGCAGCGAACGGCCGATCAGCCGGGAAATCTCGTGGGTGCGCCCGCCGATCTTGCCCTTCACGGACTCGCGGTCGGAACGGGTGTTGGTGGCGCGGGGCAGCATGGCGTATTCGGCCGTCACCCAGCCGCGGCCCTCGCCCTTGAGCCAGCGCGGCACGCCCTCGGTCAGGGACGCCGTGCACAACACCCTGGTGTTGCCAAACTCGATCAGGGCCGAACCTTCGGCCTGGTTGGACCAGCCGCGGGTGATGCTGATCGGCCGGAGCTGGTCCGGGGTGCGGCCATCGGCGCGGATGACGGGTGCAGTAAGGGCTTCGGAAGTCATGCCATCAGCTTATCGACTCGGCGCGGCGCCGCGGCCACGCATCCCCGGGCCCGGCCCGGGACGGCGCCTCAGATCGTGTAGTGCACGCCGGCCACTGCCACGGCGACGTCCCGGCCGAAGACGTCCTTGGCCTCGGCCATGACAGTCGTCGGGGAGGTCCACACCGGAATGTGGGTCAGCAGGAGCCGCCGGGCGCCCGCGGCCACGGCGGCCTCCCCGGCCCGCTTTCCGGTCAGGTGGACGTCCTTGATCCCGTCGTCGCGGCCTTCCTCGAAGGCCGCTTCGCAGAGGAATAGATCGGCGTCCCGGGCGGCATCCTCAAGGCCGCTGCAGGAGTCCGTGTCCCCCGAATAGCTCAGGACGCGCGTCACGGGCGTGCCGTCACCGGCCGGCTCCGTGACCTCCACGCGGAGCGCGTAGGCCTCTTCCACCGGGTGGTTCACCGCATACGGCGTCACGGTGAACGGGCCAAGGGTCACGGGCTCGCGTTCGGCCCAGTTGCTGAAGTCGAACTCTTCGTGCATGCCCGGGTCAAGCTCCAGCCCGTAGGCGGTGGCCATCCGGTCGGCCGTCGCGGCCGGTCCCCACACCGGAATCCGGCCCCGGCCCCAGCCGCCCGGCTTCCAGCGCACCGCGACGTGGAGTCCGCACAGGTCCATGCAGTGATCCGGATGCAGGTGGCTCAGGAAGATGGCATCAATGTCTTCCAGGTCCGTGTACCGCTGGATGGCGCCCAGTGCACCGCTGCCCAGGTCCAGGACGATCTTCCAGTTCCGCTCGCCGTCGTTCGCGGTCAGCAGATAGCACGACGCCGGCGAGCCCGGTCCGGGGAAGGAACCGGAACAGCCAACAATGGTCAGCTTCACAGGCCAGGTCCCCCCACGAAGTTGGAGATCCGCGGGCGCCCCGTGCCGGCTTGCGCGGCGGCGATCATTTCCGGCGTGATCCGGGCCAGGCTCCCCGTGGGGTACTGGGCCGCCACATGGTCCACGTGGCGCACGCTGAGGACCTCCGGGCCCAGGAAGCGGCGCGCGAGGTGCTCGAACTGGGCCGCGTCCCCGGTGGCGATGAAGTTATGCTCCGGCGCGGCGGCGTCCATCCGTTCCAGGCCACGGGAGGCCAGGGCGCGGTAGACATCCTTGGCCGTTTCCTCGGCACTGGAGACGAGGGTGACATCCTCGCCCAGGACGAACGAGATCACGCCGGTGAGCAGCGGGTAATGGGTGCAGCCCAGTACCACGGTGTCCACCCCGGCTGCCGTGAGCGGTGCGAGATATTCGCGGGCCACGGCGAGCAGTTCCGGCCCGGTGGTGATTCCCGCCTCGACGTAGGACACGAAGGCCGGGCACGCCACGGAGGTGATCTCCAGGTCCGGGGCGGCGGCGAAGGTGTCCTCGTAGGCCCGGGACCCGACGGTGGCCGAGGTGCCGATGACGCCGACACGGCCACTGCGGGTGGCCGCGACGGCACGCCGGACAGCCGGTTGGATCACTTCGATCACCGGGATTCCGTAGCGCGCCGTGTACCGTTCGCGGGCGTCGCGCAGCACGGCGGCGGAGGCGGAGTTGCAGGCGATCGTCAGCAGCTTCACACCGGAATCTACGAGCTCGTCCATCACCCCCAGCGCGTTGGCGCGGACTTCGGCGATGGGCAACGGCCCGTACGGGCCGTGGGCCGTGTCGCCCACATACAGGATGGATTCGTTGGGCAGCTGGTCGATGATGGACCGTGCCACGGTGAGTCCGCCGACGCCTGAATCGAAGACACCGATGGGCCGCGATCCCATCTGGCTGTTTGCGGTGCTGCTCGCTGGGGAGTCCGCAACAGCTCCCGCTGCCGGATCCATGCTCGATGCTGAAGTCATGATTATTCGAGGATAGGGCTTAGCCATGGGTGCGGCCATCACATTGTGGTGTCCGACTCATGTCTAATTTGTCACACGCCGGCCGCCCCTCCTGCGTCCGGACGGAGTCCACACGGGCTCCGCCGGGGCCCGGGCTGTCTTCGGCCGGGAGCTCAGCGGCGCGGTTCGAGCGACTGCAGCATGGCCTGGACCAGGGACTCCTGCAGCCAGGAGGTGAAGTTGTAGACCAGGGCGAGGTAGCTCTCCACGTCCTCGGCCTGGGACCAGTCCTGCATGCGGTGGACATGCTCGGCGTCGGCCTCGTCGCGGATGTCGAGTCGTTCAGCAAGCACCAGCCGGACATCGTTCAGGGCGGTAGACCAGTGCCCCGCGTCCGCCGGGGTCAGCACCAGCTCGTCCTTGTCCAGGCCCAGCGCGGCGGCCTTCAGGGCGCCGGTCTTGCTCTCGCGCAACGAGCGTTCGGTGAGCCGGCGGAACTCGAGGGAGGCGTCGTCGTCGTTCTTCATCACGTTCGGCAGGAGCCGGCGCAGGGCGCGGTCCGTGGGCTCCCGGGCCTCCGTGTCGAGCCCGACGAGCGCGGCCAGGGGATCCTCGTTGGCACGCGCTTCCGGCTCCAGCATGGAGATGACGTCGTCGAAGAGGCTGCGCAGCAGTTCCCGTTCGGCCGGTTCCAGATGCCCGGTGATGCCCTTGCGTCCGTACTTGAATGCCTTAGCCACGTTTCCCTTTGCCCTTGCCAGATCCTGTGCTGCCGTCCCCGCCGCCGGCGGCCTTTTCCACGGTCGCCCAGAGGCCGTAGCCATGCATGGCGACGGCGTGCTGCTCCACCTGTTCCTTGCTGCCGTGCGCCACGATGGAGCGACCCTTCTTGTGGACCTCCAGCATGAGCTTGTTGGCCTTGGCCTCCGAATAGCCGAAATAGCTGCGGAACACATAGCTCACATAGCTCATCAGGTTCACCGGATCGTTCCAGATCACGAGGTTCCACGGGATGTCCGGGGCGGTCAAGACGTCGGTGGACGTCGCTGTTCCGGTCTGGGTGCCGGCCCGGGTATCGGGGCCGAGCGCAACGCTGAGGCTCATCTGTCTATTCTATGGGGATGCGCACTAGAGTGAATTTGTGAGTACCTCACCTGGCTGGGACCGGCCCCGCACGTCCCTGTACACCGATCACTACGAGCTGACCATGCTGCAGGGGGCGTTGCATTCCGGCGCCGCCCACCGCAAATCGGTGTTCGAGGCCTTCGCCAGGCGCCTGCCGGACGGCCGACGCTACGGGATCGTGGGCGGCACCGGCCGCCTCCTGGAGGGGATCACGGACTTCCGCTTTGGTGGGCCCGAGCTGGACTTCCTGCGCCGCACCCATGTGGTCAACGACGAGACGCTGGAATACCTCGCCGGCTACAGCTTCTCCGGCGATATCTGGGGCTATCCGGAGGGCGAGGCGTACTTCCCCAACTCCCCCGTCCTGATCGTGGAGTCCACCTTCGCCGAGGCCTGCATCCTCGAGACCTACATCCTGTCCGTGCTCAACCACGACAGCGCGATCGCCTCGGCTGCATCCCGCATGATCACCGCTGCCGGCAGCCGGCCCTGCATCGAGATGGGTTCACGCCGCACCCATGAAGAGGCCGCGTCCGCCGCCGCCCGCGCCGCCGTCATCGCCGGCTTCGACAGCACCTCCAACCTTGAGGCCGGGTTACGCTACGGGCTGAAGACGGTCGGCACCGCCGCCCATTCCTTCACCCTGCTGCACGATTCCGAACGCGAGGCGTTCGAGGCCCAGATTGCCGCGTTCGGACCGGAGACCGCGCTGCTGGTGGACACTTACGACGTCGAGGCTGCCGTCCGCGCCGCCGTCGAACTGGCAGGGGCCAGGCTCGGCGCCGTCCGGCTGGATTCCGGCGACCTCATCGCGCAGGCCCAGTGGGTCCGCCGGCTGCTGGACGATCTCGGCAACGAGCAGACCAAGATCGTGGTGACCTCCGACCTGGATGAATTCGCCATCGCTGCCCTGCAGTCCGCCCCGGTGGACTCCTACGGCGTCGGCACCTCCCTCGTCACCGGATCGGGCGCGCCGACGGCGAGCATGGTCTACAAGCTCGTCAGCCGCACCGATGACGCCGGCGGGTTCGTCCCGGTCGCCAAGGCCGCCAAGAACAAGACCAGCAAGGGTGGCCGCAAATATGCACTTCGCAAACTCGATGACCGTGGCACCGCCACCCACGAGATCGTCGGGATCGGCCACCGCCCGGAGGATGACGGCAACGACCGTCCGCTGCTGCAGCAGTTCATCAAGAACGGAGAACTGCTGCCGGGATGGACGGGCCCCGAGGGCGTGCTGCGCGCCCGCCGGCGCCATGCGGAGACCATGAAGGAACTTCCCGCCGTCGTCAACCGGCTGCAGCGCGGCGAAGCGGCCATCCCCACCATCTACGAGGAGAACTGATGTCCCGCGCCCTGATCATTGTTGACGTCCAGAACGATTTCTGCGAAGGAGGGGCGCTGGCCGTCTCCGGCGGGGCGGCTCTCGCCGGGGCCATCAGCGAGTATCTCGACGCCCATCATGGCCAGTTCGACCACATCGTGGCCACCCAGGACTGGCACATCGAGCCGGGCGCGCATTTCTCCGAGGAACCGGACTTCGTGGACAGCTGGCCGCGGCATTGCGTGGCCGGCACACGCGGCGCCGAACTGCACCCGGACCTCGATACGGAGTACATCCAGGCTTACTTCCACAAGGGCCAGTTCACCGCGGCCTACTCGGGGTTCGAAGGGATCCTGGCGGCGGACGACGCCGTCCCCACCGGGGACCGCAAACCGGGCGTCATGCCGCTGGGCGGGCATGCCGTGGACGGTGCCGTCGTAGACAGTGATGCCGTGGGCGAGGACGCGATCGGACTCGACGACTGGCTGCAGAGCCATGACGTGGAGGATGTGGTGGTTGTCGGCATCGCAACCGACCACTGCGTGAAGGCGACCGCGCTGGATGCGGTCCAGGCCGGCTACTCAGTGACCGTGCTCCGCGGACTGACCGTGGGGATCGCGGAGGACCTCGACGACGCCGTCGCCGAGATGGAATTCGGCGGCGTCGACATCGCCTAGGGACGCAGTCCCCGGGGCGTGCCGGTGGCGACGCATGGCCGGGAGGTTTGGCCGGAAGACCCTTGCCTCACAGTAGACTCGAAATCGTTGCCATGTCGTCTGACCCGTAGAACCCCGGAGTACACCATGAAGAAGATCCTTACCGTCCTGATCGCTGCCGGGGCTCTCCTCGGCGCCGCCGGCTGCTCGCCGGCCCCGAAGTTGAGCAACGCGGATACCTGTGCCCGGGTCAAGACTGTCGTCTCCTCGCCGACGGCCACCTCGGACAAGGCCGGCATGTCCCGGCTCGCCAATCAGCTCAGGCCCATCGAAGCAGTGGCCTCCGATGACCTGAAGGCCCCACTGAAGGCCATCATCGACTTCTTCGACGAGTCGGCGAAGGACAGCCCGGACACCGCGAAACTCGATAGCCTTAAGGGCGGCTACTCCGCCGCCGGCCAGACCTACAGCACGGCCTGCGCCGCCGGACAGTAACGGCCGGCCGGCCGTTTGACGGAAGAGGGACCGGGTCAGCCCGGTCCCTCTTTTATTTGCGGCCGATGAACCAGTCCTGGAGCTTCCGCAGGCGCGTCTGCAGCTGCTCCTGGTTGGCCTGCGCCACGGCCGGACCGCCACACACCGTCCGGAGCTTGGTGTGGATGACCCCGTGCGGGGTGCCCGTGCGGGCGGACCAGGCCGCCACGTTCTTGGCCAGCTCGGTGCGCAGGTCCATCAGCATCCGGTGGTCCGGCACGGCGGGTACGGCAGGCGGGCTATCAGCCTGCGGGGCGCGCGCGTTCTTGCGGTTCAGCTGCTCGTGCTGGCGCTGCCGCAGCAGCGTGCCGACCTGTTCGGCGTCGAGCAGGCCGGGGATCCCGAGGAAGTCCAGTTCGTCGTCCGAGCCCACCTCGCCGCCGGTGCCGAACTCGCCGCCGTCGAACAGCACACGGTCAAAGGACGCCTGCGAATCCAGGGCCTCGAACTTGCCTTTGGTGAGGCTGTCGGAGGCCTTCTCCTCGCGGTTTGCCTCGTCCATGAGCGAGTCTTCCGGGTTGAAGAGGCCGTCACCGTCTTCCTTGTCGGGGCGGTCCAGGGCATGGTCCCGCTCGGCCTCCATCGAGTTCGCCAGCGCCATCAGTGTGGGAACCGAGGGCAGGAAGACCGACGCCGTTTCACCGCGTTTCCGGGCACGGACGAAGCGCCCCACGGCCTGCGCGAAGAACAGCGGCGTGGAGGTGGAGGTCGCATACACCCCGACGGAAAGCCGCGGGACGTCCACACCTTCGGAGACCATGCGGACGGCCACCATCCAACGCTTGTCGCTGGCGGTGAATTCTTCAATCTTGCTCGAGGCCTTCGCGTCATCGGAGAGGATGACCGTGGGTGATTCGCCGGTGATTTTCTTCAACTGCCCGGCATAGGCCCTGGCATCATCGTGGTCGGTGGCGATCACCAGCCCGCCGGCGTCCGGGACACTGCGGCGCACCTCGCTGAGCCGCTTGTCCGCCCCGGCCAGCACGGCCGGGATCCACTCGCCGGCCGGATTGAGCGCGGTCCGCCAGGCGTGGGCGGTGATGTCCTTCGTGACCGCGGATTCGCCGAGCGACGCGGCCATCTCCTCCCCGCCGCTCGTGCGCCAGCGCATCTGCCCGGAGTAGGCCATGAACATGACCGGCCGGACCACGTGGTCCCGCAACGCCTTGCCGTAGCCGTAGGTGTAGTCCGCCTTGGAGCGCCGGATCCCGTCGCGGTCCTCGGCGTATTCCACAAACGGGATGGGGGAGGTATCGGAGCGGAACGGCGTACCGGTCAGGGACAGGCGGCGGGCCGCCGGCTCGAACGCCTCGCGGAGCCCGTCGCCCCAGGCCAGGGCCTCGCCGCCGTGGTGGATTTCGTCGAGGATGACGAGCGTGCGGGCGGCCTCGGTCTTGGCCCGGTGCAGCATCGGCTTGCTGGCGACCTGCGCATAGGTGACCGCGACGCCAATGAAGCCACGGCCGTGCTGGCCGTCGGCGTTCTTGAAGTTGGGATCGATGGCAATCCCGACCTTCGCGGCTGCATCGGCCCACTGGCGTTTCAGGTGGTCCGTGGGAGCCACGATGGTGACCCGGTTCACGACGCCGGCATCGATCAGCATGGATGCCACCCGGAGGGCGAACGTCGTCTTCCCGGCGCCCGGCGTAGCGACGGCCAGGAAATCCTTCGGGTGTGTGCTGAAGTAGCTGTCCAGGGCTTCCTGCTGCCAGGCACGAAGCTTGGGTGCGGTGCCCCAGGCCGCCCGCTCAGGATACGCCGGAGGAAGCGTGGGTCCGCCGAAGAGTGTCTCTGTCACTTAGGTGCCCTCCACTCCGCGCACGGCTGCGGCTGACGGGGTAACCCAATTAAGCACAAAAACACCAATCTTTTTCGGATGATACGGACAGCCCAGACCCGGGCATGGGCCGGAACCCGGGCACGCAAAAGCGCCGGTCCCGGTGGCTGCTGGCGGCGTGCGGAGGCCGCGGACGGACCACGACGGCGCGGACCGGCAGAGCGCCGGCGCGCCGCTGCGAGGTGGTTCTGCTACTTGTCTCCGGAGCCCTTGCCGCCGTCGTTGCCGGGGCGGAGCCCATCGTAGACTTCCTTGCATTCCGGGCATACGGGAAACTTCTTGGGATCGCGTCCGGGCGTCCAGACCTTGCCGCAGAGGGCAATGACAGGCTCGCCGGACAGCGCCGATTCCATGATCTTTTCCTTGCGCACATAGTGCGAGAAGCGCTCCCGATCGCCCGGCTCCACTTCCTGGCGCAGTTCCTCGCGCTCGATCGTGGCAGTCGAGGTCCCGGCTCCGGAGAGCTCACGCATCGGGTCGTTTTCGAGGGGGTCGGTCATGCTGCTCATGACACCCATCTTAGCCGCTGGAACGGCCGGAACCGCGACGCGATGGTAACGGCGGCCTCCTACAGGCCCTGCCATGATGGCTTGTTGTCATAGCTGTGGCGGTAGTAGTCGGCGAGCCGGAGCGAGGATGCCGCCGCCTCGTCCAGCAGGACCGTGGCGTGCGGATGCAGCTGCAGCACGGAGGCCGTACAGATGGCGGCGACGGGCCCCTCGACCAGATCCCGGACGGCCTGCGCCTTTTGGGCGCCGGCGGCCACGAGGATCACATGCCGGGCCTCCAGGATGGTTCCCAGGCCCTGCGTGACCGCGTGGTGGGGCACCTCGGCCAGGCTCCCGAAAAACCGTGCGTTGTCCCGGCGTGTCTGCTCGACCAGCGTTTTGATCCGGGTCCGGGACGCGAGCGAGGAAACGGGCTCGTTGAAGCCGACATGGCCGTCCGTGCCGATGCCGAGGAGCTGCAGGTCCACTCCCCCGGCCGCACGGATGGCGTCTTCGTAGGCCTGGCAGGCCGCGGGAATGTCGGCAGCCGCGCCGTCTGGCCCGTGGACGTTGTCCGGGCTGATGTTCACCCGCCCGGTAAACTCGCGCCTGATGACCTCGCGGTAGGACTGGGGATGGCCGGCCGGGAGGCCCACGTATTCGTCGAGTGTGAAGGCATGCGCCCGGCTGAAGTCGAGGCCGCGCTGCTCATGCCGGAGCACCAGTTCGTCATAGACGGGCAACGGTGAGGAGCCTGTAGCCAGCCCGAGGACGGCATCGGGCTTGCGCCGGAGCAGGGCCTCGATCGCGTCCGCCGCGAGCGTGGCCAGCGGCCTGATGCCCGCCAGGATGACTACTTCCATGGTCCCTCTGCCTTTGCTGCCAGGGCCCCTGTGCCGCTGCTGCGCGGTGCGGGCCGTGTACCTTACAGGCAGGCTATCCCAGCCGGGCGGCCCTGTCCCGGGCCGTCGGGCCCCGTCTTCAGCCCGCCGGGTCCATGCCCGGCGGCCTCCGGGAACAACGTCAGCGGTTGACCGCCAGCTGCGCCAGCAGCTCCGGTCCGCGCGCGTCCATCCACTTCCCGCCGAGCCGCACCCCGGCCGCGAACAAGGCCAGGCCCAGCGCGGGCCCGAGGAAAAGGTTGATCCAGCCGGGCACCGCACTGCCGGTGATCAGCTGCGCCGCCGTCAGCCCGGCCTCGGGTGCCACCAGCAGCAGCAGCACCCCCATGCCCCCGAACTGCACCGCCATGGTCTGCGCCATGTTGCCCGGCGGTTTCTTGAACGGGCTGTCGCCGGGCAGCGGGACGGTGACCGTGTAGCGGGCCGAGACCACCGAGGACAGCCCCAGCCCGGTGAACAGCACCCCTAGGGACAGCCCCAGCATGCCCGGCAGCGCGCCCCAGTCGCCGGTGAAGAAGAACGGGCCGATGCTGAACGCCAGCACCACCGGGAGGCCGAAGACCAGGCACGCCAGGCGGCGGCCGAGCCGGTCCTGGGCGCCGCGCACGCCGCTGGCCAGGTGCAGCGCGAAGGCGGTGCTGTCGTAGGAGACGTCAGAGGAGATGACCCAGGCCAGCAGGAAGGCAGTCAGCGGCCCGACGGACGGGAGCATGCCGTAGGACCCGGTCTGGCTGGCCTGGAAGAGCAGGATCACCGGCATCAGCGGGAGGACGACGAGCGTCCCGGCGTAGCGGGGGTCACGCAGCCAGTAGCTCAGGCACCGGGCAGCGATGGCCCCGGTCGGCGTCGCCGGGAAAACCCCGAACAGGCCCAGGCCGCCGGTCCGCCTCTTCGACGCGCCCGCGTGGGATGGTGTGACGAGTGCCCGCTGCAGCAGGACACTCCAGCACAGCGTCAGGGCGGCGAGGGTACCGACGGCAATGAGGAACTTCAGCGCCGCGGCACCGTAGTGTCCCATGGCGAGCTCGCCGCCGAGCGAGAACGCCGCGCCGGCCGGTGTCCAGGCCAGCGTCCTGGCAAGTTCCCTCAGGAAACCGCCCGAGCCGGCGATCCCCTGGGCGACGCCGGCCACGATCGGCCCCGTCAGCATCAGGGGAATCAGGAGGCCCACGGCGCTGATGTCCTTGAAGCGCCGGGAACTGGCCAGCCCGGCGGTGGCGGTGGTGACGACCTTGGACAGGACAACGCAGCTCAGCACGCCGAGGACCGCGCCCGCCAGGGCTCCGGCGGCGGCGGGGAAGCTCCGGGACCAGGTGCCAACCGTGGCCAGCGCCACGAGCGAAGTCGCAATCCCCGGGATGCCGATGAGGCCGCCCAGCGCGAGCCCGGCGAGCAGTTGCGGCAGGGGAACGGCGAAGGTGGTGAACCGCGCCGGGTCCAGGGTCATGTCCGCGGCCGAGACGGCCACCGGAACCACTGCCCAGCCCACGAGCGCGGCAGCGCCTCCCAGCACCACCACCGTCTGCGCGAGGGCTATGTCCGCTTCGCGCAGGAACAGAAGTGCGGCCATGCAGAGCCCCGCAACGCCCAGCGCATAGAGTGATCCGATCACCAGTCCTGCGAGCTGCCAGGGGCTGCGCCGGACGCTGTTGCGCAGCAGGGTGAGTTTGAGCCTCAGAAGGTGCGCAACCATTCCAGCCCTTCCGCGTGGCTGCGGCCGCCGACCAGCTGGACGAAGCGCTCCTCCAGGGATTCACCCGCCCGCACTTCCTCCACGCTGCCTGCGGCGAGCAGCCGCCCGGCGGCCACGACGGCAACGTGGTCGCACATGCGCTGGACCAGGTCCATGACGTGGCTGGAGACGATGACGGTGCCGCCGGAGGCCACGTAGCGGTCCAGGATCTCGCGGATGTTCGCCGCGGAGACCGGATCGACGGATTCGAACGGTTCGTCGAGCACGAGCAGCCGCGGCGCGTGGATCAGCGCCGAGGCGAGGGCGATCTTCTTGGCCATGCCGGCGGAGTAGTCCACGACGAGGGTGCCGGCGTCCTGGCTGAGGTCCAGCGCCGCGAGCAGTTCGGCGACCCGCGACGCGACGACATCCCTGTCCATACCGCGCAGCAGGCCCGCATAGCTCACGAGCTGTTCACCGCTGAGCCGGTCAAAGAGCCGGACGCCGTCGGGCAGGATCCCCATCAGCTTCTTGGCCTCGAGCGGGTGCTGCCAGACGTCGACGCCGTGCACGAGGGCCGTGCCGAACTCGGGGCGCAGCAGTCCCGTCGCCATCGACAGGGTGGTCGTCTTGCCCGCCCCGTTGGGGCCGACGATCCCGTAGAAGGACCCGGCCGGGACGTCCAGGCTCAATCCGTCGACGGCGATTTTCGCACCGAAGCGCTTGGCAAGCCCGCGCAGGGACAAGGCCGGGATCGGCGGCGCCGGCATGGTCTCCGGCAGGGGCGGATCCGGTTGCTGGAAAGTCATGTCGTTAGACTAACTCCCGCGCGGCGGGAAATGGAGGGCCTAGAACGAGTGACGCGGGATGGCCCGTTCGTACGGCGGCGGCCAGGCCAGTTCGTGGCCCAGTTCAAAGGCGGCCCGCAGCCACCAGTGCGGATCGCGCAGCGCGGCCCGGGCGATGAAGACGCCGTCCGCCTGGCCGGTCGCCACGGCATGTTCGGCCTGGCCCGCCGAGGTCAGCAGGCCGACGGTGCCGGTCCGGACGCCGGTTTCGCGGCGGATCCGTGCGGCAAACCCGGTCTGGTAGCCGGGGCCCACCGGGATCCGCTGGTGCGCCACGGCACCGCCGCTGGAAACGTCCAGCAGGTCCACCCCATGGTCCGAGGCGGCGCGCGCCAGCCGGACCGAGGCCTCGGTGTCGATCCCGCCCTCGGCCCAGTCCGTCGCGGAGATCCGCAGCAGCAGCGGCATGGAGTCGGGGATGACGTTCCGGACGGCGTCCACGACGGCCAGTGTCAGCCGGTTCCGGCCGGTTTCGTCCCCGCCCCAGTTGTCCGTCCGGTCGTTCACGAGGGGGCTCTGGAACTGGTGCAGCAGGTAGCCGTGGGCGCCGTGGATTTCGATGGTGTCGAATCCGGCATCCACGGCGCGGACCGCGGCGGCAGCGAAATCGGCGATCACGCCGTCGATCTCCTGCACCGTCATGGCGGAGGGGGCGGCGTAGCCGTCAAACGCGCCGGTACCGGGGCCCACGGTGTCCCAGCCGCCGTCGGACGCCGGCACCGAGCCCTGCTTGCCGGAGAACGGCCAGTAGGAGGATGCCTTCCGGCCCGCGTGGGACAGCTGGGTGCCGATCTTGGTGCCGGCGGTGCCGTGGCGGTGCACGAAGGACGTGATCCGTTCCCAGCCGGCCGCCTGCTCCTCGTTGTAGAGGCCCGCGTCCAGCGGGCTGATCCGGCCCACGGGGTTGACGGCGGCAGCTTCCGTGAGGATGAGGGCCGCTCCCCCCGTGGCGAAGGAGCCCAGATGCATGAGGTGCCAGTCGTTGGGGACCCCTTCCCCGGTTTCCGGGCCGCAGCTGTACTGACACATGGGCGACACCCAGCCGCGGTGCTGCAGCCGCAGGGACCGCAGCTCCAGGGGCGTGAAGAGTGCCGGCCCCATCAAAAAAGCACCCGGGCGAGGTTCTGGCGCGCCTTGGCCACGCGTGCATCGCCGGTACCCACGACGTCGAAGAGCTCCAGCAGCCGGACCCGGGCAGTTTCCCGCTCCGGGCCGAAGTTCCTGCCGATGAATGCGACAATCCGGCCCAGGGCGTCCTCGACGTGGCCGCCCGCGACGTCGAGGTCGGCGACACCGAGCTGGACGTCGAGGTTGTCCGGCTCGCCGGCTGCCTGCTGGCGGAGGGCCTCGGTGTCCGCGGCGGAAAGCGGCTGCAGGCGTCCCATCAGCTCCACCTGGGCCAGCCCGGCCTTGGCATCGGCATCGGCCGGCATCTCGAGCAGGGCCCGGCGGTAGGCCGCAGCAGCCGCGGCGTAATCGCCGGCCTCGATGGCGTCGAACGCGGCCTGGTGCAAGGGCGGAAGCTGCGGCGCGGCAACTTCGGCCCCATCCGGACTGCCGGGTCCGCCGGCGCCGATCCGGCCCGTCACCCCGTTCGCTGCGGCCACCTTGAGCAGTTCATCGAGCAGGCTGCGGACCTGCTGTTCCTCGGCGCCGCCCTGGAAGAGGGGCACCGGCTGGCCCTTCACGAGGGCGACGGCGGTCGGCACAGCCTGCACCTGGAACGCCTGCGCCAGCTGCGGGAAGGCTTCAACGTCGGCGGCGCCGAGGACGAGCCGGCCGTCGTAGCTCTCCACGATCTGCTCGAGGGCATCCACGAGTCCGCCGGAACCCGGCGAATAGGCCGCCCAGAGGGCGATCACCACGGGCACCTTGGCCGAGAGCTCCACGAGCTCCTGGAAGTTCGCCTCCGTGACGTCCACGCGCAGGGGGCGGCCGGGGTGTGCCTCGGCTCCCGGCGCGGCAGCTCCCGCGGCGGGGGCACCCACAGCAGGGGCTGCGGGTCCGGCAGCCGGCGGGGCCGGACGCTGTTTCAGGGACGACAGGTCGACGGCGCCGCGCAGGTTAAGCGGGTTGGCGGCAGCTGGCGGGACCGGGCGGGAGGCTGGCGAAGTCATAGCTCCACTCTAGCCACTCCGGCCCCCGCCGGTGCTACCTCGAAACGCCCAGGCCGCTGCTTGAACGCGCTTACTTGAAACTGGCCCCGACGAGGCCGCGGGTGGCCGCCACCAGCTTCATCGGGTCCTTGGACCCGGTCGGCGGGATGTAGACGGCCATGGACTCGGCGAAGTTCAGCACCATCCCGGTGCCCGTCTCCTTGCCGCCGGCCAGGGCCGCGGCGTCGTCACCGATGGTCAGTTTGTCGCCGGCGGCCTTGGGTGTGCCGTCGAACTCGAAGTTCAGGCGTCCCAGGACCAGCGCCCCGCCGTCGGCCGTGCGGAACACGACGGTGTTCTCCGGAACCACCTTGTGGGTGAAGGAGAAGGTGCCGTTCACGCCGGTGCTCACCGCATCGGCCTGGTATGCGAGCGTATCGGCAATGTATGGGGAGGACTGGCCCTCCACGAGTTTGTCCTTGAACGCGGAGTCGGCAGAGGTCAGGCGGTCACCGAGCCCGGCCAAGGCTTCCTCGCCGCTGTATAGCAGACCGGATTTGTCCGACGGCGCCAGCGACTCCGTGCCGCCGCGTGCGATGCCCGGGAAGGTCGTGCCCGGCTGCAGCGGCGTGGTGCCCACCAGCTTGTAGTTCTCCCGGGGGGATGTCTGGGTCAGGGTGAGCAGCTGCGGAACCACGTTCCCCTCGCCCTGCGTCACGGCCAGGACCGAACGCGGCCAGGCGCGCTTGGTGGTGACGACGGTGGTCAGGAGTTTGGTGGCGCGCACCGGCATCCGGGCTCCGTAGGACCCGACCTGGGAACGGATCTTGTAGTTCTGCGTCCGTACATCCAGCTCGGTCTGCGCCACGCGCGGCTGGAGCTTGGCGGCGTCCTTTGCCGCGTCGCCAGCATCCACGGCACCGGCAACCTGCTCGAGGATGCGGCGGAACTGGGCGTCCAGCAGCACCGGAGCATCCGGCGCCTTGTCCGCGGCGGCGGTCGAAGACGACGTCGGGGACCCCGACGGGGAGGCCGACGGGGAGGCCGACGGGGAGGCCGTGGACGAGGTGCTCGGCGAGGGCGACGGGGTCTGGCTGGCCTGGGCCGCAACGCCGCCGCCGACGACGGCGGTGGCCGTCAGTACTCCTACCACACCGACCATGCCGGAACGCCACCGGCGAACCGCGGTCCGCCCGGCCGTGTTCCGTTCCGCCGCGGTCGTGTCGGTCGGCTTGGCCGTTGTCGGCGCCGGGGCGGTGCCGGCGGAATTTTTCGCGCCGGTGCCGGCGGCCGCCGTAGGACGGGCGCGCCGGACGAACATGCTGCCGATCGGACCGCCGGCGCCGTTCCCGGTGCCGGAGACGCGCTTGAGGACCAGCAGTGCGGCGCCGGCCAGGATCAGCAGTCCGCCGACCACCATGAACGGAATCGCCCACGGTGTGGAGGTGTCATTGGGGAAGGTCATGGTGATCGACGCCGGGGCCGGCTTGGTGCCGTCCGTCGCGAGCATCAGCGACCAGTCGCCATCGGCGGGCGCCGTCCATGAATAGTTCATCTCGCCGCTGGCATTTTCGGTGCTCACCCACAGATCCGACCCGGCGGGCGAGGGGGCGGTGGCCTCGCCATCCGTGTGCGTCAACTGCAGCGCCTTGCCGTCGTCCGAGATTCCGGAGACCGTGTTGTGGGCGGTCTTGCCAACCCACGCCTCGACGTCGTCCGGCCGGCCGGCAGCCAGCAGGAAACTGCCCTCGCCCTTGACATTGATCTTCACCGTGCCGCCGTGCAGCGTGCGCAGCTTCTGGTCCACAACGGTCAGCGGCGCGGCCTGGCCGCCAGCCGGCGCGGTGGCCGTGAAGTACTCGGCCGGAGCCCAGAATGTCTTCTGGCCGATTCCGGCCAGCAGTGTCAGGAGGCCGAGCAGCACTAGTGCAACTGCAGTCTTGAAACGCAAAATATTACCCATCATCAGCGGACACTTAGCCTTAAGAGTAACCGTTTTGTTACCGGGGAGTCAGATCGGTGCCGCCGCCGGCCACCTCCGCAGGGGCCGCGGACGGCGTCGGAACCGCACGCTGATAAGCCTGCTGATAAGGTTTGCGGTGATCATCACACCCGGCCCGCGCCCGCGGAGCCAGGGAGGGTACGCAGAGGACAAAGGGCTTTCAACGCAGTGACTGAACACACGGATCCGTCCACCCCAGGACAGGAAGCACGCCTGGAATCCGGTGACAAGGAGCACGGTCCGCGGAAGCAGGTTTCCAGCCAGCGGGCCGCCATCGCGGGAGCCCTGATTGCCATGGGCCGGCGCCTGCGCCAGCCCATCCCGGGAGCGCAGCCACGGCTGCGCTTCGAAATGCCGCCGGAGTATGCGGAAACCGCCGGCACCGCGGACAACGAATCCGAGGCCCGCTTCGGCGATCCCGGGCCACGTATGTCCGCCCAGCACCCGCTCTACGTCGGCTTCATGGGAACGGTCGGCGTCGGCGTGGCGCTGTTGGTCTACTGGATCGGTTCCAACACCACCCAGCTGCTCCTCTGGATCGTGACGGCGCTCTTCATCGCCCTGGGCCTGGACCCGGTGGTGCGGTGGCTGGAAAGCAAGAAGTTCCCCCGCGCCGCCGGGATCGTGGCGGCCGTCTCCGCCCTGACGCTGGCCGTGGCCGGGTTTTTTGCCACCCTGATCCCCACGATCGTGCAGCAGGTCACCCAGATTGTGCAGCAGGCGCCGCACTGGATCCAGGAGTTCATTGACTCGGACTTCTTCCGCACCATCGACAGCCAGTTCGGCGTGCGGGACCGGATCACCCAGGAGCTCGGAAAGTTCGTCAACAACCCGGACGCGATGGGCGGCATCTTCGGCGGGGTCCTCGGATTCGGCTCCACCGTGGCCAACGGGCTTTTCGGCGCGCTGATCGTGCTGGTGCTGAGCCTGTACTTCCTGGCCGCCCTCCCGGCTATGAAGAAATGGGCCTACCGGCTTGCCCCGCGTTCCCGCCGGGCCCGGGTGGAGGCCCTGTCCGAGGAAATCACCGGTTCGGTCGGCAACTACGTCATCGGCCAGGCCGTCGTCGCGCTGCTGAACGCGACGTTCGCCTTCATCGTCATGTTCATTGTCGGCGTCCCGTTTGCCGTGCTGCTGGCCTTCGTCGTCGCCCTGCTCGCCTTCATTCCGCTCGTCGGCGGCATGATTGCCGGGGTGATCGTGACCCTGATCGGTCTGACCGCGGGCTGGCAGACGGCCCTCGTGTACGCCATCTGCTACTTCGCCTACCTGCAGTTCGAGGCCTACTTCATCTCACCGCGCGTCATGCAGAAGGCCGTCGCGGTGCCCGGTGCGGTGGCCGTCATCTCGGTCATCGCCGGCGGCAGCGTGCTCGGCGTGCTCGGCGCACTGATTGCCATCCCCACCGCGGCGGCGATGATGCTGCTGATCAAGGAAATCTTCATCGTGCGCCAGGACAAGCACTGATCCGGTAACCGCCCGGGTCTTCCCGGCTCAGGCGTGCGCGGTGGCGACCGGCCCGTCCCATTCCGATGGCAGGGAGGCCCCGCCGGCGGGCCCCGGGATGACCTCAGCCACGATCTCGTTGAGCACGCGGGAGGCGTACTTCTCCCCCACCCAGAGGTGCTTCGCGCCGTCGACCCCCACCACGACGGCCTGGGGCACCGCGGCGAAACGCTCCGCGGCGGCAGCCGGCTGCAGGTAGTCGTCATGCTCCGGGACCAGGACCTTCAGCGGCTTGCCGGCGTCCGCCCATTCCTTCAGGTGCACGTCCGTGGCCCGGTGCAGCGGCGGCGAAAGCAGGATGGCGCCCTCCACCTCGGAGGCCACCGGCTCGGACGCCCCGTACATCAGCGCCAGTTCGGTGCCGAAGGACCAGCCCACCAGCCAGCGGTTGGGCAGGCCCCGCTCGACGGCGAACCGGACGGCGGCCTCGACGTCGAGGCGTTCACCCACTCCCCCTTCAAAGACCCCGCCGCTGGTTCCCCTGGGCGAGGCGGTGCCCCGGGTGTTGAAGCGGAGCACGGCAATTCCGGCCAGGGCCGGCAGGCGGTAGGAGGCCTTCCGGAAGACATGGGAATCCATGAAGCCGCCGTGCGTCGGCAGCGGGTGGAGCGTGATGATGGTCGCCTTGATGCCGCCGGTTTCCGGGACCGCGAGCTCGCCCACCAGCACGTGGCCGTCCTCGGTGCGGAGCTCCACGTTCTCGCGGCGGGCCGGCAGCACCGTGGAGGCGCGGATCGCCGTCGGTCCGGCCGGCTGGCTGAAGACGAACGGCGCGGGATCAGAAGCCACGGAGTGAAAAGTCATGCTGTCCAGCTTAGCGATAGCGGTAGCTGCGCGAGGTCCAGCAGTTGGAATGCCAGTGCCGGCGCTCCGCGAGGCCCGCGGCAGCGCCGAAGAGGTGGTCCTCCGACCAGACCACCAGGTGGGCTACCCCGGGCAGCACCGCCGTCGAGCAGCCTGGACAGACATAGGTTTTCTCCGCCCGGCCGGCCGTGATGGAGCGGACCATCCATTCACCGTCCGGCGCGCTCTCCCGGCGGGCAACACCCGTCCGCGCCCGCTCAAGATCCAGCTCCGGCACCGGGCCGGACCGCGCCCCGGGTTTCGCTGCCTTGCCGGCGGCTGTTCTTCCGGAGACGGCTCGGCGGGGTCGGTTGGAACGGGGCATGCCTCCATTCTGCCTCAGCCCGGATGCCCGCCGTCACTCCAGACGGTACTGTTGACCGGGTGCGTTTAGTCATAGCCCGTTGCTCCGTTGATTATGTCGGCCGGCTCAAAGCCCATCTCCCGCTGGCCACCCGGCTCCTGCTGGTCAAGGCCGACGGCTCCGTCCTGGTCCATTCCGACGGCGGATCCTACAAGCCGTTGAACTGGATGAGCCCGCCGGCCTCGCTGCGCGTCTCCACCCCGGACGAGGTCGACGTTGAACTCGGCGTGACCGAGCGGTGGACCGTCCAGTCCGCCAAGACCGATGACCGGCTGATCATCAACATCCATGAACAGCTGCATGACACCTCCCATGAGCTCGGCGTGGACCCGGGCCTGATCAAGGATGGGGTCGAGGCGGATCTGCAACGGCTTCTGGCCGAGCAGATCGAGCTCCTCGGCAGCGGGTTTTCGCTGATCCGGCGCGAATACTTCACCGCGATCGGCCCCGTGGACATCCTGGCCAGGGACGCCGACGGCGCCACCGTCGCCGTCGAGCTCAAACGGCGTGGCGACATCGACGGCGTCGAACAGCTCACCCGGTACCTGGAACTGCTGAACCGTGACCCGCTGCTCGCCCCGGTCCGCGGGATCTTCGCCGCGCAACAGATCAAGCCGCAGGCCAAGGTCCTGGCGAACGACCGCGGCATTGACTGCGTCACACTCGACTATGACGCCATGCGCGGCGTCGATGACAGCGAGTCCAGGCTCTTCTGAACGGGCCTCCGTCGGGGCGGTCACGGATGCGGTAACGGCGTCCGCTGCCGTTTCCTGCACGTCCGGGGTGCCGGCCGCGTTCATCCGTTTTTTGCCCAAAATTTATGGAATTGTGCGCCGGTACCGTTGACCAGACGCGGCTGTCATGGAATTCTTATACGAGTCTTTGTGTAGGTGTTCTTTCATGCTCGCAAGACATGTTGCGAGCGTGAAGCGCCTGCCGCTGAAGTCCGGTTGATCCGGTCCGAAGGCCACGGTTCTTCTCGCAGAGTGACCAAGTCCGGCACGAAGTGTGCCGGACTTAAACAAGTTCCACTATGAGGAGAAATACATGGCACAGGGAACCGTCAAGTGGTTCAACGCTGAAAAGGGCTTCGGCTTCATCACCCCGGATGACGCGGATGGCGATGTCTTCGTTCACTATTCCGAGATCCAGACCGGTGGCTTCAAGACCCTCGACGAGAACCAGCGTGTTCAGTTCGAGATCGGCCAGGGCGCCAAGGGCCCCCAGGCAACCGGAGTAACGCTGGTCTAGTCTCCCGTTTGGGGAGCCGCCTGCGACGGTCTCCGCGAAATGATCCCCGGTATCAGTGCCGGGGATCATTTTTTTGGCTTCGCCGGGCAGGCCGGGCCCCGTTGTGGGCGTGCTCCCAGTGGTCTTCGTCCTCAGCTCGTCGGGGTCAAGCGGCCTGGACCTCCTCGCGTCGGGAGGACATGCCCATTCGTCGCGCCCTGGACCGGGCATAACCGGACCATGTCCATCCACCGACCCCGGCGCGGGGCATCTCAGGCTGCATCGTGGGCCGGCACGAATGCGTCACGGCCCGGCACCGTTTCCAGCCGGCCTCCTGCCGGGCCTGAACGACCCGGGACGGGCAATCAGCGCACGAGTGTCCTGAGCAGGCGTGCGCTTTGCCGCACCGAAAGCCCTGGGAGGTATGCCTGGCTCAGGGCCCGGCCCATGGCGGGCAGCTGCAGCGGATCCTGGTAGTACAGGTACAGGGTGCGGTACTCGGGCTTGAACCGCGACTTAAAGGTGGCCAGTGAGCGGAAGCCATACACGGGTTCCAGCGCCCGGCCCACGACGTCGAGGATTCCGGCCAGCCCCTCCGGTTCTGCCCCGGACTCCCGTCCTTCCGGCGCGGCGCCGTCCGCCCCGCCCGGAGCGTCCGCGCCTGCTTCCTTTACTGTCCCTGCGGCTGCTGAGGGCGGCGACGCCTTTGCCAGCGGCGAGCCGGACAGGGAGATGATTTCCACCGAGCCCTTCAGCTCCTGCACCGCGGAAGCGATCAGGAACTCCATCACCCCGGGGAAGGCATCGCTGCGCCGGCGCATGAAGTCCAGGGTCCAGCAGACGAGCCTGCCGTCCTCATATACCGGAAGCCAGCTGGTGACGCCCTGCACGAGTCCCCCGGCGTCCACGGCCAGGCAGCAGAGCACCTCGTCGTCGTCGAGTTCGTCGATTCCGCCGAGCGTGAAGCCCATTTCGGGGACAGGCTTCTGGGCTGCCCATTCTTCGGACACCTCGCTCAGCTGGGTGCGCAGGGACGGCGAAAAGCCGCTGTAGCGCCCCCAGACGGCATGCACGCCCGTCTTGGCCGCGCGGTTCAGGGCGGTCCGGACGTTTTGCCATTCCTTGCCCTTGAACTCGATCTCGCGCACGGCGAGCCTGGTTTCCTGGGCGACCGCCACGCGCCGGAAGCCACGTGCCCGGAGCATCGGCCACAGTTCATCGGTGCAGGAGTAGAAGCACGGGATGAGTGCATGCCGGGCACAGTCGGTGATGAATCCCGCCGCGGTTTCCTCATGGAGGGCCGCCGGGCCCAACGGGCCGGACAGGGTCAACGCGACGTTGCCGTGCTGCTGGTAGGCCACTCCCCCGCGGCGGTCCGGTGTGAACCAGTACTTGTTCGGCTCCCAGAGCGCCATCCAGGACAGCGAGTCCCCGCCCTGGCGGACCAGCCCGCGGGCCACGTCCCGGTCGCCGGAGCCGGCGTCCGTCCGGTGCAGCCGGCCGAGGAGGACGAGCCACACCGCGGCCAGGGCCACCACCCAGAAGACAATCCCGGAGTAGGCGAACAGGAAGGCCTCGACGGCGTCGCGGTTCTGGAAGATCCGCGCGTAGGCGCCGGGGATCGGAAGCGGCAGGTACTGGCGGGCCAGTTCGGCCGCGAGGCCCAGCGTGCCGCCGTCGCGGTCCATTCCCCCGGCGGCCAGCCACGCTGCGGTATAACTCCCCGCCAGCACCAGCCAGGTGCCGCCGACCACCATGCCCAGGATCCGCCGTGCCCGCGGGGCCGTCTCGACGCGGAACTGCCGCCGGTTCGCCAGGAGCAGCACCACCAGGAGCAGCGGGACGGCCACGAGCGGCAGGATGTGGACGAAACCGGAACCCATCACGGCCGTGTGCGCCCTGCTGGGGTAGTGCGGAATGCGGGCGAAGAGCGCGAGGTACACGGCTGCCAGGACGGTCACGGCGAACTGGACGATGATCGCGATCCGCAGGGCCAGCCGGCGGCCATGCCGCATGCCGTCGGCGCAGATGAGCAGCAGCACGACGGGGACCACGGCGAGCGCGAGTCCCAGCGGGCCCGCGAAACCCGACCGGCCGGCCTCGAGGCAGGTGACATCGACGGTGCCGCCGCAGTTCTGCTCGAGCTGACTCAGCGTCGGGAGCGGATTCAGGACGACGTCACGCAGCAGGGCGAGCGGACCGGTAGGGGCCCGGACCGCGGCTGTCAGGATGGGGCCGACGGCGAAGATGGCGACCGTCAGCGCCAGCAGGTTCCGGGTTTCACGGCCGGTGGAGCGGTGCCGGTGCAGTGTGCCCTTGTCACCCTGGATCCACCAGCCCGCCGCCAGCCCGGCCACCGCACCGGCGAGGCCCACGACGGTCTCCGCGTGCCCGACATAGAGCACCAGCAGCAGCGCCGCGGACAACACCGCGGTCCGCAGCCGCCGTTGCCAGAGCATCGGCAGGAGCCCGCTGGCAGCCAGCGTGACGGCCATGATCGCGGCGTAGGGGCCGATCAGGGTCGCATCGACCATCAGTCCGAGCCAGCCGTCCCCGGCATAGCGGGCCAGCTGGGTCAGCAGCAGGAACAGTGTCACGGCCCCAAACTGACCGGCAAAGTAGAACACCGCCGTGCGCACCGTGCCCAACTGCCGCTCGGCGAGGCCCAGCAGCGTGAGCATCATCAGCGCCGCCGCAAGGTAGGCCAGCGGGTTGGTCGCGAAGAACAGCGAGGTGAACAGGGACCACCAGTGGCCCGCCTTCAGGCCCGGAGCACTGACTGAAGCCACGTCCAGCAGCGACTCCGGCGGCCCGTCCAGGAAACTGCCGGTGGCTGCACCCGTTGCCACGAACACTGCCAGGACGGCCAGCGTGAACGGCACGGCACGGAAGTGCTGCAGCGTCCGGCGCACACCCTGCCGCCCTATGGCCAGGAGCGACGCCCTGTACTTCCCGGGTTGACCGCCGGACCCGGTCTTCGGACTCATGGCTGGATGCCCCAGCGCCCGGCGAGGAAGTCCAGGCCACCGGGCAGGCCCTTGGACGCCGTCTCCCAGGAGTGCCCGGCATTGGGAATCCGGCGGGTTTCCACCGCAAACCCGGAGTTCCGCGCCGCCGCCGACAGCAGGTCCATGTAGCCGATGAACTCGGGGTCCCGCTCGCCGGCGCCGAAGTAGATGGCGCTGCCCGCGAAGCTGTGCTCCTTCATGAGCTGCAGCGGCGTCTGCCGTTCGAAGGCCGCGGTGTCCCCTCCGAAGGATGCCTGGATGGTCTTGTCGCGTTCCTTGGCGAGGGCAGGTTCCTTCTCGCTGGAGAAGGCCAGCGCGGCGTTGTATACCTCCGGGTGCCGGGTCACCATCTGCACGGCGCAGGTGGCGCCGTAGGAGAAGCCCCCCACGGCCCACTGCCGGGGATCCGGGTCGACGTCGAGGGTCCTGTTGATCCATGCCGGCACGTCACGGGCAAGGAAGGTGTCCGCCTGAGCTATCCGGCTGTCCATGCACAGGGTGTTGCCGGTGGCCGAGCCGTTCGGGTCGACCACCACCACCACCGGCGCAACGCCGTTGTGTGCCGAGGCGAAGCGGTCCAGGCGGCCCCGGAGTGCGCCCCCGGAGAGCCAGTCGGCAGGGCCGCCCGGCTGGCCGGAGAACAGCACCAGGACGGGCAGGGCCGGGCGCGGGGAGCTCTGGTAGGCGGGCGGAAGGTAGAGGTACGCCTCGCGGCTGTGGAACCCGGAACTGGTGCCGGGGATCTCGGCCCTGCGTACGGCACCTTCCGGAAGTTCTCCCGGTGCGTTCCATCCGGCGAGGCCGACGGCGGTCGGGGCTCCGGCGGGCCGCTCCAGGCCGGCTTCGAGCGGCTGGATCCGCGCCACGGCTGTGCCGGTCAGGTCGCTGACGGTCTGGTTCAGCCCGAAATAGACGTTGATCTGGACCGCGGAGAGCGCGACAACGCCCAGCAGGGCGCCGGTGGCGGCGGCGGTCGAGCGCAGGCGGTGCACGACGGGCCGGGGAGCGTGCGGGATGCTCGCAAGGAAGGGTTTCCGTCCCCAGATACCGTGCAGGCGCAGAAGCCACAGCAGCAGGCCCGAGACGGCCGGAACAGACCAGACGAGGGTCTCCCAGGGAAGTTCTTCGGGGAAGACGGAGAGCACGTAGATCAGCAGCAGGTGAATCCCCGCCACGAGGGCGGCCGAGAGCATCAGTGCAGCAGCGAGCACGACGGCGGACGCACTGACGGAGTGGCGCCGCCCGCTCCGCCAGAGCAGATAGGCCATGCCTGCTGCGCCGGCAAACCAGGCAATCCACAGCACCGGCCCGTCAACCAGCCTGATGTCCTCGATGAAATCCACCGGGGCTAACGCCAGGTGCCGACGCCGATGACCGGTCCGGCCTCAAGCCAGGAGGACAGCCCGGTGTAGGCGTCGAACCTCATGGCGAGCAGGACTTCCTGCCCTTCGTACCGGAGTTCCACGATCACGGAGTCAGGCTGCACCTTAAGCAGCTCGGACTCGGTGGGCTTGCGGCGGCCCAGCAGTTCCAGGGAGCTGCGCCGGAAGGTGTGCTTCGGACGCAGGCTCACGGAGGCCAGGCGGAACCACTCCAGGGCATTGTCCTGATAACGACAAACCCCCATCTGCCAGCTGTTTCCAGCCGTGCAAATGGAGGCGTCCACCGTGCCCAGGGCGCGCCGCAGGTTGAAGCGGCGCACCCCCGAAAGGCACAGTGTAATGACCAGCAACGCAAAGAGCGTCGCCAGGACGATGAACGGCAAACCGGTATCGTTCATCAAGGTCGTGCTAGCGGATCCCAGCAGTAGCCGCGTCACCCATTTGGGCGTTGTCAGCAACAATGACAACGCGGTTGTTGTCGACGGAGAAGAACCCGCCGTCGACAACTACTGCGATGCGGTCACCGGACACCGGCTCGATGGCCAGTTCACCTTCGGCCAGAATCGCCAGCAGGGGCGAGTGGCCGGGCAGGATTCCGATTTCACCATCGCTGGTGCGGGCCTTGACCATCTTGGCCGCTCCGGACCACACAAAGTGGTCCGCTGCGACAATCTCAACCTCAAGCTCAGCCATATTACTTGGTCTGTTCCTGGATCTTGGCCCACTGGCGCTCGACGTCATCCAGGCCGCCGACGTTGAAGAACGCCTGCTCTGCGATGTGGTCGAGCTCGCCGTCGCAGATCGCCGTGAAGCCCTCGACCGTGTCCTTGATGGAAACGGTGGAGCCTTCAACGCCGGTGAACTGCTTGGCGGTGTAGGTGTTCTGCGAGAGGAACTGCTGGATGCGGCGTGCACGCGACACGACGATCTTGTCTTCTTCAGAGAGTTCGTCAACGCCGAGGATGGCGATGATGTCCTGAAGTTCCTTGTTCTTCTGGAGGATCTGCTTCACCCGGACGGCCGTGTTGTAGTGGTCGTTGCCGATGTACTGCGGATCCAGGATGCGCGAGGTCGACGTCAGCGGGTCAACGGCCGGGTACAGGCCACGGGAAGCGATTTCACGGGAAAGTTCCGTGGTCGCGTCGAGGTGTGCGAAGGTCGTGGCCGGAGCCGGGTCGGTGTAGTCATCTGCGGGGACGTAGATGGCCTGCATCGAGGTGATGGAGTGGCCCTTGGTGGACGTGATGCGCTCCTGGAGGAGGCCCATCTCGTCTGCCAGGTTGGGCTGGTAGCCCACGGCCGACGGCATGCGGCCGAGGAGGGTGGAAACCTCGGAGCCTGCCTGGGTGAAGCGGAAGATGTTGTCGATGAAGAGCAGCACGTCCTGGTTCTGGACATCGCGGAAGTACTCCGCCATGGTCAGTGCGGACAGCGCCACGCGCAGGCGCGTTCCCGGCGGCTCATCCATCTGGCCGAAAACAAGGGCCGTGTCCTTGAGGACGCCTGCCTCTTCCATTTCAACCCAGAGGTCATTGCCTTCGCGGGTACGCTCGCCGACACCGGCGAACACCGAGGTGCCACCGAAGTTGCGGGCAACACGGGTGATCATTTCCTGGATCAGCACGGTCTTGCCGACGCCGGCACCGCCGAACAGGCCGATCTTGCCACCCTTGATGTACGGGGTGAGAAGGTCGATGACCTTGATGCCGGTTTCCATCATCTCGGTGGAACCCTCGAGGGTCGCAAAGGCGGGAGCCTTGCGGTGGATCGGCCAGCGTTCCGTGATCTGCAGTTCGGACTCGGGCACGTCCAGCGGCTGTCCGAGGACGTTGAAGATGTGTCCCTTGACGACGTCACCGACCGGTACGGAGATGGGGGCTCCCGTGTCGACGACGGCGCTGCCGCGGACGAGTCCATCGGTTGCCTGCAGGGAGATGGCGCGAATGACGTTGTCGCCGAGGTGCAGGGCAACTTCAAACGTGATGGTCTTGGTCTCACCGTTGAGAGTAATCTCGGTGGTGAGTGCGTGGTAAATCGAGGGGATTGCGTCAGCCGGGAATTCGACGTCGACAACCGGGCCAATAACACGTGCAATACGGCCGGTAGCACCGGTCGTCGCGGCTACGTGTTCGGTAGCAGTGGCAGTCATCTCTCTCACTTCACTCAGTAGATGGCGTGGGGGTTAAGTTTATTCTTTGGTGCAGGTACAGCTGGATCCGGACCCGGACCGGCTAGGACGCGTTCAAGGCGTCAGCGCCGGCAACGATTTCGGAAAGCTCCTGCGTAATCTCAGCCTGGCGGGCAGTGTTGCGCAGACGCGTGAATTTCTTGATGAGGTCCGTGGCGTTGTCGCCGGCGGACTTCATCGCGCGCTGGCGTGCAGCGAGCTCCGAAGCGGCTGCCTGCAACATTGCGGCGAAGATACGGGACTCGATGTAGCGCGGCAGCAGAGCATCAAGAACCTGCTCCGTTTCCGGCTCGAATTCGTAGAGCGGCAGGAGATCCGATTCGGACGCGGCCTGCTCTTCGACAACCTCAAGCGGGAGGAGACGGACAACCGTCGGCTCCTGGACAACCATCGACTTGAAGCGGGTGTAGACGACATGGATCTCGTCGACGCCGCCCTCTTCATAGGCCGTCGCGAAGTCTGCCAGCAATGCCTCGCTGATTTCCTGCGCGGTGGCAAACTCCGGTGCGTCCGTGCCGCCGGTCCAGACACGCCCGTAAGGGCGGTTCCGGAAGTCGAAGTATGCCTGGGCCTTGCGGCCGACCAGGTACATCTTGACTTCCTTGCCTTCCTCAAGCAGCAGCTCGTTGAGACCTTCCGCTTGCTTGAGCACACTCGCCGAGTAGGAACCTGCGAGGCCACGGTCCGAGGTGATTACCAGGACGGCGGCACGGCGGATCTGCTCCGGTTCGGTGACCAGCGGGTGGTCGATTTCGCTCTGGCTTGCAACAGCAGAAACGGCGCGCGTGATCGCGTTTGCGTAAGGCAGTGAAGCTGCTACGCGTGCTCGGGCCTTGCCGATGCGCGAGGTAGCGATCAGTTCCATCGCCTTGAAGATCTTGCGCATCGAGGTCGTCGAGCTGATCTTCTGGCGGTAGACCCGGATCTGGGCTCCCATACTTATCCTTTCCTAAGATCCCGGGGGCCGGGACTGCCGGAACCTGGTGGGGTCCCGGCAGTCCCTGCCAGCGGAACTAGCGCTTCTGCTTGACGATTTTTTCCTGGTCGACCTGATCCTCGCCGATGGGGGCGTGCTCCTCGTGCCCCGCACCGACCAGGTAGCTGTCTCCCTCGCCGAAGAAGCCCTTCTTGAAGGCCACGATCGAGGTCTTCAGTGCTTCTGCGGTGTCGTCGTCCATGACGTTGGTCTGGGCCAGCGTCGTCAGAATGGAGGACTTGTGCTTGAGGTGCTCCAGGAACTCGGTTTCGAAGCGGTTGATGTCCTCAACCGGAACGTCGTCGAGGTGGCCGTTGGTGCCTGCCCAGATGGAGACGACCTGGTTCTCGACCGGGAACGGCGAGTACTGGCCCTGCTTGAGCAGTTCCATCAGGCGGGCACCACGGGTCAGCTGCTGGCGCGAAGCGGCGTCGAGGTCCGACGCGAACATTGCGAAGGCCTGCATGTCGCGGTACTGGGCCAGTTCCAGCTTCAAGGTACCGGAGACCTTCTTCATGGACTTGACCTGGGCGGCGCCACCAACGCGGGAGACGGAGACACCCACGTCAACGGCGGGACGCTGGTTGGCGTTGAAGAGGTCCGACTGCAGGAAGATCTGGCCATCGGTGATCGAGATCACGTTGGTCGGGATGTAGGCGGATACGTCGTTTGCCTTGGTCTCGATGAGCGGCAGGCCGGTCATCGAACCTGCACCGAGCTCGTCGGAGAGCTTGGCACAACGCTCCAGCAGGCGGGAGTGCAAGTAGAAAACGTCGCCCGGGTAGGCTTCGCGTCCCGGCGGACGGCGGAGCAGCAGCGACACTGCACGGTAGGCCTCGGCCTGCTTGGACAGGTCATCGAAGACGATGAGGACGTGCTTGCCGCCGTACATCCAGTGCTGGCCGATGGCCGAGCCGGCGTACGGTGCCAGGTACTTGAAGCCTGCGGGGTCAGACGCAGGGGAAGCCACGATGGTCGTGTACTCCAGTGCGCCGTTGTCCTCGAGGGTCTGGCGGACGGCAGCGATCGTGGATGCCTTCTGGCCGATGGCCACATAGATGCAGCGAACCTGCTTTTTGACATCGCCTGAGGCCCAGTTGGCCTTCTGGTTGATGATCGTGTCGATGGCGATTGCCGACTTGCCGGTCTGGCGGTCACCGATGATCAGCTGACGCTGGCCGCGGCCGATCGGGATCATGGCGTCGATGGCCTTGAGACCGGTCTGCATCGGTTCGTGAACCGACTTGCGCTGGGTCACGCCGGGCGCCTGGAGTTCCAGGGCCCGGGTGGTCTCGGCCTTGATCTCGCCGAGGTCGTCAATGGGCTCGCCCAGCGGGTCGACAACACGGCCGAGGAAGGCGTCGCCAACCGGCACGGACAGAACCTGTCCGGTGCGGTGGACTTCCTGGCCTTCTTCGATTCCGGTGAAGTCACCGAGGACGATGACACCGATTTCGCGGACGTCGAGGTTCTGGGCCAGGCCCAGCGTGCCGTCTTCGAAGCGAAGCAGCTCGTTCGCCATGACCGAGGGAAGGCCCTCAACACGGGCGATGCCGTCACCTGCGGTTGTTACACGGCCGACCTCTACGCGCTCCGCGTTTCCGGGTTCGTAGGACGCCGCGAACTCGTTCAACGCAATACGGACGTCGTCGGCGTTGATGGTCAATTCGGCCATCTGCAGTCCCTGCTCTCCTGTTTTCGTGATCATCGTTGCTCACGATGACCGGGGTTTCTTGTCGTTGGGTTGTGCTTGTCCGGCTGGCTAAGCGAGCTGACGGTGAAGATCGCCCAACCGGGCCAGGACGGAAGCGTCAACCACTTCGTCACCAACCTGGATGCGGATGCCACCGACCAGTGCCGGGTCAACAATCATGTTGATCTTGAGCTCGCGCCCGTAAAGGGTGTTCAGCCCTGCCTGCAGACGGCTGGTCTGCGTCTCCGTCAGTGGACGGGTGACGCCGACCGTTGCGATCCAGCGCTGCTGGCGCTTGGCTGCAAGCTCGGCGAACCGGTCGACGAGCTTGGTCACCTTCAGGCCGCGGGGCTGCGATACTGCCTGTCCGATAAGGACTTTCGCTTCCTCGCTTGCCTGCGGAACGAGCTTTTCGGCAAGGGCAATCTTGGCAGCCCCGCTCGCCTGCGGCTCGGACAGGGCACGCTGTACCTCGTGGCTGGAGTCGACGGCCTGGTTGAAGGAGAACAGATCGTTCTCCAGCGCTTCCAGCCCGGTGATTCCTGAGGCAGAGACTGCCGACTTGTTCTCAGCAACGGCGATGACCACCGAAGCGGCAAGCGTCTCGAGTGCATCGCCGATATCCCGGGCCGCTGCCCAGCGTGAACCGGCCAGTCCGCTCGCGATTTCCACAGCATCAGCGGAGACTTTTCCGCCGAAGAGCTGCCTGACCAGCGCGGACTTGTCGTCATTGCTGCGCGACGGGTCAGTCAGGGCGCGGCGCAAGCCGGCCGAGCTGTCCACAGTTGCCAGGATTCCGAAGAGTTCTTTAGCCAACTGCAGCGAAGCGTTGGGAAGCTTGGCTTCCAGCGCCACCAGCGCCGCGGTCAGCGATCCGCTCGATACACCTGCCATTACTTAGCTGCACCTGCGTTCTGGTTCTCCAGATCTGCCAGGAAACGGTCCACCACACGGGCTGAACGGGCGTCATCGCTGAGCGCCTCGCCAACGATGCGGCCGGCCAGGGTGGTGGCAAGCGTGCCAACCTCTGCGCGCAGGGACACAACGGCCGCCTGACGCTCGGACTGGATCGCCGCGTGTGCCTGGGCCGTGATGCGGGCAGACTCGGCGGCTGCCTTCTCCTTCAGGTCCGCAAGGATCTGGGCGCCTTCGGCACGGGCTTCCTCGCGGATGCGGTTGGCCTCGGCGCGGGCGTCGGTCAACTGCTGCTTGTACTCTTCGAGAGCTGCGGAAGCCTCTGCCTGGGCCTTTTCAGCCTTGGCAATGCCACCTTCAATGGCCTCGGCACGCTCTGCAAACGTCTTCTCGAACATCGGGACAACAAACTTGACCACGATGAAGAAGAGGACAGCAAAGCCGACGAGGACGACGCCCATTTCCCAGACGTTGGGAACGAGCGGGTTGGCCGCTTCGGCGCCAGCGGCTGAAATGATCGTTTGATGCATGATTCACCCGTCCTTATCTACTTGGTTCTGGATGTTCGCTAAGTTCTGAAGGTTTACTTGAGAACAAACGCGAAGACCAGGCCGAGGATGGCGAGGGCTTCAGTCAGCGCAAGGCCGAGGAATGCGATCGGCTGCAGGACGCGCTGCGCTTCCGGCTGGCGTGCCACACCGTTGATGTAGGCAGCGAATACGAGACCAACACCGATACCACCGCCGATGGCGGAGAGGCCGTAGCCGATGAGGTTGAGGGAGCCGTTGATGGAGCCTTCCATTTTTTTCCTTTCAAGATGCCACCCATGTGGCAGGTTGTTTGGTTTGCTTCATCCCCGCGAGGGGAAGATTTGTGGGTGCCTAGTGGCTGTCCGCGTGCAGAGCGCCTTCGATGTAGATGGCAGTCAGCAAGGTGAAGACGTAGGCCTGCAGCGCCATGATCAGCGCTTCGAGCATGTACATGGCTACGGAGCCTGCAAGCACGAGTACGGAGGCGCCCTTCAGGAGCACGTTTTCCTGCATGACGAGGAATTCGATTCCGGATCCCGCGATCATGACGATGAGGTGGCCGGCCAGCATCGTGGCAAACAGACGGAGGCTGTGCGTCACGGGACGGACCAGGAAGTTGGAGATGATCTCGATCGGAATGACGATCGGCAGGATGTAGATCGGGACGCCGCTCGGCACGGTGGCCAGCTTGAAGTAGCGGAGACCGTTCTTCTTGATGCCGATCGCGATCCAGGTGACATACACGATCGCTGCGAGGACATAGGCGCCGCCGACGTGGGAGAAGCTCGGGAGCTGGATCACGGGGATGGCGCCGTAGATGTTGTTCACCAGGATGAAGAAGAAGAGGCTGAACAGCAGCGGGACGTACTTCATGAAGTCTTTGCCGCCGATGATGTCCTTGGCAATGCCGTTACGGACGAAGCCGTAGGCGGCCTCGCCTGCAAACTGCAGCTTGCCGGGAACCAGCTGCTGCTTCCGCGCAGCCAGCAGAAAGAATGTAGCGATTATAATGACCGACAGGATTACCAGCAGCATCTGCTTGGAGAATCCGTCGGCTGCACCCCACGGCAGGATTGCCGGCAGGTGCAATTGTTCAATTCCAGGAGGAGTGAAATCTCCTGAATCTTGGGCCGGGAGCGCAAGCGCGATCAACGCGTTTCCTCTCTGCAGTGTCCATCATTGGGCGTTGGTCGGAGAACGGCGACATTTCTGCCGACCTTTCCCCCTGTGAAATTGTTTGGCATTACTGTTCCTCGTCCTCGGACGGGCCACGTGCAGCATTGCCCTCGCCAGTTGGTGTTCTGGAACTGGTGAGGCCGTGCATATGAGAAAGATAGAACCCTCCCGCAGCTCCAAGCAGAGCGCCTGCGAGCACAATCCAGCGGGTTCCCCACAGATTATCCAGACCCCACCCTATCAAACTCCAGACGATGATTCCGCCAACAATGTAGCTGAAGACGGCGATCCCGGCGTTGTATCCGCCGTCGTTCCCGTCCTCGGATACACCGGGCGCACCGCCGGTGGTTTTGGGGGTCCTGGGAGTGGTTTTGCGTCCGGCTTTGCGGCTAGACATCGGTGCCGCCTTCCCTGGTTTCGGGGTCGTTGTAGATCTGGAGACGGGCCCGGCTGAAGCCATAGATCTCGGCGGCCTGCCAGAACACCACGGTCACGACGGCACCGAGCAGGAACCAGCGGGCGTGCAGCCAGTCCGGGGCCCCGAGAATAAAAAGAACAACGGCAAAACCGACAACTTTGACGAAATACATAGCAACAAACAGCCCGATTGCTCCGGAGGGGTTGTTCCGGCCGACCAGATGGCCGACCAACAAACTGATGGCGAAAAAGACCATCACCAGGGCTCCCCCGAAAATGCAGGACAGGATGCCGGCCGCCCCGTTGAAGAGGAGTGCGGCCACGCCGGCGAGCAGCAATGCGCCCCCGGCGGCCGCCGAACTCATGCCGAGCAACCTCAGCCACAAAGACTTTGTGGGGCCCGAAACACCAACGGGTCCGGTGCCGGACGAAGGTCCGGGATCGGCGTTGGAGGTCATGGGATCCCAATCGTCGGGGGTGGGGCTGCTTGGAATGGCGCGGCGATCGGCCGCCCCTGAATTCTACAATAGATAGAAATTATTCGGAAAAGGGCGTCATCAGCGCCGCCCCGGTGGAACACACGCTCACTCCGGGGTCCCCGCCGGCCGTCCGGGAGTCCGCCGGCGGAAGTAGGGCCATGCTGTCACGACGGCCATGACGACGGTGGCGGCCAGGTCCAAAGGCAGGACGGTTTGCCACGGGTACACCACGAAGGCCAGGCCGCCGAAGGCCAGCACGCAGGTCCACAGGTACATCAGCACCACGGCGCCCCGGTGCGAGTACCCGATATCCAACAGCTTGTGGTGCAGGTGTCCCCGGTCGGCGGACCACGGCGAACGGCCCAGTGCGGTGCGGCGCACGACGGCCAGGGACAGGTCCAGCAACGGCAGGAAGAGCACCGCGAAAGGCAGCAGGATCGGGATGATCGTGGGGATACCGTTGAGCCGGTCGTAGAGCCCGGACGTGATCTGCCCCGTGGACACGATGCCGGCCGAAGCCATGAGCAGCCCGATCAGCATCGCACCGGAATCGCCCATGAAGATCTTCGAGGGAAACCAGTTGTGCGGCAGGAAGCCGAGGCAGCTGCCCACCACCGCTGCCGTCAGGAGTGTTGCCAGGTCCGAGCGGTCCAGCAGGACGGCGGTCCGGTGCACCCAGTAGGCCGTCAGGAAGAACGCCGCTCCCCCGATGATCGCGACGCCCGCGGCCAGGCCGTCCAGCCCGTCGATGAAGTTGAAGGCGTTCATGGTGGTGACAATGAGTCCGGTCGTCAGGACAATGCTCGTGGCCTCGTCGTGAATAATGAACGGTTCCGGGACGAAGGGAACAATCGTCACGCGCACACCCCAGAGCGCCACCACGAAGGCAGCGGCGCTCTGGCCGATGAGCTTTACCCACCAGCGCAGGTCCAGCAGGTCGTCGGCGAGGCCAACCACAACGATCAGTACCGCCCCGGCAAGGACTCCCCAGGGCGCGGCGTTGTTCCGGAAGATGTCCTTGACGAAGAAGGATTGGCTCGCAACGGCCAGCGCCACCAGCACGCCGGCAAAGATCCCCAGCCCGCCGAGCCGGGAGACCGGCGTGGTGTGCATGTCACGGCTGCGGATCGGGGAAAACAGTTCCAGCCTGTTGCCGACCAGCCGCGCACCCCACGTCGCCGCATAGCTCACGATTGCCGCTGTCAGCATCATGAGCAGGTACATAATCACCGGGAAACCCCCCGCCCGGAGACCCCGGCGCAAGCAGGCCCCGGCGCCACATTCCGCGGCCAGGGGGTCCGTTGCGGGCTGTGGGAGCGGGGTGGACTAAATTGCCGTGGAACTGACTTTCGATAAATGAAACTTCTCCGTCGCCGTGCGCAGGGCAGGCAGTGCGTAGTGCCTGACAGGGCTGTATTACAGTGGACTCTAGTCAAGATACTAATGCCAACGGCCACCTGTCTTCGCGTCACACGGCCCATCGCCGGCGGGAAAATCACTGACGGCCGTGCTGAAAGGACCCCCGCGATGACCCTGTCGGTTGCAGTTGCTGCCGTGACGTTTGACCGTCCCCGGGAGCTGGCCGTCCTGCTGGACGCCATCAACAACCAGACCGCGCCGGTCCGCTCCATCTGCCTTGTCGACAGCGGCACGGTGCCCGCCAAAGACGTTGCGGACCAGCACGGAAACGTGGACTATGTCCGGTCCGAGGCGAACCTTGGCGGTGCGGGCGGTTTTTCCCTGGCGATCCTCAAGGCGGTGGCCAGCGGGGCGGACTGGATCTGGATGATGGACGACGACGCCGAACCCGGCGACCCGGAATGCCTCGCCACCCTGCTGCGCGAGGCGCAGGCCCGCGGCCTCGACGCCGTCGTCCCCCTCGTGGTGGCCCCCGGCCACCCGGAGCAGCTGTCCTTCTTCTTCCGCCTCGACGGGAAGGTCACCCACGACCGCGCCGCTGTGGAGAAGCTGGAATTCCTGCCGGACGACGGGCACTTCTTTAATGGCGCCCTGATCCGCTCCGACGTCTTCTTTAAGGTCGGCCTGCCCGACATGCGTCTCTTCATCCGCGGTGACGAGGTTGACTTCACCCTCCGCCTGCGGAAGGCCGGCATCCGTTTCGGCACAGTGACGACGGCCGCCATCACCCATCCGCACGCCTTTTCCGAGACCAAGCATGTTTATGGCGCCAGGTGGCACGTGATCGTGCCGGACAGCGCGTTCAAGCGCTACTTCTACTACCGGAACCGCGGTTACATGATCCGCCGCCATTTCCGGGTCAAGTCCTTCATCGCGGATGTCGGCGGCTATCTGGGGTACTTCCTGCGCCGCGGCGACTTCCGCGGCCTGGCGGACTGGTTCGGCGCGTTTTCGAAAGGTCTCCGCGGCAAGGGATTCGGCCCCCTCAAGGACCAGAAGTTCTAGCCGTTCCCGCCGACGGTTCTCTTTGGCTGTCTTCCCTTGCGCCGTGTCTTAGCCCTTCTGCCTAAGGCGGCGCCGGAGCAGCAGCCCGAGCAGTACCCACGGCTCTCCGAAAACCCGGTAGGCCACCCGCTGCGGATGGAGCATAAGCCGCCACGCCCATTCCAGGCCAAGACGCCCGATCCAGCGCGGTGCCAGTTTCTGCACGCCCGCCATCTGTTCAATGGCCCCGCCCACGGCGCAGTAGACGGCAGGCGGCAGGGTTGCCAGCCTTCGTCCGAGCACCTCTTCCTGCAGCGGCATGCCCAGTCCCAGCAGAACCAGCTGCGGGGCCAGCGCGGACAGCCATGCGACGGCCTTCTCCTCGAGTTCCTCGTTCCAGCCCTCCCCGGGCATCCCGTCGACCCGGGCGTGCGGAACGATGTCCCTGAGCCGGGCCACGGCGCCCGCGTTCGCCAGGGCGCCGGCACCGATCACCGCGATCCGCTCCAGCCCTTCCACGCCGGCCAGCGCAGGAATCCAGTCGGTCGACCCCAGCCGGTAGTCCATCAGCTCCGACGCGGCACCCTTGGCTTCGCCGCCCTTGGCCCAGAGCCACAGCACCGGCGCGCCGTCGATGAGCACCACATCGCTTTGCTCGTAGAATGAACGGAATCCCGGGTCCGAGTGCAGCAGAGTCACGCTGTGAAGGTTGTGGCCCACCACCGTGCGGGTTCCGCCGTCGGCGATGTATCGGTTGAGGACCTCGGTCAGTCCGGGCACAGTCAATGGTGTCGCGTCCACGTCGAGCACGGGGACGCGCTGCCGCTCCAGGGTCATTCGGCGACCGGCCCTGCGGCAGGTTCTGCGGCTGGAGCCGCGCCGTCGGCGTTGCCGTCCAGATCCAGCAGTCCGGGGACCACTTCACGCAGGCGCGCCAGGCTGATGGTGCCCTGGCGGACAATCCGGAGCGGGAGTGCCGTGGCGTCGATGATCGTGGAAGGCAACGAACCTTCGCCGTCAACCGGCCGGTGTCCGTCTTCGAGGTAGACCTCCACGGATTCCGCCAGCTGGGCCTGCGCATCGGCGGCGGTCTGCGCGGCGTCCTGTCCGGTCCGGTTCGCGGACGAAACGGCCAGCGGTCCAGTGAGGGTGAGCAGGTCCTGGGCGATATCGTCGGCCGGGATCCGCAGGGCCACCGTGCCCCGGGTTTCGCCGAGATCCCAGTCGAGGGAGGGCTGGGCATGCAGGATGAGGGTCAGCCCGCCAGGCCAGAAGGCCTCGGCCAGGCGCCGGGCCTCGGCCGGCACGTCGGTAGCGAGGCCGTCGAGGGCATTGAGCCTGGGGATCAGGACCGGCGGCGGCATCTTGCGGCTGCGGCCCTTGGAGGCGAGCAGCAGGGTCACGGCCTGCGGCGAGAAGGCATCGGCCGCGATGCCGTACACAGTGTCCGTGGGGAAAACCACACACTTGTGCTCCCTGATGGCCCGTTGGGCGTGCTCAAGTCCTGCGGCGCGCTGCTCGGCCGCCGTGCAATCGTAGCTGGTCGTCACTGCCCTATTCCTTCGTGCGGTGTTTGTGGGTTTGTCCGTGTCCGGTTTCCGGTGGCCGGTTTTCGGGGTCTCCGGCCTTCCGGACCGCGCTGGTGGCCCGTTCCTTGCCGTTGAGGTCCCGGTGCGTTGTCACGTCGGACCAGAGTCCGGTGCGGTCGAGTATGGACGCGATCCAGGCCGACTGGACTTCCGCGTGTTCCATGATGAAGTAGCCGCCGGGCACCAACAGCCGTGCGGCGGACGCCGCCGCCGCCGTCGGAAGTTCCATGCCGTCCGCCCCCCCGCCGTACAGTGCCTCGGGTGGATCGTGCAGCGCGACTTCGGGTTCGTTCGGGACGGCTTCGGCGGGGATGTAGGGCGGATTGGAGACCACGACGTCGAAGCTGCCGTTGTGTTCAGGCAGCGCGTCGCGCAAGTCACCGCGGACGAGGTGGACGCCGAGCGGCCCGAGGTTCTTCGCCGCCCAGGCATGCGCGAACCCGCTGAACTCCACGGCATGGACCTCGGCGCCGGGGACCTCATGGGCAATCGAACCTGCGATTGCACCGGAACCGGTGCCCAGGTCCACCACCTTGGGGTGCGCCATGCCCTGCAGCCGGTCGATCACCAGCTGCACAACGGACTCGGTTTCCGGGCGGGGAATAAAAACCCCGGGGCCCACCGCCAGTTCCAGGTACCGGAAATGCGCGACGCCGGTGAGGTGCTGCAGCGGGATCCGCTGCGCACGCTCGGCGACGAGATCGGCGTAGCCCTCCGGAGCGGGCGAGTCGCCCAGCAACAGCGCACGAAGCCGGCCAAGTCCCACGCCGAGCAGGTGCTCGGCCAGGAGTTCGGCGTCGACCCGCGGGCTGGGCACGCCGGCCGCGGCCAGCACGGCCGTCGCTTCGCGCACCGCCTCGGCAAGGCTCATCCCTGCGCCCAGTGTCATAACAGCACCAGCCCGGACTACTCGCCGATGGCGTCGAGGCGGGACTGCTCATCCATCTCGATGGCCGACTGGATCACCGGTTCAAGGTCGCCGTTCATGACCTGGTCCAGGTTGTACGCCTTGTAGCCGGTGCGGTGGTCCGCGATCCGGTTTTCCGGGTAGTTATAGGTCCGGATCCGCTCGGAGCGGTCCATGGTGCGGATCTGGGACTTGCGTTGTGCCGAGTTCTCGGCGTCGATCTGCTCCTGCTGGTGCGCCAGGATGCGGGCACGCAGCACGCGCATGCCGGCTTCACGGTTCTGCAGCTGCGACTTCTCGTTCTGCATGGCCACCACGATTCCGGTGGGAAGGTGGGTGATGCGGACGGCTGAGTCGGTCGTGTTGACCGACTGCCCGCCGGGGCCGGAGGAACGGTAGACGTCGATCTTCAGATCGTTCGGGCTGATGTCGAGTTCTTCGGGCTCGTCCACTTCGGGCAGCACCAGCACGCCGGCCGCCGAGGTGTGGATCCGGCCCTGGGACTCGGTTACGGGCACGCGCTGCACGCGGTGCACGCCGCCCTCGAACTTGAGCCGCGCGTAGACGCCCTCCGCCGGGTCGTTCGAATTGCCTTTGACGGCCATCTGGACGTCCTTGTACCCGCCAAGATCGGACTCGTTGGCCGAGATGATCTCGGTCTTCCAGCCGCGGGATTCCGCGTACCGCGAGTACATCCGCAGCAGGTCGGCGGCGAACAGGGCGGCCTCGTCGCCGCCTTCACCGCCCTTGACCTCGAGAATCACGTTGCGGGCATCGTCCGGATCGCGCGGGATCAGCAGCCGGCGCAGCTTCGCGGCCGCCGTATCCAGCGCCGTCTCCAGTTCAGGAACCTCCGCGGCGAACTCAGGATCGTCGGCAGCCATCTCCTTGGCAGCGGCGAGGTCATCCTGGATCGCATGCCACTTGTGGTAGGCCTCCACGATGCCATTCAGCTGAGCCGAACGCCGCCCGAGTTTCCGGGCCAGCCGCTGGTCAGCATAGACAGCAGGATCCCCAAGCTGAGCCTGGATGGCATCATGCTCATCCAGCAGGCCCTGTACGGACTCAAACATTTTCAAAACCTCTTTCGACTCTTACAAGTCTAGTTACTGCAACGCGGGGTCACTTACGGCCCATTCGACCCGCTCTGATGGGCGCTAAGTGACCCCGAGTTGTTTTCGGCGGGCGGCCAATCCGGTTAAACCAGGAACCGCTCGAGAAATTGGCGGCCAGGGAATGGCCGCCAATTTTCGAGCGGTTACGTGACGCTACTTGTCGTTATCGGACTTCGCACCAAGCGTCGTCTTCTGCACCTGCATGAGGAACTCGACGTTGCTCTGGGTCTCCCGGATCTTGTTGGTCAGCAGCTCAAGGCTCTGCTGCGTTTCGAGTCCGGAGAGGACGCGGCGCAGCTTCCACATGATCTTGACTTCCTCGGGGGAAAGCAGGTTCTCTTCGCGGCGGGTACCGGACGCGTTGACGTCCACAGCCGGGAAGATGCGCTTGTCCGCGAGCTGGCGGGACAGGCGGAGCTCCATGTTGCCGGTGCCCTTGAACTCTTCGAAGATGACCTCGTCCATCTTGGAACCAGTCTCGACGAGCGCGGTTGCCAGGATGGTCAGCGAGCCGCCGTTTTCGATGTTGCGGGCTGCACCGAAGAAGCGCTTCGGCGGGTACAGCGCTGCCGAATCGACGCCACCGGACAGGATACGGCCGGAGGCCGGTGCTGCCAGGTTGTAGGCACGGCCCAGGCGGGTCATGGAGTCGAGCAGGACCACAACGTCCATGCCCATTTCCACGAGGCGCTTGGCACGCTCGATGGAAAGTTCGGCCACGGTGGTGTGGTCGTCGGCCGGACGGTCGAAGGTGGAGGCAATGACCTCGCCCTTGACGGTGCGCTGCATGTCCGTGACTTCTTCGGGACGTTCGTCAACAAGCACCATCATGAGGTGGACCTCAGGATTGTTGGTGGTGATGGCGTTGGCGATGGACTGCAGGATGAGCGTCTTGCCGGCCTTCGGCGGCGAAACGATCAGGCCGCGCTGGCCCTTGCCGATCGGGGCAACCAGGTCGATGACGCGGGGGCCGATCTTCTTGGGGTCCGTCTCGAGGCGCAGGCGCTCGGAGGGGTACAGCGGGACCAGCTTCGCGAATTCGACGCGGTCCTTGAGTTCCTCGGGGTTCTTGCCGTTGACCGAGGTGACGCGGACCAGGGCGTTGAACTTCTGGCGGGCGGACTGCTGGCTGCGATCCTCGCCTTCACGCGGTGCACGGATGGCGCCGACGACGGCGTCCCCCTTGCGCAGGTTGTACTTCTTGACCTGGGCGAGGGACACGTACACGTCGTTCGGACCCGGCAGGTAGCCGGAGGTGCGGATGAACGCGTAGTTCTCGAGCACGTCCAGGATGCCTGCGACCGGCAGCAGGACGTCGTCCTCGGTGACCTCGACGTCGTCGACGTCCGGACCCTGGGCGCGTCCCCGACGGCGGTCGTTGCGGTCGCGGAAACGGTCGTTGCGCGAGTCGTTGCGCGAGTCGTTGCGCGAATCGTTGCGCGAGGAGTTGTCGCGGCTGTCCTGCTGACCCGGACGGTCGTTGCGGTCGCGCCGGTTGCGGCGGTTCCGGCGGCTGCCGCCGTCGCTGTCATCAGTGTCGCGGATGTCTTCGCGGCGGTTGCTGTCGCGGGTGACTGTATTTTCGCGGTTCTCGCGGACCTCCGCGGTGTCGCGGCCACCGCGGGTGCGGGTGTTTTCACGGCGGTCGGTGCGCTGGCCGCCTTCTTCACTGCCCTGCTCAGCGGTGCGCTGCTCGGCCTGGCGGTTTTCTGCGCGCTGCTCGGCTGCGGGCTGCTCGGCGGCAGCCTGCTCGGCCTCGCCGGCGCCTGCGCTTTGGCCTGCGGCTTCGCCGCGGCGGCGGTTGCGGGTCCGCGGCTGGCGGGTGCGTTCGCCGCCTTCACCGGCAGCACCGGACTCGGCGCCGGATTCAACCGGGGCTGCCGCTGCCGGAGCCGCTGTGGCGGGAGCCGCCGCGGCGGAAGCCTCAGGGGCCGGCGTCGTGATGACGCCGTCACTGCCGGCACGCCGGCTGCGTCCGCGGCCACGGGCCCGGGGGCTTTCCTGGATCTGGCCGTCGCCTTCCACGGCGGTGGCCACGGCGGCGGCCGCCGGTGCCGCGGCGGGGGCCGCGGCACCGTTCTCGCTCGCCTTGGCGGCAACGCGGGCCGGAGCCTTGGTTACCGGAGTTCCCGCACGGTGGGCGGAAATGGCCGAGACCAGATCACCCTTGCGCATCCGGGAACCGCCGGAGATACCCAGCTGGCTGGCAAGAGCCTGCAGCTGGGCGAGCTTGAGGCCTGCAAGGCCGCTGCTCTTGGCGGGTGCTGCCGTTGACGATCCGGCAGCAGAAGATGATGTTTCCACAGCTGAAGACAGCTCAGTGGTTTCGGTCACGAAGGATCCTTCCCCCTCGACGGCGTCCAGACTGGGAGCTGGACGCGATGATTTGATCTGGGCTGCAGTTCAGATCTGCAGCCGGGATTTCGGCCATGCCGGATGGATATTGGCCAGCAGGACCGGATACTGCAACACCGGCCGCGTTCCGAACATGAGGAGCGGCGGGCTGACACTTCAGGGGTACAGAGAAATTCTGCTGAATCCTGCGTCAGACCGAAAGCAGGTGGCACCGGAGAATATTGCGCAGTGAGAGATGAGAGAGGCAGCTTGGCCAACATCGCGGTCTTATAACGGTTACTGATTTACCGCCTGCGTGATTACCGCCGGTGCACTTCCACTTTAGCACCTTCAACGTCGACGGCCAGCTTCATCACGCGCCAGCCCACCTCCGGCGTGTTGCCGGCCGTGTGGGATCCGATGAAGTCGACGACCGTGGCGGCCTCCGCCTCCCCCTCGGCGAGTACCAGCACGGTGGGCCCGGCGCCGGAGACGACGGCGGCGTACCCCGCCCCCCGCAGCGCGGCGATCAGCTCCGCGCTGGGCCGCATCGCCTCGGCACGGTAGCTCTGGTGCAGGTAGTCCTCGGTGCCGGGCAGCAGGAACTCGGGCTTCGCCGTCAGCGCATGGATCAGCAATGCGGCGCGGCCGGAGTTCATCGCGGCGGCGTGGTGGCCCACGGAGGCGGGAAGCAGGGCGCGCGCGGCTTCGGTGGACAGCTCGAAATCAGGCACGGCGACGACGGGAATGACCGAGTCAACGACCGTCGCGCAGGTGCTCCTGTACTGGTCACTGTCCTGCCATGACAGCGCCAGCCCGCCGAAAATGGCGGGTGCGACGTTGTCCGGGTGGCCTTCCATCTCGGAAGTGAGCTGCAGGATCCAGTCCTTGCCGCGCCGGGCTGCTTCCGGGACCAGGGCATTCGCGGCGGATACGGCCGCGACGACGGCCGAGGCCGATGACCCCAGGCCCCGGCCGTGCGGGTTGACGTTGTCCGCCGTGATCCGCAGGCCATCGTGCCGGAACCCGAGGCGGTGCAGGGCTTCGGTGATGGCCTTGACCACGAGGTGGCTCGCGTCCCGCGGCAAGGTTTCCGCGCCTTCGCCGCTGAGCTCGAATTCAAGCTCACCGCTGGCCAGCGTCTCCACCGTAAGGGTGTCATGCAGCGACAGTGCCAGGCCGAGGCTGTCGTAGCCGGGCCCCAGGTTGGCGCTGGTGGCCGGTACGCGGACCGTCACCAGCTGCCCGGCCGGGACCGCCGGCCAGGCGGCAGCGGAATCGGCCGGGACTTTGAGCGTGGTTTCCAAGGCTATTTTTCTTCCAGTCCCAGGGCGGCCGCAACCGTGACGACGTCATTGGAGACCTTCAGGGGCTGCACTTCGCTGCCGTCCTCGGTGCGCAGGGCCCACTGCGGGTCCTTGAGTCCGTGGCCCGTCACGGTGATGACGATGGTCTTTCCGGCGGGCACCTCACCGGCCGCGTGCTTCTTGATCAGGCCCGCGACGCCGGCGGCGGAGCCCGGCTCCACGAAGACCCCTTCGCGGGCGGAGAGCCAGCGGTGGGCGGACAGGATTTCCTCGTCCGTCACGGCTTCGATCACGCCGCCGGACTCGTCCCGGGCAGCAACGGCGGTGTCCCAGGAGGCGGGATTTCCGATCCGGATGGCCGTCGCGATGGTGTCCGGTTCGCTGATCGGGTGGCCTGCGACAAACGGGGCGGCCCCGGCAGCCTGGAAGCCCCACATGACCGGCGTCTTCGTCGAAACCGGGGGCAGCGTGCCGGCGGTGGCGGACTCGAACGGTGCGGAGTATTCCTTGTAGCCCTTCCAGTAGGCGCTGATGTTGCCGGCGTTGCCGACCGGGAGCACGTGGAAGTCGGGGGCGTCGCCGAGCGCGTCGACGACCTCGAAGGCGCCGGTCTTCTGGCCCTCGATGCGGGCCGGGTTGACCGAGTTCACGAGGAACACCGGGTAGGACTCCCCCAGCTTGCGCGCGATGTCGAGGCAGTCGTCGAAGTTGCCGTCGACCTGCAGCAGCGTGGCGCCGTGCGCAATCGCCTGGCTGAGCTTGCCCATGGAAATCTTGCCCTCGGGCACGAGCACCGCGCACTTCAGGCCCGCCGACGTCGCGTAGGCCGCGGCGGAGGCGGAGGTGTTTCCGGTGGAGGCGCAGACCACGGCCTTGGCGCCGGAGGCGACGGCGGCCGTCATGGCCATGGTCATGCCGCGGTCCTTGAAGGATCCGGTCGGGTTCATGCCTTCGACCTTGAGGTAGACGGCACAGCCGGTCAGCTCGGAAAGGTGCCTGGCGTGCACGAGCGGAGTGCCGCCCTCGCCAAGGGTGATGACCTTCGTGGCCTCGGTGACAGGAAGACGTTCAGCGTATTCGCGGATGACGCCGCGCCATTGGTGAGCCACTTAGACTCCTTCTACCCGCAGTACGGATGTAACGGAATTGATGACGTCCAGGCCCTTGACGGCCTCGACGGTTGCTGCCAGTGCAGCTTCGCGTGCACGGTGCGTGACGATCCGCAGTTCGGCTGATTCCAGCTTGGAATCGGCGCCGCGTTGGATGGTCTGCCGCATGGTTTCAATGGAGACGCCGTGCTCGGCGAAGAGCTGGGCGATCCTGGCCAGGACGCCGGGCTCATCCGCGACGTCGAGCCCGATGTAGTAGCTCGTGGTGGCGGCGTCGATGGGCAGCGCGGGGACCTGCCCGGTGGTGGTTTCGGCGCGGCCGGGACCCCCGAGCACAATGCTGCGGGCCGCCGACACGAGGTCGCCCATCACCGCAGAGGCGGTCGGGGTGCCGCCGGCGCCCTGGCCGTAGAACATCAGCTCACCAGCGTTTTCGGCCTCGATGAACACGGCATTGAATGCACCGTGGACCGCGGCCATCGGGTGTTCACGCGGGAGCAGGGTGGGGTGGACGCGGACGGAGACGCCCGTGCTGCCGTTGGTGTCGGTCAGCTTCTCGGCGATCGCCAGCAGCTTGATCACAAACCCGGCGTCCTTCGCGGCAGCGATGTCCGCGGCCGTGACGGAGCTGATGCCTTCGCAGTACACGTCTTCGAGGGCGAAACGGGTGTGGAAGGACAGCGAGGCGAGGATGGCGGCCTTCGCGGCGGCGTCGTGGCCTTCGACGTCGGCCGTGGGGTCCGCTTCGGCGTAGCCGAGTCGCTGGGCCTCGGCCAGGGCGTCGGCGAACTGCGCGCCGGTCGAGTCCATCTGGTCCAGGATGAAGTTGGTGGTGCCGTTGACGATGCCCAGCACGCGGGTGATCCGGTCGCCGGACAGGCTGTCCCGGATGGGCCGCAGGATCGGGATGGCGCCGGCCACGGCGGCCTCGTAGGACAGCTGCACGCCGGCCTTGTCCGCTTCCTCGTGGAGGGTCGGGCCGTCCTGCGCCAGCAGCGCCTTGTTGCCGGTGACGACGCAGGCGCCGTTCCGCATCGCGGTCAGGATCAGGGTCCGGGCGGGTTCGATCCCGCCCATCAGCTCGATTACCAGGTCGGCGTCCTTGACCAGGGTCTCGGCGTCGGTAGTGAACAGCCCGTGCGGCAGTTCGACGTCGCGGGGGGCATCAACGTTGCGCACGGCGATGCCGCTCAGCTCGAGCCGGGCGCCGGCGCGGGACGCCAGCATGTCGGCATCGTCGAGGAGGATCCGCGCAACCTGGGCCCCGACATTGCCACAGCCCAGCAGGGCTACTTTCAGGGTTCGCAATTCGGTCATTCAGACTCCCATGTCGCGGTTGAGCAAATCTTGTTCGGTTTCCCCGCGGACAATCAGCCGGGATGATCCATCGCGCACAGCGACAACGCCCGGCCGGGCCAGATAGTTGTAGTTGCTTGACAGGGCCCAGCAGTAGGCGCCGGTCCCCGGTACAGCGAGCAGATCACCGGCTGCCACGTCCTCGGGCAGATATACATCTCTAACAACTATGTCGCCGCTCTCGCAATGTTTGCCCACTACTCGGGACAGCTGTGGAGCCGCGGCGGAGGTCCGGGAGGCCAGGATCGCGGAATAATCCGCGTCGTACAGCACCGGACGGGGGTTGTCGCTCATGCCGCCGTCCACCGACACATACCGGCGGGGGTACGTAACGTCTTTCGCCGCCGTTGCGCCGGTTCCGGCTGCCTGGCCGGCGCCGGCTCCTTCTGCCCCTTCGGCGGCCGCGTCGACCCGCACCGTCTTCAGGGTGCCCACCTCGTAGAGCGTGAAGGTGGTGCTGCCCACGATCGCGCGGCCCGGTTCGATCGAAATCCGCGGGGCCGTGATGCCGAGTTCGGCGCATTTGGTGCGGACGACGGCGGCCATCGCCTGCGCGATCTCGGCAGCCGGGCGGGGGGTGTCCACCGGCGTGTAGGCGATGCCGTAGCCGCCGCCCAGGTCCAGTTCGGGCAACACGATGGAGTACTTCGCCTGCATCGCGGCGAGGAAGTCCAGCAGCTTCTCCGCGGCAACGGCGAAGCCGTCAGGCTCAAAGATCTGCGAACCGATGTGGCAGTGCAGGCCCAGCAGTTCGATGCCCGGATGGCCCGCTGCCGCGGCGACCGCTTCCTCGGCCGCGGACAGCCCGGCCTGTTCGGTGGAATCGGGCGCCATGGAGAGGCCGAACTTCTGGTCCTCGTGCGCGGTGGCGATGAACTCGTGGGTGTGGGCGTGCACGCCCGGGGTCAGCCGCAGCATGACCCTGGCGGTTTCGCCGCGGGCCGCGGCGATCGTGGCGACGCGTTCCAGTTCGGCCAGGCTGTCCACGACGATCCGGCCCAGCTGCATGTCCAGGGCCCGGTGGATTTCGGCGTCGGACTTGTTGTTGCCGTGCAGGGCGACGTCGGCGCCGGAAATGCCGGCCAGGGCGGCGACGGCGAGCTCCCCGCCGGAGGCCGTGTCCAGGCGCAGCCCTTCTTCCTCCACCCACCGGACGACGGCGGTGCAGAGGAAGGACTTCCCGGCGTAGTACACATCCACTCCGCCGCAGATGTCCGCGAAGGCATCGTTGAAGGCATCCATGAAGGCCCGTGCACGGGCCCGGAAGTCCGTCTCGCTCATCACGAACAGCGGCGTGCCGTACTCGCGCTGCAGCTCACTGACCGGGATGCCGTCGATGGCGAGTTCGCCGTCGCCGTTGCGGCCGACGCCGTCCGCCCACAGGGGCTCGTGGAGGACGTTCAGGTCCGCGGGGAGCTGCAGCCAGTCCGGGGCAAGCGGGGAAGCGGATCCGGTTGGGGTTTGTGCCGGGGTTACCGGGTTTTCTGGGTTCTGCCACATGGCGGTTACATCCGTTCCGGCGCCGAGACGCCCAGCAGTTCCAGGCCGTTGGCCAGCACCTGGCTCGTGGCGTCGTTGAGCCACAGCCGGGTGCGGTTGAGGTCGGTGATGGCTTCGTCGCCGAGCGGTGCCACGCGGCAGGCGTCATACCAGCGGTGGTAGGCGCCGGCGATGACCTCGAGGTGGCGGGCGACGCGGTGCGGTTCGCGCAGTTCGGCGGCCTTGGCCACGATCGAGGGATAGCTGCCGAGGTAGGACAGCAGCTCGTTTTCCGTCGCGTGATCCAGCAGGGAGGCGTCGAAGCTGTCTTTGCCGTCAACACTGCGCTCCACGCCCGCGGCCACCGCGTTGCGGGCCGTGCCGCGGGAGCGTGCGTGGGCGTACTGGACGTAGAACACCGGGTTCTCGTTGCTGTGCTTCTTCAGCAGCTCGGGGTCCAGCGTCAGCGGCGAATCAGCCGGGAAGCGCGCCAGCGAGTAGCGGACCGCGTCCTTGCCCAGCCAGTCGATGAGGTCCTTGAGTTCGATGATGTTCCCGGCGCGCTTGGACAGCTTGGCGCCGTTGACCGAGACGAGCTGGCCGATCAGGACCTCGATGTTGACCTCGGGGTCGTCCCCGGCGGCGGCCGCGATGGCCTTGAGCCTGTTGATGTAGCCGTGGTGGTCGGCACCGAGCAGGTAGATCTTTTCTGTGTAGCCGCGGTCCTTCTTGGACAGGTAGTACGCGGCATCGGCGGCGAAGTAGGTCGGCTCGCCGTTCGCGCGGATCATCACGCGGTCCTTGTCGTCGCCGAAGTCGGTGGTGCGCAGCCAGACGGCGCCGCCGTCGTCGTAGACGTGTCCCTGTTCGCGGAGGCGCGCGACGGCGTCCTCGATCGCGCCGGCGTCGTGCAGCTCCTGTTCGGAGAAGAAGACGTCGAAGTCGACACCGAACCCGGCCAGGGTCTGCTTGATGTCGTGCATCTGCGCCTTGTAGGCCGCGCCGCGGATCACCGGCAGTGCCGCCACATCGGTGAGTTCGCGGATGTCCGGGTGCTGCGTCAGCACCTCGTGGCCCAGGTCTGCGATGTACTGGCCCGGGTAGCCGCCCTCGGGAACGTCGCGGCCGTGCAGCCGGGAGAGCACGGAGTGGGCGAAGACGTTCATCTGGGATCCGGCGTCGTTGATGTAATACTCCGCCGTGACGTCCGCCCCGGAGGCCCGGAGCACACGCGCGATCGAGTCACCCAGGGCCGCCCAGCGGGTATGGCCGATGTGCAGCGGCCCGGTGGGGTTGGCCGAGACGAATTCCATGTTGACCACGTGGCCGGCGAGCGCGGAGTTGGTGCCGTAGTCCGCGCCGGCTTCGACGATGGCTTTGGCCAGCGTTCCGGCGGCGGCGGCGTCCACTGTGATGTTCAGGAAGCCGGGGCCGGCGATGTCGACCGCGGACACGCCGTCGATCGTCTTCAGCCGGGCGCTGAGGATGGCGGCGAATTCCCGCGGGTTGGTGCGGGCGGCCTTGGCCAGCTGGAGGGCGATGTTGGTGGCCCAGTCGCCGTGTTCCCGATTCTTCGGCCGCTCGACGCGCACCTCATCCGGGAGCTCGGATGCGGAAAGCGCGATGTCACCGGCGGCGACGGCGTCTTTCAGGCAGGCGGATATGGCGAGGGAGAGTTCTTCTGGGGTCACAGTCCCAGCCTACCGGTGGGCCCGCGGTGTGGCGGAATTTGGCCCCCGCCATGACGGCCCGGCTGGCGTCCGGCGCACTTCACGGTTTTCCCGGCTGCGTTTCAGGATGAACCATTACCCTGAAGTCAACGTTGTTATGGGTAGCTGTCCCGAGCCGCTTTCGCCTTGGCTCCGCACCCTCCGTTTTTCTCAATCGAAACGAGTCCCTGCATGAATGCCTCCTTCCGCAAGAGCGTCCTCGTCGGAGTCGCCGGACTGTCCCTGGCCGGGACCGCGGCGGGCTGTGCCCCGGCGGCGCAGTCCACAGCCGCACAGGGTGCCGCACCGGCCCCGGGCACAGCATCTTCCGCCGCCTCTGCCGCCGGGACCGGCGCCTACAAGGACGGTACGTACAGCGCCGACGGCAACTACGTCTCCCCCAACGGCACTGAGACTGTGGGCGTGGAGCTGACGCTGGCCGGCGGGACCGTGTCCGACGTCAGGATCACCCAGCACCCCTCCGATCCCAACACCAAGAAGTTCCAGGGCGAGTTCGCCGGCGGCATCAAGTCCCAGATCGTCGGCAGGAAGCTCGACGAGATCAACGTGTCCAAGGTGGCCGGGTCCTCCCTTACCAGCGGCGGTTTCAACCAGGCCGTGGCCAGGATCAAGTCACAGGCGCAGTAGGCCTGACGGCACCGCAAGCGCAGACGAAGGAGACCACGTGCCGTATCCGGGCTGGACGGATTTCAGCTTCGACGGAATCGGGACCCGTTGGGAGGTTTCCACGCCGTCCCCGCTGTCCGGCGCGCACCGCCGCCGCCTGCTTGACGCCGTGGAAGCCTACGACGCCGCCTGGTCCCGCTTCCGGCCGGACTCCCTCGTGGCGGATGCGGCCAGGGCCCCCGGCCGCTATGAACTTCCTGCCGAAGCCGCCGGCCTGGGGCAGATGTACAGCACCCTGTACCGGCTCAGCGGCGGGGCCATGACCCCGCTGATCGGCGCCAGCCTGGCGCGACTCGGCTACGGCGCGGGCTACTCCCTGCGGCCGGACGGTCCCCCGCTGCCCGCCCCGCGGTGGGAGGAGGTGCTGGCCTGGCAGGGGACTGTCCTGACCACCACGGAACCTGTGAGGATCGACATCGGGGCCGCCGGAAAGGGGCAGCTGGCCGATCTGCTCTCGGCCGAACTCCGCGCGTGCGGCATCGGGGAGCACTTCATCGACGCCAGCGGGGACCTGCTGAACTCCGGCCCGGGCACCGGCCCCATACCGGTCGAGGTCGCGCTGGAACATCCCTACGATCCCGGCCGGGCGATCGGAATCATCCGGCTCGGTTCCGGCGCCCTGTGCGCCTCCGCCGCCAACCGGCGGGCGTGGGGCGACGGGCTCCATCACGTTCTGGATGGCACCACCGGGGCCCCGGTGCGGACCGTCGTCGCAAGCTGGGCCATGGCCGCGACGGCGATGGTGGCCGATGCGCTCGCCACCGCCTTGTTCTTTGTGGAGGGTGCCCGGCTGCAGCAGGAGTTCGATTTCTCCTGGCTCACCGTCTACTCGGACGGGCACGCGGAGTATTCGGCGGATCTTGAAGGGGCGCTGTTCTGATGACTGCCATGGTTTCCACCTCCATCGGCTCGAGGCTGGACACGGCCCTGGGCAGGTTTGCGATGTACCGCCTGGTGCTGTGGGTCCTGGCCGTGCTGGCCGCCTACAGCATGCTGCTCGATGTGCTCGGCTGGCTGACCTTCGGGCTGCCGGAGATGATCGCTCACCTCGCGTTGTGTCTGGGGCTCACGTACGCATCAAACCGGGGACTGGCAGCCCTGTTCCGGGTGCGTCCGCACACCGAGTCCTCCCTGATTACGGGCCTGCTGTTGTACTTCCTCTTCTGGCCCACGCAGCTGACGTCGGGCGTGCAGTGGCTGGAGCTTTCCGGGGTAGCCCTGGCCTGTGTGCTGGCCTCGGCCTCGAAGTACGCCCTGGCCTGGCGCGGCCGGCACGTCTTCAACCCGGCGGCGGCCGGCGCTTTCGTCACCGGGCTGACCGGGCTCAATATTGCCACCTGGTGGGCCGCCACGCCTGCCATGCTCTGGCTCCTGCTGCCGGGGGTACTGCTGGTGTTGTACCGGCTCCGGAAACTGCTGATGGCGGCCGTCTTCACGGGAGTGGCCTTGTCCGTCGTGGCCGCACAGCTGCTGCAGGCGGGGTGGGATCCTGGCGGGGCCCTCTGGCAGCCGCTGGCCCAGCGTCCGGTGTTGTTCTTCGTGGGCCTCATGCTCACCGAGCCGCTCACGCTGCCGCCGCGCCGGTGGCAGCAGCTGGCGCTGGCCGCCGTCGTCGGGCTGCTGTTCGCGGTCCCCTACAACCTGGGTTTCTTGGCCGGTTCACCGGAGCTCGCGCTGCTGGTGGGGAACCTGATCGCTTTCGCCGCCGGGCAGCGCCGCGGCATCCGGCTGCGCTTCGAGGGCTCCCGTCCGTTGACCCGGACGACGACGGAATTCAGCTTCCGCCCGGAGCGTCCCGTCCGCTTCAGCGCGGGCCAGTACCTGGAATTGCACCTGCCGCATGGGAAGGCCGACGAAAAGGGCCAGCGGCGCGTCTTCAGCCTCACGAGTCCTCCCGAGTCCCGCATCCTGACGATCGGGGTGGGAACCGCCGCGCCCGTATCGTCGGCCAAGCGCTCACTGCTGGCCCTGGAGCCCGGCGACGGGCTGACTGCCACGACGGTGGGCGGCGATTTTGTCCTGCCCCGCAAATCCGACGCGCCCGTGCTGCTCATTGCGGCCGGAATCGGTATTACGCCTTTCCTGGCACAGCTGGCCGCCGGCTCGGCACGGGACCGGGATGTGCTCCTGCTCTACCTGGCACGGAATGCCTCCGAGCTGGCTTACGCGGAGGAGCTCGAGCGCTCCGGAGCCCGCGTCGTGGCCCGGCTCGCGGACGGCTCCGTACCGCCGTCGTTCATGCATGATGCGGGCGCGGCGGGACAGGCCCGGCTGGACGGGGCCGCACTGAAGGAGCTGGTTCCTGACATCGCCGGCCGGGAAGTTTACGTCTCCGGTTCGCCGGCCAGCGTCCGCTCCCTCCGGGCCGCGGCACGCGGCGCCGGGGCGCGGCGGGTCCATGTGGATTCCTTCGCGGGCTACTGAGCAGGGCCGCCACCGGCGACCGGAGGCGTGCCGATTTTCCCTTCGGGGCCACCTTCCTGCTAAGCTCTAGGACGTCCCGCCGGTAACGGCAGGATTCCTGACTGCCCTCGTAGCTCAGGGGATAGAGCGTCTGCCTCCGGAGCAGAAGGTCGTTGGTTCGATTCCAATCGAGGGCACCGAGAAACCCCGCCGTTTCAGTGAAACGGCGGGGTTTCTTGCTGTCCTGGCCTCAGGCTTCGGCGATCGGCGTGGCCGGCTCGGGGCCGAAGCCCAGGCTGGGCTCATCGGGGGTCGCGAGGGTCAGCACCGCTTCCTCGACCGTCTCATGGTCCTCAAGTTCCCGCTCTATCCGCCGCAGTGTCACGGCAACCTCGTGCTCGGGGTGGTCGCCCAACAGGTCCACCGCCGCGACGAGGTAGAGCTTGCGCGGGCCCACAAATTCCAGGTGCAGGTAGGTGAGGCGCTCTATCTCACGGTGCTCCAGAACCCGCGCCGCGATGGACTTCTCGATATCCGCGGTGACGCCCTGCCCCACGAGGAAACGCCTGTTCCGGTCAATGAGCACGACGGCGACAACCGCCAGCAGGACGCCCACGACGATCGAGCCGACCGCGTCCGGAACCGGCGATCCGGTGAGCTGACGTAGGCCGATCCCGGCATAGGCAACGACCAGGCCGATCAGGGCTGCGGCGTCCTCGGCAAAAACGGCACGCAAGGTCGGATCGGAGCTGATGAGGACCTGTTCCAGGGTGTGGCGATGCAGGCTTTGCGCGGCTTTCCTGCTCTGGCGGAACGCCTGTGCGAAGGAGAATCCCTCGAGGACGAAGGCAACAGCCAGGACGATGTAGGCGACCATAAAGTCACCGGCCGGCTCCGGGGCCAAGATCTGCTGGATTCCATGCATGACCGACACGACCGCCCCGGCGGTGAACAGGCCGAAGGCAGCAAACATCGACCAGACATAGGCTTCGCGGCCGTAGCCCATGGGGTGGCCCGCGTCGCGTTTCCTGCCCGATTTCCGTTCGGCGATGAACAGGAAGACCTGGTTGCCCGTGTCGGCCCAGGAATGCGCGGCCTCGGCAGTCATGGAGGCAGAGCCCGTGATGAGCGCGGCCACCGTTTTTGCACCGGCGACCGCGGCGTTCGCAACAAAGGCGATGATGACCGTCAGCAATGTGGGTCCTTCCCCTGTGTCCGGGTTGTGCCCGTGTCCCGCCGGCCCGTGGATCCCACCGTATCCAATATCGGCCGTTCCGGCCCGCATGCGCCGGGACAATCCGCGGGGGTTCCGCGGATTGTCCCGTCAGATCCGGATTACTTGACACTTCAACCATTGCGACGCGCGCCCTCGCCGGCGGCCAGACGGTCCAGATCCTTGGGCAGGACGTGGCCAAGGCGCAGGCCCTGGCCAGCGAACTGGGCAGCGGCGTCCTTGTCGGCACCACCGCCGAGGCCCCGCAGGGATCGATCGTTGTCCTGGCTGTCCCGTTCGACGCCGCCAAGTCCATCGTGACCGGGTACGGGAACGCACTCTCGGGCAAGACCATCGTGGACATCACCAACCCGGTGAATTTCGAGACCTTTGACTCCCTCGTGGCGGAACCGGGCACCTCGGCAGCCGAGGAAATCGCCGCGCTCGCCCCCGCCGATGCGCCCGTGGTCAAGGCCTTCAACACGACCTTCGCCGGGACCCTCGTGGCGGGCGAATCCAGCGGACTGCCGCTGGATGTCTTCATCGCCGGCGACGATTCTGCAGCCAACGCTTTCGTGGGCGCCTTCGTGGCTGCCGGCGGCATGCGCCCCCTCGTCGTGGGTCCGCTCAAGCGCGCCCGCGAACTCGAGGGCTTCCAGTTTGTCCTCATGACCATGCAGGCCAACCCGGAATTCGCGGACTTCAACTGGGACACCGGACTCAAGGTCACCAGCTAGCCCCCACCCCGGGGCCGGTGCCGCCGGAGTCCGCCCGCAGCAAATCTGCCGGTGGACTCCGGCGGTTTTCATCGTTGGGGACCGGAAAGCCGGCCCGCCGGACGAACCCTGCCATTTGTCGGCGCCCGATCGTGCGATGTTTCCATCGGCAGCGGGGTCCACCCGGCGGCCGGCCGCCGATGAGGCTTACGACGGGCTGGGAGACACCCACCGGCTTTACGCGGAGGCCTTCGGCCGCGACTCCATCGACGGCAACGGACTCCCGCTCGATGCCACGGTCCACTACGGTGAACGCTATGACAACGCCTTCTGGGACGGTCAGCAGATGGTCTTCGGCGACGGTGACGGCCAGATATTTCAACGGTTCACGAGATCCCTGAGTGTGATCGGCCACGAGCTCACCCACGGCGTCACCCAATATTCGGGGGGCCTGGTCTACCGGAACCACGCCGGCGCCCTCAATGAATCGCTGTCCGACGTCTTCGGGGCGCTTGTGGAGCAGTATGCGAAGCAGCAATCCAGCACCGAGGCGAGCTGGCTCATCGGTGCCGGGCTGTTCACGGACCAGGTCCAGGGCGCCGCATTGCGTTCCATGAAGGCGCCGGGGACTGCCTACGACGACGACGTCCTCGGGAAGGATCCGCAGCCGGACTCGATGGATTCCTATGTGCACACGAGCGCCGACAACGGGGGCGTGCACATCAATTCTGGCATCCCGAACCGGGCGTTCTGCCTGGTTGCCCTGGCTCTTGGCGGCAACGCCTGGGACGCGCCGGCCAGGATCTGGTACGAGACGCTGACGGGCGGATCCTTGAAACCGAACGCCACGTTCGGCGCCTTTGCCAGGGCCACCGCAGCTTCGGCCGGGGAACTCTTCGGGGACGGGTCCGCGGAGCATGACGCCGTGCGGTCGGCGTGGGAAACTGTGAAGGTGAAGCTGTGACCCCAACGCAGCAACCATGCCGTGAGGATCGCAGGCTCATGAAAATCACCGTCCAGCGCAGCGGAGGCGTGGCCGGAACGAAAAAGACGTGGACCATCCGGCCGGAGCCGCCTGAAGACACGGACCGGTGGCAACCGCTGATTGAAGCGTGCCCCTGGGACGCGGCGGCCGCGACCGGCGGGGCAACCGGCCAGCCGGACCGGTTCATGTACAGCATCCGGGCCGATCAACGCCGTGCGGTCCTGCCGGAGCATGAACTGACGGGCCCGTGGCGCGACCTCGTCGAAAGCGCCCGGGCCGCGGCCGAGGAGGAAGCGCCACCCGAGCTCACCTAATGCTTTGACCGTAATGCCCCGACGTTTCCGGCCACCGCGCGGGTTGCCTCAGACCGTGGCCAGATGGCCCCGGAAGGTGCGCCGGTAGGATTGCGGGCTGGTGTCCAGCACCTTGGTGAAGTGGTGCCGCAGCAGCACCGAGTGCCCGAAGCCGGCTTCCCGGGCGATTTCGTCGATGGTGAGTTCCGTGGTCTCCAACAGCTCCTGGGCGCGGAGCACGCGCTGTGAGTTGAGCCAGGCCGCCGGAGTTGCGCCCGTCTCGGACCGGAAGCGCCGGGCGAAGGTCCGGGGCGACATGTGGACGCGGGCGGCCAGTTCGTTGACGGAATAGTCCTCCCCCAGATGCCGCACCATCCACTGCAGCAGTTCCTCCATCGGCTCGGAGCCGCAGGCAGGGATGGGCCGGTCGATGTACTGGGCCTGGCCGCCGTCCCGGTGCGGGGGGACGACCATGTCACGGGCGATGGCGGCCGCTACGCTGGCCCCGAATTCCACCCGGACCAGGTGCAGGCAGGCGTCGATGCCGGCGGCCGTCCCGGCGCTCGTGATGATCCGGCCGTCCTGGACGTAGAGCACGTCCTCATCGACCAGCGCCGCGGGGTACCTGGCCGCCAGTTCCTGTGAGTAGTGCCAGTGCGTGGTGCACCGCCGGCCCTCGAGCAGGCCTGCCCGCGCCAGGGCGAAGGCCCCGGAGCAGATCGACATGACCCAGGCCCCGCGCCCATGCGCCGCCCGGAGCACGTCCAGGACAGCCTCGGAGACGTCATCGTCCCGCCCGAACGGAGCCATGATGACAAGGTCCGCGTCCGCGGCGGCTTCCAGCCCCAGGCCCACATGCATGGACAGGCCCGACTTCATCGGCACATCGCCCGGCTCCGGGGTGCAGACCCGGAAATCGAAGGCGGGGACGCCGTTTCCCCGCGCCGAGCGGTCTATGCCGAACACCTCAAATGCGGTCCCGAACTCGAAGATCGAGAAGTTGGGGACCACGACCATGGCTACTGATGTGATCATGAATCCATTGTGGCAGAAATTAGATCTTTTTGGGCATTTCTGCCACTTCTTTTGGCTCCCGGAACGGAGAACCATGAAGGTATGGAATTCATCGGATTTGCCCTCATCATCCTCATCAGTGCCGCTGTTTCAGCCACCATCTCGGGGCTGCGCAACGATGGACGGGGCCACACCCCGCCGGTCCGCTCGGAAAACGAATGGTCAGCCCTTGACCTGCCCAGCGTCAACTACACCCTGCGGATCTTCTGAACCCCGGACATCCACCCCGGGCCCGGCTCATGCAGCCGGGCCCCCGGCATGTGCCAGGCTCCGCCCCCAGTAGACTGAGTCCAGCCATGACACTGCATATTTCCTACCCCGCCGAGCTGCCGGTCTCCGAGCGCCGCGAAGATCTGATGGCAGCCATCGCGGCCAACCAGGTGACCATCATCGCCGGCGAGACCGGCTCCGGTAAGACCACCCAGATCCCCAAGATGTGCCTGGAACTGGGCCTGGGCGAGAACGGCCTGATCGGGCACACCCAGCCGCGCCGGCTGGCCGCCCGCACCGTCGCCGAACGCATCGCGGAGGAGCTCGGCGTCGAGATCGGCCAGGAGGTCGGCTTCCAGGTCCGCTTCACCGGCGAGGTCGGCCGCAACACCAAGGTCAAGCTCATGACCGACGGCATCCTGCTGGCGGAAATCCGGCGCGACAAGCTGCTGCGCAAATACAACGCCATCATCATTGATGAGGCGCACGAGCGCAGCCTCAACATCGACTTCATCCTCGGCTACCTCAAGCGGATCCTGCCGCAGCGCCCGGATCTGAAGGTCATCATCACCTCGGCGACCATTGATCCGCAGCGCTTCGCCAGGCACTTCGGCACCGAGGAAGAACCCTCGCCGATCATCGAGGTCTCCGGCCGCACCTACCCGGTGGAAATCCGCTACCGCCCGCTCTCCCAGCCCGCGGGCGGCGCGGGCGCTGGCGCCGAAGAGGGAGACGGTGAAGTCGCCGCCTCCGACGACGAGCTGGAGGAGGACCGCGATCCCCTCGACGCCGTGTGCGACGCCGTCGACGAACTCGCGCTCGAAGCCCCCGGCGACGTGCTGATCTTCTTCTCCGGCGAGCGCGAAATCCGGGACGCGGCCGAGGCGCTGGCCGCACGGATCCAGACGAACCGCCGGCTGGCCGGCACCGAGATCCTGCCCCTGTTCGCCCGCCTGAGCCTGCAGGAACAGCACAAGGTCTTCCACCCGGGCAGCAAACGCCGGATCGTGCTCGCCACCAACGTCGCCGAAACCTCGCTCACGGTCCCCGGCATCAAGTACGTGATCGACACCGGCACGGCCCGCATCTCGCGCTACTCGCACCGCACCAAGGTCCAGCGGCTGCCGATCGAGCGGGTCTCGCAGGCCTCCGCCAACCAGCGCTCCGGCCGCTGCGGGCGTGTGTCCGACGGCATCGCCATCCGGCTGTACTCCGAGGAGGACTTTGAGTCCCGGCCGCCGTTCACGGACCCGGAGATCCTGCGCACCAACCTCGCGGCCGTCATCCTGCAGATGACCGCCATGGGCGTGGCCCGCGGCCCCAAGGACGTGGAAAACTTCCCGTTCGTGGAGCCGCCGGACTCCCGCGCCATCAACGACGGCGTCAGCCTCCTCCGCGAGCTCGGCGCCCTGAACGCCGCGGGCGCCGCGGCGGGAAGAAACGCCGGCGGGCTCACCGCCGTCGGGCAGCAGCTTGCCCAGCTGCCCGTGGACCCGCGGCTGGGCCGGATGATCGTCGAGTCCGGCAAGCGCGGCTGCGTCCGCGAGGTCATGATCCTGGCCGCGGCGCTCACCATCCAGGACCCGCGCGAACGCCCGAGCGACAAGCAGCAGCTCGCCGCGGAGAAACACGCCCGCTTCCGGGACGAGAACTCGGATTTCACCGGCTTCCTGAACCTTTGGAACTACCTCCAGGAGAAGCAGCAGGAACTCTCCTCCACCGCGTTCCGCCGGCTCTGCCGGAACGAGTTCATCAACTACCTGCGCGTCCGCGAATGGCAGGACCTCTTCGCCCAGCTCCGCCAGCTCGCCCGGCCGCTGGGCATCAGCCTGGACAACAACCGCCTGACCGACCCGGTGGGCCACCACGAGGGCATCCACATCAGCCTGCTCTCGGGCCTGCTGAGCCACATCGGCATCCTCGATGAGCGCAAACGCGAGTACGCCGGCGCCCGCGGCAGCCGCTTCGCGGTCTTCCCCGGCTCGGCGCTTTTCAAGAAGTCCCCCACCTTCGTGATGGCCGCCGAACTCGTCGAGACGAGCCGGCTCTGGGCCCGCGTCGCGGCGAAGTTCGACCCTCTCTGGGTGGAGCAGGTGGCGCCGGACCTGGTCAAGCGCAGCTACAGCGAACCGCACTGGTCCAAGAAGATGGGCTCGGTGATGGCCCACGAGAAGGTCACCCTGTACGGCGTGCCCGTCATCCCGAGCCGCCGGATCAACTACGGCCGGGTGGATCCGGAGCTGTGCCGCGAACTCTTCATCCGGCATGCCCTGGTCGAGGGCGACTGGCAGACACACCACAAGTTCTTCCACCGCAACCGGGCCCTGCTCCAGGAAGTCGAGGAGCTCGAGGCGCGGATGCGACGCCGCGACATCCTGGTGGACGACGAGACGCTCTTCGAGTTCTACGACGCACGGATCGGGCGGGATGTCGTGTCCGAGCGGCACTTCGACAAATGGTGGAAGGAAGCCCGGCAGCAGGATCCTGCCCTGCTCGACTTCGACCAGGCGCTGCTGATCAGCGAGGATGCGGACGCGCTGGATGATTCGGCGTACCCCAAGACCTGGCTGCACAAAGGCTTCGAGCTGCCGCTGAGTTATGAGTTCCATCCGGTGGCGCCGGGCTCCCCGCCCAACCCCTCCGACGGCGTCACCGCCGAGGTACCGGTGCTGTTCCTGAACCAGCTCGACGACGCCGCCTTCCGCTGGCTGATCCCCGGCCAGCGGGTGGAACTCGTGACCGCGCTGATCAAGTCCCTGCCCAAGCAGGTGCGCAAGAACTTCGTGCCGGCCCCGGACGTGGCGCGGCAGGCGGTGGCAGCCCTCGAGGCCGGCTTCGATCCTGCCACCGATGAGCTCGAGAGCTCGCTCGAACTGGTGCTGCGCCGGATCCGCGGCCAGGTGATCCCGCCGGGTTCCTGGAACTGGGACGCCGTGCCGCCGCATCTGCGGGTCAGCTTCCGCGTGGTGGACTCCCACGGCCGCGTGCTCGATGAGGGCAAGGACCTCGCCGGGCTGCAGGAACGCCTGGCGCCGGCCACGCGCCGCGCGATCGCCGAATCCCTCGGCGCCACCCCGGGGACCACAGCGCCGAAGTCACCGGGGCGGGCAGCCGCCGCCAGAGACGGCCGGGGACGCACCGGGGCGGGTGCTGTCCCGGCAGTGGCACCGGCCGGCTTCGCCGAGAAGTCCGGCCTCACCCAGTGGTCCTTCGGCGCCATCCAGCGCCAGGTCCAGGGCACCGTGACGGGCCACACCGTCACCGGCTACCCTGCCCTCGTGGACGAGGGCAGTTCCGTGGCGCTGCGGCTCTTCCAGACGGCCTCCGAGCAGGAGCAGGCCATGCGCGGCGGCGTCATCCGGCTGCTGGCACTGAAGGTTCCGCCGCCGGACCGCTATGTCCTCGAACACCTGAACAACACCGAGAAGCTGACGTTCAGCCAGAACCCGCACGGTTCCGTCTCGGCCCTGATTGCGGACTGCGCCCTGGCCGCGATCGACAAGCTCACGCCGGCCGAGGTGCCCTGGGACGAGGCGTCCTTCCGGGCCCTCTATGAGCAGGTCCGGGCCGAGCTGATCGACACGGTGTTTACCGTCACCGCCGTCGTCGAGCGCATCCTCGCCAGTACCCGCCGGATCGAAAAGCAGCTCAAGGGCACCACGAGCCTGGCCCTGATCAGCGCGCTCAATGACATCAAAAGCCAGCTGGAGCAGCTTGTGTTCCCCGGTTTTGTGGCCCGCACGGGCTACGCCCAGCTCAGCCAGCTGCCGCGCTACCTGGCCGCGATCGAGAAACGCCTGGAGAAACTGCCCGGCAATGTCCAGCGCGACGCGCAGCACATGGCGGCGGTGCAGGCGCTTGAGGATGAGTACGACGACGCCGTCGCGGCCCTGCTGCCGGGCCGCCGCGCCGGAGCCGAGCTGGCCCAGGTCCGCTGGATGATCGAGGAGCTGCGCGTGAGCCTGTTCGCCGTCGAACTCGGGACCGCCTACTCGGTCTCCGAAAAGCGGATCCGGGCGGCACTTAACAAGGCGCTGGCGCCGGCCTGACCCCCGGGCAGGGCAGCCAGGCCGGCGCCGGCGTTGATCGGCAACGGTTGGGCAGCCCGCCTGGCTCAGGCGTCCGGGACGTGCGCCGCGTGGCCCGCCTTGCGGAGGCCTTCGCGGAGCTTCTCCGCGTTGGCGTCAAGCTTCGCCGGATCGGGGTGCTGGTCCACCGAGCCGAAGTCGAAGTCCGCCATCGAGTTCGAGGGCCACACATGGACATGCATGTGGTTGATTTCGTAGCCCGCCACGATCAGGCCGGCGCGCGCGGCTTCGAATACCTCCACCTGGACGGCGCCGATCTTCCGGGCCACTTCCATCACCCGGGCCAGGACCTCCGGGGGCGCGTCCGTCCAGCGGTCCACTTCCTCGGTGGGCACCACGAGGGTGTGGCCGTCGGCGAGCGGGCCCAGCGTCAGGAACGCCACGACGCCCTCCCCGCGCCAGACGAAACGGCCGGGGATCTCGCCGTTTATGATCCTGGTGAACAGCGTGCTCATACATCGGCCCTTTCCGAAGGTGACCCCAGGGTGCTGGCGTCCAGGACAAAACGGTACTTCACGTCTCCGGCCACCATGCGGTCATAGGCCTCGTTGAGCTGGTCCGCCCCGACCACCTCGACATCGGACGCCACACCGTGTTCGGCGCAGAAGTCCAGCATTTCCTGGGTTTCGGCGATGCCGCCGATCAGCGAGCCTGCGTACGCGATCCGGCGCCGGATCAGCGCGCCCGGGTTCACCGGCGGCATGGCTTCGGAGGGCAGGCCCAGCTGGAACAGGGCCCCGTCCAGGCGCAGGGTGCGGAAGTAGGGGTTGAGGTCGTGCGGCGCGGCGACGGTGTCGATGATGACGTCGATGCTGCGGTCGGCGGCTGCCATGGCGGCCTCGTCGCGGGAAAGGATGACGTCATCCGCGCCGAGTTCCCGGGCGGCGGCGAATTTGGACTCCGAGGTGGTGAAGACCTTCACTTCCGCGCCCATCGCCTTGGCGAGCTTCACGGCCATGTGGCCCAAGCCGCCGAGTCCGATGACGCCCACGACGTCGCCCTCCTCGACTTCGAAGTGCCGCAGCGGGGAGAACGTGGTGATGCCGGCGCAGAGCAGCGGCGCGGCGGCGGCGGGGTCCAGGCTCTCCGGAACGCGCAGCACGTAGCGGCGGTCCACGACGATCGAGGTGGAATAGCCGCCCTGGGTGATGGAACCGCCGTTGCGGGCATCCTTCGAGCCGTAGGTTCCGGTCATGCCGTTCTCGCAGTACTGCTCCAGTCCGTCCAGGCAGCTGTCGCACTCGCGGCAGGAATCCACGAGGCAGCCGACGCCGACGCGGTCACCGGGGGCGAAATCGCCGACGGCGGAGCCCACACGGCTGACGCGGCCCACGATTTCGTGGCCGGGCACCAGCGGGTAGCTCTGGCTCCCCCATTCGCCGCGGGTGGCATGGACGTCCGAGTGGCACAGCCCGCAGAACTCGATGGCGATCTCGACGTCGTCTTCCTTCGGCGCGCGCCGGGCCACGGTCAGGGGAACCAGCCCGCTGTCGGCGGCGGTCGCGCCGTAGGCGGCGGCAAGGGTGGGGCCGGCGGTTCCGGCGTCGGTGACGTCGCCGACGTCGGGGAGCGGCTTGGCAAGGGGCGGCGGTACGGGGCGTCCAGGAGTCATGCCTCGACGCTACCCCCGGTCCCGGAGCATGGCCAATCCTTGGCCCCTCGCGCGCGGATCAGCCGATGCCCGCCTCCAGGGCCTGATGTCCGATCCGGGCTGCCCGGCCGGACATGCGGCGTTCCAGGTACCGCGCCAGATGGGAGATGAGGACGTTGGTGGCCACGTACACCGCGGCGATGACCAAATAGGTCTGGATCAGGTGGTTGGGTGTAGGCCGTGAGATTGTTGGAGGTCTTCATCAGCTCCGGATAACTGACTGCGTAGCCGAGGGTGGTGACTTTGAGCAGGATCACCAGTGGGGCCAGGGACTACGCCGGCGGTGGTTCTGCGTTCGTCGTGTCGGTCGGGGCGTTGGCCTGATCGGCCAGATGGCGTTGCCGGCGGCTCGCCAGCAGGAAGGGAACCGCGATCGAGTCGATCACGCCGCCGATCGCCAGCGAGGCCGGGTAGCCGTACACATCGGCCGCCCGGCCGAGCAGCGGCTGCACGGCCACGCCACCGCTTGAGCCCATGAGGGAGTCGAAGCTGAGCACTGTTGCCCGTTGCTTCGAGGGGATCATGTCGTTCAGGTAGGCCTGCCGCACCGGCGTGCCCGCCGAAGAAACCAGGGCCCAGAGCGCCAACAGCGCCAGGGCCACCGAGAACACTTGAGTGAACCCGAGCATGGCCAGGATCACTGCGCCCATAATGCTGCTCGGAATCAGCGCCGTCGTGCGCTGGCGGACCAGGCGCCGGACGCGGGGCGCCACCCAGCCGCCGAGCACCTGCGCACCGGCCACGATGGCCGCCGCCAGTCCCGCGACGGAATACGCGTGAGGGTCCCCGAACAGCTCAAGCAGGTACGGCTGCAGGGCGTAGAACACATAGATCCCGACACCGGCGCTGAACGGCGCGGCCAGCATCACGTAACGTACCGGCGGGTTCTTCAATCCGTTCCCGATCGAGGCGGAAAGTACGGCACGGATCGCCTGCAGGGGATGGGTCGAGCGTTCGGGCGTGAAACCGACATCGCGCATGAGCCAAAAGGCGACGACGAACATGGCTACCAGCACGCCCACGCGCAGCAGGAACGGCACGCCCAGGTTCGTGGCCTGCGCGATCACACCGCCGGCCACCGAGCCGACGAGCATCGCCACGCCGGACACCATCTGCCCCCGCCCGAGCACGGCCTCCAGCCCGAGCACGGCCTCCAGCCCGCCGTCGTACCCCAAGAAGCGCAATGCGTCGACGAGCCACGCCTCCACCGCACCCGAAAAGAAGGTGAAGCCCAGACCGAGCAGGACCGACACCACAGCCCACAACCAGAACGGGGCGGAGAGCTGCCAGAGCACGTAGTAGAGGTAGGTCGATACGGCCAGGTCATGGTGCCGAGCAGGAAGGAAACACGGCGGCCCCGGCCGTCGGCAATCACTCCGGTGGGCACCTCGAACAGCACCATACCGGCGGTGAAAAAGGCGTTCGCGGCAAAGGCCTCCAGGTTGCTGAGTCCGGCATCCAACAGGAAGAGTGTGTTGATTCCCCAGATGAACGAGGCAGCAAGCGTATTGCCTAGCGTCAACGTGAAATAGATGCGCTGGATCTTCCGGGCGCCGGCGATCATCGAACCGCCGTCCCCGCCAGGGCCTGGGGGGATCACGAGCCCATTCTCGTCCGGTTCGTCGGCGCCCGCCAGGGCAGATTCCAGGCTGAAGGAAGGACGCCGACGGCTGGCCGCGGAGTGGTGCGGCTACCGGCGCTGGAAGAGGTTGAGGATATTGCCCTCGCTGTCGGTGAACCAGGCAGCCTTTCCCACTGGGGTCGTGGCGATGCCGTTCTCAGTCTTCAGGCCGGGAAAGTCGTACTCCTCGAACACGACGCCGCGGCCGCGCAGTTCCTCCGCCTCGGCCTCGAGGTTGTCGGTCGCCCAGCCCATTTGGGTGTTCTTCGCGGTACCCGCGTTGTCGGTCTGGTACAGCAGGAACGCCGTTCCGTTCCCGCAACGGTAGAGCAGATTCTGCTCGTCCATGGCGTCCGCGGGCTCAAGTCCAAGCACGTCCCGATAGAAGTCCTTCGCCCTGGCCATGTCCTTCGCGGGCAGGACAGCGATGATATCCAGATCCTTAAGCATGTCCGTTTCTCCTTCGTGCAGCGATGCCGGAGCTCTCCCCCGAATCCGGCGCGAGAGTCTCCACAGCGCTCATATCGCCATTATGGCCACAGACAGGCACTCGGGGATATAGGGAGGACGAAGCTTCAGTCCCCGCCGCCGGTGCCATCGGCATAGGGCTCCGCACCGGTGACCACCTCGCTGGCGGCGTTGTTGGACCATTGGGAGAACGAGCCGGGATACAGCGCGGCCGGGAATCCGGCGATCTCCAGCGCCGCGATTTCGTGGGCCGCCGTGACGCCGGAGCCGCAGTAGACAGCGACAGGGACGCCGGGCCGGACACCCACCGCGCTGAAGCGTTCCCGCAACCCATCGACCGGCAGGAACCGCCCGTCCGCGCTGAGGTTCGCTGTGGTGGGCGCACTGACCGCGCCGGGGATGTGGCCGGCGCGCGGGTCCACCGGTTCGATTTCGCCGCGGTACCGCTCCCCCGCCCGGGCATCGAGCAGGAGGCTCTGCCGGCCCCAGGATGCCGCCTCCCCGGCGTCGATCACCGGCATCGCCCCGTCGGCCAGTACGACGTCGCCGGTCTCCGGCTGCCGTTCGCCGCTTTCGAGCTCAAAGCCGGCGTCACGCCAGGCCGACAGGCCGCCGTCGAGCAGGTGCACCGAGCCGAGACCGGCGTTCCGGAGCATCCACCACAGCCTGGCGGCGGACTGGTTGCCGGCGTCGTCGTAAGCCACCACAACGTCGCCGCCGCGGACTCCCCACCGGCGGGCGGAGGCCTGGAACTGCTCCAGCGGCGGGAGCGGGTGGCGGCCGCGGCCGGGGTCGGGAGGGCCGGCGAGTTCGGCGGCGAGATCCACAAAGACGGCGCCGGGAAGGTGTTCCTTGAGGTAGTGGTCCCGGCCGTGCGGGTCGCCGAGCGCCCAGCGCACATCGAGCAGCACGGTTCGATGCCCGGCATCCAGCCGCTGCTTCAGTTCCGCCACATCCATGATCGTCTGCATCCGCCAACTCTATCCGCGGAGAAGTGCCGCTCGGGCTAGGCTGGGACGGTGATCAGAGCGCGCACGCAGGACCGGGCCTGGGCCGAGGAGGCCATCCGCAGGATCCATGCCGAGAACAACCGTTCCGCCGATACCCACCTGCATGCCATCCCGCTCCCGGAGCACTGGGGCGTCCAGCTGTACCTCAAGGACGAGTCCACCCACCGCACCGGAAGCCTCAAGCACCGGCTGGCCCGCTCGCTCTTCCTCTTTGGCCTGGTGAACGGCTGGATTGCCGAAGGCACCACGATCGTCGAAGCCTCCAGCGGGAGCACGGCCGTCTCCGAAGCGTACTTCGCGCAGCGGCTGGGGCTGCCGTTCATCGCTGTAATGGCCAGGACCACGAGCCGGGAAAAGATCGCCCTGATTGAACAGTTCGGCGGCTTCTGCCATCTCGTGGACGACGCCTCCGAAGTCTACGAGGCCGCGGAGGAGCTCGCCCGGAGCACCGGCGGACACTACATGGACCAGTTCACCTACGCCGAGCGCGCCACCGACTGGCGCGGGAACAACAACATCGCCGAGTCGATCTTCGGCCAGCTGGCCCTGGAGGAACACCCGGTCCCCGAATGGATTGTGGTGGGCGCCGGCACCGGGGGCACGAGCGCCACAATCGGCCGGTACCTCCGCTACCACCGGCACGCCACGGAGCTGGCCGTGGTGGACCCGGAGAACTCCGCGTTCTATCCGGGCTGGCTGGAGTCCCGCGACGGCGGTGGCGTCAGCCACGCCGGTTTGCCGTCGCGGATCGAGGGCATCGGCCGGACGAGGATGGAGCCGAGCTTTGTCCCCACCGTGATCGATCACATGATCCGGGTCCCGGACGCGGCATCGGTCGCCGCCATGCGGCAGCTCCGGGATTTCGCCGGACTCCATGCCGGCCCGTCCACCGGGACAAACCTGTGGGGCGTGTGGCAGCTCATCGCCGGGATGATCGCCGAGGGCCGCCGCGGCAGCGTCGTCTCGCTGATGTGCGACGGCGGCGAACGCTACGCCGGCAACTACTACAATCCGGAATGGCTGCGCTCCCAGGGCCTGGACCCCGCGCCCTACGAGGCCACCATCCGCGCGTTCTTCGCCAGCGGCGCGTGGCCGGACTGAACCGCCAACGGGCCTAGACCTCCACCGAATCGCCGCTGGAAAGGTGCCGGTACTCCGTCCCGTACCTGGCGCCGATCCGGGTCACGTGACCCTCGACGAGCCCCTGCCCGTTCGGAGTGAGCAGGGCGTCATGGACCGGGAAAGCCCTCGCCGCGCGGACGCCGATCACAAAGTCCACCACCTCGCCCACCTTGTTCCACGGGGCGTGGATGGGGACCAGCAGGGTCTTCACATCCACGCCGTCGGGAACCACGAAGGAATCCCCGGGATGGTAGACGTTCGAGTCGACCAGGTAGCCGATGTTGGCCACCACCGGGATCGTCGGATGGATCAGGGCGTGCTGGCCGCCGAAACTCCGGACCGCGAAGCCGGCGGCGTCGAAGTCCTCGCCGGGGCCCACGGCATGGATCCGTCCGGCCGCCTCGGGCGCCGTGCCGCGAAGCTGGGCGGCCACTCCCTCCGGTGCGAACAGCGCCAGTGAGCCGTTGCCCAGCAGCGCTGCGCTGACGGCGTCGACGTCGACGTGGTCCGCATGCTCATGGGTGATAAGCACGGCGTCCGCGCCGGCCAGGGCCGACTCCGCCTCCGAAAAGGTCCCCGGATCCAGCACCAGCACCCTGCCGTCCTTCTCGAGCCGGACACAGGCATGGGTGAATTTCGTCAGCTTCATCCGGCCAGCCTAGGGATCCGCGATCGCGGTGTCCACGGACCCCGGCTGGTAATCTTGGACATTGCCACCCCCTTGGCGAGACCCACCAGCGAAGCGAGTTCCACAATGTCCCAGGGCGCCCCCGCCGGCAGCAGCCGGATACCGGCCCCGGCTCCCGCCGCAGGCAAGGAGCAGCGCGTCACCAAGCAGCGCCTCGCGGTCAGTGCCGCCCTGGACGAGCTGGCGGACTTCGTCAGCACGCAGGAGCTGCACCGCATCCTGCAGGAGCGCGGCACCGCCGTGTCGCTCGCCACCTCCTACCGGATCCTTCAGTCCCTCGCCGACGACGGCCTGGTGGATGTGCTGAGGAACGCCGACGGCGAGGCCGTGTACCGGCGCTGCGCCGTCACCGGCCACCACCACCACCTGCTCTGCCGGAATTGCGGCAAGGCTGTCGAAGTGGAAGCCCCGGCGGTCGAGGCCTGGGCGGCGCGGATCGCGAAAGAGCACGGCTTCACCGCCGTCGAGCACACCGTGGAGATCTTCGGGCTCTGCCCCGACTGCACGGCCAAGGCGTAACGGGCGCTGATTCTCCCCGGCTTTGCCGCCGGGTCGCCGGAACTTACCGGCGGTTCGGCCCGACACGCCGGAACCGCGCTCCAACAGCGGGGGATTCCGCCGTGGCCAGGGCCCTCAGGCCGCCGACGCCGGCGAGGCCCGCAGCACCCGCCCGTTGATCCCCCGCCTGGCCCGGAAGCCGCCGATCCCCCGGCACACCACGTAGATCAGGAACGACAGCGTGGTCACGTAGGGGCTGATGGGAAGCCGTCCGCCGAGGGCCAGCAGGATCCCGCCCACCGTCGCGGTCATGGCAAAGACAACGCTCAGTGTCACCACGAGCCGGGGCGAGGAGGTCACCCGCAGGGCGGCCGCCGCCGGGGTTATGAGCAGGGCCAGCACCAGCAGGGCGCCGACGATCTGGATGGAGAGCGCCACGCTGACGCCCAGCAGCACCATGAAGCCGATGGAGAGGGCCCGGACGGGGACGCCGCGCGCGGTGGCGACCTCCGGATCCACGCTCGCAAAGGTGAGCGGCCGCCAGATGGCGACCAGTGCCAGCATTACGAGCACGGCGACGCCGGCCAGCACCTGCAGCTGGACCGTCCCGACGGACACGATCTGGCCCGTGAGCAGGCCGAACTTGTTGGCCGCCCGCCCCTCATAGAGCGAGAGGAAGAGGATGCCCAGGCCCAGGCCGAAGGGCATGATGACGCCGATGACCGAGTTCTTCTCCCGGGCGCGGATGCCCATCAGGCCCAGGACCAGGGCCGCGATCACGGACCCCGCGAGGGAGCCCAGGACGATGTCCGCGCCGATCAGCAGGGCGAACGCCGCCCCCGCGAAGGAGAGTTCGGAGATGCCGTGGACGGCGAAGGCAAGGTCGCGTTTCATCACGAAGGTGCCCATCAGCCCGCCCAGCAGGCCCAGGACCGCCCCGGCCCAGATGGAGTTCTGCACCAGGACCAGCAGTTCCCCGTAGTTCTCGAAGTTGAAGATGGAATGAAGCACGTTCTCCAGATCCACTCAGCCCACCTCCCCCGCCACCGCGTGCGCGTCCTCATGGTGGTGGGTCGTGGCGTCCGGCAGGCCCACGACGATCATCCGGCCGTTTGCCTGGATGACCTCGACATGGCTGCCGTAGAGATCGGACAGCACCTCGGTGGTCATGACCTCTTCCGGAGTGCCGACGCGGAACCGTCCCCCGGCCAGGTACAGCACCCGGTCCACATAGTCCATGATCGGGTTGATCTCGTGCGTCACGAACACGACGGCGCTGTCCCGCTCATGGCATTGCTTGTTGATCAGCGCGCTGACGGCCTGCTGGTGCTGCAGGTCAAGGGACAGCAGGGGCTCGTCGCACAACAGCACCTTCGGGTCCGCCGCGAGGGCCTGGGCCACCCGCAACCGCTGCTGCTCACCGCCGGAGAGCTGGCCGACCGGCACCCTGGCATAGTCGGCGGCACCCACGAGCTCGAGGAGTTCATCGATCTTGCGGTTGACTTTCGCGGCCCCGAGGCGGACCCCCCAGCGGTGGCCGTCGACACCGAGTCCCACCAGGTCGCGGGCCCGCAACGGCGTGTCCGGGTCGAAGGATTTCTGTTGGGGGACATAGCCGATCCCCCGGCTGCCCCGGACAACGGGCCTGCCGTCGAGCACGGCGGTGCCCGCGCTCAGCTCCTGCAGTCCGAGCAGGACCTTGAGGAAGGTGGTCTTGCCGCTTCCGTTGGGGCCGAGGACGGCGAAGAATTCACCCGGGTTGATGTCCAGGTCCAGGTCCTGCCAGAGCTTCCGCCGGCCGAACTCCAGGGAGGCACCGCGGAGGCTCACTACGGGTGTCAAGGCGGCTTTCCTCGGTTTCCTGCGGGGCGTGGCCCGCACTCTCATGCCTGCTGGGGTTCTTTGCGGCGGCCTCCGGGCCGGAGGCCTGGGAGGCCGCCGCTGATGCGATTATCTCAGGCCAGGGCCTTGGCGATGTTCGCCACGTTGTCGGTCATCCATTGGAGGTAGGACTTGCCCTCGGGCAGGGTCTCGCTGAAGTCCACCACCGGAACATGGGCGCTCCCGGCGGCCTTCTTCAAGGCCAGCGTCTGTGGTCCTTCGGTCTGCAGGTTGTAGGCCAACAGCCTGATGCCGCCGGATTCCACGAGCTGGACAGCCGCCCTGAGCGCCGCGGGCGGCACGTCGGCGCCTTCTTCGATCGCGGCGGTGTAGGCCGCCGGCGTCTTGTTTTCCAGGCCGGCAGCCTCCAGGAGATACAGCGGCACGGGCTCGGTGACGGCTACGGGCGCCTGCCCGGCCGAAGCCTTGATCGCGGAGAGCCTGGTTTCGAGCGCGCCGAGCGATTCCTTGAAGGCCGCCGCGTTGTTCCGGAAGGTTTCGGTGGAAGCGGGTTCCAGTGCCCCGAGCCTGGCGGCGAGGGCGTCGGCCAGGCGGGTCATGGCCGGCAGGCTGTACCAGACATGCTCGTTGAAGCCGCTTCCGCCCTGGCTGTCCTTCGGAAGTCCGGAAGCGTCTACGACGTTGAGGACATCATTGTGGTCCAGTCCGGTGTCATCGGCGAGCTTCTGGATGAAGTCGTCGTAGCCTCCGCCGTTTTCCACCACGAGCCCGGCCTTGGAGACGGCGAGCTTGTCCTGGGTGGTCGACTCGTAGGAGTGCGGGTCCTGGCTGGTGCGCGAAATCACGGACGTGACGCTGACCTTGTCTCCGCCGATGCTGCGCACGATGTCGCCGTAGACACTCGTGGAGGCGACCACCTCGACGATGCCGGCTCCGGCGGATCCCCGGGAGCTGCCCGACGTCGGAGCGCAGCCGGTCAGCAGCAGGCCGAGGCCTGCTGAGGCGGCCACCAGGGCCAGGGCGGCAGGATGGCGCACGAAAAAACCTCGGATCTGTTATTGAGAATCAGGAGCATTAGCAACAGCTCGAGTGTAGCCCTAAATGGGAATCATTCCTATTTGTGCGCAGCCGTGCCCGACGGCGGGCCACGCCCGCGCCTCGGGCACGGCCGCCTATGCCTGGCCCAGCCTGCGGTAGCCGGTGGCCTGCGTGGCGTCCCGGATCTCGCCGACGAGCTGCTCGATCACGTCCTCCAGGAACAGCACCCCCTGGGTGTTGCCGTCCGGGCCAATCACGCGGGCCAGGTGGGATCCGGACCGTTGCATGACGGACATGGCCTTCTCGATTTCATCGTCCATCGCGAGGTTGGCCATGGACCTGATGCGGCTGTCCGGAATCGGTTCGAGGTACCCGCCGTTGGGGATGGAGAGCACATCCTTGATGTGGAGGTAGCCGGAGAGCATGCCCTCGTCGTCGAGCATCGGGAAGCGGGAGAAGCCGGTCCGGCTCACGGCCTTTTCGAATTTCGCCGGGGTGGTAGCGGCCTTGAGCATCACGAGCTTATCCAGCGGGACCATCACCTGGGACGCGGTGCGCTCCGAGAACTCGAGCGCACCGGTGATCAGCCCGGCGTCGTCGTCCACGAGGCCGTGGCGGGTGGATTCCTGCACAATCGACTGCACTTCCTCAAGGGTGAAGGAGGAGGTGACCTCATCCTTCGGCTCGATCCGCATCAGCTTCAGGATGTGGTTCGCGCACCAGTTGAGGGCCACGATCACGGGCTTCACCGTCCGTGCGATGAAGATCAGCGGCGGCGCCAGCAGCAGGGCCGCCTTGTCCGCCATGGAGACGGAGATGTTCTTCGGGACCATCTCGCCGAAGGTGACGTGAAGGAAGGTGACCGCCAGCAGCGCGACGGCGAACGCCACGATGTCCGCGATTTCCATCGGCAGGCCGACGGCATGCAGGGGCACCGCCATGAGGTGGTGGATCGCCGGCTCGGCAACCTGCAGGATCAGCAGCGAGCAGACGGTGATGCCGAGCTGGGCGCAGGCCAGCATCAGGGAGACGTTCTCCATAGCGCGCAGGGTGGTCTGCGCGCGCATGGACCCTGCGTCCGCCAGCGGTTCGATCTGGCTCCGGCGGGCGGACATGACCGCGAATTCGGCGGCCACGAAGAAGGCGTTGCCGAGCAGCAGCACGGCGAGCCAGAGAATTCCTGCCCAGTCGCTCATGCGGCACCGGTCCGGCTGCCGGCGTCATCGCCGCCGGGCGTGCGGGCTGGCCTGAAGCAGATCCGGTCGATCCTGCGCCCGTCCATGCGGGTGACGCTAAGGGTGCCGCCGCCGACGTCGACCGTGTCCCCCACTGCCGCGATGCGGCCGAGCTGGCTCATGACGTAGCCGCCCACCGTTTCGTAGGCAGCCTCGTCGGGCACGGTCAGGCCCGGGATCTGTTCGGAGAGTTCATCGGGGCGGAGCAGCCCGGGGAAGTACCAGTCCCCGGAGGCGCTCTGCAGCAGCCCTGGCCTGACCTTGTCGTGTTCATCGGCGACCTCGCCGACGATTTCCTCCACGAGGTCCTCCAGGGTGGCGATGCCGGCGGTTCCGCCGTACTCGTCCAGGACCACGGCCAGCTGCAGGTTTCCTTCCCGCAGTTCGGCGAGCAGGGCGTCGAGGTGGATGGTTTCCGGCACGCGGAGCACATCGGTCATGATGGCGCCGGCTTCAAGGTTGGCGCGCCGGTCGGAGGGAACGGCGATGGCCTTCTTGATGTGCACGACGCCGCGGATGTCGTCGGAGGACTCCCCGATGACCGGGAAGCGCGAGTAGCCGGTGCGCTTGGCAGCCTCCACGATGTCGGAGACGGGCTGGTCGGCGTCGATCGTCTCCACGCGGATCCGGGGCGTCATAACGTCGGCGGCTGTCCGTCCGGAGAACTTGAGCGTCCGGTTGATGAAGTTCGCGGTTCCGGCGTCGAGTGTGCCCATCGCCGCCGAGCGGCGCACCAGCGAGGCCAGCTCGGCCGGGGTGCGGGCGCCGGAGATCTCTTCTTTGGCCTCGAGCCCGAAGACGTTGAGGACCTTGTTGGAGAAGCCGTTCAGGACCACGATGGCGGGCTTGAAGATGGCGGTGAAGACCAGTTGGGGGCGCGCGACGGCCTTGCCGATCGGAAAGGACAGCGCGATGGCCATGTTCTTGGGCACGAGTTCGCCGATCAGCATGGACAGCAGGGTGGCCAGGGCCATCGCGATCACCAGCGACACGGATGCTGCCGCGGCCGCCGGGAGCCCGACGGCGGCCAGCGGCCCCTCGAGCAGCTTGCCGACCGAGGGCTCCATGACATAGCCCGTCAGCAGGGTGGTCATGGTGATGCCCAGCTGGCAGCTGGAGAGCTGGGTGGACAGGGATTTGACGCACCTGAGCAGGGGTGCGGCGGCGGTGTCGCCGTTGTCCACGGCACGTTGGACGGTGGCCTGGTCCACGGCCACCAGCGAGAATTCAACGGCTACGAAAAAGCCGGTGCCGAGGATGAGCAGGAGGCCGGCGCAGAGCAGGATCCACTCCATTCAGCAGCCTGCTTCCGCAGCGCGGAGCCGGGCGGAACAGCCAGGCGGAGGATGGTCAGCGGAGGCCGACCCTCTTTCCTGGAAGGCTCCGGGCTGTGCGGCCGCCGGAGAGCAATGGGCGCGTGAACGGGGTTTGCCGGCTCTGCGGGTGGACTGCGCGTGAACGGTTTCTGTTCTCCGCTGACAGCCCCCAGGCCGGCACCTAGATTTACTCTCCATAAGGATTCCAGTCTACAGGAGCAGCCGCCGCGGGCCGGCGCCGTGACGCTGCACTGCGGCGTCCGGCCGGCCCGGCCGGCGGCTACCAGCTTTGCGGGACCGGGCGGCCCTCCTCGTAGCCGGCCGCCGACTGGATGCCCGCCACGGCCCGTTCCCGGAACGAGGCAAGGTCCGCGGCACCGGCGTAGCTCATGGAACTGCGCAGCCCGGCGGTGATCATGTCCAGCAGGTCCTCGACGCCGGGCCGGACGGGGTCCAGGAACATCCGGGACGTGGAGATGCCCTCCTCGAACAAGGCCTTGCGGTCCTTCTCGAACGCGCCCTCGCGCTGGTTGCGGTTCTGGACCGCCCGCGCCGAGGCCATGCCGAAGCTCTCCTTGTATTGCCGGCCGCCGGCGTCCTGCTGCAGGTCCCCCGGGCTCTCGTGCGTGCCGGCGAACCAGGAACCGATCATGACCTGGCTGGCCCCGGCAGCCAGGGCCAGGGCCACGTCGCGCGGATAACGGACTCCGCCGTCGGCCCAGACCCGGCCGCCCGCGTCCCGTGCGGCGGCGGAGCACTCCAGGACGGCGGAGAACTGCGGGCGGCCGACGGCCGTCATCATGCGGGTGGTGCACATCGCGCCCGGGCCGACGCCGACCTTGACGATGTCCGCCCCGGCCTTGATGAGTTCCCGGGTCGCGTCGGCGGTCACGACGTTCCCGGCCACGACGGGGACACCGGGGTCCAGGCTCTTCACGGCGGCCAGGGCGTCGAACATCTTCTGCTGGTGGCCGTGCGCCGTATCCAGGACCAGCACGTTCACGCCGGCGGCGAGCAGTTCGGCGGCCCGGCCCGCGACGTCGCCGTTGATCCCGACGGCGGCTGCCACCTTGAGGCTGCCCGCCCCGTCCAGGGACGGGCGGTACAGGGTGGAGCGCAGGGCGCCCTTCCGGGTCAGGACGCCGACCAGGGCGCCGCCCTGCTGCACCGGCGCGTAGTCGGTGCCGGCGGCGTCCATCGTGTCAAAGGCGCGCCGGAGGACCGCTTCCGTTCCGGCGTCGAGCGTTTCAGCGTCCAGCACGAGCGGCTCATGGCGGATGACGGAGGCCAGCGAGGCAAAGCGGTCCTGGCCCTCGAAGTCGGCGGCGCGGACCACTCCGGTGACGGCGCCCGACCCGTCGACCACAACGACCGCCCCGTGCGGCCGCTTGCCCATCAGGTGCAGCGCATCAATCACGGTGTTCGACGGCGCCAGGCTGACCGGGGTCTCCAGGATCCGGTGCCGGGTCTTGATCCAGGCCGTGACATCCCGGAGCACCTCGAGCGGGACATCCTGCGGCAAGACGGCCAGACCGCCGCGGCGGGCCATCGTCTCCGCCATCCGCTTTCCCGTCACCGCCGTCATGTTCGCCGCGACCAGGGGAATGGTGGAACCCGTCCCGTCATCCGCGGCCAGATCCACGTCCAGGCGCGAGCTGACGTCGGAGCGGGACGGCACCAGGAAGATGTCCGAATACGTCAGGTCGGTGGTCGGCTCATTCAGAAAGCGCACAGCTGCCCCTCATTAGGATTTCTCAGTGTCAACAGGAATTCCCAGCTTACGGACGAGCTGATGATTTGAGTCACGCTTATTGGCGGTTTGGCAAGAACCGTCACTAGACTGGCATGGGTCTGGGTTCACTGGACGCAGAGAATGGTTCGATCGTTGTGCAGAGGCACCGTGGAAACCAGAGGGAATCAAACTCATGGAAGAGGCGTATTTCAAGTGCCAGAGCAGCCCAGCCACCGTCTACCAGAGGAATTTGGCGGAAACGAGTGGCTCGTTGACGAACTGTACGAGCGTTACCAGCAGGACAGGAACACGGTTGACGCCAAGTGGTGGCCCCTGTTCGAATCCTTCGGTGCCGGTGACAACTCCTCCAATAACGGGACCTCGGCCGTGGCGTCCGTTGTGCGCCCGGCCACCCGAGAACTTCCCCTGGTAGCTCCGGCTGCCGCCGTTGCCCCTGCGGCTGCCGCCGTTGCCCCTGCGGCTGCCGCCGTTGCCCCTGCGGCTGCCGCCGTTGCTCCTGCGGCTCCGGCTCCCGCCGCGCCGAAGGCTCCGGCCACCGTCGCCCGGGACGGCGCCAAGACCCCGGAAACCGGCCCCGGCACCACGCCGATCCCGGCCCAGCTGCCCAAGAACATCAAGGCCCCCACGGCTCCCGAAGAAGACGTTGTCTCCATCCTCCGCGGGCCGGCCAAGGCCATCGCCACGAACATGGTCACCAGCCTGGAAGTTCCCACGGCCACGAGTGTCCGTGCCATCCCGGCCAAGCTGCTGATCGACAACCGCGTGGTCATCAACTCCAATCTGGCCCGCGCCCGCGGTGGCAAGGTCTCTTTCACGCACCTGATCGGCTACGCCGTCATCCGCGCCCTGGCCCAGTTCCCCTCTATGAACGTCTACTACGACGTCGTCGACGGCAAGCCCGTGGCAGTGCAGCCCGCGCATGTGAACTTCGGCATCGCGATCGACATGCCCAAGCCGGACGGCAGCCGCCTGCTCATGGTGCCGAACATCAAGAAGGCCGAGACCCTCAACTTCTCCGAGTTCTGGCACACCTACGAGGACCTGATCAAGCGTGCCCGCGCCGGCAAGCTGACGGCCGACGACCACGCCGGCACCACGGTCTCGCTGACCAACCCCGGCGGCATCGGCACGGTGCACTCGGTGCCGCGCCTGTCCAAGGGGCAGGCCGCCATCATCGGCGTCGGTGCACTGGACTACCCCGCGGAGTTCCAGGGCGCCAGCGAAAAGATCATCGCGAAGAACGCCATCAGCAAGGTCCTGACACTGACCTCCACCTATGACCACCGCGTCATCCAGGGTGCCGGCAGCGGCGAGTTCCTGAAGCTGGTCCACCAGCTCCTGCTCGGTGCCCAGAACTTCTACGACGAGATCTTCGAGTCCCTGCGCATCCCCTACGAGCCCGTGCGCTGGAGCCTGGACCTGCAGGTGGACCCGGCCGACGAGATCAACAAGGTCGCCCGGATCCAGCAGCTGATCCATGCCTTCCGTGTCCGCGGCCACCTGATGGCGGACACCGATCCGCTGGAATACGTCCAGCGCAAGCACCCGGACCTTGACGTCCTGACCTACGGCCTGACCCTGTGGGATCTGGACCGCGAATGGCCCACCGGCGGCTTCGGCGGCAAGCCGATGCTGAAGTTCCGCGACATCCTCGGCGTCCTCCGCGATGCCTACTGCCGTACTGCCGGCATCGAGTACATGCACATCCAGGACCCGGCCGAGCGCAAGTGGTTCCAGGACCAGATCGAGCACCCGTACTCCAAGCCGAGCCGCGACGAGCAGCTGCGGATCGTCTCCAAGCTCAACGCCGCCGAGGCCTTCGAGACCTTCCTGCAGACGAAGTTCGTCGGCCAGAAGCGCTTCTCGCTGGAAGGCGGCGAGTCGCTGATTCCGCTGCTGGACGCCATCATCTCCGATGCGGCCGACGACGGACTCGACGAAGTGGCGATCGGCATGGCCCACCGCGGCCGCCTCAACGTGCTGACCAACATCGCGGGCAAGACCTACGCACAGGTCTTCCGCGAATTCGAGGGCACCCAGGATCCCCGCTCCGTGCAGGGCTCCGGCGACGTGAAGTACCACCTCGGCACCGAAGGCATCTTCACCTCGGACAACGGCAAGGAGACCAAGGTCTACCTTGCCGCCAACCCGTCCCACCTTGAAGCCGTTGACTCGGTCCTGGAGGGCATCGTCCGGGCCAAGCAGGACCGCCTGGACCGGGGCGAGGCCTTCCCCGTGCTGCCGATCATGGTGCACGGTGACGCCGCCTTCGCAGGCCAGGGCGTTGTGGCGGAGACCCTCAACCTCTCCCAGCTGCGCGGGTACCGCACCGGCGGAACCATCCACATCGTGGTCAACAACCAGGTCGGCTTCACCACCGCCCCGTCCGCGTCGCGTTCCTCCACCTACGCCACGGACGTCGCGAAGATGATCCAGGCACCGGTGTTCCATGTGAACGGCGATGACCCGGAGGCCGTGGTCCGCATCGGCCAGCTTGCCTATGACTTCCGCCAGCGTTTCCACAAGGACGTTGTCATCGACATGGTCTGCTACCGCCGCCGCGGGCACAACGAGGGCGACGACCCCTCGATGACCCAGCCGCTGATGTACAACCTGATCGAAGCCAAGCGTTCGGTCCGCAAGCTGTACACCGAGTCGCTGATCGGCCGCGGTGACATCACCGAGGAAGAGGCCGAGCAGCTGCTGCGCGACTACCAGGAGCGCCTGGAGCGGGTCTTCGCCGAAACCCATGCTGCCCAGACCTCGCCGATCCCGATCATCACGGCGGATTCCGCCGCGGTGGCCGATATCGAGCGTCCGAAGGCCCAGCAGACCGATTCGACCGTCAGCACCCCGGCCTCCACGGCGATTTCCGCCGCGATGCTCGCCCGCATCGGCCAGGCCCATGTCCAGATCCCCGAGGGCTTCACCGTCCACGCCAAGCTCAAGCAGCTGCTCGAGAAGCGTGAAGCGATGTCCCGCGAGGGCGGCATCGACTGGGGCTTCGGCGAGCTCGCGGCCTTCGGCTCGCTGACCATGGAAGGCGTTCCCGTCCGGCTCGCCGGCCAGGACTCGCGCCGCGGCACCTTCGTGCAGCGCCACGCCGTCTTCCACGACCGCGCCAACGGCGACGAGTGGACGCCCCTGGCCCACCTCTCCGACGACCAGGCCAAGCTGTGGATCTACGACTCCCTGCTCTCGGAATACGCGGCGATGGGCTTCGAATACGGCTACTCCGTCGAGCGCCCGGACGCCCTGGTGCTCTGGGAAGCGCAGTTCGGTGACTTCGTCAACGGCGCGCAGACCATCATCGACGAGTTCATCTCCTCGGCCGAGCAGAAGTGGGGCCAGCGCTCCTCGCTTGTGCTGATGCTCCCGCACGGCTATGAAGGCCAGGGACCGGACCATTCCTCCGCCCGCATCGAGCGCTTCCTGCAGCTGTGCGCCGAGGAGAACATGATCGTGGCGAACCCCACGACGCCGGCGTCGCACTTCCACCTGCTGCGCCGCCAGGCGTACAGCCGGCCGCGCAAGCCGCTGATCATCTTCACACCGAAGCAGCTGCTCCGCCTCAAGGCCGCGGCATCTTCGGTGGAGGACTTCACGACGGGCACCTTCCTGCCCGTGATCCCCGACCACGAGCCGCTGCAGGCGGACGCCGTCGAACGCGTCCTGCTGGTTTCCGGCCGCCTGTACTACGATCTCCTGTCCACCCGGCAGAAGACCGAGAACAACACGACGGCGATCGTCCGCGTCGAGCAGCTCTACCCGCTGCCCGCCGCCGAGATCGCCGCGGAACTTGCCAAGTACTCGAACGCCGAGGTGGTCTGGGCACAGGACGAGCCCGCGAACCAGGGCCCGTGGCCCTTCGTCGGCCTGAACCTTCCGGATGCGCTGGACCGCCGGGTGCGCCTGATCTCGCGGCCCGCCTCGGCTTCCACCGCGGCAGGATCGATGAAGCGCCATGCAGCCGAGCAGGACACCTTGCTCAAGCAGGCGTTCGCGCGTAAGTAGGGTCATAGCTGCCCGGCCGGAGACTGAAGTTGCTACTCCGGCCGGGCAGCCCTGTTTAATGGGCAGGTCTGCATGGCAGTGTTCAATGGACAGCTTTGAAGTGAAGAGGTAGTCGTGGAAGATCGGAAGCTGCGGATCGCAGCCGTTGGGGACGAGCTGTTGGCCGGGCTTGGTGATCCCCGCGCGCTGGGCTGGCTGGGCCGTGTGCTGGCCCGCACGCCGCAGGACGGCATCGCCCTTGAGAGCTACTCGCTGCCCTGCCCGGAGGAAGGCACCGAAGGGCTCGCCGCACGCTGGCTTGAGGAGGCGGGCCGCCGCTACAGCGCCCTGCACGAGAACCGCCTGGTGATCGGGCTGTCCGGACGCGACATCGAGTTCGGGCTGTCCACGGCGCGCAGCCGGCTGAACCTTGCCAACATCCTGGACTCCGCCACCCAGAACAGGATCGAAGTCTTTGTCGTCGGGCCGCCGCCGACGCTTGACCCGACGCAGAACCGCAGGCTCGGTGAGCTCAACGCCGCCTTTGCCGATGTCACGACCCGCCGCAAGCACCTGTACGTGGACACCTTTTCCCCGCTGCTGAACCACGAGCAGTGGCGCCAGGACCTGGCCGCCAATGGCGGCACCCCCGGCCAGGCCGGCTATGGCCTGATGGCCTGGCTGGTGCTGCACCGGGGCTGGTTCCAGTGGCTCGGAGTCGACACCCCGGAGTAGCCCGCGCCAGGCGGTGACGCCTCGGCTGCGCCGCCGTTCCCCGGGGAATTTCGCGATATATCTTGACGGAGACCCTGATGCGATATATCGTGAGTCCGGAAGTCGCGATATATCGCAACCATCCCGCGTCGCACCCTCGGAGGAACCATGGCAGAGAACGCATGGACCGTCACCGGTCCGCAGACCATCGACGTCGACGGCGTCAGCTCACTCAAGCTCGGCATCGTCCGCGGGCGCTTTGACATCGTCACCCACGATGAGGACGTCGCCCGGATCGAGGTCTCCGAAATCCACGGCGACCCGCTCTCCGTCAGCCTGGTCAACGGCCGGCTGGAAGTCCGCCACCAGCTGCACGGCGCGCAGGGCTGGTTCAAGAACCTCATGGGCACCGTCAACAACAGCAGCAGCAACTCGGTCGTCGTCAGCATCGCCCTGCCGGCCGGTGCAGAGGTGGAGGCGGGCACCGTCAGCGGCGACGGCATGGTGGCCGGGGTCAGCGGCCGGATACGGCTGAACACGGTCTCCGGCTCTGTCCTGGCCGACGAAACGTCCGGTGACCTCGCCGTCAACACGGTCAGCGGCGAGGTCATCGCCCGGAACCACCACGGCGTGCTCACGGCCAGGAGCGTATCGGGGGAAGTGACGGCCTCGGGCGAGTTCACCAACATCCGCGCCAACACCGTCAGCGGCGAACTAAACTTCGACCTGCACGGCTTCACCCAGGACTTCGGCTCGAATTCGGTGTCGGGAGACGTCACCATCCGGCTGCCGCACGACGTCGGCGTCGACATCATCGCGAAGTCCGCCACCGGCGCCGTCGTGATCGACGACCAGCAGTACGCCCAGCCCGGCGGCAGCGTGCAGACCATCGCCGGGCCCGACGCCAAGCTGATGCTGGTCCGGACCAACACCGTCTCGGGGAAGACCTCGATCTTCCACGGCCGGCCTGCCGCGGACGCCGAAACGGGGCTCTGATGGCTCCCGTCTTTGCCCACGGCGCACTGCGGCTGTATCTGCTCGCGCTGCTCGAGTCCGGGTCCAAACACGGCTATGAACTCATCAAGGCCCTCAGCGAACGCTTCGGCGGCACCTACTCCCCCAGCGCCGGCACCATCTATCCGCGCCTCGCCAAGCTGGAAGAGGAAGGGCTCGTGGCGACCCGCACGGAGGGCCGGCGCACCAACTACAGCATCACCCCGGCAGGCCTGCAGGAGCTGAACAGCCGGCGGGACGAACTCGCCGGGGTCGAAGCGGACATCTCCGCCTCGGTGCGGCGGCTCGCCGACACACTGCGCCAGGACATCCGTGCCAACATGCGCGGGCTGCGGGCGGACCTCGCGGCCACAGCCGAGGCGGCACGCTCCACGGTCCGCGCAGCGGGAAGAACGGCAGGCGCCGCCGCGGAAGCACCCGCCGGAACCGCCGCGGGCCAGCGCTACTCGCAGGAGGGCGAGGCCCGCCTGCGTGAAGCCGAAATGCTGGTCCAGGCCTTCCGCGACGACATCCGCATTGAGCTGCGCCGCCATGCCGGCCGGCGCGCCGTCGCCCCGGTCACCCTGGAAACGGTCAGGACGGTGCTGGACCAGGCCCGGATCTCCATCCGCAACTCGCTAGATGACTGATCCGGTTCGCGGCAGCTGCCCCGATGTGGGAGACTTGAGGGCAGCTCTTTTGAGTACCAACATTTAAGGAGGCCAGCTATGAGCAAGCGTGCACGTAAACGTCGTGACCGTAAGCGTGGCGGCGCGAACCACGGCAAGCGCCCCAACACCTAAGCCACGGCTTGGATTGACAGCTTTAAGCGAATGACCCCGGAAACCTGATGGTTTCCGGGGTCATTCGCTTTGCGCCGCCCGCCTGGCGGGCGTCAGGCCTCCACCGGCCGGATCGAGTGGATCCGGCCGAGGATCGAGTTCTTGAGGTTCTCGGGAGCCGCCTCCGTGCACGAACGCTTCACCATCACGCGGATGACACATTCAAGGTCATACTGCTCGAAGCACTCCGGGCAGCCGTCCAGGTGGTCCTTGATCTCCGCGATGTCATCGTGTGTGAGTGCGCCGTCCAGGTACTCGTAGATACGTTGCATCCGGACGTCGTCGCAGTCGCCCAGTCCCTGGCAGTCGCTCATTTCCCGTTCTCCTGTTTCTTGCTTTCGGCCGCGGCGGTGGAATCTGCGGCCTTGAATCCCCGCTCGGAGGCGTAGTCGGCCAGCATATCCCGGAGCATCTTCCGGCCTCGGTGCAACCGGGACATGACCGTCCCGATCGGCGTGTTCATGATGTCTGAAATTTCCTTGTACGCGAAGCCCTCGACGTCGGCGAAGTAGACGGCCAGCCGGAACTCCTCCGGGATCGATTGCAGGGCCCGCTTGACATCGGAGTCCGGCAGGTGGTCCAACGCCTCGGCCTCGGCGGAACGCAGCCCCGAGGAGGTATGGGACTCGGCCCGCGCCAGCTGCCAGTCCTCGATGGTGTCCGAATTCGATTGCAGCGGTTCGCGCTGCCGCTTGCGGTACAAGTTGATGTAGGTGTTGGTGAGGATGCGGTACAGCCAGGCCTTCAGGTTGGTTCCCGGCTTGTACTGGTGGAAGGCAGAAAACGCCTTTGTGTACGCCTCCTGGACCAGGTCCTCGGCATCCGAGGGATTCCGTGCCATCCGCATGGCGGCGGAATAGAGCTGGTCGACGTACTGCATGGCGTCACGCTCGAACCGGATCCGGCGCTCTTCCGGCGTTTCGGCGGAGACGTCCAGCGGCTGATCGGCCGCCCCGTCCACTGCCGCCCCATCGGCCGGCTCCGGTTCCGCGCCAAGCCGTGTCCGGGAGGATGCCGGTGCGCCGGCCTTGCTGGCGACGGGCGTCCTGGCGGGATCGGCGTCGTTTCCGGCAACCTCGTGCATGGCCGTAACGGCCGGGTCCATGGTGCTCATTGCCTTCAAGTCTACTGTCACCTTCCGGCGGCCACCCGAAACTCCCTCCGCAGCTTCCGCTGCGGGTCCCGGCAGCGTCATGGTCCAGGGGCCAAGGGGACGGGTGTTCAGCGCTATGCTGTCCTTCACCAAAATCAAATCTCTGCCTCCCTTTGTCGCTGTCTGCCTGCAGGCCCGTTGTGACGGACTGAGCCAACCCGTAATACAGCCATTTAAAGCAGCTGGAACCTGCCATTGACAACCACGGGCAACACGCAAATATTCCGCAAAAGTGCAAGACTAGAACCGGTTCTCCCGCACAGATTCCGCGGTTCATCCATCCAGGAGGAAATTCATGTCCGCTGTCCGCTTTCTCGCCCGTCCCATGCTCGCCTCCAGTTTCGTCCTCGCAGGCATGGACAAGCTTAAGAATGCTGATGACACTGCGGCCCAGTTGTCCCCCCTGCTGCGCCGCGCGGCTGAATCACTGCCCTTCCAGGCCAACGAAAAGGTCCTGGCACGCGTCATCGGCGGGACGCAGATCGGCGCCGGGGTGTGCTTCGCCCTCGGCAAGTCCGCCCGCCTCGCGGCCACGGTCCTGGCCGTCATCTCGGCGCTCAACGGCTACGTTGAATGGCGCAGCGCGGACATCTCTTCGAAGCAGGGCCGCGATGCCCGGCGCAAGCAGCTGCTCAAGAACGTCTCGCTGACCGGCGGCGTGCTGCTGGCCTCCGTGGATACCGCCGGCAAGCCCAGCCTGGCCTGGCGCGCCGAACACCTCGCCGCGGACGCCCGGAAGACCGCGGGGCACTTCGCTGCGGATGCCCGGAAGAGCACCGGCAAGCGGCTGAAACAGGCCGACAAAGCGGCCCGCAAGGCCGTAGACCACGCCGTCGGGGCCTAAGACGGCGATGACTGGCGCCACCTCCACCGCAGCAGCTTCCCGCTTCCCGGCCGACGGCGGACCGTACTGGCGGGCACCGTTTGCCGGACGGCCCGTTGACGCCACCGTCACCGTGCCCGGGTCCAAGTCCCTGACCAACCGGTACCTTATCCTGGCGGCCCTGGCCGACGGCCCGTCCCGGCTGCGCGCTCCCCTGCATTCCCGGGATTCCGCCCTCATGATCGAGGCACTGCGCCAACTCGGCGCCACCGTCACCGAGGTCCCCGGCGACGGCGCCTTCGGCCCCGACCTCGCGATCACCCCCATCCCCCTGGCGGCACCCGCGGCACGCACCGCGATCGACTGCGGCCTCGCCGGCACTGTCATGCGGTTCGTCCCCCCGGTTGCCGCCCTTCGTGAGGGCATCACGCTGTTCGACGGCGACCCGCATGCCCGGAAGCGTCCGATGGGAACCATCATCGAAGCCTTGGGCGGGCTCGGCGTCGCGGTGGCCGCTCCCGACGGCGGCACGGCGTCCTCGCTGCCCTTCACGGTGCAGGGCACCGGCGAGGTCCGCGGCGGACACCTCGTCATCGATGCCAGTGCCTCCTCGCAGTTTGTCTCCGCCCTGCTCCTGGCCGGGGCACGCTTCACCGAGGGCCTGCACCTTGAGCACTCGGGCCCCCCGGTCCCCAGCCTTGACCACATCACCATGACGGTGGCCGTCCTGCGCGGCGCCGGCGTCAGCGTGGACGATTCGCGTCCGGACCATTGGATCGTTTCGCCCGGCACGATCCGGGCCTTCGATCACCGGATCGAACAGGACCTCTCCAACGCCGGCCCGTTCCTGGCGGCGGCCCTGGCCACCCGCGGCACCGTGCGGATCCCGGACTGGCCGGCCGGGACAACCCAGGTCGGCGACCTCTGGCGCGGCATCCTGGCAGCCATGGGCGCCACCGTCACGCTGGAGGACGGCACACTGACCGTCACCGGCGGGCCGGAGATCAGGGGCGGCGACTTCGACGGGACCAGCGAGCTTGCGCCGACCGTCGCCGCGCTCTGCGCCCTGGCTACGAGCCCCTCGCGCCTGAGCGGCATCGCCCACCTCAGGGGGCACGAAACGGACCGGCTCGCCGCCCTCGTGGCCGAGATCAACCGGCTCGGCGGCGATGCCGAGGAAACCTCCGACGGCCTCATCATCCGGCCCGCCGCCCTGCACGGCGGCGTCGTGCACAGCTACGCGGACCACCGGATGGCCACCGCGGGCGCCATCCTGGGCCTGGCCGTGCGCGGGATCGAGGTCGAGGACATTGCGGCCACGGCGAAGACGATGCCGGACTTCCCCCGGCTGTGGGCCGGGATGCTGGCGCAGGGCTCCCCTGGTGACACTGCAGGCACCGCAGGCACCGCAGGCACCGGAGACGAGGACACCGCCGGTGGCACGCAGCACTGATTCCTGGGACGAATCCGACGCCCGGATCCGGCCCAACAAGAAGGGCACCCGCCCGCGCACCAAGGACCGGCCCAGTCATGACGACGCCGTCACCGGCCGCATCATCACCGTTGACCGCGGACGTTACACGGCCGTCGTCGGCGAGGGCGCCGGGAATGAACGCAAGATCATCGCCGCCCGGGCCCGGGAACTGCGCCGCAACCCGGTGGTGGCCGGCGACTTCGTCTCCCTTGTCGGGGATGTCAGCGGGGAACCGGACACCCTGGCCCGGCTCGTGAAGATCCAGGACCGCAGGACCCTGCTGCGGCGCAGCGCCGATGACACGGACCCCATTGAACGCGCGGTCGTCGCGAACGCCGACCAGCTCGTGATCGTGGTCGCAGCCGCCAACCCCGAACCGCGGACCGGCTTCATCGACCGCGCTCTGGTGGCCGCTTACGACGCCGGGATCGAGCCGCTGCTGCTCGTCACCAAGGCCGACGTCAAGGATCCCGCCGAGCTGTTGTCCAACTACCAGCACCTCGATTTCCCGGTCATCATCAGCCGCACTGCAGACTCAGACGCCTCCGGGATCGACGCCCGCTCTGACGACGGGCTCTCCGCCCGGCTGGACCGGGACGCGGTGTCACAGCTGCGCGGCTACCTCGACGGCAAGGTCACCGTCATGCTGGGGCATTCCGGCGTCGGGAAGTCCACCATGGTCAACGCCCTGACCGGTGCCGAGCGTGCCACCGGCGGCGTCAACGCCGTGACCGGCCGGGGACGCCACACCTCTTCCTCGGCCCTGGCCCTGAAAGTCAACGGCGCCCCGGCCGGCAGCTGGATCATCGACACTCCCGGCATCCGGTCCTTCGGGCTGGCGCACGTGGACCCGGACCGGATCCTGCACTCCTTCCCGGACCTCGCGCCGGGCACCGACGACTGCGAGCGGGGCTGCAAGCACGACTCGAGCGCCGTCAACTGCGGCGTCGACGCCTGGGTGGCGGCCGGCCATGCGGGGCCGTCGGGACCGGCCCGGCTCGCCTCGCTGCGCCGGCTGCTCGGCACGGACCCGCGGATGGAAGCCCAGGAAACCAAGGAGCTGGGCAGCGTCTCCTGACCGGTGGGCGGGACAAAAAATGTGCAGGCGCCGGCACCCGTTGCAAACGGGTACCGGCGCCTGCACAAACCCCGGCGGACGTTGTCCTCTAGCCGGCGCGTCTTCAGCTTCCGAACGACGGTGTCGCCGGGACCTCCGGCCGCTTGGCTGCCGGCCGCTCGTTCGGGACCGTGACCATGATGGCGATGATGGCGATAACCACCATCAGGAGGTTGAACAGGATTCCGACGGCACCGCCGAACCGCAGGCCGACATTCTCCTGGTTCCCGATGAACAGGCCCCACGACCGGATGGTGGCCGGGTCCATCGACTGCGCCGCCACGTACAGCGCCGCGGAGATCGCGACGCCGATCGCGTTGCCGAGCGAGGAGGCCATCTTGTAGATGCCGGCGGCGGCACCGGCCTCATCATCGGGCACGTTCGAGAGTGCGGCGTCCGTGGACGGTGTCGCATAGAAGCCAAGACCGATGCCGAACAGGGTGAAACCGATGACGGCCAGTACGATGTATTGCCCGATCAGGGTGAAGGTCATTGACGTCAACAGGATTCCGACGCCGGCGATGGCGCTGCCCCAGATCATCGGCCGCTTCGGTCCGAAGCGCTGGAGCAGTTTTTCCCCGACGCGGATGGTGGCAAGGATGGCAACCAGGTAGCCGAGGGTCAGCAGGCCGGACTGCAGCGAGGACAGGCCCGCGGCGACCTGGACCAGGCCGAGGGAGACGATCAGTGTCCCGGCCGCGCCGTTGAGCAGGAAATTCGACAGGGTGGCGCCGGCGAAGGTTGCGTTGCGGAACAGCTTCAGGTTCAGGACCGGGTTGGTCCGGCTGGTCTCGATCCCGAAGAACACCAGCGCAGCCACCACTGCGACGGCGATGAGCCCGATGCCTGTCCAGCTGAGCCAGCCGATCCGCGGGCCCTGCGAAATGTACACGTTCAGTGCCACGAGCGCGACGATGAGGCTTACCATGCCGCCCCAGTCGAAGGTGCCGCCGGCTTTCGCCGCCGACTTGGACTCCGGGGTGCCGCGCAGCAGGAACAGCGCGACGATCGAGAGCACGATCGAGATCCAGAAGATGGACCGCCAGCCCAGGAACGACGTCGCCATCAGGCCGCCGAAGAGGGCGCAGAAGCCCGAGCCGCCCCACGAGCCGATCGACCAGAACGACAGGGCGCGCTGGCGGTCCTTGCCCTCGTAGAAGTTCTTCACCAGGGCCATTGTGGAGGGCATGATGCACGCCGCCGAAAGCCCCTGGACGACCCGGCCGCCGAGCAGCGCGGCCGCCGTGAGGCCGCCGGCGTTCTCGGGGGTGAGGGCGATCAGGAGGGATCCGAGGATGCTCAGGTAGATGCCGACGTACATGATTTTGACGCGGCCCAGCCGGTCGGCGAGGCCGCCGGCAACCACAATGAAGATCCCGGAGAACAGCGAGGTGATGGACACCGCGAGGTTGCCCAGCGTCCGCTCGATCCCCAGCGACCCCTGGATGCCCGGGATGACGTTCAGCAGGGTCTGTGCGAACAGCCAGAAGTTGATGACGGCCAGGACGATGCCGATCAGCCATGCATCGTTCGGCTTCCACTGGGTTTCGGTCTTGGCCTGGAACTGGGCAGTACTCATGGTGCTACGCCTTCCTTGGCTAGGTAAGACAGTGCCGCGACAACATGGGCTTGGACACCCATGGCCAGGGTCGGGTCGATCACGGGGGCAAAGAACGGGGAGTGGTTGCCCGGGATGTCCTGGGCCACTGTTCCCTTCGCCACCGCGGCCTGGTAGGTTCCGGGGTCGACGCCGCCGAGGAGCCAGAACGTGTAGGGAACACCGAAGGCGTCCGGAATGCGGCTGAAGTCCTCGGAAGCGGTCTGCCTCTCGGCGGTGTGCACGGCATCCGCGCCGAAATGCGCCGTGAACGCGGCCCGGACCTGCCCTGTCACGGCGGGGTCGTTGCTGGTCAGCGGGAACTGGTCGTAGTACTCGAACTCGGGTTCCCGGGGCGATCCTGCGGTGATGCACTCGCCCTTGACGATCCGCTCAATCGCGGCGAGCACCGTGGACCGGACCTGGTTGTCGTAGGTCCGGATGTTCAGCAGGAGGGTGGCCCGGTCCGGGATGATGTTCGATTTCGCCCCGGCGTTGAGCGCCCCCACGGTGACAACCGCGAAGTCGCCAGGCTTCGTCTCCCGCGAGACGATGGACTGCAGCCTGAGCACGATCGAGGAGGCCAGCACCACCGGATCCACGGACATGTGCGGCATCGAGCCGTGCGCGCCCTTCCCGTAGACCGTGATCTTCAGCGAATCCCCGGCCGAGAGGACCGGCCCCGCCGTGGTGGCGAGTGTCCCCGCGGCCATCGGCATCACGTGCTGGGCGAGGGCGACGTCGGGCCGGGGCACCTTGGCTGCGAGGCCGTCGTCGACCATTGCCTTGGAGCCGGCTCCAATCTCTTCGGCCGGCTGGAACAGCGCGATATACGTCCCGGACCAGGCTCCGCGCCCGTCCGCCATGAGCTTGGCGGCACCGAGCAGGGCGCTGACATGCAGGTCGTGTCCGCACGCGTGCATGATTCCGTCCACCGCCGACGCATAGGCCAGCCCCGTGGACTCGGTGACCGGCAACGCATCCATGTCGGCGCGGGCCAGGACCGTTGGACCCTCCCCGTTCGCGAGGACGCCGACGATGCCGGTGCCGCCGATGCGGGTCACGGAATAGCCGAACGCGGCGAGTTTCTCCTCGGCAAGCGTCGAAGTCGTGTGCTCCTCAAGGCTCAGTTCGGGATGCTGATGCAGCTGCGTGTACGTTTCCCGGAGCCAGCCAAGCTCCTGATCAAGGCCTGCCAATACTGTTTCGCAACCGGTCATGGGCGTCACTCTCTGTAGGCGTCGAGGCGCCTGTGCCATCCAGGCGCAGCTGGCAAAATTCAGCATAGTCCTGACAGGCCGGTTGGGGGTTGGGTGATGCCTGGCTGCGGCCCCGGGGTTGGGAGCCCATCCGGCCGCAGCAACGTGGCCTGCAGGCCGGCCGCCCGCTTTGGCGGTAGTTTGGACCCATGAGTCAAACCGCTTCGAGCTACAACGATGACCTGCGCCTTGCCCATGTCCTGGCAGATTCCGTAGATTCCCAGACCATGAGCCGCTTCAAGGCGCTCGACCTTCGGATCGAAACGAAGCCAGACCTGACGCCGGTGACCGACGCCGACAAGTCCGCGGAGGAAGCCATCCGCGGCCAGCTGTCCCGCTCCCGACCGCGCGATGCCGTCCTCGGCGAGGAATTCGGCAGCTCCGGCCATGGCTCCCGCCGCTGGGTCATCGACCCGATCGACGGGACCAAGAACTTCGTCCGGGGCGTCCCGGTCTGGGCCACCCTGATCGCCCTCATCGACGAGGGCGAGCCCGTCGTCGGCGTCGTCAGCGCCCCGGCGCTGGGTAAGCGCTGGTGGGCGGCCAAGGGCGCCGGGGCCTACACGGGCCGATCGCTGGCGGCTGCCACCCGGCTGAAGGTGTCCAACGTCTCCAAGCTCTCGGACGCGTCGCTGTCCTACTCAAGCCTGGGCGGCTGGAAGCAACGCGGCAACCTCGACGAGTTCCTGGGCCTCACCGAGGAAGTCTGGCGCACCCGGGCCTACGGCGATTTCTGGTCCTACTGCCTGGTCGCGGAGGGCGCGGTGGACATCGCCTGCGAGCCGGAACTGAACCTCTACGACATGGCCGCGCTGGTGCCGATCGTCACCGAGGCCGGCGGCCGCTTCACCTCGCTGGAGGGGGAAGACGGCCCGTTCGGCGGCAACGCCCTCGCCACCAACTCCATCCTCCACTCCGAAGTCCTCAAGCGGCTCAACCCCGGCCTGGACGACCTGCTCTAGGCCCCGCCGTCCCGTAACAAACGGCTTCACATTCCAGTCCGGCCTTTTCCCCGGCGGCGTGGATGTCCTAGGCTCGTGGCAGGTCACGAGTGCCAGCGCTAAACCCCGGTTTGCTGGCCGGCAACCCTCCATTCGCGGCGGGGTGCCCCGGGTGACGACCTGGCCGGTCCGGAACGGACCCGGCAAGCGCGGATCCCCGGAGTGAGGGGTCCTTTTCGAGCGAGGTCCTTTTGACAACTGCCACTTTTCCCGCAAGCCCCCGATTCCGCCACGCCGAAGGTGCAGCGCACCCCGGGGAGCAGCCTGACGCCGACGCACGGTTTGCCGTCGCGGGCCACCCCCTCTCCGCGGTGACCGGGGCCGAGATCCAGGCCCCGCTGATCCAGGGCGGACACGTCCGCTACGCCAACCTGGACTACGGCGCCTCGGCCCCTGCTCTGTCCGTGGTGTCGGCCTACCTGAACGAGATTCTCCCGTTCTACGCGAGCGTCCACCGCGGCGCCGGCTACGCCTCCCAGATCAGCACGTCGGTCTACGAGAACGCCCGCACCATCGTGCGCGGGTTCGTGGGCGGCCGGGACGACGACTCGGTCATCTTCACCCGGAACACCACCGACTCCCTGAACCTGCTGGCCGGCTGCCTGCCCGTGAGCGATGGCAAGCACACCGGAGAGGTCCTCTACCTCGACATCGAACACCACGCCAACCTGCTGCCGTGGCAGAATGTGCCGCACCGCAGCGTCGTCGCCGCCCCCACCCTCACGGCCACCGTGGAGCGGCTGCGCGGGCAGCTGGCGCTCGGCGGGATCAGCCTGCTCGCCGTCACCGGAGCCTCCAACGTCACCGGGGAGATCCTGCCCATCCGCGCCCTGGCCGCCCTGGCCCACGAGTACGGGGCCCGGATCGTCGTCGATGCGGCCCAGCTCGCCCCGCACCGGCGCATCGACATCGCCGCGGACGACGTCGACTACCTCGCCTTCTCGGGGCACAAGCTCTACGCGCCGTTCGGTGCCGGCGTCCTGGTGGGACGGCCGGACTGGCTCGACGCCGGGACCCCGCACCTGGCCGGCGGCGGCGCCGTCAGCGACGCCAGGCTCGACACTGTCAGCTGGACCACCGGGCCCGCCCGGCACGAGGCCGGCTCCCCCAACGTCCTCGGCGCCGCCACGCTGGCGCGCGCCAGCCAGGTGATCGCGGCCCTGGACGAGGAGCAATGGCACGCCCATGAAAATGCCATCCGCTCTTTCCTCGTCGAGGGGCTCCAGCGCATCGACGGCGTGACCGTGCACCAGATCTTCGCCGACACGGAACCGGGCGCCGGGACCATCGGCGTCGTCAATTTCTCCGTGGCAGGCTACGACGCGGGCCTCGTGGCCGCCTACCTCTCGGCGGAACACGGAATCGGACTGCGTGACGGCCGCTTCTGCGCCCACCCGCTGATCCGCCGGCTCGGCCTGCCCTCGGGCTCGCTGCGGGCCAGCTTCGGCCTCGGTTCGCGGCTGGAAGACGCCCAACGGCTGCTGGCCGGCATCCAGGAGCTCCGGCGGGCCGGTCTCGGCTGGGACTACGTGGTGGATGCCGGCCGCTGGGTCCCTGCCAACGACACCCGCAGCTACCCGCACTGGGCGCCGAACACGCCGGGCACCGCGGGCGCGGCGCCCTGCTCGCTGGACCAGGCCTGACCGGACCGGGCCCAGGGCCGCTGCCCGCTGCCGCGTGCGGTAAATTCGAAAGGTACCCGCACCGGACCTGCCGAAGGAGATCGCACGTGGCACGCGGCGGCCCCAAACTCCACCATGAGCGACGCCAACAGCTCGGGCAGAGCTTCCAGGATGGCGGAGAGCACTATGAGCGGGTCCGTCCCGGGTATCCGGAAGAATCGGCCGGCTGGCTGATCCCCGCCGGTGCGAAGGACGCCGCGGACGTGGGCGCGGGAACCGGAAAGTTCACGGCACTGTTGGTCGGGCGCGGCCTGCACACCGTGGCAGTGGATCCTTCCCCGGACATGCTGGCGCAGCTGCACCGGACGCTGCCGGGCGTCACCGCCGTCGAGGGCAGCGCAGAGAACACCGGGCTTGAGCCCGAAGCCTTCGATCTTGTCACGGTGGCCCAGGCCTGGCACTGGTGTGATCCGCTCCTGGCCAGCACCGAGATCGCCCGCATCCTGCGGCCGCACGGCGTCCTGGGGCTGATCTGGAACCAGCTGGACACCTCGGTCCCCTGGGTGCACCGGCTCTCCCGGATCATGCACGCCGGCGACGTCCACAAACCCCACTTCAAGCCGTCCGTGGGCCCGGAATTCACCGGCCTCGAGAGCCACCTGACCCGGTGGGAGGATGCGCTGACCACAGAGGACATCATCGCGCTGGCGAAGTCCCGCAGCTACTATCTGCGCGCTTCCGAGGCCACCCGGGACAAGGTCCTGGCCAACCTCGGCTGGTACCTGCACGAGCACCTGGCCCATGCCCCGGGCGAGGTCCTCCGGCTCCCCTATCTGACCCAGACCTGGCGGGCCTTCCGGGCCTGACTGTTTACTTTCCGCATTGCATGCCGGGCCCGTCAGGCTTATGGTTTCGGTATGCCTAATAATTATCTTTAGGCCTACAACACTTTGCCGACGGCTGCCCCAGCCCGGCAGAAGCCCTTACGCGTCAATGCGGACGTGCCAAATTACGGGAGACCGCAGTGCTGGAAGTGACCGGACACGAACCCCAGTTCCCGGGAGCCCCCGCCCGGCGGACGCCGGGTGCCCGCAGGGCCCTGCTCGGCCTGCTTGGACCGGCCTTCGTCGCCTCGATCGCCTATGTGGACCCGGGGAACGTCGCCGCCAACCTGACGGCCGGCGCCCAGTACGGCTACCTGCTGGTCTGGGTCCTGGTTGTTGCCAACGTCATGGCCGTTCTCGTCCAGTACCAGTCCGCGAAGCTCGGCATCGTCACCGGAAAGAGCCTGCCGGAGATCCTCGGCGAGAGGCTCAAGCCGTTCTGGCGGCGCGCCTTCTGGGTCCAGGCGGAAATCGTGGCCGCGGCGACCGATCTGGCCGAGGTCGTCGGCGGGGCGATCGCACTTTATCTGCTCTTCGGCCTTCCGCTGCCGCTTGGCGCCCTGATCGTGGGCGCCGTGTCGATGCTCCTGCTGGCGGTACAGCGGAGGAACCGCCAGCGGCCGTTTGAATTCGTCATCATGTTCCTGCTCGGCATCATCACCATCGGCTTCCTGGCCGGCCTGTTCTTCAGGCCGCCCGATCCCGGCGGGATCCTTGCCGGACTCGTGCCCGGTTTCCAGGGCCCGGACACCGTGCTGCTGGCGGCCAGCATGCTCGGCGCCACCGTGATGCCGCACGCCATCTATGTCCACTCCGCCCTCTCACGGGACCGGCACCGCCCGAACCCGCACCTCCATGTTCCGGTCCCGGCCATGGCGCGGCTCGTCAGGGCCACCAGGCTGGACGTCGTCGCCGCCTTGGCCATCGCCGGAATCGTGAACATCGGCATGCTCCTGCTGGCGGCGTCAAGCCTGGGCGGTGCGGACGGGACCGACACGATCGAGGGCGCCCATGCCGCCATTACGGCCAGCCTGGGCCCCGTCGTCGGCGTCATCTTTGCCGTCGGCCTGCTCGCCTCCGGCCTGGCCTCAACCTCGGTGGGCTGCTACGCCGGCGGATCCATCATGCAGGGCCTGCTCAGGATCCGGATTCCGCTGCTCGTGCGCCGTGTCGTGACCCTCATTCCCGCGGTTGTGCTGCTGACGGTCGGCTTCGATCCCACCTGGGGGCTTGTCCTCAGCCAGGTGGTCCTGAGCTTCGGCATCCCCTTTGTCCTCGTCCCCCTGGTCGTGCTGAGCAGCGATAGGGCCCTGATGGGCCGCTTCGCGGATGGACTGGCCCTCCGGATCGCCGCGATCGTCAGCGTGGTGCTGGTGGTGGCCTTGAACCTCGTCCTGCTGTGGCTGACCTTCTCCGGCCGCGGCTGACGGTAGGCTTGGGTCTGTGAAGACCGGTACGCCCTCCTCCTCCATTGAGGACTACGTCAAGGTCATCTACTCCTTCACGGAGTGGCAGGACAAGCCCATCACCTCCACGCAGCTGGCGCAGCGGCTGGGCGTCGCCAACTCCTCGGTCTCCGAAATGGTCCGCAAACTTAAGGACCAGGGCCTCGTGGACCACAAGCCCTACAGTGCCATCACCCTGACCGGCGACGGCGTCCGGCTGGCCGTATCCATGGTCCGGCGGCACCGGCTGATCGAAACTTTCCTCGTCCAGGAGCTCGGCTTCCGGTGGGACGAGGTCCATGACGAGGCCGAGCTCCTGGAACACGCCGTCTCGGACACCTTCATCGAACGGATGGCCGTCAAGCTGGGGAACCCGCTGCGGGACCCGCACGGCGATCCGATCCCTGCCGCCGACGGATCCGTCCGGATGCCCGCCGCCCACCGGATGAGCGACCTCGACGACGGCCACACCGGCCGGATTACCCGGATCAGCGACGACAACCCCGAGTTGCTCCGCTACCTTTCCGCCGAGGAGATCGGCCTGGATGCGGAGGTCGAGGTGCTTGGCCGCAGGCCCTTCGGCGGCTCCCTCGTGGTGCGGATCGGCTCCGGCGGAACACGGCGGGAATTCGATCTCGCCGCGGAGGTCGCCTCAGCGTTGTGGGTCCACAGCGAGGCCGCCCATGCCGGCTGCAGCGTCCCTGGACGCTGAACGCCTGGCGGGACGAAGGCGTCCTCATCCGGCGGTCCCGCGGGCGGCGCCGTCAGGCTCGCCGCGGGGACCGTTCCGGATGCCGACGGCTGAGGCCAGCGCCCCCACAATGAGAAGCGCCGCCGTCACGGCCACCGTGGCGTGCAGGCCCGGCGTCGTTACGGCTGATCCCGTGATCAGCCCGGCAAAGGAGATGGCCACCAGGCCGGCAATGCGGGCCACGGCATTGTTGATGGCGGAGCCAATGCCGGCCTCTTCGGCGGCGACTGCTCCAAGGATCGCGGCCGTCAGCGGAGCCACCGTGATGGCCAGCCCCAGCCCGAAGACCAGCAGCCCCGGCAGCACCATGTCAGGGTAGTCCAGCGGCACATCCACGCCCAACAGCAGCAGGAACCCGGCGGCGCACAACAGCGGGCCGCCGGTCATGAACCAGCGGGGGCCGAAGCGGCCCGCGAGGGCGCCGATCCGGGAGGACAGCAGCAGCAGGATCAGTGTGGACGGAAGCATGGCGAGCCCGGCCGCCGTGGCCCCCAGGCCCGCGACCTGCTGGAGGAAGAGTCCCAGGACGAAGAACCCGAGCGACACCGCCCCGTAGATCGCCGTCGTCGCGATGTTGCCCCAGGCGAAGTTGCGCACGGCGAAAAGCCGCAGGGGCATCATCGGGGCCGGCGTCCTTGCCTCATGGACCAGGAAAACCGTGAGTGCCAGCACCCCGGTGGCCAGCGGCAGCCAGACCTGCGGACTGCCCCAGCCCAGGCTGCCCCGCGAGATGAAGGCATATACCGGGCCGCCGAGCCCCACGACCGCCAGTAGGGCCCCGGCGACGTCGATCCGGCTGTCAGGGCTGTGGGGCAGGTCCAGCTCCCGCAGCTTCCGGAGGAACGGCCAGACGGCAGCTGCCGGAACAACGTTGAGGAAGAAGATCAACCGCCAGGTCAGCAGGTCGACGGAGAGGCCTCCGAGCAGCGGTGCGGCGACGATCGCACCGGACGTCCACGCCGACCACCTGCCGATCGCGAGGGACTGCGCGGCCCCCTTGAATACGCTGACGATCAGGGCCAGCGAGCCCGGCACGAGCAGTGCCCCGGCAACACCCTGCAGTCCCCGGGCCAGGATCAGCGATTCGCCGCTCCAGGCGAGGCCGCAGAGCACCGAGGTGGCGGTAAAGCCGCCGAGTCCCCATTGCAGGACCCGCACCCTGCCGAACTGGTCGGACAGCGAACCGGCCACCAAGATGAGCCCGCCGAGGGTAAGGAGGTAGGCGTCAACGACCCACTGCTGGACAACGAGCCCGCCGCCCAGCTCCCGGTTGATCGCGGGGAGGGCAAGGTTGACCACCGAACCGTCCAGGAACACCATGAAGGACGCGACAATGGCCACGTACAGCACGCGCCTCTCCAGCCTCGACGCGGCGGCACCCGGGTTGCCGGACATGGCTCCTGCCTTCCTCCCAGCGTCCCCCGGGACAGGGCTCCGCGGGTGTGTGACGAGCCTAACACCGGGGTGCCGGGCAGACGCAGGGTCCGGGAACAGTGCGTTCCGGGGCCCGTCCGGACGGGGAATGACAGGCATCCGGCTGCCCTGTCATCCCGTATCGTTGAAGGATGGTTACCCGACGTGAAGCAGCCCAGATCCTCGACATTCCGCTGGAAATGGCACACCGTCACGGCATCCCGCCCCGGCTCTCCGATGCCGAACTCGGGGAGCTGCTGGATCATCCCCCGGCGTGGCTGCTCCAGTCCAAGGCCAACCGGACAGGCAAACGCCCGGTCTGGGTCCAGCTGACGTGCGCTGTCTGCGGTTTCTCCGAGGCGGCCCGGCCGAAGAAGTGGTGGCCGGACTTCACGTATGTCTGCTGTGCACACCATGCACCCTATGAGGTCCCGGCCGTGGGCGCGGGACTGGTCCGCGGCGAGTATGAGGGTGTCGGGAGCCGTTTCGTCGGCATCGTGGACGTCGCGGTGCCCGAGGCGTAACTTAAAAGCACGGGCCCATTCCGGACCCCCGCCGTTAGGGAGTGCACAATGCCTGACAAATCGCCGCACCGGAGCATGGCCAAGAAGCCGGTGAAGACCATCAAGGAAAAACGGGCCGAGAAGAAGACGAAGAACGTCGCGGAGACCCACGCCGACCCGGTGGCACACATCAAGAAGCGCGGATAGCGCAGGGCAGGCCAGGAACCGCTGAGCCGCTTAAACCAGAAGGCCGGAAGCTGATGCTTCCGGCCTTCTGGTTGGAACTTTACGGGGTGGAACTCCGTTGCCGGGGTTCCGATGGTGGAGATGGGGGGAATTGAACCCCCGTCCGATGTCGTGTTGTCAGGGCTTCTCCGGGCGCAGTTTGCGTCGGATTTTCTCGGCCCCAGCCATGCCGCAAACAGCTGGCTGATCCGGGCCCAGTCATCTAAGAGTCCCGTTCACCCCGATGACGGGGGTAAACAGCAGTGGCTATCTAAATGACGCCAGGATCCGGGGCAATAGCAACCTCGGGCTGACGGACTGTCTTACTGCTTAGGCAGCGAGAGCGAAGTCAGTGCGTTTTGATTCGGCACTTATTGGTTTGCAGACAGCGTTTACGAGATAATTCTGCATCCTCGGCCCGCTTCACCTGTCGCGACTAACATCGTCGAAACCGATCATCCCCGTATTTTTTTATCAAACCCGATGGTGAACCTCGCGGTTCCTTCCCGGACTATCAAGCATAACGCACGCCGGCGCGGAATCATTCCCGGTTTCCGGCAGCGGTGCCGGCGCTACTTCCGGTTGCGCTCGCGCATGACGCGCAGGGCTTCGCGCTTGTCCTGCTGCTCACGCAGCGTCTGGCGCTTGTCGTATTCCTTCTTGCCGCGTGCGACACCGATCTCCACCTTCGCCCGGCCGTCCAGGAAGTACAGCTGAAGGGGGACGATCGTGAAGCCCGATTCGCGGATCTTGTGCGAGATCTTGGTGAGCTCGTCGCGGTGCAGCAGCAGCTTCCGGCGCCGGCGTGCGGCATGGTTGGTCCAGCTCCCCTGGTGATACTCGGGGATGTGGATGCCCTCCATCCACAGCTCGTCATTGTAGAAGGTGCAGAAGCCGTCAACCATGGAGGCATGGCCCTCGCGCAGGGACTTCACCTCGGTGCCCATCAGCGCGATTCCGGCCTCGTAGGTGTCAAGGATGTGGTAGTCATGCCGGGCCTTGCGGTTGGTGGCCACTACCTTACGGCCACTTTCTTTGGGCACGGTAGAACTCCTCGGATCTCTTGGTGGCTCACTCCGGCCGGGCGGCGCGGAGTACATCTCCAGTTTAGAGCAGGGTCATCGGATCCACGGCCCGGCCGTTGAGCCAGGTCTCGAAGTGCGAGTGGCAGCCGGTGGAGTTGCCGGTGGTGCCCGAGTACGCGATCAGCTGGCCCTGGCTGACCTGCTGCCCCACCGAGACCGCCACCGAAGTGTTGTGGTAGTAAATGGTGGTCAGCGAGTTGCCCTGGATGACGCCGTGCGAGATCTTCACGTTGTTGCCGCCGCCGTCGTTCGCCCAGCCGGCGGAGAAGACGGTGCCGGCCGCCGCAGCATAGACGGGGGTGCCGCAGGGGGCGCCGAAGTCGATGCCGGTGTGCATGTAGCCGCCCTGGCCGTAGAAGTCGATGGTCCCGGGCGGCGTCGCACGCCAGCCGAAACCGGAGGTGATCGGGATATTACCCGGGAACGGGTGCTGCAGTCCGAAGGCCGACGGCGATCCCTGGGCCGGCGCGACGTACGGCTGGACGGCCTGGCCCTGGGCCCGGGCGGCCGCTGCCGCCGCTTCCGCGATGCGCCGCTGCTCCGCTTCCCAGGCTTCGCGCAGCTTCCGGTCGCGCTCGGCGATTTCCGAGGCGACGGAGTCCTGCTGGGCCTTGACCTGGGCGAGCTGGGTCTGGATGCCGGGCTTGGCAGCCTGAAGTTCGGTGTTGAGCCGCGTGGTGTCGTCGATGAGCTTGTCCACCTGCGCCTTCTTGGCTTCGGCCTCATCGCGGGCCGCCTGCTCCCGCGCCAGCGCGGCATCGGCCTTGGTCTTCAGGTCCTTGATTTCGGCTTCCACAGCCTCGAGTCGGGCCTGGGAGTTCACGTTGGTGGCGTTCTGCTGGGAAAGCTTGTCCATCGCGGAGTTCTGGCTCCGCATCGCCTGGTCGGCGAGGTCGATCGTGTCCGTCAGGCTGCCGCCCTGGTTCGCGCCGAAGAACAGTGAGAGGTTGGAGGGCACTCCCCCGGATTTGTAGGCCTGGGTGGCGATCTGGCCGATCAGCTTCCTGGTATCCGAAATCTTCTGCTTGTCGGTCGCCAGCTGCTGCGTGATCTTGGCCTTGTTCTGCTGCGCCAGATCCACGCGGGCAGCCAGTGCTTCCGATTCCTTGACGGCGCCGGCCACCCGGCCCTGGGCATCAAGGAGCGCCTGCTGGGCGCCCGGGAGCTGCCCCTGGTAGAGCACCAGATCCGCGGCGGCCTGCGAGATTTTGGCGTCCACGAACTCAAGGGAGTCCTGGACCTGTGCCGCCTGGTCCTTCAGTGCAGCCTGCTGGTCGTCAAGGTTGTCCGCAAATGCCACCGGAGCCGACGCGCCCAGGCTGCCCGCGAGGACCAGCGCCAAGCTGGCGCTGATCATGCGGCTGCGGCGTCCGACCAGGCGGAGCCGAAGGGGGCGACGGGCCATCGGTGTCATAAGCATTCCCTTTTCGTTGCGCACAGCTAGACCCGCAGGTATCGGCGGAGGGTCAGGAGAGAGGATATTCCGGCCAGGACAACACCCAGTCCGATCAGGGCAGGTGCCAGGATCAGGGTTTGGCCCGGCGAGATGAAGGCGGTGTCCGGGTAGAGCTTGGACAGGTAATCACCGAGGAAGAAGTGGGCGACCGCCCACAACGTGCCCGAGGCAAGGGTCGCCCCGATCACGGCCGCGATCACGCCTTCCAGGATGAACGGCAGCTGGATGACCGCCTTGGAGGCACCCACAAGACGCATGATGCCGGTCTCACGGCGCCGGCTGAAGGCGGAGAGCCGGATCGTCGTCGCGATCAGCAGGATCGCGCAGATGATCATCACGCCCGCGATGCTCACCGCCACGAGCGAGGCGGCATTCATCGCTGAGAACAGTTTCTCCAGGAGCTGGCGCTGGTCGATCACTGTCTCCACGCCGGCCTGGGAGGAGAAGGTCTCGCTGATGATCTGGTACTTCGCCGGGTCCTTCATATTGATCCGAAACGATGCCGGGAGCTGGTCCGGCGTGACCGAGTCCACGATCGGGGAATTGGAGAACTGCTCCTTGAAGTGCTTGTAGGCTTCATCCTTGGACTCGAACGCGAAGTCATTGACGTACTGGGCGACCGCGGGCGACTCGAGGAGCTTGCGCAGGTTGTCCTGCTGTTCCGGTGTGGCCGGGCCGGTGGCGCAGCCGGCCGCCGTCGACCCGTCACTGCAAAGGAAGATGGCCACCTGGACTTTGTCGTACCAGTAACCCTTCATCTGGTTGATCTGCAGCTGCAGCATGCCGGCAGCGCCGACGAAGGTCAGGGAAACGAAGGTCACGAGGATGACGGAAACCACCATGGACAGGTTGCGGCGCAGGCCGCTCCCGATCTCGCCGAGGACGAACGCAAGCCTCACAGCGCACCCTCCACTGCGGTGCGGGCTTCGTTGCGCGAAGACTCGGCGGCGGTCTCCGGGCCGGGGTCCCGGCCGCTGGCATCCTTCAGCCGGCGCGACTGGCCCACGACCGGAATCATGGAGGTGTACAGGGCCCTGGCCTCGTCGCGGATCACGACGCCGTTCTTGAGTTCCACAACCCGTTTGCGCATCTCGTTGACGATGTCGTCGTCGTGCGTGGCCATCACGACCGTGGTGCCGTCCTGGTTGATTTTGTCCAGCACGCCCATGATGCCCATGGAGGTGGTCGGGTCGAGGTTTCCGGTGGGCTCGTCGGCGAGCAGGATGTCGGGACGGTTGACGACGGCGCGGGCGATCGCCACGCGCTGCTGCTCACCGCCGGAAAGTTCATGCGGCAGGCGGTTTTCCTTGCCTTCCAGGCCGACCGTCTTGAGGACCTCCGGGACGGTGTCGCGGATGACGCTGCGGCTCTTGCCGATGACCTGCATCGCGAAGGCGACGTTCGCGAACACGGTCTTCTGCGGCAGCAGCCGGAAGTCCTGGAATACGACGCCGATGCCTCGGCGGAGCCTGGGCACGCGCCAGCTGGGGATCTTTGCCACATTCTGGCCGGCAACGTAGACGGCGCCGGAGGAGGCGCGGTCCTCCTTGAGGACCAGGCGCAGGAAGGTCGACTTGCCGGAGCCCGAGGCGCCGACGAGGAAGGCGAATTCGCCACGGCCGATCTCAAGGGTGATCGAGTCCAGCGCCGGACGCGCGGTCTGGTCGTAGACCTTGGTGACATTTTCGAAACGGATCATGGCCCTAAGTACCCTGCAGACACGGCCTTACGGCCCAGTTCTGCTGCCGGCGCGCGGGCTTTCGTTTGGGGGAAGTAGAGCCCCGGCTCCTCGACTATACGCACGGGCACCGGCGCGGCGGCCGGAGCGGCGGGGCGTGTCGCGCGATTGTCAGGGAGCTCCCAGCCGAGGCGCGGCCGGGGCTACTTCTCGGCGTTCCGGTTGTCGGTCCGCCACCGGATGCCGGCGTCGATGAAGTCGTCGATCTCGCCGTCGAACACTGCCGAGGTGTTTCCGACCTCATGCTCGGTGCGGAGGTCCTTGACCATCTGGTACGGGTTGAGGACGTAGGAGCGCATCTGGTCGCCCCAGGAGGCCTTCACATCACCGGCGAAGGCCTTCTTCTCGGCGTCTTCCTGCTCCTTCTTGAGCAGGAGCAGGCGTGACTGCAGCACACGGAGGGCCGCAGCACGGTTCTGAAGCTGTGACTTCTCGTTCTGCATGGACACCACGGTGCCGGTGGGGATGTGGGTCAGGCGCACGGCGGAGTCCGTGGTGTTGACCGACTGCCCGCCCGGGCCCGAGGAACGGAAGACGTCGACGCGGATCTCGTTGTCCGGGATGTCGATGGAGTCGGTCTGTTCGATCAGCGGGATCACTTCGACAGCGGCGAAGGAGGTCTGCCGGCGGCCCTGGTTGTCGAAGGGGCTGATCCGGACCAGGCGGTGGGTGCCGGCCTCGACGCTGAGCGTGCCGTAGGCGTAGGGCGCCTTGACCTCGAAGGTGGCGGACTTCAGTCCGGCCTCTTCGGCGTAGGAGGTGTCCATGATGGTGGTCGGGTAGCCGTGGCGTTCGGCCCAGCGCAGGTACATCCGGAGCAGCATTTCGGCGAAGTCCGCGGCGTCCACTCCGCCGGCCCCGGCCCGGATGGTGACCACGGCTTCGCGCTCGTCGAACTCGCCGGACAGCAGCGTCACGACCTCGAGCTCCTGGAGTGCCTTGCGGATCGACTCCAGTTCCGTGGCGGCTTCGCCCATGGAGGCGGCGTCATCCTCGTCCTGGCCCAGTTCCACGAGGACCTCGAGGTCGTCGATCCGGGAGGCGAGCGAGTCCAGGCGTGCCAGTTCGGACTGGCGGTGCGAGAGCCTGGAGGTGATCACCTGGGCGGCCGCGGGATCGTCCCAGAGGTTGGGTTCGCCGGCCCGTTCGCTGAGTTCGGCGATGTCTTCCTTGAGCGCGTCGACATTCGAAACGTTCTCGATCGAGGCGTAGGTGGCGCGGAGGGCGCGGATTTCAGCGGGAAAATCAATGTTTGCCATGGTTTTTTAAGCGTACGCTATCGGCCCTGCCCGGCCCGACGTGTGTCAGTGGCGCCCCGGCGGCAGGCCACGGTCCGCTTTGGGGGCGGTGCGGTCAACGGGTCAGCCGCGAGCGCGCCGTCGAGCTTGCCTCAATCCTGATGCCATCAGGGACGAGGAAGTTGACCACCGGTGGGTGGACGGCGGCGCTCAGGACCACGACGGCGGTGGAGCCGTCCGGACTCCCGGTGGCCGGAGTGACGGCAAGGCCGCCGAACCGCGTGAATGCAGCGTTTCGATTCAGGTAGTCGACGGCGGCGCTGTGGACCCGCCCGGCACTGAGGACTGCGGTGGGGGTGCCGCCGGCACTTTCGAGCTGACCGAGAGTGAAGCTGTCCGCCGCGGCCACGGATGCGCCGTCCGCCATCGAGAGCAGCTTCTTGTGCTCGATATAGACGCTGGACGCGGCTATCACGACGGAGGTGACAAGCAGGGCCACAAGGACATAGCCGATGATCAGCACGGCCAGCTGGCCGTCTTCCGTGCTGTCCCCGCCGAAGCCCTTATTCCCTTCGCGTTTCCCTTCATGACGATGGGCTGCCCTGCGCGGGCACCGGACGTTTTCGCGGCGGGGTCTCATTTGAAGCGTCCGACCATCTGGGTCGCCGAGGCGCTGAGCTGGCTCGCGTTGAGGTGGAGCGCCTCGCTGAACGGCACAAACGGCAACGGAACCGTCAGGTGGACCGTGACAGTCACGGCCGAACCGGCAGCCATGCAGTCCGCGGGCTGACAGCTGGTGTCAATGCTCGCGTTGCCCGCCGGATGACCGTAATCGGCGAGCGCAAGGAGGACCGCCTGCTCGGCGGCCGCCCGGCCGCTCGCCGGGTCCGGCTGGGCAACATAGACCTTGGCGGCCTGGTCCGCAGCGCCGACCACCGCGAACGATCCGCCCTGGATCTGTCCCACGGTAATGATGAAGTAGACGAGCGGGACCATCAGCAGCAGGGACAGGAAGGTGAACTCGACGACCGCGCTGCCGCGTTCGGCGTCGGCCGCCTCGCCGGCGCCCCCGGAGCGTGATCCGGGGGAAGGGCCCGCGGCGGTGCGTGCCGTGCCGGGGGAATGGCGGGGTACTTCCGTTTCATGGCTGAATGGCCGCATGGCCGGTCACCTCCAGCAGCGCACCGGGACCGATCAGCCCGATCACTGGCAGCGGGGCTCGGACGGTCACCGCCAGGGTGCGGATCCCCTGGTACGTGGATTCAACGGTGACCACGTCCCTGGCGAAGTCGGGATTCAGGGCTGCGCCAATCAGCTGTGCCGTCCTGGCGCGGGCATCGCCGGCGTTGCGGTCCGCGAGCGTGCCGTATCTGGCACCGGAGGCAGCGGCGTCGATCAGCGTGTTCCGGATATGGAGGACCAGGGCCAACTGGACGACGGCAAGGAAGAACATGGTCAGCAGCCCGCCGACCAGGATGAAGTCCACCACTGCCGAACCGCGCTCGCCGGTGCTGCCGGCCAGAGCCCTTCCCCGGATGCACCAAGGGGTACTGTTCCGGTTCCGGTGCCGCCCGTTGCCCCGGCCTGGGCCGGGTGCGCTCACCGGCTACCCCCTGACCTTGTCCATGGCCTGGTTGAACAGCGCCTCAAGCGCCGGACCTGCGAGAGCCAGGAGTGCAGCGACGAGAACGGCAGACATCAGGGTAATCATCACCCAGCCCGGGACGTCACCGCGCTCGTGATCGTCGTTGCGGCGGGCAGGCGACTGCCCGGCCCCGGGCCCCGGGGCGGAGTGCCGCCGGAGCAACAGGCTGTACGTGGAAATCAACAACGCGAAGCGGATCCCGATATTCTTCATTTTCTCCCCTTTTTTCAGTGTGTGGTTACGTCTGGTGGCCTTCTGCGGTGCTGCTTGTGTCTTCCCGGTTCGGACTTCCTGGTTCTGGTTTCTCCTGATATGGACGCCGGCTTCTTCGCGGAGTCTTTGCGGAGGATCTGGACGGGGCCCCCGTTCACAGTCCCAGGCTGATGGCGGCCAGACCCGGGAAAACGGCGAAGACGACAGTGAGCGGCAGCACTCCAAAAACGAGCGGCACCATCATTCCGATCTCCTTCTTCCCGGCGGACTCCATCAGCTCGCGCTTCGCCGTATCCCTCACGTCCTGGGCCTGTGCCCTCAGCACATCGGCGAGCGGTGTCCCGCGCTCGACCGCCACGATCATTCCCTCGACGAAGCGGATCAGCGGGCCGAGCTCGGTCCGGGAGGAGAACTCCTGCAATGCCTCGACCAAGGGCTTCCCTGCCCGGGTTTCGGCAAGCACGCGGGTGAACTCCTTTGACAGTTCGCCGCTTGCACTGCGGCAGACCCTGTCCAGCGCGCCCGTGGCACTCTCCCCGGCACTGACCGCAAGTGCCATCAGTTCCGCGATACTGGGGAACTCCGCCATCATGCGGGATTCGCGCTTCCTGATGTGGGCACCCAGCAGATAATCCCTCAGCAGGAAGCCGCCGATGGCACAGCCCAGCACAGTCACCACTGCGGCGAACGGGCTGAACCGTCCTGCGGCGCCGGCGATCACCACGATGCCGAGATCCAGTACAAAGCCTCCGGCGGCCCACAGGAGTTGCTCTGCACGGAAATCCACGGCCGACCTTGCGCTGCCTGCTCGGGCAAGACGCCGGTTCAGAGCCGTGATGCCGAGGTTGGCCCTGCCAAGCGACGCGATTCCGTCATGGATCACGGGGCGAAGAATACGTTCCAGCGGCCCAAAGGCCGTGACGTTTCTGGGCGCGGGGCGCAGTAGCCTGGATTCCAGGTTGTGGGACTTGAGTTGAGGATGGATGCGGTCGACGAAAGTGACCGGGCGCAGGAACGGAAGCCTTGCCAGCATCAGCCAGAGGCCGCCGCCGAGGATGACTCCGCACACCGTGGCACCTGCCATGAGCCCTGTCACCGGAGTACCCTCTCGTCTTCAGGAAGGGCGCCGATGCGCAGCATGATGGCGTACGAGAACAGCGATACGGCGAGTCCGGCGAGCAGTACGGCGGCTCCGATTGGCGTGTTGTAGGCCGACACTGCTTCCGGGCGGCTCGCCAGCAGTACCAGGACAATCCACGGTGCCGCAACGGCGAGCCGTGCCGCGTTGACCGTCCACGATTGCCGGGCTTCCAGCTCGCTTCTGGTCCGGGCGCTCTCCCTCAGGAATTCGGCGAGTGTGCCCAACAGCCGGCCAAGGTCGGAACCGCCTACCTCCCGGGTCAGCCGGAGGGCTTCGACGATCCGGTCCGCGACAGGGTCGGCCAGGCGGTCTTTAAGCCGCGTCAGGGAAGGATCGAATTGCCCGCCGGAGCGGTAGTCGGAACCAAATTCGAGGAACACGTGTCGGAGCTCCATCGGCCCCTTGTCCGCCAGTTGGATGAGCGCCTCCGGCAAGGACAGGCCGGCCCTGATGGCCGACCGGAGGTGGTCGACGACGTCGGGCCAGAGCTGCCGCAGGACTGCTGAACGCTTTCGGGCACGCCATCGGACGATGGCCAGGGGCAACCAACTGCCGAAGAGCCCAAAACAGCCTGAGATCGGCCATGACCGGGTTCCGGCAAAGAAGGCGATGGCAGTGAAGGCCCCCACGCCGAGACAGGTGGCCAGCAGCCCCAGTGCACTGACCTTTTCTATTCCTGCCGTGCGAAGCAGGTCCTCCAGCCTGCTGGTCCGGGGCGCGGCCTTGGCCGGTGGCTGCTGCTCCCACGCGGACCACCAGATCAGCAGGAGACCGCTACCGGCCAGAACCCCCAGAAGCGGCGCCATCAATGAGGCTCCAGCAGGGTCGCGACGTCATACCCGGACCGCGCAAACTTCTCCGCGGCCGGCATCGAATTGGCCTTGGGCTGCAGCTGGCCATCCGTCATCGCGAAGACCATGGACGATTCGATAATGCCGTTTTCCACCCTCCGGCCCAGTGACAGGATCTCCGTGACCTGTCGGCGCCCGTTGGCATGACGGCTGCAATGAACGACAAGGTCGATGCAGGAAGCCACGGTGGGGACAACGAAGGCACTGGAGATATTTTCGCCAGCGAGCAAAGGAAGCGTACAGATTTTCGTCACCGCGTCGTGGGCCGAGTTCGCATGGACGGTACACATCCCGGGCAGCCCGGAATTCAAGGCAATCAACATGTCCAGGCGTTCAGCTTCCCTGACCTCTCCCACCACCAGTCGGTCGGGCCGCATGCGCAGCGCCTCTTTGACCAGCCGGCGCAGGGGAATCTCGCCTTCACCCTCGAGGTTCGGTTGCCGGCACTGCAGGCCCACCACGTCCCGGAGGGGGAACTGCAACTCGAATATCTCTTCCACGGTGATGACGCGCTCGCGGGTACCGATGCTCGCGGCAAGGCAATTCAGCATGGTGGTCTTCCCCGCCTGCGTCGCCCCGGACACCAGGATGTTAAGCCCGCTCGCCACGGCGGCACCGAGGAATCGGGCCGCCTGAGGCGTGAGCGTGCCCAGTTCCACCAGATGCTCAAGCCTGCTGGCCTTGACGACAAACTTGCGGATGTTGACGGCCCAGTGACGCCGGGTCACGTCCGGAATCACCACATGGAGCCGGGATCCGTCCGGGAGGGCGGCATCGACGAACGGGGAGGACATGTCCAGCCGGCGACCGGAGCTCTTGAGCATGCGCTCCACCAGGTCCCGGACCTGCTGGTCCGTGAGCGAGACGGAGGTCAGCTCCGATTCGCCATTTCTGGCCACATAGATTTCATGCGGGGCGTTCAGCCAGATTTCCTCGATCGCGGGATCATCCAGCAGCGGCTGCAACGCACCAAAACCGGCCACGGCGTCGTAGACAAACCTGCGCGCCGATTCCAGCGGACCGATAGGAGGCAACGGCGCCAGGAGGGCCCGCTCGTCATAGTCGCTGACCGCTGCATCGACGAGTCGGCGGACTTCGCCGGCCTGCCGCAGCGGGTCCAGACCCCGCCGACGGATCAGCTCACGGACTTCATCCTCAATAATGCGCACAGCCTCCACATGGCCCCCACTACGACTGGTGCCTCGGTTCGAGGCGGTGCAATTGGCTTAAAGCTAGGAGCCGGCGGTCAGCCCGGCAAGGGCTCTGCGGGCCACATGTGGATAACCGCCAAGATTGCGGGAAGACAACGAAGGAGATCCCATATGGCCCGGATCCGAAAGCGAGTCATCGTCCCGGAGCGGAAAATGAAGCGGATCCTGCTCCGCCACCTGAACACGCGGCACTAATAGGCCGAATCCCGAGATAAGAAACTGAGTGGTCCGCCCGAAAAGACAGGTAGTCGGCACTCATACCCTGACTGAGGACCCGCTGTAGGGTCGAAGCGTCTGCCAACCACAACGCTCGGCGGACGTCTACCCGCCACCCATGGCCACATGTGACGCACGGGTGGCGGATACAGAGTACCCGCTCCAGTAACGAACGGGACGTGCCGGGTGACCGACATGCCCCGACCAGTCTCAGTTCTGAATCGAGTCAGGTCCCATGAAACTATTCCGGCGTCGCGGCCCGAAGGGCCAGCTTATACAACAAACCCCTCCGGCGTCCGCAGGCCGGTGGACCGGGGCCACACCCCCTGGACAGAGCCACGCTGTGAAAACCCGTAAGACGAACTGGGCCGCCGCGGCAGCCATGGGCACGGCAGCACTTCTGCTGGCTACGTTCTTCAACGCTGCGGTCCTGGTCCAGCCTGCCCACGCCGCAGCCCCGGTGATCGTGTCGCTGACCTTTGATGATTCCCACGTGGACCAGGTGGCCGCTGCAGCCTATATGAATTCCAAGGGCCTGCACGGAACGTTCTACGTTCCATCCGGCTTTCTCAATTCCGACCCCGTCTACATGAACACGGCCCAGGCCCTCGCTCTTCAAGCAGCAGGCAATGAGATTGGCGGGCACACCGTCACCCACCCGGATTTGACCTTGGCCGACACCGCTGAGCAGCAGCGGCAAATCTGTGACGACCGCAACAGCCTGACCGCGTTGGGGTTCCGTATCACCAGCTTCGCCTATCCGTTTGCTGCATCAAGTCCGGCAATCGAGAGCGTTGTGTCGGCGTGCGGCTACAACAGCGCGCGGGGCCTGGGTGACATCTTAAGCCAGAACCCTGATTCCGTCGGCCTCCCGCCGGCCGAGACCATCCCGCCGGCAGACCCGTTCCTGACCAAGGCCCCGGACCAGGTCGAGAGCACCTGGACGCTGCAGAACCTGGAGGACCTGACCCTCAAGGCCGAGCCGGGCGGCGGCTGGATGCAGTATTCCTTCCACCACATTGGCGTCGCGGGTGAGTCGCTCAGCATCCCCACGGCAGATTTCAATGCCCTCATCGACTTCCTGGCGGCCGAGCAGGCCGCGGGGCGGGTCACCGTGAAAACGGTGGACCAGGTGATCGGTGGAGCGGTGAAGCCGCTGGCTGCCAACGGGCCGACGCCACCGGCACCCATCACTTCAGGGAACCTGCTCCGCAACCCCGGATTTGAGACGGCGGGTTCCGTGGTCGGCGGCCCCCCGGACTGCTGGGTTCCGGGCTCCTACGGCACCAATACCTACACCACCAGCACCGTGGCGACTGGCCATACGGGTACTGCCGCGACCCAGCTGGTCATGTCCGCCTACACGAGCGGCGATGCCAAAATGCTGCCCCCGCTTGACACCGGGCAGTGCTCACCGACCGTCACTCCGGGTCATCGCTACACGATGTCGGCCTGGTATACCTCAACGGCACAAACCCAGTTCGAACTCTATTACCGGATGGGCCAGGGAGCCTGGCACTATTGGACGTCCAGTCCGTTTGTCCTTCCCGCCACGACCTACACCCAGACCAGCTGGACATCCCCGCCGGTTCCTGCCGGTGCCACCGCCATGTCCATGGCATTGACCCTCAGCAGCACGGGAACGCTCGTCACGGACGACTACAGCCTCACCGATGGCCTGACGACTCCGGGAGCGTTCCAGCCCATCACACCGGCCAGGCTCCTTGACACGCGCACAAGCAGCGGGCCCGTGGCACCCAACGGGACGGTTTCCTTCCAGGTGGGCGGCGTGAACGGCATCCCGGCAACCGTCTCCGCGGTGACTTTCAACCTCACCGTCGCCAACCCGACGTCCAACGGTTTTGTCACGGCATATGCTTCCGGAACCACCCGGCCGAATGCTTCCAACGTGAACTATGCCAAGGGGCAAATTGTCCCCAACAGTGTCACAGTCCCGGTGGGAACGGACGGAAAAGTTACCCTCTTCAACGCCTCCGTGGTGGGAACTGCGCAGCTGATAGCCGACGTCTCTGGCTACTATTTGTCCGGAACGGTGGCCGCTCCTGGTGCATTCCAACCGATCGCGCCGACGAGGTTCCTTGACACCCGCAGCCCCACGGCGCCGCCAGTGGCTGCCAAAGGGACCGTGTCGTTCCAAGTTGGCGGAGTCAGCGGAATCCCGTCAAGCGTCTCAGCAGTTACTTTCAACCTCACTGTGGCCGACGCAAAGTCCGACGGATTCGTCACCGCCTACGCCTCCGGCTCGGCTGCTGTGCCCAATGCGTCCAATGTGAACTATGCCGCCGGGCAGATTGTCCCGAACAGCGTCACCGTCCCGGTGGGAACGGATGGGAAGGTGGCCCTGTTCAACGCCTCCGTCGGCACCGCGAACCTGATCGCGGACGTCTCCGGCTACTATCTCGCCGGCACACCCACACTTCCCGGCACCTTCCAACCGGTCGCGCCTACCAGGTTCCTGGACACACGGACTCCAACACCGGCAACACCGGCAACGGCCGACGGAACCGTATCGTTCCTCATCGGCGGTGCCAACGGTGTCCCCACGTCCGCATCAGCCGCGACGTTCAACCTGACCGTGGCCAACCCGACATCCTTCGGGTTCATCACGGCCTATGCCTCCGGTGGCACACTGCCCAACGCATCCAACGTGAACTTTGCAAAAGGGCAGATTGTTCCCAATTGCGTCACCGTCCCGATCGGGGCCGACGGAAAGGTCAACCTCTACAACAGGTCAAACGGGACAACCCAACTCATCGCGGATGTCTCGGGGTACTTCCTCTGACGCCATAGCCTGGGTGGGGCCGGCGAACCGGTTGGAACTGGCCCACACACGCAACACTGCGCGAACGGCCTGAGGCCTGCTGCGAACGGCTCCACCACAAGCCTCGTTCGCGGCAGGCCCCAAGCTATCCGGCCCCTCGCCGGCTGAGCCTGACCCACCGATCCGCTGTTGGCCCTGATTGATTTCGGGTCGGCAGCGGATTCTGGTTCGGGCATGACGCGTCGTCAGCCTCGCCGCTATTCGGTGGCCATGCCGGCCAACCGGTCCGCGATTCCGATGTGCGATGTCATCTCTGGCTTAATGGCATGCCAGGCCGTGCGGCAGGAGATGCCCAGCGGGTTGGCCAGCGGGTGCTCATCGGTGAACGTCGTCCTCGCGCAGCCCGCGTCCGGACAACGCCGACATGCTTGGACCGCAGTAGCCGCACCGGTCGGCCGAAAGTCGGGATGTCATGGAGGCGGATCTTGCGGCGTCCATGTCCGACCCCGAGGACACCTCAGCCAGGGCAGCCGCTGACTGTGTCGCCGATCTCGACGCCCAGCACCAGTCCGGCCGCGGTTGCCGTGACGGAGCCGACGTGGATTCCTTCGAGGCCGAGCATCGCATCCGCGCGCGTGCACCAGCGGCCCTCGGAACAAGACATAAGGATGTTCACGGTCTCTTTTGGGTATTGGTTTGCCTGGTGGCCACCAATTCAAAGAGGCCCGGACCTCTTCCCCGCCGCACCACGCCGGGCCGACTACGTCCAACGCCGTGGCGGCAGTCCAAGACCGCCCTAACCACGCTTATCTGCGAAGAGAGTCCCTAACCCAAGGTTTTCATGGCGGGTCCGGCGGGATGGCGTGTTAATCAGGGAAAGGGTGCTCTGAACTGGGAAAATAGTGGTTGTCGAGACCGTTATTTGCCGAGCGAGGGAGCACCCTTTCGATGCAGAAGTCTACCGCTGTTTTTCCGTCCCCGCCGGTCAGTTTCACCGGCCAGTCGCTGATCTCCCACGCCGGGGTTTCGGTGCTCACCGGCTTCATGGACGCGCTGGGTTTCGGCAGGCTGTGTGAGGACAGGCTGGGCCAGTTTGTTCCCTCTGGCGCGAAACACCGGCCTGGCCGGCTGGTTGGTTCTTTGGCCGCCATGCTCGCCGCCGGAGGCGAACACGCCTCCGATCTGGACATCCTGCGTTCCTCACCCGGTGTCTTTGGTCAGCTGCCCTCGAACGCGACCGTCTCCCGGTTCTTCGAACGCACCGTGGCGAACCCGGAGCTGTTCGGCTACGGATTCGAGACCCTTACCCGGGAACTGCGCACGCGGGCCTGGGACGCGGCCGGGGACCGGAACCCGGCACTGGCCGCGACGGCTGCGGACCCGCTCATCATCGACCTCGACGCGACCCTGGTGACCTCGCATTCGGATAAGGAGAACGTCGCCGGAACCTACAAGGGCGGCTACGGGTTCGCCCCGTTCATCGCCAGCGTCGACTACGGCGGCGGCAACGGTTCCGGGGAAATCCTCGCCGCAATGCTGAGGCCGGGCAACGCCGGGGCGAACAGCGCCGAGGACCACATCCGGGTCTTCCACACCGCCGCAGCCCAACTGCCCGAGAGCTTCTTCACCGAGGCCGGGGCCCTGGCCGGGGAAAAGGTCCTGGTCCGCACCGACGGTGCCGGCGCCTCGCGGAAATTCCTCTGGCACCTGCACAGCCTGGGCGTGCAGTTCTCCACCAGCTTCGCGCTGCCCTTGGGCAAAGCGCACATGATCGACTGGATCAACGACAAAGAGCACTGGCAGCTGGCCCTGGACCAGCACGGGAACGACCGGAACGATGCGTGGGTCATCAACGCCACCGACGTCATCCCGCTCACCGATTACCCGCCGGGCACCAACCTGTTCCTCCGCGCCGAGCCGCTGCACCCCGGCGCGCAGCCGACCCTGCTCGACGTCGACGGGCACCGGATCACCGCGTTCCTGACCAACTCCCCACGCTGGCACGGACCCTTCCTCGACGCCAGACACCGCGCCCGCGGCCGGTGCGAGAACCGGATCAAAACCCTGAAAAACACCGGCCTGGGCAAGCTGCCGTTCTTCGATTTCGCCGCGAACCAGGCCTGGGCAAACATCGCCACCCTGGCCCTCAACCTGGTCTCCTGGCTCCAGCTCGCCGCCCTCCCGGACGGCCACCACGCCAAAGCCTGGGACATCAAACGCTGGCGCTACCGGCTCTTCGCGACCGCCGGGAAAATCATCACCCGCGCCCGCCGCCACCAGCTCCTGCTCCCGGAAACAGCGCCCGAGAAAGACCTCCTGAAACTGCTTCTGGAGAACACCGCCCGCCTCAGCAAAGGGCTCGTTCCTTCCACCGGCTGATCGTGGACCTCATCCTGTCCCAACGAACAGCACGATCACCGGAAGTGGAACCGGCGCCAACCCCGAAGCGAACCGACGGGCCACACCAGACTGCCCGAAAACAGAAAACAACCGCCCACCAGCCACGGCCACAAACCAGCGGCCATCAACGAGCATCATGAAAAATCGAGGCTAACCTTTGTCAAGCGATTTTTTGCCACGGACCGCCGCATGGGTGATTGTCCCGTCACCGGCGTTTGCGGCGCGGCCGCGTCCGTCCGGATTAGTAAGTAACGAGCTGGCAGCCGAGCGAAGAGTTACCTGAGCTGAATTGCGCAATCCCAATGCCGTAGGTGCAAACGGTGTATTTCCCTCGCTGGGTGATGGGGACTTGGGTAGAGTACCCGTGGTTTCCGGAAATACCAACGGCGCTGTTCACATCAGCCCGCGGAAGATTTGCCGTGAATGCATAGCCTTGGCGAGTCCCATCAGGATAAGTGATGTAGACATGCACCGGGTTTGATGATCCGGAAACCGCCGGGTCATAAGTCCATCCCGTCGTTTTGATACTGGTTTGACCCGCTGCCGAGAGAACGCTGGCGGAGTCAAGATATCCCGATGTTGGGGGTGTGTTCGTCACCTGGATGGTACGGCAGCCGAGCGGTGTATTGCCGGGAGCAAGCGGGGCAACCGACAGAGCGTATGCGCAGGCGGTGTATGTCCCCGTACTTTTTATCCCCAATGACGCACTGAAGCCGTGGTCACCGGCAATTCCAAGGATGCTGTTCAGGTCAGGGCGAGGCTGGTTGGCAGTGAATGCTGTGCCGACATTGGTGCCGTCCGGTGACTGGACATAGACATGGACGGGGATATTGGCCCCTGTGTTGGTGGGGTCAAATGCCCAGCCAGTCGCAACCAGGTTGGCTGCCCCTGGCGCTTGGACGATTCGAAGGGAATCATAGTAGCCCTTGGGTTCCGGGTTGGCTCCAACCGCTATGTCCTTGCAGCCCATTGAGGTGTTGTAATACTGGCCGATGGCGTAGACGCAGGCGTGATATGTTCCGGCTTTGTTCAGACCAATCAGCGTGTCGAAGCCATGATTCGATCCGTAGCCCGTTGCGGTGCCCACATCCGGCCTGGCCGCGGCGGCCGACATCCGATATCCGGTGGTCTGGCCGTCCGGGTCTGTGACGTAGGCATCTGCGAAGGTGGCCGATTGAGCATTTGCACGATCCACGGCCCAGCCTGTCAATCGAAGTGAAACACTGGTTGGGGTGCGGACTTGTCCCAAACCATCGAATGACCCGACGGGCGGTTCGACACCACTCGCCTGCAATGTCTTGCAGCCAAGATCAACATTTCCATTGGTACCGACGGCGGCAGCGCAGACTTTGTAGGTGCCGGATGATGTGATCTGGATGTTGCTTCCAAAACCATGGGCAGGGCCATAGCCGTAAACACTGTCCACGTCCGGCCGATAACCGTTCGCCAGGAATGAATATCCAGTTGTCTGGTTGCCTGGGTCCGTGACTGTGATGGCGACGGCAGTCGATACCCATGGTTTTGAGAGATCGACCGACCAGCCCGTAACGTTCAGATATGCCGAAGTAGTGTCCCGCACCAGCGAGAGCGAATCGAATGACCCCTTTGCCGGATCGCTCGCAAACTTCTGCAGCGAACTGTAGTCGCCGTTCCACACGTTCGAGTCGCCGGCGAAGGGACCGGTGCTGCTGTACTGCCAGACGCTGTAGGCACCCCAACTGGCTGGAATGCTTCCGGCATCATTCGAAGGAGCGCCGGGGTATGCCGCAATCCAGAGCGGATAGTCCCCAAAGCCAGCAGGATCCCCGGTGCACTGTTTCCACCAACTCGTGTTTGTGTAGATCATGGGCAGCCTGCCGGTGAGGGCACGAACGGTGTTTCCGAAATCGTGGACCCACGCAGTGAGCTGGGCAGCAGACATGTCGTAGCATGTGTTGCCCATGTAGACGCCATTAATGGTTTTGCCCGCGTATGGATTGAACTCAATATCGAGGACGGGAGGCAGCGTCGAGCCGTCGGCGCTCCATCCTCCACCGTTTTGCACGAAGAAGCTTGCCTGCTCCGACCCTGCGGACCAATTCGGAATCGCGAAATGATAAGCCCCGCGGATCATGCCGACAGACCGGGATCCCTGATATTGGGCTCCAAAGGAAGGGTTCGTATAATAGTCCCCCTCACTGGCTTTAACATAGGCGAATCGCGCCCCCATGTCCCACTGTTGCTGCCAGTTGACGTTGGGCTGGTAGTAGCTGACATCAAGACCCTGGACACCAAAGCTGGGCGTCCACGTGCCCTGCGTTGTCACGTTGGTTCTGGTTAGGCCATTGACCAGCGGCGAGAGTTGTCCCATTTGCGCTCCCCCAGGACCAACGGCCTGCCGCATCGCGGCTCGTTTCTCGTCACTGCCGTTTACGGAAGAAGCGCTCGCGGGAACGGCCGCCGAGGGAGAGGACGCTGCGGTTTGGCTTTGTTCCATGGGTGCCGGGCTCGGCGAAGACGTTGCCTGCCCAGAGACTGGAGCCGACGCCGTTGGGGAGGGCACCGGTGTGGCTGCGGGAGCGGCAGCGGCCGACGCAGTTACGGAAGGCGCCGGCGTCGGAGCGGCGGCGGCCGCAGTTGCTGAAAGCAGCAAGACAACTGCCCCGCAGAGGGCCGTCAACGCCAGACCCTGGCCCCGGCTCCCTCTGGTCACTTTAGAGAAAGCGGCTTTGGATTGAGTGGTGTTCATTTCTTCGCTCCACACTAGATCACCCGTTTCAGAGAGGCGCCACATGGTGATTCCGGCCTCTTAACCAGTTGCGGCAGTTGAACTTTGGCATGCTATGTCGCTGCCTCAGACTAACATCCGTGTGCAAGGTGTTGTTTGTGTGGCCAACGAGGTTCAAGTGACGGGATCCAACCAAAGAAGTTTGCCCCAGTAGATCGTTGCGGAGCCACCGTCCGAGTGCCGTTGTGCGGCAACGGCCGCGAGGACTGCAATGTTCCCGGACATGGGATCCGGCCAAGGAGACCACCCGCCCAACCAGTGGCCACGGTACTCAGCCCCGGGCTAGCGTCGAAGCCGATCACATTGGAGTTCAACAGACCAAAATGCCGGCGTAATCGGAACGACTATGGATCCAAGCTGCGCGTCGCCACTACACGCTGTCCGTTGCGCCTGAACTGACTCCTGCCAAACCGGTCCATCCTGTCTGATGACGGAGACCGGAAAGAAATAGACAACTTGAAGCACCAGGAAGCCTCCGAGTACAGCCCGCCACCAGCCTGGCGACTTCCTTTCGAGCACTGCGGCCAGCAGTGGAATAAGCCCCAGCAGGAGCATTGAAGTGATCGTGGCGTACCGGGTCAGATAGAAAACCGTCCAAGCAGATTTATCAAAGGTCACGTAGTCGGCAACCTTCGAGAAATTGACCGTCTGTGCAGCCGCGTAGGCAACAAACGATCCCAGCATAAATACGCAGGCAAGCAGCCTCTGCTGGTTTGTCCCCCAAATCAGAATGCCAGCAAACGCGCCAAAGAACGGGATTGCCGCAAGAACGATGGAGGCAGCCCCATAAAACACAATATTGTTGGTTATCTGGTGAGCATTCCCAAACATCAGGGCCGAACTTCCATGCAGGAACCACCCCTCCACTACAGACCATACGTTCAGCGGATAGTTGCCCTCTGGAGCAGGGCGAGGATAAGTAAGTGTTGTGGCTACCTGGCAGGCCACCCCGACAAGGACTCCAAATCTGGCTGGCCAGAACGATGTGTCTTTGTACCGGTACAAGAACAGCGGCAGGAACATGGCACTGGAAATCTCTGTCAAGGACGCCAACGCTGCAGCCACGAAGAGAGTGATGCCTTCGAATTTCGACGAGGCCGGCTTCAAGAGCAGCCACGGGACGAGCCAGAGCAGGTACCAGTGGATGTTGGCAAAGTTTCCCAGGGCCTCGATGGGCGCCGGGGCAACAAAAATCGTAATGGATGCCCATGCCAGGCGGATGTAGATATTTTTTGTCAGCGCTTTTGAACAATGGAATACCAAGAATGCAATGAGGGATACTGTCAGGCAACTTAGAAAATTCATGACGATGCCATAGCGGTCCACCGCAAACAGTTTTACCGTCAGGCTTGCGGCCAGACGCGGGACCACATGAAGGTATCCGGCATAGGGGGCAAACAGTCCAGTCACGTTGTTAGATTCGAGGGCCTTTTGAAGGAAGACACTCCCATCCTCGCCCCAGATAGCGCCTTGGGCCGCGACGGGCAATCTGGAAAATGCGACAAACGCTCCTGCGACAACTGCGCCTGCGGCCGCGGGCACCTTCCATCTTCGGGCATGAGAAACCCGAAAAACCTCGCTAGACATTAGATCTCCCCCAGAACTTCAAATAAGGTACTCCGATTTTCACTTAGAATACGAATTCTGCCCATTCACTGATTTCAGCCCAAAATACGGCCTGAGGCCCGGGATGCAAGAAGCACCGCTCAATCACTTGGTCCAGCCCAACACCGCCACCATTATCGGGCCGTACGGACCTTGAAAGAATTAAGCTGCCCAGCGGAACCCACAGGCAGTCGGTTACTGAAAGCCACGTCGGCCCTGGACCACTTGATTGTTCCCCCACCCAAGCCTGACAGAAGGGCGGCCCTTCGACATCTTCTTCAATGCTCGATGCCGGCTGCAACCTGTACCGACGATAGTCTAGTCAAAGTGGTTCGATTGGATCGATCACATCCCATTACTTGCTCGAAGGGAATGCTCTGTGAACCGTCGGTGGTCGGGACGATACAAGGCTGCGGTGGCACTGTGCTCCGTTGCGCTGCTGGGCGCATGCGCCGGTCCGTCGCACCCGGACGCGGTCCGGGGCGCCCTGATCATTGTTGGAAGCGGCACCCAGGAGGGAGCCATTAATGCCTGGCGCAATGCATGGGTTGCCGCCAACAAGAGTGTTTCAGTGAGCTTCTCCCCGGACGGACAGGACGTAGGTCTGCAGGCACTGCTAGCCGGAAACACATACGTGGCGACCAGCGATGCCCCTCTCAGCGCAGCGGACGCCGCTGCATCAACAACGGTGTGTGGACCGGATGGCGCCTTCACGCTGCCAACCTCAATCACTCCGGTGGCCGCAGCCTTCAACCTGGGCGGCATCCATGGACTGAAGCTCGATGCGCCGACGCTGTCCGCCATCTTCACCGGGACGATCAAGTCCTGGAACGACCCGCAAATCGTTGCACTGAATCCCACAGCAAATCTGCCGGCGAAGGCCATAGTTCCCGTAACTTCCAAGGCACCGTCCGCACTGGCCCTGACGGGCAGCCGCTATCTGTCGGACAACTCAGCGGCGGTCTGGCCGTCCAAGCCCTCCGCCAACTGGCCCGCCACTGTGACGGGGACAAAGGTTGCCAAAGACAGCGACATTGCCAAGGAAGTCGATGACAACTTCGGCACCATCGCCTTCCTGAACGTCGGCGACATCGGCAATCGCTTTAACACGGTTGCCCTCGAGTTCAACGGCAAGTTCTTCACCCCCACCACGGACCCCATCAACATGGCCATCGCGGGCAGCGCAGTGGCATCCTCGTCGCACGGTGTGAGCGTAGACATCGCGCCAAACGGGGGCACAGGCTACCAACTGGCGTCCGTCAGCTATCAGGTTTTCTGTTCAAGTTACAAAGTTGACGCCATTGCCACGATGGTGAAGTCCTGGGCCGAGTTCATTGTGAGCGAGCCCGGGCAGACCACGGCGAAAATCTACGCTGGCACGTATCCCCCCAGCGGTACCGCGCTCGAGGCTGCCCAATCGCTGGCCGCCACCATTGCCTCCCCGCACTAGTGGACAGGAATCGATGACGAGTGGCTAATCTGCAGACACCCAAAATTAGACGGAGCAGCATGTCGGAGCAGTCAACACCAAGAACGGTGTCCGGTGCCGAGGGGCAGCGGGCATCAACCGGCGCTTCCCGTCCCAAGGCCCTGTATCTTCGCTTATTCCTGTTTTTTGCTGTCCTGGGCACCTTGTGGGCAGTTGCCACTCCCCTCATGGCGTACCCGGATGAGCCCTCTCACACGATCCGGGCTGCGGCCGTTGTGAGGGGCCAGATTGCGGTAGAGCCGGGCCAGTCGTTCGGAAACGGCGTCCACGTCCAGGTTCCCGCCTACATTGCCAATCTGGAAGCCCAGAAGTGTTTCGCCTTCTATCGAGAGAGAACGGCCAATTGCGCACCGGCGATTCCTGCCGGAGACAATTTTGATGCCATCGGAGTCACCTCAGCCGGGACGTATAACCCGATGTACTACTGGTTCGTCGGTCTTCCCAGCCTCGTCATGTCGGGCGCGCCCGCTATCTATGCCATGCGCATTGTCAGCGTGCTGGCGTCCGCGCTCTTCTACGCTGCGGCCTTCATGGCACTCACACGGCTCCGACGGCCCAAGTGGCCGATCGTGGCGGCGTCCCTCGCGATCACGCCAATGGCCTTGTTCCTGGCATCGGGGATCAATCCGAACTCCATCGAGATACCCACAACCATGGCTGCGTTCTGCGCACTCCTTGCGGTCCTGGACAATTCAGGAAGGCTCCGGCAGGTGCTGCCCGCCATCGCCACCGTCGGCGCTGCCACGGCTGTGCTCGCCAATACACGCTCAGTGTCGCTGGTCTGGCTGTTGTGCGGCGTTGTCACAGCCTGCCTGTTCTTTCGCTGGGGAAGTGTCAAGCGGCTCTTCGTCAACCGATACGTGCTGGTGACGGTTGGGCTCGCCGCGATTGGGGTGGCTTTGGGCCTGCTCTGGATTGTGGTCAGCATGAATGCACCGGCGTCCACCGGTACAGCCCCCGAGGGTATCGCCAACCCGGCACCCAACGTTGCCCCGTACCAGGCATTCGTGACGATGCTGGACCGGACCTTTGATTTCATTCCCCAATACATTGGCGTGACCGGATGGCTTGATACACCTGTTCCCCAGGGTGTTGTTGCTTTCTGGAGCATGCTGTTCGTTGCCACGTTCCTTCTGCCGGTCCTGGCGCGTCCCCGCCGGTTGTTCTGGGGCATGCTCGTGGCGCTTCTTGCTTTGGCTGTCGTGCCGGCCTTGCTGCAAGCTTCTTTGATCAGTACCGTGGGCTTCTTCTGGCAGGGCCGCTACAGCATGCCATTGGTCCTGATTGCTTTCGTGTCGGCGGGTATGGCCTGGCGCACGCACCATTTCCCCTCGGGACAACGAAGCCGTGCCATCGGGCGTGTGTTGATGCTCGCAGTTGTCGTCGCCCACGTTTCGTCCTTCCTCTACATCTTGCGGCGTTATGTCGTGGGCATCATCGATATCAGCACCTGGCAGACAATGATCAGCCATCCTTCCTGGCAGCCGCCACTGGGATGGTTCGTCCTGACCGCGCTGTACACGGTGGTGCTGCTCTGGGCCGCACAGCGGTTATACACATACCTCTTCCCCGGGCATTCGCTGCTGCGCCTCCCCGCGAAGCTGGCCCGGCGCCTGCCAGGCCAACCCGCTAACGCATAGCGGGCCTGGAACCACAGCAAGGGCGCCCCATCGTTGATGGGGCGCCCTTGCTGTTCGTGGACCCGCGGTCGTCTGCGGAGGGGACTAACCCAAATAGTCCGTGAGGCGGGTCCTGGAGGCCGCAGGAGAAAAGCCGGTGGCCTTGATGCGGCCCAGGTCCATGGTGCTGCTCAGCGGCCGCGGTGCTGCCGCCTTGCCCTTGAAATACTCGGCCGTGCTGACGCCCGTCACTGCAGCCCGGTCGGCACCCGCGAGCTCGTAGACGTCCGCGGCGATGTCCGCCCACGACTGCGGGTCCCCGTCGTTGCTCAGATTGTAGACGCCGTACCCGGCGCCGGTGGCCAGCAAATGCTTGATTCCGGCGGCGATGTCCTCGGTGAAGGACAGGCGGCCGATCTGGTCGTTGACCACAGCCGGGGCAATGCCGCGCCCGGCCAGCGATGCCATGGTGCGGACAAAATTGTTGCCCTCACCAATGACCCAACTGGTGCGCACGATGTAATGCCGGGGCACCACCGAGACGACGGCGTCGCCGGCGGCCTTGGTCTGGCCGTAAACGCCCAGGGGCGCCAGTGGCTCGTCCTCGCCGTGCACCGGCTCGGTGCCGTCGAAGACATAGTCGCTCGAAACATGCACCAGCGTGATGCCGTGGGCCGCGGCCACCTTCGCCAGACGCGCAACGGCGGTGACGTTGATCGCCCACGCTGCGCGGCGGCCCTCCGGGGTCTCGGCCGCGTCCACCGCGGTGTAGGCGGCGGCGTTGATGATGGTCGAGTAGTTCTTCCAGTTCCGCGAGGAGTAGGATTCCTCGGCCAGGAGGTCAAACTCGGCCCGGCCCGCGAACTCGACGCTGGCATCGCCGTCGTACGCGGCACGCAGCGCCTTCCCCAGCTGGCCGTCCGCACCCACCACCAAAGTCCTCTTTGGCGGCATCGGAACCACGTCCGCCAGGCGCGGGTGGGCCTTGTCCTTGTCGGAGAGTTCGGCTTGCTCCAGCGGAATCGGCCAGGCGATGGCGGCCGTCCCGTCCGCCAGGTTCAGGAACGTGTACTGACCCTGCGCATCCGCGGACCAGTGGTCGTTGACCAGGTACGTGTAGGCGGTGTTGTCCTCCAGCGTCTGGAAGGCGTTGCCCACGCCGCGCGGAATGAAGATGGCCTGGGAGGGATCCAGTTCGGCGGTGAAGACGGCACCGAACGTGGGGCCTTCGCGCAGGTCGACCCAGGCGCCAAAAATCCGGCCAGCCGCCACGGAGATGAACTTGTCCCACGGCTCGGCGTGGATGCCCCGGGTGGTGCCGGCCTTCTCATTGAAGGAGATGTTGTTCTGGACCGGGGAGAAATCCGGCAGCCCGAGTGCGACCATCTTCTCGCGCTGCCAGTTCTCTTTGAACCAGCCCCGGTTGTCACCGTGGACGGGCAGGTCATAGAGGACGACGCCGGGAATCGGGGTTTCGTGTGCTGTGAGCTTCTTCGAGAACTCGATCGACATCGTCTACTGGCCCTGTTCCTTGTACTTGGCCTCGGTCGCGGCCTTCTGCGGACGCCACCAGTCCTCGTTGTTCCTGTACCAGGCGATGGTGTCCTCGATCCCGGCGTCGAAGTTGGAGAACTGCGGCTGCCAGCCGAGCTCGGTGCGCAGCTTGGAGGAGTCGATCGCGTAGCGCATGTCGTGGCCGGGCCGGTCCACGACGTGGTCGTAGGCGTCCGCCGCCTGCCCCATATGCTTGAGGATCAGCTCCACAACTTCCTTGTTGTTCTTCTCGCCGTCGGCGCCGATCAGGTAGGTCTCGCCGATCCGGCCCTTGGCGATGATCGCCAGGACGGCGGAGGAGTGGTCATTGGCGTGGATCCAGTCCCGGACATTCTCGCCCTTGCCGTAGAGCTTGGGGCGGATGCCGTCGATCACGTTGGTGATCTGGCGCGGAATGAACTTCTCCACGTGCTGGTAGGGGCCGTAGTTGTTCGAGCAGTTGCTGATGGTCGCCTGCAGGCCGAAGGACCGCACCCAGGCGCGAACCAGCAGGTCCGAGCCGGCCTTGGTGGAGGAATACGGGCTGGAAGGGTTGTACGGGGTGCTCTCGGTGAACCGCTCGGGATCGTCGAGCTCGAGGTCGCCGTACACCTCGTCGGTGGAGATGTGGTGGAAGCGCTTGTTGTGCTTCCGGGCGGCCTCGATCAGGGTGTACGTCCCGATGATGTTCGTGTCCAGGAACGGGCGGGGGTCGTGCAGCGAGTTGTCGTTGTGCGATTCGGCGGCATAGTGGACGACGGCGTCCGTGGCGGCCACCAGGCCGTCAACCAGGACGGCGTCGCAGATGTCGCCCTGCACCAGCGTGAAGCGGTCTGCAGGAAGGCCTGCCAGCGACTCCACGTTGCCCGCGTAGGTGAGCTTGTCGAGGACCGTGACGTGGTGGTCTGTGTTGGCCATCACATAGTGGACAAAGTTCGAACCGATGAAGCCGGCGCCGCCGGTAACCAGGAGTTTCTGCATGTACTCCAGCGTACCGAACGGACGTCTCCGGTTTAGAACCGCTTGCGCGTCCGGCGGCACGCCTCGGCCATCAGCCGGAGCAACATGACCCGGGCCGCCAGTATTTTCGGGAGCGACCGCCAACCGGCCGGAGTCTGGTTTTCCTCATGGAGGCGCCGGAGAATTGTGGACTCGTCGAGGTGCGTGATCGACCCGGCAACATTCCCGCAGACCGCCAGCCAGAGGTCGTGGGACTCCCGGACATACCGGGGAATCGGAGCGAAGTACCGGAGGGCGTCGCGCCGGAACGCCATTCCGCAGCCGTAGTACGCCCGGAATCCGATCAGGATGGCGGCGAGGTTTGCCAGATGGCGGCGGGAGTCCGTGGAACGCAGCCGCGGTATCCATGGCCGGGGGCCGCCCCCCAGCATGTCGAAGTTGCTTGCGACCACCTGGGATTTCGCGAGGGCCGCGATCATCAGTCCGACCCGTCCGGGAATCCAGATATCGTCCTGGTCGGACAGGAAGATGTACTCGCCCCGGCAGAGCCGGACCGCTTCTTCGAAGGTGCGCACATAGCCCCTGTTGCTGGGCGCCCGGACCAGCCGGATGCGGGGGTCCGGGATCGCCTCAATGATGGAAGCAGTCCCGTCAGGAGAGGCGTCGTCCACGATGACGAGCTCGTCGTCGGGGCCCAGCTCGGCGAGAATCGAAGCCACCTGCTCCTGCACGAAGGGCTCTCCCTTATAGGTGGCCATGCACACGCTCACCCGGATTTTCCGCCGCTCCGGCGTCGTCAAATCGTTCATGCAGACCACTCTAGGTGAACTATTGCGGCGCCGGCCCGGGCCGTGCCATCGCGTACTATCGTTAGGTCAAGCCCTCAAGCACTAGGACCGTACCCCCATGAGATCCGTTTTGCTCCGGCTGGCAGGCTTTACCCTGCTCCCGCTGCTGGCGCTGGTCCTTCCCTTTCTCCTCCTGCCGATTATCGCCCGGGTCGTGGGCGCAGCGGGATGGTCCAGCATCACCTCCGGCCAGGCGATCGGGGTTATTGCGGCGACGATCATCCTCTGGAGCTGGAACATTTCCGGCCCGGTCGAGATTGCCCGGGCCGGGGCCTCCCCCGTCCGGGCGGCGCTGTATTCCAGCAGCATGCGATCCCGGATGGTCATCGCGGCGGTTGTCCTGCCCCTTATGACCGTGATCGTCGCGCTCGTGGCCCACGCGGGCTTCCGGCTGGATGCAATCACCATGGCCTGGGCGACGGCCCTCACGGGATTTTCACCGGCCTGGTACGGGATAGGGACGGGGCAGCCCCGGATCCTCGCCGTCTTCGACACCTTCCCCCGCTTCTGCGCCGCGGTCCTCAGTGCGCCGCTGATCGTCCTGACCGGCCAGGTGTGGACGTACGGCGCGATGTCCGTGCTGGCGACCCTTGCGGCACTGGTGTCTTTCCACAGGAAGTTCGGCGAGTCGGGCACCTGGTTCCCGAAGAGTCCGCGGAACGTCATGCGGGAGATCATCCCGGATGCGGGGACCGCGGGGATCAACCTCACCGGGAGCGCCTACGCGTCCTCGCCCGTGCCGATTGCCACTGCCACGGTGCCGTCCGCTACGGCCACGGCCGGCTTCGCCTCCGCAGACTCCATCTACCGCCTGGGAATCTTCAGCGTTGTTGCCCTCGGCAACACCTTCCAAGGCTGGACGCTTGAGCGCGACGCCGCCGATCCGCGGCAGCGGCACCTCATTGCGCTGGCCGCTCATGCGCTTCTCGGCGTCGCGGGCGGGCTCTTCCTGGCCTTGTTCGGGCCCTGGGTCTCCGGCGTGATGTTCGGTGAAGCCGTCCGCGCCGACACGCTGACCTGTGTGTACTACGGGCTGTCCTTCTTTTTTCTCTCCGCCTCAACGCCGCTGATCAGGAATCTCCTGATTCCGGCCCGGCGCCAGAGGACCGTCCTGCTGTGGACGGGGATTTCGGCTGCGGCGGGTGTCTTCCTCATGATTGTTGCCGGCCTGAGCTCCAACGTTCCGGCGGTCGCGCTGGGAATGGCGGTGAGCGAGGCGCTCCTGTTCCTCGGGCTGCTCGCCCCTGCGGTGCGGGCCCTCCCCGCCGTTGCGCGCCCGGCAACGGTCGAAAGGTAGGATCGACAGGGTGACTGACAGACAGGACCGGCGCGTTGCCGCCGTAATTGCAGCGTTTAATCCCGATGAGGACCTGCTGGTCAATGCTGCCGCTATCCGGGCGCAGGTTGACGAACTGGTCGTCGTCGACGATGGCAGCCCTGCCCCGGCCGCGGCCGGCATCTTCACCCGGCTCCGGGACCAGGGTGTCGAAGTGTTGGTGCAGCCCCATAATTCCGGGATAGCCGCTGCGCTGAACCGCGGCGTGGGCGAGCTCCGGTCCACGATGTCGCCGGAATTCATCCTCACGTTCGACCAGGACTCCCTGCCCGCCCCCGACTATGTCGCCAACGCGCTCGCGAGCTACGCCCGGGCCACCGCGTCAGGCCGGAAGGTCGGCTTCGTCTGCGCTGAATCGTTCAGCGGACACCCGGTCCCTGCGCTTGGCCGGGCGGACAGCCTTGCAGAAGCCTTTGATCCGATGCAGTCCGGCTTTCTTATCCCGGTTTCCACCTTCGCGGCCATCGGCACGTTCGAGACCGGTTTCTTCATTGACTGCGTGGATTCCGAGTTCACCGCCCGGGCGAGGGCGGCCGGATACAGTGTGCTGATCGGTGCGGGCTGCGAAGTGGGCCACCGGCTCGGGGCACGTCTTCCGGCCAGGTTGTTCGGCCGGCCGCTGCGGTTCAGAGGCACCGGTTTGTCGTTCAATTACTATTCCCCGTCCAGGATGTACTACATCGTGCGCAACGGGACCACCCTTGTGCGGCGCTATTGGCGCAGGAACCCTGCCTGGGTCCTCCGCCGCCTGGTCGAGGAGACAAAGGCGCAGCTGCTGCGGTTCGTGTTCAGCCCCGATCGTGGCAAGCTCACGATTGCCGCGTGGCACGGGCTTCTGGACTCCCGGCGCGGACAACAGGGCCGGATCAGCGATGAACTCGTCAGCCGCTTCCGGGCCCGTTGATATATTGGAGAACTATGAGAATTCATGACTCGACCCGTGTCCTGGTCATCATGCCGGCGTGGAACGAAGCCGAGTCGGTGGGCAACACCGTTCTCGAAGTGCTCGGCCTCGGACGCCCCTACGATGTGCTCGTCGTCAACGACGGGTCTACCGATTCCACGGCCGAGATCGCCCGGGAAGCCGGCGCGACCGTACTGACGCTGCCATTCAACCTGGGAGTCGGCGGTGCCATGCGGGCGGGATTCAAGTACGCCCAGCGCCTTGGCTATCGTCGCGTGATCCAGGTGGACGCCGACGGCCAGCACGATCCGCGCAACATCGACGACGTCCTGGCGGGCCTGGAGCACGCCGATATCTCCATTGGTGCGCGTTTCGCAGACAAGGGCGACTACGAAGTCAGCGGTCCGCGCAAATGGGCCATGCAACTTTTGGCCAAGGTAATATCCGGGCTGGCCAAGACCCGGCTGACGGACGTCACATCGGGCTTCCGTGCGGGCAATGAACGGGCCATCATCCAATATCTGGACCACTACCCGGCGGAGTATCTGGGTGACACCATCGACTCCCTCGTCGTCGCTGTCCGGTCCGGGTGCAAGGTGACCCAGATTCCAGTCGCGATGCGGCCGCGCCAGGGCGGCACTCCCAGCCACAACCCATTCAAGGCAGCCATGTATCTGGGACGCTCGATCTTCGCCCTGATGCTCGCCTTGACGCGGAAGCGGTCAAGGCTTCCAGCGGGACCGCTGACCGCCCAGGAGGGGGCACTGTGACCAATCTGGCAGCATTCCTCCTCTCGCTCGCGATCGTCGGCGTCGTCTTCGAGATGCTCCGGCGGAAAAAACTTCGCGAAAAGTACGCCGCGCTGTGGCTGATCGTCGGCATCGGGACCCTCATCCTGGCCGCCTTTCCCCGTCTGCTGACCATCGTCACGGAACTCGTCGGGGTGCAACTGCCCTCCAACCTGCTTTTCATTATCAGCATCCTGCTGCTGCTGGGCGTCTCCTTGCACTTGTCATGGGAAATCTCGGTCGTGGAAGACGAAACCCGCACCCTGGCTGAAGAAGTGGCCATCCTGCGGGCCATTGTCGAAAAAATGTCCGCCCAGGACTGCGACGGCGACCCGTCGGCGTCGCCGACCTCGCCGACCGCAAAGTAGAGGACACCGAAAACCACCCATGGCACTCGACATCTTCATCCCCTACTGGGGGGATGTTAACTACATGAAGCAGGCAGTCGACAGCGTCCGCGACCAGACCAACGGCGACTGGCGCCTGACCGTCGTGGACGACGCCTACCCCGGTGACGAGGTCCGTCGCTACGTTGAGGAGACCGGCGACCCAAGAATCAAGTACATCCGGAAAAGCATCAACCAAGGCATTACCGAAAACTTCCGGACGTGTGTCTCGCTGGCAACGGAGGATGTCCTGGTCGTTATGGGCTGCGACGATCTGTTGCTGCCGAACTTCGTTGATGTCGTGCTGCGGGCCCATTCAGCCTTTCCGCATGCCTGGATCATCCAGCCCGGTGTCCAGGTCATTGATGAAGCCGGCACCCCGGCCGCGCCGCTTGCCGACAAGGTCAAGCAACGGCTGGTGAAGCCCCGCGGCGCGGGTCCCCGGATCCTGGCAGGAGAACCTCTGGCAGTCAGCCTGCTCCACGGCGACTGGCTCTACTGGCCGTCCCTCGCCTTCCGCCGGGACCGCATCCGCGATTACGATTTCCGCGACGGCTTCCCGGTCATCCAGGATCTCGCCCTCGTCATGGACATGGTCCTGGGGGGAGCAGAGCTGCTCATCGAGCCCGAAACGTGTTTCGAGTACCGCCGGCACATCAGCAGCGCTTCCTCGGCGAAGCTCGTTGACGGATCCCGGTTCGTCGGCGAACGTGATTATTTTGACCTGGCCGCGCAGCTCTGCGCCGCGAAGGGCTGGCACAAAGCCGCGCGCGCGGCACGCTTAAGGCTGACGTCCCGGGCCCACGCACTCCTCTTCGTTCCCGGCGTGCTGCGCACGAACGGCTCTGGCCCCCTGGGAACCCTCCTCCGGCACGCTTTCGGAAAGTGACAGCGCATCCGGTGAACGACATGCAAACTGCCGCGCAGCGCGTCCCCGGCGTTAGCGGCGTGGTTACGGCCTTCCAGCCATCCCCGGAGCTGATCACAAACGTTGAATCACTGCTGCGCCAGCTGACCGCCGTGGTGGTGGTGGACGACGGCGGCGGTCCCGGCTTCGACCACATTTTCGCGGCCCTCGCCGAGGCCGGCGCAGTGATCGTCCGGCTGCCGAGAAACTCCGGCATCGGTGCGGCGTTGAATGCGGGTATCCGCCGGGCGAGGGAATGCGCCGACCCTGAGTACATTGTCACGGTGGACCAGGACTCGCACTTGCCGGCGGGCTATGTCCAGGCGCTGCTGGACGCGGCCGTGGCCGCGCGTGCCGCCGGCATCGAACCCGGGCTTATCTCGCCATCGAGAATTCATGGAAACCCCGTCAAACGCGCCGGATCCAGGCATGGCATAGCCCTGGGCAAAGAACCCATCCAGTCCGGACTCATGCTCCCCGTCACCACGCTGGAGGCAATCGGCGGGTTCTGGGAAGAGCTGTTCATCGACCTCGTTGACACCGAGTACTATTTCCGCGCCCTCAACGCCGGCCTGCCGACCGTCCTCGCGGATGCGGAATTCGACCATTCCCTGGGGACGATGGTTGACGCCAGGGTCTTCGGCCGGAGTATTGCAGCCGCGGGGCGCCCCTTGAAGGTCCGCATCGCCGCGACGTGGCGTTACTATTACATCTTCAGGAACCGGCTCCTCGTAAGCCGGCGGTACGTTTCCCGCAATCCGGGCTGGGTGGCCGCCGGGATCTGGACGGATCTGCGCCACTTGCTGGTTGTCACCCTGCTGGCGCCGGGACGCTCCGCCCGGCTCAAGTCCGTGTTCCGCGGCATCGCCGACGGCCTCCGCGGCCGCAGCGGCCGGGGACAATTCCGCTGAACCGGTCCCGGCCGGCGGAACAATCGCGCACGGCGCTGGTTTGGCCCACTGCTGGCCGGTAGGGGAAGATATAGACCATGCGCGGAATTATTCTTGCCGGTGGGACCGGCTCACGACTTCATCCCATCACCCATGGCATCAGCAAGCAGCTCGTGCCTGTGTACGACAAACCGATGATCTACTACCCGCTCTCGACCCTGATCCTGGCCGGAATCCGCGACATCCTGATCATCACCACCCCGCACGACGCCGCGCAGTTTCAGCGTCTCCTGGGCGACGGCTCACAGTTCGGCATAAGCCTCAGCTATGTCGAACAGCCTTCACCTGACGGCCTGGCACAGGCGTTCATTCTCGGCGAGCAGCACATCGGCAACGAGACCGTGGCTCTTGTCCTCGGTGACAATATCTTCTACGGCCAGGGAATGGGCACCCAACTGCGCAAGCATGCCGACATCGACGGCGGCGCCGTCTTCGGTTACTGGGTCAAGGACCCCAAGGCCTACGGCGTGGTTGAGTTCGACGACGCCGGCCAGGCCATCTCGCTCGAGGAAAAGCCCACCCACCCCAAATCGCATTACGCGGTGCCTGGCCTGTATTTCTACGACAACGACGTCGTGGACATCGCAAAGAACCTCGACCCTTCGCCCCGGGGGGAACTTGAAATCACGGATGTCAACCGCGCCTACCTCGACAAGGGCAAGCTCCGCGTCGAAATCCTGCCACGCGGGACGGCATGGCTCGACACCGGGACCTTCAATGATCTCAACGACGCCTCCAATTTCATTCGCACGGTGGAAAACCGCCAGGGCCTCAAGATCGGCGCCCCGGAGGAGATTGCCTGGCGCCAGGGATTCCTGACAGACGACGAGCTCCGGGAGCGCGCCCTCCCGCTCGTCAAGAGCGGCTACGGCGCATACCTGCTCGGTCTCCTAGAGCCGTAACGGCCGCATGTGGTGGTCGGTCTTACCGCAGATTATCGGCGCCGCCCTCCTCTTGATCTTGCCCGGGCTGCTTGTTGCCCTGGCCGTTCGATTCAGGGGATTTGACGCATTAGCGCTCGCTCCGGCATTGACGGTGGGCGTCGTCGTTGCCACTTCGACGATGACTCCGCTCATCCATGTCCGGTTCGGACTGGTTCCCGTGACCGTCGTGTCGGTGCTGGCCGCCGCAGCCGGGTTCTTCGCCGCACGGTTCCGCCGGGTACGTTCCGGATCAGCGGCACCGGACGGCATCCGGTGGCGGACACGGAGCGGACTGGCGCCGTTCGCCGCTTTCGGTATTGCAGCAGCCCTGCTGGCGGCCAGCGCCGTCCGCGTCATCGGCACCCCGCAGTCCTTTTCGCAGACCTACGATGCCGTCTTCCACCTGAACTCCGTCAAGTTCGCCCTGGACACCGGCCAGGCTTCTTCGCTGACCATCGGCGCCATGACCGGCGGCGGGTTCTACCCGGCCGGCTGGAACGCCGTGGCTTCGCTGGTCGCCTCGACAACGGGCGCCGACGTGCCGACCGCGGTCAGCATCACCAGCATCATCCTTGCCGCCATATTCTGGCCCCTTGGCTGCCTCCTGCTGGTCCGGTGGGTCGTCGGACCGGGCGTGGCTGCCACCATCGCGGCCGGCATCGCCTGCGCCTCGTTGGGCGCCTTCCCGATCCTGATGATGGATTTTGGCGTCCTCTATCCGAATTTGCTCGCCATCAGCATCCTGCCCGGGTGCATTGCGCTGGCTGCCTCCCTCGCCGGCCTGACCCCCGGACAGCAACGCCGCGACGTCGGCACGGTGCTGGCGCTCCTGCTGGGGCTCGCCGGGCTCGTCGTCGCGCATCCCACGACGTTCATGGCGTGGCTGACCTGGACGCTGCCCATGGCTGCGTTCCTGGTGTGGAGGACGTTTCCGGAGCTGTGGCGGAAAAGGCGCAACGACCGGGCCGCCGTCGCCAGGTATCTGGCGGGCGTGTCTGCCTGCGGCCTTGCATTCGTGGGCCTGTGGGTCTTCCTCCGGCCGCCGGAAGAGGCCTCCTTCTGGGGCCCGTACCACACCGTTCCGCAGTCCTTCGGTGAAGCACTGACCTTCTCCCCCATGAATCTTCCGCCGGCCTGGCTGGTGGCCCCGCTGGCGCTTCTCGGCCTCTGGGTCTGCTGCCGGCGCCCCGCGAGGTACGCGTGGGTTGCGGCTGTCTTCGTGATCTTCACAGCGTTGTTCGTCGTTGTGGCCGGCTTTCCGATCTCCCCGATCAGAAACTTCCTCACCGGGGTCTGGTACAACGACAGCTACCGCATAGCCGCGCTCCTGCCCCTTGTGGGCGTGCTGCTTGCCGCCATCGGGGTGGACTGGGCCGGCGATGCCCTGGCAGGTATCCGGGAGCGCGGTGCTGCCCGGAAGACCGTTGTTGAAGGCCAGGCACGCTGGCGAAGCCCGATCCGGGCAACCTGCCGGGCCGCGGGCGGAATCGTCCTGGTCCTTGCCGCCGCCGCTCTCGGGCAGCAGGGCGGTCTCGGGAAAGAGGTCCACGAGGCCGCGTCCCGCTACACCCTGGACGGGGACTCAGCCCTTGTCTCCCCGGATGAGCTCGCGGTGATCCATCGGCTGAAACAGACCGTGCCGCCCGATGCGGTGCTCATCGACAACCCTTACACGGGGGCCGCGCTCTCGTACGCCCTTGGCGACCGGAAGTCCGCCCAGCTTCATATCCTCAGCAGCGTCTCCCCCGGGGTCGAAAAGATCTATGAGTCGGCGGGGGCGGTATCCACGGATCCGGGCGTCTGCGAGGCCGTCCGGGCAGAACACGCTTACTACATCCTGGACTTCGGCTCTAAGGAAGTTCACGGCGGCCACCACACGCCGGCAGGCCTTACCCATCTGGATCAGAACCCCGGACTCCAGCTGGTCGACAGCCAGGGCGACGCGAAGCTTTACAAGATTACAGCCTGTGGGGGGTAGCCGCGCCGGCTCTGACGCAGCCTGACGCCGGCCGACGGGTCGCAGGCCGCCAGGCGGGACGGGTCGAACACGAAGGGCAGCGCCGCCGCTACTGCACCGTGGTCCGCCGCCTCAGTTCGCCGACGACATCATGCACTTCCCCGTCCATTATGATCTTGCCATGCTCGAGCAGCACGCCGCGCTCACAGACGGTGGAGACCAGATCGAGGTCGTGGCTGACCACGAAGAGGGTCTTGCCGTCCGCCGCCAGTTCCTTGATCTTCTTGATGCATTTGCGCTGGAACGGCTCATCACCCACCGCCAGGATCTCATCGATCAGGAAGACCTCGGGATCGGTGTGGACGGCGATGGAGAAGGCCAGCTTGAGGTACATGCCCGAGGAGTAGAACTTCACCTCGGTGTCGATGAACTCGCCAATCTCGGAGAACTCCACGATGGAGTCGAACATCGTGTCGATCTGCTTCTCGGTCATGCCCAGAATGGCGCCGTTGAGGTAGACGTTGTCGCGTCCGCTGAGGTCGTGGTGGAACCCTGCCCCGACCTCGATCAGGCCCGCCACCCTGCCACGGGTCCGCACGGTGCCGCCGTCGGGCTGGAGTACGCCAGAAATGAGCTTCAGCAGCGTTGACTTGCCCGAGCCGTTGAGCCCAAGCAGCGCCACTGTTTCTCCCTGGACAACGTCCAGGGAGACATCCTTGAGGGCATCGAACTTCTTGGAGAGGTCGCCCTTGCGGCCCTTGAGGAGCCACACGATGGACTCCTTCATGGATCGCGTATGGCGCAGTACAAAGACCTTACGAAGGTTGCGGCAGGTGATGGCAACGTTGTCGGCCACGGTGTCAACGGCGTTCATGCTAGAGCTCCTGGGCAAAGTGGACGGCCAGTCGGCGGAAGACCAACTGTCCGAAGAAGAGGACGGCCAAGGAAACGAGCAGTGCCACCGGCAGCCAAAGCGACAGCAGGCCCGGCGGCAGATCCACCATCCCCACCTGGTCGGCCTTCAATGTGGGGTACCAGAACGCCCAGTGGAAAATTTCCACGGCAACCGTCATCGGGTTGGCCTGGTACACGGCAAACCATGGTCCCAGCGCGTCCCGCGCCATGGTCCAGATATAGAGCACCGGGGAGGCCCAGGTGACCACCATGAGGATCATGTCCACGATGTTTTCCGAATCACGGAAATAGACGTTGATAGCCCCGAAGAGCAGTCCAAGGCCTGTGCCAAGGATGGCCACCACAATGAAGGCCGCGATGACGGCGAGCAGCTGAACCAGCGAGGGCGCCCATCCCACAACGAGGCAGGCCCCGACCAGGATCAACACCTGTGGCAGGAAATGCGCCGCCGAAACCCACACTGTGGAAACGGGAAAGAGTTCCCGCGGCAGGTAGATTTTGCGGATCAGGTCCCGGTTGTCCACGATGGAGCGGGTGGCGTTGCCGAGCGTCTCGGTAAAGAAATTGATCATGACAATGCCGGAGAACAGGTAAATGGCGTAGTTGGGGGTCGCCCGTTGCAGGTTGAGGAAAATGCCCAGCGCCACGAAGTAGATCATGAACTGCATCAGCGGCTTCACATAGGACCAAAGCAGCCCCAGCACCGATCCGCGGTAGCGGACTTTGATCTCCTTGCGGACCAGCAGCTTGAGCAGGAACCGGTTGGAATAGACATCCAGCAGGCCACGGCCACCGCCGGGCGTGGTCAGCTGATTGTTCACCGTTGCCATCTAGCCCGCGTCCTTGGAGTTTGCCTCGAAGGTCTTCTTCCAGGCATCGATCGAGCTGATCTCCCCCACAGCGTTCCGGTACTGCTCAGCAAGGGTGTCCCACTCACGGAACAGCCGAAGATGCAGCCGGGTCGCTTCGGTCAACATCGACTTCAGTTTCTTCGGGTCCCGCTGATACCACGATGCGCCTGTGCCCTCGGCGTTCGAGACCAACACGCTGTCGTAGTGGGCCACCCTGAACCACCGGTTGTCCCGGTGGGCCAGGTAACCCTGCGGCCTTTCGGCGCTGTCGGGTCCCGGGGCCTTGATCAACTGCCGCGCAACGGTTTTGATACCCCAGGGAATCAGTTCCTTCTTGCTGGGCATGCCGACGACGGTCCCGCCCATTGGTCCCCTCCCCAGCTTCGGTGCCGGGAAGTCGTCAACGTCTTCCTTCAGCTGTGCATCGGGATAGTCAGATTTGAGGGCGTTGATCTCCGGCAGCTTGGTCGCCAGGATGTTGTGCAGGCCGTCCGGGCCCTTCAGGATGTCCTTCAGTGCCTCGATGCGGCCGTGCTCGGTAAAGTACTGCATCGACACGAGGTGCTTGACGTCCGACTGAACGGATTCGCGCAGCACCCGGCCGCCCTTCGGGTACGGGCTGTGGATCAGCGTGGCGATCAGCCTGTTGCGTTCGTGGAAGTAGGCCTGCCAGCCGACCAGGTCGTCCTTGTCGATCCAGGACACATGCCACACGGCCGCGCCCGGAAGGGACACAGTGGCGAAGCCGGCTTCACGGGCGCGCAGCCCATACTCGGCGTCGTCCCATTTAATGAAGAGCGGAAGCGATAACCCGATTTCCTGGATCACCTTCGTGGGGATCAGGCACATCCACCAGCCGTTGTAGTCCACGTCCACCCGGCGGTGCAGCCAGGCGGTCTGGCGCAGGTTGGCGATGCCGAAATCGTGCCGCACCTCCATGTCCGCATGGGGAAGGGCCGGCACGAACCTGTACGGGTCAACGACCTCGCCGAAGGTGTGCAGGATGCTTCGGTTGTAGAGGTCGAACATGTGGCCGCCGACGATCGTCGGCTTGCGGCAGTGATCGGCGAACGTCAGGAGCCGGACGATGCTTTCGGGTTCGACGACGATGTCGTCGTCGAGCAGCAGGGCGTAGTCGCTGCCGTTCTCGACCGCCTCGTACATGCCCCGGGCGAAGCCGCCGGAACCGCCGAGGTTGGCCTGGTTGATGATCCGGAGCTTGCCGCCGAGGGCGTCCCGGACGGCAGCGAAGCCTTCCTGATCCTCGACCTTCTGCGTTCCCTGGTCCACGATCAGGATTTCCTTCACGTTTTCAAGGACGTCCTGGTTTTCGGCCAGGATGCGGGCGTTGTTCAGGCAGAAATCCGGCTTGTTCATCGTCGTGATTTCGAGGGTGACCTGGCCCGCGCGGTCCGTCCCGCCGGTGGCTTCCCACTGGCCGTTCTCCAAAACGAGGTCTCCCGAACTGGCGGCCAGGTCGAACCAGTACCAGCCGCCGTCGCCGAAGGGTTTCAGGGAAAGGTCGAACACGGAAGTGGAGGCACCATCAACGTGCCTGCCGTCAACGCGCTGAACAGACCCGCGGGCGTTCGATTTGTAGACAGTGACCGCGCCGGTGCCGCTCGTGCTGACAACCAGCCGGACGTCGCGGACGGACGTCCACCGCCGCCAGTAGCTCGCCGGGAAGGCATTGAAGTAGGTGCCGAACGAGATCTGCTCGCCGGAGCGCACCCTCATGGAATGCCTCGTGAGAAGGTCCTCGAAGTGGGCTTCACGGCTGCCCGAACTGAACATCTGAAGCTTCTCTTCCGGATGCTTCGGGGTGCGCGCCAGTTCGTCGTTTTCCCGCAAGCGGATGCCGTTGGCGCTTCCGGCGTCTACATACAGCGGAACGGTGTCTGTTTGATCTGCCGACGGCAGAATGACCCGCTGGATTGTTTTCCAGCCGGGTGATGCTTCAGCGCCGCTCATGCGTCGACTCCCCCGCTTTCGATCGTGGCGCCGCTTTCGAAATGCGGCCGGATCTTGTTCTCGAACATGGTCAGGGCGGAGCCGATGGCCATGTGCATGTCGAGGTACTTGTAAGTGCCCAGCCGTCCGCCGAAGAGGACGTCCTGCTCGGCGGCCGCGAGGTCACGGTACTTCAGCAGGCGTTCGCGGTCTGCGGAGGTGTTGATCGGGTAGTAAGGCTCGTCACCTTTTTCCGCGGCGCGGGAGAACTCCCGCATGATGACGGTCTTCTCCGTCTGGTAGTCGCGCTCCGGGTGGAAATGGCGCGGCTCGATGATCCGGGTGTAAGGAACATCGGCGTCGTTGTAGTTCACAACGGACGTCCCCTGGAAATCCCCGACGTCGAGTACTTCTTCTTCGAAGTCGATGGTGCGCCAGGAGAGGCCGCCCTCGGCGTAGTCGAAGTAACGGTCCACCGGGCCGGTGTAGATGACGGGGATCGTGCCGACGACCCGGTCCTTGCTGTACTCGTGTGAGTCATCGAAGAAGTCTGTGTTGAGCCGGACTTCGATGTTGGGGTGGTCCGCCATCTTCTCGATCCAGGCGGTGTAGCCCTCGGTCGGGAGGCCCTCGTACTTGTCATTGAAGTACCGGTTGTCGTAGTTGTAGCGCACCGGGAGCCGGGAGATGATGCCGGCGGGCAGGTCCTTGGGATCCGTCTGCCACTGCTTGCCGGTGTAGTGCTTGATGAACGCCTCGTAGAGCGGCCGACCGATCAGCTGGATGCCCTTGTCATTGAGGTTCTGCGGGTCGGTGCCGGCAAGCTCACCGGCCTGTTCCTTGATCAGGTCCTGGGCCTGGCCGGGTGTGAGGTTTGCCCGGAAAAACTGGTTGATCGTCGCCAGGTTGATCGGCAAGGAGTAAACCTCGCCCTTGTGCACGCCGTAGACCTTGTGGACGTAGTTGGTGAACGTGGTAAAGCGGTTCACGTATTCCCAGACACGTTCGTTCGAGGTGTGGAAGAGGTGGGCACCGTAGCGGTGGACCTCGATGCCGGTCTGCTCTTCCTTTTCGCTGTATGCGTTGCCGCCGATATGGTGCCGGCGGTCCATCACGACGACCTTCAAGTCCAGCTCAGTGGCGGCCTGTTCTGCGATTGTCAGGCCGAAAAAGCCCGACCCTACGATGACGAGGTCAGCGGTCACAAAATCTCCTGGTTCGAATGTGGGCAGCCCAATGTTGTGCATCGTCTGCTGCTCTAGCCTACCGAGGGGTATGCCGGAGCTACGAATCGCGCCGCCCCGGCGGTGCACCGCCGCTATCCACATGGCCGGATTTCCGAGGGACCGTTTCCCGTCGCCGCCCCTACCGTGGGAGGTACGTGAGACGTAGCGGGCGGCGCTGGAAAGGAGTTCCCCGATGATGCTCCACTGCACCCTGGTGCCGGCGCCCGGTTCTGCGCTGAGCCGGGAACCGGTCGAGCTCGCCGTCGACCTCCCGGCCGCCTGCCCCGGCGCGGTCCTGCAGGAAGCAGTGTCCCGGCGCTACGGAACCGGCGAACTCTCCGTCGACGGGTACCGCCTGGCCGCCCTGACTCCCGGCAAAGCGCCGCTCGTCCACGGAGCCGTCCTGATCGACGGACAGCCCTCGAAGCCCCGGGCCGAGGCCCGGCGCCCGGCAGCCGCTGCGCTGGTACTCGCCGTACACAGCGGACCCGGCGCCGGCACAACCATCGGCTTGCGCCGCGGGCGATTCGGAATCGGGCGCGGCGGGACGGACATCACCATCCCGGACGCTGAGCTTTCCCGCGAACACGCCCGGCTGGAGGTCTCGGATTCTTCGGTCAGCATCGTGGACCTGAACAGCGCCAACGGAACCACCGTCGACGGCCGGAAAGTCCGGGAGGCTGCAGTGACAACCGGCTCGGTGATCCGCTGCGGAAACTCGACGATGTCGCTCATCTTCGACCGCGGGGCCACGCCTTCCGGCGCCCCCGCCGCGCCGGCAGCGGCGGGATCCGGCGTCGCCGAGCCCCTTATTGTCCGCAACACTGCGGCCAACGGCACCCGGACTGCCCTGGTCCTGGCCGCGGGACTGCCGCTGGCCATTGGTGTCGGGCTGGCCCTCCTGACGGGGATGTGGATGTTTCTGGCCTTCACCGCTGTCTCCGCGGTGTCTGTCCTGGTGTCAATCGCCTCCGGCCGCCGGCAGCGCCGCGAACTGGCAGCCGCCCTCGCCACAGCGGTGCACCAGGACGAGGAACGGCGACGGCGGTCCGCACCGTCCGCCGCTGACCTTGCCCTCAGCGGCGCATCCGACGGCCAGCGGCAGACGGCAACCGGATCGGGACCCGTGTGGCTGCGGATCGGGTTGGCCGAACAAGAAGCAAACGTCCGGCTGGAACCCGCGGATCCCGGCTTCCGGGCGCCCTCACTCGGCCTGATGCCCGTGACGCTGGACCCGTCCGTGTGCCTCACCACCATCCGTGGCCCGGACGCCGCGGTGGCCGGGCTGGTCCGCTCGTTGCTCATGCAGCTCGCCGGCTATCCGCTCGCCCGGTGCACCCGGGTCCTCATTCACGGCTCGCCTGCGTCGGTACCATGTGCTTCCCGGTTCCTGCCCCGCGTCACACTGTCATGCCACGCGGCGGCCACGGGTGCCATCCTGGCTGCGGGTCCCGGCCAAGGCTGCGACCACGGGCTGCTGATCATCCTGGGCGGAACCAGGGAAGGACCGGCACCCGGCCCTGCACCAGGGACAGTGTCCGCACCCGGGGCCGGGGCGGCCAACCGACGGGATGAACCCGGGGGGATATCCATGCTGCGGTCCTTGGCCGCCAGCCAGGGCTGGCAGGTGATCGACTGTTCAGCCGGAGCACATCCAGCGGGCAGCATAGGAATTGTGCTCGGCGGCCGCACGGCCCGGCTGACAACCGGTTCCCGACAGCTCACCTTCATTCCCGATCTGGTGCCGCTTCACGTCTTCGACCGTTACTGCCGAAGGATCGGGGGCACGGAGCCTTCCACGGAATCCGCTCCCCCGGCCATCCCCGCCTTCTGCGCCTTGGGCGATCTCCTGCCGCTCTCGCCGGCGGACATTTCCCGGCGCTGGTCCCGCTCCGGGCCCATGCCGGGGCTACCTGTTCCTGTCGGCACCGGCGGCTCAGGTCCCCTGCTGATGGACCTCCAGGCGGACGGTCCCCATTTCCTGGTTGCCGGCACCACGGGCTCCGGGAAATCGGAATTCCTTCGTACTCTCGCGGCAGGGCTCGCCGCCAGCTACCCGCCGGACCGCATCAACCTGCTGTTCATCGACTTCAAGGGCGGCTCCGGCCTTGGACCACTGACCGGGCTGCCGCACTGCGTCGGGATGCTGACGGACCTGGGGACGGGTGAGGTGGAACGTACTTTGGTGTCCTTGCGGGCCGAAGTGCTGCGCAGGGAGGAAGTACTCGCCGCCGCGCAGGCCCCTGATCTCACCTCGTACGAAGGCCTGGATCCTCCGTTGCCTGCCCTGCCCCATCTGGTCCTGGTCATTGACGAATTCAGGATGCTCGTAGAGGAAGCGCCGGGAGCGCTATCCGAGCTCATGAGAATAGCGGCCATCGGCCGGTCCCTGGGGATCCACCTCATCATGGCCACCCAGCGGCCACAGGGCTCCATTACCGCCGATATCCGGGCCAATGTGACCAGCTGCGTCGCCCTGAGAGTCCAGTCCGACATGGAATCCATTGACGTCATGAATTCCAGGCTCGCGGCAGCCATCCCCATAGCCAGTCCCGGTCGTGCCTTCCTGGTCCGCGGAACCGAAGCACCGGAGCCGTTCCAGACGGCTACGCTCACCCCCGCGAAGCCAGGGGTGGCCGCGGGCACGGTGAGCGTTTTCACAGTCAGGGAATTCCTCGAGCAAATACCGGCATACGCCGTGGGCGACGCGGACGAGGCCGGTACCGGTGAGCTGGCCTCTCTGGTTCCGGCGCAGGCAGCCGCACCCCTTGTCGGAGAGATTGCGCGCCTGTGGGCAGCGCTGGGCGGCGTTCCGCCCCGCCGTCCGGTGGCCGCGCCGCTCCCGGTATCGTTGCCGTTTCCCACTGCTGGCTCCCTGGACGAGGGCCAGTTCCCGGATACACCCTCCGTCCAGCCAGGACCGGGGGCCACAGTCAGGCTCGGGCGGGTGGACTTCCCGGAACAGCAGCGCGTCGCCGAGCTGCGGTGGCGTCCCGCCGACCACGGACACCTTGGCCTGATCGGGGGCATGGCGGGAGCCGGCGATGGCGCCCTGGCGTTGGCGGTGGACCAGCTGCTGGCCGATGAGCATGAGAGCCACCTTTATCTCCTGGATGCCTCCGGCGCCTGCGGCCCCGCAGCGGCCTCGGGGCGCGCCGGAGCTGTTGCCGGCCTGCACGAGCTGCGTCGGGCCGTGAGGGTATTGGAACGTGTTGCAGAGGAAGTGATCCGGAGACTGGGCGCCCCCTCAGCTGGCGGCTCACCGCCCCTGGTGCTGGTCATCAGCGGCTGGGGGTCGTGGGCATCCGCGTTCCGGTCCGGTCCCCTGGCCTGGGCCGAAGACCTTCTCCAGGACATTGTCCGCGACGGTCCGAAGGCCGGAATCACCGTGCTGGTCTCCGGCGAGCGCGAGCTGGTGACCGCACGGTTCTTCGCCGCCATCCCAAACCGGGTCTTCTTCCCTTCCGGTTCCACCGAGGAGAGCCGGCTTGCCTGGCCGCGGCTTCCCGTGCTGGAGCCGGTTCCCGGCCGTGTGGTCGTCTTCGGCGCCTTCGTGGCGGGCCCCGCATCCGGCGGCCACATCGGCAGGCTCTATGAACGGCCTTCGCCTGCCCACGGGCGCATGCCCGGCGCGCCCCCGCGGAGGAGCCCGTTCCTGGTCGAAGCACTTCCCCTGCGTGTCTCTGTCACCGAGGTCCTGGCCCGGTTCGGCCCCGGTGCCCCCGGCCCGGGATCGCTGTGCGTCGGGGTCGGCGGAGACGAACTCCTGCCCTCTGCTGTTGCCCTCCCGGCCGGCGGCGTGCTGGCCGTCCTCGGAGGTCCCGCTTCCGGCAAGAGCACCTTGCTGGCGGCCCTTCCGGCCCTCAATCCGTCCGTCGGCAGCTGGCTGGCGCCCGGCACAGGAACCGATCCTGAACAGTATTGGGCGGATCTGCATGCCGATGCCTTGGCCGGTGCGGTAGACCGGGCAGCGATCCTCCTGGCCGACGATATCGACCTGCAGACAGCAGAAACCAACAGCCGCCTGTACGAGCTGAACGGCCTCGGCTGGACGGTGATCATGACGGCGGCATTTGGTGCGGCCCTTCAGCAGCGGGTGCCCCTTGTCCTCCCTGCCCGCACACTGGGAAGGGGACTCCTGGTGTGTCCCCGCAGCCTCATGGACGGGGACCTTTTCGGAGTACGGTTCGAACTGGAGCACAACCCTCCCCCGGGGCGCGCCGTCGTTATCTCCGACGGACGGGCAGCAGCGGCCCAGCTGGCATCACCGGACGCGCCGGCCGCCCCGGCAACGAAGGGACTGCGATGACGCCGTTACAGGGCAGGCGGTGCGCCGCCGGCCCTGGACGCGAAGGCGATGACGCCTTTGTCGAACAGCAGCACGATCGCGGCGGCTGCCGGCACCAGCATGGCCAGCCCGGCCAGCGGGTACCCGCCGGTCAGCGTCGGGAAGCCGATCGTGAGGGCGAAAATCTGTGCCACGAGCGCGCCGGCCCGGGGCCAGCGGTAGCCGCGGAAGAGGAAGCGGGCCACGGCGAAGAGCCAGGTGGAAAACGCCAGCAGCAGCCCCAGGGTGAAAACAGCGCCCCAGAACGAAAGCACCGGGGCGGCCGTCAGAAGCTGGACTCCGTACCAGCCCGCCGCCGCCAGCAGTGCGGTTGCCTCGAGCGCAACAACTATTGAAACGATCAGGACTCCGGCCGGCCTCGCGGCCCCGGCGGCCGGGACACCGCCGGATTCTGCCGCGGACCCGCCTTCGGGCACTCCGGCGGGCGCACCGGGGGAATTATCAGCGGGATCGGAGGGGTTCACCGGGGGTCTTGACACATTGGCACCCTACCGGACATAGTCGACTAAATGTGCGGACGCCGCCATCCAATGTGATGCATCGCTCACGATCCCACGGCATTTTGCAGCCAAATACCCCTTGTTTACACAGCGTTAACATGACAGGCTTAATGCAGATGACCAAGGGGGCCCCAAAGGGCCCTTTTCTTATGAAGCCTTTAGTGAATAATTTCACAAGGCTATTTAATGCGTTCCCACGAAATGGAGTGACTGATCAGCATGGATTGGCGTAACCGCGCAGCGTGCCTTGACAAGGACCCGGAGCTGTTCTTTCCCGTAGGAAACACCGGTCCTGCGCTCCTGCAGATCGAAGAAGCAAAAAGCGTCTGCCGGCGCTGCCCCGTTGTGGATACCTGCCTCCAGTGGGCCCTCGAATCCGGCCAGGACGCCGGGGTCTGGGGCGGCATGAGCGAGGACGAGCGCCGTGCGCTCAAGCGCCGGGCCGCACGGGCCCGCCGCGCCTCCTGATTTTCCGCCCCGGCCAGCACCCGCCGTCGGGAAAGACGCCCGTTCGGGCAACAGGCAGTAATGGCCGCAGACCTTCGGGTCCGCGGCCATTGCCCGTTAAAGCACCCGGACCGGGGATGCGTTCAGCGCGGGGTCAGGCTCAGGACAATCTGGACCGCGGTGCCGCTGCCCTCCCGGGCTTTCCACTGGATGCTCCCGCCCAGCTCACTGGTCACAAGCGTGCGGACAATCTGCAGGCCCAGCCCCTCCGCGTAGGGCGTTTCGGGGAGCCCGACGCCGTCGTCCTCCACCGTCACGGTCAGTAGCTCCTCCCCGTCTTCACTTTCGGAGCGGTCGGCGATCAGCCAGACCGTCCCGGTCCGCCCTTCCAGGCCGTGTTCGACGGCGTTGGTCACCAGTTCGTTGATGACCAGGGCGAGCGGGGTCGCGAAGTCGCTCGGCAGTTCACCGAACAGCCCCGAGCGCTGCGTCTTGACCTGCTGCGACGGCGAGGCAACTTCGGCCGAGAGCCGGAACTGCCGGCCGATGAGTTCATCGAAATCAACGCTCTGGGTCAGCCCTTGGGACAGCGTCTCGTGCACCAGCGCGATGGTCGCCACCCGCCGCATGGCCTGCTCAAGCCCCTGTTTCGCCTCGTCGCTGACCATCCGGCGCGACTGCATCCGCAACAGGGCCGCCACCGTCTGCAGGTTGTTCTTGACCCGGTGGTGGATCTCGCGGATCGTGGCGTCCTTCGTGACGAGTTCCATCTCCCGGCGCCGCAGCTCGGAGACGTCGCGGCAGAGGACAAGCGCCCCAAAGCGCTGCTGTTCGTCGCGCAGCGGAATCGCGCGCAAGGAGAGACTGACCCCGCGGGATTCGATCTCGCTCCGCCACGGCATCCGCCCGGTCACCACCAATGGCAGCGTTTCGTCCACCATACGGCGGTCCTTCAGCAGCCCTGCGGTCAGCTCGGCGAGGGACCGGCCCTCGAGGGACTCGCCGTCGCCGAGGCGGCGGAAGGCAGAGACACCGTTGGGGCTGGCGTACTGGACGATCCCCTCGGCATCGAGCCTGATCAGGCCGTCGCCCACGCGGGGCGCGCCCCGGCGCGAACCCGTGGGCGACGCGAAGTCCGGCCACAGCCCGAGCGTTCCCATCCGCAACAGGTCATACGCGCACTGCCTGTAGGTCAGCTCAAGCCGTGACGGCATCCGTGAACTGGAGAGATCCATGTGGGAAGTCACGATCGCCAGTGTCCGGCCATTGCGGACCATCGGCACCGCCTCGACCCGCAGGGCCATGTCGCTGCTCCAGTTGGTCTCGTTGGAGCGCTCAATCGTGCGGCTTTCCCACGCCTTGTCGACCAGCGGTTGCAGGTCCGATCTGATCCCCTCCCCCACGAAGTCGGCATGGAACACGGTATGCGTGGTGGAGGGTCGCACGTGGGCGAGCGCCACGTAACCAAGCTCAGGATGCGGGAACCACAACGCCAGATCGGCGAAGGCAAGGTCGGCGACCATCTGCCAGTCGCCGACCAGCAGGTGCAGCCACTCGGCATCCCCCGGCCCGAAATCAGCATGCTCCCTGATAGGGTCCGTAAAGATTGCCACAGCACCTCCATGTGAGACGCGGCGGGCAGCGGGAGGCCGCCCCTAGCGTCGAACGATTGACCTCAAGAGCCTCAATGCTACCGACAGCGAGGCCATGTCATCCGACTGGAGCGCATTGACCTCGTCGAACATGCTCTTGGCGCGGTCCAGTTGCTCGAGGTTCTGGCCTTCCCAGGCCACCAGCCGTTCTTCCGCAGGTGTCCCCGGAGGTGTCGACTCCAGCACCGCCGTCGTCATGTCCGAGATGGTCGAGTACAGGTCGTCGCGCAGGGCCGCGCGGGCCAGCGCCTGCCAGCGGTCCCTCCTGGGCAGCTTCGTGATCCGTTCGAGCAGGGAATCGGCGTGGAAGCGGTTGAACACCGTGTAGTACACGTGGGCAATCTCTTCGACAGGCTCGGGACTGACGTGCACGATCTTGGCGATATCCAGGAGCACGAAGCTCTCGAACAGCTCCGCCCACCGGTGTGCCAGGTCTTCCGGCAGTTCCCAGCCCCGCGCCTTCTCAAGCCACGCGGCCACCCGGTCACGGTCGTCGCCGCGCAGGTAGTCCAGCAGCCTGGCCCGCATCGGGTCCATCAGCGGCTTGAACTCCGCAACCGTCTCGGCGATCGGACGGGAGGTGTTGCCCTGGCTGAGGAGCCAGCGGACCGCTCGGTCCAGGAGCCGGCGGATATCCAGGTGGACGGTGCTCCAGTGTTCGGTCGGGAACGACGCCGGCAGTTCGTTGAGTTCTGCCACCATGATGTCCAGCTCGTACACCTTGCGGAGCGCCACGAAGGCCTTGGCGACGGCGGCCTCGGTGGCCGATGTCTCCTCCATGGCCCGGAACGCGAAGGTGATGCCGCCGAGGTTGATCATGTCGTTGGCAACGATCGTCGCGATGATTTCGCGGCGCAGCGGGTGGCTGTCCAGTTCGGCGTCGAACCGTTCCCGCAGCTGCTTCGGGAAGTAGGCCCGGAGCGTCGCCTTGAACCACGGGTCCTCGGCGAGGTCGCTGTCCCGCAGCGCGGTGGCCAGCTCGATCTTGGAGTACGCCGCCAGGACCGAGAGTTCCGGGGCCGTCAGCCCCTGGCCCTGGTCCAGTCGTTCCCGCAGCGTTTCCGTGGTGGGCAGCGCCTCCAGGTCCCGCTTGAGGTCGGCCGACTTTTCCAGCCAGTCCATCAGCCGTTCGTAGCTGGGGCTCCATTCGGACACGCGCATCCGGTCGTTGAGCAGCAGGATGTTCTGGTCGATGTTGTCCTCGAGCACCAGCCGGCCGACCTCCTCGGTCATCGATGCCAGGAACTGCGCGCGTTCGGCCGGGTCCAGCTTGCCCGCCGCCACCATCCGGTCCACGAAGATCTTGATGTTGACCTCATGGTCGGAGCAGTCGACACCGGCCGAGTTGTCGATGGCATCGGTGTTCAGGATGACGCCCTGCAGTGCGGCCTCGATGCGTCCGCGCTGGGTCATGCCCAGGTTTCCGCCCTCGCCGATGACCTTGACGCGGAGCTGGCGCCCGTCGACGCGGATGGAGTCGTTGGCCTTGTCGCCGACCTCGGCGTTGGTCTCGGTGCTCGCCTTCACATAGGTGCCAATGCCGCCGTTGTAGAGCAGATCCGCCGGGGCCAGCAGAATCGCGCGCAGCAGTTCGGGCGGGCTCAGCTGGGTTGTGCCGTCCGGCAGGCCCAGCGCAGCCCGTACCTCGCCCGAGATCGGGATGACCTTCGCCTGGCGCGGGAACACGCCGCCGCCCGGGCTGATCAATGACTTGTTGTAGTCATCCCAGGAGGACCTGGGCAGCTCGAAAAGCCGCTGGCGCTCCGCGAAGGAAACAGCCTCGTCCGGGGTGGGATCGAGGAAGATGTGCCGGTGGTCGAACGCGGCCAGCAGGCGGATATGCCGGGAGAGCAGCATGCCGTTGCCGAAGACGTCGCCGGACATATCGCCGACGCCGACCACGGTGAACGGTTCGGACTGCGTGTCGAGGTCCAGCTCGCTGAAGTGGCGCTTGACCGATTCCCAGGCGCCGCGTGCGGTGATGCCCATGGCCTTGTGGTCGTAGCCCACCGAACCCCCGGAGGCGAAGGCGTCCCCGAGCCAGAAGCCGTACTCCCCGGCAAGCCCGTTGGCGATGTCGGAGAAGGACGCCGTGCCCTTGTCGGCCGCTACGACGAGGTAGGTATCGTCGTCGTCGTGCCGGACGACGTCGGCCGGCGGCACCACGGTCTCGCCCTCCGGCGTCGTGACGAGGTTGTCGGTGATGTCCAGGAGCCCGCGGATGAAGGTCTTGTAGCTCTCGATGCCCTCGGCCATCCAGGCGGTGCGGTCCGATGCCGGGTCCGGGAGCTGCTTCGCGAAGAATCCGCCCTTGGCCCCGGTGGGGACGATCACGGCGTTCTTGACCGTCTGCGCCTTGACGAGGCCGAGGATTTCGGTCCGGAAATCCTCACGCCGGTCCGACCAGCGCAGCCCGCCGCGGGCCACCTTGCCGAAGCGCAGGTGCACGCCTTCGACCCGGGGTGCGTAGACCCAGATCTCGAACTTGGGCCTCGGGAAGGGCAGCCCCTCGATGGCGGCGGGGTTGAGCTTGAAGCTGAGGTGGGTCTTGTTCTGGAAGTAGTTGGTGCGCGTCGTGGCCTGGATCAGGTTCCTGAAGGTGCGCAGCACCCGGTCGGCGTCGAGGGTGGCGACCTGTTCGATGGCGGCGTCCAGTCCGGCGCCGACCTCATCCTGCCGGAGCTGGCGCCCGGCGTCGTCGAGCGAGGGATCGAAGCGTGCCGCAAACAGGGCCGTCAGCGCCCGGGTCACGTCCGGGTTCGCCAGCAGGGTGTCCGACATGAACTCGAAGGAGTTGGTGTTTCCCATCTGGCGCATGTACTTGGCGTAGGCGCGCAGCACAATCACCTGGCGCCAGTGCATCCCCTCGCGCAGCACGAGCCGGTCGAAGCTGTCCGATTCCACCACACCGGACACTGCCGCCCCGAAGGAATCAGCGAGCAGCCGGCCGGTCGTCCGCGGGTCAACCCCTGCCGGGTATTTCAGGCCGAGATCATAAAGGAAGAAGTCACGGTGGTCCGCCGTTTCGATCTCAAACGGACGCTCGTCGAGGACCTCAAGCCCGAGGTTGTGGAAGAACGGCAGGATCTGGCTCAGGCTCTTGGGCTCCAGCATGTAGAGCTTGACGCGCGCGTCCTCCTCCAGCGTCGCGCCGGCGCCTTCCGGAAGGTAGACGTGGACGCCTGGTTCCGCCTTGATGCCTTCCCCGGCCCGTTCGGCCGCCGCCCCGTATTTCTCGAAGCGGGCGATGTCTTCCAGCGCGTCCTCGACCTCGTAATCGACGCGGTAACCGGCAGGGAAGGCATCGGCCCAGAGGGCAGCGAGTTCCTTGGCGCCCTCTGCACCGTCGTTCTCGGACCTGGCCCGCAGGACTTCGGTGATGCCCTCAGGCCAGGAGCGTGCCGCGCGGACCAGCCGCTTTTCCAGCTCCGCGCTGTTGACGTTGCTGACGTCGGCGTTCTTGGGCAGCCGGATCCGGAAGAAGAGCCGGGCCAGCGCGGATTCTGTCATCCGTGCCTCGTAGTCGATCGAGACCGCGTCGAATGTTTCCCGCAGCTCCTGCTCGATGCGCAGCCGCACATTCGTGGTGTAACGGTCGCGGGGAAGATAAACGACGGCGGACATGAACCGGCCGTAAATATCCGGCCGGAGGAACAACCGGGTCCGGCGGCGTTCCTGCAGCCGCTGGATGCCCGTCGCCGTGGCCGCGAGATCGGGAATCTCGATCTGGAACAGCTCATCGCGGGGGTATGTCTCAAGGATCCCCAGCAGGTCCTTGCCCGAGTGTGAATCCGGCGGGAAGCCGGCGCCGTTCAGCACGGCGGCGACCTTTTCGCGGACCACCGGGATGGCCCGGACGGAGCCGGCGTAGGCACTCGTGGCGAACAGGCCAATGAACCGGCGCTCGCCGTTGACGTTGCCCGCGGCGTCGAAGCTCTTGACTCCGATGTAGTCCAGGTACGCCGAACGGTGCACGGTGGAGCGGGAGTTGGCCTTCGTGATCACGAGGGCACGCTTCTCGCGGGCCTTCTTCCGGCCGGCCGCGGTGAGGTGCTGGATCTGGTGCGGGGTGTCGGCGCCGCCGCGGAGCAGGCCCAGGCCGCTGTCATCCCGGGGTTCCAGCACATCCTCGCCGGCTACGTTCATGAGGTCGTATTCGCGGTATCCGAGGAAGGTGAAGTTGCCATCATCCATCCAGCGCAACAGCTCCTGGGCCTGGCGCAGTTCGGTGATCTGGGCCGGGTTGGACACCTTGTCCAGGTCCGCGGCGATCTCGAGTGCCTTGCTGCGCATCCTGGGCCAGTCCTCGACGGCGGCGCGGACGTCACCCAGCACCCGCCCGATGCCTTCAACCAGGCGGGCGCGCTTTTCCTCGTCCACGCGGGCGATTTCGACGGCGATCCAGGACTCCATGTGGGAGGCGTTGTCGCCCTGGGCGATCAGGTGGGAGAGGTTAGGCATCGCCGCAGTGTCTCCGCTGGAGATGCCCAGATGGGAGGGCACGCGCGAGACCTTGACCAGGTCGCCGCTCGCACGGTTGCGCATGACCACGAACAGCGGGTGCAGTACCAGGTGGATCGGCGCCTTCTGCCGGACCAGTTCCGCGTTGACCGAGTCGACCAGGAAAGGCATGTCATCAGTGACGACGTACAGGACGCTGCAGTCGGCCTCATCGATGACGGAGATATTGGCGATTCCCGGGAGCCGCCTGGCGGCGAGCCGGCGGTGGGTGTCGGCCCTTGCGGCCAGGACCTCATGGGCATAGCCCCGGGAATCCTCTTCCGGGAGGTGCTCATAGTAATCCGCGAGGTAGCCCTCACCGGCACCGATCGAAACGGGTTGATCCTCCACACTGGACCCAGACGACATCGACAAACGCCTCCATAAAGCAGTTCGGGGCCGCCTCGTTGCGGCCTTTACGTCGACCCTAACCCTTTGCCCGGCGCTTTGCTGTGGAAGTAAAGACAGAGGATTTGCGATTCCGCTGTGCAGGTGCACAAACCAGATTTGCGATGGCTTTCCGAAGTCCCGATTCCGGGGCTGTCTCCAGCAGCAGTGAGCCGGACAGCAGCGCGGCGTCGCTCGCGGCAGGGTCCGCCGGCAGGAACGCCGACAGCGCCGGCCCGGGGCCGTAGCGTTCCCAGGCGTCCGTCAGTTGCCGCTCCGGGGAGCGGCCCACGGCGGCGGCCCGGACCTTGTTCATCACGACTATCGGGGACACCTGCGGGACCGCGGTTTCCAGCTCGGCCAGTCCCCGGACCAGCCTCGGCACGCCGACGGAATCGGCTGATCCCACGGCAAAAACGGTATCCGCCAGCTCCAGGCTCCTCAGCGTCGCGGCATTCCGGCGCGGCGCCATGGTGTCAAAACTCAGTTCCTCGTCGGCCTCAAGGCAGAAACCGGTGTCCACCACCGTCACCTCGGCGATCTCCCGCGCCCGCTCCAGCACCAGGGAGAGCGCGGCGGCCCGGAGTTCCGTCCACCGGTCCGCCCGGGTGATGCCGGTGAGCACCCGGAACGTCCCCGATTTTGTCGCCACGGGAGTAGCGATCCTGAGCAAGGCCTCGCCGTCGAGCAGCCCCTGGTCCGCCAGCCGGCAGGCCTGGGCCACCCCGGCTGCCTCATCCAGCAGCCCCAGCATGGCGGCCACGCTGGCGCCATAGCTGTCGGCATCGACCAGGAGCACGGATTTGCCCTCGGCCGCCAGTTCCCCGGCGATGTTCGCCGCCACCAGGGTCCTGCCCGGCGAACCCGCAGGGCCCCACACCGCAATGATCTGTCCCTTTCCTGAGGTACCCGGCACGGCGCCCGGGCCGCCGGGAGTCTGCAGTCGGGCCCCGTCGTCCGGAAAGGCACTGTCGGCGGCCGGCCGCGGCCGGAGCCCGGCGCCGGTGAGCTGCGCGACGGCCGCCGAGATCCGGGCGGCAAGGGCTCCGGCATCGACCCCCGGCGGCTCGGTCCCCACGCCGATCCCACGGAGCCTGGCCATCTCCGCGGGGTTGTCCGTCAGGGCCAGGACAACAACGCCGACGGCGGACAACCGGTCAACCAGCGACGCGGTCAGTTCCCGGCTGCCGTCCGCCACAACAGCGGCGCGGGCCAGCCCGCTCTGGCAGGCTGCGAGCAGTTCGGCAAGTTCGCTGCACCTGCGGACGACGGACACCGGGCCGTGGAGCCGTTCCAGTCCGCCGACCAGGTCCTCGCGGGTGCGCCCGACCGTCACCACTGGGATGCTCATCGCGACGCACCGCCCGGATTCCAGACGACGGAGATCTTGGCCTTGTTGGCCTGCGCTCCGAGCAGTTTCGGCATCTGATCGTCCTGAACGAGCACCATCACAACGGTGGACCGGGATGACCCCAGGGCCGTGCTGCCCTGGGTGAGCTGCGCGACCTCTGCCCCCGGCAGCAGCAGCGTGGGCTGGCCGAAGCCGTTCCTGGTATCCGGCAGGGCGACCCAGACATCCACCCGCGAGCCTGGCACGGCCTGGGCCGGCAGGCTCTCCTCGACCGTGACGGCCACGGGTTTGCGGTCCAGTGCGTCGGGCTGTCCCAGGCTTTCGCGCGGCAGCAGCTGGTCCTTGCCGATCCGTTGGACGGCGACCAGCCCCCCGCCCACTCCGGTCTCCGGCGTCAGATAGTGCTCCTCGACGTCACCAAGGCGGACCTTGACCCGGTGCAGCTTGTCCGTAGTCAGCTTCTCGCCGACGGCGATCGGCTCACGCGCCGCATAGGCCTCCGTGGTCTGGTCCGCGGCGCCCACCAGCGCAACGACGCCGGCGACCGAGGCGAGTACGAGCAGGATCCCGATGAGGAGCCGGGGGTCTTTCCATGATGGCTTCTTCAGCCGGGCACCCGCTGCCGCCGTCGTGCCTACGCTCATGCGTCCTGCTCCCCCTGTAGTCGCCCTCCGGCCCGTGCGGGCCGGACTCCATCATTGTTGCTTCCAGCCGGGCCGTACGGAAGATGCGGGAGGAAGATCCGGGAGCAAACAGCCGCAAACTGTGGATAACCGCACCGTGCCACGTCAACGGTGGCAAAATGGTGTCATGCCCCGATTCCTGACACTCGCAGACGTTGCCGAGCAGCTCCAGATCAACTCCCCTGCTGCCTATGCGCTGGTCCGCAGCGGAGAGCTCAAGGCTATCCAGGTGGGCGGACGCGGCCAGTGGCGCGTTGAGGAGACCATGCTGGAGCAGTACATCCAGGAGCGCTATGCCGAGGCCAGCCGGATGATCGAAGAGGCCAAGTCCAAATCTGTCTGAGCGGATGGCACCGTCGCGCACCCGCGCCTGACGCCTCGGATTCCCCCCTGACGCCGGCCTGAGAAGCCGGCCCGAGCGGAGAGCTACGGCTGGCTGTCCGGGCCCCGGGCGGACCTGAGACCCGCAAGGGCTGCGAACGGGATGGTCGCCGTCTGGCGGACGTTCGCGGCACGGCGGTCCTCACCGGCCTGCGTCACGGCAAAGTCCAGGAAGTCCCGCCCGACGCGGTCGATCACCCCGTGGAGCACCGACTCCCCCGGTCCCCGCACCACCAGGACGGTCAGGCTCGCCCGGTCCCGTGCCAGGGCACGCAACGAACTGGCAAGGCCGAGCCGTTGCCGGACCGCGGACGGCTCCGTCACGGCGAGCCGGGAAAGCCCGGAATAGCGCACCGCCGCCGCGTGGGGTATGAGGACCTGGTGTCGCGGCTCGTCGAGCACCAGCGACTGGCTTCCGACATAGCTCAGGACCCCCTCGAAGCTGGTTCCGGACGCGAGGTGGATCCCGATCCGGAGGCCCAACGACCCGCGGAGCCGGTCCCCCAGTTCCACTCCCGCCGCGTCCGCCCGCGCCCGCTCCGCCACGTCCGCGTCAAAATCCAGCCGCTCACCGGCGGCCAGCTGTGCCTCCATATCGCCAAAAAGGTCGTCCCAACGCATGGCGCCAGCGTAGGCGCGGGTGCCGGGACGGTCAATCCACACCGCGCTTCCCTCCCTAGACAAAACCCCAATAATGCGATCAAACTGTCTCTAAGTTCATCCAACAACATCAAATGACATCAAACCAGGTGTCGAGGCGGATGGTTCACGATATTGGAGGCAGTCATGGTCCCTACTGAATCCCTGAAAGGCGGGCCTGCGCGCCTCCTGCGCGCGGATGCGGCCATGGCTGCCGTGATCCTGCTGCTGGGTTTCTTCCTTGCAGGCACGGGAAACAGCCTCGTTCAGCGCTGGCGGTCCTCGTCCGCACGGCAGCAGTCCGTGACATTCGAAGACCAGCTCGGAATCCTGGCCAACACAGCCGGCCTGATCGTCATCACGTGGTGGGTGATGTCCCTGCTGATCGCCTTCGCTGCGGCCCTGTTGGAGCGCGGGGGACGGACCCGGGCCGCCGAAGCCGCCGGTAAGTTCAGCCCCGGCTTCATGCGGCGCCTCGCCCTGGCCGCCGTCGGATTCCAGCTCATCACCGCCCAGCTTGCCAGCGCAGCAACCCCGCCCGCGGTGCCCGGCACCGGCCCGTCCCCCCGGACCGCCGTTTCCGCGGCCTGGACACCGACGTCGGGCGCGTCCTTCGCGGAAGGACCGGATCCTGCGGCCACCGTCCCGGCAACCTCGGCACCGGAGCCCCCGTCCCGCACCACCGTGCCGGTGGCGGACCCGCAATGGAAACCGCTGCGCCCGCTCGTGGAGCCCGGCCCGCTCGCTTCCCCCCAACTGCGGCCGCAGGAGCCCGCAGCGGCCCTCCGGGATATCACCGTCCGTGCGGGGGATTCGCTCTGGAGCCTTGCAGCCGCGGAACTGGGACCGTTCGCCTCCGACGTCGACATCGCCGTCGAGTGGCCCCGGCTGTACCAGGCCAACCGGCCGGCCATCGGCGAAAACCCCGATGTGCTCCTGCCTGGCCAGGTCCTGCGGCTCCCGCCCGGCACCTGACAGCGCCCGCCCGCCGTCACCCCAAGCCGCCGCGGCGCGACGAAGCAGCAACACGACCTGCATCAGAACCCACAACCACGCAGAGGAAGCATCATGAGCGCAATGACCGGGATCCCCGCAGCCGCGGCCGTCCCCGTTTCACCAGCCTCCGAATCAGCAGTCCCGGCCGCCCGCCTGCGCGTGGTTGATGAGAGCCGCGAGATCTGCGCCATCTCCCGCAGCACCGTCCAGGCCGCGATAGAAGTCCTGGCCGGCACCCGGCCGGTGCAGCAGCTGGCCCGACGGCTGGACGAGCGGTGCCTTGCGGCCCTGCAGCACCGGGCCGCATTGACGCGCAGGATGGCCTCCGGAAGCTCGCCAACGGCGGGACGGCTGCACCGGAATCCCTGCGTCCGCTCGGTCCGGGCCTGCCAGGTCTCGCCGGACGTGTACGAGGCAAGCGCCGTCGTGGTCGACGAACTGCGGGTCCGGGCGGTCGCCCTGCGGCTTGAGCGCAGCAGGCTGGCCTGGCGCATCACCGTACTGGAGATCGGCTAAGGAGGCCCCTGATCAAAGGAGGACCGGAACAAGGTGTTCCGGCCCTCCGTCAATGTTGCCGCCTGGGACCAGCAGTCAGCGGCGGCTCAGCGCCGCTTCTTCCTGGCACTTCGGCGCGGGGATTCCTGCGCTGCCGCCTTGGCCGGATTTCCGGAGCGTCCCGAGGCCTTGGCCTCGATGCGGGTCTCGGCGGAGCCGTCCTCACCGGGGGCGCTGTACTGCAGCTGGGCGGGCTTGTCGGGGGCTTCGAGCCCGGAGGCGTGGATCTGCGGCTCATGGTGTTCGGTGTGCTGGCCCGCAGCATCCGCCACGACCACGTCCTCCGCCGGGGTCACCTCGACCTCCAGGTTGAACAGGAAGCCGACGCTTTCCTCGCGGATGGCTTCCATCATGGCCTGGAACATGATGAAGCCCTCGCGCTGGTACTCCACCAGCGGATCCCGCTGGGCCATGGCGCGCAGGCCGATGCCCTCCTTGAGGTAGTCCATCTCATAGAGGTGTTCCTGCCATTTACGTCCGATCACCGACAGGACGACCCGGCGCTCGAGTTCGCGCATGCTCTCGGATCCGATGGTTTCTTCGCGGGCCTGGTAGACCAGGCGGGCATCGGAAAGGATCTCCTCCTTGAGGAACTCCACGGTGATCCGTGACTTTCCGCCGGCCTCGTCGATCACGTCGCGGGGCGTGAAGCTCACCGGATAAAGGGTCTTGAGATTGGACCACAGCAGGTTGAAGTCCCAGTCGTCGCCGGTGCCCTCCGCGGTGGCTTCGTCGATGAAGGCATTGATGGTGTCTTCCAGGAAGAACTGGACCTTCTCGTGCAGGTCGTCGCCTTCGAGGATGCGGCGGCGGTCCCCGTAAATGGCTTCACGCTGGCGGTTCAGGACGTCGTCGTACTTGAGCACGTTCTTGCGCTGTTCGGCGTTGCGGCCCTCGACCTGCCCCTGTGCCGAGGCGATGGCGCGGGAGACGAGCTTGGATTCGAGGGCGACGTCGTCCGGCACCGAGCTGTTCATCAGCCGCTCCGCGGCGCCGGAGTTGAACAGGCGCATCAGGTCGTCGGTCAGGGACAGGTAGAACCGTGACTCGCCCGGGTCGCCCTGGCGCCCGGAACGTCCCCGGAGCTGGTTGTCGATGCGGCGCGACTCATGGCGTTCGGTGCCGAGCACGTAGAGGCCGCCGAGGTTGAGGACTTCCTCGTGTTCCTCCTTGACGGACTGCTTCGCGGCCTCGAAGGCGGCGGGCCACGCGGCCTCGTACTCGACCGAGTTTTCCTCCGGGTCCAGACCGCGCTTCGCGAGTTCTGCGACGGCGGTGAATTCGGCGTTTCCGCCGAGCATGATGTCGGTACCGCGGCCCGCCATGTTGGTGGCGACAGTCACCGCGCCCTTGCGGCCGGCCTGGGCCACGATCGCGGCTTCACGGGCGTGGTTCTTGGCGTTCAGGACCTCGTGCCGAACACCCTCCTTGGCCAGCAGCCGGGAGAGGTATTCGCTTTTCTCCACGCTGGTGGTGCCGACGAGGACCGGCTGGCCCTTCTCATGCCGTTCGGCAATGTCCTTGACCACGGCCTCGAACTTTACCGCCTCGTTCTTGTAGACGAGGTCCGACTGGTCGATCCGCTGCATGTCCTTGTTGGTGGGGATGGCGACGACGCCGAGCTTGTAGGTGCTCATGAACTCGGCGGCTTCGGTCTCGGCGGTACCGGTCATGCCCGCAAGCTTTTTGTACATGCGGAAGTAGTTCTGCAGCGTCACGGTGGCGAGGGTCTGGTTCTCGGCCTTGATCTCAACACCTTCTTTGGCCTCGATGGCCTGGTGCATGCCCTCGTTGTAGCGCCGGCCGGCGAGGATGCGGCCCGTGTGCTCGTCCACGATCAGCACTTCGCCGTCCAGGATGACGTAGTCCTTGTCCCGCTTGAACAGTTCCTTGGCCTTGATGGCGTTGTTCAGGAAGCCGATCAGCGGGGTGTTGGCGGACTCATACAGGTTGTGGATGCCGAGGTAGTCCTCGATCTTTTCGATGCCGGCCTCGAGCACGCCGACGGTGCGCTTCTTCTCGTCGACCTCGTAGTCGGTATCCGGATTCAGGCGCATGACCACCTTGGCGAATTCGCTGTACCAGCGGTTCGTGTCACCCTGCGCGGGTCCGGAAATGATGAGCGGGGTACGGGCCTCATCGATGAGGATTGAGTCCACCTCATCAACGATGGCGAAGTGGTGGCCGCGCTGGACGAGCTCTGACTTGTCCCACGCCATGTTGTCGCGCAGGTAGTCGAAGCCGAATTCGTTGTTGGTCCCGTAGGTGATGTCCGCGGCGTACTGTTCGCGGCGGAAGGTGGGATCCTGGTTGGACAGGATGCAACCGCTGCTCAACCCCAGGAAGCGGTAGACGCGGCCCATCAGGTCGGACTGGTATTCGGCGAGGTAGTCATTGACGGTAATGACGTGCACGCCTTTGCCGGCGAGGGCATTGAGGTAGGCCGGAGCAGTGGCCACGAGGGTCTTTCCTTCACCGGTCTTCATCTCGGCAATATTTCCCAGGTGCAGCGCGGCGCCACCCATCAGCTGGACGTCGAAGTGGCGCAGGCCGAGGGTGCGGGAGGAGGCTTCGCGGACGGCGGCGAACGCCTCGGGCAGGAGATCGTCCAGCTTCTCCCCGTCCACGTGCCGCTCGCGGAGACGGTCGGTCTCTTCGCGCAGCTCGGCATCGGTGAAGGTCTTAAAGGAGGCTTCGAGGGCATTAATGGAATCGGCATAGTTCCGCAGTTGCCTTAGGGTTTTTTTATCCCCCGTGCGGAGAAGTTTTTCGATAAGTGATGCCACGTGAAGTTGCTCCCAGTCTCAAGCTGCCGAATTCTGGCGTGTTCAGTCTACGGGAGAGACACCGGGCCGGTGGCGCCTGTTCCCTCAGAGCGGATACGCCGCCTTAGCCCCGGAGACGGCCTCCGCGAGCGCCTCCGCCAGGTCCCCCGCCGGGCAGACAACAACCCCGTCCAGTTCCAGCCACTCTGCCATGAGCTGCAGTTCCGCGGCGAGTTCGACGGCGGTGTCGGCCGGCGCGCCGGGCTCGGCATGGGCGGCCCTGGCCAGCAGGCGTCCGCCGGCACGGTCGGCCTTGAGGTCCACCCTGGCAACGATCCCGTCCCGCAGCAGGAACGGCAGCACGTAGTATCCGAAGCGGCGCTTCGGTTCCGGGGTGTAGATCTCGATCCGGTAGTGGAACCCGAACAGGTCCTCGAGCCGCCGGCGTTCAAAGACCAGGGAGTCGAAGGGGCTCAGCAGTGCCCGCCCGGTGGCCGTGCGCGGGAGCTTCGCCCCGATGTGCCGGTACAGCGGCTTGTTCCAGCCTGGAACTGTGACCGGCTGGAGCCTGCCGGCCGCGACGAGTCGTTCCACAGATACGGCGGCTGCCCGCAGCGGTGTTCGGAAGTAGTCCGCGAAGCAGCGCACGGTCCCGATCCCGTGGGCCTGCGCGGCGGCGTCAATCAGCCGGTCCATGGCCGCAGCCGGATCCGGCTCCACGCCGTCCAGCGCCAGGGCCGTGCCGGGGAGCAGCCTTCCGGGCAGGACCCTGGCGGTCAGGGTGTAGCGGCGTTCGAAGGATCCGGTCCGGGAGTCCGCGGAGACGAGCCCTTCCTCGAAGAGGTGTTCCAGGACCCGCTTGACGGCGTTCCAGTTCCAGCCCCAGCTGGCCCGCTGCCGGTTCTCCACATGTCCCAGCGCGGCCGTCAGTTCCGCGGCCGTCATCGGCCTGCCGGCTGCGAGGGCGTCCAGCACCCCGGCGGTGACGGCGTCCCGCAGCGCGGGGTCCATCGCGGAAGCGCCGACCCATTTCCGGTTCTGCCACAGCACGAGGTCCTGGAAATGGTCCGGCCGGATGAAGCTGGCCTCGTGCGCCCAGTACTCCATCATCCGGCGCGGATGGGTCGCTGCCATCCGGTGCAGGATGCTGCGGTCGTAGTTTCCCAGCCGGGAGAAGAACGGCAGGTAGTGGCTCCTGGAAAGCACATTGACGGAGTCGATCTGGACCAGATGCAGCCGGGCAAACGTACGGCCCACCGCCCGTGCGCTCACGGGTCCGGCGGGCCGTACCTTGTCCAATCCCTGGGCTGCCAATGCGATCCGCCGTGCCTGGTTGAGGCTCAGCGATGCGTGCATGTCAGTTCCTTCGTCGGAAGAGCCTCCACCGGCCTAGGTGGTGGCAGGTGCGTCCTCGGAACGGTAGGCGAGGATCTTCTCTTCCAGCGGAGCCTGCCCCGGTTCGCATGTCTGGTCCAGGGAGATTACCCCGTAGGTCCAGCCCTCGCGGCGGTAGACCACGGAGGGTGCTTTGGTGTCCTTGTCCACGAAAAGGTAGAAGTCGTGACCGACCAGCTCCATGTTGTCGACGGCGTCGTCCAGCGACAGGGACGCGGCCGGAAAAACCTTGCGGCGGATCAATACCGGCGAGTCTCCGGCCGGGATGTCGTTCTCGACGTCATAGGGGGATTTCTCTGCCGCCGGCGCCTGGGGTTCCTCCGCGCGGCCCACCTCGACGTACAGGGGCTCGGTGGGGCTTGCCGGCTCGAGGGTTGCCGTCGCCTCGGTGACGGACTTGGGGGTGTGCCGGCCGTGATGGACCTTGCTGCGGTCCTTGGCCCTGCGCAGGCGTTCAAGAAGTTTGTTGTAGGCGAGATCGAAGGCGGCGAACTTGTCGGCGGCGCTGGCTTCGGCCCGGATTACGGGGCCGCGACCCAAGACAGTGAGTTCAACCGTGAGCATCTCGTCGGCCTGCCGGGCCTTGGTCTCCTTGGAGACCTTCGCGTCCACCCGCTGGACCTTGTCCCCCAGCGAGGCGATCTTCGAGATCTTGTCGTCGGCGTACTCGCGGAAGCGGTCTGAGACCGTCAAATTACGTCCGCTGATCATGAACTCCATGGTGCCCTCCAAATGACTTCGGTGACACGACGGGGGCACTTCCCGGGGCCGATCTGACTGGCAGTCGAGCCCCTTTCCGAGCCGCCATCGACAGGTACATCTGTTCTTGGTACCCATCTTCGACGTTAGTTCATAGCCTCCTGTTATTCATCCTTTTCCGGTTTATTTTTTTGCTTGACGCGTGCCTTCCCCGCCGCCATGCGGTCAGGGGGACCGGAAGCGGAGACGACCGGCGGGCGTGTCGCGGCGAGGACGACGGCGCCCCGGACCTGCCCGCCTGCTTCGCGCAGCGCACGGGCGGCCTCGGCCAGCGTCGCCCCGGTGGTCAGCACGTCGTCGACGATGATGCACGGACGTCCCCTGATGTCCGGGGCACGGAGTCCGCCCCTGGCCCGCATCGATCCCCGCACGCGCTTCGCCCGGTCCCCCCTGCCCAGCCCCTTCTGGCCGCCGCGCGGAGTTCCCGGTCCCCCGGGCGCCGCCCGGGAACCTGGCATCAGGGCCAGCAGACGGCCGCTGAGTGCTGCTCCCGCAGGCTCCGGGGCCCGGGTGGCGTGACCGGCTGTCCGCAGTGCATCGATGATGGTAAGGCCGGCAAGATCCCGGCGGCTGAGCCTCGTGAGCAGGAGATGGACCGGGCTGAATCCCCTCCGCCGGAAGGCTCCGTTGCTGGTGGGCACGGGAACCAGGCAGAGACCCTGCCCGTCCCCCACCGCGGCGCTGAGGGCGCGCGCCAGGCCCCTCGCCAGCACGTCCCCGAGCCGGCCCTGGCCGTGGTTCTTGAAGGCCAGCACGGCCTGCGCCAGCTCCGCGCGGTAGGCACCGGCAGCCACCACCGGAAGGATCACGGTGCCGTCCATGTCCATCAGGGACGGCGCCTGGCCCTCGGCCCGGAAGGGGTTCAGCGTCAGCAGGCGGACCTGCCGCCCGCACGCGCCGCAAAGGGCCGCGTCCTCGGCGCCGCAGCAGACGCACTCCACCGGGGCCGCCAGCGCCATCAGCTCCGTCCCGGCCGCAGCGGTCCGGTCCGCCAGTCTGGGCAGCGGACGGGTGTAGCCGCCCCGGTGCCTGGCCGCCGTCGGCGCCGCCGGGGCCAGGTCCGGGTCCACGGCCCTGGCCGGAGGCAGACGCCGGCGGGATCCTCCGTCGTCGCCGTCCTTGCTGGCGCGTTCCTTGGGGCAGGGCCGCGATCGGGTCATGCTGCAAGCCTTGCGTGTCGGCGGCCACCGCGGAAGCCGCCGCTCCCGCTATGTGGACAGCCCGCCATCCCCGCGCAGGCAGCCCGCTGCCGGAAGCGGGATCAGCCGGGGAAGGACGGGTCCAGGGCGCCTTTGAGCTGGGGCGACCAGCCGTTGCCCAGCCGCTGGAAGATCCCTTCCGCGGACTGACCGAAGATTTCTTCCGTGCCGTTGCCCGCGGTGAGGGCGGTGAGCCCCGGCCACGGTGCCAGCAGCTGAGGCTGCGCAGCGGCGAGGGACAGCAGCTCGGGGGTCACGTTTTCGCTCGCGGAGCCCTTCATGACGGCAACCGTGGTGTCGTCGACCCACACGCCCTGGTCCGGGTCCCGCACCGTCAGGAGGGTCGTCGGCGCGGTGAGGTCCCGCGGGGTGCCGTCGGCCGTCCGGATGATCCCGGTGACCTGGACCAGGGTCTTGCCGTTCAGTTCCGAAATCACGAGGGCCCGCGCACCCTCACGGGAGATCCTGAACTCCTTGACGCTCCGTCCGGCGAGCCAGCCCGGGGTCAGGGTCACGGCGGGCACGGCGGAACCCTGGGCCACGCCGACGGGCCGGTCGGCAAGGACCTCGCTGGCCCCGTTGGCCCCCGGCCCGGCCGCCCAGACCCAGTCATACCGGTCGAAGGAGGGACGGGACAGGGTGGCCCGCGTCGAGAGTGCCCTGGCAGGCTGGCCGGGCACGACCGAGTACAGGGTGTTGCGGGCGGCATTGAGGAAAGCCGCGGATTGTGAGACCGGCGATTCTGCCGGGGCACGGGGCGTGAGCGCGGCGACGGACGCGATGTCGGGCAGTGGCGAGAGCCGGTTGTTCTCGTACCGGACCAGGTCATTGTTGCTCACGGCGATCTGGTGCGCCGGGACGGTCTTGTTCCGGACCGGAGGCAGGACCGAGCCGTTGTCTTCGACGCGCACCAGGTCCTGGTTGGCCCGGAGCTCGACGTTGATGACATCGGGCTGGCTGCGGAACGTCAGGGCCAGCTGGGTCTGCATCCTCAGCCTGTCCTCGTTGGAGGCCTCGACAAGGTCCTTGGCAGTGAGGTCCACCTGGGCGGCCCCGGAAACCACCGGCACCGATTCGCGGGCCAGTTTGATGCCGGAGGGGAAGGCACTGACGACGGCGCCCTTGAGGTAGGGGGCGGGGCCGCCGAGGAGGGCGCTCGTCATGGCCTTGACGGTCTTCTTCTTGATGAACCACCGGACATCCGGAACGGCGTAGGTGAAGCTGGGGTCATAGAAGTAAATCGGATAGGCGCCGTAGATGACCTTGAAGGTCTCCTCCGGGATGGCCGTGCCGTCCGGGATCGCGGCGATCCTCCACTGGCCGTCCACCTGCGTCAGCGTGGCCGGGACGTCTTCCTTCGTACCCTCGGGCAGTTGGGTGGCAACCCCGTCCGCATCGACGGAGTAGGCCAGGTCGAGTTCATAGTTGAATGCGTTCTCGACGCCGGTGGGCACCACCCTGGCAGACCGGAACACCAGCGTGCGCTGGTCCGGCTTCCAGGTGACGGACGATGCCTGTGTGAGGTACTGCCGTGCCACGGCGTAATCGTCCTCGTAGCCGCTGCCGGCGCTGTAGAAGTCTTCGATCACCGACTCCGGTCCGGCCCCTTCACGCGGGGCGGCCGGGAAGAAAACCGGGGCATTGGGGTTGCCGGCGCTCTCGTCCGTGCTCTTGCCGACAGGGCCCGATCGGGGGATCTGCGCGCACGCGGCCAGGAGGATCAGGACCAGTGCGAGCACAGCCGCGGCGGCGCGCGTGAGCTTACTTGAGGCGCTGCTCATGACCCGTCCTTCTTTCCGCTTCCGCGAGTTTCTGTTCCGGCGGCCTCTGTTCCGGCGGCTGCAGCCGAGTTGCTCACGGCAGCCGGGGCGGGTGACTGGTCCAGCAGCAGCATGGTCCGATCGCGTCCGGCACCGGGGAGTCCGACGTCGGCCGGCTCCAGCTGGAGCGGTGACTTGGTGATGACCGCGCCCTGGTGCAATGGAAGGGTCAGCCGGAAGTTGGAACCTCTTCCCTTCTTGCCCCAGGCCTGCAGCCAACCGTTGTGGAGTTTGGTGTCCTCCGCGGCGATGGACAGTCCGAGGCCGCTGCCGCCCGTCGTCCGCGCCCGGGCGGGGTCGGCGCGCCAGAAGCGGTCGAAGACGCGGGCCGCCTCCGCGTGGGTCATGCCGATGCCGTGGTCCCGGACGGCGACCGCCACGGCAGTGTCATTGGCGGCCACGGAAATGTTCACCGGGCGGCCTTCGCCGTGTTCCAGGGCATTCAGGACCAGGTTGCGCAGGATGCGGTCGATCCGCCGATCGTCCATCTCCACGATGACGCTGCCTGCGGGGGCGTTGAAGGTGATTTCCGAGCCGTACTCCGCCGCGACGGGACCGACGCCCTCCATCACATGGGAGATGAGCTGGACGATGTCCGTGGGCTCGGCGTCGAGGATGGCGGCGCCCGCGTCGAAGCGGGAAATTTCCAGCAGGTCGGCCAGCAGCGACTGGAACCGCTCCACCTGGTGGTACAGCAGTTCCGCGGAGCGCTTGTTGATGGGGTCGAAATCCTCCCGGGCGTCGTAGAGCACTTCCGCCGCCATCCGCACCGTTGTGAGCGGTGTGCGGAGCTCATGGGAGACGTCGGAGACGAAGCGCTGTTGCATCTGCGAGAGGGTGGCAAGCTGCGTGATCTGCTCCTGGAGGCTCGCGGCCATGTGGTTGAACGAGGCGCCGAGCCTGGCCACCTCGTCTTCGCCCTTGACCACCATGCGCTCCTGCAGTTGGCCGGCGGCAAGCTTTTCCGAGACCAGTGCGGCATGGCTGACCGGGCTCACGACGTTGCGGGTAACGTACCAGGCCACGGCGCCGATCATCAGCGCCAGCACCGCGGCGCCAGCGAGGAGAACGTTTTGGATCTCGTTGAGTGTCTTCTGCGCCGTGTTGAGGTCATAGATCAGGTAGAGCTCGTAGACCGTGCCGTTGAAGGTGACCTTGTTGCCGACGGCGATCCCGGGCCGGTCCTCGGTTCCCACCGGGAACTGGGTGGAGGCCCAGAACTGGTCCTTTCCCGAATCCTGCACGGCCTTGCGCAGGTCCGGCGGAATCACGCTGATGGTCAGCTGGTCCGAGGCCCGCGATTCGACCCACCGGTTGCGGGGCTTGGTCTGTTCCGGCATCGCCTCGAAGACGTAGCGCCGCTGGATCACGGAGCCGCGGCCTTCGACGGCATTCAGGGTGTCATAGACCAGGGTGATGACGCTGGACTGGTCGGTGACCTGGGCGCCGTCGAACGTCTCCTGGACCTGTTTGACGTTGTAACGGGTCTCAGATTCGGCCTGGGCGAGCCGCTCCTGGAAGAGGTTATTGGCGATCTGGTTGGACAGATAGGCGCCCACCACGGCGAAGGAACCGATGGCGAGCATGAGGGTGGTCAGAACAGTCCGGAACTGCAGGGACCGCCGCCACCGCCGGTGGATGGCGCGCCCGAGGTACCGGATGCCCGGCAGCAACCGGACGGCGCCCGTACGCACCAGCCGGGCCACGCGCACGCCAACAATCCACCCGCGCCGCATCCAGATCCGGCTGCGGAAGCGCAGCCTCCGCCACCAGGATACCGGGCCGTCAGGAGGTGCAGGGGCGACGTTCACGGGAGTGGCTCCGGGGTTGCCGTCCGTCGGCTCAGGCCCCTGCTTTGTAGCCGACACCACGGACCGTCAGTACTACTTCGGGGGCTTCCGGGTCACGTTCGATCTTTGACCGCAGCCGCTGGACATGGACGTTGACCAGCCGCGTGTCGGCGGCATGCCGGTACCCCCAGACCTGCTCCAGGAGAAGCTCCCGGGTGAAGACCTGCCACGGCTTGCGGGCCAGCGCGACGAGCAGGTCGAATTCCAGCGGGGTCAGCGAGATCCGGTCGCTCCCCCGGCTGACCAGGTGGCCGGCGACGTCGATGGTGACGTCCGCGATCCGGAGGGTCTCCGGCGCTTTCTGGTCGCCGGGCCGGAGCCGCGCCCTGACACGGGCCACGAGCTCGGCGGGCTTGAAGGGTTTGGGGACATAGTCGTCGGCGCCGGACTCGAGCCCGCGGACCACGTCCGAGGTATCCGCCTTGGCGGTCAGCATCACAATCGGAACATCGGATTCGGCGCGGATCTGGCGGCACACCTCGATGCCGTCGATGCCCGGAAGCATCAGGTCGAGCAGCACGAGGTCCGGTTTCGAGGAACGGAAGACGTCCAGCGCCTGCCCGCCGTCGGCGCAGAAGACGGGTTCAAATCCGTCGTTCCGCAGCACAATACCGATCATCTCGGCCAGCGCCTCGTCATCGTCCACTACCAGAATGCGTGCCTTCATAGTTATATATTCCCTTATAGAAATGGCTTTGTCGTATTGGCCGGTTCCTCGGCATGGCGCAGGCTGGAACATCCGGTGCCCGGTACTGCATGCTGGGGACATGCCCGGCACCCGGCCGGGCCCCCAGGAGGATCCCGTGCACACCCCGATCTACGAACTCGCCCTTGGCGCTGACTTCGCCCGGCTGCAGCCGGAACTCCAGGACTACTTCTCGCTCGCGCCCGGGTCCGGCCACTACGGCGTCGGCGAGGGAGTGTTCGACGTCGTCGGCTGCCGGCAGCCCTGGCTGCGTCCGCTGCTGCTGGCCACCACCGGCGAGCAGGCGTTCTTCCCCGAATACGGCGAGGACGTTCCGTTCCGGATCGAGAACCATGCGCACCTGGATCCGTTCGGCCGGTCCAGCCTGACGGCCCGACGTGAAATCTTCTTTCCGGGCAGGACGCGGCTGTTCCATGACACCACGAGCTTCGATGCCTCGGGCAGCCGGGCCGGGCTCGTGGACTACGTCGGCCGGTACCGCCGGCTCGTCACGGACCTCAACCTCAGCGTCACCGCCGAAGGCCGGCTGCGGGGCGTGTCCGAAGCGTCCCGGCTGTTCCTGGGGCCGCTGCGGGTGCCGCTGCCGGAGGCCCTCGATGCCAAGGCCTACGCCGAACAGTGGTGGGACCCGGCCGAGGGAGAGCACGGAAAGCACCGCATCCAGGTCAAGGTGATCCAGCCCCAGATCGGCCTGATGCTGGTGTACGCGGGGCATTTCGACTACCGGCTGGAACCCTACCCCGGCGGGATCACGACCCCGGGATTCCTCCCCGGGGGCGCGCGTCCGGACCGTTGGGAAAGCCGGGTCTGACGGCTCGGGTTCCCCCGCCGGGCCCTCGCTAGCCGAGGGCCCGCTGGTTGAGCCCGTCGGCGATCTGGGTCAGTCGGGTCAGCACCGCCGTCGCGGACGACGGCGAGTGCCCCGCCAGCCCGTCCGAAGGGGTGATCCGCAGCGCGCCCAGCGTGGCTGCCGGAAGGCCCAGCTGCCGCCACGGCCGCCACACGTCCTCCACGACGTCGCTGACCTTCGGCAGCCTCGCGGCCGGATCGGCCACGTCCAGCGCACCGGCCCAGAGGCGTTTCCCGGCCTCGACCGCCCCCGCGAGCTGTTCCCACTGGCGGGAGGTGAGTCCCCGAAGCGGCACGGCGATCCCGTCCGCGCCCGCGGCAAGGATCCGGTCAAACGGCGCCTCGACTTCCGGGACCGACACCACGATTTCGACGGCACCGGCAGCCCGCAGTGCGTCGATGACCAGCTGCCAGGATTCGGTGATTTCCTGGCCGGGAACGGAACGCAGGGTCCGGTAGCCGCTGGACGTCGGAATGGTCCCGCCCAGCACAGACGCGATCTCCGGTTCATCGATCTGCACCACGATCCGGGCCCCGGGGGCGGCGGTGGCGACCCGGGACAAATAACCGTCGACGCCGGCGGCCAGGGAGGCGGCGATGTCCCGCCGGGCGCCGTAGTCGATCAGGGCACGTTCCCCGTTGTGCAGGTGCAGTCCGGCAGCGAGGCTGAGCGGGCCCCGGAGCTGGACCTTGACGTCCGCCGCCGGGGAATCCTCGGCGCCGATCACGTCGGCCAGGATGTTGATGTCGGTGGAGAGCGCCGATCTGGCCCGCATCAGGTCCTTGCCTGGCCGGTCCACGATCCTCCAGCCGTAGGGCTGGACATCCACGGCCAACTCCACGAGCAGGGACGCGGTCCGGCCGAGGGCGTCCGAGCCGACACCGCGGTCAGGCAGCTCGGCGAGGAACGGCAGGTGGGGGCTGCCGAGTTCGCCGCGGACGATCCGCGTGGCCTCGACCGGGTCCTCGCCGGGCCACGGGCCCAGGGCTGTCGCGGTGACTTCGTTGGGTTCCTGCGGAGTCCGGGCGGTCATGGCTAGGCGTCTGCGGTGACGGACGGATCCGTGGATCCGGCGGCAGGGACCGCCATGTCCCCGGCAGCGCCGCCGCCGGCCGTGTTCCGGGCCTCTGCGTCCCGGGCTGCTGCCTGGTCGGCGGCCGCCTGGTGGTCTTCGGCGATGGCTTCATGGTGGCGGATGACCTCGCCGATGATGAAGTTCAGGAACTTCTCTGCGAAGGCCGGGTCCAGGTGGGCTTCGGCGGCGAGGTGGCGCAGGCGTGCGATCTGCGCCGATTCCCGGCCCGGGTCTCCGGCGGGAAGTTTGTGCGCGGCCTTCAGGAAGCCGACCTTCTGCGTGGCCTTGAACCGCTCCGCGAGGAGGAACACGAGGGTGGCATCGATGTTGTCGATGCTGGAGCGGATCGACAACAGCTCCGCCATCACTGCGGGATCCACGTGACCTGCCAGGGAGCTGGCCGTGGGGTCGTAGGAATCGACATCGGGATCGGGATCGGGATCGGGATCGGGATCGGGATCGGGAAGAGTGTGGTTCTGCTCGGTCATTGACCCAGTCTAGGGGCACCGGGCCTAATCACTTCTGCTGTTAAGCGCCGCCGCAGCTCCCCCGTCAGGCCGTCCGATGGGCATGCCCCCCGTTCGAAGCGAACGGGGGGCATGCCCATCGGACAGTGGTGCCGCAGGGAGGCGCGGGACGGGATCAGCCGTGAAGTACGGTGCGGAATTCCGCCCGCCGCAGGGCCTGCTCGTCGGGGTCCGGAACGGGCAGCGACGCGATGAGTTTCTTCGTGTAGTCGTGCTGCGGATGGCCCATCACCTGGTTCCCGAGCCCCTGCTCCACCATCTTGCCCTTGTAGAGCACACCGACCCAGTGGGACAGCATGTCCACCACGGCGAGGTCATGGCTGATGAACAGTGCGGCGAACCCGAACTCCCGCTGGATCTCCTTGAAGAGCTCCAGCACCACGGCCTGCACGGAGACGTCCAGGGCCGACGTCGGCTCATCGGCGATGAGCAGCTTCGGGTTCAGGATGAGCGCCCGTGCCAGGGAGGCGCGCTGCCGCTGGCCACCGGAGAGTTCGTGCGGGAAACGCTCAGCGTATGACGCCGGCAGCTGCACCGACTCAAGCAGCTCCCCGACGCGCTGGCGCGCCTGCGCCGGGGTCGGGTTGGAGTGGATGATCAGCGGTTCCGCCACGCAGTCGCCGATGGTCAGCTGCGGATTGAAGGATGCCGCCGGGTCCTGGAACACGAAGCCGATCTCCTTGCGGAGCGGCTTGAAGCTGCGCTCCTTGAAGTTCAGCATTTCGTAGCCCAGCACCTTCAGGCTGCCGCCCGTGGTGCGGTTGAGTCCGGCGATGGCCCGGCCGATCGTGGTCTTGCCGGAGCCCGACTCCCCCACCAGGCCGAAGACTTCGCCTTCGGACACCGTGAAGCTGACGCCGTCGACCGCTTTGAAGGCCGGGCTGCCCAGCCTGCCTGGGTACTCGATCGTCAGGTCCTTCGCCTCGACCAGCACCTTGCCGCCCTGGTGGGCGCGTTGGGTCATGCCAACGGATGCGGAGTTGCGGCCCAGGTGCGGGACTGCTGCGAGGAGCTTCTTGGTGTAGTCCTCCCGGGGCTGGGCGAACAGCACCCGGGCGGGAGCTTCCTCCACTACATCGCCCTGATACATGACCACCACGCGGTCGGCGAGGTCGGCGACGACACCCATGTTGTGGGTGATCAGCACGATCGATGTGCCGTACTTGTCCCGCAGGTCCCGGAGCAGCTCCAGGATCTCTGCCTGGACGGTGACGTCCAGGGCCGTCGTGGGCTCGTCGGCCACGATCAGGCCCGGGTTCAGGGCCAGCGCGGCGGCAATGACGACGCGTTGCTTCTGGCCGCCCGAGAACTGGTGCGGATAGTAGTTGACCCTGGTTTCCGGGTCCGGGATGCCGACCTTGCGCAGCGCCTCGATGGCCCGCGCCTTGGCATCCTTGGCGTTGATACGGTGCCCACTGCCCGCGTCGGCATGCGCCCGGATGCCCTCGGCAATCTGCCAGCCCACGGTGAAGACCGGATTGAGTGCCGTGGACGGTTCCTGGAAGACCATGGCGACGTCGCGGCCACGGATCTGCCGGAGCTTCGCCGCGCTGACGCTGATGACGTTGTTGCCGTTGATCAGGACGGCGCCCGAACTGGTCGCCGTTTCCGGCAGCAGGCCCAGGATCGTCTTGGCCGTCACGGTCTTGCCGGAGCCCGATTCACCGACGATGGCGACGACTTCGCCGGGATTGACTTGGAGGCTGACGTCCTTGACGGCGTAGACGTCGCCGCCGTCGGTCGCGAAGGTGACCTTGAGGTGGTCGATGTCCAGAACGGGCTGCTTGCCTGCTGCCGCCTGGTCCGGAACGGAACCGATGTTGATGGTCATAGCGTTCTCGCTTCTGCTTCAGGGGCGGCCTGCGCGCCGGCGGTGGAGACGGGGCCTCCGGCGGGGACCTTGCCCCCGGCCTTCCTGCGGCCCCTGAGCCGTGGGTCGTTGAGATCGTTCATGCTCTCGCCGACGAGGGTCAGTCCAAGTACGGTCAGGACGATGGCCGTACCGGGGAAGACACCCGTCCACCAGATGCCGGAGGAGGCGTCGGCCATGGCCTTGTTGAGGTCGAAGCCCCACTCGGCGGCGGAGGACGGTTCGATGCCGAAGCCCAGGAAGCCCAGCCCCGCCAGGGTCAGGATTGCCTCGGATGCATTCAGCGTGAAGATCAGTGGCAGCGTGCGCGTTGCGTTCTTGAAGATGTGGCGTCCCATGATGCGGACGCTGGAGGCACCCACCACCTTGGCCGACTCGACGAAGGGCTCCGCCTTCAGCCGGATGGTCTCGGCCCGGATTACGCGGAAGTACTGCGGGACGAACACCACGGATATCGCGAAGGAGCAGGCCAGGATGCCGCCCCAGAAACTGGACTGGCCGCGGCTGATGACGATTGACATCACGATGGCCAGCAGCAGGGACGGGAATGCGTAGATCGCGTCGGCGATCACGACAAGGATCCGGTCCAGCCAGCCGCCGAAGTAACCGCTGATCAGGCCGAGCGCGACCCCCAGGAAGATCGACATGGCCACCGCGACGACGATCACGATCACGGCCGTCTGCGAGCCCCAGACCACGCGGGAGAACACGTCATAGCCGCCCACAGTGGTTCCCATGATGTGGCTGCCGCTGGGGGCCTGCTGGGCGGGGAAGGTACCGGAGGCGTCACTGAGCTGCGAGTACCCGTAAGGCGCGATCACCGGCGCCAGCACGGTCGTCAGCAGGAAGGCGATGGTCAGCACGAGGCCGGTGACGAGCATACCGCGCTGCAGCCCGACGCTCTTCCTGAAATGGGAGATCACCGGAAGCCGGTAAACGAAGGGCTGTTTGCGCCCGCTTGCTGTGGTTGCGTTCATGGCTAGTACCTCACTCGCGGGTCGATCAGGGCTGCGACGACGTCCACCACGAAGTTCGTGACGGCGACGATGACCGCGAGCAGCACAACGATGCCCTGGACCGCGACGAAGTCGCGCGCGTTCAGGTACTGGACCAGCTGGTAGCCCAGGCCCTTCCACTCGAAGGTGGTTTCCGTCAGGACGGCGCCGCCCAGCAGGAGGGCGATCTGCAGCCCCATGACGGTGATGATCGGGATGAGCGCAGGCTTGTAGGCGTGCTTGGTCACGAGCCGGAATTCACTGACGCCGCGGGACCTGCCGGCCTCCACGTAGTCCTTGCCGAGCGTGCCGATCACGTTCGTGCGGACCAGCCGGAGGAAGACCCCGGCCGTGAGCAGCCCGAGGGCAACTGCCGGGAGGACCGCATGGGCCATCACGTCGCCGAGCGCCGCCATGTTGCCGCTGCGCAGCGCATCCAGCCAGTAGACCCCGGTGGGCGCCGCCAGGGCGCCCATGGCCAGTTCGGTCCTGGTTGAGGCACGTCCCGCGACCGGCAGCCAGCCGAGCCAGACCGAGAAGGTCAGCTTCAGCAGCAGGCCCGCGAAGAACACGGGAGTGGCGTAGCAGAGAATGGCGAAAAAGCGCAGGACCGCGTCCGCTGCCTTGTCACGCCGGTGGGCGGCGAGCAGTCCCAGCGGGATGCCCACCAGCAATGCCACGATCACGGCGTTGATCGCCAGTTCGAGGGTGGCGGTGCCGAAGGTTGCCAGCATTTCAACCACGGGACGGCGGTCGGTGATCGTCGTGCCGAAGTTGCCGGTCGCCACCTGCCCAAGGTACTCGAAGTACTGCACCATGATGGGCCGGTCGTAGCCGGCGTCGTGGATGCGTTGGGCCAGCACATCCGGGGGAAGCCTGCCACCCTGGGCGGCGGTGATGGGGTCTCCGATGACCCGCATCAGGAAGAAGACCATGGTCACCAGGATGAACATGGTCGGAAGGATCAGGAAGAACCGGACCAGGATGTAGGTCCCCAGCCCTCCGCCTGATGATTTTTTCTTCGACGGAAGGAGCCCGTCGGCGTCGCTTGGCGGCGCCTCTATCAGTGTTGTCATTGGTACCTAAAATTGTGCTTTCGCGGCCATGGGCCGGCCCCGTGAACTGCAGGTGCGGCAATGACCAGGAAAGGCGGGGCGCCTTGAGGCCGCCCCGCCTCCCAGGCTGGTCAGAACCGCAGGCATGCAGCCTTACTTGGAAACAGTTCCCAACCGGAACTTGAAGGATGCGTCGAGGGTCGAATCGACACCCTTAACGCTGCTGCCGGAAACGGCAACCTGTGCGCCCTGGAGCAGTGGAAGCGTCGAGATGTCCTTGGCCAGGGCATTCTGGGCGTCCTTGATCGTGGACTCGCGTTCAGTCTTGTCAACGGTGGTGAGCTGCTTGCTGATCAGATCCGTGACAGTGGGGTTGTTGTAGTGGTTCTTCAGGAAGCCGCCGTCGGGGAAGAACGGAGTGAGGTAGTTGTCGGCGTCGCTGAAGTCAGGGAACCAGCCGAACTGGAACAGCGGGTACTCATCGGCCCTGCTGGCCTTGCTGTAGGTGACCCATTCGGTGGACTGCAGGTTGACCTTGAACAGGCCGGACTTCTCCAGCTGGTCCTTGATCATGGCATATTCGTCGCCCGAGGACTTGCCGTAGTGGTCCGGGTTGTACTGCAGGTTCAGGGTCACCGGGGTGGTCACGCCGGCGTCGGCCAGGACCTTCTTGGCTTTGTCCAGGCTGGGCTTGCCGGCGTCGCCGTAGGCGTCCTTGAACGATTCGTTGGCTCCGAGGAATCCGCTGGGGACGTTCGAGTACAGGGGCAGGTAGGTGCCCTTGTAGACCTGGTCGGCGATCGCCTGGCGGTCGACGAGGTTGGCGACGCCCTGGCGGACGGCCAGTGCCTTGGCGGGATCCGCGCCTGCGGCCTTGGCGCCGAACGGCATGGTGTCAAAGTTGAACGTGATGTAGCGGATTTCGCCGCCGGGTCCGACGTTCACCTTGACCTTGGAATCCTTCTTGAGGTCATCGATGTCAGTGGCGCTGAGGCTGCGGTTGGCCACGTCGATGTTGCCCTGCTGGATGTCCAGCTTCATGTTGGTGGGGTCTGCGTAGTACTTGATCGTGGCGGCATCGTTGGCCGGCTTGCCCAGCAGCCCCTTGTAGTCGGGGTAGGCCTTGAAGCTGATCAGTTCGTTCTTCTTGTACGTGTCGATCGTGTACTGGCCATAGAAGGCCTTCGCCTTGACGATCGAGTCGTCGTCGAGCAGTTTGTCGGCCGGGAAGACTTCGTCGTCCACGATCGGCGCGGCAGGGCTGCTGAGGATCTGGGCGAAAGTCTGGTCGTTGGCCAGCTTCAGCTTGAAAACGACCGTGTTGGCGTCAGGGGCGGTAACACCCTCCACATTGGACAGCAGGCTTGCGGGGCCGGCGGGATCGTTGATCTTCATCTGCCGGTCAAAGGAGAACTTGACGTCCTTGGAGTCCAGGGTGTGCCCGTTGGCCCACTTCAGCCCGGACTTGAGCTTGACCGTGTACTCCGTCGGCGTCGTGAAGGACGCCGACTCGGCCAGGTCCGGGACGGGATCGGCGCCGCCCGGCTTCGAGTTGAGCAGGAAGGAGTAGATCTGGTTCATCACCATGAACGAACCGTTGTCGTACGAGCCTGCCGGATCCAGGGCCGTGACCTTGTCGGTGGTGCCGTAGGCGATCGGACCACTGGCCGCAGCGGATGACCCGCCCCCGCCGCCGGACGGGCCCGTGCAGGCCGTCAGCGCGAGTGCGGAAACGCCCGCAAGCGCGATCGCGCACTGCAGGGCCTTCTTGTTCATTGCCATCTGTGAACTTTCTGTTCGATGAGTACTAGCGCAGCCCGAAGTGGAACGTGACGGGCGGCACGTTGTGCTGATTCCTAGATTCAACCAGAGAATCGCGTGGTGAATCGTTGCATCTTGTGAGATGAGACACAAAATTTACACGAACGGCCTGAACCCATCACTTTCTTCAGGAAACCACCCGCATCTTCGGCAGGGCCCGGCGCAGCCGCCGGCTTCCCCTGATGTGTGGAGTCCGGCGCTTCGTGGCGGCGTTCTGTGATCGCTTGGTGTCGCTCAACCGGGCTTTGAGTTGTCTTGGATCGCATGGATTTCGAGGCGCTGGGGTTGCGAGACACGTTGCGCCCATCGGTCTCCGAGGCATGAGCAGGTCTCGTCACGCCTGCCGAGCTGACTGATTTCGCGAGCGTCAGCGCCAGAATTCGGCGAGCTGCCCTGCAAGGGCTCTGCCCTGGTTGTAACCGGCCTGGGCAGCGGGCGGACGCAGCGACAGATCCATCGCATTGGCGCCGAACATGTGCTCGGAGTTCCTATCCGGGAAGATCGTTTGGACTCTGCTGCCGCGTGCGCGTAGCTCGTCGAGCTGTGCTGCAAGATGCATGCCCCACTCCAGCGGCGTCCGTGTTCTGCCGCCGAAGGGTGACAGCACCAGCACCCGCCCGTGTCCGGCTGCCAGATCGGCATTCTCGTTGCGTCGGTAGCCGCCGTCGATATATCGGTTGTCCCCGATCCTGTAGGCGAAGCCACTGGCACAGCTGGCGGCGACGGCATCCACCAGGTCGACTCCGCTATGACGGTCGAACACCACCGGTTCACCGGTGTGGGCATCGACCGCCGTGATGAGCACCGTTCGTTGCGGCCAGCGCTGACTGGGCAGCCGCGCGCCGACGGTAGCGCGCCACCGCGTCTGCCCGGAACCGTCCGACGCCGCATCCAAGTCGAGTGCCACCGCGCCCATTCTGCGGCGCATGTCGGCCGCGTCCTCAGCAGCGGCGATGATCTTGCCCGTTCTCTCCAGGTGGTCCGCCGCGGGCCTGATCGGAACGCGTCCACCGTCGGATCCGACCGGACCGGTCCGTTGCTGGGGCGCCGCGGCAAGGATGGCGGCAAGCAGTTCGGTCGGGGTCGCGCCAGCCATCTGTGCCGCGGCCGTCGATCCGGCCGACGTCCCGATGACCAGATCAGCCTCGGTCACATCCAGCCCGGCATCGAACAGGCCGGCGATGACGCCGATCAGCCAGGCGTTGCCTGTCGATCCGCCGCCACCGAGGACCAACGCTCGCTCGCCCGCGGCGCGCAACCGCTTTGTGGCGTCGATCTGCGGCTGGTCCTGGTCGGACCTTGGCCGGGCGGAGGCCGGCGTCGAGGTGAAATGCGGAGGTGAAGAAGGTGTGGTGTTCATGGGAGTCGCCTTTCGCGAATTGCCTGGCGGGCGCTCCCGGTTGCGACTACTTTAGTCGCGCGATCGCGGACTGCAGGGGAGCACCCATTGCGGATACTGCGTACATGGGTCTCACCTCCTGCCGACGGGTCACGATCACGGGAATGATCGTACACCAGCGACGCGGTGCGCAATCGGCACGGCCTATAGCAAGCAGCGCTTCGTCGGTCTTGAGTCGTTGGGTTCAGTCACCATAGAGTGATTGCGAACGACAAGCACTTCAGGAGATGACATGTCCCTCGTCCGCGTGCATAACTTCTCGGTCTCCCTCGACGGCTTCGGCACCGGCGAGGGCCAGCAACTCGATGCTCCGTTCGGTCACGCAGGCACACGGCTCATGGAGTGGGCTTTCGAGACGCGCACCTTCCGCGAGATGGGCATCCACGGGGAATCGGAGGGATCCTTCGGCGTCGACGAGGCGTTCGCAAGCCAGTGGGGGCCCGGGATCGGCGTGGAGATCATGGGACGCAACAAGTTCGGCCCTCAGCGCGGCCCCTGGGAGGACGAGGAATGGAAGGGATGGTGGGGCGATAACCCGGTATTCCATACCCCTGTCGTTGTTCTGACACACCATCCTCGGCCAGTACTCGAGATGGATGGCGGAACAACCTTCCATTTCGTTGAGGCCGACCCCCTCTCCGCGCTCAAGCAGGCCCGCGCATTGGCCGCCGACCTCGACGTCCGGATCGGCGGCGGCGTCAGCACGATTCGACAGTTCCTCGAGGCCGATCTGATCGACCACATGCACATCGTCCTCGTGCCGATCGTCCTGGGCCGGGGCGAACGGCTGTGGGATGGACTCGAAGGACTCGAACAACGCTTTGAAATCGAAGCGACCCCTTCGCCAAGCGGAGTTCTCCATCTGGTCTTCACTCGTCGCACGGCCCTGTAGGCCGACTTGGGAGCGATTTCCCCTGGACGACCGTTCGTGATGCTGCCCTGACAACACCGTGTTTGCGTCCGTTTGGGGTACACCCCAGAACGACACACCTCGTCTTGCGCAGTTGTCGCGAATGTCGCGTAAGAGGCCTGCGGGTGTCATCGACGCTAGCTGGTAACGAGCCGTTCGCGGCCGAACATCTGGGCTGGTTCCCGTCGACCGCTACTGTTTCAGCGGCGCGAGCTGTATTTGCTTCGCAAGCGCGTAAGCGACCGGAAGATCGCTGTCGCTCTCGACGAGGACACGGCCAATGACGAGGGCGGAATCGGTTGGCGAAGAAATCTGCGTCATGCCGTTCGGTACGGTTCCCTTCCAGCCGGGCGCGCTGAGAACATAGTCTCCGGTTTTCGTTCCCGTCGTACGTTTGCCGACATAGGCAAAATTGGCGCTCTTCGACGGGTCGGTGAACTGCACGCTGAAGTAACGGCCGGCCATGTCCGGTACGTGCAGGACTTGCGGCCCTTTGCTCAAGTCGAGCCAGCCGCCGACGTAGAGCAGGTCGTCGGCTCCGGTTGCCATTAGGCTCCCGCGCGACGCCGACGGGGAAGAGGTGCCGGGCACGGCGTACAGCGTGTTGACGGGGATCGGGCCGTCACCGAACCCATGCTTGACAATCGCCCTCTTGTAGCCGCTGACCGTGAGACGCGGCCAGAGGTAGATGAAAGCCGGCGCGCCGAGCCCCCATACGATGACTGCCGCTATGGAGAGTGGAATGATCCCGTCCCCGCTGGCGATCCGCCGGTAGACGACCCAAGCGAAGACCGCCAGTACGACAGCTGTAAGGGGACGTCCGTACTTCAAGATGAGACGGTTCATATCACTGTGCCCTGACAACGCGCGGCAATTGGTACGTGCCGTCGAGAATTGCCGCGCCAGGCAGATACACGCGGAACATCAGCTTGAACTTCCCGGAAGGAGTTGGCAGCCAGTTCTCCTCGTGCCTGCCCGGTGCCTGATGCTGGAGATAGATATCGACTGAACCGTCGGCGTTCTGCGCGAGAGGCGAACGGTCACCAACGCTATAGCGATTAGTTGGATTGCTCACCATATACCCGACGACATCGGTCGCAGTGAGCGACCAGAAGGCGTCATTCGGCGGGAGTTTCCCGGCAGGAAAATGCAGGACGTATCCATGCCCGCCGCCCAGCGTTTGCCCTGAGCCATCCCTAGTGGTCGTCCAGTACGCGGCCTCTTCAAACACATTGACGACGGGCAAGGCTTTGGCGCAGGCGGCCCGCACGAGGATCCCGTTGCCAGGCTGGCCGCATTTACGGATGGCACTCCAACCGTTGACAGTCGTTGTCATCGCCCTGCCCACGGCGTTCATGATGAGAATTGCCGTTAAAAACGCCAGCGTGGCGCCGATGATTATCCCCTGCACGACACCGGAGGACGAGAACATCGCGAGGACATTTGCCATGTCCGCACAATAACACTGCTCAAAATAGCTGAGTGCTGTTCCGCCCCGACCCGGTGAGCGATGCGCCGTTGTTCGAGCAGTCGGATGAGCCGGTGCGGACGGATGCCACCGCTGGCAGATAGCAGCCGGGCGATCGGCTTCCGCCGAGCCGTTGGCGTCCCTTCACTCCGAGATCCTTGCGCCCGCTCCGCTCGGATGCACGACCTGTCGCTCGATGCGTTTGCATCCTCGGAAGGAGACCGCCCGTGAGGCGTGAGCGTTCCCCTCACGGGCACAGAGCCAAGGTCGGCGGTGGTCTGGACGAGCCGTGCAGACCAGTACGGAAAATGACACCTGACGACTAATCTCAACCCCGGCCTTTCCTGTCTCGTGATCCGTGTCCGCAATCTACGTATCGGAATCAGCGTCTATGGAAGGGACATTTGACCGTCACCGACACGCCCTCGAGCATCTCAAATACGATCCCCTGACGAGACGTCGGCCGGGGTCAGGTGAGCGGACGGCACCAGGTACCACCCGCCGTCGTGCGCGGTTTGCTGACATCCGTCGGCGATTCTCGATTCATGGATATAAACATCAGGCTCATCGCCCCACAGACTGCAGAGAGTGATGATCCTCGTGGACGTGGTTAGTACGGCTTTGACCCTGGCGCAACACCGTCGCAAAACTGGCCGGCTTCCCGAACGTCAGGGTAATTTTTGTTGACACATCATCAAAGCGCCGCTTAGAATCATTGAAACATCAACTATCCTAAACGGTGAGGCGCCATGTCCTGGTTCAAAATTTTTTCCCGCAAGTCCAAGGCCGGTCACTCCGCTGCATCGGCAGCACCGCGCGTGAGTGCGACTGCCACAAAGGCTCCCGTCGGGATTGCCCCTGAGGTTGCCCCGGCCGCCGATCCTCTGGTGGAGAATACCCTGCCCAAGATTGCCATCATCACGGGCGCCAGCCGGCCGGGCAGCGTGAACAAGTCCGTCGCCGAGTGGGTCCTTGCCCAGGTTGCCGGCCGCACGGACGCAGACGTCGAACTCGTGGACATCGCCGACTTCAACCTCCCCCTGTTGGATGAGGGCTACCCGGCCATGTACCAGAACTACCAGAACCCGGCCACCAAGGCCTGGTCGGCCAAGATCAGCGAGTTCGACGGCTTCATTTTCGTGGTGCACGAGTACAACCACACCGCAGGCCCGGTGCTCACCAACGCCTTGTCGTACCTGAACGTCGAGTTCAACAACAAGGCCGCGGGCTTCGTGTCCTACGGCTCCATGGGCGGCGCCCGCGCCGTCGAGCACTTGCGCGAGACCCTCTCTGAACTGCAGGTTGCTCACGTGCGCAACCAGGTGATGTTCTCCCTGTTCACCGACTTCGAGAACTTCTCCGAATTCAAGCCGACCGAGCAGAACGCCGGCACCCTGGCCCCGATGGTGGACCAGTTGGTCTCGTGGGCCAAGGGCTTCGCCACCGTCCGCTAAAACATCCCCGCACTGCTGCCAAGCTCAACTCACGGCTGCGACGGCACCCCTCGAAGGGGTGACCTCGCGGCCGTGAGTTTTTTCCTGTCACGGCGTCGTCCATCCCGGCCGCCGGACCCGTTGACCGGGCAGGCCATCCGCGACGGGTCCTGCGGTGACCGTCAGGCCCAAGACCCGGCCTGCCCCAGGACCATGAGCAGACCGCCCGCGCCGCGTCCTGCGGTGTCCGGCCCACCGTGCATCCCGTGCCCGGACGCAGAAGAGGCTCCCCGGGATGCCCGGGGAGCCCTTCTTGCCAGTTGGAAATAGCTTAGACGCTGGCGACAGCCAGCTGCTCGTCACGCACAGACTCCATGGCGCGGGCCCAGACGGTGAGCTGGTCAACCATCGGGGCCAGGGTGCCGGCGTTCTGCTCGGTCGGCTTGAATTCGGAGAAGTTCTCGAAGTCGGTGAACAGTGAGAACATGACAGTGCGCTGCACGTGTGCAATCTGCAGCTCGGAGAGGGCGCCGCGGAGGTGCTCCACAGCGCGGACGCCGCCCATGGAACCGTAGGACACAAAGCCGGCGGCCTTGTTGTTGAACTCGGCGTTCAGATAGGACAGCGCGTTGACCAGAACCGGTCCGGCCGTGTGGTTGTACTCGTGAGCGACGAAAATGTAGCCGTCAAACTCGCTGATCTTGGCGGACCAGGCCTTGGTGTGGTCATTCTGGTAGTTCTGGTACATGGCCGGGTAGCCCTCATCCAGCAGGGGGAGGTTGAAGTCGGCGATGTTTACCAGTTCGAACTCGGCGTCGTCGCGGTCGGCGACCTGGGAGAGAACCCACTCGGCGACGGACTTGTTGACGCTGCCCGGACGGCTGGCGCCGGTGACAATCGCGATCTTGGTCATGCTTTATCCCCTTAGGAAAGAAGGTTGTTGACGTGTCACTAAATATGTTGACACATCAACAATATGACGTCAAACTTGAACTATCAACTAACGGGAAGATCTTGTGATGGAGAACACGCAATGGCTGGATGAGCGCGAGACCGGAGTCTGGCGCGGATTCCTCGAGGCGTCGCAGCAACTGGTGACCTCCATGGACCGTCAGCTGGTGCGGGAGTCGCAGCTTTCCGGGGCCGAATATGCAGTGCTTGTTCCACTCTCGGAGCACGCGGACGGCGTAGTTCGTGCCCGAGATCTGGGCAAGTCCCTGGGCTGGGACCGCAGCCGCCTGTCCCACCTGCTCAAGCGGATGGAAGCGAGGGGCCTGCTGGAGCGAAAAAACTGCTCCTCCGATGCGCGCGGCCTGGACGTGGAGATTACCCTGGACGGCCGGAATGCGATAGAGCACGCGGCTCCGGGTCATCTGGAGTTCGTCCGCACCCACTTCTTCGACCTGCTCACCCGCGACGAACAGGATGCCCTGGCTTCGGTGAGCCGGAAGATCATGGCCACGCTTCAGCCCGAATGCGAATAGTCCTGTCCCGTTGTTCCGCAGCGCCACCCTCGACATGTGACTAAATAGTCACCTATCGCTGACGGCGGTGTCCGGGCGCGCTCCCTCGGATGGAGACGGCGCGCCCGGATGCTGCCGGTTCCGACTAGACGGCCGTATAGCCACCGTCGATCGGAATGGTCGCGCCGGTGATGAACTTCGCCTTATCGCTCGCGAGGAAGGTGATGAGGTCGGCAACTTCCTGCGCCTCGCCGACGCGACCGGCCGGGTGCAGTTTTGCATACTGCTCGAGGGTCGGCTCGTCAATGAGCGGGGTACGGATGACGCCCGGGGCCACCGCGTTCACACGGATGCCATCCTTCGCGTACATCGTCCCGGCGGCGCGGGTCATGTTCACGACACCGCCCTTCGAGGCCGAGTAAGCGATGTTGTTCGAGATGGCCACGAGGCCGAACATCGAAGCGATGTTGACAACGACGCCGCCGTCGCCCTGCTTGAGGAGCTGCTCGATGACGTACTTGTTGGTGTAGAACACGCCCGAGTAGTCGATGCCGTTGGTGCGCTCCCAGTTTTCGACGGTCGAGGTGACGACGTCACCCTCACCGCCCACACCCGCCGAGGCGACGGCAATGTCAACGCTGCCGAATTCCTCGACCGTCTTCGCGACGGCGGCCTCAACGCTCTCGGCCTTCGAGACGTCGCCCTGGACGAACTTCGCACCGATCTCGTCGGCGACTTCCTGCGACTTGGGATTGAAGTCAAAGATCATGACCTTCGCACCTTCGGCGATGAAGGTCTTTGCGGTGGCGAGACCGAGCCCCGATCCTCCGCCGGTGATGAACGCGACCTTGTTCTCGAGCTGCATGAGTTAGTCCAATCTGTAAGCGGTTTGCGGTCACGGTCGTGCCGGTGTTCCCGCGATACGCAGTTATATATGCGTATGCATCCACATTTGCACTTATACTTGAAAAGTCAACTAACGTGTGCCCCAGCGGAGGGCACAGACGGCGAAGGGCCCCGCAGCTCGGCGGAACCCTTCGCTGGATTCGGTGTGGCGGGCGGCTAGAGCGCGGCGCGTTGCAGCGAGCGCGCGGCGTCGATGGTGGCCTGTCCCAGCACCCGGGTTCCCTGGTAGAGGACCACGGTCTGGCCGGGGGCAACGCCGCGCAGCGGCTCGGTCAGGGTGACGACGAGGTTCCCCGCTTCCATCCGCGCGCGGGCCGGGACCGGGTCCCCGTGGGCACGGACCTGGGCGCAGCAGTCGAACGCCTCGCCGGTGTTCACCTCGGCGATCGGCAGCCCGGCCCAGGAGACCTTGATGCCGCGGATCTCGTCGATGGCCAGCAATGCCTCGGGTCCCACGACGACCTTGTTTTCCTTGGGCCGGATTTCCAGCACGAAGCGCGGTTTGCCGTCGGCGGCGGGCGTGCCCAGCTTCAGGCCGCGGCGCTGGCCGACGGTGAAGGCGTTCGCGCCGGGGTGCTCGCCGACCTTCGCGCCGGACTCGTCCACGATGTCGCCGGTGGTCATGTCGATCTTCTCGGCGAGCCAGCCGGCGGTGTCGCCGTCGGGGATGAAGCAGATGTCGTGGCTGTCGGGTTTGTTGGCCACGGAGAGCCCGCGGCGCTCGGCCTCGGCGCGGACCTCGGCTTTGGAAGGGGTGTCCGCGAGGGGGAACATGGAGTGCTTCAGCTGCTCGTGCGTGAGCACGCCGAGCACGTAGCTCTGGTCCTTCGCCCAGTCAGCGGCCCGGTGCAGCTCGGGATTGCCTTCGGCGTCCTTGATCACCTTGGCGTAGTGGCCGGTGCACACGGCGTCGAACCCCAGCGCGATCGCCTTTTCCAGCAGGGCGGCGAACTTGATGCGTTCGTTGCAGCGCATGCAGGGGTTGGGAGTGCGGCCGGCGGCGTATTCGTCGATGAAGTCCTGGACGACGTCTTCCTTGAAGCGCTCGGAGAAGTCCCAGACGTAGTACGGAATACCCAACACATCGCACGCCCGCCACGCGTCGCGGGAGTCCTCGATCGTGCAGCAGCCGCGGCTGCCGGTACGCAGGGTGCCGGGCATCCGGGAGAGCGCCAGGTGGACACCGACGACGTCGTGCCCCGCCTCAACGGCGCGGGCGGCGGCAACGGCGGAATCAACGCCGCCGCTCATGGCTGCAAGAACTCGCATACTGGCTTTCTTTAGGGTTCGGGATTTGCCGGCACTGGCACGCTGTGGACCAGGTCTGCGGTCTGTGATGGGGCCGCGGGAATAACACAATGACACCCAGCCCATTCTATCGCCACGCCGGATCCTCCCCAAAAGACCCTTGACGGGAGAGCCCCGCGCTTCTAACGTCAGGATGACTGGTTTTAGAATCCCAAGACAGCGCGGGCCTCGGCACGTCGGGCGGCCGCCGGAATCGAGCCCATCATGACCAGCGAAACCATCGTGATCGTGGGCGGCGGCCTGGCCGGCGCGACCGCCGCAAAGACCCTCCGCGCGGAGGGTTTCGCCGGGCCGGTAGTTGTGCTGGCCAAAGAGGCCCACCCTCCCTACCTGCGCCCGCCACTGTCGAAGGAGTACCTGCTCGGCAAGGCCGGCGAGGAAGCCCTGCCGGTGGTGCCGGCGCAATGGTACGGGGAGAACGACGTCGAGCTCCGGCTGGGCGCTCCGGTCGCCGGAATCGATCCGGGCGACCGCACCGTGCGCCTGGCCGGCGGCGGCCGGCTGGAGTATGCCTCGCTGCTGCTCGCCACCGGGTCAGCCCCGCGCTCCCTTGCCTTGCGGGGAAGCGGGCTGGACGGGGTCGGCACGTTCCGGACCGTGGAGGACAGCCGCCGGCTCCGCGGGATCCTCGCCGGGGGCGGCCGGAACGTGGTGATGATCGGCTCTGGCTGGATCGGGATGGAACTGGCAGCCGCCGCCCGCGGCTACGGCAACACCGTGACCCTGCTGGGGCTGGAGGAGGTGCCGCTGGGCGCCGCGATCGGCCGCGAACTGGGCGGCTTCTTCCGCTCGCTGCACGAGGCCCGCGGCGTGCGCTTCCGGCTTCCGGCCGCGGCCGCGGAAATCACCGGACAGTCGGGGCGGGTGACCGGGGTGGTCACCGACGCCGGCGAAGTCCTGCCCGCAGACCTGGTGGTGATTGCTGTGGGCGTGGCCCCTGAGGTCTCGCTCGCCGCGGACGCGGGAATCGGGCTGCAGAATGGCATCCTCACCGATGCCTCGCTGCGGACGGATGCGCCCGGGATCTACGCGGCGGGCGACGTCGCCAACGCGCTGCACCCCTTCACCGGGGAGCACCACCGCAGCGAGCACTGGTCCAATGCATTGAACGGCGGAAAGGTGGCGGCCCGGGCCATGCTCGGCCAGGACGCGGTGCTGGACACGGTCCCGTATTTCTATACGGACCAGTACGACGTCAGCATGGAGTATTCCGGCTTCCCGACACTCATCTCCGGGCCACCGGTAATCCGCGGTTCGCTCGAGGGACGCGAATTCATCGCGTTCTGGCGGCGTGGCGGTCGGGTGGTCGCGGGGATGAGCGTGAACTGGCCGCGGGCCGACAAACCCCAGAAGGCGATCAAGGCACTCATCGGTGCACGCACCGCCGTCAGCCCTGATGTCCTCGCGGACGCTTCGACGCCGCTGGCTCAGCTCCTGCCGGATGCCTGACGGGCCACCGTGCCGGCGGTCTGGATGGTCGATTCGTGCCCGGCCATGCCGGCCTGGCGCGCGCGGGTGTAGGCGCCGGGGAGGGCGGCCAGCAGCGCGTCGACGTCGGCCCCGGTGGAGGAATGCCCCAGGGTGAAACGCTGCGCGCCCCGGGCCGTCTCCTCGTCCAGGCCCATGGCCAGCAGCACATGGGAGGGCCGCGGAACCCCCGCGGTGCAGGCCGATCCGGTGGACGATTCCACCCCGGCCAGGTCCAGCAGGAAAAGCAGCGAATCACCCTCGCAGCCGGGGAAGGTGAAATGCGCGTTACCGGGCAGCCGTCCGGCCGCCGGGGCGCCGCGCAGCACCGCCTCGGGCACCGCCTCGAGGACGCCGTCGATCAGCCGGTCCCGCAGGGCCGCGATCCGGGCGGCTTCTTCGGGGAGCCTCGCGGCGGCAGCCCCGGCTGCGGCGGCGAAGGCCGCAATCGAGGCGGTGTCCAGGGTGCCCGAGCGGACATCGCGCTCTTGTCCCCCGCCATGCTGGACCGGGGTCAGCGTCACCGCACGTCCCAGGACCAGGGCACCCACCCCCACCGGGCCGCCGATCTTGTGCCCGGAGATGGACATGGCGTCCAGGCCGGTGCCGCGGAAGTCCACGGGAACGGAGCCGAAGGCCTGGACGGCGTCGGCGTGCACCGGAACACCGGCACTGTGGGCCAGGGCGACGATCTCGGCAATGGGCTGGATGGTGCCGACTTCGTTGTTGGCCCACATCACGGTGACCAGCGCGATCGATTCCGGGTCGCGTGAGAGCTCGGACTCGAGCACGGCCAGGTCCACGACGCCGTCGGCGTCCACGGGAAGCCAGCGGACGTCGGCGCCTTCATGCCGTCCGAGCCACTCCACGGCGTCAAGGACAGCGTGGTGTTCGACGGCGGAGCACAAGATGCGTGTGCGCTTCGGGTCCTCGGCCTGCCGTGCCCAGTACAGGCCCTTGACCGCGAGGTTGTCCGCCTCTGTGCCGCCGGAGGTGAAAATCACTTCCGAGGGGTGTGCCCCTGCGGCCGCTGCGAGCGTTTCACGGGCGTCCTCCACGGACCGGCGGGCCCGGCGGCCGGAGCCGTGCAGCGAGGACGGGTTGCCGGTCCTGGACAACTCGCGCGTCAGTGCAGCCAGGGCCTCCGGGGCGAGGGACGTGGTGGCGGCATGATCCAGATATACGGGCACAGGCCAATTCTACCTGCGGCGGTGTAGTACGAAGCCGGGCTTCAGAGCGGCCTGATCCTGGCGCAGCACTGACCCGGCCGGGCGGCTCCGCACGCCCTGAGGCCCTCGACGTCGAGTGCCTCGACCCGGCCCGGGGCGACGCCGCAGCCGGCGGCGGCCCCGTTGAGGAAGGCTCCGTTCATGGCGCAGACCACGTCGGTATGGCCCGCGGCAAGGCGGTGGAAGGGGCAGTTCAGCAGGATCAGGCCGCCCTCGCCGTCGCTCTCCGGCCGGTACCCCGCCGCCGCGAGGAACTCCGCGAAGCCTTCCGTAGCGGCGGCAGCCTGGGCCGCCGCCTGGCCCCGGGTGTAGGCAGCCCGGAGCAGCGCCTCGCGGGCGGGGACGCCGTCGGCGGTCGAGGCTTCGACGGCGGCGACCAGCAGCTCGGCGGCAAGATCATAGTTCCGGTCCGGGACCGAGGCGGCCACCTCCTGGACGGCGGCCCGGTAGAGCTTGGCCGGGCGTCCGGAGCCGGGACCTTCGCGGCCGCCGAGTTTCCGGAACTCCACGGCCAGCAGGCCGTCCTGGACCAGCCGGTCCAGGTGGAATGACGCCGTGCTCCGGGCCAGGCCGAGGGCGCCGGCGGCATCGTCGCGGCCGACGGCGTCCTCCGCCGACGCGACGAAATCGAACAGCCGCCGGCGGGTCTCATCGCCCAGCGAAGCGAGGGCCGCAATCCTGCGGATCCACGGGACTCGGTTCATGAATTCACCCTAACTCTAAAAACAAGATTCATTGCTTAACTTCCTTCTCCATTCTAAAATCAACCTATCTACTTTTAGAAGGAGTCGCTATGAAATCTTCCCCAGCCCTCTCGACACGTCCATCCCTGCTCGCCGCCGCACCCGAGCGGCAGGCCTTCCTGCTGTTGCGGACGGTGTTCACCGTGGCACCGATCATCTTCGGCCTGGACAAATTCACCAACCTGTTGACCGACTGGACCATGTACCTGGCACCCGTCGCCACGTCCGTCGTCCCGATGCCCGCGCACAGCATCATGTACATCGTCGGGGTGGTTGAGGTCATCGCCGGCCTGGCGGTGGCGTTCAGGCCGCGGTTCGGATCGTTGCTCGTGGCAGTCTGGCTGCTGGGCATCATCGTCAACCTCCTCATCCTGGGCAGCTTCTTCGACGTCGCCCTTCGCGACTTCGGCCTGCTGGTGGCGGCTCTGGCGCTGAACAGGCTCTCGCCCAAAGCCCGCTGACCGGTTCCCCGCCGGCTCATTCGCAGGCTCGCTCGCAGCCCATTTGCCGAAGAAGGCCGGAATGCCGGTCCGGATGGCGGCCTTCTTCGGCAGTTGGCCCCGCGATGCCGTCGGGAACCTTCGGGGCCCGCGCGGACGTTAGTCTTCCAGCCGGTTAAACTGGCCAGGCCGGAGGTCCAGAACGCGCTGGCACCATCAACAGAAGGATTCTTGCTTGACGCAGGGCAACAGCTCGCACTACCAGGTCCTCCGGATCCCGGTGACGGCCACGGACAAGGAGATCAAGGTGGCCTACCGCAAGGCCGCCCGCCTCTCGCACCCCGATCACGGCGGCGACCCCGCGGCCTTCCGGCGCGTGACCCTCGCCTATGAGACCCTGATCGACGCGAAACGGCGCGCCGAATACGACCGGTCCTACGGCAGCGGCCTCCGCGGCTCCTATTCCACGGCCCCCGGCGATGAAGGGGCGCACTTTGACGCCCCCGCGGCAGGCAGCCATGCTTCCGCCAATGTGCGCCGGCCCAACACGCCGCGGAATACCGCCGCCGACGCCCCCGTCTTTGTGCCGCCGTTCGAGCAGTTCGCCCAAGCCGGCCAGATGCCGCTCATCCCCGAGGACGTGGCGCGGCAGCAGATCCACGGCCTCCCCCGCAAGCGCGGGATCTTCGGTGCCGAGGCAAGGATCCAGCGCGAAATGCGGACGGTGCAGCTCATCAGCCGGCAGATCCTCCCCGCCATCCCGGCCGCGCGCCTTATCAACGGGCTGCAGTCACCGGCGGACAACAGCCACATCGACCACGCCCTGCTCGCCGGTTACCGGATGGCGATCATCGGGTCCATGCTTCTGCCGCCCGGTGCCTATGCCTGGAACGGCAGCACACTGACCCACGGTGGACGGTCGATCGCCCCGCCTCAGCTGGCCCACGTGGTGCGCCGGATGCAGGACATCTTCCCGGAGCTCAATGTCACCGGGTGGACCGTCGTCCACAGCACCGATGGGAACCTGCACCAGCCGGTCATCGACCAGCACCGCCGTACGTCCGGCGGCAGCCAGGACATGGTCCAGGTGGTCAACGCCGCCGGCCTGGCCCGCGGGCTCAAGCAGTTCCTGAACTCCGGCCCCGCGCCGAACACCGTCAACGTTCCCGTGCTCGCCAGGCTGCTGCGTGGCATGCACTAGCGGCTTTGCGCCGTCTGGCGGCGCCGCTGCCTGACGGCGCCCCTGTCCAACGGCGCGACGGCGGGCCGACGTCGGCTCGCTAGGATGGGAAGGTGTTCCGCATCCTCTTCCACACCCCCGAAATTCCCGGCAATACCGGCAACGCCATCCGGCTCGCCGCCATCACCGGCGCCGAACTGCACCTGGTGGAGCCCCTGGGCTTTGATTTTTCCGACGCCAAGCTTCGGCGGGCCGGGCTCGATTACCACGACCTCGCCGTCGTATCGGTGCACCCGGACATCGACGCGGCCTGGGCGGCCCTGCAACCGGAGCGTGTTTTTGCCTTCACGTCCGACGGCGAGGCCTCCTATACGGATATCAGCTACCGCCCCGGGGACGTCCTGCTGTTCGGCCGCGAATCCGTGGGGCTCCCGGAGGAGCTCAAGCACGACCCGCGCGTGACCTCCCGTGTCCGCCTGCCGATGCTGCCGGCCCTGCGCTCCCTGAACCTTGCGAACGCGGCATCCATTGCCGTCTACGAGGCGTGGCGCCAGAACGGGTTCGCCGGCGCCCGGCTCTAGACCGCGAACCAAGGGAAGGAATTCCCGCGGCCGCTCCCATCCGGCTCCCCCGCGGCACCGAATCCCCTTTGAAGACCATACAAGCGGAGCGGGGACGGGAGCGAGGAGCGGCAGGTGGCAACAACGCAGGCGGACCGGCGCCCGGCCCGGCAGGTAACGGGCGGCCACGCCCCGGGACCCGCGAATCCGTACCCGGGATCGGAGGCAGGCCCCTTATGCTTGGAGGTGATGGAAACTCCCAATGCCCCGAACCCCGGGGGCGCCGCTCCGCCAGGCACCGCAACCGAGCTGAACCACCGGCTGGGGACGTTGCTGGAACGGATTGCCCAGGGTGACCAGCCGGCCTTTGCCGAGTTCTATCAGCTCACCTCACGGCGCGTTTTCGGCATGGCCCGCCGGGTCCTGATCGATCTGGAACTCAGCGAGGACACGACCCAGGAGGTGTTCCTCCAGGTCTGGCAGAATGCGTCCAGGTTCAACCCCGAGGCGGGCAGCCCGCTCGCGTGGCTCATGACCATCTCGCACCGCCGTGCCGTGGACAAGGTCCGCTCCTCCCAGTCGTCCACCGACAGGGAAGCCAAATACGGCGCCAGCAGCCAGGAGATCGACCACGACTCCGTCTCCGACGAGGTCGGCAGCCGGCTCGAAGCCGAGGCCGTCGTGCGCTGCCTGGAGACGCTGACCGATACGCAACAGGAATCGGTGCGGCTGGCCTACTATGGCGGCCTCACCTACCGGGAAGTCGCAGAAAAGCTCAACGCGGCCATCCCCACCATCAAGTCCCGCATCCGCGACGGACTGATCCGGCTGAAGACCTGTCTGGGGGTGAGTTGAGTTGACCGACATGAACATCCAGGGCAACGGCCGCGTCCCCGGCGGCTTCACGGCCCATATCGCCACCGACCTCACCTCGGGACGCGCGGTTGACCTCGCCGAGGTCTACGCGCTGAACGCCGTCGACGACGCCGAACGCGCCGAGATCGAGCACTACCTCGCCACGGCACCGCCGGTCGAGCGGAATGCCTTCAACGAGCGCGTGCGCCAGGCCCGGGAAACGCTCGCCACCAGTTTCACGGCCGAGGAGGAACCACCGGCCGGGCTCTTTGACCGGATCGTGGCTTCCCTGCCGGCCCAGCCGGCACGGCAGTTGCCTGGCGGCGGCCCCGCTGCCGGCCAGTCCCCGCCTCCGGTGGTGGCACGACCCATCCGCGAGCCAGCCGAACGGCCCGTCACCGACGAACTCGGCGCCGCCCGCCAGCGCCGGGAGGAACGACGGCGCCCCCAAGGCATGCGCAACTGGCTCATCGGCGTCGCAGCCGCAGCCGTGATCGCCCTCGGCGGGGTGGGCGTCGGCGCCTACGTGGCGAACCAGAACGATCCGCTCAGCCAGGTGCTCCAGGCGGGCGACAAGCGGCAGGCCACCGTCGAGGTCAGCGGCGGCGGTACGGCCACCGTGACGATTTCCTCGTCAAGGGACGCCGTCGTGGTCAAGATGAACGGCGTCCCGGCACCACCGGCCGGCAAGGTCTACCAGATGTGGCTGATCCCCAAGGACGGCTCCGCGCCGGTTTCGCAGGGCCTGATGGATGCCCAAGCACTGGCCAAGCCGGCCGTCGTCAAGGGCATTGCCTCGGCCGCGTCCCTGGGCATCACGGTGGAACCGGCCGGCGGGTCAAAGTCGCCGACCACACCGACGGTGGCCGCCGCGCCGCTCGGAGCCTAGCTCCGGGAACAACAAAGCCGCGCAGCCCTCGCCTCCCCTCGAGGATCAAGGCCTGCGCGGCTTCTTGTTTTGGGCTGCCGGTCCGGCTAAATGACCAGCGAGAGCAGCATGACGAAACCGAAGCCCACCACGGAGATCAGCGTCTCCATCACGGACCAGGTCTTGAAGGTCTGGCCGACGGTGAGCCCGAACAGTTCCTTGACCAGCCAGAATCCTGCGTCGTTGACATGCGAGAGGAACAGTGAGCCTGCGCCGATGGCCAGGGCGAGCAGGGCCGCATGCGTGGGCGTGAGCGAACCGGCCAGCGGCGCCACGATCCCGGCTGCCGTCACCGTGGCCACGGTGGCCGAGCCGGTCGCGAGCCGCAGGGCGACGGCCACGATGAAGCCGAGCACGAGGACGGACATGTTGGTGCCCTCGGCCCATTTCTTGACGGCGTCCCCGACGCCGGCGCCGATCAGGGTCTGCTTGAAGCCTCCGCCGGCGCCCACGATCAGCAGGATTGCGGCAATCGGTCCGAGGCTGGCACCGATCTTGGAGGTGATCTTGTTGCCGGTGAAGCCCACGGCGTAGCCGAAGGTGACGGTGGCCAGCAGCACGGCCAGGGTCATGGCGACGAGCGGCTGCCCGACGAAATCGAAGAAGCCCCGGATCCCCGGAGCGGTCGTCGCGTCGGGCCAGATGATATCCACGACGGCCTTGAGCAGCATGAGCACGACAGGGAAGACGATGGTCAGCAATGTCACCAGGAAGCTCGGCTGGCGCTTGACGCCTTCCGTGTCCGCGCCGTGTTCGGTGTCGATGCCGCCCGCGACCGCAGGGGCGCCCACCGGGACCCACCGGGCGGCGAGCCGGGAAAACAGCGGGCCGCAGATGATGACCGTGGGGATGGCCACGAGGAGGCCCAGTGCCAGGGTGGTGCCGAGTTCCGCCTTGACGGCGCTGATCGCGATCAAGGGTCCCGGGTGCGGCGGCACAAGCCCATGCAGCACCGACAGGCCTGCCAGCGCCGGGATCGCGATCCGCATGAGCGGCATCCTGGAGCGCTGGGTGACCAGCACGATCACGGGCAGCAGCAGCACGAGGCCGATCTCGAAGAACATCGGCAGTCCGATGATGACGGCGACCAACGTCATGGACCAGACCAGTTTGTTGCCGCTGGCCTTGGCGAGCAGCGTGTCCACGACGCGGTTGGCTCCGCCGGAGTCAGCCAGCAGCTTGCCCAGCATCGCGCCGAGGGCGATCAGCAGCCCGACTTCCTTCAGGACGCCACCCACTCCGTCCTCGAAGTTGCTGATGACCTTGGCCAGCTCAACGCCGGAGGCGAGGCCCACGAAGGCCGAGCCGAGGACGAGGGCCAGGAAAGGGTGCAGCTTGAACTTGGCAATGAGCACCACGATGAGCGCGATGCCAAGGGCGGCTACCAGCAGCAGCTGGGTGTCGTGGCCGGTCCAGGCCTCGACGGCAGTAGGTAGCTGCGTTGCTATCTGTAAATTCAAAGTGTGTTCCTAATTCCAGATGTGCGTATTTACGGCGTTGCGGCGTCTGCCGCTTCCAGCCGGAGTCGGTCGATGATTTCCTGGGCCTCGTCCGCCGGCATTGCGGAGACGCCCACGGCAATGAAGTTTTCGTCCCCGGTGGGCGCTTCGAGCGCCTCGAACTGGGATTCAAGCAGTGCCGGCGGCATAAAGTGCCCGTGCCGGGCGGCCAGCCGGTCCGAGATCCTGTCCCTGCTGCCTTCCAGGAAGACAAACACGACGCCTTCGCCGCGCAGGACGTCCCGGTAGCGTTTCTTCAGCGCGGAACAGGTTATGACGCCGGGCCGGCCGGCCGCAGTGTGCGCCCGGATCCATCCGGCGATGCTTTCCAGCCACGGCCACCTGTCCTCGTCGGTCAGCGGCTGGCCGGCGTGCATCTTCGCCACATTGGACGCAGGGTGCAGCTCGTCGCCTTCCTCAAGATCCCAGCCGAGCCGGCCGGCCAGGAGCCCGGCCACGGTTGATTTTCCGGATCCCGAGACCCCCATGATTACCAGGACAGGGTGCTGCGCAGTCTTCGCCATCAAAGTCTGCCTTCCATCTGAAATAAATATGCTTTAAACAGAGGCAAGCATATGACAACGGTCACCTTCCGGCAACACTAAAAACCGGAGATGGTCCCCGGACCGTTGACGGAGACGATATGGAAGGCCTCGGCACTGCTTCCGGCCGGCATGCCCGCACGGCGCGCGGTGCCGAGCATCAAGGCCCGCACGGTGCGGTCCATCGCCTCCACATCGGGGTGCTGGCTGGTGTGGATATGGATGGCCGCAAGCTTGCGGTCCACGTGCTCGGTCACGTCGACGAAGTGGTTTTCCCGGGTCTCCGGACCGGCGAAAAGCCACAGCCAGGGCAGCTTGTAGGCCTGCAGGCCGGCCGCGGCCAGTTCCGGGTACGCGAAGGGGTTTTCCAACGCCGGATACACGGCCCGGGTCACCGCCTCCCCCACAGCCAAATGGTCCGGGTGGCTCTTCTGGATCCGGTTCCAGTCGCGTTCCGGGTGCATCGAGAGCACAACGTCGGGCCGGAGCTGGCGGATCAGCCGCACCACTTCCCGCATCACCTCGTGCGAGGGCTCGAGGAAGCCGTCGCGCTGGTGCAGGTAGTGGATATCCGTGACGCCCACGAGGGCGGCGGCGCGCTCCTGCTCCGCGGTGCGGAGCCGGACGATTTCCTCGCGCTGATCCGGGTCAAAGCCGCCGGCGTCGCCGTCGGTCATGATGCAGTAGCTGACCTTGACCCCCGCCGCGGTCCAGGCGGCGATGGTGCCGGCGGCGCCGAAATCGATGTCGTCCGGGTGCGCGGTGAAACAAAGCACCCGCTCGACCCGGTGGGTCTCCGGGTCGAACGGGCCGTGCGCCGGAAGGGCGTTCGTACTCAAGGATTCAGCCCCGGTGCTTCTTGATTTCTTCGGTGGCCTGCGGCAGGACCTTGAACAGGTCCCCGACGATGCCGAAGTCCGCGATCTCGAAGACCGGCGACTCCGCGTCCTTGTTCACGGCCACGATCACCTTGGCGGTCTGCATTCCGGCCTTCTGCTGGATGGCGCCGGAAATGCCCGCTGAGATGTAGAGCTGCGGCGAGACGGTTTTGCCGGTCTGCCCGATCTGCGCGTCATGGCCGATCCAGCCGGCGTCCGTGGCGGCCCGCGAGGCGCCGATGGCAGCGCCGAGGGCATCGGCGAGTTCCTCCAGTGGACCGAAGTTTCCGTCCACGCCTCGGCCGCCGGCCACAACGATCCGCGCCTCGGTCAGTTCGGGGCGCCCGCTGGCAGGCTTTTCGTTGCGGGCGGTGATCCGGGCCGCCGCGGCGGTGGCATCGGCCGGAAGCTCAAGGGTGACCGTTTCGGGGGCCGTGCCGGTCGCGGAAGGCTCGGGCGCGATGCTGTTGGCCTTGACCGTGAGCACGGAAACCGGCGTCGTGGCCTTCGCCGTGGTGGTGTACGAGCCGGCGAGAACCGATTTGTGCGCCGTCCCGTCCGGGTCCACCGCAACGACGTCGGTGATGACACCGGCGCCGAGCCTGATGCCCAGCCGGGCCGCGATTTCCTTGCCCTCGGCGGAGTTCTCGGTCAGGATGACGGCGGCGCCGGACGCGGTAGCCGCCGCCGCGAGGAAGGCTGCCTTCGGGCCCACGAGGTAGTCGTCCAGGTCCGAGGCGGAGGGCCGGTAGATCGTCCGTGCACCATGGGCGGCCAAGGCCGCCGCGACGTCGTCGCTGAGTCCGCCGTTGAAGGCGACAGCGGCGTCCCCGAGGGTACGGGCGATGGTGAGCAGCTCCAGGCTGGACTTCTTGAGCGCTTGGCCGGGGTTGTCGATGAAAACGAGTGCTTTTGCCATGTTCGGAAATTCCCCTTAGAGCAGCTTCTGGGCGGCCAGGAACTCGACCAGCTGGATGCCGGCGTCGCCTTCGTCCGTGATGATGGTGCCGGCCGTGCGCGGCGGGCGGGGCTCGGCGGTCCCGACGGCGGTCCAGGAACCGGACTTGCCCACTTGGGCCGCGTCGACGCCGATGTCGGCAAGGCTCAGCGTGGTGATGGTTTTCTTCTTCGCCGCCATGATGCCCTTGAAGTTCGGGTACCGGGGATCATTGATCTGGTCGGTGACAGAAACGACGGCAGGCAGCGGGGCCTCAATGGTGTCCGCGTGCGTGTCGCCGTCGCGGCGGGCAGTGAGCTTGCCGGCGTCGAGCTCCAAGGACGCGGCGAAAGTTACCTGCGGGAGGCCCAGCCGCTCAGCGAGCTGTGCCGGGACCAGCGAGGTCTCACCGTCGGTGGAGGCCATTCCGGTCAGGATGAGGTCGACGGGGGCGTCCGCGCCAAGGTACCGGATGGCTGCGGCCAGGGCCAGTGAGGTGGCGGCGGCGTCGGACCCGGCCAGGGCGTCATCGCTGAGGTGCACGCCTTCAGTGGCGCCGATCTGGAGGGATTTCTTCACCGCGTTGACGGCCGCGGCCGGCCCCATGCTCAGGGCGATGACCTTGTTGCCAGCCGCTTCTCCGCCGCGGGCCTCGGTGAGCTGCAGCGCCGCTTCCAGGGCGTATTCGTCCAGTTCCGACAGGATGCTTTCGGAGCGGTCCACCGTGTGGGCCTCCCCGGTGATGTGGCGGTCGAACTGCGCGTCAGGGACGTGCTTGACCAGCACAATGATTTTCAATGTCTCTTCCACTGTTTTACAGCAGCCTTCCATGCGGTGGACGGCCGGCCGGGCGGGGCCATGGCCACGGAATGCCCGGGGGCCGGGGTTTCTCCAAGCTAACCATATAGCGGGGCGGCCGCGCGGGCCCGCTATTGCTTGTGTCCGCACTGTGGCGCACCGTGGCGCCCGACGGCAGAGGCCGGACGGCACCGTGTGGTGCCCTCCGGCCTCGTGGATCCTGCCGCGTTCGCTACTGGTCGGCTGCGGCGCCGAGGGTTACGTCGAACTCCTTCTGCTGGCCGCCCCGCAAGACCGTCACCTTGACCGTGGCGCCGGCCGGCTGCTCGCGTACCGCCGCGGTGAGCTGGTTCGGGTCGCTGATCGCGAGGTCCTGGAACTTCGTCACGACGTCGCCGGCCTTGATGCCTGCCTTGTCGGCGGCGGAGCCGGACTCGACTGTGGCGACTTCCGCACCGACCGAGAACCCGGAGGCCGTGGAGCCCGTCTTGGCCTTGACGCTGACACCGAACTGCCCGTGCGTGGCCTTGCCGTTGCTGATGATCTCCTGGGCAACGCGCTTGGCGTTGTTGATCGGGATGCTGAAGCCGACGCCGATGTTGCCGCTGCTGCTGGTGCTGGAGTCGCCACCGGCAGAAGCTATCGCGACGTTGACGCCGATGATCTCGCCCTTGGTGTTGACCAACGCACCACCGGAGTTGCCCGGGTTGATGGCGGCGTCCGTCTGGATCACGTTGATGGAAATGGACCCTTGGTTGGCCGTGCTCTGGCTCTGGCTACCGCCTGGCGGGGCGAACTGGAAGCCCTGGCCGCCGCCCTGGGAATTGTCGGCTCCGTCCTTGGGCGCGGCCGAGGAGGCGACGCTGATGGTGCGGTTGAGCGTGGACACGATGCCGTCTGTGACGGTTCCGGTCAGCCCCAGCGGGGAGCCGATGGCGACGGCGGTGTCCCCGACGTTCAGCTTGCCCGAGTCGCCCAGCGTTGCCGGGACCAGGCCCGAGGCGTTGTCCATCTTGACGACGGCAAGGTCCGAGAGCGGATCGGTACCGATGATCTTCGCGGTGTAGACCTTCCCGTCACTCGTGCGGACCTCGATGGCGGCGTTGGATGCCTTACCGTCGAGGGTGACGACGTGGGTGTTGGTCAGGACGTGGCCGTCGCCGTCCAGGATGATCCCGGAACCGGTACCGCCGTCGCTGCCGCTGGTTGCCTTGATGGTCACGACGCTCGGCGAGGCCTTCAAGGCGGCGGCGGTGATGGCGTTGACATCGTCCTTGTTGTTCACGATCACCGGCCCGGACTGGCTGGTGTTGCTGCTCGAGGACGCGGTGGTGGACCGGTCCGCCAGCAGGGCGCTGCTGCCTGCGACGACTCCGCCGCCGATCAGGCCGGCCGCGAGGATGCTGGCCACGAGGGTGGGGACGCCGAAGGCAGCCTTGCGCTTGGGGGAATGCGCCGGATTGTTCGAATAGTTAGGGCCGGAGGGGTAGGAAGGACCCGACGCCGGCTGGTGACCGGTATAAGGACCGCCCTGGGGCGGGTTGTGTTGTGCCGGGTCGTGCTGGGACGCGCCGTACTGGTTCTGGCCGAACGCGCCCGGGTTGCCGGACTGCCCGTAGGGACCGGCCTGGTGGCCGGGGGCACCGAACTGCTGGGTTGCCGGGGCTGCGGGCTGGCTATAGGGAGGCTGGTGCGGCGGGAAGACGGGCCGCGGGGAGCCGTCTTCGGCGCGGGTCAGCCGCAGCGTGGGATTCTCGTTGGGCGGCTCCGGCGAGGGGGCGGCCGGCGGCTGCTCCGATGATCCCCCATACGGCTTGGCCGGCTCCCGGTTCTCTGGTGACGCACCCTGCTCTGGGTTCTCAGTCATGGGACTTCCTTTCAAACTCGTCTGCCTTTAACTATGGACGCTTTCACTGATACTAGAGCGGACATTTGCTGGGAGGTTCCTGAACGTCGCGGCGGGTGCCGCAAACACGTGTTTAAACGTTCCAGCACGTTTCGCTGGTGGCATATTCCCGCCGGTGGACGGTCAAGGGGGTGCACCATAGAATCAAATGGAATTGCCACAGCGACCTGCGGCTTTACATCTGCGTGGGGGCGCTGCTGCATTCTGTGACGACCGGTTCGGCCGAACCGGTCGCAGAAGTGCTGAAGGGTTGCACATGCGGTCGAAGTTGAAGCGTTTCCTCGCCTTAGTTGGCGTCGCTGGATTGCTGGCGCTTCCTGCCGCTCCGGCCTTTGCCGAGGACCCGGTGACCATCCCGTCCGGACAGAATGTCGTGGACAACGCGAACGTGCTCGGCGGCCGCAAGGCCGAAGTCCAGGACGCTGTCCAAAAGCTCCTGAAGGACCACAAGTACAACCTGTACGTGGTGACCGTGAATTCCTTCGAGGATCCGTCCGATCCTGCCGGCTGGGGGCAGGCCGTGGCAACCAAGAAGAAGATGGGCAACGCCGACGTGCTCCTGGCGATTTCCACCGCCGGCCAGTACTATTTTGCGCCGAGCACAGCCAGTCCGATTTACTCCAAGAAGTCGAACATTACCCAGAATGCCATCACGGTGAACCTCGCTGGCGGCAAGAAGGACTACGCGCAGGCTGCCATTGATGCTGCCTCCGCGATCGGCGACGCCGCCGGCGGTGGCAGCGGCACGGTCTCCTCCGGAGGCGGAAGCGGCGTCCTGGTGGGCGTCGGCGTCGTTGCGGCCGGTGGCGTGGGTACGTACCTGTACCTCCGCAACCGCCGGAAGAAGACCGGTCAGGCAGCCGGCCCAGGCTACGGCCCCCAGGGCGCGGAACCGGACCCGCTGGCCGGGCTCAGCGTCGCGGAGCTGCGCCGCAAGAGCGATTCGCTGCTGATCGAGGCGGACGATGCCATCAAGTCCAGCGAGCAGGAACTCGGCTTCGCCCAGGCCCAGTACGGGGACTCCGCCGTCGGCAACTTCACCAAGGCGCTGCAGGACGCGAAGGCCCATATGTCGGAGTCGTTCAAGCTGCAGCAGCAGCTGGACGACCACATCCCGGACACCGAAGAGCAGCAGCGCTCCTGGCTCGGCGAAATCATCCAGCGTTCCCAGGCCGCCCTTGCCTCCCTCCAGGAACAGAAAGCTGATTTCGACTCGCTCCGCGAACTGGAGAAAAACGCTCCGCAGGCCCTTGCCGCAGTCGGCGCGGGGGCAGCCGAGGCCGACGCCACGATCGCCAGCGCCGAACAGTCCCTGACGGAGCTCCGCGCCAAGTACGCCGACAGCGCCCTGGTGCAGGTCGGCGACAACATCAGCCAGGCCAAGGAACGGCTGACCTTCGTCCGGAACGCCTCCGCCACGGCCCAGGAGAAGCTCGCGGCCGGGGAAAGCAGCCTCGCCGCCGTCGCCGTCCGCGCGGCGGAAGAAAGCCTGCACCAGACCAACGTCCTGATCGGCGCCATCACCAAGGTGGCCGGCAGCCTCGACGCGGCGCGCAGCGGACTGGAGTCCGCCGTCGTCGACACCGCCCAGGACCTGGCCCAGGCGCGGGCGATGATCCAGTCCGGGGACCACCCGGAACTGGCCGGACCGGTGGCCGCGGTGGAAGCCGCCCTTGCCCAGGTCAAGGCCGAGATCCAGGGCGGCCGGATCGATCCCATCGCGACGCTGCAGCGGGTGGAAACGGCCCACCAGTCACTGGATGCGTCCCTCACCGGGATCCGTGACCAGCAGGAACAGGAACGTCGCGCGCAGGCCTCGCTGCAGCAGAGCATCATGTCCGCCCAGGCGCAGATCAGCGCGACGTCGGACTACATCACCGCGCGCCGCGGCGGCGTCGGCACCGAGGCACGCACGCGCCTCGCGGAGGCCCAGCGGAATTTGGACTACGCCCTGTCCATCTCACGCACCGATCCCGTCACGGCGCTGCAGTACGCCCAGCAGGCCCACTCGCTGGCGGCCCAGGCAGCCCAACTGGCCCAGTCCGACGTCGATCACTTCGGCGGTTTCGCCAACCAGGGCTACGGCCGCGGCGGGATGTTCGGCGGCGGCGGAGGCGGCGGCCTGGGCGGAGCCATCCTTGGCGGCATCCTGATCAACTCCATCCTGCATGGCGGCGGCGGAGGCGGCTGGGGCGGCGGCGGCTGGGGCGGCGGCGGCGACTCCGGCGGAGGCGGCTGGGGGGGCGGCGGGGGCGGCGGCGATTTCGGCGGCGGGGACTCCGGCAGTTTCTGACCGGTCAGGATTCTGGCCCGACAGGGAACGACTACAGACTAGGCGCCGGAGGGCACCCTCCGACCGGCGGATAGAAGCGGTACATCATCTGTTCACTGAAGTCAGTGGGAACCACTGAGCAGGACGAAAGGTAACACCATGAAGCAGTCCATTTTCGGCCGCATGGCGCAGCTGGCGAAAGCCAACATCAACTCCTTGCTGGACCAGGCAGAGGACCCGCAGAAGATGCTGGACCAGATGGTCCGCGACTACACGAACAACATCGCGGAGGCCGAGTCCGCCGTGGCCCAGACCATCGGCAACCTGCGCATGCTGCAGGACGACTACAACGAGGACATCAAAAACGCCCAGGACTGGGGCAACAAGGCCCTCGCGGCATCCCGTAAGGCCGACGAATACCGGTCCAAGGGCGACCTCGCCGACGCCGAGAAATTCGACAACCTGGCCAAGGTCGCACTCCAGCGCCAGATGTCTTCGGAGAACGAGGCCAAGTCCGCGGAGCCCAACATCGCATCCCAAAGCGACGTCGTCGACAAGCTCAAGCACGGCCTGGACCAGATGAAGGGCAAGCTCAACGAGCTCACCAGCAAGCGCAATGAGCTTGTGGCCCGCTCCAAGACGGCCGCCGCGCAGAGCCAGGTGCACGATGCCCTCAAGAGCATTGACTTCATGGATCCAACCTCCGAAGTGGGCCGTTTCGAAGAGAAGATCCGCCGCGAAGAAGCCAAGGTCCGCGGCCAGCAGGAACTCGCCGCCTCCAGCCTGGATGCCCAGTTCAACTCTCTGGAAGACCTCGGTGAGCAGACCGAAATCGAGGCACGGCTGGCGGCGCTGAAATCAGGGGGTGCCCCGGCCGCCATCGGCGCAGGCGAGAACAAGGCGTCCGGCTCCGTCGTCGACGAAGCCGACTTCGACAAGCTCTAAGCTCCAAGCCCCAAGCCCCAGCGGGCTCCCGCCGTCCGAAGTGGCCGGGTCCCGAGGGACCCGGCCACTTCTGTGTGACGCCATGCCGTGCCTGCGGCCTTGCGTGTACCGTGGATCCATGTCTTCGGGATCCACCTCTTCGACCCTCGTCTGGCTCCGCGATGACCTCCGGCTGGATGACAATCCGGCGCTGGCTGAGGCAGCGCAGCTGGGAAACCCGCTGACCGTTGTCTATGTGCTCGATGAAGCTTCGCCAGGTGTCCGGCCCCTCGGCAACGCCGCGAGGTGGTGGCTCCACCATTCCCTGACGCAACTCGCCGCCGGGCTGGAAGCCGCCGGCTCGCGGCTGCTGCTGCGCCGCGGTCCGGCCGCCGGGATCATCCAGGACATCGCCACCGAAACGGCCGCCACGGCCCTGCTCTGGAACCGCCGCTATGGGGAACCCGAACGCGGCATCGATGCTGGCGTCAAGGACTGGGCGGCGGAGCACGGCCTCAGGGCAGCGAGCTTCCAGGCCAACCTGCTGTTCGAGCCCTGGACGGTGCGGACCGGGGCCGGCAGCCCGTACAAGGTCTTCACGCCCTTCTGGAGGGCATGCCTGAACGGAACCGAGCCCCACCTTCCCCTGGAGGCGCCGCAACGGCTGCCCGGGGCCGCACGCGACGCCGCCGGGGATCTCCCGGACAGCGAGCCCCTCACAAGCTGGGACCTGCTCCCCCGCCGGCCGGACTGGAGCGCCGGACTCACCAGGACCTGGATGCCGGGCGAAGCCGGTGCCCACAGCCGGCTCGAGGACTTCCTGGCCGGCCCGGCAGCGGAGTACGGCACCGGCCGGGACATCCCGGGCGTCGAGGGGACCAGCCGCCTCTCGCCGCACCTGCGTTTCGGCGAAATCAGCCCGTTCCGGGTCTGGCATGAGCTCCGGGCGCGGTTTCCCCGGCAGGCTCCCGCCGACGTCGGGATCTTCCGTGCCGAACTCGGCTGGCGGGAATTCTGCTGGCAGCTGCTGTATGAGAACCCGGAGCTGGCCACCCGGAACTACCGGCCCGAATTCGACCGGTTCGGCTGGCAGGCGCCGTCGGAGGCAGAGCTGGATGCCTGGCAGCAGGGCCGCACGGGCTATCCGCTGGTCGACGCCGGCATGCGCCAGCTCTGGCAGACCGGCTGGATGCACAACCGTGTCCGGATGGCGGCCGCGTCCTTCCTGGTGAAGAACCTGCTGGCCGACTGGCGGCTCGGCGAGGCCTGGTTCTGGGACACCCTGGTGGATGCCGACGCAGCCAGCAACCCGGCCAACTGGCAGTGGGTGGCGGGCTCCGGAGCCGATGCCTCCCCGTATTTCCGCATCTTCAATCCCGTCACCCAGAGCAGGAAGTTCGACGCCGACGGCCGGTACCTTCGCCAGTACGTCCCCGAGCTCTCCGCACTGGATGGGAAGGCGATCCATGAGCCGTGGACGGCCGGCGGCCGGGCTCCGGACTACCCGGAACCGATAGTCCGGCTTCCGGAGTCCCGCGCCCGGGCGCTCGAGACCTACCAGCGCCTCCGGGACCGCCTGACGCCCCCGCCATCCGGCAACTGACCCGGACAACAGGAAAGGCCCGGATCAATGGATCCGGGCCTTTCCTTCATTCCCTGGTTGCGGGGACAGGATTTGAACCTGTGACCTCTGGGTTATGAGCCCAGCGAGCTACCGAACTGCTCCACCCCGCGTCGCATGATCAATCCTACCCTAGTTTGGGCGCCGCCCTGACCACCCGCAGTTTGGGGTGCGCTGAGGGCCAACGCACGGTTAAAGCAGAAGGCCCGGAACACTGTTTCCAGTGTTCCGGGCCTCCCCTCCAGTTGCGGGGACAGGATTTGAACCTGTGACCTCTGGGTTATGAGCCCAGCGAGCTACCGAACTGCTCCACCCCGCGTCGCAAAATCAACTCTACCTGTCGGTGAACTTCAGGCCAAATCGAGGCGACGTGATGTGTCTTACTTGCTGGGGGTCGCTGACGGCGTGGCGGTGGCCGACGGCGTCGGAGCCACCACCGTCCCGAGCTTGCCCTCGGCGTCGACCGCCTTCTGCAGCGCTGCGGCGAGCTTTTTCTGCTGGTCGCCGTAGCCGGCAAAGTCGCCCTTGGCGAGGGCATCCTGGCCCGCCTTGATGGCAGCGTTCGCTTCGTCCAGGGCGGCCTTCAGGTCGGCCTTGGCGTCCACGGTGCCCGTTCCCGGTGTGGCGCCGGGCGTGGCCGGGGTCTGCCCCTTGTTGGCCGAGTCACCGGCCGCCGCGCCGGAGTTTCCACCGAACAGCTGGTTGAGGGCCTCGTCCAGGGTGGGTGCAAACCCGATCTTGTCGCCGAATGCCACCAGTACGCGCTGCAGGGTAGGGTACGACGTCTCACCCGTGGACTTCAGGTAGACCGGCTGCACGTACAACATGCCGCCGCCGACCGGCAGCGTCAGCAGGTTTCCGTTGAGTACGGCCGAGGCGCCCTGGCGCAGCAGGTTCAGGGCCTGGGACACGGTGGGATCCGAGTTGAACTTGTTCTGGGCCTGACCCGGACCTGGCACCTGGGTTTCGGGCGGAATCTGCAGGAGCCTGAGCTGGCCGTAGCTGTCCGCCTTCACCCCCTTCTGGTTGCCGGCGTCCGAATCCGCGGCGAGGAAGCCATACATGACGTTCCGGGCGGCGCCATTGACCACCTGGGGAATGAAGGAGGACGTCAGCTGGAACGCCGGCTTTGCCTGGTCCGGCATCTGCAAGGACATGTAGAACGGCGGCTGCTTGACCTCATCCTTGACGGTGGGATCGTTCGGCACGGACCAGGCGTCGATGTTGGTGTAGAAGCTGTCCGCCTGGGTGACGTGGTAGCGGCCCAGGAGCTCGCGCTGGACCTTGAACAGGTCCTCCGGGTAGCGCACGTGGCTCATGAGATCGCCGGACATTTCCGAGAAGGGCTTCAGCGACGTCGGGAAGACGCTCTGCCAGGCCTTGAGCACCGGATCCTGGTCATCCCAGGCATACAGGGTTACGGAGCCGTCGTAGGCATCCACGGTGGCCTTGACCGAGTTGCGGATGTAGTTGACCGAGCTGTTCGGCAACGCTGCCGTCCGGCCCGACGTCGTCTGTGAGTCGGCAGTGGCTGCCGAGAGCTGCTCCTGCTGCGAGTACGGGAAGTACGGACTGGTGGTGTAGCCATCCACGATCCACTTCACCCGCCCGTCGACCACGGCCGGGTAGGCGCTGCCGTCGACGGTCAGGTACGGCGCGACCTTTTCCACGCGGTCCCGGGGATTGCGGTCATAGAGGATCTGGGAATCGGCGTTGACACCGTCCGAGAGCAGCAGGTCCGAGGACTGGAACTTGATCGAGTACAGGACCTTGTTGAAGAAACTGCCCACGTTCGGGCCGCCGTTTCCGGTGAAGGTGTACTGCGTGTCACCGCCGCCTTCCGAGGTAGCGGGCCGGTCCTGCTCGCGGTGCGGGGCACCGTCAGGAGCCCCCACGATGGAGTAATCGGGCGAGTCCTGGCCGAAATAGATGCGGGGCTGGTAGGTCTGGTCAGTGCCCAGGACGCCGGTGGACGGGATGCCGGACTGCAGGAAGTCCGGCTTGCCGTCGACAGTGAACTTATTGCCCTTGGCGGCGACGACACCGTAGCCGTGGGTATAGACGACATGGCGGTTCAGCCACGACTGCTGGTTGGTGCTGAGCCCGTCAGGGTTGAGTTCACGGACCGCGATGACGGTGTCCTGGATCTTCCCGTCCACCATGTAACGGTCCACGTTGAGCGCGCTCGGGAACTGGTAGTAGGGCCGGTACTGCTGGATCTGGGAGAAAGCATCGGAGATCAAGTTGGGGTCCAGCAGTCGGATGTTGGCCGTCGTCTGCGCATCAGGGGCCAGTGCGCCGGTCGTGGCGGTAGTGGTGGCGTTGTAGACCTTCTCTTGGATCTTATCCAGGCCATACGCCGCACGGGTCATGCTGATGTTCCGCTCGATGTAGGTCTTCTCCAAGGTCTGCTCCGACGGACGGACCTGGAACTGCTGGATAACCCAGGGATAGACCCCGCCGGCCAGGATCGAGGTGATCACGAGCATGGCCGTACCGATGACGGGCAGCCGCCATTTGCCGATCACGGCGGCGACGATGAAGAGCACGGCCACGAGGGCCGCGGCCACGGCCAGGATGGACTTCGTGGGGATCACGGCATTGACATCCGTGTACAGCGCGCCGGCCCAGCGGCCGCCACTGTTCTGCACCGAGGAGTAGCGGTCCAGCCAGAAATTGACGCCGAGCAGAAGCAGGAACGCCGCCCCCGTGACGGCCAGGTGGATCTGGGCGGCACGGCTCGTGAAGATGCCCCGCTCCATGATCCGGATGCTGCCATAGAGGTAGTGCGTGAGGATGCCCGCGATTCCAGCCACGATCGCGACGCTGATCAGGAAGCCAGTGACGAAGCCGAGGAAGGGCAATGTCATCAGGTAGAAGCTGATGTCCAGGCCGAACAGCGGATCGTTCTGGCCGAAGGGCTGCTGGTGCAGGAACAGCAGTACCTTTTGCCACTGGCTGGCCGCGGCGCTGCCGGCAAAGAGGCCGAACAGGATGGGCAGGCCGGTCATGACCACGCGGCGCACGGGTTCGAGCTGGATCTGGTACCGGCTCAGGTTGTCCCGGATGTCCGAATCCGGGGCGTAGACCGGGCGCGCGTGGTAGGCAACCCGGATGGCGAAGAACACCGCGGTGAACATGATGGCGAAGCCGGCCACGAAGATGGCGATGCGCGACAGGTTTTCGGTCAGGAACACTTCGAAGAAGCCGAGCTGCTGGTACCAGAGCACGTCCGTCCAGACGTTGGCGAAGAAGATGAAGCCAACCACAATCAGGGCGACGACAATCAACGTCGGCGTCAGGGCCCCTCGTCGTGGCTGGGGTCTTCCGGGCGGGACAGGGCTGGCGGGACGGGACAAACTCGGTACCTCATAGCTGGTCGTCGAATACTGGTCTTTAGCCGAACACTGGTCTTAGTGGTCAGACAGGGCGTTGATTCAGTGCAGGTGATGCCGTTTCGATGCATTGTAGCGACTGCCGGCGCCGCCCCGCCCGGAGGATCCCGGCAGGGCAACGGCCGTCACAAGTGCCACGAGTGGCGGAGGAGCTTAGTTCCGCGGTCAGTCTAGTTGCTGGTGCAGACAGGAAGCCCGGATGTGTCGGCACCTGACGCGGCCAGTTCGACGGCCTTGCGCGCCTCGGCCAGGCTCTCGACCCTGACCACCTGGAGGCCGTCGGGGATGTGGCCCACCACGTCAGCGCAATTGGCGGCCGGAGCCAGGAACAAGGTGGCTCCGCCAGCCCTCGCGCCACGCATCTTCTGGGCGATCCCGCCGATGGGCCCCACGGCGCCGTCGGGGGTGATGGTCCCGGTTCCGGCGATGTGCTTGCCTCCGGTCAGGTCCCCGGGAGTCAAGGTGTCGATGATCCCAAGGGCGAACATCATCCCCGCACTGGGGCCGCCGACCTTGTCCAGGGAAATCTTCACATCGAAGGGGAACGTGAACTTGTACTGCAGGATCACGCCCAGGATGTAGCGGCCGGCAGATGTCCTGGCCGGGGTGATGGTTGCCGGCACCCTGCTGCCGCCGCGTTCCACGACGACCGTGACCGGCGTGCCGTTGCCCGCGGCCAGTTCGGATTGGACGACGCCGAGGTCCGTGATCGGCTTGTCATTGATCGAGACCAGGACGTCCCCGGCCCGGAGCTTGCCGTTGGAGGCCGAATCTTCCGGAAGGCTTGCGATCTCCATTTTCTGCTCGAACGGGATCTTGAGGTCCTTCAGGGCCGCGGCGACGGCATTCTCCTGCGAGGTTTCCATCGCGACTGCGCTCTCCTGCTGGGACTGCTCCTTCGTCACCCCCTTCGGAAAGATCATTTCTTCCGGGTAGACGGCCTTGTTCCCGTCGAGCCAGGCCGAGAAGGCCTCGAAGATGCTGACCGGTCCGTTGGGTCCGCCATCGACATAGACCGTGGTGAGGTCCAGGTCGCCCTTCGCGGGGTAGGTCTCGTGCCCGGTGACGGTGATGACCGGCTTGCCCTTGTCGTCGCCGAGCGTGTTGAACGTCGGACCGGGCGATTCGACCACGTAGGGAACGGGAAGGCTCACGGCGGTGATCCCGAGTGCCACGGCCAGCAGGCCGGAGACCAGCATGGCGGAGGACCTCCTGTCCCGCTTCTTCGGCCCCCAGGCTCCCGGGAACAGTGCCCTGCGGCCCCGCGCCCGGCGTGCCGACGGCTCTCCGGAAGGCTGCTCGCCGTGGGTGTCGCCCTGGGTAATCGTCAATGAAGGACCTCTCCGTGCCTGCGCGGGCGGGCCCTGGGACCCTTGGACAGCGCGCTCCGGCCACCGCCCGAACCTGGGCGGTGGCCTGCAAACATTCCAGCTTCCAACACTACGCGTTCGGAGGCCCCGACGGCTCTTTGCCTACAGCGAACGTGGCACCCTTTCGGCAGACAGCCCCCGTGCCGCGGGGTACCGTGAAAGTTGAGAAACAGCCACACCGACGATCGGCGGGATCATGACCTCCAACCCACTCAATCCGTCCAATGGTGACGAGGAACCCAAGGATCCTCTGGCGGAAATGCTGAAGAACCTCATGGGCGGCCAGGGCCTGGGCGGCATCGATCCCGCTGAGCTCGCCAAGGCCGCGGGGCTTCCCGATGATCCGAACCTGCTGGCCCAGATGTTCTCCCAGGTCCAGGCGATGATGAGCTCCTCCTCCGAGGGGCCGGTCAACTGGCAACTGGCGCATGAAAATGCCCGGCGGGTGGCCGCGTCCGGCTCCGATCCGTCCGTCACCGCCCAGCAGTCACGCGACGTCGATCAGGCCCTCCGCCTCGCCGAACTCTGGCTCGACCAGGTCACCGGGTTGCCGGCCACCGGCCTGATCGGCCGGGCCTGGTCCCGCGCCGAGTGGGTCGAGGAAACCCTCGGCACGTGGAAGCGGCTGACCGAGCCGGTTGCGAACAGCATCGCCAATGCGCTCTCCACCGCCATGACCGAGCAGATGCCCGAGGAAATGAAGGCGATGATGGGCGGCGCCTCCTCGATGCTGCAGAACATGGGCGGTGCCATCTTCGGCATGCAGCTGGGACAGGCCATCGGCGCCCTCTCGGCCGAGGTTGTCAGCTCCACAGACATCGGTGTGCCCCTGGCCGACCTGGAGATGGCGCTGCTGCCCGCCAATGTCGCGAAGTTCGGCGAAGGCCTCAGCCTCCCTGAAGGCGACATACGGCTGTTCCTCGCGGTCCGCGAGGCGGCCCACGCCCGGCTTTTTGTCCAGGTTCCGTGGCTGCGCGGGCACCTGCTCGGAGCCATCGAAGCCTACGCCCGCGGGATCCACATCGACACCTCGAAGATCGAGGAACTCGCCCGGGACCTTGATCCGAGCAACCCCGAAGGCATCCAGGCGGCCTTGTCCCAGGGCGTCTTTATGCCGCAGCGCACCCCCGCGCAAGACCAGGCCCTCGAAAAGCTGGAAACCGCCCTCGCCCTGGTGGAGGGCTGGGTCGACGAACTCACCGCCGCCGCCACGGAAAACCTGCTGCCTTCCGCCGCTGCCTTGCGTGAGACGGTCCGCCGCCGCCGGGCCACCGGAGGCCCGGCCGAACACGCATTTTCCTCCCTCGTGGGACTCGAACTGCGTCCCCGCCGCCTCCGGGAGGCCGCCACGCTCTGGGCTTCGCTCAAGGAAGAACGCGGCATCGAAGGCCGTGACGCCATCTGGCAGCATCCGGATCTGCTCCCCACCGCCGAGGACCTGGACGATCCGAAGGGGTTCAGCGAACGCCGGAAGCTGGCCGAGGCCAGCGACACCGAGGTGGACGACGCCCTTGCGAAACTGCTGAACGGCGGCTTCGATGAGCCGGCCACACCGGAAGACGAGGGCAACGACGGAAAAGGCGGCACCGGGGAACCTCGCCCGGGCGAAGGCGATACGCCCACGGCCTAGTACGCGAGGCCCGAGGCTCAGAAGAGCTGGCCGGCCCCGGCCGGGACTTCGGTTCCGTCCGGGGCTTTGTTATGTCCGGGTCCGTCCGCGTCAGCCGGTGCGAGCCCGCGGGAGGTGGCGAAGGAGACACCCTCCAGGAAGGCCTTGGCACGCTGCGTTTCCGGATAGGCCTCCAGCAGCCGCCAGAACGCGGCGTTGTGGCCGGCCACCAGCAGATGAGCCAGTTCGTGGAGCATTACGTAGTCAATGACCCACTGCGGCATGGGCTGGAGCTTGTCGGAGAGCCGGATGGTTCCGTCCGACGGCGTCGCCGAACCCCAGCGGGAATTCTGGTTGCCCACCCAGCGGACCGAGGACGGCACGGCGCGGCCGCCAAGGTATTTTTCGGAAAGCTCCGCGGCGCGGTCCGCCAGGGCGGCATCGTTGCGGGGACGGCGGGGGCCGGAGCCGCGGGTCCCCCGCTCCCCCTGCAGCCGCAGCTTCTCCAGCATCCGGTGAACCCAATCGCGTTCCTGGGCCCGGCTGAAGGAGGCCGGAATGGCGACCACCGCCGTGCCGTTCTCCCAAAACGCGGCGACCGTCCGGCGGCGGCGGGCCGAGCGGCGGACCTCGACCGGGGCCCCGTCGGCGGTTCTGCGCGGGACGGGTGCCGGCGTAGCCCCTGAAACTGCCGGAACGGCCTTTGCGGCCCGGGCCTTCGCTGCGGCCGGCATCAGAGGGAGGTGCTTTCCACGAGCACGGCCAGCACCGCTTCGCCGTATTTCTCCAGCTTCGAGGGGCCCACCCCGGCGAGCTTGGCCAGCTGCTCGAGCGAGGTCGGCATGGCCTCGGCAATTGCGGTCAGGGTGGCGTCGGTGAAGACGACGAAGGCGGGGACGTCCGCCGCGAGCGCCACCTCTTTGCGCCATTGCCTGAGCGCGTCAAACGTTTGTTCCTCGTAGCTCGGCGGGCACTGGCCGCAGCGTCCCACCTTGCGTTCGGCGCCGGAGGTGAGCATGGTCCCGCAGACACGGCACGACGCCGGAACGGCCGCCTTGCGGCGCGGCGCCGCGCCCTTGCCGCGGAGCGAGGAACTGGCGACCGAGTCCGGCCGCAGCCCGTCCAGGAAGCGCGAGGGCTTGCGGTTGGCCCGGCCGCCCGGTGTACGGGCGGTGGACCAGGACAGGAACAGGTGTTCCCTGGCGCGGGTGATCCCGACGTACAGCAGCCGGCGTTCCTCGTCCACGGATTCGGGCGAGTCGGCGAAGGAAATCGGCATCAGGCCTTCGCTGAGCCCGACCAGGAACACGGCATCCCATTCCAGCCCCTTCGCGGCGTGCAGCGAGGCGAGGGTCACGCCCTGCACGGTCGGCGCGTGCTGGGCCAGGGACCGCTCCTGGAGCTCGGTGACGAAGTCGGCGAGGGTGAATTGCGCTCCCCGGCTGATCACCAGCTCGTCGGCCAGGGCCACGAGCGCCGCGAGGGACTCCCAGCGTTCGCGCAGGGCACCGCCGCTGTGCGGTGCGGCATCCGTGTACCCCAGCGACGAGACGATGTCCCGGACCAGCTGGCCAAGCGGCTCGGGCGCGGAGCTCTCCGCAACCGCACGGGTGGCGGCCCTGAGCTGCAGGATCGCGTCACGGACTTCCTTACGGGCAAAGAAACGCTCGCCGCCGCGCAACTGGTAGCCGATGCCCGCCGCGGCCAGGGCCTGTTCGTAGGCTTCGGACTGGCCGTTGGTGCGGAACAGCACGGCGATCTGGCTCGCCGGGGTGCCGGCGTCGATGAGCCCACGGACCTTAGCGGCCACCGTGGCGGCCTCCGCCTCGTCGTCGGAGCATTCGGTGAACTGCGGCACCGGCCCGGCCGGCCGCTGCGCCACGAGCTGCAGCGGGGTGGCCCAGGCGGCATCCGCGACGGGACCGCCGCTGCGCCGTCCGGCGAGCAGTTCGTTGGCCAGCTTCACCACCTGCGGGGTGGAACGGTAGTCGCGGATCAGCTTCACCACGTTGGCCTGGGGATACAGCGCCTTGAAGCCGAGCAAGTGCTTCGGTGACGCGCCCGTGAACGAGTAGATGGTCTGGCTCGCGTCGCCGACCACGCAGAGGTCATCGCGGCCGCCGAGCCACAGTTCGAGCAGCCGTTGCTGGAGCGGCGAAACGTCCTGGTACTCATCCACGACGAAGTGCCGGTACTGCTCGCGGACGGTGGCGGCCACCTTCGGGTCCTCCTGCAGGATGCCCACGGTGATCAGCAGCACATCCTCGAAGTCGATGACGTTGCGGTCTGTCTTGACGTCCTCGTAGGACTGGAACACCCGCGCCACGGCGGTCAGGTCGAAGCCACCCGGATTGCCGCGGCCCTGGGCATTTTCCAGGTAGTTCGCCGGCGTCAGCATGGACACCTTGGCCCATTCGATTTCGGAGGCGAGGTCGCGGATGGAGGCCCGGTCGGTGCTGAGCCTGAGCCGGCGCGCCGCCTCGGCAATCATTTGCGCCTTGTGGTCCAGCAAATTCGGCAGGACCCCGCCGACGGCCTGCGGCCAGAAGAACTGCAACTGCCGCAGGGCCGCGGCGTGGAAGGTGCGGGCCTGGACATGCCCGACGCCCAGGTCCCGGAGCCTGCTGCGCATTTCCGCGGCTGCCCGTGCGGTGAACGTGACGGCCAGGAGCCGCTGCGGGCTGTACACCCCCGAGTGCACACCGTAGGCGATCCGGTGAGTGATGGCCCGGGTCTTGCCGGTCCCGGCACCCGCCAGCACGCACATCGGCCCGTGCAGGGTGCTGGCAACCTCCCGCTGTTCGGCGTCGAGGCTGCCGAGGATCCGCTCCTCAAGGGAGCGGGTGTCCGCGGCCGCGCCGCCGCCGGATGCACCCCCGCCGTCGGACGGGCTGCCGGGAAATGCGCTGAAGTTCAGGTTCTCTGTGGTCACTTTTATTGCTCAGTCGCTCTTTATTGCTCAGTCGATCAGGGTGTCCGGTGAATGGTGCGCCGCGTGCAGCCGTCGCTGCACGCGGGTTTACTGGGTGCAGCCGGCCCGGGCTGCCGGTGGGGACGTCATTCGGTCTCCGGGCGGTCCCGGATGACCCCGCCATACCAGTGCTCGATGAGGGCGCGGGCGATGGACAGCCTGCTGGAGATGACGATTTCCCCGCTGAGCACCGCTTCCTGCAGCTCACCCCGGCTGAACCAGCGGGCCCGCGTGACCTCGACGCCGTCGGGTGTGGCTTCCGTGTCCGCCGTCGTGGCGGTGAATCCGAGCATGAGGGAGGCCGGAAAAGGCCATGACTGGGAGCCCAGGTACTGGGCGGCGGTGACCCGGACCCCGACCTCCTCGCCGATCTCGCGGACCACCGCCTGTTCGAGTGTTTCCCCCGGTTCGACGAAGCCTGCCAGGGTCGAATAGTTCTTCGCGTCGAGGGGACCGCCGCCGCCCAGCAGCAGCCGGCCGTCCGGGCCCACCACGGTGACGATGATGGCCGGATCCGTGCGGGGGTAGTGTTCGGAGCCGTCGGCCGGGCACCGGCGGACCCAGCCCCCGGCTTCCGGCTGCGTGGCGGTGCCGCAGCGCGGGCAGTGCGTGTGGCTGGCATGCCAGTTGGCGATGGCGCTGGCTTCGATGAACAGCGCGGTGTCCGTGGGGTTCAACCGGGCGGCGACGTCGCGGAAGCCGGCCCACTGCGCACCATCCGGGATACCGGCCACATGTGGTTCGAACTCCTCGGCGCGGACCTCAAACTGCTCCGGAAGGATAAAGAGGACCAGCCGGGTGCCTTCGTCCAGCCCGGTACCGTCCAGCGCTGCGCCAAGGTAGATCAGGTGTTCGGGCGCGTACGCGGTATCCCGGAGCCGCGCCGCGAGCTCCGCCGCGTCCAGCAGGACGAGGCCGTTGCCGCTGACGAGGGCCTGCCGGCCGGAGAGCACCACGGCACGCGCCGCGCCGGGGCGGAGGAGCTCCTCAAGCATCCCGGGCTTCATCCGGGCGGCGGATCCGCGGTCTATGAGCGCCGGGCGCACGGGAAGAACGGTCTCCATCAGGTGGTTCGCCGGCACGCTCATGTATCCACCGTACTGACTCGGGCTGACAATTGACATTTTCCGCGGCGGCTTGCGGTCGCGGCAACACGTGGACGGGATGCAGTACGCGTGGTGGCACCGGTGCGGCCGGAGCGGAATGCCCTGCGCTATTTATTCCCGATCTGGAGACTCGCCGTGGTGCATCGCCGTCTTGGGCGCCGCTCAATCTACCGTGGAACCGTGAGAAGAAAACCAATCGAACTGGCAGCGATAGCAACCGCGGCGGTCCCCGGCCTGACCCCGACCGCCGTTAGCTCTGCGCCCGACGATCCGGCGGACTTCGATTCGGCCCTTCTCCTGGATTCCGAAGGCAAACACTGGCGTGTCCGGTCCCCACGGCACGCCGAAGCCAGCGCCCGGCTCGAGACGGAATTCCTGGTGCTGCGCGCCTTCGTTCCCGGCATCCGGGCGGAGCTGCCCTTCCTGATGCCCACGGTGGCCGGAACCGTCCGGCAGGGCGCCCTGAGCACCTTCGTCTACTCCCATCTCGCCGGAGCCACCCGCTCCATCGAAGAACTGAGCAACGGATCCGCGGCCCTGGCCTGCGAAATCGGCGCGGCCCTGGCCGCCATCCATGACCTCCCGCATTCCCTCGTCAGCAACGCCGACCTGCCGAGCTACACCCCCAACGAGTTCCGGCAGCGCCGGCTGAACGAACTGGACCAGGCCGCGACGACCGGCAAGATCCCGCCGCTGCTGCTGCGCCGCTGGGAACACGCGATGGAGGATGTCTCGCTGTGGCGGTTCAACCCGTGCGTGGTCCACGGCGACCTCCATGAAGACAACCTCCTGGTCGACGGCGACCGCGTGACCGCCGTGACCGGCTGGACCGACCTCCGCATCGGGGACCCTGCCGATGACATGGCCTGGCTGGTCGCCTCGAATGAACAGGCCTTCGTGGACGCGGTGCTGGCACAGTACACCGCCAGCCGGCGCGACGCGCCCGACGCCCACCTGTTGCGGCGCGCGGCGCTGTCCGCCGAATTCGCGCTGGCGCAGTACCTGGTCAAGGGCCTCGCCGCCGGAAACCAGGACATGATCCGCGAGGCAGAGTCCATGCTCAACGTGCTGGCAGAGGATGTCGCCGAACACGGCGGGCAGCCGATCAGCGTCGAACCGCTGCCCCAGCCGGCCGCGCCCGCCGTTCCGGGCAACCCGCAGGATACCGACGGGGCCGGTATGCCGGCCACTCCCGCGGTCAGCAAGGTGACCTTGCTCCCGCCGGATCCGGTTCCCGGACCGGACGCGGTGTCCGGACCCGGCGCGGTTCCCGCCGCCACGTCGAGGCCTGCCGTGGACGTGACGCCCATCCCGCAGGAGGCGGAGAACGACGGCACCAGCGGGGACGGCACCGGGGACGCGACTGTCAACGCCCCGGAGGACGACTCAACCCAGTCCATCGCCGTGGTCGAGCCCGCCGTGGTCGACGGCACGCCGACCACCAGCATCGCCGTGGTCGAAGCGAAGTCGCCCTAGCGGCATCACGCTAGACGTCCGCCGGTGGGGTCTGTCCCAGCGCCGCGGCCACAATCTCCTCGAGCCTCTCCGCGGTTCCGAGGTCGTGCGGGCGGACCACCTGGTCGTCAGCGACGTAGTAGAACGCGGCCCTGACGTCCTCCAGCGGGACTCCCTTGAGCCTGGACCACGCCAGCCGGTAGAGCGCCAACTGGACGGCCTTGACCTTCAACTGGCTGGCGGAGGGACGGCGCCCGGTCTTCCAGTCCACGAGGTCCCAGCCACCGTCGGCGTCCCGGAAGACGGCGTCGATCCGGCCGCGGACCACCACCTCACCGATCCTCGTCTCCACGGGGACCTCGACGTGGGCGGGGGCTCGGTCGGCCCATTCGGACCGGCGGAAGGTGTCCACCATGGCGTCCAGCCCGTAGGCCGCGTCGATGTGGTCGTCCGAGCCGGCGGCGTCGCCGAGGTCCAGCATGCCGGCGGCGCCGAAGTACTCCTCGACCCAGGCATGGAAGGCGGTGCCCTTCCGGGCAGACATCCCGGGTTCGCGCGGGACGGGGCGCCGCAGCCGGGCCACCACCGAGCGCGCGTCGTCCTCGAGGTCCACGAGCGTTGAGGCGGAAATGTGCCCCGGGAGGTGGACGTCCCGCCCGGCGGTCCGCCGGGAACGGCGCTCCAGCAGCGTCGCAGCCTCCCTGGCCCATCCGGCGGCGGGGCCTCGTAACGGCCGGCGGTTCCCGGCTTCGTTCCCGACATCCTTGCCGGCATCGTCCGGGGCGCCCGGGTCCCCTGATGCCAGGATCTGCAGCACCCGGGCCGCCGCCGATTCCATGGCCGCCCGGCGGCCCGGAACGAGCCTCAGCCGTGTGTCCGTCCGGGGATCATGCGGCCCCTCCAGGGGATCGTAGGGCCACACCGCGACTTCGAGCTCAGAGGTCAACGGGCTCTCCACCGGCAGCGATTCCTCGGTCACGGAGAGCGGGTGGATCTCCGCGGCGCCCTCGGCGGCGAGAACCTCAAGTTCGGCAAGGAACGGCGACATCTCCGCCATGCCGGCCCGGGAGCCCACCCAGGCCGCGCTGGACGTCCAGAGGACGTGCTTGGCCCGTGTGTAGGCCACGTAGGCCAGGCGCCGTTCCTCGGCTTCGCCGTGGGCCTGGACTGCTGACTTGAAGTCCTTTTCGGCGTCGAGCCAGCCCTTCTGGTCCGGCTGCTCGAGGTCCCATTGCGGCAGGTCGGCCCGGTCCCCGCGCAGCGGCCAGGGCAGGGCCGCGCTGCCGCTGCTCCAGCGCGAGTCACGGCTGCTGGGGAAGGCCCCGGAGTTGAGTCCGGGCACAAACACGACGTCCCATTCCAGGCCCTTGGAGGCGTGCACCGTCAGCAGCTGGACGGCCTCATGGTTCACTTCCGGCGCGGCGGCATCGAGTCCGTTCTCCTCGGCGGCCGCGGCCTCCAGCCAGGCAAGGAAGGCCAGCACGTCGACCCGTTGCGAGGTGTGCAGGAACCCGGCGGCGGCATCCTGGAAGGCGTCCAGGTTCCGGCGGGCCTGGTGGATGCTGATCCCCGGACGTGAGGCCACTTCGATGTCCAGGAGCATGGCGCGTTCGACCTCGCCGAGGAGCGTGGTGAGGTCGTCCCCCATGAAGCTGCGCAGTTGCCGGAGCTCCGCCGACAGCCGCCGGAGCCGGTCCAGCGCCGCGGGGCTGAGCCGGCGGCCGTGCGCGGAGGTCCAGCCTTCGCGCGGCAGCCAGTCCAGGGCCTCGACAAGGCTGGCGGCATCCGTGAGGTCCCCCTCGATCACGGCCTCGTCGCCGGTCTCGGTGTCCGGGCCGCCGTCGACGTCGGAACTGCCGGGACGGCCCCGGCGGCGGGCGAGGAAGCCGGACCAGTCGCGGAACGCCATCAGGTCCGCGGGGCCGATCCGCCACCGCGCACCTGCCAGCAGGCGCATCAGGGAGTCTGAGCGGCCGGGATCGGCCAGAACCCGGAGCGTTGCGACAAGGTCGATGATTTCGGGGGTATCCAGCAGGCCGCCGAGGCCGACGATCTCGTAGGGAATCCCCCGGGCCTCGAATTCGCGCCGGATGCATTCCATCTGGGCCCGGCGCCGGCACAACACGGCCATAGCTGGCGGGACGGATTCGGGCGACGGCGCGGCGTCGAAGTCGGTGACCCGGAACTTCAGGACGTCGCCGGCGATCGCGGCGGCCTCGTCCTCGTCCGTGCCGAAGCGCCCCATCACCACCCTGCCCTGGACCGCAGCCGGGCTGGGCTGCAGCGGCGGCACCTCAACGCTCCCCGCGGTGTCCCGGGCGCCGGCGGCACCGGCATGGGCGGCCGCCTTGCTGAGCGGGGCGGAAATGACATTGGCGGCGGAGAGGATGTTCCGGCCGTTGCGCCAGGCGGTGGTCAGGTACGACGTCGGCGCCACGGCGAACTGCCGTCCGGCATGGGAGCTGGGTGAAACCTGGCCGGCGGGCGCCGGGTGCGCCGGGTCCATGGGGCCGGCCACGGCGTCATCCCCGTCCGCCCGGACCGGGAATTCGCGGACGAAGTGGAAGAGCTGCCCGGCAGAGGCGCCACGGAATCCGTAGATGGACTGGTTCGGGTCCCCCACCGCGGTCACGGCGTGGCCGTCGCCGAAGAGCCTGGCGAAGAGCACGAGCTGGGCGTGCGAGGTGTCCTGGAACTCGTCCAACAGCACCACCTTATAGCGCTGGCGTTCCATTTGCGCCGCGACCGGGATCTCGCTGGCCACCCGGGCTGCCAGGGCCACGAGGTCCCCGAAGTCCAGCGCTCCCCTGGCCCGCTTCGCCTCCGCGTAGCGGCCCACCAGGTCCGTGACGCTCGCGCGGGTGCGCAGCATCCCGCTGAGCTCCCCCGCAGCCTGGCTGGGGTTCTTCCTGGCGGTGGCAACGTAGGGCAGCGCCTCGAACTCGGCGACCCGCTCCAGCAGCCAGCCGCGCACCTCGGCCGGGTCGCGGAGGTGCTCCGAACATTCACCAGCGAGCTGGATCACCGCCTTGACGAGGGTGGACTTGGCGGACCGGAAGTGCTCGTAGTCGCCGTCGTAGGCTTCCACCACCTCGCTCGCGAGCTGGAAAGACTGGGCCCCGCCGAGCAGCACCACGTCCCTTTCCACCCCGAGCCGCAGTCCGTAATCGGCGACGATCCCGCTGGCGTAGGAGTGGTAGGTGGAAACCTTCGGCTCGAGCGCGTCGGTGCTCAGCAGGCCAGCAGGGAACACCTGGTTCTGCGTGTCCGCCGCGGCGATGCGCTGCAGTGCGGCCAGCTTGGCGCGGATCCGGGTGGCCAGTTCCCCGGCCGCCTTGCGGGTGAAGGTCACGCCGAGCACTTCCTCCGGCCGGACCCAGCCGTTGGCTACGAGCCACACCACCCGGTCCGCCATGGTCGCGGTCTTTCCCGAGCCGGCGCCTGCGATCACGAGCCGCGGTGACAGGGGCGACGAAATGATGAGGGACTGTTCGGCCGTGGGGCTGTTCTTCTCGCCCAGCATGGCCGACAGTTCTTCCGGGCTGAACCGCGCAGCGGGAAGGCCGGCGGGACGGGTTGCCGGATCTGCTGCCGGTGGTGCCTCGGTCATTCGGTAACCTGCTTTCCTCGTGCGCACAGCGGACAAACCTCGGGAAGCCGGCAGCCGTGGCCGCCGTGGCCGCCCTTGGCGGGATCGTGGCGGGCTTCGAAGGTGCTCCCGGACATCACCCGGGCGGCATCGTTCACCATCTCCAGCGCCCAGTTCCCGTCCGGGTCCAGCGCTTTCTGGGCCTGGACGCCCGGGCTCTTGGTGGTCGTGCCGAGCTGGGCCAGGACGGCGCCGCCCGGCAGCGGCGCCGGGCCGTCGTCGGGGCCGGCGAAGCCTCCGGCCAGCACGGCCGCCTGGTAGGCGCCCAGTTGCGGGTGGCGTTCGAGCTCGGCCTTTCCGGGCTGCCGCTTGCCTGTCTTGAGGTCCACGACCACGAGCCGGCCCTCGGCGTCGATCTCCAGCCGGTCAACCTGACCGCGCAGGACGGCGGGCCGGGCAGGCCAGGGTCCGTCACCGGGTTCCTGCCCGACGCCGGGACCAGGGACCCCGCCGGGATCCGCGGCAACGTCCGCCAGCTTCACCTCGAAGTCCTGTTCGACGCCGAGCAGGCTGCGGCCCTCGCTGCGCATGATCAGCACGTACTGCGCGAGTTTCCGGACCATGGATTCGGCCCGCTGGAAATCCAGTTTCCCTTCCCAGTTGTCCTTCATCCCGAGCGCCGGCCAGCGCCGGGTGAGTTCGGCGAGGTATTCGCTGCCCGAGGCATCCGGGAGGTCCTGGGCGATGGCGTGGACCAGGGTTCCCAGGCTGCGGGCGAAATCGGTGGCAGCCTCGCCGCCCGCGGCCTGGACGAACCAGTCGAGGGGGGATTTCTGGACCGTCTCCACCTTGGAGGGTGAGACGTACACGGTGCCGCCGGGCGGGACCACGGACTCTTCGGAGGACAGCGGCGCCAGGCCCCACCAGCTCCGGGGGTGCGCCCCGGGAACCGGCGGTTCGGCTGCGGCGAGCGCGCCGAGCAGTGCGGCGGCTTCCGCGGCCTCCGCGCTGCCGCCGTCGAGCTGGGCGTACTGGCGAAGTTCGGCCACGAGGGCGCGCAGGGTCAGCGGCCGCTCCACCGGGGTGAAGCCGCGGCGTTCCTGGTCCGGGCGCAGCGGTGCCACATAGTCAAGGAAGGAGGACGGCTGTTCGTCCTCCGAGGAGACGGCCGTGCAGATCAGGACCTCCCGGGCCCGGGAGACCGCGGTGGAGAAGCTGCGCAGCTCGTCATAGCGGATTTCCCGCAGCCGGCTGAGCGGATCCAGCTGCAGGGCGTAGTCCACCCCGTGCTCGACGGCGTCGGCAAACAAGGTGCTGCCCAGCAGCTCGCCGCGGAGCCTGGTATTGGGCCAGACACCCTCCTGCAGCCCCGGAACGATCACGACGGGCCATTCCCGGCCGGCCGCGCTGGCCGGTGTCATGAGCTCCACCGCGTCCTCCAACTGGGCCCGCGCGGCGAGGGTATCCATCGGGAGTTCCTGGTTGAGCAGGTACTCGAGGAACTGTTCCGGGCCGGAGCCCGGCAGCTGGTCCACGTAGCGTTCCGCGGTGTGGAACAGCGCCATCATCGCGTCGAGGTCGCGGTCGGCGCGGGCCCCCGCCGATCCCCCGGCCATGGCGGCGTCGGTCCAGCGGGCGGCGAGTCCGGTGGAGTTCCAGAGCGCCCACAGCACCGTTTCGGCGTTGCCGCCGGGCGCCTGGGCGGCGTCCCGGCCGGCCTGGATCATCCGGGCGATCCGGCGTGCGGAGTGCCCCTCGATGCCGAGGGTGGCGAGGGCCCCCGGCTCCAGCAGGGCCTCGACCAGGAGCACATCACTGGTGCGGCCGCCGCCACCCAGGATCTCTTCCCGCCGCAGGGACTGGCGGAGCCGCCGCAGCTCGATCGACGTCGCACCGCCGATCCGCGAGGTGAGCAGCGCGACGGCCGCCTCGGGGGTCAGCACGGACGGGTCAAGGACCACCGCGTAGGCGTCCAGCAGGGGCCGGACGGCAACCTCGTCCCGGACGGCGGATTCGGCGACCGGAATCCGGACCGGGATCCCCTGGCCGGCGAGGTAGCGTTGCAGCTGGCTGAGCTGGCCGCCGTTGCGCACGATCACGGCGATGTCGCCCAGCCCGCGGCCATCGTTGAGGTGGGCTTCGAGAATCCGCTGGGCCACATAGCGCAACTCATGGACCGGGGACGGCAGCAGATGCGCCTCGACGGCGCCGTCGCTGCCGCTGGCACTGCCTGCCCCGGCAACCCCGTCAGGGCCACGCTGCTCGAGCCGCCGTGCGGACTGGCCGCCGGCGCGGCGGGCGATGCGCCCCGCGACCGAGAGCCAGGCCTCCGCCACGGCAGGAGTGTGGCGGTGGGCGCACCAGAGCGGACGATGCAGCACGGTGCCGCCCGCGGGTGCCAGCAGCCGGGGCAGCTCGGCGACGAGGTCCGGACGGGCACCACGGAAGCCCTGGACCACGGTGTCCGGTGAGGAGGTGATGATGGCGTCCTTCCCGGCGGCGATGTCGGCGAGCAGCTCGAACACGGCAGGGTTCGCTTCCTGGATGTCGTCCACGAGGATCAGCTGCAGCCTGTCCCGCTCGGCGGCCAGGAAGTCCGGGGCATCCTGGAAGATCTGGCGTGCGGCGGTGATGATGCCGGCCGGGTCGAACGCCTCGGGCATACGCAGGTCCAGGACGTCCCGGTATTCGGAATACAGTGCGGCCGCGGCGACCCAGTCGGGCCGGTGGCACCTCCGGGCCAGGGCGACGAGATCCTCCGCGGTCCGGCCGGATTCGATGATCCGGTCAAAAAGCTGGCGCACCTCCTGCCGGAAGCCGCGGGTCTGCAGGGCCGCCCCGAGGTCCCCCGGCCAGGGCAGCTCAAAGCCGGGTGCGTGCCCTTCGAGCAGTTCCTTGATGATCAGGTCCTGTTCGGGCCCGGAGAGGAGCTTCGGCGGACGCGGCAGCGGCAGGATGCCTTCGGCCTTGGCCCGCCGGATCAGATCGAAGGCGTACGAGGCCCAGGTGCGGGCCGGCGTCGTACTGAGGCTCCGGTCCAGCCGTGCGGTAAAGCGGTCCCGGAGGGTATCGGCGGCGAGCCGTCCCGGCGCCAGGATCAGCATCCGTTCGGGGTCCAGGCCGTCCCGTTGTGCGCGGCGGACCGCGGCCTCCACCAGGACCGTGGATTTTCCGGTGCCCGGCGCCCCGGGCACCAGGACGGGGCCCGAGCCGTGCGGGACGTCGACGGCGGCGAACTGGTCCGCGGACAGCACGGGAACGACCGTGTGCGGCTTCCGCGGCGGCAGCAGCCGGAGCCCCGCAACGGAGGACCCGGTGCGGGATCCGCGGGGAGCGGGGAGCGGGGAATCCGGCAGCTCAAATGCAGGCAGCTTAAATGCGGGGGCCTGGCTGGGGGTAGTCACACAGTCATTTCATCATCCGGGGCCGACAATTTATGCAACTCCCGCTCCAGCCGCCCGGCGATGGCGTCAATCCGGTCGAAGTCGGCGTCGGCGGGTGCCCAGCGGGCCGCCGCCAGGTCGACCCGCCAGCGGCCCTCACCGGTGCGGAGGCAGTCGAGGTAACTCCCGCGCAGCGGCGTTCCTTCGTTCAGGTACAGGGCCAGGGCCTCGCGTTCATGTCCGGGCGGCGCCTCCCCGTTGGATTTCAGCACCCGCCACCAGGGGACGGCGCTGCCGTAGTGGCTCATCACGGACCCGATCTGCCGCGGGCCGCCGGAACCGAGGAGTTCTGCGACGTCGCCGTAGGCCACCGCGGTGCCCGCCGGGATCAAAGCCACCAGCTCCAGCACCGCTTCCACATACTCCGTCCGCATCGGTCCAGCGTAACCGCAACGCGGGGTCACTTTCGGCCCATTCCGCCGGCGGGGATGGGCCGTAAGTGACCCCGTGCTGGGTTGGGGGCGCGGGGGCAGGAACTGTCGCAGGCAGCAGGTAGCGTGGAGGCATGAGCACCTGGAACTCCCTCCCCCGCGCCGCCTTTGACCTCGAAACCACCGGCCGGGACTCCCGCGCCGCGAGGATCGTCACCGCCTCGGTCACCGTTGTGGACTCCGACGGCGGGGTCATCAAGGAGCATGAGTGGCTCGCCGATCCGGGCGTCGAAATTCCTGCCGAGGCCAGCGACATCCATGGCATCACCACCGAGCAGGCGCGCCGCGAAGGCCGCCCGGCAGCCGAGGTGACGCGGGAACTGGCCGCCGTCCTCCAGGAGCTTTTCGACGCGGGCGTGCCGGTCATCGCCTTCAACGCCAGCTACGACTTCACCGTCCTTGCCGCCGAATCGGCGCGCTACGGCGTCGCCCAGCTGAGCCGCTTTCCGGTGCTGGACCCATACATCATGAACAAGCAGGTAGACCGGTACCGCAAGGGCAAGCGCACGCTCACGGCCTTGTGCGAAGAGTACGGCGTCAGCCTGGACAATGCCCACACCTCGGCCGCCGATGCGCTGGCCACCCTCCGCATGCTCGATGCCATGGCCGGGAAGTTCCCCAAGCTCCGGATGCCCGCCAGCCACCTGCACCAGCTCCAGATCGAATGGGCCGCCGCCCAGGCCGCCGACTTCCAGTCATACCTGCGTAAGACCAAGCCTGCCGCCGTGATCGAAGGCGACTGGCCGGTGCTGCCGCCCGAGGACGCCAGCCGCGGCGGCTTCTGACCGGCAGGCATTGCCCGGACGCACCGTCCCCCGACGCCCTCCCGCGGCGCCTGGCTCCGTAGATATACGTCTGCAGTCCCGGACACCAGCACTTGCGATACAAGTCACACCCATGTGACCACCCAGGCAGCCTAAGTCGACGCGCCATTCCTTCCGCTGGAGCGGACCGGCAGGCCCCAGGTCACTGCCCCGCACCCCCTGCCGCTGCGGTTAATTCGGTCTCAACCGGCCGGGCCGTCGACTTCTTCGGTTTCCACACGTGTCGGAGGCAAGTGAGACAATATTGTTTCGCGGGGCGGGCAGCCGTGCTGTGCTCAGGGCTGGGCCCACGCCCGCAGCCGGGGGCAGCGCACCGCTCCCAGGAACCCAGTCAATTCCCAATGAAAGTGATTGCGTGATGAAAATCAAAGCCATGAAGTGGCTGACAACTGTTCCGGTGGCGATTGCCGTTGCCGTCTCGCTGGCGGCATGCGGCGGCGGGACCGCGCAATCGACCGCGTCCCCGAGCGACGCCCTCAAGGGCAGCGACCAGACCTCGCTGGACAAGTACACCACCAAGGACGTCACGGCCCTGGACAAGATCGACAAGTCCAAGCTGAACCTGATCGTTCCGGGCACCATCACGGTGGGCACACTCTCCGATGCCCCGCCCAACATCTACATTGACAAGAGCGGCAAGTTCACCGGCTACGACAATGAGCTGCTGCGCGCCATCGCGGACAAGCTGGACCTGAAGGTGGAGTTCAAGTCCACCGAATTCTCTTCCCTGCTCTCGCAGGTGCAGAACAAGCTCTACGACGTCGGATCCTCCTCGATCTCCACCACCGATGCCCGCCGCAAGACCGTGGGCTTCACCAACGGCTACGACTTTGGCTACATGGCCGTCGTCGCCAAGAAGGACGCCGCCGTCAAGGGCTTCAAGGACCTGACCAAGGACACCCGCATCGCCGTCGTCCAGGGCACCGTGCAGGACGACTACGTCACGAACACCCTGCAGATCGAGCCCGTACGCTTCTCGGACTACAACACCGCCTACGCCAACCTCAAAAACGGCCAGGTTGACGCCTGGGTGGCCCCGTCCCAGCAGGCCACCGGCCAGGTCAAGGAAGGCGACGGCACCGCCATCGCCGAGTCCGTGGTGAACACGCAGAACTTCACCGCCTACGCCGTCAACTCGCAGAACCAGCCGCTGATCGATGCGCTGAACTCCGGGCTGGACGCCGTAATTGCCGACGGCACCTGGTCCAAGCTGACCAAGGAATGGTACCCGGACCGCGAAACGCCGGCCACCTGGTCCCCCGGATCCAAGGCCGTCGCCGTCCCGAAGGGATAGTACATGGACGCATTCGAGCAGCTCCTTAAGACGTTCTTTGACTGGCAGGCGATGGGGGCGGTCCTTCCGAACCTCCTCACCGTCGGTCTGCCGAACACCCTCACCCTCGCCGTTACCTCCGGTATCCTCGGTTGCATACTGGGCATGGTCCTGGCCGTCATGGGCATCTCCCGGCATGCCGTGCCGCGGTGGATCGCCCGCGTCTACACGGACATCTTCCGTGGCCTGCCGGCCATCCTGACCATCCTGCTGATCGGCATCGGCCTGGGCCCGCTGGTGCGGAACTTCACCGGGAGCACCAACCCGTTCCCGCTGGGTATTCTGGCCCTGACCCTGATGGCCGCTGCGTACATCGGCGAAATCTTCCGGTCAGGCATTCAAAGCGTGGATAAGGGGCAGCTCGAAGCGTCCCGTGCCCTGGGATTCAGCTACGGTTCATCGATGGCCCTGGTGGTGGTTCCGCAGGGCATCCGGCGGGTGCTGCCGGCCCTGGTGAACCAGCTGATCTCGCTGATCAAGGATTCCTCGCTGATCTACATGCTCGGCCTGCTGGCCAGCCAGCGCGAGATCTTCCGCATCGGCAACGATGCCGCCGCCAACACCGGCAACCTGTCCCCCCTCGTTGCCGCAGGAATCCTGTACCTGGTCCTGACCATCCCGCTGACCCACCTGGTGAACTACATCGACAACCGGATGCGCACCGGGCCTGCGGTCAAAAAAGAGCCCGACGCGATTGCCGCCGTCATCGGAAAGAGTGCCTGAGCCATGGCTGAATTTTCCTCCGGCACCCTGACCGGCAAGAACCTGCACCTGTCCTTCGGGTCCAACCATGTGCTGCGCGGCATCGACCTGCATGTTCCGCAGGGCACCACGGCCTCCGTGATCGGCCCTTCCGGATCCGGCAAGTCCACGCTGCTGCGGGTCATGAACCGGCTGATCGAACCCGACCAAGGTGACATCCTGCTCGATGGCCGCTCCGTCCTCAAGGACAACCCGGACGAGCTTCGCCGCCGGATCGGGATGGTGTTCCAGCAGTTCAACCTCTTCCCGCACAAGACGGTGGTGGAGAACGTGGCGCTGGCGCTGCGCAAGATCCGCAAGCTGCCCAGGGAGCAGGCGCGTTCCGAGGCCTTGGAGCAGCTGGATCTCGTGGGGCTCCGGCACAAGGCGGATGCCCGCCCGGCGAACCTGTCCGGCGGGCAGATGCAGCGTGTGGCAATCGCCCGGGCGCTGGCCATGAAACCCGAGGTCATGTTCTTCGACGAGGCCACGTCCGCGCTGGACCCGGAGCTGGTCAAGGGCGTCCTGGCCCTGATGACCGACCTGGCCAAGGGCGGCATGACGATGGTGGTCGTCACGCACGAGATGGGCTTCAGCCGCAACGTCTCCGACACCGTCACCTTCATGGACGCCGGTGTGGTGGTGGAGACCGGTCCCCCGGACCAACTGTTCTTGGACCCGCAGACCGAGCGCCTGCAGAGCTTCCTCTCCGACGTCCTCTAGCGAGGCCTGCTTAAACACTTGGGGCACCCGCCGTGGCGGGTGCCCTTGGTGTTTAAGCTCTTGGTGTTTATGAACGACGGCGGCTCAGGCCTTCGCCGCGGCCGCCGCCTTCGCTGCTGCCGGCAGGGCGTCGAAGATCCGGTTCATCGCGGCGTCGTCGTGCGCGGCGGACAGGAACCAGGCCTCGAAGACCGACGGCGGCAGGTAGACGCCGGAGTCCAGCATGGAGTGGAAGAACGGCGCGTAGCGGAAGACTTCCTGGCCCTGGGCGTCGCCGTAGTTGTGGACGCCGCGGGCTGAGGTGCCGAACGCCACCGAGAACAGGTTTCCGGCCCGCTGGATCGAGTGGTCCACCCCGGCGGCGTCGAGAGCCGAGGACAGCGCGGAGGAGAGCTCCAGCGAGCGGGCGTCGATGAACGAGTAGACCTCCGGGGTGGCGTTCGTCAGCGTTGCAACGCCGGCGGCCATGGCCACCGGGTTCCCGGAGAGGGTGCCGGCCTGGTAGACCGGGCCCAGCGGGGCGAGGTAGTCCATGACGTCCGCGCGTCCGGCGAGGGCCGCCGCCGGCATGCCGCCGCCGATGACCTTGCCGAAGGTCAACAGGTCCGGGGTCCAGGGCACGGCCGCGTCGGCCGCGCCGCCGGTGAGGCCCCAGTAGCCCGAGTAGCCGGTCCGGAAGCCGGTGAGGACCTCGTCCAGGATCAGCAGGGCGCCGTGCTCGCGGGTGATGCGGGACAGCCCGGCGTTGAAGCCTTCCGCCGGGGTGACCACGCCCATGTTCGCCGGGGCGGCCTCGGTGATGACGGCCGCGATGTTGGGCCCGTGCTTGGCGAAGGCGGCCTCGACGGCGCCGAGGTCGTTGTAGGGCAGCACGAGGGTCTCCGCGGCCGTGGCGGCGGTGACCCCGGCCGATCCGGGCAGCGCCAGGGTGGCCACGCCGGAACCGGCGGCGGCGAGGAGCCCATCAAGGTGGCCGTGGTAGCAGCCGGCGAACTTGATGATGAGGTCGCGGCCGGTGAAGCCGCGGGCCAGCCGGACAGCCGTCATGGTCGCCTCGGTGCCGGTGGACACCATCCGGACGCGCTCGGCGGCGGGGACGCGCTCCTTGATGATCGCGGCGAGGTTGGCCTCATCCGGCGTCGAGGCGCCGAAAGACAGCCCGCGGTCGACGGCGGCATGCACGGCGGCGAGGACCGCCGGGTGGGCATGTCCCAGCAGCGCCGGGCCCCAGGAGCAGACGAGGTCCACGTACTCGGCGCCGTCGGCGTCGGTCAGGTACGGGCCCTTGGCGGACACCATGAAGCGCGGGGTCCCGCCGACGGAGCCGAAGGCGCGGACGGGCGAGTTGACGCCGCCGGGCATCAGCTGGCGGGCGCGGTCGAAGAGTTCCTCGTTGCGAGGATGGCTGGAAGTCATGGTTCCTATTCTTTCAGTTCAATTCGCCGGGGAAGACCCGGCCAGCAGGGCTGCCACGCGGGGCGCCACTTCGGTGCCGAACAGCTCGATGGAGCGCATCATGGCGGCGTGCGGCAGGGTGCCGTTGCTGTACTTGAGGTCGAAGCGGTCCACGCCCAGGTTCTTCTTCAGCAGGGCGATCTTGGCGGCGACGGTCTCGGGCGAGCCGACGTACAGGGCACCCTCGGCGGTGCACATGGCATCAAATTCGGCGCGGCTGCCCGGCCCCCAGCCGCGCTCGGAGCCGAGCCGGTTGCGCATGGCGATCCAGTGCGGGAAGAACTCTTCCCGGGCCTCCTCGTCGGTGGCGGCGATGTGGCCCGGTGAATGCGTGGCCACCTGCTGCATCGGATGGCCGTACTTGGCCATGGCCTCGCGGTAGAGGCCGGCCAGCGCGGCGAAGGAGCGCGGCTCGCCGCCGATGATCGCGAAGATGATCGGGTAGCCGTACTCAGCGCAGCGCAGCACCGATTCGGGGGTCCCACCGACGCCGATCCAGGCCGGCAGCAGGTGGTGCTCAAGGGGCGGATAGACGCTGAGCCCGTTGACGGCGGGGCGCGTGCGGCCTTCCCAGTGGATGGGCTTCTGCGCCCGCGCCTTGTCGAAGAGCTCGAGTTTTTCCTCGAACAGGACCTCGTAGTCGGCCAGGTCCAGGCCGAACAGCGGGAAGGACTCGATGAAGGAGCCGCGGCCCAGCATGACCTCGGCCCGGCCGTTGGAGATCGCGTCCACGGTGGCGAAGCGCTGGAACACCCGGATCGGGTCATCGGAACTGAGCACCGTCACAGCCGAGCCGAGCCGGATCCGCTTGGTCCGGGCGGCCGCCGCGGCGAGGAAGACCTCGGGGGCAGACACGGCGAAGTCGCGGCGGTGGTGCTCCCCGACGCCGAAGGCATGGAGCCCGACCTCGTCCGCGAGCTCGGCCTGCTCGAGCAGCTGGCGCAGCACCTGGGCATGCGGAATCGGATGGCCGTCGGGGAAGACCCCGACGTCGCCGAAGCTGTTCAGGCCCAGGAGGATGCGGTGCGGACCGACCGGGGCGGCCGGGTCTGCGACGGCGGCCGGTGCGGGTGCGGTGGTCATCGGGACTCCTTCAACCAGCCGGCGAGTTCGGTGGCCCAGTAGCTGAGCACCATGTTGGCCCCGGCCCGCTTGATGCCGAGGACGGATTCGGTGATGGCGGCGCGGCGGTCGATCCAGCCGTTGGCGGCGGCGGCCTCGATCATCGAGTACTCCCCGGAGATCTGGTAGGCGGCCACCGGGACCGGGCTCATCGCGGCGACGTCGGCGACGATGTCGAGGTAGCTCATGGCCGGCTTCACCATAACGATGTCGGCGCCTTCTGCCAGGTCCAGCTCGACTTCCAGGATTGCTTCGCGGCGGTTGGCGGCGTCCATCTGGTAGGTGCGGCGGTCCCCTGTGAGCTGCGAATCGACGGCTTCGCGGAACGGGCCGTAGAACGCAGAGGCATACTTGGCGGCATAGGCCACGACGGCGGTGTTGGTGTGCCCGGCTTCCTCCAGTGCCTGCCGGATCACGGCGATCTGGCCGTCCATCATGCCGGAGGGGCCGAGCATGTGCGCGCCGGCGTCGGCCTGGGCCACCGCCATCTGGCCGTAGATCTCCAGGGTCGCATCGTTGTCCACGTAGCCGTTGGCGTCCAGTACGCCGCAGTGGCCGTGGTCGGTGAATTCGTCCAGGCAGACATCGCTCATGATCACGAGCCCGTCGCCGACCTCGGCACGGATGTCCCGGATGCCCTTGTTGAGCACGCCCTCCGGGTCCAGCGAGGCGGTGCCGCGCGCATCACGCTTCGCGGGGATGCCGAACAGCATGATTCCGCCGACGCCCAACTCCACGGCCTCGGCGGCGGCCCGCTTCAACGAATCGGTCGTGTGCTGCTGGACGCCGGGCATCGAGGCGATGGGGTTGGGCTCCGTGAGGCCCTCCCGGATGAAGGCGGGGAGGATCAGTTCCGCGGCTGAGAGCCGGTGTTCGGCGGTCAGCCGGCGCATCGCCGGGGTGGTGCGGAGCCGGCGGGGCCGGTGGATCGGGAAGCTCATGGTCTGTCCTTCGATAGGTGCCCTGCTGCTGAACGATGGGCTGCTGGGGGATGGGCTGTTGGCGGGTGGGGTGCCGCACCGGGGCGGGGCGGGGACTGGCCAGGTGCCAGAGCCTGGACGACGGCGGCCACCAGGCCGGAGGCGGTCGGCGCGTCCGCGACCGAGGCGACGGCGAGCCCGAGCGACTCGGCCTGGGCCGCCGTCGAACGCCCGATCGCCACGAACCGGCAGTCCCCCAGCGGCGCGAGGTCCGCGTGGATGCGGCGGGCAGCGCTTGGCGAGGCCGCGACGACGGCCTGCAGGCCGCCGGCTCCGATTTCGGCTTTCGCCTGCGCCGCGGTGAGGACTGCCGCCGGGATTCCGGTGCCCGGGCCGGCGGCCGGCGGCCAGCCCGCGGACAGGCTGCGCGACGGATCCGCCGGATAGTCCACCGTGTGGTAGGCGGTGATGACCTGGACGGAGGCGCCGCGGGCCGCCAGGCCGCGGCGGAGCCGGGGGTCGGCGATGTCGGCCTGCGGCAGCAGCACCCGGCCCTGGCCTTCGGGCCAGATGTCGAGCAGGCCCGCTCCGGATTGGGGCCCGGTGGGAGCGAGGTCGACGGCGATGCCACGCGCCTCGAGGAACCGGCGCGTGGCCGGGCCAATCGTGGCGACCTGGAGGCTGCCGGGAAGCCAGGCGCTCAGGCCCACGCCCCGTTCGGCGGCCTTGGCCTCCAACGCCTGGACCGTAGTGACGCTGCTGACCACGAGCCAGGTGTAGGCACCGGCCCCGAGGGCATCGAAGGCAACATCCAGCGAATGCTGGTCACGGGCCAGCTCGAAGTCGATGAGCGGCAGCAGCAACGGCTCGGCCCCCACCCGCCGGAGGGCCGCAACAAGCTCCCCCGCGCGGTCCGGGCTACGGGCAACCAGCACGCGGGCACCGTTGAGCGACGCACCGTTGGGCACCGCACCGTTGGGCACCGCACGGGACGGCGCCGCACTGTCCAGCACCCTGCCAGGCCCGTCCGGCATGTTCCGCCATCCCGTCATCTGCTGCTGTCCGCCGGCTCAGGAAGCGGACAGATCCGCAATGTCGGCTGCCCCGCGCGCCAGCAGGACCTCCGCCAGTTCGATCCCCAGCAGGGTGGCACCGACTTCGGTGAGGCCGTCGGTGGCTTTCTGCTCGCGCACGGTCGCCGTGCCGTCGACGGCGCAGACGACGGCGTCGAGGTACAGCATGCTTCCCTTGCGGTACGCGTAGGCGCCCACCGGGGCCGCGCAGCCTGCCTCGAGCCGTGCCAGCAGTGCCCGCTCGGCTGTGACGGCCAGCCGGGTGTCCGGATCGTCGAGGGCGGCGAGGGCCTGCGCCAGGACGCCCTGGGAGCCTTCGGTGGATCCGGCTTTTCGGGGCGCATCGGAGGAGCGGCATTCGATGGCCAGGGAACCCTGCCCGGCAGCGGGCAGCATGACCTCGATCCCGAGGTACTCGCTGACCGTGTCCAGCCGGCCGATCCGGTGCAGGCCGGCGGCGGCCAGCACGACGGCGTCGAGGTCGCACGTCTTGCCTTCCACGACGGCGTCGGTGCTGTTGCCCGGCAATCCGGGGACACGGCCCAAGCGGGTGTCCACGTTGCCGCGGATATCCCGGATGTCCAGGTCGGGACGCGCGGCGCGCAGCTGCGCGGCCCGGCGCGGTGAGCCGGTGCCTACCGTCGCCCCGGTGGGCAGGTCCGCGAGCTTGAGTCCGTCCCGGGCGCAGAGGACATCACGGACGTCGACGCGTTTGGGGGTGGCCGCGAGGGTAAGTCCAAGGGCCGGGCCGGTGGGGAGGTCCTTGAGCGAATGGACCGCGACGTCGCACGCATCCTGCAGCAGGGCATCGCGCAGTGCGGCGACGAAGACGCCGGTGCCGCCCATCTGGGACAGAGATCCGGTGAGGACGTCACCGTCGGTCCGGATGTGGATGAGTTCCACCGGGAACCCGCCGACGGCTGCCAGCTGGTCTGCCGTCTGCTGGGTCTGGGTGAGGGCCAGCTTGCTGGCGCGGGTGCCGATCCGGACGGTCACAGGGCGCCCTGGCCTTCCGCCGCAGCGGACGGAGCGGCCGGGGTTCCGGCCGGGTACGGATCGTGTCCGGTGCCTGTTGCTCTGCCGGTGGCAGTGTCGGCACCTGCGATGGTGGGCTTCTCGCCGCGGAAATTGGCGCAGCAGCCCGGGCGGCAGACGTCGTACCAGGGGCCGAGCCTGGTCAGGTGCGGCCGCTCCGCGATGTTGTTGGCGGCGGTCCGCTCGCAGATCAGATCCACGATCCCGGCGACGAACTTGCGGTGCGTGCCGGGGGTCGGGACGCGGGCCGCCGCGATGCCCAGCCGGGCGCAGGTTTCCAGGGCTTCGGTGTCGAGGTCCCAGACGACTTCCATGTGGTCGCTGACGAAGCCCAGCGGCACGATCACGACGCCCTTGACTCCCTGGCCGGCGAGTTCCTCGATGGCGTCGTTGATGTCGGGTTCGAGCCAGGGCACGTGGGGCGCCCCTGAGCGGGACTGGTAGACGAGGGACCACGGGGCGGTATCCCCGGTCTCGGCCTCCACCCGGCGGATGACCTCGGTGCCGGTGGCGAGGTGCTGCGCGACGTAGGCGGAGTCTTCCTCGAAGTGGCGCGGTTCGGCGTCGGAGCGTCCCGCCGCCTCGGCGTCGCGGGTGGGGATGGAGTGCGTGGCGAACAGGATGTGCACGGGGGCGTCCGGCGTACCGGCGGCGGCAAGCCGGGCGCGGACCTCGGCGAGGCCGGCGGCGGTACCTTCAATGAACGGCTCGACGAAGCCGGGGTGGTCGAAGTACTGGCGGACCTTGTCGACTTCGAGCTTGCCGTCCAGGCCGGATTCGGTCAGCGCGAGGCCGATGTCCTCACGGTACTGGCGGCAGCTGGAGTAGCAGGAGTAGGCGCTGGTGGTGACCATCAGGACCTTGCGGTGGCCGGCGTCGTAGATGTCCTGAAGGGTCTGCGGGATGTAGGGGGCCCAGTTGCGGTTGCCCCAGAACACCGGCAGTCCGATCCCGCGGCCAGCCAGCTCCGCCTCGATACCGGCCTTCAGGTTGCGGTTCTGCTGGTTGATCGGGCTGACCCCGCCGTTGGCGCGGTAGTGGTGCGAGACGGCTTCGAGCCGCTCGTCCGGGATACCGCGGCCGCGCGTGACGTTGCGCAGGAACGGGATGACGTCATCCTGGCCTTCGGGACCGCCGAAGGAGGCGAGGAGCACGGCGTCGTACTCCTTGGGGCCCATCCGGCCCGCCTCGGTCACGGGGTTGACGTCGGTGATTCCGGCCAGGCCGCCCTGCGGACCCGGCGTGCTCATGCAAGGACCTCGGCAATCTCCGCGGCCGTGACCCGGCGGCCGGTGTAGAACGGGATTTCTTCGCGGACGTGGTGGCGGGCTTCGGTGGCACGCAGGTGGCGCATCAGGTCCACGAGGTCCACGAGTTCGGGGGCTTCGAGGCCGAGGATCCACTCCCAGTCACCGAGGGCAAAGGAGGAGACCGTGTTGGAGATGACCTGGGGGAAGTCGCGCCCCAGCATGCCGTGGTCGCGCAGCATCGTGCCGCGTTCGGCGTCGGGCAGCAGGTACCACTCGTAGGAGCGCACGAACGGGTAGACGCACAGCCATTTTGCCGGTTCCACGCCCCGGGAGAAGGCGGGGGTGTGGTTCTTGGCGAACTCCGCCTCGCGGTGCACGCCCATGGCGGACCACGCGATCTCGGTGCCCGTGAAGAGCCTGCTGCGCCGGATGTCGCGGACGGCGCGCTGCAGCGCCTCCGGCCGGGGCCCGTGCAGCCAGACCATGATGTCGGCGTCGGCGCGCATCGCGGAGACGTCGTAGCTGCCGCGGTGGACCACGCCTTCCTCGGCCAGGCGGCTGATCAGGGCCTCGAAATCCTCGGCGGCATCGCCGCTGCGCAGGACGTCGGCGGAACGCTTGAACACCGTCCAGAGGGTGAAGAACTGCTCGACTGATTCTTCGCTTGCTGATTCGGTTTTGGTGACAGATTCGGCAGAAGTGTGGCTCATGGTTACCAGTCTGCCCCTTCCCTGCAGCTAAGTCGAAATGGAGCACTTCTACAACACGTAGAAGTGCTCCATTTCACAATATTCCTGCCGCAGGGCCTGCCGCGTTCAGCGGGCAGGCCGTCAGATTTTGCGCATCGCGCGGATCCGCAGGACGACGGCGCCGGAGACCAGGGACAGCGCGACGAGCCCGATCCCCCAGCCGAGCAGCGGGGACGGACCGGCGGGCCCGACGGCCGCGGTGGCCTCCAGCGAGGTGCTGCCGGAACGGCCTTTGGCGGCGGGGGCGGATGCGGACGGGGAAGCGAGCGCGGAAGCTGAAGCGCCCGACGGCGTCTGCGTCGCGGTGGTTCCCGCGGACGGCGTTCCGGCAGGACCTGATCCGGACGGCGTTCCGGCAGGGACGACATCCGAAGAAGCTGCCGGTGCCTTGGCATCCCCGGCGGGAACCGGATCGCTGCCGGCTGCCGGCGGGGGCGCTGTTGCCGGGCCGTCCGCGGCCGGCGGGGCCGGGGTCCCGCCCGGGGCCGGAATGGCGGGCGGGGCGGGGGTCTGCACGGGCGTACCCGGCGTCTCCGGCTGCGGAGTGCTGCTGCGGTTCGGGGATTGCCGCGGCGTGTCCGGGGCCGGGTCCGTCGGGGCCGGTTGGTTCGGGCCGGGCTGATTCGGGTCTGGCTCCCAGGGGGCGGAGGTGCCGGAGGGGGTCGGCCCGGGTGTCGGAGTGGGCTGCAAGGGGGCGGCCAGGCCGCCGAGCAAGTCCTGCAGGACACGCGGGAGCGATCCCGTCGATGTTGTGGATGCCGTTGTGGCGGCGGCTGAAGCCGCCGCTGAAATGGCCGGCCCCGTTGCGGCGTGCGAGGCAGGAACCCCTGCGGTGATGACCAGTACCGCTCCGAGCGCGGCAGCCGCTGCGCCGCGCCGGAGTCCCCCATGGCGACCGGTCTGCGTTTTTTGAACGATGGACCTGTGAATAACCATGGTCATCGAGCCTAGCCCCGATCGGCCGGCGGGGGAATTTTGACGGAGGGCGTCCGGACGTGCTCAGAACGGGGTGGAAGGCGGCGTTCAGGCCAGCAGCGGCCGTACCTGCCGGGCGGTGTCGGCAACGATCGCCGCCAGGCCGTTCCCGGAGAGCCAGCCGCCCACCACGGCCAGCGTGCCGTCGGCGGCGCAGATGCTCCGGACCTCGGCGACGCGGCCCTTGTGTCCGAGGGACGCGAACGGCAACGCCCCGGACCAGCGGACCACGTCCCAGTCCACGACATCCCCCGCGGTGACGGGAACCGACAGCAGGGTGGAGGCGTCCTTCAGGGCGGCCTGGAACAGCTCGTCGTCGGAGCGGGGCGGCGCGGCACCGGGCCCGGCAGGCCGGGAAGCCGCAGCCTGCGCGGGGTCCTCACCGCGTCCGTAGGAGAGCCGCAGGACGTGGGTGCCGGGGCCGGTCCGGGCGGCCAGCCAGCCCCACTTGGCGGTGGCGTGAGTCAGGGCCTTGGCCTGGATTCCCGGGCTCTGCGGGGCAACCAGCACTCCGGTGCCGCGCGGCGCGGCGTCCAGCTGTGGCTGGTCCACCACGAGCGTGACCAGGCTGACGTCCGGCCCGGCGGCGGGGCGTCGGGCCGCCAGTTCCGGCAGCGTGTCCGCGAGCAGCCCGACGGCGGCGGGGCCCTCGACCGCGATGACCAGCAGCCCGGCGTCGTGCGCGGTGCCGCCCGAGGTGACGTGCCAGCCCTCGGCCGTGCGCTCCACCGCGTCGGCAGGGGTGGAGCTGAGCAGGGTGACGCCATGCTGGCGCAGCTCGGCCAGCAGGGCGGAAATCAGCGTGTGCATCCCGCCGCGCAGTCCGGCGACGGCGGAGCCCGGCTTCTGCAGGCGGGCCTCCGGCGGGGCAGGCTGCTGCGGTCCGGCAGCGGGGGCGCCGGCCCCTCCCCTGCGCTGGGCAGCGACCGCGGCGGCCAGGGAGCCGTGCCGGCGGATTCCGGCGCGCAGGCCCGGTACCACCATGTCGACGTCGAGCAGGGCGGGATCGGCCGAGTGGACGCCGCCGACCACGGGCGCCACGAGCCGCTCCAAGACGCGCTTGCCCATCCGGGCCCGGACCAGCGCCGAGACGCTGCTGACCTCGCCCCCGGTCCCCAGCGAGGCGGGCAGCAGGGCATCGAGGGAGGCGCGCAGGGAACCGGACAGGCCCAGGGAGCGCCGGACTTCCGGGTCCCAGGGGTTGGCGGGAATGCCGAGCACCCCGGTCTTCGGCAGCTCGCGGGGCCCGTCGGGCAGCTGGACCCAGGCGCCGCCGGGGTTTGGCGCCACGATGTCCTCGGCAAGGCCCAGTTCGGTGGCGAGGTCGGCAACGGCGGAAGACCGCGTAGCGAAGGATTCGGCACCGCTGTCCAGGGTCAGGCCGGCCACCACATGGCTGCCCACGCAGCCACCCCAGGCCGCGGCAGCCTCCAGCACGGTGGTGTGGACGCCGGACCTGGCCAGTTCACGGGCGGCGAGCAGGCCGGAGATCCCGCCGCCCACCACAATGGCTGTTTTTCCGGCGGTCTTTCCGGCTGTGTCGCCTGCACCGGTCTCCGCGGCCATCGGGTTTACGCCGGGGAGATCGAGTGGATGAGTTCGACGACGCGCGTCAGCACCGTCGGGTCGGTCTCCGGCGGAACGCCGTGGCCGAGGTTCAGGACATGGCCGGGGGCCGCGGCGCCGGCGGCGATCACGGCGCGGACATGGGCTTCCAGGACGTGCCAGGGCGCGGAGAGCAGGGCCGGGTCGATGTTGCCCTGCAGCGGCACGGTCCCGCCGAGGCGGCGGTTGGCTTCGTCCAGCGGCAGCCGGTAGTCGACCCCGACGACGTCGACGCCGACGTCGCGCATGGCCACGAGCAGTTCCGAGGTGCCGGTGCCGAAGTGGATCAGCGGGGCCCCAAGGTGCCGGATATGGTCCAGGGCGCGGGACGACGCGGGGGCAACAAAACGCTCGTAGTCGGCCAGTCCCAGCGATCCGGCCCAGGAGTCGAAGAGCTGCGCGGCGGAGGCGCCGGCTTCCAGCTGCGCCTTCAGGAACATGCCGGAGGCGTCCGCGGCCCAGTTGGCCAGCGCGGTCCAGGTTTCAGGGTCGGCGTGCATCATGGTGCGCGGGCCCAGGTGGTCGCGGGAGGGCTTGCCTTCCACCATGTAGGCCGCGAGGGTGAAGGGGGCGCCCGCGAAGCCGATCAGCGGGGTGCTGCCCAGCTGGGCCACGGTGAGCCGGACGGCTTCCCGGATCGGTTCCAGGGCCTCCCAGGTCAGCTCTGGGAGGGCGGCGACGTCCTCGGCGGTGCGGACGGGCTTGTCCAGGACGGGGCCCACGCCGGGGACAATGTCCACGCCGACGCCGGCCAGCTTGAGCGGGATCACGATGTCGGAGAAGAAGATGGCCGCGTCGACGTCGTGGCGGCGCACCGGCTGGAGGGTGATCTCGGCGGCCAGTTCGGGGCGTAGGCAGGATTCCAGCATGCCCACGCCTTCGCGCACCTTGAGGTATTCGGGCAGCGAGCGGCCGGCCTGGCGCATGAACCAGACAGGACGGCGGGAGGGCTTGCCGCCCCGGTAGGCGGTGATCAGCGGGGATCCGGCGGTGCGGCCGTCCATCAGCGGATGTCCGGCGTCGAGCGTTCCAGCTGCCGTGCCGTGAGTTGCCGTGCCTTTTATTGCCGTGCCGTTTATTGCCGCCGCGCTAGGAGTCATGACTTCGATTGTGCCCAAAATCGGCCCCAAAAGATAACGACAGTCTGTCACCGGGTCGCGGCGGACGCCGCCATGACATGAATCACGGGCCGGCGTGCGCGGTCACACACGGCGTTGTTGTTCTACCCGGCCGCGAAAAAGCTATGATTGACCTGCTGTGGTTCTTTTCTCATTGGTGGCTACACACGCCGACATCGACCTCGAGACCGTTGCTCGCCTGAGCACCGGCGCTTCAGAGCTCGCCACATCCGCCCTCGCCGGATCGCCGGCAGTGGCGGGTGCCGTTGTGCTTGCCACCTGCAACCGGTTCGAAATCTACGGTGAAGCCCCCCATCCCGGTGACGTCGATGCGGCGCGTGAGGCCCTCATCGCCCAGATCAGCGGGGCCAGCGGCCTCAACGGCCAGCTCGTTTCCCGCTCCTTCAGCACCCGCACCGGTCCGGAGGTCAGCCAGCACCTCTTCTCGGTCAGCTCCGGACTGGATTCCGCCGTCGTCGGCGAACGCGAAATCGCCGGGCAGGTCCGCCGGGCGCTGATCACCGCCCAGGCCGAAGGCACGGCAAGTTCGGGCCTCGTGCGGCTGTTCCAGGCGGCCTCCAAGACGGCCAAGGACGTCGGCGCGCAGACCGCGCTCGGCGCCCGCGGACTCTCGGTCGTGTCCGTGGCCCTCGACCTCGCCACCGACCTCTCCGAGAACCCCGACTGGTCCGCCAAGAAGGCCGTCGTGTTCGGCACCGGCGCCTACGCCGGCGCCACGATGTCGCTGCTGCGCGAACGCGGCTGCACCGACGTCTCCGTCTACTCCTCCTCGGGCCGCGCCGCAGGCTTCGTCGCGACCCGCGGCGGCACGGCCCTGGACACCGAAACCCTTCCGGCCGCCGTCGCCGCGGCCGACGTCATGATCGGTTGCAGCGGCTCGGACGCGCGCGTCGAAGCGTCCGAGCTGGCCAGGGTCCGGGCGTCGTCGCCCCAGCCCTTGATCGCCATCGATCTGGCCCTCACCCACGATTTCGATCCCAAGGTCGGCGAGCTCGACGGCGTCGAGCTGCTGACGCTGGAATCCGTCCGGCTCGCTGCCCCGCAGGAACAGGCCGAATCGCTGGCGCAGGCCAGCAGCATTGTCGCGGGCGCCGCGAGTGCCTTTGAGCAGGAACGCGAGGCACGCTCCGTGGATTCCGCGATCGTTGCGCTGCGCCGCCACACGATGAACGTGCTGGATGCCGAGATGGAGAAGGTGCGCGCCCGCCACGGCTGCACCGCCGCTGCCGAGGAAGTGGAATTCGCCCTCCGTCGGATGGTCAAACAGCTCCTGCACGTCCCCACCGTCCGGGCCCGCGAACTGGCCGCCAACGGACAGCAGGATGATTACGTCGCCGCCCTCGAGGCCCTGTACGGCATCACCGTGGAGCAGCCGGGGGCACGGACCGCGTCCGGATCCGCCTCCGCAGCCACCGCCGGGGCAGAGTGCCCGGCCGGGCAGGACGTCGGCAATGGACCCGGAAACCAGGAACAGGCGGAACGCCACTCCGCCTAGCCGATCCTCAACTGCAGAGCAACGCGGGGTCAGATACGGCCCATCCAATGCCCTTCGGCGGTCCGTATCTGACCCCGCGTTGTCTTCAGTAGACGGGCTTGCCTTATTCCACGTCCCGCACTCGGCAATCCCGGGCAGCCCGGGGACCTCAGCCGAAGGCGTTGATCCCCGTCATCTCGGCTGACAGCGTCCAGAGGCGGGCGGCATCCGCCCGGTCCACCGCATGCGCGTCCACTCCCCTGATCCGCGCCTCCGGCGATCCGGGAACGGTCGGTTCGGCGATGTCACAGTCCTCGCAGTAGACGCCGCCCATGCCTTCAAGCTTCGGGGACGTCGCGGCCCACACGGAGGTCGCGGCGCCCTGGGCAGCGGACTTGAACCGGGCGTCGACGTTGCCCTGGGCATCCATCCAGCCGGCGGCAATCATTTCCTCCCGCGGGAGGTGACGCTGCAGTTCGGTCATGATCCCGCCCGGATGCACGGCGAAGGCCCGCACGCCGAGGTCCCGGCCGAGGGCGTCGAGCTGCACGGCAAAGAGGGAGTTGGCGGTCTTGGCCTGCCCGTAGGCCCGCCACTTGTCGTAGCCGGCGTCGAAGTTGATGTCCTCGAAGCGGATGGCTGAGAGCTTGTGCCCGGTGGAGGACAGCGAGACCACCCGGGCGCCTCCCCCGGCGGACAGCGCGGGCCACAGCAGGTTGGTGAGGGCAAAGTGGCCCAGGTGGTTCGTGGCGAACTGCGACTCCCAGCCGGGCCCGACCCGGCGCTCGGGGCTGGCCATGATGGCGGCGTTGTTGATCAGGATGTCCAGTCCGCGGCCCGCCCGGGCAACATCAGCGCCCGCAAAACCCGAGGCCAGGAAGTCCGCAGCGAATTCCTTCACGCTGGCCTGGTCCGCCAGGTCCAAAGCCGCCACGCTGACCATTCCGGCAGGCAAACCGGCCGAGTCCAGCACCTCGCGGGCATGTTCCGGCCGCCGCGCCGGCACCATCACCCGGGCCCCGGCAGAGGAAAGCGCCCGGACAGTTTCCAGGCCCAGCCCGGAGTAGCCGCCGGTGACGATCGCGGTCTTCCCGCTCAAATCGATACCCGCGATGACCTCCGCCGCCGTGGACCCCCGGCCGAAGCCGGAGCCGATCTGGTGCTGCGGTGTCACGCTGCCGATCTCGCTCATGAGGTGCCTTTCCTAGTCAGGGCCAGCTGCAACGCGGGGTCACATACGGCCCATCCGAGGCCCTGCGACGGACCGTATGTGACCCCGCGTTGCGTTCAGTAGACGGGCTTGCCTGGTTCCACGTCCCGCACCCAGGCGAGGATCCCGCCGTCGAGGTGGCTGACGCGTTCGTATCCGGCGGCGCGGGCCGCGGCCAGGACGGCCGCGGAGCGTGTGCCGCCCTTGCAATGGAAGACGATGTCAGTGTCCTGCGGCAGTTCCTGCCACGCTTCGCCGGCCAGGATCCTGCCCTGCGGGATCAGCACGGCCCCGTCAATCCGGACGATCTCATACTCCCCGCTCTCGCGCACGTCCACCAGCTGGAAATCCTTGAGCCCTGCCTTGCGGGAGGCCAGCATGGCGGCGAGCTGGGTCGCCGTGACGGTATGGGCGGTGCCGGCCTCCGCCGAGGGTGCGATCCCGCAGAAGGCCTCGTAATCGGTGAGCTCCGTGATCCGTTCCGCCGCGGGGTCCCTGGATACCTTGATCTCGCGCCAGGTTCCGCCCAGGGCATCGTAAAGCGCCACGCGTCCGAGCAGGGAACGCCCGACGCCGGTAATCAGTTTGACGGCCTCCGTCACCATCAGTGATCCGACGGCGGCGCACAGCATCCCGAACACTCCGCCTTCCCCGCACGATGGCACGGATCCGGCCGGCGGCGCCTCCGGGTAGAGGTCCCGGTACGTCGGTCCGTATTGCTCCCAGAAGACGCTGACCTGGCCGTCGAAGCGGAAGATCGAGCCCCAGACGTAGGGCTTGCCCAGGATCGCGGCGGCGTCGTTCACGAGGTAGCGGGTGGCGAAGTTGTCGGCGCCGTCGAGGATGAGGTCGTAACCGGCGAAGAGTTCCAGGGCGTTGGAGGCGTCGAGGCGGGCGTTGTGCAGGCGGACGTCCACCAGCGGGTTCAGGGCCGCGACGGAGTCGCGGGCGGACTCGATCTTGGGCCGGCCGACGTCCGCGGCCCCGTGGATCACCTGGCGCTGGAGGTTGCTCAGCTCCACCTCGTCGTCGTCGATGATGCCCAGGGTCCCCACCCCTGCGGCGGCCAGGTACAGCAGCGCGGGAGAGCCGAGCCCGCCGGCCCCGATCACGAGGACCCTGGCGTTCTTGAGGCGGCGCTGGCCGAGCGCCCCGATCTCGGGAATGATCAGGTGCCGGGAGTAGCGCTGGACCTCCTCCGGGGTCAGGCCGTCCGCCGGTTCGACCAGCGGTCCGGGGAGCGGAGCGGGCACTGTATCAAACACGGCATCAGGCAGCCGTTCCGGGGCGGCGGGGGCGGCATTTGCGGTCAACTTGGAAGCCATACTTCAATCTAAGCCCGAAGATGCCGCCGGGTCATATTACCCGCGCGTAAAGTATGTAGAAGAACAGAGTAGGGAAAGTAGGCGGACAGTGATCCATCAGGCTCCGGTTGAGCGGGACAACACCGGAAAGGCGGCCGGGCCGGCGCGGAACGGCGGCCAGCGCTCGGCGCGGCTCCCCCGCGACGAACGACGGGCGCAGCTGCTCGCGGCCGCGCAGGAAGTCTTTGTCGCCAACGGCTACCACGGGGCCGCCATGGACGAAATCGCCGACACCGCGCATGTGAGCAAGCCCGTGCTGTACCAGCACTTTCCGTCCAAACGCGAGCTGTACCTGGCCCTGCTGGACAGCCATCTGAGCAAGCTCACCGGGCTCCTGCTCGGCGCCCTGAATTCCACCACGGACAACGACGAGCGTGTCCAGGCCGTCATGCGCGCCTATTACCGGTTCATCGCCGGCGACGACCAGGCGCACCGCCTCGTCTTCGAATCGGACCTGATCAATGACCCTGATGTGAGCTCCCGGCTGGAGACGTTCAACAAGACCTTCGCCGACGCCGTCGCCCGCGTGATCGCCGAAGACACCAGGCTGCCCGAGCTCGAGGCCCAGCTGCTGGGCCGCGCCTTGGCCGGAATGGCGCAGGTCAGCGCCCGGTACTGGCTGGAAACCGCCGGAAATCTCGACCTCGATGTGGCCAGCGACCTGATCTACCGTTTAGCTTGGCGCGGAATCTCCCGCTTCCCCAAGGAAACCTAGACTACAAATAGAGATGACCCTTTGATATTTATTCGACTTTGATTGGCCAGGAGGCCTTGCTGTGGAAGTAAAGATCGGCATTCAGAACATCGGCCGCGAAATTGTGCTCGAATCGACCCAGGACGCGGACGCCGTGGCCAAGGTGGTCGGAGAGGCCATCGCCAAGGGCACCGAACTCCGCTTGACCGATGAGAAGGGCCGCCAGATCATCGTCCCCGCCAACGTCCTTGGCTACGTCGAAATCGGAGCCGAAGAAGTCCGCCGCGTCGGTTTCGGCGCCCTCTAGGAATCCTGGATGCTTTCCCTGATTGTGGTCGCCATGGTGACCGTGGCCGCGGGTTTCGTGGTCTGGGCCAATGACAAGCGGCACGCGAAGTACGGCATTTCCGTGCCGGCCGGCATTGCGGCCTCCGTCGGGATGCTGAGCTGGATCATCTTCATCGCGGCAGGGTTCGCCTACCAGCCGGGCCTGACCTGGATCCCGTGGGTCCTGCCGGTCGTGCTGGGCACCGCGGCCGCCGTTGCTGCGGTGCTGTACCTCGGCCGGCGCCGCACCCGCCTGGACACGGCCCGGCTCACCGCCATCCTGAAGCTCTGACGGGCCCGCACCTGACTGCTGCTGTCTCTGTCTTCATCCCTGCTGCTGTCCCTGCGGGGCGGCGGGCCCGTGGCCTTCTTCGGTGCACAGGCACAGCCGGTTCCCTTGCGCATCCGTGACCACCACCCAACCGGGTGCGTGGTCACGGTTCATTAAGGCTCCGGTGGCTGCTGTCTTGTCCAGCACGGGCCCGGATTCGGCCTTGCTCCGGTGGATGTCGAGGTGGAGCCGGTTGACGTCCGGGGTGTCGGTTTGCTGGAACCAGAGCGAGGGGCCGCGGCCGTACGGGTCCACGAGGTCACCGAACCGTCCCTTGCGGTAGCCGAGCGCCACCCGCCAGAGCCCGGAGATCGCCTCGGGATCCTCCGAATCGATGGCTACTTCCACCGTCCGGTACAGCCCCGGTTCCGCGGTGGCGGCGACGGCGGCGGCCGCCGCGCTGGCCGCCGCGGCCGCTTTGACGTCCCGCGGCGTCACCTCGGTGCCGGCATCGTGGGAACTGTAGCGGAGAAAGACCCGGTTGTAGCGCCAGTCCAGGTCCGGGTGATGGTCCTGTTCTTCAGCGAGGTGCCCGACGGCGGCGATCAGCTCCAGTGCAGCGGCCGCCGTCGGCGCCTTGTATACGCTCACCAGCCCGCCGAGGCGGTACCTCCAGTCCGGCAGGCCGGCCAGGGCCTCGTCGATCTGGGGGCGGGTGAGGACGTCTTCCGTAGCTGCCATGGCAGGCTCCTTGCTGGCTGGACCGGTGCGGCGGGCCGGCTGGCGCGGCCGGCGGTCAACCGGGAGCGGCCGGATTCAGAGGAATTCGGCCCGGCCTTCCATGGCGGAGGACGCCAGGGCGTGTTCGCGGCGCGGGATCCTGCCTGCCGTTTTCGCCAGCCTACCGGCGATGACCGCGTGTTTGAAGGCCTCCCCCATCAGCGCCGGATTCTGCGCCCGGGTCACTGCCGTTGCCAGCAGCACCGCGTCGCAGCCGAGCTCCATCGCCAGGGCCGCGTCCGAGGCGGTCCCGATTCCGGCGTCGAGCACCACGGGCACGGACGCCCGCGAGACGATCAGTTCGATGTTGTGCGGGTTCAGGATGCCCAGGCCGGTGCCGATCGGCGCGCCCAGCGGCATCACCGCGGTGGCGCCGAGGTTCTCCAGCCGCAGTGCCAGCACCGGGTCATCGTTCGTATACGCAAAGACCTTGAAGCCCCGGCCCACGAGCTGCTCGGTGGCGTCCACCAGCTCGACGGCGTCCGGCAGCAGGGTGTGCTCGTCGGCGATGACTTCGAGCTTGACCCAGTCTGTTTCAAGGGCCTCGCGGGCCAGTTCGGCGGTCAGCACGGCGTCCTTGGCCGTGAAGCAACCGGCGGTGTTGGGCAGCACCCTGATGTTGTGGTCGACGAGCAACTGGAACAGCGAGCCTGCCTCGGCGGGCGAGTAGCGGCGCATGGCCACCGTGGTCAGTCCGGTCCCGGACGCCACGAGCGCGGCCCCCAGCCCGTCCAGGCTCGGCGCCCCGCCCGTGCCCATGATCAGGCGGGAGCCCAAGAGGACTCCGTCGACGATGAACGGATCACCGGTGTCGGTGCCGGGGGTGGGCCGGCGGTCCGCTGCGGCCGGTCCTGCGAATGCGGTTTCCTTCATGCTGTTCATCCTCCCTGTACTGCCGTGACGAGTTCGACGTCGTCGCCCTCGGCCAGCGCGGTGCCGTGCCACTGGCTGCGCGGCACCACCTCTGAATTGCGGGCCACGGCGACGCCGAGCTTCCGGCCGTCTGCTGACTGGCCGTTCGGGGCGAGCGTCCGGCCGGTTAGCTGGCTGACCAGCGTGCCGACGGAGGCGCCGTCGGCGACGGCGTGGTCCGCTCCGTTCAATCTGATGTTCATACTGTTTCCTTGGCTTCCTTGGTTTCCTTGGTTCCCTGGCTGCGGTCAGTTTCCTGGCGGTGGTGAAGCTCCGGGGCGGGGAGGCGGGAGAAACGGCCGGGACGGAATCCCGCCCAGCGGGGGTGGGCCGTTCCGTCCAGCAGCTGCCGGCAGATCGCCGCGGCCACCGGGGTGAGCAGGACGCCGTGCCGGAAGAAGCCGGTGGCAATGATCAGGCCGGGGATTTCCTCCCCGTCATCGCTCCCGGCGAGCGCCACGCGGCCCAGCAGCGGCGCGTTGTCCGGCGTGCCGGGGCGCGCCCGGGCTGTGGCTTCCAGCAGTTCCAGCTCGGCCACGGCGGGCAGCAACTGCTGGGCGTCCCGGAGCAGCTGGTAGACGCCGCCGGCGGAGACCGCGGACGGGTCCGAAGGGGCGTCTTCGCGCTGGGTCGCCCCGATCACCACGGTGCCGTCCTGCCGCGGGACGATGTACACGGGAACCCCGCGGACCAGGCCCCGCAGGGTGGCGGTGAGCAGCGGCCGCAGCCGGTCGGGTACACGGAGCCGGAGGATGTCCCCGTAGACCGGCCGCAGCGGCAGCGCGAGGCCGGCCGGGAGGCCGCCGAGCTCCGCCGCGCCGAGCCCGTTCGCCACAATGGTTTCCTTCGCCTGGACGGCGCCGCCGCCGGCGAGGCTGACCCCGGCCACACGCCCGTCCTCCCACAGCAGGCCGGCGGCGCGCCGGGCAACGGCACGGCTTCGGCTGTCCGCCGCGAGCAGGACGGAAATCCGGGCGACGAGCCTGCGGGGATCCACCTGGTGGTCGGAGGGAATGTCGAAGGCGCAGGAGATCCCGGGGCTCAGCAGCGGTTCCCGGCCGCGCGCCTCACGAACGCCCAGGGGCTCCACAATGAGGCCTGAAGCCTGCTGGACGGCCCGGAGGTCGGCGAGCGCCCGGCGGTCGGCGGCGTCAAACCCGACGGCGAGGGTCGGCGTCGTGAGGTAACCGGTTCCGTTGTCCGGCGTCCCTTTGTCCGTTCCGGCTGCCGGAGCGTTGTCTGTTGCGTTGTCCAGCCCTGCCGCGAAGGCCGGCCACAGGCGCGACGATTCGATCATGAGCTCCAGGAGCGCCTCCTCCTGGTAGTGCAGCTCGCTGACGGGGGCGAGCATGCCCGCGGCGGCCCAGCTGGCCCCGCTGCCCGGGGCGTCGTCAATCAGTGCGACGGACCGGCCCGAACGGATGGCCTCCCAGGCGATGCCATGGCCGATCACCCCGCCGCCGATCACCGCTACGTCGTAACAAACGCCAGACGCTGCGTCATCATTCGCCGCGTCACGGTCGGTTCGTGTGTCCATGAAGGAATCCTTCCCTACGCCGGTACTAACCGGATCAGGTCAAGCGGTCGGCTCCAACGCCCTCTCAGCCCTGCAGCGTCGAACGCCAGAGGCGCACGAGGCTGCAGCGGGCTCCCGCGGTATGGGCCCAGTTTAGAGGAACTAGGCTGGTGTCATGAGCCAGGATGCCCTCCACACCACCGCCCGCCTGTACCTGTGCACCGATGCCCGCAAGGACCGCGGCGACTTCGAGGACTTCGTAGACGCGGCCTTCGCCGGCGGCGTGGACATCATCCAGCTGCGCGACAAGACCCTGGAGGCGGCCGAGGAGCTCGAACTCCTCGAGGTCCTGCACGCGGCCGCCCACCGCCACGGCCGGCTGTGGGCCGTCAATGACCGGGCGGACATTGCCTCGCTGTCTGCGGCGCCGGTGTTCCACATCGGCCAGAAGGACATCCCGCCCGAGGCGGCGAGGACCTTCCTGGGCAAGGACACCGTGATCGGGCTGTCCACCCACAGCCCGGAACAGATCGATGCCGCGATTGCTGCCTCGCCGGGGCGCAGCGGACTGGACTATTTCTGCGTGGGACCCGTCTGGGCCACCCCGACCAAACCTGGCCGCGCCGCCGTCGGGCTCGACCTGGTCCGCTACGCCGCGCAGGCCATCCGGACCGCGGGGACCGGCAAAGCCGACGGCCGGATCGAGGACGTGTTGCCGTGGTTCGCGATCGGCGGGATCGATCTTGGCAATGTGGAGCAGGTCCTCGAGGCCGGCGCGCAGAGGATCGTTGTGGTCCGGGCCATTACCGACGCCGATGACCCTGCCGGCGCCGCGCGCGCCCTGCTCGCAGCCCTGGACGCCGCGGAAGCCTGAGCGACAGCCGGCGGCTTGCGGCGGTTGACCGGACCGCCGGCTCAGCCGCTCAGCCCCAACTGCGTCATCCGGCGGGAGTGGTTGGCCGCGAGTTCGGCCAACAGTCCGCTGACCACTTCCCTGGAGCGGGCCTCGTCCGCCCCGATCAGGCCGGGGAGGAACGCGTGCTCGAAGCTCACCCGCTGCGCCTGGGTCAGGGCCTCGCCCAGCAGCCGCCGCGCCCACAGGGACAGCCGTGAGGCCAGCCGCGGGTCCGCCGCAAGGGCGGTCCTGAGCAGTTCCCGCAGGACCGTGGTGGCTTCTTCGTCCGATTGGATCCGCTCGACCAGTTCCCGGGTTCCGGCGTCGACATAGCGGGAAACGGCACGGTAAAAATCGCCGGAGACCGTGTCGATCACATACGCCTTCATGAGCGACTCGTACCAGTCCGCCGGGCGCGTGCGTTCGTGGAAGTGGTCCACGGAGGGCTGGAAGGGAAGCATCGCGGCCTCGGCGTCGAGGCCCGATTCCTCAAGCCTGGCGCGGACCAGTTCGTAGTGCTGGAATTCGATCACGGCGATCCGGCCGAGCACCGCACGGTCGTGCAGGGTGGGCGAATAGCGGGCGTCGGAGGAGAGCCGCTCGAAGGCCGAAAGCTCGCCATAGGCCATCACGCCGAGCAGATCCATCAGGACGCTGTTGTAGCGGGCAGGACCGGCCGGGGATGCGCTCATGGTCCAAGACTAATGGCGCAAATCGAGCTAATCTGATTTTCGTGTCCCATCATCGCCTGACCCCCAGCATGCGCCAACAAAAGAACCAACTTTCCACGGCGCTGAATGCGCTGCGCACCACGCTGGAGCTGCCGGGACCGTTCCCCGAGGATGCGCTCCGGGACGCCAGGGAGGCCGTTGCCTGGCACGAACTGCCGGAGCTGGACCTCACCCGGATCGAGTTCGTGACCATTGATCCGGCCGCCTCCACTGACCTGGACCAGGCCCTCTTCATCGACCGTTCCGGCGAGGGCTACAAGGTGTTCTACGCCATCGCCGACGTCCCGTCATTTGTCGCCCCCGGCAGTGCGCTGGACGCCGAAACCCGCCGCCGCGGCCAGACCTTCTACACCCCGGACGGCCGGATTCCGCTGCACCCTGAGATCATCAGCGAAGCCGCCGGCAGCCTGCTCGCCGGGCAACTGTGCGCCGCGTTCGTCTGGGAATTCGAGCTGGATGCCGCCGCCGAGGTGTGCTCCGTGCTCGTGCGCCGGGCCCGCGTCCGCAGCCGCGCCAAGCTCAGCTACCAGGGCGTCCAGGCCGATCTCGACGCCGGCACCGCCGGCCCGGTGCTGCTCCTGCTCAAGGAGGTGGGCATCAAGCGGGTGGAGCTGGAACGCCTCCGCGGCGGGGCCAGCCTGAACATGCCGGAGCAGGAAATTGAACAGCTGCCCGACGGCGGCTACCGGATCGTCGCGGCCCCGGCGCTGCCGGTCGAAGACTGGAACGCCCAGATTTCGCTGATGACCGGGATGGCCGCGGCCGAGCTGATGCTCAAGGGCAAGGTCGGGATCCTGCGGACGATGCCCGCCCCGGATGAAGGGTCGCTGGCGCACTTCCACCGCCAGACGCACGCCCTGGGCAAGCCCTGGGACGGGGAGATGAGCTACGGCGAGTACCTGCGGACCCTTGACCCGACGGATCCCCGCCAGCTGGCGATTGTGCACTCGGCCGGCATGCTGTTCCGCGGTGCCGGGTACACGCCCTTCGACGGGACCGTCCCCCAGGACGGGATCCAGTCCGCCATCGGCGCCGCGTACGCGCACACCACCGCCCCGTTGCGGCGGCTGATTGACCGTTTTGTGCTGGTCATCTGCGAAGCGCTCAGCAACGGCACGGACGTTCCGGGATGGGCACGCCAGGCGCTTCCGTCCCTGCCGGCAATCATGGCGTCGTCGGACCAGCTGGCCGCCAGGCTCGAACGGTTGGCGTTGGACACCGTCGAGGCTGCCCTGCTGGTCAACCACATCGGCCAGGAGTTCGACGCCGTCGTCATCTCCGGATCACGGCCCGCCAGGAACGGGAACGGCAAGCAGGGAGCCAACGGCAACGGCAACGGCCCCTCCGGGATTGTCCAGATTGCCGAGCCAGCGGTGACTGCGCGGTGCCCCGGCGAACTGGAATCCGGTACCCAGGTGCGGGTCCGGATCGTGTCCTCCGACATCGCCACGCGCGAGGTCCGGCTGGAGCTGGTGGGCTGAGAGCCGCACCTCCGCGCGCCGCATTTGCGCCGTCCTGGCGGGGACAGTCGAGGTTCCGGGCGGCGTACAGCTAGACTGGAGAGGTAGATATGGATGCCCGGTCGTTGATTTCCTTGATTTTAGAATTCAACAAGCCCGCCCCTACGCGATCTTGAGACACACCCGCTGGTCCCCAGTGCCAGTATTCAGATAGCCCGCGATCGGCTTCCACTGGAATTGCTTGCGCGCCTGAGCGTGCTCCGGAACGGCCAGCCGGCCGGCCCCGTTGAGCAAGCGGCGTCAATGCCCAAATGAATAAGGAAACTCCACTGTGAGTGAATTGCACACGCACCAACTGCTGATCGACGAATCCGGCACAGAAACCATTGAGCCGGAAGAGACCATCATCTCGGACGAAAAACCGCACGAGATTGCCGAGAAGACTTTCGCCGAGTACAACGTCCGCGCGGATATCGTCGAGTCCCTTGCCGACGCCGGCATCACGCACCCGTTCCCGATCCAGGCCATGACGCTGCCGGTAGCCCTAGCCGGCCACGACATCATCGGCCAGGCCAAGACAGGCACGGGCAAGACCCTCGGTTTCGGCATCCCGGCGTTGCAGCGCGTCGTCGGACCGGACGACGCCGGCTATGACCAGCTGGCCGCCCCGGGCGCACCCCAGGCCATCGTGATCGTGCCGACCCGCGAGCTCGCCGTGCAGGTCGCCAACGACCTGCAGAACGCCGCCCGCAAGCGCAACGCCCGCATCGCCACGATCTACGGCGGCCGTGCTTACGAGCCCCAGGTCGAGGCACTCCAGAAGGGCGTCGAGGTCGTCGTCGGTACCCCCGGCCGCCTCATCGACCTGTACAAGCAGAAGCACCTCGTCCTGAAGAACGTCAAGATGGTCATCCTGGACGAGGCCGATGAAATGCTGGACCTCGGCTTCCTGCCGGACGTCGAGACCCTCATCGCCGGCACCCCTGCCGTCCGCCAGACGCTGCTGTTCTCGGCCACCATGCCCGGCCCGGTCGTCGCCATGGCCCGCCGCTACATGACCCAGCCGACCCACATCCGTGCGGCGGACCCGGATGACGAGGGCCTGACCAAGCGCGACATCCGCCAGCTGATCTACCGTGCCCACAGCATGGACAAGATCGAGGTAGTCGCCCGCATCCTGCAGGCCCGCGGCCGGGGCCGCACCATCATCTTCACCAAGACCAAGCGCACCGCCGCCAAGGTTGCCGAGGAACTCGTGGACCGCGGTTTCGCCGCAGCCGCCATCCACGGCGACCTGGGCCAGGGTGCCCGCGAGCAGGCGCTGCGCGCCTTCCGCAACAACAAGGTGGACGTCCTCGTGGCCACCGACGTTGCCGCCCGTGGCATCGACGTCGACGACGTCACGCACGTCATCAACTACCAGTGTGTTGAAGACGAAAAGATCTACCTGCACCGCGTGGGCCGCACCGGCCGTGCCGGCAACAAGGGCACGGCCGTGACCTTCGTTGACTGGGACGACATGCCCCGCTGGGGCCTGATCAACAAGGCCCTGGGCCTGAGCGTCCCGGAGCCGGTGGAAACCTACTCCTCCTCGCCGCACCTCTACGAGGAGCTCGACATCCCCGCGGGCACCAAGGGCCGCCTGCCCCGCGACAAGCGTGTGCTGGCCGGAGTGGACGCCGAAGTCCTGGAGGACCTGGGCGAGACCGGCAAGAAGAACACCCGCAGCGGACAAGCCGGCAGCGGCCGCGGAGCCGGACGTGACGGCGGCACCGCCGGCCGCGGAGCCGGACGTGACGGCGGCACAGCCGGCGGCCGCAGCGGCAGCCGCCGCAGCGGTGCCGACAGCGCCGGAACAGACAGCGGGCGCTCCGGCGAGCGCCGGCGTCGTCCCGCAGCCGCAGAAGCTGCCGTAGCCAGCCAGCCGGAGGCTGCGGTAACCCGGGCGGCAGCACCCGCCGCGGTTTCAGCCCGGGCCACGGCCACCGCAGCGACCGAGGTCGACCGGGCCACCCGCGCCCGCCGCCGGACCCGCACCCGCCGCCACAACGGCGAAGTGGTGACCGGGGGCGCGCAGAACGCCGCCGCCCGGCCGAGCAACGCCGAGGCCTAAACCCCTCCATGACTGACACCGTCTGGGCGCCGGACGGCAGCAACCTGGTGGTACACGCGGACAACGCGGAGTACCTCCCCATGCTGCCGGACGGCGCCTTCACACTGATTTATGTGGATCCGCCCTTCAATACCGGGCGCGTCCAGCGGCGCCAGCAAACCACGATGGTCCGCAATGCCGGCGGCGAGGGTGACCGCGTCGGCTTCAAGGGCCGGTCCTATGACACCATCAAGGGCGCCCTGCACAGTTACGACGACGCGTTCAGCGACTACTGGTCCTTCCTGGAGCCGCGGCTCATGGAGGCCTGGCGGCTGCTCGCCGACGACGGCACCCTGTACCTGCACCTGGACTACCGCGAGGTGCACTACGCGAAGGTCATGCTCGACGCCATCTTCGGCCGCGAGTGTTTCCTCAACGAGATCATCTGGGCCTACGACTACGGTGCGCGGGCCAAGTTCCGCTGGCCCACCAAGCACGACAACATCCTTGTGTACGTCAAGAATCCGGCCAGGTACCACTTCGACAGCGCCGAGGTGGACCGCGAGCCGTACATGGCCCCGGGGCTCGTCACGCCGGCCAAGCGCGAGCTCGGCAAGCTGCCCACCGACGTCTGGTGGCACACCATCGTCTCCCCCACCGGCAAGGAGAAGACCGGCTATCCGACGCAGAAACCCGAGGGACTGATCCGTCGCGTGGTGGCAGCCTCAAGCCGCCCGGGCGACTGGTGCCTGGACTTCTTCGCCGGCTCCGGGACGCTCGGCGCAGTGGCCGCAAAACTCGACCGCAGGTTCGTCTGCGTGGACCAGAACCAGCCGGCCATCGATGTGATGGCCAAACGCCTCGCCGCGCACGCGCAGTTCACCGAGTTCCCGCCACTCCCCCCGGCCTGAACCCCGGCCCGGACGGCCCGTCACCGCACCACGGAAGTTCCGGTGCCCAGTTCCTCGATCCTGGCCAGCACCTCGGGCGAGGTCAGGTTCTCGCCCAGCAGGTTCGGCTTCCCGGAGCCGTGGTAGTCCGAGGATCCCGTCACCAGCAGGCCATGCCGGCGGGCCAGGCGGAGGAGGAACTCCCGGCCCTCCTCCGGGTTGTCCCGGTGGTAGATCTCCAGCCCGGCCAGTCCGGCGTCGATCATCTCCCGATAGGTGCGCTCCCCCACGATCCGTCCGCGCGCGGACGCGACGGGATGGGCAAACACCGGAACCCCGCCGGCTGCACGGACCAGTCCGACGGCGAGCGCCGGGTCCGGCGCGTAGTGCTGCACGAAGTACCGCGAGTGCGAGGTCAGGATCGAGCTGAAGGCCTCGGACCGGTCCTCGACCACGCCCGCGGCGACGAGCGCATCGGCGATGTGCGGCCGGCCCAGGGTTGCCCCGGGCGCCACATGGTGGATGACGTCATCCCAGGTCAGCGGATAGTCCTCGGCCAGCAGTGACACCATCCGTTGCGCCCGGGTGTGGCGGGCGTCCTTGGCCTTGGTGATTTCCTCCAGCAGCCCGGGATGGGCCGGGTCATGCAGGTAGCTGAGCAGGTGGACGCTGATGCCCTCCGCCGTGCGGCAGGAGACTTCCATTCCGGGCACCAGGGCGATGCCGTGTTCCCGGGCCGCGGGGGCCGCCTCCGCCCAGCCGTCGGTGGAGTCGTGGTCGGTCAGGGCCACGACGTCGAGCCCGGCCGCCGCGGCAGACGCCATCACGTCCGCCGGGGCTTGGGTGCCGTCGGAAACATTCGAGTGGGCATGCAGGTCAATCCTCACCCCACCAGCCTAGTAGACGGGCGCGATCCGGCGCGGTGCGTTCGCATCCGGGCCGGCCCGGGGGCCGGGCCAGCCGGCGGCGGCATCCGTTGGCCTAAGCCGCTGCGCTGGTGAGACTATGGGACGGTGAACGATGCAGATAACACCCAGGTCTCCGCTTCCCAGCCTCTCGACGAGCGCGTCAACAACCGCTCGCAGCGGCCCAGTTCCGACGCGTTCAAGGCCTTTATGGCCAGCAATTGGGCGCCGTCCCGGCAACAGCTCCCCGAACGGGACGTTGTCGCGGACCACGCCGCCGCCCGGCGCCGCGCCATTTCAGTGCAGTTCAAAGGTGAACGGCTGGTCATCCCCGCCGGGCCGCTGAAGGTCCGCTCGAATGACTGCGACTACCGCTTCCGCCCGCATTCGGGCTTCGCGCACCTCACCGGCCTGGGCGTGGACCATGAGCCCGACGCTGTCCTGGTCCTGGAGCCGGTGGCCGATGGCAAGGGCGACGACGGCGGGAACCACCAGGCGACGCTCTACTTCCGGCCGCTGGCCGGCCGGGACACCGAGCAGTTCTACGCCGACTCACGGTCCGGCGAGTTCTGGATCGGCGCGCGGCCGACCCTCGCCGAGTTCAAGGCCCGGCTGGGCCTGGAGACCGCGGATATCGGCGGGCTGGAGCTGGCGGTCACCAAGAACGTGGGCGCCCCGGAAATCGGCGGGATCTCGATCCGCCTGGTGCGCAAGGTCGACGAGAACATCGATGCCCTCGTGGACACCGCCCGTTACAACACGGCCAAGGATCCCGAGAACCTGGACCTCGGCGTCCTCGATGCCCTGGACGACAAGCTCGCCGAGGCCCTCTCCGAGCTTCGTCTGCTCAAGGACGAGTGGGAAATCGAGCAGATGAAGACCGCCGTCGCCGCCACCGTGCAGGGCTTCACCGAGGTCGTCAAGGCCCTGCCGCGGGCGCTCACCCACCAGCGCGGCGAGCGCGTCGTGGAAGGCGCGTTCTTCGCCCGGGCCCGGGAGGAAGGCAACGAGCTCGGTTATGACACCATCGCGGCGTCCGGCAACAACGCCACCGTGCTGCACTGGACCCGGAACACCGGCAGGATCAACGCCGGCGAACTGCTGCTGCTTGACGCCGGCGTCGAGGCCGACTCGCTCTACACCGCGGACATCACCCGCACCCTGCCGGCCAACGGCACCTTCACCGGGATCCAGCGCAAGGTCTACGAGGCGGTGCTCGACGCCGCCGACGCCGGCTTTGCCGCCGCCCGGCCCGGCACGAAGTTCCGCGACATCCACACCGCGGCCACCACCGTGCTGGCGGAGCGGCTCGCCGAATGGGGCCTGCTGCCGGTCTCCGTCGAGGAAGCCATCAGCGCCGAGGGCCAGCAGCACCGCCGCTGGATGCCGCACGGCACCAGCCACCACCTGGGCCTGGACGTCCACGACTGCGCCCAGGCGAAGCGTGAGCTGTACCTGGACGGCGTCCTGACCCCCGGTATGGTGTTCACGATCGAACCCGGCCTCTACTTCAAGGAAGAGGACCTCGGCATTCCCGAGGAATACCGTGGCATCGGCGTCCGCATCGAGGATGACATCCTGATGACGGCCGAAGGTCCGGTCAACCTCAGCGCGGCACTGCCCCGCAAGGCGGACGACGTCGAGTCCTGGATGTCGGGCATCTACCAGGAAGCCGACACCAGACCGCCTAGCCTCACCGGCCCGTAACACCTTGAGCAACCATGCGGTTCTGGCCCGCAGGCTGAACACCTTTGATGCGGTCGTCATCGGCCTCGGGTCCATGATCGGCGCCGGGGTCTTCGCCGCGTTCACCCCTGCGGCCCAGGCCGCCGGGTCCGGGCTGCTGCTCGGCCTCCTGGTGGCGGCCGTGGTCGCGTACTGCAACGCCACGGCCTCGGCCCAGCTCGCCGCCGAATATCCGACCTCCGGCGGCAGCTACGTCTACGGGCGGGAACGGCTCGGTCCCTGGCCGGGCTTTCTGGCCGGCTGGGGCTTCATCATCGGCAAGACGGCCAGCAGCGCGGCCATGGCCCTGACGTTTGCCGCCTACGCTGCGCCTCCCGGCTGGGAACGGCCCGTCGCGATCGCCGCGGTGCTCCTGCTGGCCGCCGTGAACTACCGGGGCGTGACACGCACCGCTGCCCTGACCCGGATCATCGTCGCCGCTGTCCTGGCCGCCCTGGCCGTCGTCGCCGCAGCCTGCTGGGGGGCCGGCGCCGCCGACCCCCTGAGGCTTGTGGACGGGGGCCTGTTTTCCCACGGCTGGTACGGGATCCTGCAGTCCGCCGGCCTGCTTTTCTTCGCCTTCGCCGGCTACGCCCGCATTGCCACCATGGGCGAAGAGGTCATCAATCCGCGGACGACCATTCCTCGGGCCATCGTGATCGCGCTGGCCATCGCCGTCGCGGTCTACGCCGTCATCGCCGTCAGCGTCCTCGCGGTCCTCGGCCCGGACGGCATCGCCGGCACCCCGGCGCCGCTGGCCGCCGCCGTATCGGCCGGGTCCTGGAACTGGGCATCGCCTCTCGTCCGGGTGGGCGCCGCACTTGCCTCGCTCGGGGCGCTGCTGGCCCTGATCGCCGGCCTGGGCAGGACCAGCCTGGCCATGGCGCGGGAAGCGGACCTGCCCCGCTGGCTGGCCGCCGTGCATCCACGCTTCAAGGTCCCGCACCGGGCCGAACTGGCCCTTGCCGGAGTCATCTGCCTCATCATCAGCGTGGCCGACCTCCGGGGAGCCATCGGCTTTTCGTCCTTCGGTGTCCTGGTCTACTACCTCGTCGCCAACCTCGCCGCGTACACCCAGACCGGAGAACACCGCCGCTACCCCAGGGCGCTGCAGCTCGCCGGCGCCGTCGCGTGCATGGCCCTCGTGGCCACCCTGCCCGTGGGCTCCGTGATCGCGGGACTGGTCATGTTCGCCGCCGGCATCCTGTACCGCGGCGTGCGGCTGCGCTTCGCCGGAACGTCAGGAAGTAACGATCCATGACCATCGCCAAGTCCATCGCGCTCTTCGTCCTGGCAGCAGCAGCTGAAATCGGCGGTGCCTGGCTCGTCTGGCAGTCGGTCCGCGAAGGCAAGGAGTGGTGGTGGGCCGGGCTGGGAGTAGTCGCTTTGGGCCTCTACGGGTTCGCGGCGACCCTGCAGCCGGACGCGCACTTCGGCCGGATCCTCGCCGCGTACGGAGGCGTGTTCGTCGCCGGTTCCCTGGCCTGGGGCATGATCTTCGACGGATTCCGGCCCGACCGGTGGGACACCGCCGGCACGGTGATCTGCCTGCTCGGGGTGTCCGTCATCATGTTCGCACCCCGCGGCGCGGGCTGAACCGGCCCGTCACATTCATGGGATCCCCCAAAGGCCGGGGATGGGGTCACCCGACCCGGTGCAGACGGATTAACGGGAGGAGATTGTCCCCTTGTCCAAGTGCCCGCCGCGGGCCTTTAATGGTTATGGTCCTGTTCGGGCCAATGCCCCCGGCAGGACAGTGGCCCTTGAGGAAAGGGCATTCCATGACCGCCGGCGGCTGATTCCGGCGGAACATCTCCACATCGCACCCCGTTTGCGTTCCCCGCCTATGGAGAAGACGGAATTCCCCGCAGACCCACCGGGCCGGCAGGTCATGTGGTTGCGGATCGATCCAGGACGCAAACCGCAAGTAAAGGATCATTTCCATGCATACGATTACCCGCGTGATTGGAACCGCCGCTATGACAGCTGCGTTGGGCCTGGGCGTCAGTGCCCTCCCTGCCAGCGCGGCGACCCCGGCCTCGGCCCCGGTCTCGGTCAGCATGTCCAATCAAAGCTGGTGGGACAGCCACAACGACCACAACAGGTGTGACCGCTTCGACCCGTGGGGCCACAAGTGGGACAACCACAACTGGTGGAACCGCTGCGACAATCGTGACCACCGCAACCGGTGGTGACCGTCGTACACCTCTAGCAGGGTGAGATCGGCACCGACCGGAGATCAGCGGGACGGCGGAACTATCTTCCAGCCGTCCCGCTGACTTTTTTGCGTGGCTCGGGCAACACCGGGTATCCGCCGGGAAGCCCGGAGGACATAAAATATTGCCATGGGTCTGCTCGTCATCCGGGTGCTTGCGCCGTTGATCGGCATCGCGGTTCTGTGGCTGGTCCGGATCTGGGTGAAGCCGCCGGCAAGGGTCTGGCGTCGGGCGCTGGAATTTGGCTGGGTTGCGGCGGCCGTGGTTGCCGTCGCCGATACTGCGGCACGGCTCCTGGGCTTCTGGCATTACACAATGCCCGGCCTGGTCGCTGGGCTGCCATTGGACCTGTATGTGGCCGTGGCGCTGATCTACGGTTCTTCCCTGCTGCTGGTCTACTGGTGGTTGCGGGAAAAGAACCCGCGCTACGGACTCTTCCTGGCTGGCGCGCTTCCCTTCTACGGGGTGGCCCGGGACGCCATCGTGACATCGCTCAGCGGGACGCTGTTCCTCGCATGGGACACCCCGTACTGGTGGGCGCCCAATTTCATTGCCTGGGCAGCCATGGGATGGATCACGATCCTGGCCTTCGACCAGTCCTTCTCCAGGCACCGGCAACAGCCCGGAAGGGACCTCCCCCGTAAGGCACCCGGGGCAGCCGCGAAACACAATCGTCGATTTACTTAGGAGCCTGCCCATGGCAGGTCCTGCGTCACCCCGGACCCGGTGGACCTATTGCTGGGTGCCGTCCTGGTGCTGGCGCTCCTCCTGGGCCTGTTGCGCCTTCTGCACATCAGCTGCCCGGAGACCGTACTGGGGCCTGCCGTCCGGCAGGTCCGGGTAGGTGACGCCGGAGACCCGCGGGGCAGGCTGGCCCGACTCGTCCGGGCCCGCAGGCTGGGTGGACTGGCCCGGCTGTGCCGGGGCTTCCGGAGCATGCTGTCCGGCCGGCTGGCCGCCCGCCTCCGGCATCCGCTGGCCGTACGGGTCATTCCAGCCCGCGGGTCGTTGCGGACCCTGCCCGGGCTGCTGGTTCTGGTAGTCGTGCTGGGTGTAGCCGCCCACGGGTGCCCCCGAGGCGTCATGCTGGGTCATGGGCAGCTGGTGCAGCAGGCGGCGGGCCTCGTTCGCGGCCTCGAAGGACACCACGACGTCGTAGCTGGTCGCCACGACCTGGCTCGTCGAGGTGAAGTCGCGCTTGCCGCGCTGCATGGCGTAGGTGACGATGCCAAAAAGCATAAAGAACGCGGCCCCCATCAGTACGGACGTCACGATCGAAAAGTACCCCGGCGTCGTCGAGAAGAAGGACAGCAGGACTCCGACGAAGAGGCCGAACCACATGCCGCTGAGCGCACCCGAGAGGGCCACACGCGGATACGTGAGCCTGCCGGTCACCCGCTCCACCATCTTCAGGTCATTGCCCACGATCGAGACCATCTGCACCGGAAACTGCTGGTCCGCCAGATAGTCCACCGCCTTCTGGGCATCCAGATAGGAGTTGTATGAACCGACGGTGTCCCCCTTGGGAACACTGCGGGCATCGTCCGGGCCATTGGGGGCGCCGGCCCTGGGAGCACCAAAAATGTTTGACATAGGCCCATTCTCGCCTATCCGGCTGGTGATAGCCTGCAAATTCAGCTAAAAGAGAGCAGACTCGGTAGCCTGTACAAGTGAGCACAAATCTTGCGCGGGTATTTGTTGCGCGCCTTCTCGGACTGGATGTCTTCGACCCCCTGGGCGACCGTCTGGGCCGGCTGCGCGATGTCGTCGTGCTCTCACGCGGCACCCGGAGCGCCCCGCACGTGGTCGGCATCGTCGTCGAGGTCCCGGGCAAGAAACGCGTCTTTGTCCCGATGACCCGGATTACCTCGATTGATCAGACCCAGGTCATCTGCACCGGGCTGGTGAACCTGCGCCGCTTCGAACAACGCGGCGCGGAGACCCTGGTGGTGGCCGAAATGTTCGACCGCCGGGTCACCCTCGCGGACGGCAGCGGCGACGCGACCATCGAGGACATCGCGATGGACAGGCACCGCTCCGGCGACTGGTTCGTCAGCAAGCTCTTTGTCCGCCGCGGCCATTCCCTGTCGCCGCTGAGCCGGCTGCGCCGCAACGAGACCATGATCATTGACTGGGCCGACGCGCTGCAGGGTGCCAAGACCGAGCCGCAGGCGGCCACCCAGTTCGTCGCGACCCATGAGGACCTGAAGCCGGCCGACTTTGCCGAGGCACTCCAGGAGATGAGCGACAAGCGCCGCTTCGAAGTCGCCAGCGAGTTGCAGGATGAACGGCTGGCCGACGTCCTGCAGGAAATGCGGGAAGGCGACCAGGTGGAGATCCTCTCCGCGCTGGACGTCAACCGCGCCGCGGACGTGCTGGAGGAAATGGACCCCGACGACGCCGCAGACCTCCTCGCCGAACTCCCCAGCGCCCAGGCCGAAGAACTGCTCCAGCTGATGGAGCCCGAAGGCGCCGAAGACGTCCGCCGCCTGCTCGAATACGACGAGGACACCGCCGGCGGCCTGATGACCCCGGTCCCGGTGATCCTGCCGCCCGAAGCAACCGTCGCCGAGGCGCTCGCGCACGTCCGCCGTGAGGAGCTCTCACCCGCGCTGGCGTCATCGATCTTCATCGCGCGGCCCCCGCTGGAGACGCCCACGGGCCGGTTCCTCGGCGTCGTGCATATCCAGCAACTGCTGCGCTATCCCCCGCCCGAACCGCTGGGCAACCTTGTTGACAAGACCCTGGAACCGGTCTCGGACCACGCCCACATCAGCGAGGTGGCCCGCACGCTGGCGACCTACAACCTCAACTCGCTCCCCGTCGTCAACAGCGATGGACGGCTTGTGGGGGCGGTGACTGTTGATGACGTGCTTGATCACCTGTTGCCCGATGACTGGCGCACCCACGAGGACGATGTCCCGATAAGGAAGCTTGGAGGCCGCATTGGCTGATAACACCACCCCAAGAACCTCCACCGTCCGGCCGGGCAGCAAACCCACAGCTAAGGGCAGCCTCGATACCCCGTTGAGCGGCCGCGCGCGGATCCTGCCCAAGTTCTCTCCCAACCCGGACGCCTTCGGTCATGCCACGGAGGGCTTCGCCCGCTTCATGGGCACCCCGACGTTCCTGGTCTATATGACCGTGTTCTGCGTCTTTTGGCTGGTCTGGAACACCTTCGCTCCGAAAGAGTGGCAGTTCGACTCCCGGGACCTCGGCTATACGCTGCTGACCCTGATGCTATCGCTGCAGGCCTCGTATGCCGCCCCGCTGCTGCTCCTGGCCCAGAACCGCCAGGATGACCGGGACCGCGTCTCGCTCCAGCAGGACCGGCAGCGCGCCGAGCGCAACCTCTCCGACACCGAATACCTGACCCGCGAACTGGCCTCCCTGCGCATCGCCCTGCGTGAAGTCGCCACCCGCGACTACGTGCGGGCCGAGCTGCGGAGCATGCTCGAGGACATGCTGGAGGCGCAGGAAGAACTGCGCACCCATGACCCGTCAGCCGGGATCCACGAGAGCCCGCGGGACAAGGTCAAGGAGAAGCTGAAGGAGAAGCGCGACAAGCAACGCGGTCCCCGGACCCAACAGATCCCCAAAGTCAGGCCGGAGAAGAAACCGGACAAGCCTGCCGCCCTGCCGGCCACGCCGGACGCCCCGGCCACCGTGCCCGGCACCCCCGCCACTCCTGCCGCCGAGCCGGACACCCAGGGCCTGCCCGCACACCACACCTTCCCCGAAAGCTGAGCATCCCCCGCATGAACACCCCGCTGGACGGCACCCCCCTGGATTTCCCCTCGGACCAGGCCGTGCACGCAGCACTCGCCACGGTGATCGATCCCGAGCTGCGCCGCCCCATCACCGAGCTGGGCATGGTGGACACGGTGGAGGTGTCCGACGGCGGCCGGGTGCGGATCGGCGTGCTCCTGACCATTGCGGGCTGTCCCTTGCGCGGCACCATCACCGCCGACTGCGAAGCGGCGCTGTCCGCGCTGCCGGGGGTGACCGGCGTCGAGGTTGAGCTGAAGGTCATGACCCAGGACCAGCGCGATGCGCTCAAGGAACAGCTGCGTGGCGCCGGCGGGCAGCGCGGTATCCCGTTCAACCAGCCCGGATCGCTGACCAGGGTGTATGCCGTCGCGAGCGGAAAGGGCGGCGTCGGCAAATCGTCGGTGACCGTGAACCTGGCCTGCGCCCTGGCCGCCCAGGGCCTCCGCGTGGGGATTGTGGACGCGGACGTGTACGGCTTCTCCGTCCCGGCGCTGATGGGGATCACCCAGTCCCCCACCCGGGTGGACGACATGATCCTGCCGCCGGTGGCCTATGGTGTCAAGGTCATCTCCATCGGCATGTTCGTCACCGGGAACCAGCCGGTGGCCTGGCGGGGGCCCATGCTGCACCGGGCCCTCGAACAGTTCCTCACCGACGTCTACTTCGGCGACCTCGATGCCCTCTTCCTGGACCTTCCGCCCGGCACCGGCGACATCGCGATCTCGGTGGCCCAACTGCTCCCGCAGGCGCAGATCCTCGTCGTGACGACCCCGCAAGCCGCCGCAGCCGATGTGGCCGAGCGCGCCGGGGCGATCGCCACCCAGACCGGCCAGGCCGTGGCCGGCGTGGTGGAAAACATGTCCTATCTGGAACTGCCCGACGGCAGCCGGATGGAACTGTTCGGCAGCGGCGGGGGTACCGTGCTCGCCGGGCGGCTGTCCGCCACGGTGGGCACCGACGTTCCGCTGCTCGGGCAGATCCCGCTGGACATCCTGCTGCGGGAAGGCGGCGACGCCGGGGTCCCGCTGGTGCTGGGCCGTCCCGAAACCCCGGCGGCCGTAGCCCTGCTGGAGATCGCCGGGAAGCTCGCCTCGGTCCCGCGCGGGCTGGGGGGAAAGCCCCTGGGCCTGCAGCCCCGCTAGGTAGCTTCTGAATCGAAGGGTGCGGGCTCGCCTTCGGGAAGGCGGACGACGACGCGGGCCGGGCGGTGATCCGCGGCGGCCGCGGCGGCGGCGACGGTGGCAACCGCGGCGGGTGCGCCCGCACTTACCGGCTTGGTGTCATCATCCAGCAGCGCTTCCTTGATGATCCTGCGGGGATCGTACTGCCGGGGATCGTACTTCTTCCAGTCGACGTCATCGATATCGATGCCGACTTCTTCCTTGATCTGTTCCCGCGCGCCGGCCGCCATCCGGCGGACTTCCTTGACGATGTTGGCAAGTTTCTGGGTGTATTCGGGCAACCTGCTGGGACCGATCACCAGAAGACCGATGATCAGCAGAAGGAGGAACTCCGGTCCGTTGATTCCAAACACTTTAGGAAGATTACCCTCTCGATCGGGTCGGCGACGACTCGGGGCGCCCCGGACGACGGCTGCCCCCGCCCGGGCTGCCCATCACAGTGCCAGGAGCTCCAGGATCCTGCCCAGGCCCCGCTCCATCTGCTCGGGGACTCCGTCCGCAGCCGGCGGCGCGGCCGTGCCGCCGCCGCGGGACTGCACGAGGGCGGCCACGCCGTCGTCTGCCTGCTCCGCGGGAAGGTCCGCAACGTAGGTGAAGGTGGCACCGGAGGTCTGGTAGATGGCCCGGAACGGGGCCGCCGCATTGACCCAGAGCGCGCCGCTGCCGGGTCCCGGGCCGCGGGTCATTCCGCTGAGCCCGGCGGCGGTGAAGCCGTCCGCCGTGGCAGGATGTCCGGTCAGCACGTTGACCGGAGCGGACGGCTGCTGCTCCCCGGACGCGCCGTGCCGGGGAACCGGCGTTCCGTGCTGTTCGAGGACCGTAACAAAGTGCCGGCCGTCGGTGAGCCGCAACTCCAGGACGTTCTCCCCGGACACCACCCCGCCCTTGGCCCAGATGATGTGGAAGCCCAGCTCGCGCAGTTCGGGACAGGTCCATCCCTGCGAGCGAAGCGAGGCGAGCTGGCCGGCAGTGAGGGCGCCGGCAGGCGTGAAGTCCGGTTCACCGGTCATGGTCCACCCCGCGCCGGCCCCCGTTGCGGCGTTCCCGGCCAGGTCACCGGCCACCGGGGAACCGGTTGCGTCGTGCCGCAGGAAGGCGGCAGCGTCCGCGCCGTCCGCCAGCGGGGCCGCCGCGCCGCCCATCAGGTAGGCGGTGCCGGCCATCAGTGCCAGGGCCGCGGCCGCGCCCCCCGCAACAAGCGCCGGAATGCGCACCCGTGAGGGCCTTACACGATGCGGCAGCGGCGGCAGCGCCACTGGCTGGTCGGTAGTTTGCTGGTCAGCGGAGTGCTGGTCAGCGGGCTGCCGTTCGGCGGCCAGTTGCCCGGTCCTGGCCAGCAGCCGCGCGGTCAGGTCATCGCTCGCCTTGGGGATGGGGGCGCCGCGGAGGCGCTCCAGGTACTGGCGTTCCCGCTGCAGCCGGGCCCGGCACTCGGTGCAGGACTCCACATGCTTGCGGCTGCGGCCAGCTACCCGGCTGGAGTAGCTGCACCCTGAGCACCCCAGCAATCGCTTCAGTAGACCCATCGCCCGGTTCAGAGCAGGCCGGCGATGCGCGGCATCTTGAGCCGCGGCTTGAGGGACTTGGCGGACTGCCTCGGACGGGGGTCACGGTGTGCGAGCTTCTCCCGGAGCATCGTCCGGCCCCGGTGGATACGGGACCTCACCGTCCCGAGTTTGATGTCCAGCGCGACGGCCACCTCGTCGTAGGAGAGCCCTTCGAGGTCGCAGAGGACGACGGCGGCCCTGAAGTCGGGGGGCAGCTCTTCGAGTGCCGCCTGCACGTCAAGGTCCAGGTTGTTGAATTCGAAGCTCTGCTCGGGCCCCGGCTCGCGGCCCGGAAGCCTCGACTCGGCATCGTCCGCGAGGGCGTCGAAGCGGATCCGGTTCTTGCGCCGCGCCTGGTCCAGGAACAGGTTGGTGGTGATCCGGTGCAGCCAGCCGTCCAGTGTCCCGGGCCTGAAGTTCTCCAGCGAGCGGAAGACGCGGACGAACACCTCCTGGGTGAGGTCTTCGGCGTCGAATTTGTTGCCCGTGAGCCGGTACGCGAGGCGATAGACCTTGGCGGAGTGGTTGGTCACGACTTCATCCCACGTCGGCCGGACCCATTCGGCCTCCGGCGCGGGCTGGGACTCTTCAGTTGCAGGGACAGCTGCCAGAAACGACATCGTCCGCTCCCCTCGTGGTACTTATGCCTGGACAGGGCCTGCATTTGCAGGCTCCTGCCCGGTGATTCGACACCGATCATCACGCGGATGAGCGGATTCCCATCATTTCAAAATAAGCTGGGAAATTCCTGATCCACACGGTTCTTCCGCCCTCGGCGCAAAGGCCGCGGCGACCCGCCCAGCTCCGCCGCGGCACAGTGCCGCTGCGCCGTCACGGCCACGGCGAGGCTGCGTCCCCTGCGGCCCCCGCCGGACACAGTACGCTGTAGGGAACACACCCCTGCCGCCCAGAAAGCGATAACCCATGAGCGCCGATAAGTCCACGAGCTGGTCCTATGCAGAAGATCTGCCTGCCGAGGATGAGGTCCTGTTGCACGCGCGCGAACGGTCCTTCGAACTGGGGGTAACTCCGATCGGCCCCGGCGTGGGGGCAGTGCTGACGGTGCTGGCCGCCGCTTCCAAGGCGCAGACCGCGGTGGAGATCGGAACCGGAGCCGGGGTCTCCGGCGTGTGCATCCTGCGGGGACTGTGCCCGCAGGCGGTACTGACCACCATCGACGTCGACGTCGAGCACCTGAAGGCGGCCCGGGAAGCGTTCCAGGAAGCCGGCAGCCCGGCCAACCGCACGCGCACGATTTCCGGCCGTGCCGGCGACGTCCTCCCGCGGCTGACCGACGGCGCATACGACCTCGTGTTCATCGATGCCGACAAGCCGAACTACCCCGGCTACGTCGAGCAGGCCATCCGGCTGCTCAAGTCCGGCGGCCTGCTGATCGTCAACGATGCCCTGGACAAGGACCGTGTGGCCAATCCGGCGGCCCGGGAAGCCACCACCGTCGTCCTCCGGCAGGTGGGCAAGTCCATCCGCGACGACGACCGCCTTGCTTCGGCCATGCTGCCGACCGGCGACGGCCTGCTGATCGCGGTCAAGAAATAGCCGCCCGCCAGGCAGGCAGGCGTTGCGGCCGGATCCTGGAGACAGAAAAGAGGCGGGCCCCGCAGCCATCAGGCTGCAGGCCCCGCCTCTTTTGCGGAATCATCCGCAGAAGTCTCTCAGTGCGAAGCTACTTCGGTGACGCCGACGAGGCATTCCTTCAGGTTTGTGGCTTCGGCAGCATTGAGTTCGACCACGAGCCGTCCCCCGCCTTCGAGCGGAACACGCATGATCAGGCTCCGTCCCTCTTTGGTCACTTCCATAGGGCCGTCGCCGGTGCGTGGTTTCATTGCCGCCATAAGGAATATCCCCTCCATTAGTCCCGTGACTTACCAGCCCGGCCGGGCTGCGTCCGCTTGGTCAATCAAGCCGCCCGACGGCCATGCCTGCTGCCGTCGTGGCAGAAAACCCAGTTGCTTGTTTCTCTTACTTGTTTCTTCGCTACTTGTTTCTTCGCCTGCATCTTGCCCTTGCTTACCCTCCATTATCCCGTAATCAGGCGCCCGGGGCTAATCGTTGGACTTTCCACGCCACCCCGCAAAACCGCCCTGCCAAGCCGTGCTGCCAGCCGGGAAAGGTGCTGCGCGTCATGGCGGATAGTCGCCGCCGCCGGGCAGCGGTGCCCAGGCCCAGAGCCAGACGATCCAGACGATCTGCAGCAGCACGAACATAACCGCCACGCTCCCCCGGTAGGCCCGGGACCTGGAAACCAGGGCGGCGCCCAGGGCGAGCGGGAACAGCGGCAGCAGCATCCTGAAAGTGCTGGTCTGGGGATGCAGGAACACCAGCAGATAGCCCAGATAGCAGCAGCACCACAACCGCAACTCGGTCCCGAGGGCCACCACCGGGCGGGACATCATCAACAGGGCGAAGGCCGCCACGAACACGAACGGCGCAACGAGTCCCAGCGCCGGGCCGAACAGCAGGATTCCGGTATCAAACCACGGCGTGAAGGGCACAAGATCATGTCCCCGCCAGACGGTTTCGGTCTTGGTATAGGCCGCGATATCCCCGGTCACGGCCCAGGCGATGGCGGGCCACAGCAGGGCCGCGATCCCGCTGACTGCAGCAAGACCGGCAAGGGGCCAGAGCGGCGGGGCCGGATCCGCCGGCACCAGGTGTCGTCGGCCCGGTTGCCAACGCTGCCACAGGCGGCAGACCAGAAGCAGCCCCACCATCGCCGCGAACGGAACACCCGTGGGCCGCGACAGGCCCATCAGAAGCACCACGGGCATCGCCCACAGATACCGGCGCTGCAGCACAAGCAGCAGGGCCGCGCCGAGCAGCAGCAGGTTCAGTGACTCCGCATACGGCACCTGCAGGACCGGGGAGACGGGAAAGGTGGAGAAGAACACCGTCCCCCAGAGGGCAGTGCGATGACCGGCCTTATGCCGGAAGATGCGGTAGGCCACGAGGGACGCCCCCAGCCCGCACACCATCGCGATGAGCGTCAGCGACCCTGCCGGGCCCATGCCGGTCAGGCCCGATACGAGCCTTCCCAGCATGGGAAACAGGGCGTAGAAGGCCCAGGCGTTTTCCTGGACGTTGCCGGCCGCGTCCGTGGGCAGCACCGCCGGGTAACCGTTCTGCAGGACCTCGCCGTACCATCGGGCATCCCAGATGTTGATGAAATTCCAGTAGTCGGGCTTGGCCGGAAACCATGGATTCACGCCCTGGTGCAGGGCTGCGGCCATAAAAATGCAGGCGCTGACGAGCCGGGCCACGAGGTAGATTCCGCCCACCTGGATCCACCAGGGCCACCGCGCCATGCGGGCACCGGCAGAGGCAAGGCGCCGCCAGGCCGCGTCGTTCAGCCCGGTGTTGAACTGCCCGGGCGTTCCGGCAGCTGGCTCCTGCGGGGTGCCGGGGTCGTTCTCGTCCACCGGTGTATCCAAGGCCTCAGGGCTGCCCGGGTTTGACCTGCTCAAGGCCGTTGCTCCGCCGGCGTCCCCAGACGCCCCAGTTCCTCCCCGAGCTCCGAAATCTTCCGGTCCCTGGCCGCGATCTGGTCACGCAACTCGTCCAGCACTTGGTCCACCTGGTCCATCCGGTAGCCGCGGAGGCCGACGGCGAAGCGGAGCTGGTCGACGTCGGACGGTCCGGCGTTCTCGGGGAGGAGCACCGGCGGGAGGGAGGCAACCGGCTCGTCCAGGCCGTCGTCGAAGGGAAGCGTGCCGGCCGGGCCCCTGCGGAAGATTTTCGGCGCCAGGCCGGTGCCAAGGAGGGCGGCGGCGCCGGTCAGCACGATCGCCAGGAAGATCAGGAAAAAGCTCACAGCTCCATCGTGCCAGACGGCGGCCCGGACGGCAGCGGCGGACCGCCCGGCCCCGCGTGCCGCTGCGGATAGTGTCAGCGGATGGTGCCATTGGGGTTCCGGTGGCGCGACGCCCCCTCGACGACGAGAGCGACGGCCTGGGCTGGATCATCCACCAGTTGCACCAGATCAAGATCCTCCTCGTCCATCATCCCTTCGGACACCAGGGTGGTCCGGATCCAGTCCAGCAGCGGGCTCCAGAAGTCGGTGCCCAACAGCACAATCGGGAACGACGTCACCTTGCGGGTCTGGACCAGCACCATCGCCTCAAAGAGCTCGTCGAGGGTTCCAAGCCCGCCGGGCAGCACGATGAAGCCCTGGGCATACTTCACGAACATGGTCTTCCGGGCGAAGAAGTAGCGGAAGTTGATGCCCAGGTCCACCCACTGGTTCATGCCCTGTTCGAAAGGCAGTTCGATCCCGAGGCCCACGGACACGCCGTTGCCCTGGAGTGCGCCCTTGTTGGCGGCTTCCATGGAGCCGGGGCCGCCGCCGGTGATGACAGCGAGGCCCGCCTCGGCCAGTTTCCGGCCGACCTGGACGGCGAGTTCATAATTCATCGTTCCCGGCACGGTGCGGGCCGAGCCGAAGACGCTGACGGCCGGGCCGAGGTCCGCGAGCGCGCCGAAACCTTCGACAAATTCGCTCTGGATCCGCATCACGCGCCAGGGGTCCGTATGGACGAACTGCCCGGGACCCTTGGTGTCGAGCAGGGTCTGGTCGGACATGGTGACCTTGGCCTGTTTGCGCCGCAGCTCCAGCGGGCCCTTGTGCCGGATGCCGTTTGCCGGCGGTGTGGCCCGCGGTGCGGGCGCCTGCTTCCCGGTGGGGTTCAGGTCCTGGTTTGGCTGCGGATCGGTACTCATGCCCAATAGGCTAGCGCGGAACACGCTCCAAAGCGGTCTGGCGGACGCCACCACGGCCTGAGCTGCAGGTATCTCTTGAATCACGATCTGCACTTAACAGAGTGATTGCGGTCATAGGGCGTCAATTTTCGCTAGATTCTTTCTATGACTACTCAAGTGCCAGGCGATGCGCTCGTCTCCCTGAATGCCGTAAATAAGCATTACGGCCAGTTGCACGTCTTGAAGGACATCAACCTGGCCGTCCGCAAGGGCGAGGTTGTTGTTGTCATCGGCCCCTCGGGTTCCGGCAAGTCAACGCTGTGCCGGGCCATCAACCGCCTGGAGACAATCGACGACGGCGTCATCCGCATCGATGGCAAGGAACTGCCCAAGGAAGGCAAGGAACTCGCCAAACTGCGGGCCGACGTCGGGATGGTCTTTCAGTCGTTCAACCTCTTTGCCCACAAGACGATCCTCGAGAACGTCACCCTCGGACCCATCAAGGTCAAGGGCGCCTCGAAGGCAGAGGCCGAGAAGGAGGCGATGGCCCTGCTGGAACGGGTCGGCGTCGGGCTCCAGGCCCCGAAACTGCCGGCGCAGCTCTCCGGCGGCCAGCAGCAGCGCGTCGCGATTGCCCGCGCCCTGGCGATGAAGCCCAAGGTCATGCTCTTCGATGAGCCCACCTCGGCCCTGGACCCGGAAATGATCAACGAGGTTCTCGACGTCATGGTCCAGCTCGCCAAGGAAGGCATGACGATGATCGTGGTCACCCACGAGATGGGCTTCGCCCGCAAGGCGGCCGACCGTGTGGTGTTCATGGCCGACGGCCAGATCGTTGAGGACGCCAGCCCCGAAGAATTCTTCACCAACCCCAAGAGCAGCCGGGCCAAAGACTTCCTGTCCAAACTCCTGACGCACTAGAACCAAACGTTCATGTCTGACCGCCGCACGGCGGCCGCCCAATGAAAGGTACCCGATGAAGAACTTCTTTAGCTGGAAGAAGCCGATGCTGGTCGCGGCAACCGCGGCCCTGGCCCTGTCCCTCAGCGCCTGCGGCGGAACCGCCGGCAGCCCCGCCCCGACCGCCACGTCCGACCTCCCCTACAAGGTCGCGGACAACGTCTCGATTTCCGGCAGCCCCACCTTCGATACGATCAAGTCCAGCGGCAAGGTACGGATCGGCGTCAAGCAGGACCAGCCCGGTCTCGGCTTCAAGGACGCGGCCACCGGCGAGTACTCCGGTTTCGACATCGAAATCGCCAAGTGGATCGCGGCGTCCCTGGGTATCAGCAAGGACAAGATCGAGTTCAAGCCGATCCCCTCGGCCAACCGCGAGTCCGCGATCACCAACGGTGACATCGACTACTACGTCGGCACCTACTCCATCACCGACAAGCGCAAGCAGCTGATCGACTTCGCCGGTCCGTACTTCGTCACCGGGCAGGGCCTGCTCGTGAAGAAGGACAACTCCACCATCAACAGCGAAAAGGACCTGTCCGGCAAGAACGTCTGCTCCGCGACCGGTTCGACGCCGATCCAGAACATCAAGGCCAACTTCCCGGGCACGAAGACCACCGAGTTCGATACGTACTCCCAGTGTGTCGAGGCACTCAAGAGCGGACAGGTCGACGCCGTCACCACCGACCAGGCCATCCTGCTCGGCTACGCTTCCCAGGAACCGGACACCCTGAAGGTCGTCGGACAGCCGTTCACCGTTGAGAAGTATGGTGTCGGCCTGAAGAAGGGCGACACCGCGCTGCGCCAGTTCATCAACAAGATGTTCACCGACGGCGGCACCGTCTGGCAGAAGCTCTACGACCAGTCCCTGGGCCAGTCGGGCACCAAGGTCCAGCAGCCCGCAGTAGAGAACTACTAAACCAACGCTGAGGGGGGCGGCCGCACGGCCGCCCCCCTCAACACCCGCTGAAAGCGACGGTTCTGTGAATACGCTGCTGAACAATTCGGACCTCTTCATCACGGGGTTCCGGAACACGCTCATACTCTTCTTCTTCGCCGCGATTTTTGCCCTCATCCTCGGCACCGTCGTCGCCACCCTGCGCGTCTCCCCCGTTCCCGCCATGCGGGCGGCGGCAACGCTGTACGTCAACGTGGTCCGCAACACCCCGCTGACCTTGGTGCTCTTTTTCTTCGCCCTGGGCTACCCGAAGCTCGGGCTGGTGCCCATTGATTTCATGACGGCGGCCATCATCGGCTTGAGCCTCTACACCGCCACCTACGTGGCAGAGGCCGTCCGGTCCGGTATCAATACGGTCCCGGTGGGACAGGCCGAGGCAGCCCGCGCGATCGGACTGCCGTTCACGCAGACGCTGACGCTCGTAATCCTGCCGCAGGCCTTCCGCGCCGTTATCCCGCCGATGTTCAGTGTGTTCATCGCCCTGCTCAAGAACACGACGGTGGCCGCCGGTTTCTCCGTCTTCGAGGCCGGCGCCATCCGGGCCAACCTCTCCGAACGCGGCGAACCGGCCATGGCCGGCCTCCTCTGGGTCGCCCTCGTGTTCATCGCCCTCGTATTCATCCTTTCCGCCGCGCAACGGAAGCTCGAACAGAAGTGGAAGGTTGACCGATGAGTTCTGTTCTCTTCGACGCGCCCGGCCCCAAGGCCCGCTCCCGGTACCGGATCCTGGGCGTTGTGACGGCCCTCGTGATCCTGCTGATCGTCGGCTTCGTCATTTTGCGCTTCGCGCAAAGCGGCCAGTTCGAGGCCAAGAAGTGGCAGCTGTTCACGTTCCCGCTGGTACAGCAGACCATCGCCCAGTCAGTCGGCGCCACCCTGGCCGCATTCGGCACCGCGGCCGTGTTCAGCCTGGTCCTGGGTATATTCCTGGCATTCGGACGCCTTTCTGACCGCCGCTGGATCAGCCTGCCGTGCTACGGCTTCACGGAGCTCTTCCGGGCCGTCCCGTTGCTGATCCTGATGATGATCTTCTACTACGGCCTGCCTACCGTGGGCGTCCAGGGGATCACCCCGTTCATCGCCGTCGTGGCGGGACTGGTGCTGTACAACGGATCCGTCCTGGCCGAGGTGTTCCGGGCCGGCATCGAGTCGCTGCCGCGGGGCCAGAGCGAGGCCGGATACGCAATCGGACTTCCAAAGAGCGCCGTCATGACCAGCATCCTGCTCCCGCAGGCCATCCGGTCCATGCTCCCCGTGATCATTTCCCAGCTCGTGGTGATCCTCAAGGACACCGCACTGGGGTTCATCGTGACCTACAACGAGATCCTGTTCCAGGCGAAGTTCTTTGGCAGCCAGATCCAGTACGGTTCCCCGATCATCCCCTCGGCGATCGTCGCCGGCGTCCTGTACGTCGGCATGTGCCTGATCCTGGCCGCCATCGCCAAATGGCTTGAGAAGCGGCTCTCCCGCCAGCCGGGCGCTGCCGTCATCCCGGCGGCCGCCATCCCGGCGGAAGTCTAGGAGGCCGCGCAGGGACCTCTGGGCGCGGTCAGAGGTCCAGCCAGGTCCGCAGCGCGCGGAGGCATTCGCGGATCGCGTCCGCTTCGACGTGTTCGTTGTCCTTGTGGGCCAGCAGCGCGTCCCCCGGGCCGAAGTTCACCGCCGGGATCCCCAGCCCGCTGAACCGCGCGACGTCGGTCCAGCCGTATTTGGGCTTCGGCTCGGCTCCGACGGCGGCCACAAAGGACGCGGCGGCCGGGTGGTCCAGTCCGGGACGCGCGCCGGCGGCACTATCGGTGCGGACGACGTCGAATCCCGCCAGCAGTTCCCGCACCTGCTGCTCAGCCTGGTCCGGGGTCTTGTCCGGCGCGAAACGGTAGTTGATCTCGACAACGCAGCGGTCCGGAATGACGTTGCCGGCGGTGCCTCCGTTGATCCTCACGGCGTTGAGGCTCTCACGGAAGTCCAGCCCGTCCACGGTGATAGTCAGCGGTTCGTAGGCGGCCAGCCGGGCCAGGATCGGTGCCGCCGCGTGGATGGCGTTGCTGCCCATCCAGGCCCGGGCCGAGTGGGCGGCTTCGCCGAGCGTGGTCGCTTCCAGGCGCATGGTGCCGTTGCAGCCGCCTTCCACGGTCCCGTCCGTCGGCTCGAGCAGGATCGCGAAATCCCCGCCGAGCATGGCGCCGTGGTTGCGTACGAGCCGGCCCAGTCCACTCTTGACCGCCTCGACTTCCTCGTGGTCGTAGAAGACGAAGGTGACGTCCCGGTCCGGCCCCGCACCGCCGTCGAACAGCGCCGCCGCCAGGGCGAGCTGCACGGCGACGCCGCCCTTCATATCCGTGGCGCCGCGGCCGTAAAGGACACCCTCGCCCGGCGCCCCGGAGGGCCAGAAAGCGGGAACCGTCCCGAGGGACCCTTCGGTCGTCGGCAGCGGCACGGTGTCCAGGTGCCCGGCCAGGATGACCCGCTCGGCGCGGCCGAGGCCGGTGCGGGCAATGATGGAGTCCCCGTCCCGGATTATTTCCAGTTGCGGGATCGCGCGGAGGGCATGCTCAACGGCGTCGGCGAGCTCCGTTTCGTTGCCGGACACACTGTTGATGCCGATCAGCTCGGCGGTGAGGAGGGCAACGTCCTGGCGGAGGTCCAGGCGGGCGGGGGCATGGGGGTTCGGGGCGGTCACCGTTCCACCTTATCCGTTGCCCTCCTGCCCTGCCCTCCCGTTCTGCCCTCTGCCCTGCCCTTTGGGATTTGCCGCATTGGTGATTGTTCCGGCCCCGCCGGACGACAACAGCCGGCAGTCACGCGGGTGACTCCGGTTTCAGCCACCGCGGGCGCTCTCGATAGACTTGGACCATGACTGAAACCGCTGCTTCCGCCGTGCCCGCCGACTCCCGCCCTGCCGCCCGCACTGACGCCCGCTCTGCCTACGGCTATGGAGTGGCCACTGTCTCGACCCGCAACGGTGAAGCAACCGTGCTGGACGTCTGGTTCCCTGCCCCGGCACTCGGAACCGCTGCGGAAAACCTCCGGGACGTGGAGAACGCGGACCAGACGCTGCGCGACATTGCCGCCGGCGGCTCCGACCCGGACCGCGGCACCGAGCAGAAGGTCGTCTTCGTCCAGATCCACCTCGACGAAGCCCCGGCCGACACGGCCGATGCCTACCTGCGCCTGCACCTGCTCTCGCACCGCCTGGTCCGGCCGAACACCATCAACCTGGACGGCATCTTCGGCAAGCTCCCCAACGTCGTCTGGACCAACTTCGGCCCCGCCGCCGTCGAGGACTTCGAACTGACCCGCGCACGCCTGCGCAAGCGCGGCGCCGTGACCGTCTACGGCGTGGACAAGTTCCCGCGGATGGTGGACTACGTCATCCCCTCCGGCGTCCGCATCGCCGACGCCGACCGCGTCCGGCTCGGCGCGCACCTGGCCGAGGGCACCACCGTCATGCACGAGGGCTTCGTGAACTTTAACGCCGGAACGCTCGGAACCTCCATGGTCGAAGGCCGCATCTCCGCCGGCGTCGTCACCGGTGACGGGTCCGACGTCGGCGGCGGCGCGTCGATCATGGGCACCCTGTCCGGCGGCGGCAAGGAAAAGATCGCCGTGGGCGAGCGCGTCCTGCTGGGCGCCAACTCCGGCGTCGGCATCAGCATCGGCGACGACTCCGTCGTCGAGGCGGGCCTCTACGTGACGGCCGGAACCCGCGTCCGCGTCATCGGGCCCAAGGACGTCGACGGCGAGGACACCACCCGGATCGTCAAGGCCGTGGAGCTTTCCGGCGTTCCCAACCTGCTCTTCCGCCGCAACTCCACCACCGGCGCGGTGGAGGTCCTCCCCCGCAAGGGGCAGACCGTCGAGCTGAACGAGGCCCTGCACGCCAACTGAGGCGCCAGGGTGAACAACCGACCGTCTGAAGAATGCACCGGCCCGAGAAGGCCTGAGGAGTAGTTTCGTGGCACGTAGAGGTGGCTGGCGCCGTCGGATTGTGCTGCTCCTGGCCCTTGCGATGGTCGCGGGCGGAATCTATACGGCCGTGGCGTTCCTGCAGCGGTCCGAAACCCTGATCACCGAACGCTGCACCGCCGTCGGCAGCGGGGGCGACGACCTTGCTACGGACCAGGCCGGCAACGCCGCCCTGATCACCGCCGTCGCCGTCCGCCGTGGGCTGCCGGCCCGGGCGGCCAGCATCGCGCTGGCCACGTCCATGCAGGAATCCAAGCTGCGGAACATCGGCCACGGCGACCAGGCCGGACCCGACTCCCGCGGGCTGTTCCAGCAGCGGCCGTCCCAGGGCTGGGGCACCGCCGAGCAGGTGATGGACCCGTACCACGCGAGCAACGCCTTCTACGATGCGCTGGTAAAAGTCTCCGGTTACCAGTCGCTGGAGATCACCGACGCCGCGCAACAGGTCCAGCACTCGGCGTTTCCGGGCGCCTACGCCCAGCACGCGGAGATGGCGCGGGCGTTCGCCTCCGCGCTGAGCGGCCAGACCGCGGCCGGGCTGGACTGCACCCTGCGGGCCCCCGACGCTGCCGGTGATCCGGCCGAGGTGCAGGCGCAGCTTACCGCGGCGTTTGGGACCGTTCCGGCGTCCGCCGACGGCAGGACGCTGCAGGTGGAAGCCGAGGGCACCGAGGCGTGGGCCGTGGCGCAATGGGCCGTAGCCAATGCCAAGGCGCTCTCCATCACCGTGGTGCAGACGGACGGCCACGGCTGGAGCCGGGATGCACGCAACGGCTGGCAGGCTTCGGATGCGCCGGCGGGACAGATCACGCTGACCGTCGCGGAGGCTCCCAAACAGTAGCGGCCCCGTGCGGTGGGTCCAGCGGTTACGGTCCAGCGGTCGGTCAGACCAGCAGATCGACCACCGGCTGCACATAGCTGCGGAACAACTCGGGCTGGGACAGCAGGTCGTGGCTCATGATGATCGTGCTCGGCTCAAGGTACCAGGCGCGGGGTTCCGCCAGCGGCAGCTCGATAATGGTGAGGTCGAAATCCCGGGAAGCCCGGCCCACTTCCAGTAGGCGGTCCTCCACCATGTCTGCCAGGAACTCCGTGGCGCCACCGGCTTCCCGCTCCGCTTCCAGTGCCGCGTACTCGCCGCGGCGCTCCCGTGCCCACGTCAGCGCCGCGCCGAAGTGAGCCTGCAATACGCGCCTGAGGGCCGGCGAGTTGCCGAAGGCGCCGAAGGCCGGCGGGGCCAACTCCGGCGACATCTCCGGGTGGGCCTTCAGAAGCTGGTCCCACCAGGCTTCCCACTCGGTCTTGAGCGCGCTGACGCCACCCACCGCGGCGATCAGATTCGCGTGATCCGAGGGGCGGATTTTCGGTGCCACGTGGCTGAGTGCCGGATGCCCGGCGCTGTCCAGGCCGGCGGCGTCCCGAACGTAAAGTGCAATGAGCATGGGGCCCGAAGTGTCCATGGTGATCCGCCAGCCAGGTCCGCCTGTGTGGTGCATCCGATTGCCTCCCTTGGCAAGACGTACGTTTCCAGTGTATTCCCGAAGCTACCGCACGTTAATGGCTGGCTGCGTTGCTTCGCGCAGGGCTCGCCCCGGAGCTGTCCAGGCCGGCCAGATGGGCGTCGAGCACGTCCCTGCACATCTGGGCCGTCATCCATTCGGGCTGCAGGAGGGCATGCATCGTGAGCCCGTCCAGGGTTGCCAGCAGGCGTTCGGCCTCGATCACGAGCTTTTGCTGGTCCGGGGCCGCGCCGCGGGCCCCAAGGTCCATCACCACCCTGCCGACAATCGCGGCGACGCCCCGGTGGCTGCGGTCCGCCTCAGCGGCCAGGACCGGCCTGATCCTGGCCGCGTTCTTGAACGCCATCCAGACACAGGCATCGACGGCACGCGCCTCGTCCAGCGGCAGAAACTCGCCCAGCAGGGCCAACACCCCGTGGTGGTGCCCGGCGGTTCCGGGGACCAGGCCCGCAAGCCTCGCATCGGCTGCCGAGAGCCGGCCGATGACCCGGTCCACGACGACCCGGAAGGAATGGACGAGCAGTTCATCGCTGCTGGCGAAATAGTGCCGGACCGATCCGACGGCAAGGGAGGCCTCGTCCGCAACTTCCCGCAACGATACGCGCTCCAGCCCATCGGCTGCGATGATCCGGAAGGCGGCTTCGACGACATCCTGGCGCCGCAGTGCGGCGTCGACAAATTTGGGCATTGGTCTTTTTTAGCACGGATGTGCCGCTTCCGTGGCGGGGCGCCCCGTCCTATGCAGTCGCCTGGCCACGCAGCCCCCTTCGAACAGGGCGGGGACCGCTTTTGGGATAGCGTAAAGTCATGAGAATTTTGGTTACTGGCGGCACCGGCTACATCGGTTCGCACACTGTCTTGTCCTTGCAGGAGGCCGGCCATGACGTCGTGGTCATCGACAACCTGGTGAACTCCAGCGAGGAATCACTGCGCCGGGTCGCCGAGCTCAGCGGGAAGCCTGCGGTCTTCCACCACGCCGACCTCGTGGACGAGTCCGCCGTCGACGCCGTCTTCGCCCGGCACGCGATCGACGCCGTCATCCACTTCGCCGGCCTCAAGGCCGTCGGCGAGTCCGTCCGCGAGCCCCTGAGGTACTACCACAACAACCTCGTCGGCACGCTGAACCTGATCCGCGCGATGGACCGGCACAACGTCCGCTCGCTCGTCTTCAGTTCCTCGGCCACGGTCTACGGCGAGCACAACCCGATCCCGTACATCGAGAAAATGGAGATCGGCGCCAACAACCCCTACGGCCGGACCAAGGAACAGATCGAGGACATCCTCTCGGACCTCGGCGCGGCAGACGGCCGCTGGCACATCGCGCTCCTGCGCTACTTCAACCCGGTCGGCGCGCACCCCTCGGGCCGGATCGGCGAGGACCCGCAGGGCATTCCCAACAACCTGATGCCCTTCATCGCCCAGGTCGCCGTCGGACGGCGGGAGAAGCTGATGGTGTTCGGCGGTGACTATGACACCCCGGACGGGACCTGCCTGCGCGACTACATCCACGTCGTGGATCTGGCCGAAGGCCACGTCGCCGCCCTTGACCACGTGGCGGACCGCTGCGGCGTGTTCCGCTGGAACCTGGGCTCGGGGAAGGGCTCCTCGGTACTGGAGGTGCTGCGCTCCTTCGAGAGGGCCGTGGGCCATCCGCTGCCCTACGAGGTCACCGCCCGCCGCGCCGGGGATCTTCCCGCGTTCTGGGCGGACGCAACCTCGGCCCTGGCCGACCTCAGCTGGTCCACCACCAGGACGGTGGACCAGATGTGCGAAGACCACTGGCGCTGGCAGAAGAACAACCCTCTGGGCTACAACTCCTAAAGCAACTTAAAGCAACGCGGGGTCACTTACGGCCCATCCCGGTCGCCGGAATGGGCCGTAAGTGACCCCGCGCTGTCTACCCGGCTAGACCGAAGGGTAGTTGCGTTCCGGCTCTCCCACGTAGAGCTGGCGCGGGCGGCCGATCTTGGTGGTGGGGTCGCTGATCATTTCGCGCCACTGGGCAATCCAGCCCGGCAGGCGTCCGATAGCGAACAGTACGGTGAACATCTTCTCCGGGAAGCCCATGGCCTTGTAGATCAGGCCGGTGTAGAAGTCCACGTTCGGGTAGAGCTTGCGCTGGATGAAGTAGTCGTCATTCAGGGCCTTCTCTTCGAGGCGCAGGGCGATGTCCAGGAGCTGGTCGTTGCCGCCGAGCTTGGTGAGGATCTCGTGTGCCGTGGCCTTGACGATCTTGGCGCGCGGGTCGTAGTTCTTGTAGACGCGGTGTCCGAAGCCCATCAGGCGGACGCCGTCTTCCTTGTTCTTGACCTTCTCCATGTAGTCCTCCGGCTTGGTGCCGTCGGCCTGGATCTGGCGGAGCATCTTGAGTACGGCTTCGTTGGCGCCGCCGTGGGCGGGTCCGAAGAGGGCGTTGATGCCGGCGGACACCGAAGCGAAGAGGTTCGCGTTGGAGGAGCCGACGAGCCGGACCGTGGACGTGGAACAGTTCTGCTCGTGGTCCGCGTGCAGGATCAGGAGCAGGTCCAGCGCCTTGGCGATGACCGGGTCCATCTCGTACGGCTCCGCGGGCAGGCCGAAGCTCAGGCGCAGGAAGTTCTCCACAAGGTTCATGGAGTTGTCCGGGTAGAGCATCGGCTGGCCGATGGACTTCTTCAGGGCGTAGGCGGCGATGACCGGCATCTTCGCCATCAGGCGGATGGTGGAAAGCTCCACCTGCTCCGCGTTGAACGGGTCCAGCGAGTCCTGGTAGAACGTGGACAGTGCGGACACGGCCGAGGACAGCACCGGCATCGGGTGGGCGTCGCGCGGGAAGCCGCCGAAGAAGCCCTTGAGCTCCTCGTGCAGCAGGGTGTGGTGGCGGATGCTCTGGTCGAAGGTTTCCAGCTCGGCCGAAGTCGGCAGGTTGCCATAGATCAGCAGGTAGGAAACTTCCAGGAAGCTGGAGTGCTGGGCAAGCTGCTCGATCGGGTATCCGCGGTAGCGCAGGATTCCCGCATCGCCGTCGATGTAGGTGATGGCCGAGGTGGTGGCCGCGGTGTTCATAAAACCCGGGTCAAAAACAACGGCGCCGGTCTGCTTCAGCAGCTTGGAAACGTCGTAGCCTTCGTTCCCTTCTACAACCTTTATGCGCGGGAGCTTAAGCTCGCCGCCGGCATAGTGCAGGGTTGCACTGGTGGTCTCAGTCATGGAGTCTCCTCATGAGGCGTCGGGGCCTCTCTGTAGAAAGCTGGTCCAACATCTGGTGAATCGGCCCGTGGAACCTGTTCCGGACAGGTATTCCAAAGGCGCCGTTGCCTTCTTGTAGAAAGCCACCATTGATCGTCAGTTAAAAACTACCGGCAGTTCGCCGGGTGGTGCTAATCCGCGGCCCCTGCCAAGGGCCTAAATCGTGCCGGTTGTGGCACGTGTCACAGCATTATTACGGTCCCGTGGTGAGCCGTGACACGGCGGCGTCGATGCGTTCATCAGTTGCCGTCAGCGCGACGCGGATGAATCCGTTGCCGGCATCCCCGTAGAAGACGCCCGGGCCGACGACGATTCCGCGGTCCGCGAGCCTGCCCACGGTGTCCCAGGTGGCTTCTCCTGCCGTGGCCCACAGGTAGAGGCCGGCCTTGGAATCATGGATCGTCATCCCGAAGCTTTCCAGGGCCGGCACGATCCGCTGGCGCCGGCCGCGGTACAGGTCCTTCTGCGCCTCGACGTGGGCAGAGTCCGCGAGGGCCACGCGCATGGCTTCCTGGACCGGATAGGGGACGATCATGCCTGCGTGCTTGCGGCTGTTGACAAGGTTGGCCATGATGGCGGGATCCCCGGCGACGAAGGCCGCCCGGTAGCCGGCCACATTGGACTGCTTACTCAGGGAGTAGACGGCCAGCAGTCCGTCATGGGATCCGCCCGCCACCTGCGGGTCAAGGATGCTCGGCACCGGGGTTCCGCCGCACTGGACATCCCATTCCCCCCAGCCGAGTTCGGCATAGCACTCGTCGGAGGCCACCACGGCGCCGAGCTCGCGGGCCTGGCCGACGATGTGCTGGAGCGATGCGATGTCCCGGACGCTGCCGGTGGGGTTGGCCGGCGAATTGACCCAGACCAGCCGAACCCGGGCGCGGGTCCCGGCGTCGAGCTCATCGAGGTCATCCGCGGCGATCTGTTCGGCGCCGGCAAACGTCGCGCCGATGTCGTAGGTGGGGTAGGCCACGGTTGGACGGACGACGACGTCGCCCGGCTTCAGGCCCAGCAGGAACGGCAGCCAGGCCACGAGTTCCTTGGAGCCCACCGTGGGCATAACGTTCTGCGGATCGAGCCCGGGCACACCGCGGCGGCGGTCAAACCACTCCGCGATCGCTTCACGGAGCGTCGGGGTGCCGTGGACCGTGGGGTAGCCGGGGGCGTTGGCCGCGGCGCGCAGGGCATCCTGGATCACGGCCGGCGTGGGGTCGACGGGGGTGCCGATGGAGAGATTCGCGACTCCCCCGGGGTGTCCGGCTGCCCGGGCAAGGTACGGCGCCATCGCCTCCCACGGGTAGTCGGGCAGGCTGAGGCCGAAGCTGCGCACCGCAGATGTCACCGAAGCGCCGCCTTAGTTGTCTTGGTTCTGCAGCGGCAGGGCGGCGATCATCGGATGGTCCGTATGGGTGTTGCCGATCTTCGCAGCGCCGCCCGGGGATCCCAGATCGTCAAAGAACTCGACGTTGGCCTTGTAGTAGTCGGCCCATTCCTCGGGGGTGTCATCCTCGTAGTAGATGGCCTCCACGGGGCAGACGGGCTCGCAGGCACCACAGTCCACGCACTCGTCCGGGTGGATGTACAGGGAACGCTCACCTTCGTAGATGCAGTCGACGGGGCACTCCTCAATACATGCCTTGTCTTTGACATCTACACACGGCTGCGCGATTACGTACGTCACGTCCCTGGCCTCTCCACGTTGGTTCCGGCGACCGGCCGGATGATTCTCCGGCCTGAGCGCCGGACTGCTGACTTCTGAGCCTATTATCCCCCAGCCGGTTCACGCGAACCTAGCCGGGCGCGTTACACGGCGCCCCGCGTCTAGGATGAACGGGTGAGTCCGCCATTGCCTGTACCGCAGCAGTTCCTTTCGGATGCCCCGCTCGGCACCCGGGTGGTGGTCAGATACCGCATCGGGGGCGGCCTGACGGATGCGCTGGGCGAGCTGGTGGGAAAGTCCGACGGCGGGTGCACCGTCCGCACCCGGCGCGCCGACGTCGTGATTGCGCTCGAGCTTGTGGTGGCCGCCAAGGAAGTGCCTCCCGCCCCGCCGCGACGGGCCCCGCGGCCGGCGGTCTCCTGAGCGGGCCGCGCTCCCCCTGGTCCCGCCCGGGTGGTCCCGCCCGGGTGGCTTCACCAATGGACATGCCCTCCCCTGGCTCCCGCCGGCGGGCATTGCCAGGAGATGTCCGGTCGCCGCCGCAGGAGTGGGACATGTCCACTGGTGGTCAGGCCATCGCATGGGACATGTCCACTGCTAAGCCGCAGCGGACAGCCTGTCCAGCGTGTCGTGGACCATGGCAATGAATTCCTCCGGGCGGTTCCTGAGCAGCGGGTAGCTCACTACCAGAGTGGGGATCCCCAGCCTGGTAGTCACGTTCCATCGCCGCCGGTCCTCTTCGAAGCTCGTCCTGTCCATGTGGAATCCGGCCCCGTCTGTCTCGATCCCGAGCCTGCCATCGACCATGAGGTCCAGATGCCCCATGCCGGGCACATTCACCTGGGATTCGACATGGAAGCCTGCCCGCCGCAAGAGAAACCTGGCCATGCACTCGATGATGGACTGCGATTGCGGGACGATTCCGGCCACGATCCGGCGTGCCCTCGCATCGTTCCTGCCATCGAGCCGGCGGCGCAGCCCGGACAGCGGCAGGCCTTTGAGTACGACGGCGGATTCGGCAATGACCAGTCCGTCAAGGTCCGGCAGACATCGCAGGCTTTGGACCACGGAGTCCATCAGAGTCGGCGGTGCCGCCGATCTGTGGCAGACGAACCCCTCGTAGCGCCGGCTGTGGGTCAGTGCAATGTGCGGCCACGCGGGGGCTTCAAGAACCCAGAGCCCCTGCTGGAACTGCGCAGCCGTGACGCAGGCCGGCTCGGCCGGCAGCGAGCGGATGGCAACCAGCAGCGCGTCGGCACCGGGCAGCGCATAGACACCCCGGGACACGCGGGCAACGACGCCACTGGACATGGCAGCCTTAAGCTGGAAGTCGGACACCCCCGCAGCGGCCAGATGCTTGGCGCGCGCGACGCCGTCGTATCTTGAGAGCACTTCGATGATATTGACCATTCGGCCATGGTGTCGCCGTCGGACGCGGGCAGGCTAGGCGCCTCGGACGCTATGTGCACAAGTGCATGTCCCGGCAGCCAAACAGCGGAAGAGCATGTCCCACGGCCACGCATGAGCATGTCCCCCGCTGCGCGCCAGCGGTGGGCATGGTGCCGCTATGCCCGCCCGCGGTGCCGAAGAATGGGCATGTCCCACGGGAGGCCGGGCAGCCGGGAAGCGCGGCAGGCATCAGCCAGGCGGGCTGGGAACCTGGTCCCGCGGCAGCCGGTAGCGCCTGCACCAGGCCAGCATGGCCACCGTGACGGCTGCGATGCCGTAGATCCAGAGATTCCCGGCGGTGTCACCGATCAGGAGCCGCTTGCCGGTCGCCAGGGTGCTCCACCAGCCCGTCAGTCCGTAGCAGAGGATCCCGCAGGCCGCCGTCGGAATCACCGAGTGGAACGCCGCTCCGAGCCACAGCTCCACGGAGGCCAGCAGCAGCAACGCGGCAACCGCACCCCAGGGAAGCCCGACGCCGGCCACCAGGACGTCGTTCCGGTGCAGGGCGGTGCCTGCCACGGCTACAAAAAGAGCTGCCGGCACGGCGGCGGCAATGCCGCCTGCCGTACCGGCAGCTCCTTTATTCACAAATGATCCGTTGCGCCAGCGAAGACCGCTGGAACTAGGACTTGGCGCGTGAGCGGTTGGCCTTGTTGCGCTCGTTGACGTCCAGGATGAGCTTCCGGATGCGGATGGATTCCGGGGTCACCTCGACACACTCGTCTTCACGGGCGAACTCGAGGGACTCTTCGAGGGTCAGGTCGCGTGGCGGCGTCAGGTTCTCGAAGGTGTCCGAGGAGGCTGCACGCATGTTGGTGAGCTTCTTTTCCTTCGTGATGTTCACATCCATGTCGTCGGCGCGGGAGTTCTCGCCGACGATCATGCCCTCGTAAACCTCGGAGGTGGGCTTGACGAAGAAGGAGCCACGCTCCTGCAGGTTGATCATGGCGAACGGCGTCACCACACCGGCGCGGTCGGCGATCATCGAACCGTTGGTGCGGTACTCGATCGGGCCGGCCCAGGGCTCGTAGCCCTCGGAGATGGAGGCTGCGATGCCGGCGCCGCGGGTGTCCGTGAGGAACTTGGTGCGGAAGCCGATCAGGCCACGGGCCGGAACGATGAACTCCATGCGGCACCAGCCGGTGCCGTGGTTGGCCATGTTGGTCATGCGGCCCTTGCGGGCAGCCATGAGCTGCGTGACGGCGCCGAGGTACTCTTCCGGTACGTCGATGGTCATGTGCTCCATCGGCTCATTGATCTTGCCGTCGATGGTCTTCGTGACGACCTGCGGCTTGCCGACGGTCAGTTCGAAGCCTTCGCGGCGCATCTGCTCAACGAGGATGGCCAGCGCGAGCTCGCCACGTCCCTGGACCTCCCAGGCATCCGGGCGCTCGGTCGGGAGCACCTTGATGGAGACGTTACCGATCAGTTCCTTGTCCAGGCGGTCCTTGACCTGGCGGGCCGTGACCTTGGCGCCCTTGACCCGGCCGGCCAGCGGCGAGGTGTTGATACCGATGGTCATGGAGATGGCCGGATCGTCAACCGTGATCAGCGGCAGCGGCTGCGGGTTGTCGACGTCGGTCAGGGTCTCACCGATGGTGATGTCCTCGATACCGGCGACGGCGACGATCTCGCCCGGGCCGGCGGACTCGGCCGGCACACGGTCGAGGGCCTTGGTGGCGAGCAGTTCGGTGATCTTGACGTTCTTCAGTTCACCGTTGGCACGTGCCCAGGCAACGGTCTGGCCCTTGCGCAGGGTGCCGTTGTAGATGCGCAGGAGCGCCAGGCGGCCCAGGAACGGCGAGGCGTCCAGGTTGGTGACGTGCGCCTGCAGGACACCGTTCGGGTTGTAGGTCGGGGCCGGGATGTGCTCGATGATGGCCTTGAACAGCGGTTCCAGGTCCTCGTTGTCCGGAGCGGAGCCGTCGGCCGGCTGCTCGAGGGAGGCACGGCCAACCTTGGCGGCGGCGTAGACGACGGGGACGTTGAGGATCTTGTCCAGGTCAAGGTCCGGAACCTCGTCGGCCAGGTCGGAGGCCAGGCCCAGGAGGAGGTCCATGGACTCGTGGACAACTTCGTCGATCCGCGCGTCGGGGCGGTCGGTCTTGTTGACCAGGAGGATGACCGGCAGGTGCGCGGCCAGGGCCTTGCGCAGCACGAAGCGGGTCTGGGGCAGCGGGCCCTCGGAAGCGTCGACGAGGAGGACGACGCCGTCAACCATGGACAGGCCGCGCTCGACCTCGCCGCCGAAGTCAGCGTGGCCGGGGGTGTCAATCACGTTGATCGTGATGGTCTCGCCGTTGGAGGACGGTCCGTTGTAGGCCACCGTGGTGTTCTTGGCCAGGATGGTGATGCCCTTTTCGCGTTCCAGGTCACCGGAGTCCATGACGCGGTCTTCGAGGTGGTTGTGGGCGGCAAAGGAGTTGGTCTGCTTGAGCATGGCGTCGACCAGGGTGGTCTTGCCGTGGTCAACGTGGGCCACGATCGCGACGTTGCGCAGGTCACTGCGCGATGCAGTGGCTACCGCGGTGTTGGTGGTGGTTTCAGACATGCGTTATTGCTCGATTCAGTGGTGAAGTCAGCTGTTGTATCGCGACATTTCCAACCGGAACGCACGACGGATAAGCCCTTTTGGCACAGGGCACCTAGTACCAGTCTAAGCGCTAGTGCATTTATTGGCCTAAAAACCGAAAACGGCCGGTGCCCGCCGCAGCGGCCAGAGCGCGGAATCAGGGGGGTAACCGTGAGTAAAGTCACTGGTCTTTCCGGACTGCATGCACCATCATTGCTCAGGTAGCAGCAAGCCAGCCCGGAGACATCAATGCGCAACGCCTCGGCCCTGTTCCGTTTGGCCGCACCGATGTTCGTCCTTGGCGTCGTTCTGGGCGGCTGCGGACAGGCCCCGCCTTCCCAGAACCCCGACGCCGCCCCTGGCTCCCGTACGGGATCCGTCCAGGCCATCCACGGCAGTTCCTCCCGCACGCCGGGCGACACTACCACCCCCGCCACGTTGCCGCCCGGCTCGGTGCTCCGGAACCCCGCGAACGGCCGCGACGAGGTCATTGTGGAGGATATCCGCCACACGGCCGTGCTGATCGGCGATTCCCAGTCCGAGCCGGCCAACGCGTGGCCCCGGCAGGCTCTCGCCGCCTTGGGCTACAAGCCCTTCTTCTGCGGGCTGGGCGGGACCGGATTCTTCTGCGGGCTGGGCGGGACCGGATTCGTGGCCTCCAACGGCAAAACCGGCAATTACATCACCGCCCTGCAGCGGGGCGACTGGAAACTGCCGTCCGGCGCACCGCCCCTGGTGGTCATCGAGGGCGGCGGGAATGATGCGGCACAGGGGGCAACCGACGCCCAGATCGTCTCCAATGCAGAGCAGCTGATCAGCACCCTTCAGCAGCGCTACCCGGGGAGTGATTTCGTGATGGTCGGCACGCTCGCCCGCGGAGCAAACTACGGTGGCGGCCGCCGCACCCAGGTCGACACCCTGCTGGGAACGATTGCGCAGAAGAACGGTATTCCGTTCGTCAGCGTCGGGGACTGGCTGACCCGGTACAAGCTGACCGGGCTGCTGGCAGACGGCCTCCACATGACCGCCACGGGGCATGACACCCTGGGCATCCTGCTCGCCGCGAGGCTGAAGGCGCTCGGGCTGGAGGCAAAGGACGCCGCGGAAGCGCAGCCGGCCGCCGGCTACTGACCACCCCGGACCTCCGCGGCAGGATCGCGGCAGGATCGCGGCAGGACGCGACGGGAGCCGGCGCCCGCCCCGCAGGGTGGACACCGGCTCCGGCGTGTTACAGGTTCCGGCCGGGCTCAGGCAACTTCCGGGGGCAGCATGAGGCCGGCACCCGGGATGGCGTTGAGCAGGGCCTTGGTGTAATCCCGCTGTGGCGAGTCAAAGACATCATCCGTGGAACCCGTTTCGACCAGCTTGCCCTTTTCCATCACGCAGACGTGGTCGGCGATCTGCCGGACCACCGCGAGGTCATGGGTGATGAACAGGTACGTCAGGCCCAGCCTTGACTGCAGCTCGGCGAGCAGGTTCAGCACCTGTGCCTGCACCAGGACGTCCAGGGCGGAGACGGCTTCGTCGCAGATGATCACTTCGGGGTCCAGGGCCAGGGCCCGCGCAATCGCGACTCGCTGGCGCTGGCCGCCGGAGAGCTCGTTGGGGTACCGCTGCATGGTGGACTGCGGCAGGGCCACCTGGTCCAGCAGTTCGCGGACCTTCCTCTCGCGGCTGGCCTTGTCCCCGATCTTGTGGGTCCGCAGCGGTTCCTCGATGGTCCTGAAGATGTTGTACATCGGGTCCAGGGAGCCGTACGGGTCCTGGAAGATCGGCTGCACGCGGCGGCGGAAGGCGAAGATCTCCTTGTTGTTCAGCGTGGAGGTGTCAACGCCGTCAAAGATGATCTTGCCGGACGTGGGCGCCAGGAGGTTCAGGACCATCTGCGCCACGGTGGACTTGCCGGAGCCCGACTCCCCCACGATCGCCGTCGTGGTTCCTCGCCTGACGCTGAAGGAAACGTCGTCCACGGCGGTGAAGTCCGTTGCCCGGCCGAATCCTGAGCGCAGTTTGAAGACCTTGCTCAGGTTCCGGATCTGGAGCACTTCTTCGGTCAGGGCGGGCTCGACCGCTACGTCCTCTCCGGGCGTGAGCAGTTCCTCCGATTCGATGCCGAGTTCCTTGGCCGCCTGGATGCGCCGGGACGCCAGCGACGGCGCCGAGGCCACCAGCCGCTGGGTGTAGGGGTGCTGCGGGTTCTGCAGCAGCTCCAGCGACGGCCCGGATTCGACAACCTGCCCGCGGTACATGACCACGACCTTGTCGGCGCGCTCGGCGGCCAGGCCGAGGTCGTGGGTGATCAGCAGTACTGCGGTTCCCAGTTCCGCGGTCATCTTTTCCAGGTGATCGAGGATCTGGCGCTGCACCGTCACGTCCAGGGCCGACGTCGGCTCGTCTGCGATCAGCAGGCGGGGCTGGCAGGAGAGCCCGATGGCGATCAGCGCGCGCTGGCGCATGCCGCCGGAGAACTCGTGCGGGTACTGCTTGGCCCGCCGTGCCGCGTCCGGCAACCCTGCCTCGGACAGGACCTTGGCGACATCGTCGGGGCCGCTGGGCAGCCCGTTGGCCTTCAGCGTCTCGCGGACCTGGAAGCCGATCTTCCACACCGGGTTGAGGTTGGACATCGGGTCCTGCGGGACCATGCCGATGCTGTTTCCCCGGAGTTCGATCATCCGTTTTTCGCTGGCGTGGGAGATGTCCTCGCCGTCGAAAAGGATCCGGCCGGCGGAGACGCGGCCGTTGCCCGGAAGCAGGCCGATGGCGGCCAGCGCCGTCGTCGACTTTCCGGAACCGGACTCGCCCACAATGGCTACGGTCTCGCCGGGCATGATGGTCAGGTGCGCGTTCCGCACGGCCTGAACGTCACCGTTACTGGTGGCGAAGCTGATCGCGAGGTCCTTGATTTCAAGCAGCGGACGCTCGGTGGAGTAACCCTCTTCAAGGATTTCTACTGTGGTGTTCATGGCGTCCCCTTTCATCGCTTCCGCGCTTTGGGATCGAGGGCATCACGCAGGGCGTCGCCCAGCATGATGAAGCTCAGGACTGTGATGGACAGCGCGATGGCCGGGTAAAGCAACGGCATCGGGTTGGACCGCAGTGATGCCTGCGCGGCCTGGATGTCATTGCCCCAGGACATGACGCTCGGCGGGAGTCCGATCCCGAGGAAGGACAGCGTTGATTCGGCAACGATGAACGTGCCCAGCGAGATCGTGGCGACGACGATGATCGGAGCCAGCGAGTTCGGCAGGACGTGGCGCAGGAGCGCGCCGAACTTCGACACGCCCAGCGAGCGGGCCGCCGTGACGAAGTCTGCGTTGCGGACTTCGATCACGGCACCGCGGGTGATCCGGGCGATCTGCGGCCAGCCGAAGGTGATCAGGATGAGCACGAGGGTCCACGCCGTCCGGTTCGCGCGGAACATCGGCAGCTGCATGAGGACGATGGCCCCGAGGATCAGCGGCAGCGCAAAGAAAATGTCGTTGATGCGCGCCAGGATGGCATCCACCCAGCCGCCGTAGTAGCCGGCGAGGGCGCCCATGATGCCGCCGATCAGGAGGACACCGATGGTGGTGAACAGGCCCACCGTCACCGAGGAGCGGGTCCCGAAGATGACCCGTGCGTACACGTCACAGCCCTGCTGGGTGAAACCCAGGGGGTGGCCGGCGGCCGGGCCGCCGTCGGAATTGGCCAGCTGGCAGGCCTCGGAGGACGGGTCGATCGAGGAGAACAGACCCGGGAACAGCGAGACGGCCACGACGACGAGAATCAGGAAGGCGGAGATCAGGAAGAGCGGCTGCTTGCGCAGGTTCTTCCAGGCCTCGCCCCAGAGGCTCAGCGGGGCATTGTCTTCCTTGACCTTGTCGGTTGCCTGCAGCGGCGTCTCCGCCACATCGGCAACGAAGTGTTCTGTCTGGCGGGTTGCACGGACGATGGCGGCGCCGTGCCTTGATGTGTTGTTCTCAGGCGTCATAGCGGATCCTTGGGTCAAGCCAGGCGTACAGCAGGTCAACGAGGAGGTTGGAGAGGCAGTAGATGAGGACCAGCACGGTGACGATGGAGACCACCGTGGGTCCTTCTCCCGAGAGCACGGCCCGGTAGAGCCGGTTGCCGACGCCCGGCACGTTGAAGATGCCTTCCGTGACGATTGCTCCGCCCATCAGGCTTCCGAGGTCCGCACCAAGGAAGGTGATGACGGGAATCAGCGAGTTGCGGAGGATGTGCACCCGGACGACGCGGAAACGGGACAGGCCCTTGGCGGTGGCCGTGCGCACGTAGTCGGCGTTCATGTTCTCGATGACGGACGTGCGGGTCAGGCGCAGGACATAGGCGAAGGAGGCAAGGCCCAGAACGATGGCCGGCAGGATCAGGTCCTGGACCGTCGCGGCGGAACTGACGGTCGGCTTGGCCCAGCCGAGCTGGACGCCGATGGTGAACTGCAGCAGGAAGCCCAGGACGAATATCGGGATGCCGATGACGATCAGCGATGCCACCAGAACCGTGGCGTCGAAGAACTTGCCCTTACGGAGGCCGGCGATGAGGCCGAAAACGATGCCGAAAACGCCTTCGAAGATCAGCGCCATGACGGCCAGGCGCGCTGTGACCGGGAAGACTTCGCCCAGCACCGCGGCGATGGGGCGTCCGGAGAAGTCCTGGCCCAGGTCAAAGGTGAAGATACTCTTCAGGTAGAGCACGTATTGCATCCAGAATGGCTGGTCCAGGTGGTACTGGACCCTGAGCTTGGCCGCGACGGCCTCGTTGACGGGCTTGTCCCCGAAGAGCGCCACGATGGGATCGCCCGGGAGGCTGAAGACCAGGAAGTAGACCAGCAGGGTTGCCCCGAGGAATACGGGAATCAGTTGAAGGAAACGCTTGAGAATGTAAGTCGCCATCAGCGAAGCACACCCCCTTGGAGAAGCATCCGGTCCAGGGATGCGGTGGAGTTGTTCATCAAAGAACCTTTTCACTATGGGTGCAGGCCGACGCCGGTTTGCTCACGGCGTGCGGCTTGCGAAAGAACACCCGAAGGGCCGGGTCACCAAGAATATGCGGAAATAAAACAACGGCGGAGGCCCCAGTCCAGGCAGCCCCCGCCGTCGTTCTTCAGTTACTTGCCGGTGATGTTGTAGTACAGCGGGACGCCGTCCCAGCCGTAGTCAACGTTGGTCACCTTGTCGCTCCAGCCGCCCTGGGCGACCTGGTACCACAGCGGGATGGCCGGAAGATCCTGCAGCAGGATCTCCTGGGCCTTGTTCATTGCCTTGTTGCCGTCGCTGACGGAGGAGGCGTTCAGCCCGTCGGAGACGGCCTTGTCAAAGGCGGGGTTGGCGTAGTTCGCGTCGTTGGAGCCGGCACCGGTCTTGTAGATCGGTCCCAGGAAGTTGTACAGCGACGGGTAGTCCGCCTGCCAGCCGGCGCGGATGGAGCCGGTGAGGGTCTTGGCGGTTGCGTCGTTGCGGGCTTCCTTGAAGGTCGCGTACGGCTTGCCTTCAACCTTGATGCCGAGGGTGTTCTTGAGCTGGTTTACGACAGCTTCGACCCATGCCTTGTGGCCGCCCTTGTCGGCGTTGTACGCGATGGTGAACGTCTCATTGGCGTCCCACTTCTGGATGGCGTCGGCCTTGGCCCAGGCGTCCTTGGCCTTGGTCGCGTCGAACTTCAGGTTCTCGGATCCCGGGATCGAGTCGCTGTAGCCGTCAAGGACGGGAGCCGTGAAGTCCTTGGCAGGCTGGCGCGCGCCGCTGAAGATCACCTTGGTGATCTCGTCGCGGTTGATCGCCATGGAGATGGCCTGGCGGCGCAGCTTGCCCGCCTCTCCGCTCCACTCCGGCAGGTATTCCGGGATGGCGATGGTCTGGTTGCCGGCGTACGGCTTGTTGATGGTGCGGTCGCCGAGGTCAGTCTTGAAGTTCTTCAGCGCGCTCGTGGGGATGGTCTGCAGGATGTCCAGGTTGTTGGACAGCAGGTCCTGGTAGGCAGCGTCGTCGTTCTGGAAGATCTTGAAGGTCACGCCGGCGTTCTTGGGCTTGCGGGGACCGTTGTAGTCCGGGTTCGGCACGAGCTGGATCTGCACGTTGTGCTGCCAGCCGCCGTCGGCCAGCTTGTACGGGCCGTTGCCCACAGGCTTCTCGCCGAAGCCCTTCGGGTCCTTGAGTGCTCCGGACGGGACCGGGACGAAGGCGGTGTAGCCCAGGCGCAACGGCCAGTCCGACTCCGGCTGCATCAGCTCTACGGTGAAGGTCTGATCGTCAACGACCTTCAGGCCGGACATGGTCTCAACGGTCGAGTCCTTAGCGCTGGCCTCGTCGTAGCCCTTGATGCTTTCGAAGAAGTTCCCGCTCAGCTGTGCGTTCTTGGCAGCCGCGCCGAAGTTCCAGGAGTCCACGAAGGTCTTGGCCGTGATGAGCTCACCATTGGTGAATTTCTGGTCCTTCTTGATCTTGATGGTGAAGTGCTGGCCGTCCTTGCCCTCGATGGACTCGGCGAGTTCGTTGACGGGCTTGCCGCTGGGGTCGTAGCTGACGAGGCCCGCGAACATCATGTCGATGACCTTGCCACCGCCGACCTCATTGGTGTCGGCCGGCATCAGCGGACGCTGCGGCTCCGAACCGTCGGCAATAATGACTTTGCTGGTGTCGCCACCGGTGCTGCTGCTGCCGCTGGCGGAGCCGCCGGCACCGCATCCGGTCAGGGCAAGGGCGGCGATGGCCACCATGCCCAGTGCTTTGGAAGTGCGCGAAAAACGCATTCCGCCTCCTATGAGTTGGGGGAGTTAGTGAGGGAAAAACATGTGTTTCCCGGGCAGACCAGGCACAGGGATATCCTGTGACGTGGACTACATATGGAAGTAGCCTAACCGCAAAATGTCCGAATGTTGGAACTCTGTTGCCAAACCGTGATCCGACAAAAGCGTGACCGGCACCGTCAACCGAAATGTATTTCAAGTCACACACTACTGGCTGGTAGGATTCGCCGCGAGGTCAACCCGGTTATTTGGTGTTAACTGGAGGAATCAGCTGGAGGGGCTTGCCGGCGCAGGTGGCGGGAATCCCTGACCGGCGTCTGCCGCCAGCAGCTGGGCCCGCAGTTCACGCCGCTCACGCTGCTTCTCCGGATCAGGCAGCGGAACCGCGGCCAGCAGCCGCTGGGTGTACGCCTCCTGGGGGTTGCGCAGGATCTCGTCCCGGCTCCCCTGCTCCACGATGCGGCCCCGCTGCATCACGCAGATCCGGTCCGCGAGCACATCCACGACGGCGAGGTCATGGGTGACGAAGAGGCAGGCAAACCCCAGTTCCTTTTGCAGGTTCTGGAAAAGGTCGAGGACCTTCGCCTGCACGGAAACATCGAGGGCCGAGGTGGGCTCGTCCGCGACCATAAGCTTCGGCCTGAGCGAGAGCGCCCGGGCGATGCCCACGCGCTGCTTCTGGCCCCCCGAGAGCTCGTGCGGATACCTGTTGCGGTAGTCCCGCGGAAGTTCCACCTGGTCCAGCAGCGCCTCGATCCGCTTCTGCAGCTCGGCGCCCTTCGCCACCTTGGCAAGGAACATCGGCTCCCCGATGCTTTCGCCGATCGGCAGCCGGGGGTTCAGGGATGACGAGGGATCCTGGAACACCATGCCCACATGCCGGCGCATCCGGTGGAGTTGCCGGCCGTTTTTCCTGGCGGCGGAGATATCCTGGCCGACCACGCGCATACTGCCGGCGGCGACCGGGAGCAGCCCGACGGCAGCCCGCCCGATCGTCGTCTTTCCGGACCCGGATTCGCCCACGAGACCCACGACCTGTCCGGGATAGATCACCAGGTTGGCGCCCTCCACCGCCCGGAAGGCGGGCACCCGGCCCTGCTTCGGGTAGTCGATGGCGACGCCGGCCAGCTCCAGCACGGGGTCGCCCTGGGGGCTGGCGGTTTCCACGGCCGTGACGTCGACGCCGCCGGCCGCCCCGGCGCCGCCCTGGCCGAGGTGCGGGACGGCGGCCAGCAGCGCCCTGGTGTATTCGTGCTGCGGGTTGTGGAAAATCTGCGCTGCCGTGCCGGTTTCGACGATGCGGCCGCGGCGCATGACGGCGATCCGGTCGGCGAGGTCAGCGACGACGCCCATGTCGTGGGTTATCAGGACAATTGCGCTGTCCAGCCTGTTGCGCAGCTTGCGCATGAGGTCCAGGATCTCGGCCTGGACCGTCACATCAAGGGCCGTCGTGGGCTCGTCCGCGATCAGCAGCCTGGGGTCGCAGGAAAGCGACTGGGCGATCATGGCGCGCTGCCGCTGCCCTCCGGAGAGCTGGTGCGGATAGGAGCGGAAGGATTTCTCCGGGTCCGGCAGCTCGACGAGTTCCAGCATCCGCAGGGCGCGCAGCCGGGCCTCCTCCGGGGAGACTTCGCTGTGCAGGCGGATGGTCTCCACGATCTGCGCCCCCACCGTGTAGACGGGGTTCAGGGCAGTCATGGGTTCCTGGAAGATCACGGCCACGTCCTTGCCCCGGACGGCCCGGATGTTCGCCTCGCTGGCGCCCAGCAGTTCCTTGCCGGCGAGCCTGACGCTGCCGCTCACCCGGCTGTTGCCGGGCAGCAGCCCAAGCAGCGCCATCGAACTGGCGCTCTTGCCGGATCCGGACTCGCCGACGATGGCGAGCACTTCACCGGCGCGGACCTCGTAGTTCAGGCCGATCGCGGCCGGGACCCACTTCTTGTCCACGCCGAAGTCGACGCTCAGGTCACGGACTTCCAGGACGGGTGCACCTTGGCCCGGCACCGGTGCAAAGGGCGGATCGAGGGCGACGAAGTCAGTCATGATGGGGCTTTCCTTCCACCCGGGCCGCCGGAGCACCGGGGATTAGTTCTGCGGGCCGGAATGCTGAACTATTGGGGGCATGAGCCCTGCGCCGCATGCCGGAAACGTTGAAGTCTTCAAGGCCCGCACGAACAAATGGTTCGCGTGGCTGTCGTGGGCGGTGGCCGCGTTCGGCGTCGTGGTCATGGCCGTGACCGCGGGTCCCGGGGCGCTGGCCGGCATCGCGCCGCTGGTGCTGCTTGGTTTCCTGGGCTGGCAGCTTTTCTGGATGCCGGCGGTCGTGGTGCACGGCGGCGGCGTCACCCTGGAGAACCCGTTCCGGTCCATCGAGGTGCCCTGGGCGGCGCTGGTGCAGGTCGATACCCGCTACGCCCTGACGCTGGTCACGGCAGCCAGGAGCTATACCTCCTGGGCGGCGCCGGCTCCCGGCATCTGGGGCGGCCGCAACGCCCGCCCCGAAGACCTCCAGGGCCTGCCGGCAACCACGTACGGACCGGGGAAGTCGGTCCGGCCCGGGGATCTGACGAGCACCGATTCGGGCCAGGCCGCACGGCTGGTGCGCGCAAGATGGCACGAACTGGTGGAAAGCGGCGAACTTGCCGCCGGCGAGGCCGCCACCACAGCCGTGAAGGTGACCTTCCGACGGGCGGCGGCCGGCGCCGTCGTACTGCTGCTGGCGGCCAGCTACTGGACCGTCACCGCGGGCTGACACGGAAGGGCCGGGGCACGGCACCTAGTCGCCACCTGTTCCGTTGTTGGCCGCCGTTCCGTCAAAGGCCGTGACCGGGAGCGCTGCGGCCGGCGACTGCCCGGGTTCCTTCACCTTCCGGGCATTGAACTTCTTCTGCCGCGGATCGAAGGCATCACGCAGGCCGTCGCCGATGAAGTTTATGCTCAGGCAGATCAGCACGATGAAGAGGCCCGGGAACCAGAAGAGCCACGGACGCGTGGAGAACGCTTCCTGGTTCTGCGAGATCAGCAGCCCCAGGGAGGTATCCGGAGCCTTCACACCGACGCCGAGGTAGCTCAGCGCGGTCTCGGTGAGGATGGCCGCTGACATGGTCAGCGTGATGTTCACGATCAGCACCCCCACCGCGTTCGGCAGGATGTGCTTGAAGATGATCCGGGCATTGCCGGCCCCGGAAATCCGTGCCGCATCGACGAATTCGCGCTCGCGCAGGGACAGGAATTCGCCGCGCATCAGGCGGGCCAGCCCCACCCAGCTGATCAGGCCGAGGAAGATCCCCAGCGCCAGGACGCCGTTGCTGCTCGTGAACGCGACGAGCCAGCTGCCGGAGTCCCGGCGCCCCGCCATTTGCGCCATGACGGCGGCGAGCAACAGGGCGGGGATGATGATGATGACGTCCGTCAGGCGCATCAGCACGGCTTCCATCCAGCCCCGGAAGTATCCGGCGAGGGCACCGACCACGACGCCGATCAGGCCGGCGATGAGGCCGATCACCACCATGATGGTGATGGACTGCTGGGCCCCCCGCATGGTCATGGCGAAAAGATCCCGCCCGATGCGGTCCTGGCCGAAGGGGTGCTCCCCCCAGGCCGGAAGCCAGAGCGAGGCGGTGGGGGCGCCGTCGTTGACCAACGGCGAGACATCCTCGTGGCCGTATTTCCACCAGCCCGGGATCCCCCAGTAGCCCACGGAGGTGAACGCCATGATGAAGATGACCGCGAAGACGACGAGGCCGGTGATGGCGCCCGAATGGCCGAGGAACCGCTTCCGGACGATCTGCCCCTGGCTCAGGCCCTTCGCTTCGATGACCGGTTCGATCCCCGCCGCCGGCCGCAGCAGGCCCGCCTCTTCGGCCATGACTTCGTCCTGTTGGCTGGGCTGGCTCATGCTTTGACCCTTACGCGCGGATCGAGGGCGGAGTAGGCAAGGTCCGCAATGAGGTTGAACACCATGGCCGTGATGGCCACGCAGATGAAGACGCCCATCACCGGGTTGGGATCCACGTGCGTGATGCCGTCGAGGAACAGGAATCCCATTCCCCGGACCGAGAAGACCGATTCGGTGATGACGGCGCCGCCGATCAGGCCTCCGATATCGAAGGCGACGATCGTGGCGATCGGGATCAGCGCGTTCCGGAAGGCATGGCGCATGACGACGGTGCGCTCCGACAGCCCCTTGGCGCGGGCGGTCCGGATGTAGTCCATGTTCATGATTTCGAGCATCGAGGCGCGGGTGAAGCGCGTGTAGCCGGCTAGGGAGATCAGGACCAGCGCCGTCGTCGGGAGGATCAGGTGGGTGAAGGAGTCCAGGCTCAGGATCCAGAAGTCGCCTTCGATGTTCGGGGTGCTGGCGCCGATCGTGGCGATGGGCCGGCCGCGCACGCGGCTGTTGTTGAAGTAGCCGGGCCATGCCTGCATGTAGCGGTCCAGGATGATGAGGAATCCGACCAGGAACGAGGTGAGGGCCGCCGCGCGCATGGACTGTCCGCGGTCGTAGCCGCCCACCAGGTAGCCGATGCCAATGCCGGCCAGGACCGCGGCGATTGCCAGCAGCACGATCATGGGAAACGTTGCCTCATCCAGCAGCGGCTGGACGGCGAAGTAGGCAACCAGACCGAGCCCGACGGCGATCAGAGCCGACTGCAGCGCCTTGCGGTTCTTCAGGCCGGCCGAGAGCAGTGTGACGGCGAAGGCGATGCCGACGCCGGCGACGGCGATCACCACCGGGCCCAGGCCCGGCGTCTTGAACCACCCGGTGGCGGAGAAATAAATGAGCACGGCGGCCACGAAGACGAAAACCGCACCACCGGCCAGGAGCCGGCGTTTCAGCGGGCCGCCCGCAGCCACCGCGGTCAACAGGCCGCACACGGCGCCGATGCCGAGGGACACCGGAAGCGGAACCTCCGGGTTCCGGAGGAAGTTGTTGAAGCCGATGGCGCCGAACTCCTTCAGCAGGACGGCGACCCAGAAGATGGGCAGGGAGAAGAACAGGAACGCCATGAAGGTCACACCGTAGTCGAGCGTGCTGTACTGCCGGAGGGCAGTGACGATGCCCAGGGTGATGCCGATCAGGATGGCGAGCACGGTGGCACCGGTGACCAGGGTCAGGGTCTGGATCAGCGCGTGGCCCAGCGCATCGGTGATCGGCTGGCCGGCGATATTCCTGCCCAGGTCGCAGGAGCCGGCCCACGGCACGAGACATTGCGCCGCACCGCCCAGCCACCTGAAGTAGCGCAGCGGGGCCGGGGTTTCCAGCTGCAACAACTCGGTCCTGGCGTCGATCAGCTGCTGGCGGTTGGGGGCGTTGCTCGCCCGGAACTGCTCCAGCGGATCACCTGACGCCGCGGTCAGGAGATAGACCAGGAAGGACGCGCCGAGCAGGATGAGCGCGGCTGTGATCAGACGCCGGACTATATAGGTCACCATTGTGATTGAACCGGCCCGTGTTGCCAGCGGCCGTCGGCTACTTCTGTGCCCACTCCCAGAAGTTCCACCAGACACCGGTCTGGTTCGGCATGTACTTCACGCCGGTGATGCGGTCGCTGTACGCATCGACACCGACGTTCTGGTACAGCGGGAGCCCGTAGGCGGAGTCCCAGATCTTCTTGTCGATCTGCTGGCTGATCCCGTCCTGCTTGCTGCGGTCGGTGGTGACAACCAGTTCATCCATCAGCTTGTCGGCTTCCGGGTCGCTGAACTGGTTGTAGTTGGAGTCGTTGCCCGACTTGAAGATCTGCGGAACCCCGGAGACGCCGACGCCGGGGTTGCTCCAGCCGAAGATGGTGGCGTCATAGCCGCCCTTGCCCAGGGCCTTGCCCCAGTCGGACTTGCCGAGGCCGCCGTCGACGATCTTGAAGCCGGCCTTGGTGGCGGACTCACGGATCAGCGAGTAGGCGTCGACACGGTTGGTGTTGTCCTTGTTGTACATGATGCGGATCTCGGGCGTGGCACCGTTCAGCAGCTTCTTGGCGCCATCGATGTCCACGTCCTGGTAGGCGGAGGAACCGTTGTTCTTGGCGGAGTCGGCATAGGCGGCCTGGTCCGGCACGAAGAGCTGGGAATCAAGCGGCTTGGCGTTCGGGTCAAGCTTCTTGACGATCTTGTCAACGATGTCCTTGCGCGGAACCGCCTTCAGGAACGCCTCGCGGACGTTCTTGTCGGCAAACGGGCCGGAGTAGTTAAGGTCGATGTGGTCGTAGGCGAGCTGGCTGCCGCGGTCCGTCGTGACGCCCTGGCTTTCCAGTGCCTTGAGCTGGTCCACCGTGTCGGCGGAGGGCTGCGGCGCGATGATGTCTGCCTCGCCGTTCTTGAGCGCCTGGACCTGCGCCGCGGAATCGCCGATGTAGCGGACGGTGATTTCGTCCAGCTTGGCTTCCGGACCCCAGTTGTAGTCCTTGTTCTTCACCATGGTCAGTGACTGGTCCTGGTTGATGCTCTTGACGACGAACGGGCCATTGGAGAGGAACAGGCTCGGGTCAGCCGGCAGCGTCTTGGTGTCGAAGCCGGTGTTCCACAGCGCGGACATGGCCTGCAGCTTGGCGTCGGCCGGCTTGGGAGCCTTGGAATCGCCGCGCGGCATGGACTTGAGGAGGTCGATGAATGCCTTGGTGTCCGTCAGGCCGGCTTTCCTGGCGAGGACGTGGGCCGGGATGTCGATACCGGGGCCGCCGAGGGCGATTTCCCAGTCGGCGAAGGGCTTGGAGTACTTCACCGTCATGGAGCGGCCGTCGGATCCCAGCTCCGGGAAGTCGGTTAAAGCCAGGCCGGTCGCGTCGCCGGCATAGGAAAAGTACGACGTTCCGGTCTTGGCTTCCGGATTGGCGTCATCGTAGTACCCGGAGAAGGCGGCCCACTGCAGCAGGAGGTCGGCCGCGGTTACGGGCGTGCCGTCTGACCACTTGACGCCCTCATTAACCGTGTACTTGACGGTGAGCGGATTGTCGGAGGTCTTCTCCATCTTGCCGAACTTGTCGTTGTGGACGATGTTCAGTTTGTTGTCGATGTAGTAGAAGCCGGAGTGGGTGGCATAGCTGATCTTGGAGTTGACGTCAACGTTGCCATCCGCGGTGTTGGGATTAAACGTGGAGAAGGCGTTCACCTCGACGACCGTTGCCGATCCGCCTGTCTTGCCTGCCGCGGCAGCCGTCGGGGTTGACCCGCCGCTGCCGCCCGCGCAAGCGCTGAGGGCGAGGGCGGCTGCTGCCGCCACTCCCACTGCTTTGGAAATACGACCCAAGCGCATTCCGCCTCCTTGTTTCCGTGGTGTGGATGAGACCAGCACCGTAGGCACCGGACAGACGCCCACACTCCCCCAGCGGCAGTGTGGCCCGTCTCACATGGGATGTAAGCGTAGACCCCAATTGAAAAGGTACTTGAAGAAAGTTGACTAGCGGTAAATGTTGTTACCGAGCTGCAACATTTACCGCCTGGAGGGGAAAGAATTCCGCGTTGGCATTGACGGCGCGGGCGGACCGCGATAAAGGAGGCGAACACAGGAGAGGCCCCGATTGGAAAATCGGGGCCTCTCGAGTTAATCCGTAATTACTTGGCCCCAGTGTGTGGCCCTGTTGCCGGAATCGCCGGGACGTCACACATTGAATCTAAATTCCACCACGTCGCCGTCGACCATGACGTATTCCTTGCCTTCGATCCGGACCTTGCCGCGGGCCTTCGCCTCGGCCATCGTGCCGGCTTCCATCAGATCGTCGAAGGACACTACTTCAGCCTTGATGAATCCACGCTGGAAATCGGAGTGGATCACGCCGGCCGCCTGCGGGGCGGTGTCGCCCTGGTGGATGGTCCAGGCACGGGTTTCCTTGGGTCCTGCCGTCAGGTAGGTCTGCAGCCCGAGGGTGTGGAAGCCGACGCGGGCCAGCTGGTCCAGGCCGGATTCGTCCTGGCCGTTCATCTCCAGCATCTCGCGGGCCTCTTCCTCGTCCAGCTCGACGAGGTCGGATTCGAGCTTGGCATCGAGGAAGATGGCGTCCGCCGGGGCCACCATGGCCCGCAGCTCTTCCTGCTTCTCCGGGCTGCCCAGGATGCCTTCGTCGGCGTTGAAGACATAGATGAAGGGCTTGGCGGTCAGGAGGCTGAGCTCCTTGAGGTGCTCCATCTCGAGTTTGTCCCGCTTGACCGAGGAGAAAATGGTGTCGCCACGTTCCAGCACGGCCTGGGCTGCCAGGATTGCCGCGAGTTCCGCGGCTTCCCGCTTCTTGATCTTGACTTCTTTTTCGATCCGGGGGATGGCTTTTTCGATCGTCTGGAGGTCGGCCAGGATCAGCTCGGTGTTGATGGTCTCCACATCCGAGCGGGGATCGACCTTGCCGTCGACGTGGATGACGTCGGGGTCATCGAACACGCGGACGACCTGGGCGATGGCCTCGGCCTCGCGGATGTTGGCGAGGAACTTGTTGCCCAGGCCTTCGCCCTCGGAGGCTCCCTTCACGATGCCGGCGATGTCCACGAAGGACACCGGGGCGGGCAGCAGGCGCTGGGAGCCGAAGACGGCGGCCAGCTTCGCCAGCCGAGGGTCCGGCAGATTAACGACGCCGACGTTGGGCTCGATCGTGGCGAACGGGTAGTTCGCTGCGAGCACCTGGTTACGGGTCAGTGCGTTGAAGAGAGTTGATTTGCCGACGTTGGGCAGTCCGACGATGCCAATAGTAAGAGCCACGAGTATTGATTCTACCGGAAACCGGTCCCTGATCCTGCGGCCGGGGAGCGCTGTTCGCCGTGGGCGTCGGTTGCCCGTGGCCGCAGTGCGTGTTCGGGCAAAAGTGTCACAGGGGCATGCCAGAGTGAAGGCATGGACGCTTTTGCACTGATACTTGCCCTGCTCATGCTGCTCGTGGGCGCCGTTTCCGGCGCCGCCGTCGCCTATCTGTTGCTCCGGCGCCGCTATCTGGCCGTGGAGCAGGACTTCGACGGCGTCTCGTCCCGGCTTTCAGAGGTCAGCGCCCAGTTCGCCGCTGCCGACGCCGAGCGGCGCCTCCTGGCAGCGCAGAACCGGGAGCTGGGCGAATCACGGAACCAGGACGCCAGCGTGCTGCGCGCGCTGGCCCCGGTGGCGGAGAAACTGACCGCCGTGCAGCAGCAGGTCTCGCTGCTGGAGCGGGACCGGTTGGAGCAGTACGGGCAACTGGCCCAGCAGCTGCAGGAGGCACGGCTGTCCGATGAACAGCTGCTGCGGTCAACCCACGCCCTGGAGTCGGCCCTGCGTTCCAACAGCGCACGCGGCCAGTGGGGCGAGGTCCAGCTGCGGCGGGTGGTCGAAGCGGCCGGGATGCTCCGGCATGTCGACTTCCATGAGCAGGTCCACACGGCCGGCACGGAGAACAGCGTCCGGCCCGACCTCGTCGTGCAGTTGCCCGGGGACAAGCTGCTGGTGGTCGACGCGAAGGTCCCGCTGGCGTCCTACCTGGCGGCGCAGGAGCTCGGCGCGTCCACCGGCAGCCTGCAGCTCGGGCAGGCCGCCAACGGACAGCAGGCGCACCTGGCTGCCCATGCCAAGGCCCTGAAGGCCCACGTCGATGCCTTGAGCACCAAGAAGTACTGGGACATCCCCGGCAATTCTCCGGAGCTCGTGGTCTGCTTCCTGCCGGCGGAATCGATCCTGGCCGCGGCGCTCTCGGCGGACCCGGCGCTGCTGGACTACGCACTGTCCAAAAACGTGGTCCTGGCCTCCCCCGGCACCCTCCTGGCGGTGCTGAAATCGGTCGCCTTCACATGGCGGCAGGACGTGTTGACGGACAGCGCCCGGGAACTCTTTGAGCTGGCCCGGCAGCTCTACGAGCGGATGGGCACGCTCGGCGAGAACGTGACCAAGCTCGGGTCCTCGCTGAAGACCTCGGTGGAACGCTACAACTCGATGGTCGGTACGCTGGAGGCCCGGATACTGCCCACCGCGAGGAAGCTCAATGCCCTGGAGTCCGCCGGGCTCGTCACGCCCGTCTCCGTCGAGGTGACGCCGCGTTCGGTGGCAGCCCCGGAGCTGCAGTCCTCCGGGCCGGAGCTGCAGTCCTCCGGGCCGGAGCCGCAGCCAGGCGGGCAGGCGTGGGGGCCCGGGGAGAACTCGGACGGACCGGCCGCCTGGGAACGTGCCGGCTAGGACTGGGCCGGGCGCACGCCGCGGCCGCCGAGCGCCCGGGAGACGTCCCCGGCCTGCTTCAGGGTTGCCCGGAGCTCCTTCGGCAGGGAGAAGAGCAGGTCCTCCTCGGCCGTGACGACTTCCTCGACGGAGCCGTAGCCGTAGTCGGCCAGGAGCCGCAGCACGTCCTTGACGAGCACTTCCGGGACCGAGGCCCCCGAGGTCACGCCCACCGTGGCGACGCCCTCGAACCAGGCCTCGTCGACCTCGTTGGCGAAGTCGACCCGGTACGAAGCCTTGGCGCCGTATTCCAGCGCCACCTCGACGAGGCGGACGGAGTTGGACGAGTTGGCCGACCCGACCACGATGACGAGGTCGGCCTGCGGCGAGATCTTCTTGATGGCCACCTGGCGGTTCGTCGTGGCGTAGCAGATGTCGTCGCTGGGCGGATCCTGCAGGGTGGGGAACCGTTCCTTCAGGAGCCTGACCGTCTCCATGGTTTCGTCCACACTGAGGGTGGTCTGCGAGAGCCAGATGACCTTCTCCGGGTCCCGGACAGTGACCTTGCCGACCTCATGCGGGCCGTTGATGATCTGGATGTGCTCGGGCGCCTCACCCGCGGTCCCTTCGACTTCCTCGTGGCCATCGTGGCCGATCAGCAGGATGTCGAAATCGTCCTTGGCGAAGCGGACCGCTTCGCGGTGCACCTTGGTCACGAGCGGGCAGGTCGCGTCGATGGTCCGCAGACCGCGGTCCTCGGCGGACTGGACCACCGCAGGCGATACGCCGTGGGCGGAGAAGATCACGAGCGCGCCCTCGGGGACCTCGTCTGTTTCGTCCACGAAGATTGCGCCCTTTTCCTCCAGCGAGCTGACCACGTGGACGTTGTGCACAATCTGCTTGCGCACGTAGACGGGGGGACCATAATGCTCCAGGGCTTTTTCCACGGCAATGACGGCGCGGTCCACGCCGGCGCAATAGCCGCGCGGTGCCGCGAGCAGCACCTTCTTGGCCCCGGCAACGGGCGCCGCGGCCAGTACTTCCTCCGGCGAACGCCGCCGGCGCGGAACGGATGGCATCGGTATGGAGACTGCGGTGGAGGTCATTCTTCAATGCTACCGGTGTTCAAAGCCACCCGTTTTTGGCGGGCAGGCGCGGTTCAGGCGCGGCGGCGGCCGCCGACGGCGCGAAGCACGAGGCCGCCGGCCAGCAGGACCCCGCCCGCCACCGCGGCTGTCAGGATCCACTGCCCGAAACTGCCCGCGGAAGCGGCCACAAACTCGAGCTTGAAGGTGTCCGCCACCTCGTTGCCGCTGGAGGTCCCGGTCAGCGCGGCGCCGGCGGCATCGGAAGCCAGTTTCCACGCCCCGGCAAGCACCAGTACGCCGGCTCCGGTCCCCGCCACGACGCTCCAGCGGCGGCGTGCGGCAACCAGGGCCAGCAGGAAGGCGATGCCGGCTCCGACGGCTACGGCATAGCCCATCGGCGCGTAGGCGGCCGCCCTTTCGATGGCCTGGCGCTGGTTGGACTGCCCGATGTGGATCAACACCTGGTCCGGTGCGCTGAGCGGCAGCTTCGTGGCGTCCGACACCTGCTTCGCGACCAGCGCCGCCAGCGGTGCGACGTCCAAGGTCAGCGAGGTGGCGCCGTCGGCCTCCGCCGGCAGCGTGGCCGGATCTGCGAAGGTCAGCCGGTGGCTCCTGCGCAGCGTTTCCGCCCATGCATCCGGGTAGCCTGGCATGCCGGTCAGGGACTGTGCCGCGGCTTCCAGGATCGGCCGGGCCAGGTCGGTGAGGGCACCGGGGATCCGGTCTCCGGACCCGAGGCTGCTGACGGCCGCGGTGGCGAGCCTGCGCTGGAAAACGGGGTCCTTGCCCAGCGGCCCGGCCAGGGCGGCGAACCCGTCTTCCTGGACGATGTTCCGGTCAACCCAGATGGCTGGAACAGCTACAGCCGCCATCAGGAGCCCGATGAGTACGGCGGCGGCCGAGACGAAAGTGCGCAAAACAGAGTCCTTGGAAGTCGTGGGGATACTGCCATCCTACGGGGCACTGCCCGGCGAGCGATAAAGTCCGGCCCTGGTGATAGAGCTATGGATAGAGTTGAAACAGACAAGTTCCAGCTGCCTGCCGGTCACCTTTCCTGAAACGTTACCTGCGGACGGCTCCGCCCCGGCAAAGGACAACACCACATATGCACACGGCACTCTCCGCCCCCGGAGACAGGCATGCCTGAGGATCCTGCGGCAGCCACCACGCTTCCGGCCACGGCGGCGCAAACCAGCCCGGACAATCCCTGGCCCCTGCAGCTGCTCTCCCAGAAACTCAAGATGCACATCGACCGCGCGCCCTCGGCCTGGGTCGAAGGCCAGGTCATCGAGCTGAACCGGCGCGGCAGCAACGCCTACCTGACCCTGCGGGACATCGACGCGGAGATTTCCCTGCCGGCATCGATCTGGACGAATGTGCTGGACCGCCAGCAGACACCGCTGGAACGCGGCTCCCGCGTGGTGGCCCTGCTGAAGGCCGAGTTCTGGCTCAAGACGGGCCGGCTGAGCATGTCGGTAAAGGACATCAGGCCGGTGGGCCTCGGGGATCTGCTGGCCAGGATCGAGCGGCTGCGCCAGGCCCTCGCGGCAGAGGGGCTGTTCTCGGACGCCCGCAAGAAACGGCTCCCCCTGCTCCCGCACCGGATCGGCCTCATCACCGGCCGCGACTCGGACGCCAAGAAGGACGTACTGCGCAACGCCGCCCTGCGCTGGCCGGCCGTCGAATTCGAGATCCGGGAAGTCGCGGTCCAGGGGAACACCGCCGTCGCGCAGATCATCGCGGCGCTGCGGGAGCTGGACGCCCACCCCGTCGTTGACGTCATTGTCATCGCCCGCGGCGGCGGAGCCTTGGAGGACCTGCTGCCGTTCAGCAACGAAGAGCTCATCCGGGCCGTGTCCGACGCCGCAACGCCCGTGGTGAGCGCGATTGGCCATGAGGCGGACCGGCCGATCCTCGACGACGTGGCAGACCTCCGGGCTTCCACCCCCACCGACGCCGCCAAGAGGATCGTTCCGGACGTCGTCGAGGAGCTCGCCCTGGTGCGGCAGGCACGGGACCAGCTCCGCCGCGGCGTCACACGGCTCGTGGAGCGGGAAGCCGACCGGCTGGCCTCGCTGCGCTCCCGGCCGGTGCTCGCGTCCCCCGAAGCCATGGTCACCACCCGGCTCGACGACGTCGAAAGGCTCAAGGGCCGCTCGCACGCGGCCGTCAACACCGCGGTGGTGCGGGCCGCGGACCAGTTGGTCCATCTCAGGGCCCAGGTGCGTGCGCTCTCGCCGCAGAAGACCCTGGACCGTGGTTACGCCGTCGTGCAGCTCAGCGATGGTGAGGCGGTCCCCGGCACGCCCCGGGAGGTTGTCCGGCACCCCTCGCAGGCGCCGGAAGGAACCGCGCTCTCGGTCCGCGTGGCCGGCGGCAGGTTCACCGCGCAGTCCACCGGCGGGCAGGAAGCCTCCGACAGCTGAACCCGCGGAATCCCGCCTCACCGTTCGATCAGAACCACCCCTCCCCCGGAACCCATCAAGGAGTACGACATGGCAGCAGAAACAAAGCCGAACACCGACATCGACGGACTGAGCTATGAGGATGCCCGCGAGCAACTCGTCGGGGTCGTCGGCAGGCTGGAAGCCGGCGGTGCCAGCCTGGAGGAATCCCTGGCGCTGTGGGAGCGCGGCGAGGCGCTGGCCAAGCGCTGTGAACAGTGGCTGGAAGGCGCCCGCAAGCGCCTTGCCGCCGCCCGGGACCAGGCCGCGCAGGACGGCTAGGGAAACGGCACGTCCGGCGGCGGACAGTCCGGGCCGTTCAGGAGCGCCGTTCAGGAGCGTTGGACCAGCTCCCGTTCCATGCCGACGTCGAGGTCCGGGACGGGCCACTGCAGTTTCAGCCCCTCGAGTGCCTCAAGCAGCAGCTGCTGCACGGCGATGCGCGCGTACCACTTCTTGTTGGCCGGCACGACGTGCCACGGGGCCTGTTCGGTGCTGGTCTTGTCGAAGGCCTTCTGGTAGGCGTCCATATAGTCTGCCCAGAAGGCCCGTTCCTTCAGGTCCGTGCTGCTGTATTTCCAGAGCTTGGCCGGATCCTCCAGCCGGGCCAGCAGCCGCTCCTTTTGTTCGTCGCGGCTGATGTGCAGCATGACCTTGACGATTCTGGTTCCGGCACCCGTCTGCCGGGCCTCGAACTCGTTGATGGCCCGGTAGCGGCGCTCCAGTTCCTCGGGGCTGGCCCAGCGGTGGACGCGATGAATCAGGACGTCCTCGTAGTGGGAGCGGTCGAAGACCCCCACCATGCCCGCCGCCGGCACTTCCTTCTCGATCCGCCAGAGGAAATCGTAGGACTTCTCTTCCTGAGTGGGTGCCTTGAAGGACTTCAGCTGGACCCCGTGGGGATTCATGGCGCCCATGACGTGGGTTACGATTCCGCCCTTGCCGGCAGTGTCCATGGCCTGCAGGATGAGCAGGATCCGTTTGGTCCCGCCAAACCGGGACTCGGCGAAGAGCTGCTCCTGGAGCTGGGCGAGCCTGTCGTCCAGCTGGTCCAGCAGCTGCTCGCCGTCGGGCTTCTCGCCGTCGTAGCCGGGTGTCGAGCCTGGGTCCAGCGCCTTCAGGCTAAAGCCCTTCCCGACCTTCAGGAGTTTCGAGGGGTGGTCATCGAATGTCGCGGAGCCTGCCATCAATGCCTCTTTCCGGTTGGCGCAGCCGTGGTCCGCGGGGCGAGGGCCCCGTTGCGCTGCTGACCGAAGCCTAGTTCCCCTTGTAGCGGCTCAGGAAGTCCGCCATGCGGTTCAGTGCCTCTTCGAGGTCCTTGACCAGCGGCAGCGTGACCATCCGGAAGTGGTCCGGGCGGACCCAGTTGAAGGCGCGGCCGTGGGAGACGAGGATCTTCTGCTCGCGGAGCAGGTCCAGGACGAACTTCTCGTCGTCACGGATGTGATAGACCTCCGGATCGAGCTTCGGGAACAGGTACATGGCGCCCCGCGCCTGCTGCGTGCTGACGCCCGGGATGGCGTTGAGCATGTCATAGGCCTTGTTGCGCTGTTCCAGCAGGCGTCCGCCCGGGAGGATCAGGTCGTTGATGCTCTGGTAGCCGCCGAGTGCCGTCTGGATCGCGTGCTGGGCCGGCACATTGGCGCACAGGCGCATGTTCGCGAGCAGGTTGATGCCTTCGAGGTAGTCTGCTGCGTCCTTCTTGGGGCCCGAGATGGCCATCCAGCCTGCCCGGTAGCCGCACACGCGGTAGGCCTTGGACAGGCCGCTGAACGTCAGGCACAGCACATCGTCCCCGGTGAGGCTGGCCATGTTCACGTGGACGGCGTCTTCGTAGAGGATCTTCTCGTAGATCTCGTCGGCGAAGAGTACCAGCCCGTGCTTCTCGGCGAGGGCCACGATCTTCTTCAGCGTGTCCTCCGGGTACACCGCACCGGTGGGGTTGTTGGGGTTGATCACCACAATGCCCTTGGTGCGCGGGGTGATCTTCGCTTCGAGGTCCGCCAGGTCGGGCTGCCAGCCCGAGTCCTCGTCGCACAGGTAGTGCACGGGTTTGCCGCCGGCCAGGGCCACGGAAGCGGTCCACAGCGGGTAGTCCGGCGTCGGGATCAGGACCTCGTCGCCGCCGTCCAGCAGTGCCATCAGCGACATGGTGATGAGTTCGCTGACGCCGTTGCCCAGGTAGATGTCATCGACGTGGATGTTCTGGATACCGCGCGTCTGGTAGTACTGCGAGACGGCGGTGCGGGCGGAGAAAATGCCGCGGGAATCGCTGTAGCCCTGGGCATGTGGCAGGTGGCGGATCATGTCCACCAGGATCGCGTCCGGCGCTTCGAACCCGAAGGGGGCCGGGTTTCCGATGTTCAGTTTGAGGATGCGGTGACCCTCTGCCTCCATCTGCTGGGCGGCCTGAAGAATCGGTCCACGGATGTCGTAGAGGACATTATGAAGCTTGGTGGACTGCTTAAATTCTGCCATTCATCAAATATGCCATATGCCGCATCCACTTCCGGCGAGACATGCCTCACAGCCGTTTCCCGCCGTCACAAGCGGTGAAACCGCACCAGAACCACGACGGCGGCTGCCGGCACCCCCGTGAGGGAGCGGAGGCCGGCAGCCGCCGTCGAACGCAGGGAAGGGCTGTCAGCCGGCCTTACTTGACGATTCCCTTGTCCTTGAGCCACGCAGCGGCGGCGTCCTTGGGGTTCTGTTTCTGGCTCCCGCTGACGGCCCGGTTGAGGTTGATCAGGTCATCGGTGCTGAGGATCCTGGACACGGCGTTAAGTGCCTCCTTCGCCTTGTCCGTCATCTTGGACTTGTTGTACAGCGGCAGCACCTGCTGGGCGATGAAGTTGTTCTTCGGGTCCTCCAGCACCACCAGGTCGTTGTCCGCGATGGACGGGGTGGTGGTGTAGATATCCGCCACCTGGACCTGGTCCGAGAGCAGGGCCTTGAGCGTGACGGCGCCGCCGCCGTCGCTGAACGGCTCAAGCTTCTTGGGCTCGCAGCCGTAGTTCTTCTTCAGGCCCGGCAGCCCGTAGGCGCGCTCGGCAAAGGTCGCCGGGGCGCCCACGACGATGTCGCTGCAGACCTTGGCCAGGTCCTCGATGGATTTGAGCTGGTACTTCTCCGCGGTGGCCTTGGTGACGACCATGGCGTCCTTGTCCTCGGCCTTGGAGGCGTCCAGCACGGCCAGGCCTTCCGGCAGCTTGGCGGGAAGCGCCTTCGCGATGTCACCGGCCGAGACTTCCGTGGCGTCCTTGTTCACGTACAGCAGGAGGTTGCCGCTGTAGTCGGGGACGACGTCCACGGACCCGTCCTGCACGGCCTTGAAGTACACCTCGCGCGACCCGATGTTCGGCTTGGTGCTGGCCGTGACACCGGCAGCGTTCAGGGCACCCGCGTAGACCTCGGCGACGATCTGGCTTTCCGGGAAATCGGCGGAACCGATCACGAGGGGTCCGCCGGATCCGGAGGCGGCACCACTGCTGGCCGGGGCCGAGCCCAGCGGATTGGATGAGCCTCCGCAGGCGGACAGGGCCAGGGCCAGGCCTACGCCGGCGGCCAGGCCGCCGAATGCGCGCCTGCCAAGTGCCCGTTGGCGGGTTTCCTTCATGACATACCTCCTTGAACAACAGTCCCCGCGGTCACGGGGTCTGTGAGATCAACCGCAGCCTGCTGGCTCCGGTCCGGCTGGGAAGAGGCGCGCCTTGACAGGAAGAGCCTCTGGAACAGGGCAAGGACAAGGTCGACGGCGATGGCGAGTCCTGCGATGAGCAGCGAACCGCCCAGCATCTGAGGGAAGTCGGAGAGGACGAGACCGTCGAACAGGTAACGGCCCAGCCCGCCCAGGTTAATGTATGCCACCACCGAGACGGTCGCGATCACCTGGAGCACGCCGGTCCGGAACCCGCCGAACATCACCGGCAGGGCGTTGGGGAATTCGGCGCGGAAAAGCACCTGGAGTTCGGTCATACCCATGGCGCGGGCAGCGTCTACCACGTTCCGGTCAACACTCGAGATTCCCGCATAGGTGCCGGCGAGCAGGGGCGGGACCGTCAGGATCACGAGGGCCCAGATCGGCGGCATGAGACCGATGCCGGCCAGCAGCACGAACAGGGTGAGCAGTCCCAAGGTAGGCAGGGCGCGGAGCGCGCCGGCGAGGGCCACGACGGCGACCCTCCCCCGCCCGGTGTGCCCGACGTACAGGCCGACCGGAACGGCGATGGCGGTGGCGATCAGCATAACGAGGCCCGTGTACTGCAGGTGCTCGGCCAGCCGCACCGGGATCCCGGAGACGCCGGACCAGTGGGCCGGGTCGGCGAGCCACTCGAAGGTGTCCGTGACAACGTTGCTCATACGTCACCCCCGCCTGACTTCGCTGCGGAGAGCCGCAGGGCCGCGGACGGAAAGGTTGCCTTGTCCGGGCTTGCCCCAGGCCCGGCAGCCGCCCGGGTCCACGGCGTCAGCACCCGCTCGAGCAGCACCAGGACGGCGTCCATCAGGAGCGCGAGGACCAGGATGGCGATGATGCCCACCACCACCTCGGTGACGAAGTCCCGCTGCAGGCCGGAGGTGAAGAGCATGCCGAGGTTCCCGATCCCGAGCAGCGCGGCGACGCTCACGAGCGAGATGTTGCTGACCGAAACCACCCGGAGGCCTGCAAACATCACGGGCAGGGACAGCGGCAGGTCGATCTGGAGGAAACGGGCGGCGGGTTTGAAGCCCATGGCGACGGCGGCCTGGCGGAGGTCCTCGTCCACGGAGTCGAAGGCATCAAGGGCGGCGCGGACCAGCAGGGCGACGGCGTAGATGGTCAGGGCCACCACCACGTTGGCGGGGTCCAGGATCCTGGTTCCGATGATGGTGGGCAGGATGATGAAGAGCGCCAGCGAGGGGATCGTATACAGCAGTGAGGATGCCGTCAGAACCACGGAACGCAGCGCCTTGTTCTGCCGGGCGAACTGGGCCAGCGGAATGGAGATGAGCAAGCCGAAGGCCATCGGGAGGATGGCCAGGACGAGGTGCTGGCCGGCAAGGCTGAAGACCTGCCCGCTGTTGGCGAGGAACCAGTCCATCAGCGTGCGCCCTGCCGGAAACGCCGGTCGGCGTCGATCACCGCGAGCACCTCGGCGGCCTTGACGACGCCGGCCACCCTGCCGTCGGCGTCCACGGCGACCCCCAGGCCCGACGGCGAGGACAGCGCCGCGTCCAGCGCCCGGCGGAGGGTTTCACCCTTGCGGAACAGGGAGCCGCCCGGAACCATCACCGGGCCCTTGCCCGGGCCGGCCCAGCCGAGCGGGCGCAGTTCGGCGTCGACCACCAGCTTCCAGCCGTGGTCCCAGTCGCCGTCCGGCCCGCCGCCATGGTCAAGGTCCGCCGGGGTGAGCGTACCGATCTGGTGGATGGTGACACCGTCGGACGGGCTGAACGCGAGGTGCCGGAAGCCGCGGTCCCGGCCCACGAAGGACGCCACGAAGTCGTTGGCCGGGGCGCGCAGGATCTCCTCCGGGGTGGCGTACTGTGCCAGTTTTCCTCCCACGGCGAAGACGGCCACCTTGTCCCCCAGGACGGTGGCCTCATCGATGTCATGGGTGACGAAGACGATGGTCTTGGCCAGGTCGCGCTGCAGCCGGAGCAGTTCCTTCTGCAGTTCGTCGCGCACCACGGGGTCCACCGCGCTGAACGGCTCGTCCATGAGCAGTACCGGAGGATCGGCGGCAAGCGCCCGTGCCACACCCACGCGTTGTTGCTGGCCGCCGGAGAGCTGGGACGGATACCGCTTGCCGAGGGACGGGGCCAGCCCGACGACGTCGAGCAGCTCCCCGGCACGCTTGCGGGCGTCGGCCTTGGAGACCCCGTTGAGCCGGGGGACGGTGGCGATGTTGTCCAGCACGGAGCGGTGCGGCATCAGGCCCGAGGACTGCATGACGTACCCCATGGACCGCCGCAGCTTCGCCGCCGGCACCGAGGTGACATCCTGCCCGTCAACAGTGATCGTCCCGGACGTCGGCTCGACCATGCGGTTGATCATCCGCAGCGAAGTGGTCTTGCCGCAGCCCGAGGGGCCGACGAAGACCGTGATGGTGCCCTTGTCGATGGACATGGTCAGATCATCGACGGCAGGCTGGCCGCCCTGGTACTGCTTGGTGACGCTCTGGAACTCGATCATGGCTTCAGCCATCTCCGGGCTTACCTAACTGTTGGCGGCAACATCGGATGGTCCAGCCAGCTGATCATAGGCATGCTGATTTTTGGCTGTAAAGACAGGTATGACCCAGCGTAGCCAGCGCCACCGGCGAATTCAGGGATATGCGGCCAGGGAGCCAGGGAAACTTCAGGAGAGTTTGCCGTCCAGCGGCCGTTCGCGGTAGAGCCGGAGCGCCGCGTCCACGAGGGAGACCTTGTTCAGTTCCGGCACCTCGGCCAGCGGGATCCAGGCCGCGTGCGTGGTGCTGCCGTTCACCTCGTGGCGCAGCTCCCCGCCGGTGATGTTCGCTTCGTAGACGAGGCGCAGCGACTGGAAGTCCCGCTCGCCGCCGTCGATCCGGATCTCGGCGGGCCAGTGCCCGACGTCGATCCCCAGCATGGGGCCGATCTCGGCGTGATAGCCGGTTTCCTCGTAGATCTCCCGGCGGCATCCGTCCACCGGGTGCTCGGCCAGGTCCAGGCCCCCGCCGGGAAGGGTCCAGCCTTCGCGTCCGCCCTGCTTCCAGTACGCCAGCAGGATGGCGCCGTCGCGGATGATGACCGCGTAGGCGGCCGGCCGGGTGTCGAAGTTCAGGCTCATCCCTCCAGCGTAGTGGCCCGGCAGCGTAGTCGTAGTGGCTCGGCAGGCCTGGTCAGCCCTGCTCGGCCACGAGTTGGAGCACACCAAAGACAGGGTCCTGCGCCAGGACGCGGACGTCGGTGATCCCTGCGGCTGCCAGCGCGGCGCGGAAGGATTCCTGCAGGCGGGGGACGTTCATGCCCAGTCCGCTGCCCAGGATCACCGGGCCGTCGATGCCGAGCTTCCGGACCGCCTGCTCCGCGAGGGCCGCCAGATCCCGCCCGGCCTGGTCCACGAGCCCCCGGCTTGCGGCATGGCCGGCATCGGCTGCGTCGACCACCAGCCGGCCCCGCTCGGCCCAGTACCGCCGCCCGGTTTCCGGCGAGTGGAAGAGCGCGATCAGCTTGTTGGGGTCAGCCACCCCGCAGGAGGCCAGCAGGGCAGTGGTGAGTTCGTCCGGTTCGTGCCCCTGGTTCATCCGGCGCAGGCTGTGGCGGACAGCCTCGCGGCCCAGCCAGTAGCCGCTGCCCTCGTCGCCGAGCAGATAGCCCCAGCCGCCGGCGCGGGCCTCCTCGCCGAGGCTGTTCCGGCCCCAGGCCGCCGAGCCCGTGCCGGCGATCACGGCGACGCCGGTGCTGGCACCGCCCGCGGCCAGCAGCAGCCGCGAATCGTGGACCACGGTGATCCGGGCGCCCGGCACGAGCGGCGCGATCAGGGCGGCGAGCGCCGCGGCGTCGTCGTCGGTATCGATGCCGCCGGCTCCGGCGTAAACCTGCGCGACGGCGCCGCCGCCGATCCGGGCAAAGAGCTCCTCGAGGTTGCGGGCCGCTTCCTCGCGGCTGACGTTCTGGACATTCGAGCTCCCCACCGACTCGTCGGCAACCGGGGTGCCGTCCTCGAAGCGGACGCCGCGGGTCTTGGTGCCGCCGATGTCCAGGCCGATCACGGCGCCCGCCGCCGGGGAGGAAGATGGAACGGAATCCGCCGCCGGCGGGTTGTCAGTGTTGGTCACACGAACAGACTACTGAATCGCCTCAAGGAGTGAACCATGCCGCATCCCCTGTTCGGTACCCGCATCATTGCGGCCCCCATGGCCGGCGGGACGTCCACCCCGGCCTTCGTCAGCGCCGTGCACTCCGCCGGAGGCCTGGGCTTCCTCGCCGCCGGGTATAAGACCGTCGAGGCCATGCAGGCGGAGATCCGCAGCGCCCGGGCCGCCGGGGCGCGTTTCGGGATGAATGTCTTCGTCCCCGATCCGGCCCAGCTGGAGCAGTCCGAGGCCCTGCGGGACCGGCTGGAGGAGTACCGCTCCCGGCTGCGGACCGACGCCCGGCGCTACGGGGCGGAGGTCCCGCCGCTGCGGCTCGACGACGACGACCGCTGGCAGGGCAAGATCGATGCGCTGCTGGAGGATCCTGTGGAAATGGTCAGTTTCACGTTCGGGCTGCCGGGTTTCGACGTGGTGCGCGCGCTCCATCGGGCGGGCTCCGTGGTGCTGGCCACCGTGACGACCCCCGCCGAAGCGCTGCAGGCAGCCGCCCAGGGCATGGATGCGCTCGTGGTCCAGGATGCGAGCGCCGGAGGCCACAGCGCGGCGTTCCAGCCGCGCGCCGAAAGGCAGAACGGCACGATGGCCGGCCTGCCGCATGACGGCCGGCCGGGCACGACGGCGGAGCTGGTCGCCCTGGTCAGGTCCGCCGTCGGGCTCCCCTTGGTTGCTGCCGGCGGCGTGATGGACCGTGACGGGCTGGACGCCGTACTGGCGGCGGGAGCGGATGCTGCCCAGCTGGGCACGGCGTTGCTTCGGACCGATGAGAGCGGCGCCCGGCAGCTGCACAAGGATGCCTTGGCCAGCCCGCACTTCACCCGGACGCGGCTCACCGCAGCCTTCACCGGACGGCCGGCCCGGGCGCTGGTCAACGAGTTCGTCCGGGACCACCCCGGTGCCCCCGAAGCCTATCCGGCCGTCCACCACCTCACCGCGCCGCTGCGTGCGGCAGCGGCCGCAGCCGGGGACCCGGAGCGGGTGAACCTCTGGGCTGGCACGGGCTGGCGGCAGGCGCGGTCTGGTTCCGTGGCGGATGTCCTGGCGGGGCTGCTGGGCTGACGGAATCCCGCCGGACCGGACTCGCCGGAAGTGTGCCACTTCGCCGGAAGCCCGGGGCTTCCGGCGAATTGAGCGCCTTCCGGCGAACTCACGGCATGGCCCGGATGCCTGGATCCCCGAGGCGTGCCTTTCCAAGGACCTAGTCTGGAGTCATGCCACGCTTTTCACCACGCGCCTCCACCCCGCCACGCCGGACCCCGGCACTCCAGGCCATGGCTCCTGGCTGGGCGGGGCATGCGAAGGGATCCCCCGCCTACCGGAGGATCCTCGCCGGGCTGGCATTCGCCGGCGTCGCGACCTTCGCCCAGCTCTATTCCACCCAGGCGGTGCTGCCGGTCCTCGCCGCGGATCTGAAGGTCACGGCGGCCGAAGCGGCGCTGACGATTTCCCTGGCCACCGTGGGACTGGCCGGGACAGTCCTGCCCTGGTCCTTCCTCGCCGACCGGATCGGCCGGGTCCGCGCCATGATATGGGGCATCTCGGCCGCAACTGTCCTGGGCCTGCTGGTCCCGCTGGCATCGAGCTTTCCCCTGCTCCTGGGCCTGCGGATGCTTGAGGGGATGGCACTGGGCGGCATACCGGCCATTGCCATCGCATATATCAACGAGGAGGTCAACAAGGCCCACGCCGCCCTTGCGGCGGGAAGCTATGTTGCAGGCACCACGCTCGGCGGGCTGGCCGGGCGGCTCGTGGCAGGCCCTGTCGGGGATCTCTGGGGATGGCGGGCCGCGGCCCTGGCCGTCTCGGTCCTGGCCACGGCAGCAGCCGTCCTGTTCCTGGCGCTGGTCCCGAAGGCGCTGAGGTTTACGCCGGTCGCGGCGAACGGTTTCCGCGGCGCCCTCAGGACCCTCGGCGGCCACGCCCGGAACCCGCGCCTGCTGGCCCTGTATGCCCAGGCTTTCCTGCTGATGGGGGGATTCGTGGCCATCTACAACTACCTCGGATTCCGGCTCTCCCGTGAGCCCTTCAGCCTTCCCGCCACCGCCGTCAGCCTGATCTTCCTGGCCTATCTCTCCGGAACCGTCTCGGCCCGCTGGGCAGCCGGGTTGACCGTGCAGTTCGGCCGGCGCACCGTCCTGATTTCCGGGACCGCACTGATGGTGTGCGGACTCGCGCTGACGCTCACCGAGCTGCTGCCGCTGATCCTGATGGGGCTGTTGCTGTTCACCGCCGGCTTCTTCGCGGCGCACAGCGTAGCCTCCGGCTGGACCGGGGCGATCGCGACGACGGGGCGCGCCCAGGCCGCCTCGCTCTACAACCTCTCGTATTACCTGGGCTCCAGTGTCATCGGCTGGGCCGGCGGCCTGGTCTTCCAGTCGCTGGGCTGGACGGCCCTCGCCCTGACCGTGATCGGGCTGGCGTGCGCGACGGCGGTGATCACCGCCGTCGCGCATCCCTCCGGAGGATCCCTGAGACCGGCGCCCGGCTAGCGCGTGGCCTCGATGGCCTGGACGAGATCGGCCACGATGTCCGACGGGTCCTCCAGCCCCACCGAGATGCGCAGCAGGCTGGCGTGCGGCTTGGCTTCTGCGGCCACCGGGCGGTGGGTAAGCCCGGCCGGATGCTGGATGAGGGTGTCGATGCCGCCGAGTGAGACGGCGTGCGTGATCATGCTGACCGCGGACGGGATCCGCTCGGCGTGCCCGGCGCTTGCCAGTTCGAACGCCATGAGGGACCCGGGACCGGACATCTGCGTGCCGACCAGGCCCTGCGGATCGCACTCCGGCAGTCCCGGGTAGTAGACACGCTTCACCAGCCCGTGTTCCGCCAGGGCGGCGGCGACCTTCTGGGCGCTGGCCTGCTGGGCACGCACCCGTACCGGCAGTGTCGCCAGCCCGCGGTGCAGCAGGTAGGCCGGCCACGGGGTCAGGATGCCGCCGGTGACGGCCCGGATCCGGCGCAGCCGGGTGGTCCACTCGGGGGCGGCGGCCACGACGCCGCCCATCGCGTCGCCGTGCCCGCCGAGGAACTTCGTGGCGCTGTGCATCACCATCGCGGCGCCGTGCCTGAAGGGCTGCTGCAGCACCGGGCTCGCGAAGGTGTTGTCCACCAGGAGCGGGACGCCGTCAGCAGCCGCCACCACCCGGGCGATGTCCACCAGCTCCAGGCTGGGGTTGGCCGGCGTCTCCAGGATGACCAGCCCGGTGTCCGGCCGGAGGGCGGCCTGGACGCCCTCCGGCGTCGTGAAGGTGACCTCATTGCCCAGCACACCGGAGGCGAGGAGGTAGTCACTGCCGCCATACAGCGGCCGCACCGCCACCACGTGCTTCCTGCCGGCGGCGACGACGGCGAGCAGCACCGCGCTGAGTGCCGCCATTCCGGTGGCGAAAGCCACGGCCTCGGGGGTTCCCTCAAGAACGGCCACACCCTCCTCGAAACGGGCGACGGTAGGATTCCACAGGCGCTGGTAGACGGTACTCTGCCCCTCGACGGGCGTTCCGCCCATGGCCATGTGCTCATAGGCGAGGCCGCCGTCGTGCACCGAGGGCAGCGGCGCCGTGGTGGAGAGATCGATGGGCACGGCATGCACGCCCAGTTCGGTGAGGCCGTTGCGGCCGGCATGGACAGCCAGCGAGTCTTGGGACAGCACGTTGCTCCTTTTGAATATTCGCCATTGAATGCCGCAAGTATCTGGCAATAATTCGGAGTTTCACAGGGCTTGTGAATGGAACTGTCAGAAAGAGCTGTTTATGATGAACTGACAACACTTCAAGGAGGATCCGTGAGTAGCAGTGCGAAGAATATTCGGCCGGGAGCGGGTGCCGGCGAGCCGCTGGACGCTATCGACGAGCGCCTGCTTGCGGCCCTGGTGGCGGATGCCCGCATCTCCAACAAGCAGCTGGCCGAACTGGTCGGGATCGCTCCGTCCACGGCACTGATGCGCACCCGGGCCCTGCAGGAACGCGGGATCATCCAGGGCTTCGAGGCCAAGCTCAGCCTCTCCGCGATCGGCCGCTCGGTGCAGGCCCTGATCGCCGTCAGGCTCCGGGCCCACGACCGCGAACAGATCGACCGCTTCACCGCCCGCGTCCCCAGACTGCCCGCGGTGCTTTCGACCTTCCACACCTCGGGTTCGGTGGACTACCTGCTGCACATTGCCGTTGCCACCACGGAGGACCTGCGCGACTGGGTACTGGACAACCTGGCCACGGATCCCGTCGTCGGCCATACCGAGACCACCCTGGTGTTTGACCACATCCAGGGCAACCACGGCCCGCTGCCGGACTGACCGGCAGCCCGGTTGCCCGGCGTTCATCCGGGCGTTTGGGGGTTCAGAACCTCCTGCGCAGCGCCGTGCGGAGGGTGGCTGCGGCCAGCGCGAAGGCTGCAACCGAGCACAGCACCACGAAGCCGGTTACGGCTGCCTGGAGGCCGAACGCCCCCGCCGCGGCTCCCAGCCCGATAACGGGGAATGCGCTTCCGAGGTACGTGATGACGTAGACGGTGCTGATGATCCGGGCATGATGGGTGGCCTCGACCTTGCCCGCGACATCGTTGAACACGGTCCGGAAGGAGATGCCCTGCCCGATCCCGGCGGTGACGCTGGCCAGGATCAGCAGCCAGGGGCTGCTCCAGGCCGCGGCCGCGGCGATCAGCAGCACGGATACCCCGAGCACGGCCAGGCCCGCGGGAACCACGAAGCGGCCACGCACGGCCAGCAGCTGGCTGAGTGCGGAGGAACCGAGCGTGAGCCCTGCCAGCAGCCCGATCAGGGGACGTGAATCGGCGTGGACGATCTGCGCGAAATAGCCGGGCGCGAGTGAGAGGCAGAAGCCGAAGACCGTGAAGCTGAGGAACCCCACGGCGGAGGCCAGCCAGAAGGATCCCCGGGCCTCGGAGGAAACGGAGGGGCGGCGGGGCGCCAGGACCCTCAGCGGCTGCGGACCGGCAGCCTGGCCGACGGCAGGGCGCGCCTTGAGCAGGTACAGCGGGACCAGCAGGGCGGCCAGCAGGAAGGAATGCAGGTAGTACGGCGTGGACGTCGGCCCGGGCAGCAGCGAGAGGACTCCCCCGATCCCCGGCCCGGCGGCCACCCCGCCGGCGGAGGCCAGCAAGGTGAAGCGCGAGGCCCATTCGGGACGGCTTGGCAGCAGTTCACGCAGGGCTGCGGAGCTCGCGCCGGTGGCCAGCGCCACCGCAATGCCCTGCAGCGCCCGGCCGGCGCACAGGGCCGGGAGGCTGTCCGCAGTGGCGAAGACTGAGCCGCCGGCGAGGCCCACCAGCACCGCCAGCACGAGGGCTGCCCGGCGGCCGATGTGGTCCGACCAGTGGCCGGCCAGCATGAGTGTGGCCACGAGGGCCAGGACGTAGGCGGCGAAGACCGCCGTGATGTCCAGCGCGGTGATGCCGAGCTTCGCCTGCAGCAACGGGTACAGCGGGGTCGCAAGGTTCGCGCCGACCAGCAGCGTGAAGATCACGACGCCGGCCATTGCCAGCCGTGCGGTGGTGGAGGCGTCCCAGCCCCGGCGTCCAGCGGAGGCCGGGCGCATGCGTAGTTCGCTGAAGACAGTCATGTCCGTGCCCTTGCGTGAAGCCGGACCGGGCCTTCCCTCTTGTGGAGGAGCCGGCCGGCCCGGGTGAGATCTGATATCTACAGAATGGGGCACTTATGACTCATCAGACTGATTTTCATGCCAATATTGATCAAAACAGTCAACCGTTGGCCGCCACAGTGAGCCGGAGTGATGATTTGAACAGCCTGGACCCCACCGACCTGAAGATCCTGCTGGAACTCATCCGGGATCCGCGGATCCAGATCGCCGAGCTCAGCGAGAGCCTGGGCATCGCCCGGAACACCGCCCAGTCCCGGCTGCGCCGGATGCTGCGCTCCGGCCTGCTGCACGACGGCGGCCGCGAGATCGACCTCGAGGCGGTGGGCTACGACGTCGTCGCCTTTGTCACGATCGAGGTGAACCACCGGGAGCTCGACGGCGTGGTGGGCGCCCTGCGCCTGATCGCGCAGGTGCTGGAGGTGCACGAGATCTCCGGCCGCGGTGACGTCTGGTGCCGGGTGGTTGCCACCGACACCCACAATCTCCAGGCCGCCCTGCGGTCCATTCTCAGGATCAGGGGCGTGATCCGGACGGAAACCGTCCTGGCCCTGCACACGCACATCCCGTACCGCACCGAGCCGCTCATCAGCAGGCTGGCCCAGGGCAGCGCGCTGGCGCCGGGCAGGTCCACGTGACACCCTGGCCGCCTCCGGCCCTCACGTTCCGCGCCCCCTGCCGCCCGGACGCTTCCGGAGACTGGATAATTGCCCGGTGACTATCATCGACAACGCCGTCTATGTGGACGGCGTCCGCAGTGCCGAGCCGCAGAGCCTCGAGCAGACTTTCGAGACCCTGACCACGCACGGCGGCATGGCGTGGATCGGGCTGTACCGGCCGACGGAGACCGAGATGGCCGCCGTCGCGGCCGAATTCGGGTTGCATGGGCTGGCCGTGGAAGACGCGATCTCGGCGCATCAGCGTCCCAAGCTGGAGCGCTACGACGACAACCTCTTCACGGTGCTGCGGCCGGCCCGCTATCTGGATGACACCGAGACGGTGGAGTTCGGCGAGCTGCACGTGTTCACGGGCAGGAACTTCGTGGTCACCGTCCGGCATGCCGAGACGGGGGGCGTCGCGCAGGTGCGGCGCCGGCTGGAGCAGCGCCCGGACCTCTTGAGCCACGGCCCGGAGTCGGTGTTGTATGCCCTCATGGACCAGGTCGTGGACGATTATGTACCAGTCGTCGCCGGGCTGGAAAATGACATCGACGAGATCGAGGACCAGCTCTTCAGCGGTGATCCCAAGGTGTCCCGGCGCATCTACGAGCTTGCCCGGGAAGTCATCCAGTTCCAGCGTGCCATCCACCCGCTCCCGGCCATGATGCAGCATCTCCGGCGGGGCTTCGAGAAATACGGGGTGGACTCCGAACTCCAGCACAACCTTCGTGACGTCGAGGACCATGTGGAGCGGCTGATCTCCCGCGCCGATTCCTTCCGTGACCTGCTGCAGAACGCGCTCACCCTGGACGGAACGCTGACGGCAAACCGCCAGAACGAGGCGAGCGCCGAGCAGAATGAGCAGGTCAAGAAGATCTCCTCGTGGGCGGCGATCTTCTTTGCGCCCTCCTTCGTGGCGGGCGTCTACGGCATGAACTTCGACCACATGCCGGAACTGCATTGGCTGCTCGGTTACCCGATGGCGATCGGACTGATGGCCGCCACGGCGACGCTGATGTATACAATCTTCAAGAAAAAGGGCTGGCTCTAAGGCTCATCGGCTTCCCGGGCGAGGCACCGGGCCCGTGTAGTGTGGCGGCATGAGCGCGCGGCGGGACCGGTTCCGGTACATCGTGGAGACCCTGACAAGGCACGGACTGGGCTTCGTGCTGGGCCATCTGGGGCTGGACCGGCGCGTTTGGGCCGAAGGCCGCCCCTCCCCGCACGGGCGTCCGCCCCGGGGCGTGACCCTGCCGGTGCGGGTCCGGCTGGCGCTGGAGGATCTCGGCGCCGTTTACATCAAGTTCGGGCAGATCGTCTCCACCCGCACCGATGTGCTCCCGCCGGAATACGCCTCGGAGCTCGCGAAGCTCCAGGACGCCTCTCCTCCCGTTCCTGTGGCCGGGATCCGGGCCGTCATCAGCGAGGAACTCGGCGCCGCGGCGGACCGGCTGCTGGCCTCACTCGACGACGCTCCCCTCGCCACCGGGTCCATCGGGCAGGTCCACTGCGGCCGGGTTGATCCCGGCGACGGCACCGCACGGGGAACCATGGCCGACGTCGTCGTCAAAGTCCGCCGGCCCGGCGTCGTGGCGCAGGTCAATGAGGACCTGGAAATCATGGCGGAGCTCGCAAAGCGGGCGGAGCAGGCTTCGGCCACCATTGCCGGCTACCACGTGGCCGCTCTCGTGGACGAGTTCTCGCAGACCCTGCGCGCGGAACTGGACTATCTGCAGGAGGCCCGCAATGCCGAGCTATTCGCCGCGAACTTCGCTGGCGACCCCCGTGTCCACATCCCGCGGGTGTTTTGGGATACCACCACGTCACGGGTCCTCACGCTCGAACGCCTCCGCGGTATCAAGGTCAATGACGCCGAGGCCCTGCGCGAGGCAGGGATCGACCCCGGCGAGCTGGCCGTGCGGGCCTGCAGGGTCCTGCTCAAGATGGTCTTCGAGGATGGGTTCTTCCACGCCGATCCCCACCCTGGAAATTTCTTCGTGGAGGAAGACGGCCGTCTCGGCATCATCGACTTCGGCATGGTCGGCCATATCAGCGACGCCTTGAAGGGCCAGCTGGTCAGGGTCCTGCTGGCGGTCGTGGCGAAGGACGCCGGCCGGCTCACCACAGCCGTGGCCCAGATGTGCGGTTCGACGGCGGCCGGGGACTTCGGAGCTCTGCGGGCCGCGCTGGGCCGGCTGCTGGACCGCTACGCGGGCCGGCCGCTGGCGGAAGTGCCACTTGTGCCGGTCGCGGCCGAATTGGCCGGACTGTTGCGTGCCCACCATCTCAGGCTGCCCCGCGAGATGGCGCTGATGGTGAAGATGCTGGTGATGGCGGACGGGCTGGGCAAACAGCTGGATCCTGGATTCGAGCTGACCTCCCAGCTGGCTCCCTTCACTCGGAAGATCGTCCTCGGTTCCCTCTCCCCCGAGGCGCTGGCCGAGCGCCTGAAGAAGCTGGGGTGGGAGGCCCTGAGGCTCGGGACCGATGCGCCCGATATGGTGCGCCGCATGGTGGAGGTCCTGGAACGCGGCGGCATCGACGTGCACTTCCGGGCGGAAGAGCTGGACCGGCTCGCGGACAAGGCGGAGAAAACCGGGAACCGGATCGTCGCCGGGCTGATCACCGCCGCGCTGATCAACGCGATCGGCGAGATGGTCGCCATCCAGCCCGACCGTTGGCAGAAATGGCCGAAAGCCCTGTTCACCGCGGGAATCGGCGGGGTGGGGGCTCTCGGGGCCTACCTGGCGCTGAGCTCCCGGCACCGGCGGTAGCTGCCCGCGGGGCCGGGCGCCGCAGTCGTCCTGACCGCCAGTATTACCGGGAGGACCGCCGGTTGCGCGCCTGGGCCACGAGCCGCGCGAACGCCAGCACGAAGACCGTCTCGATCACCAGCATGAGCCCGAGCAGCAGCCACTGGCCCTGGCCGACGAAGGCGATGGCCCCGACGAGGACCAGCGTGGTTCCGAGGACCAGCGCGTAGACGGCGAACCCGATCGCCACGCGTGCGCTGCGCACACCCGTGCGGAAGCCGAATCCCAAGGGCTCGCCCCCGGGGTACCCCTCGACCCGGTCCGGCCCTGCGGGCTTGAGCCTGTCGAACTCTTCCCAGGGGTCCCGGTCCTGATCTTGCTGTGTCATAGCCCCATTATCGCGCGAATCCGGCGGGCCGGAGGGGCCGTGCCAGCGCTCAGGCGGCGCGCACGTCGATTTCGCCGGTTTCTGCGCCGTCGGCGCCGAAGACGAGGTGCCGGTTGGCGACCTTTTCGGTGAAGAAGCGGTCATGGCTGACCACCACCACGGCGCCGGGGAAATGGAGCAGGGCCCGCTCCATGACCTGGGTGCTGGACAGATCCAGATGGTTGGTGGGCTCGTCCAGCAGCAACACCGAGGCCCCGGAGAGCAGGCATTGGGCCATCGCGACGCGCGCCCGCTGCCCGCCGGAGAGGTTTCCGATCCTCTGCTTGAGGTCGGCCTCGGAGAACTGGAACATCGTCAGGAAGCGGTTCACCGACTTCCTGGTCGCCGTGAAGGCGAGGCTGCCCGGCATCGCGTTGACGGCGTGGGTGACGGTGTCGTCCGGGTCGAGTTCGTCGAGGACCTGGTTGTAGGACACCACGGCCGTCCCGCTGGCCCACGCCACCTTGCCGGCATCGGCCGGTTCCTCCCCGGCCAGCACGCGCAGCAGGGTGCTCTTGCCGCTGCCGTTGGAGCCCAGCACAGCGATCCGGTTTCCCCGCCTGATTTCAAGGTCCAGCCCGGTAAAGAGCGCCTTCTCGTCGTAGGACTTTCCGAGCCCTTCAATGCGGCACAGCACGTCCTTGACATGCAGGCCCCCGTAGATCTCGGTAATGATCTGGTCGACGGGCCGGGGCGCCCGGGACTTCTTGATCCTGGCCAGCTGGTTGCCCAGGCTGCCGCCGGCTGCCTTTGCCGCCTCACGGCGGTCGGCGATGCCCTCAGCCTCAAACGCCAGCAGTTCGGACTCGTGGACGAACTGCGCCTCGAGGGTCTTGAGCCGGAACTGTTTCTGGATAACGTACTCGCCGAAGTTTCCGGGGTATTCGTGGAGGTGGAAGTTCTCGACCTCGATGATGCGGGTGACGACGGCGTCCAGGAACTTCCGGTCGTGCGAGACGACGATCGCAGCTCCCCGGAAGTCCCTGAACCAGCCTTCGAGCCACTCGACGCCGGCGACGTCGAGGTAGTTGGTGGGCTCGTCCAGCAGCAGCACGTCGGGGGCCTCGAGCAGGATCTTGGCCAGTGCCGCACGGTTGCGCCAGCCGCCGGACAGTTCGTCAATCGCGCAGACGCGGTGTGCCTCGCTGAACCCGAGGGTGGTCAGCACCGTGTCGATCCGCCGGCCGTAGTCCCAGCCGTCGAGGCGGTCCATGTCCTCGAACAGTCCGGCCTGGCGGTGGATCAGGCGGTCCAGTTCCCTGGCGTCCGAGGGGTCCGCCGCGATGGCCACCTCAATGGAGGCGAGTTCGGCTTCGATGGACTTGATCCCGGAGAACAGCCCGTCCAGGACGTCGGTGATGGTGGTGTCGCCGTTAAGCTCGGAGAACTGCGAGAAGTACCCGACCCTGGTCCCGAGTTCGACGGTGACCGCGCCGGTGTCGGGCGCCACCTGCTCGAGGATCAGTTTGAGGATGGTCGACTTGCCTGATCCGTTCCTGCCGATCAGGCCGACCCTGTCGCCTGGTTCGAGGCGGAAGAAGGCCTCCCGGAGGATCTGGGTGTTCTCGAAGCGGACGCTGACGTCTTGCAGCCGGATCAGGCTCATTGGTGTTTCTCTCTCGGATGGGGGTCTTGGGGCCGGGAAACGGCATGGCGCGGCTTTGCGGTGAGGCCCCGGACTAACGGGGAACGAGCCGCCACAGGGAGGTGACCTCGGCCGCGCGCGCCTCGAACAGCGGATCACTGCGGTCGGATGCCTTCGGATGTGTTGGCCTGGTGTCGAGCCGTCCCGTCACGTGCAGCCCGGCCGAGTCAATCGCGGACAGCAGATCGTCACGGGACCGCAGGCCCAGGTGCTCGGCCAGGTCCGAGAGGACGAGCCAGCCCTCGCCACCCGGCTCCAGATGGTCGGCGAGCCCGTTCAGGAAGCGGAACAGCATCCGGCTGCCGGGGTCGTAGACGGCGCTGTCCAGGGACGAATGCGGCGTGGCCGGAATCCACGGCGGGTTGCACACGACGAGCGGTGCGCGTCCGGGCGGGAACATGTCGGCCAGGACGGCCTCGGCGCGGTCCTGCACGCCGAGGTTCCGGAAATTCTCGCCGGCACAGGCGATGGCACGGGGTTCGTTGTCCGTTGCTACCACGCGGCGGACGCCACGGCGGGCGAGGACGGCGGCGAGCACTCCGGTGCCGGTGCCGACGTCGAACGCCAGCGTGTCGGATGGCAGCGCAGCGGCGGCCACGAGGTCCACATACTCGCTCCGGGTCGGGAAGAACGTGCCGTAGTGCGGGTGGATGCGGCCCTTCAGGGCATCGACGTAGACGCCGTTCCTTCGCCACTCGTGTGCACCTATTGCGCCCACAAGCTCGTGCAGGGACACAACCGAAGGTTCGCCGATTGCACCGTACGCCTCGGCGACAGTCTCCCGGAGATCCGGGGCCCGCCGAAGCGGCACCACCGGGCCCGGATCCAGCGGAATCAGCAGCAGGCCGAGAATGCGTGCACGATGCGAGCGGGACTGGCGATACCGATAGAACTCATCGGCCGCAGTGCCGGGGACCTTCTTCGTTCCGGCGCCCAGACGGCGGTCCATGGCGTTGAGGACCTGCCGTGCGTTGTGGAAGTCACCGTGCCAGAGCATCGCGATGCCCTGGGATGCCATCCGGTTCGCGTCATCGGCCGTGAGAGTGTCGGTGACCACTTCGATGCGTGTCGGCGCCGGCCTGCCGTTGGCCGACAGCCATCGGGCCGTCCTGCTGCCGGCGGCATCGGCCCAGGCCACGACGGCAGGCCCGTCCGGCGTGGCAGAGCCCGGGGCCCTGAGGCCCGACGTCGGATTTCCCAAGGGGGCTTGCGCATCGGTACTGATAAAGGTCCATTCCCAGCGTCCGAGGGCGGATCGGAGACTGACGTTAGCGCGGTAATTCCGCGACGTCCTGCGGACCGGCCAGGATTCCGGAGAGCCGTCCGGCCACGAACCGGCCGGATCGCTGGCCAATCATGTCATTCAACCGGCTTTCTCAGGATACAGGGGGCATGGCCGCAAACGGCCACGGCCGGAGCCTGGAGCTTCCGGCCGGCCCTGCCGTGCTGCTACCCGGCGATGCGGTTGCGGACGATTTCGCTGACGGCCTTGCCGTCGAAGCGCCCGGCAACTTGGGCGGTGACGGGCTTCATCACCGCCCCCAGCTGACGGATGGAAAGCTCGACGCCGTCGGCCTTCAGTGCCCCGATGACCCCGTCGACGATGGCTTCCACCTCGGCGGCGGTGAGTGCCTTCGGCAGGTACCCCTCGATGACCTCGGCCTCGGCGGTTTCCGCCGCGGCACGCTCGGCCTCGCCGGCCTCCGTGTAGATCCGGGCGGTGTCGCGGCGCTTGGCGGCTTCCTTCTGCAGCAGGGACGTCACCTGGGCATCGTCCAGCACGACCGGCGTCTTGCCGGACTTTTCACGTGTTTCGATTTCGCCAAGGACGTTGCGCACGGTCGTCAGTGCGACCTTGTTGCGGTCCTTCATGTAGCTGACCACGTCAGCGTGCAGTCGTTCTTTCAGGGTGCTCATGGCTTCCATCGTCTCATTGCCACGGCACCGCGGAGTTCCGCGGGTGTGCGTACTTAGGGGGCGGCCAGGACTTCGATGAGTGCCAGGTCCCAGCGATCGGTGGTGGGTGCGGTGTCATTGATGGTGACGACGGTGCCGCTGGTGGCTGTCGGCCCGGTCTGGCGCTGCAGCCAATAGGTATCACCGGCCGGAGGGAGGTACTGGTCAACAAGGGTCTGCGCCAGCCCGACGGCCCGGGCCCGCGAAGCATCCCAGTCGGTTCCCACGCCCCAAACCCATGATCCGGCGCGGGTGGTGGTGAGGCTGGCGCCCGGGGCCCCTGACGCGGCACTGGCGCCGGCTGTGGCGCCGGCTGTGGCGCCAGTGGCGGTATCGGCAAGGAGCACGAGCGGAGGAGTTGTCGTATTCGACGGTGCGTGACTACGTGCGCCCACCGTCCGGGCGGTCCTGGACGAAGCCCTCACCGTCGCAGGGAAGGGACAACTGAGCTACCAGGGCTTCCTGGCCGAACTCCTCCTGGCAGAGTGCGACGACCGGGACCGGCGGTCCTCCGTCCGCAGGGTGAAGACCGCAGGTTTCCCACGGGATAAGTGGCTGGGCGATTTCGACTTCGACACGAACCCGAACATCAACGCGGCCCCTATCAACACTTTGGCCTCCGGTGAGTGGGTCCGGGAAGGCCAGCCTTTGTGCCTCATCGGAGACTCCGGGACCGGGAAATCCCACCTGCTCATCGGGCTCGCCACAGCGGCAGCAGAGAAGGGCTACCGCGTAAAATACACTCGCCACCAGACTGGTGAACGAACTCGTCGAGGCCGCCGACGAGAAAGTTCTGGCCAAAACCATCGCCCGCTACGGGCGGGTTGATCTGTTTTGCATCGATGAGCTGGGCTATATGGAACTGGACCGGCGCGGCCCCGAGCTCCTCTTCCAGGTCCTGACCGAGCGAGAGGAGAAAAACTCCGTCTCGATCGCGACCAACGAGTCCTTCTCAGGTTGGACGAAAACTTTCACCGATCCCGGACTATGCGCTGCAATCGTTGACCGGCTCACGTTCAACGGCGCCATCATCGAAACCGACACCGACTCCTACCGGCTGGCCCGGACCAAAGAGCAGCAGGCGGCGAGCTAAGACCGGTCCGCCATGACAAGGCTCTACTCGAAGTGCCGGAGTTGGAAACGGCGAATAAATAGGAGGCATCCCCCTGCCCATTCCTCATACTTCCCGGATCCCGACCCGGTCGTTTCCGCTCGGGTTCGACCGCGATTGATGCCCAGCACTACCCGTTGGAGCCGTCCGTGTTGGCAGCGGCTGTCAGGTTGATCACTGCTGCCTGGCCGTCGGTAAAGAATCCATCTCCGGTGGCGTTGTGGCCGAGTTGGGCGTCAACGACGTGCACGAATCGTGGGGTTGTGATGTTCAGCGATTGGAGAATGAAGCTCCGTTCGGCGTCGACGTTGGGGTCGATGTGGTGGGTGGGTAGTCCTGACTTGGTTCCGATCCCGATGCCCTTGTCGAAGCTGGCGGTGGCGACCCAGACGGGCTGTCCGTCGAGGGTGAAGGTGGTCTTCCAGAGCCGGGTGTGGTGCCGTTGCACGAGGGTGTTGGTGTCGGTGGGTTTTTCGAAGGCGACTGTCTCGGGCTCGGAGTTCAGGTATGACGGTGTGACGGGGGCTGTGAGGTACTGCTCGTTTCGCAGCGCTACGAGGATGGCCCGCAGGGTGTTCCCCGGGGTGGAGGGATCGGCCTTGAACCATCCGGCCCGGATGAAGTTCTCCTCAATGTGGGGCTGCTCGCCAAGGTAGATGAAGTTGATGGGTTCCATCCTGGCCCCGGTCAGTGTTTCGCTGTAGACGGGCAATTGCCGGATCCCGTCTGCGTTCAGCGAGGGAAGGATCCGTGACTGTGATTGAGGCTGGACTTCCGTCAGAGGGGTGACGGCCGCACCCACGGTCACGGCAAGGAGAGCGGCTGCGGCGGTTGCGATCAGAAGCGGGCGTTTAGCCGCACGGCCGACCGACACCCGCTTCACGAGGTGGAATCGTTCGGTGATCTCCACGGCGGTGATGAGCAGGGACAGGAAGAACAGGCCCAGAGCCAGGCCTCCCAGCACGTCGCTCGGATATTCGACGCCGAGGTATGTCCGGCTCAGACCAACGAGCATGATGCCTGTGACCACGACCAGCAGGATCAGAAGACGGAGTGCACCTGATTTGAGGACGCGAACCAGTACGTATGCCACGAGCCCTGCCACGACCGTTGCCGTCAGCGTAGATCCGCTGGGGAAACTGAAGCTGTTCCCCGTCAACAACCCCAGCGACCGGTCCGGACCGGGTCGCCGGATCAGCGCATTTGCCAGGGTCTGGCCGGCGACGCTGACCAGGAACGCCCCGGCAAAGAGAACCGGCAGCCAGCGTTGCTGCGACCGCCACGACGTAACGGTCAGGACGATCAGAAAGACCGTGAACGACGTCGGACCGGCAGCAAAGGTCAGGACGCTGAAGACAGCGTTCTGGTCGGGCGAGTGGATGTGTGGCACCAGATTGAGGATCCGCTCATCCAGCCCCGCAAACGACGTCCGCAGCACCACGGCACGGGTGATGTTTGCAAAAAGCAACATGCTGGTGGCCGCGGCGGCGATGCCGGCCGTCAGGATCAGTCCCTGTGGACGATCCCGGGAGAATCTTTGACCAACCCACCGGGTCAGGCGGGGATAACGCCGGCGCAGAGAAACGACATACAGATTGGTCAATACCCCCTGCCACGCTGAAATCAGGATTGAGAGGGTAATCTTCAGCGGCGTAAGGAGCACCATGACGAGGCTGAAAGCGAAGAAAATAAGCAGCAGCAGCTGCACACCCAAGGCCGTGGCAAAAATAAACGGGATGCCCACGACATCGAAAGTGTTCAGCGCGTAAGCATTCAGCACGGTCAGGACGATGACAGCCGCCAGTGCGGCTGCATAGCGCCTGGTGCGAATTTCAGTCATGCCGGGCCCTCGTTCCTTTGTCCGCTTTGCTCGTGCGAGGCGGAAGCTGCATGGGGTCAGCGTTCCGGCGTACCAGCCACGCTACACAAAGCCCCGGATTAGTATGAAAGAATCTACGTATGGATGCAGATAAGGCTATTTGCGGGCGCGAGCCCGACAGCCAGTTCGTGGAACTCGCGGTGGAAGTGTTTGCGATGCTCGCCGACGCCACACGGACACGCATTATCCTTGCTCTGCGTGATGGTGAGCTGCCTGTCAATCAGCTGGCCGATCTGGTCCATAAGTCTCCGGCCGCCGTTTCCCAGCATCTGGCCAAGATGCGTCTGGGCCGGCTGGTGACCACACGCCAGGAAGGCACCCGGGTGTACTACCGCCTCGAGAACGAGCATGCCCGCCAGCTCGTCTCAGACGCGATCTTCCAGGCCGAACACTCCCTCGGCGGCAATCCCCGCCACCACCACACGGAAAGCGCGGACAGCCATTGAGCACCCCCCACGACCACCATCACGGGCACGCAAGTGCGCAGGACCACGCAACCGGGCACGAGGTCCAGCACAATCACGATCATGACCACGGGCATGAACACGCGCATGACCACGACCACGGTCATTCCCATGAGCACCCCACGGGAATCAAGGGGTTCTTCTATGGGTTGTTCGTTCCGCATACCCATGATGCAGCGGACTCCATCGATGACGCGCTCGAGGCGAGTGCGCATGGGATTCGGGCCGTGAAAATCAGTCTGTTCATCCTGCTGGGAACGACCATTCTCCAGTTCATCGTGGTGCTTTTCAGTGGCTCGGTGGCGCTGCTTGCGGACACGATCCATAACTTCTCGGACGCCCTGACCGCGGTGCCGTTGTGGATCGCGTTCATTCTTTCCCGCCGGGTCGCCACACGTCGCTATACCTACGGCTTCGGCCGGGCCGAGGACCTCGCCGGGCTCTTCATCGTCGGTGTGGTGGCGCTTTCGGCCATTGTGGCGGCGTGGCAGTCCATCGACCGGCTCATCCACCCCCACCCCCTCACCAACCTGGGGTGGGTCGCCGTCGCGGGTCTGATCGGTTTTGCCGGCAACGAGGCCGTTGCCATCTACCGGATCCGCATCGGTCGGAAGATCGGCTCCGCGGCACTGGTCGCGGACGGGGTGCACGCCCGGATGGACGGGTTTACCTCCCTCGCGGTGGTCTTGGGCGTGCTCGGAGTGTGGGCCGGGTTCCCGCTGGCGGACCCGATCGTGGGCCTGCTGATTGCCGCCGCCATCCTGATCCTGCTGTGGGGAACCATCAAGAGCATCGGCCGGCGGCTGATGGACGGCATTGAGCCTGATCTCCTGGACCGTGCCGGCTCCGCCCTGTCCGGCACCCCCGGTGTCCTGAGCGTCTCCGCGCTTCAGCTGCGGTGGGTCGGCCACCGGCTCCAGGGCAATGCCACCATCGTAGTCGCTGACATGGCCCTCACGGCAGCGGAACAGATCGTGCTGGCCGCCGAGCACAGGCTCGGCCACGCCCTGCCGAATCTGGACACCATGTCCATCCGAACCACTCCCGCACCGGTCCCCTCCCTCGACAATGAGGCCGGGGCAGACCCGGACCTGCACCACCAGCGCAAATGATCAGCGGTCTCCGATGCAGAACATGACCGTAGCGGAAGCCCTTCGGGTCAGCATCCCGGGGCACGGCAGCTTTACCGTGACGGCGGACGCTGCCGCCATGATCGAGGTGTTCGGCGGGCGTCTCCACTGCTACCAGGGCAGCGGCGGGTGCCGGAAGCAGGGGCTGTACTTCTCACGGGCCGAACCGAAGAAGCCCCTGCGCTGCCGGGTCGAGCTCCCGGACACCGGCGAAACCGGCGCCCGCGCAGCGGAGAACCGCGGCGGACGGGACCGGCTTGGGGAAACAGAGATCATCCTCAGCGTCAGCCACGAACTGGCACCGAAACTGGGCGGTGCAGTTCTGGACTTCGGAAACCACAACAAGATGCAGCGTTTTGTCTGGCTGGCCATGCCGGCCGTCAAGGGACCGGCATGCACCTGCCGTCGATCCATGGGGCCCCCGGCAGGAAAACGTTCGCCATGCCTCGATGACCGTGGTATTGGCCTGAGCGACGTCTGACGCCACCCCGACCACGAGGCACCGGCGACCTCTCCCATCGCTGATCCGTGCTGGTCCCGGCGCTGCCGCGGATAGCGCATGACCCTATCGGTGCAGCAGGACGACCACGGCGCCGGCGAGGGCGCCGACGGCCGCGGCGGCGGCCCCGGAGACGAAGGCCTTGACCTGTTTGTTGTCCCGGTGGCGGTGACGGCCCCGGGGAATCCGGCGATGAGGTAGCCGATGAAGCCGGCGGTAATGACGACGGGGCCGGGGTGATCAGGCCCATCGCGACGGCGCCCAGGAACTGTCCCTGGGTGAGCCAGTGGTGCTGGGCGACGACGACGACGCGCAGCAGCGGAACGATGGCCAGGCCGGAGCCGAACACCAGGGCCCCGGTCTGCAGGAAGAACAGTCCCAGGGCCAGCAGGGTTCCGCCCGCCGCATCGGGCCCGCTGCGGGCCCGATGAGGGCCGGCAGGAGAAGAGCCGGTGACCAGGACTGCAGGGTCGGGCCGTCCTCTGCGTGCGGTGGTGGTTTGGGTTTGCGCTGCCCGGGCCGGAGCAGGGAGGGCGGGGCGTCGAGGACGAGCATCATGATTCCGGCGGCCAGGATCAGGGGCACCGGTTCGGACCCGGTCAGCGCGGTGACGGCGAAGACCGCGGCGCTGATCCCCCAGAGCCGCAAATCACGCCGGTCGGTGAGTTTGAGGAGTTTGTAGCCGGCGATGGTGATGATTGCCATGACCGCCGGGGCGATGCCGTAGAACATGGACTGGACCAGGGGCAGACCGAACCGGACCCGTCCCGTCCATCCGCGCGGCGCAGGCCACCACGGTGGCTTCGGTGGGGCCGTAGGTGTTCCAGACCTCGCGTTCGTCCACGGCGAGCCGGGCGGCGAGTTCCGGCGGGCAGGCCTCGCCGTCGAAGATCAGCAGCCGGACCGCCTCGAGAGACTCGGCCGGCCAGAGCCCGGCGAGGGTGGGAACCGTGGAAACGACCGTGATGCCGTTGCTGATCAGCCACGGACCCAGATCCATTCCGGTCCGGACCAGGGACCGAGGGGCCCACCGGCTCCCCCGGCAGGAACAGGCGCGCTTCGGCATCCACGAATGCAGCGGCGGCCCGGTGCGTGACCGCCACACCCTTCGGGGTGCCGGTGGATCCGGAGGTGAAGATCACCCACGCGTCGTCCTCCGGTGTTGCCCGCCGCGGCGCCGATCCCGGCCTGATGCAAACGCCGGCCGTAGGCCTTCACCTCACGGAGCAGCTCCGCATAACTGAGCGAGGTCCGTCCGTCGTCCAGGGCAGAGGAGTCAGGGAACCGTTCGGGGGATTCCAGGAGAACCCGGATCAGGGTCCGCGGGGGTGCAGCGTAGGCAGCGCGGGCCAGCTGCGGGCGGTGGGCTGTCACTATCCCTGTTTGGCCGACAACCGGCCCGGACGGGACGGTTCACCGCTAATCGTCACCGCCCTCCCCGGATGTTACGGCCGGCGCGGTCGCGCCGACACAGCAGACTTTTTCGGCGTTCATCTTGCGCCCGGGCCCCCGATCATCCAGACTGGCTACAGATCCGCAGGAACAAATGCTTCCGCCGATCCAGCCCGCCGGACACGGCCGGCCACCGCCCCATCAGAGAATGCCGGGCAACCCCCCTCGCGAACTACCGTCTTCTGCCTCCCCGGGTGCGCCCGGCCCCGGAAGCCGGTGCCTGTCGGGAGTCCCGGCATATCCCGCCGAGAAAGAGACCACGATGATCAAGCGCCATTCGGACGTTGTCCTGGAAATCACCGCCCACGACCCTGACACCATCGAAAACGACCTGAACACCGCCGTGGGAATCGCCCGTGAAAACGCCATGAAGGAACGCCGCCACGGCATCCTGGTCACCCAGCACGGCTACACCAGCTACACCGTCGCCGTCAGCCGCGACGTCCCCTACGGACAGACACACGAACGGCGCGAACACCCGGCCAACCCGCAGACGGAGACCGGTCGCGGCAGCTGAGGCGCGCCGGACCCGCCCTCCCGTGCCCGGGCTCCGGTCGGACATTCCCGCCATCAGTGTCCCGGCACGACTAGGACCGGTCTGGTCTGGGTACGGGTCAGTGCTGCAGAAACCGACCGCTCAAGAAACCGGTCTATCCGGGCAAGTACGCCGGGCCGCTGCCCGCCCACGATCAGCAAGGACGCCCCGGTGCTCTCCGCCAGTCGGCCGAGGGCCAGGGCAACGTCACCGTTGAGCGCGCGGAAAGTCCACTCCGCGCCTGGCGGCCCGAGGAAGGCTTCCAGCCGCTGCAACACCTGACCTGGAGGAAAGGGCGCCTCTTCGTTCGGGGCCGGATCCAGGGAGGCAGCAGTCCGCGACCTTGCGGGCTCCCACTCGGTCAGGTAGCCGGCCGGATCCACGAACGCACAGATCAGATGCAGCCCCAGACCCGTAGCGAGAACGACGGCCGTTCGGACCAGGTGCTCCGATATATCCCAGCCGGCGCCCAGCACAACCGGCCCGTCCGGCCAGCTCCCGGCGGGAGATTCAGGAAAGTCCGGATGGTCCATCGACTGCCCCTTGCTGCGGCGGCACGGCTGCCTGAACGGCATCCATAGCCATCAGGATAGCCACCGCCCCCATCTGCGCAGACATGGGAGGGCCATGTTCTTCCCCTAAGCCTCCGGCGCCGGGCACTTCCTAGTCGAGCCCGGAGTAGAGGACCGGACGTCGCGAGGACAATTCAGTCAGCTCTGCGAGTTCGGCCAACCGGCGGGCACGGCCGGACTCGGCAGCGGCCCACCGGCGAAGGACGATTCCCCGCGATCTCGTTGTAACGGACCTGCAGTGACGCGGCGGTACGAACCACCAGCCGCATGCCTTCTTCTTTGTACCCGACGGGGTCCGGTGTTTCCGCAGGTCATTCCATGAGCAGCGCTCCCGGGGGACACGTTCCGACACAGCGTCGGGAATTCACGCCGCCGACACCTGATCGGCCATCCGGGAATTCTACGATGAGGCGTCATCACCCATCCATGAAGGAGTTCCGTTTGTCTTTCCAGCAGCAGACCATCCCCGCCGGTACCGGCGCCGTCCCGTTGTGGGCCCCGTACTACGGCGCACCGATCGGTGAGGCCGCGAAGCGGTTCTTCCAGAAATACGCCACGTTCACGGGCCGCGCCAGCCGCAGCGAATACTGGTGGTGGATGCTCATCTCCATCGTCGTATCCATCGTGCTGAACATCATCATGTCAGTGGCCGGCGCCGCGGGCGCGACCGTGGATGCCCTCGGAAACACCGTTCCGGGCCCTGGCGCCGTTGTCGGCATCATCCTCATGGTCATCTGGGGACTGGCGGTCATCGTCCCGTCCCTGGCGCTGACCGTCCGCCGCCTGCACGATGTGAACTTCAGCGGCTGGATGATCCTCATCGGGCTCGTTCCCGTCGTCGGCGCCCTGGCCGTCCTCATCTTCACTCTGCTTCCGTCCAGGCCGGAAGGCCAGCGGTTCGACGCCCCCACAGCCGCGTAGGCTGACGCGTACGTCCAGACGCTGACAAGAAGGCCGCCGGCATTACGCCGGCGGCCTTCTGCCTTCCTCCGCGGATTCGGTCCCACACCTGACTGGCCGGTCCTGTCCGTCAGGCAGGAAGTCCGGAGAACGACGGCGCCCGTCACGGCCACCGTGGCTGCAGCGCTAGTCCGCGACGGAGCGGAGGATCCAGGCGGTCCGCCCGGGTACGTTGTATTCGCTGCCTGCCAGGATCCGTGCCGGCACCGGCCCTTCCCAGCCCCGAGGGCGGCCTGGCCTCGGGCATCCGGGAGCGCTTCCACGCCGCAAACGGTACCTGACAAAGGTGAACTGCAGGGGTCCACTCCCCAGCAAGGGCCCGGCCGGCGGGGCGTGGGCGGGGCAGGGCAGCACGGGTTTGTCGGAGCCGTGACGGGGGCGTCAGTCGAGGATTTCGACGCGTTTCTTGACAGCGCTGAGGGTGACCATGATCCTGGTACCGCGTTCCTCCGGCTCGGGCCCCAGCAGGTTCACGGCGTTCCGGGCGAGCAGCTCTTCGCCGTCGAGGGGATCCGCCGGCGCGTCCGGCTGGTCCTCCGCGGAGACCAGCCGCGCCAAGGTCCGGGCCACGGTGTCGACGCTGGGCAGTACCCTCGATTCGGTGCGTCCCAGCGAGGACAGTCCGTGCTTGGCCAGCCCGGTCTGGAGCTCACGGATGTCATGGCGGCGCAGCTCCGTGTAATGGATGAGGTTCCGGGCGCTTTCCCGGTGGCGGGGAAGCCCGGCCGCGATCTGTCACTGTGCCGTGTTTCGGCGTGCCGGAGCGTTCGCCGCAGCCGGTCCACTCCCTCCAGCAAGGCCCGCAGATCCTGGATCTCGGCGTCCGTCACGTGTGTCCTTTCCCGCCCTGGCTTCGGGCACGGTGCGCGCGGAGCGGACCCCGGTGTCACGGCCGGCTGCCGGGCACCGGTTCCCTCCCCCGGGCGAGGCTACCTGTCCGGGATGTCTGCCAGGTGAACGCGGGCCGGGCAGTCAGCGACTATTTCCAGTGAAGGGGCCTGGGCGGCGAATTACGCCAGGCCCGGGAGAACCGGGTGCGGGCGTCGGCGCCACGTTGCTGCTCCAGGGCGTGGAGACGGCCGTACGTGAATCCGTCTTCCCGGCCGCCGTCCGGGGATTCGGTGGCGAGTGAGCGAAGCTTCTCCCTGATGATCACGCTGTCCTGATGCTCGCCCAGGACGGTCTGGATTTCTTCCGCGGCGCGGGCAAGCCTCGAGGCCTGTTTCCCGAAAACCGGGACGGCGGCTTCTGCCGCGTAGCGGAGCCGTTTTGCGCTCTTCCGCACCTCATGCAGCACCGCATCGACAGACGCTTCTTCCGCGTCGTCCACGCCCCCCACCGCTCTTTGCAGGCGCCGCCGTTCTGCGTTGACGAGCCGGCCCACCGCCCCCTCGGCCTTCTTTCGCGCCGGTCCGGCCAAGGGAGGGGCCGCGAGGAAAGCATCCAACGCATCAAGAAGCCGGAAATACCGGTCGCTTCCCAGCGCAGCCAGGCCGTCGGCGAGGGCAGCCTCATAGGCGGCCCCGAGCTGGTCATCGATGTGTTGTTGCACGGGGCCAATGATCAGATCCGGGGGCTCGGCGCCGATCATCTCGTTCAAGTGGGCCCGCATGACCTCCGTATCCCGTGCCGCCCCCACCGCCCCGGCAAGCCATTGAAGTTCTTCCCGCAGAAGCTGCGCGGTCCCCTTGTCCGTCAACCTGCGGAAGCTTGCCAGCACGGACCGCATCCGGCGTGCGGCGACCCGGAGCTGGTGGACCGCGTCCGGGGCCCCTTCCCGGACCCCAGGGTCGTGCGCCTTGAGGGCCTCGACCTGGGCATGCATATACGAGACAAGCACCGTCGAGGCGTGGCCCTTGCTCCGCGGACGAGGTACGGGAGGGACCTCAGCCGGATACCGGGAGCCAAGGGCGCGTGCCAGTTTGGAAGGCAGCTCCGCCGGCCGGTGGCCCATCAGGGCGAACACCGTATCGGCGGCGTCCAGTACCTCCCGGTTCCCGTCGACCAGTTCGACTTCCCATTCCCGCCAGGTGGCACGTTCGGACGGTTCCAGGAGGATCCGCGATTCCACCCGGTCATCGCTGAATTCAGCCAGGACCGTTCCGTCGGCTCCGAACAGGGGAATCGCCGTCCGGTGGGTCTTCAAGTGGGCGACTGCCACAAGTTCCTGGTTCCGGGTATGGGTCATTACTAGGCCCTTCAACCGTGCAGGCACAGTATCCGGGTCCTCGTTCAACGGCTCCGTGATTTCGCGCCGTTCCCCCGCGGCCACCGGCAGCTTCAGATGCCATCCGGCATCCTTACCGCCGGTACGCCGGCGCAACGTGATCCCGCGGCCCGCAAGCGTCAACCCCGCCGTGTCGAAGTACACGGCATCAAGTTTCTGGTCTACGGCTGTCCCGACGCTGTCCACCCCTGTGATCGACGTGAAAGCCGGCAACTCATCGGACCCGCCAACGTCGAATTTTCGCTCCACTTCCAACTTCTCAGTCCCGGGCATGCCTCATGATAAGCCCGGACAGCTGTCCTGGGTGCGTGCCTAAAGACCCTCGGCCGGTGTCGGCCCAACGCCAGGCATTGGCTGATATAGGAGCCGTCCTCGCGCGGACAGCCTTGCGCCTCGGCGTCCAGCCGTTTGTCCTTGGAGGGCTGCACGCAACTGCAGATCGATCATGAGCCTCGAAGGGCCGCGTTAGCGTGGGCGAACGAGTACATTCCGAGCTACCAGCACAACGCCACTTCAGGGTCCAAAGTGTTATGAAAGTGTTTATTGGGAGGCACTTGTGCCCCCAAAACCCCTGAAAACAGTGGAGCTAAGGAGATTCGAACTCCTGACCTCTTCGATGCGAACGAAGCGCTCTACCAACTGAGCTATAGCCCCGAAGCAACGCCGGTCCCGGAGGAACGGCGTTGCCGGTCTCCCTAGGCTACAAACTATCGGCGCTCTTTGCCAGCCAGCCACGGAAAGTTTCAGTTCCGCGGCGTTCTTCAGGTATCAGATTCAGCCCGTCACGCAGGTATCGGCCCATCGCGCCGGGCAACGGCAGCCGCACGAGGCGCCCCCGCGACCCGCTCGCCCGCTTCCAGGCCAGGGCCAACTCCCCCATCTCGGCGATCTCCGGCCCGCCGATGGTACGGACGCGGTGCCGCGCCCCGGACGGGGCCGCCAAGGCTGTTTCCAGCAGGGCCGCGGCCACGTCCGAAGGCGAGACGGGCTGGAACCGTGCGCCCTTCACCACGGGGATGATCCCAAACCGCGACCCGGCCGCGAAGATGTCTGCCAGCAGGGAGTGGAACTGCGTGGCGCGGACGGCAATCGTTTCAAGGCCGCACCGCTCGTAGCCCTGTTCCTTGGCGGCCTTCGTCCTGTAGTAGCCGAAGCTGCTCCGGTCGCAGTTGATGATGGACAGCAGCACCGCTTTCGTCACCCCGGCGTCCTGGGCGGCGCGGAGAAGCCGGGCACCGCCGTCGGCGAAGTCCTTCCGCGCCTTCCCCGACCGCCCCTCAAGGCAGTCGATCACGACGGCGGCGCCAGCCAGCGCCGCCGCCAACCCCTCTCCGGTGGTGACGTCGCCACGGAAGTACTCCGCGCCGCCGTGGTGCCCGGCCGCCCCGCCCGGGGGCGGATTGCGGCTGAGGACGGCAACCCCGTGCCCGCCGGCTACCGCCCGGCGCACCACCTCACGCCCCACCTGGCCGGTTCCGCCGGCAACACAGATTCGCGTCATGGGCCGAGGCTACCGGTCCGTTGCCGTTGGAGACAGGGCTGCCGCCGGACAACAAAAAGCCCCGGGCTGCCATTGCTGGCTTCCCGGGGCCGGGACCTGGTGAGGATGTCAGGCGCGGCGGCGCTGGAGGACATCGTCCAGATTGCTCAAGGCGCTCTGGGCTTTGCCCGGCTTCGCGTCGGAAACTGCCGCGGGGGCCTCGGACGCGGGTGTCCGGCTCCCGCCCTGCACGAGGCCCTGCTTGAGCGAGGGCTTGCCGACGGCTTTGGGTGCTGCCGGAAGATCGAGCGGCCCGGGCGCGGCACGCTCCGCCTTGGCTGCTTCAACGTAGGTGGGCTTCGGGATCTCCACCGGCTCCCAGCTCGACCCTTCCGGGCTCAGGCGTACGGAGGTGTCCCCGGACGCCGCGGCTTCGGCCATGGCGGCCTGCCTCAGTTCCTGGGCTGTCAGCGCCTTCGGGGCGGCTTTGGGGGCACCGGGCCCCGACTGGGCGTCGAAGAGCAGGCTCTCGGGCCGGCTCACCGGCTCACGGGTGTCCCGGGAACGGACCCCGGCGCCGGGCTCCTGGGCAGGCTGGGCCTGGGCAGAGCGCAGCTGGGCAGACTGTGCCGACGCGCTTCGCGGCGTCGGGGCACTCATCGCCGCACGGAACGCCACATTCACTTTGCGTCGACGGTCCCGCACGGCCAGCCGGCGGAGCAGCACGACGGCGCCAGCCGCGCCCAGGAGCGTCACGACCGGCAGCCAGGCGGTGCCAAGTCCAAAGATCCGAAGCGCGGCGGAGACGACCCCGGCGAGCAGGGACAGCACGCCGGCCAGTGCGAGCGCGAGGCGCCCGTAGCGGATCCGGAACGCCGGGCCGGTTGCCGCCGGCTTCCGGGCCGCATCGGCGTCGGCCGCGCGCTTGACGGGTCCGGTACGCTGCGTGCTGGTCATGGGATCCTCCTGCTGGGCCATCATCATGATCTTCCCGGCTTGGGGGTCTGCGGGTTCTAAATCTATGACCTCCGCCAGGAAATCGCCCGCAGGCTGCAGTTGGTGGCGTCCGTTCCGGAGAACGTAGGGCGCCACCCACACAATCCAGAGCGCAACAGCAATGACAAGGATCACAGAGCTGCTAAGAGGGAAGTCCACAATCAAAACCGTATGAGCAACTCGGGGAACGGCCCCGCATTGTCCCCGGTGTGTCGCGTGGCAAGTGACAAATGCCTCGACTTATGTCAAAACACCCGGCGTGGACGTCATCCGCTGATCAGGCCGGACGGCTTCGCAGCCACCGTGCGAGGAGCCCCTCAGGGACTTCCTCCGAGGTCAGCGCAAAGCTGCGGTGATCGGCCCATTCACCGTTGATGTGCAGGAACCGCGGCCGGCATCCCTCATCGCGGAAGCCGAGTTTCTCCACGACGCGCAGGCTGGGTCCGTTTTCCGGCCTGATATTGATTTCCATCCTGTGCAGGCCCAGGGTCCCGAAACAGTAGTCCGTTGCCAGCGCCACCGCCGTGGGGGCAATACCGCGGCCGGCGCGGTCCCTGTCCACCCAGTAGCCGAGGGTCGCCATCATCGCCGAACCCCACACGATGGATGAGACCGTCAACTGGCCGACGATCACGGGCTCCTGGAAACCCGGCGTGCGGGCGGTGATGACGAAGGGCAGGGCCGTGGCCTGGGCGGCCTGGACTTTGAGCGAGCGCACCATCTGGCGATAGTCGGGCAGCCCGCCGCCGGGCGCGGGGTTCGATGCTTCCCAGGGGGCCAGCCATTCCCGGTTGCGCGAGCGGAGCGCCGTCCACTCCTTGCGGTCCCGGTACCGGATCGGGCGCAGCACGATGTCGCCGCTCTCCAACGTCACCGGCCATTTGAAGTCGCCCCCCATGGGAGTTACTTGGTCAGGCTGGGAGTGAGGCTGGCGGCGAAGCCCGGCAGCCAGTCACGCAGGCCGGGACCCAGGTCATCGCTGTCGCAGGCAAGCTGGACGCAGGCCTTAAGGTAGCTAAGCTTGTCCCCGGTGTCGTAGCGGCGGCCGCGGAACACCACCCCGTACACGCCGTAGCCTTCGCCTTCGCCCGCCGCCAGTTCCTGGAGCGCGTCCGTGAGCTGGATTTCTCCACCGCGGCCGGGTTCGGTGTGTTCCAGCACGTCAAAGACGGCCGGGTGCAGGACATAACGGCCGATCACGGCGAGGTTTGATGGGGCGTCCTCGACGTCGGGCTTCTCCACGAGGTGATTGATGCGGACATAGTCTTCGCCCGGGATGGCGGCCACGTCGGCGCAGCCGTAGGCGCTGATCTGGGACGGCTCAACCTCGATCAGGGCGACCACCGATCCGCCGGTCTTCGCCTGGACCTCGATCATGGTGCTGAGCAGTTCATCGCGGGCGTCGATCAGGTCATCGCCGAGGAGGACTGCAAACGGTTCGTAACCCACATGCTGCTTCGCCCGCAGGACGGCGTGGCCAAGGCCCATGGGATCGCCCTGGCGCACGTAGTGGATGTCGCCGAGGTTGCTGGCGGCCTGGATGGACTCCAGTTTGGCCGTGTCGCCCTTGGCTTCCAGCGAGGCTTCGAGGGACGGGACGCGGTCGAAGTGGTCCTCCAGCGCACGCTTGTTCCGGCCGGTGATCATCAGGATGTCATGCAGGCCGACATGCACGGCCTCCTCGACGACATACTGGATCGCCGGCTTGTCGACGACCGGGAGCATTTCCTTCGGCATCGCCTTGGTGGCGGGGAGGAACCTGGTACCAAGACCCGCGGCGGGGATGACGGCCTTGCGGACGGAAGCGTTGGGTGTAGTCACTCGACTAATCTAACGGAGGTACCAATCATTCGGTAATCATTCCGGCAGCCTTGGGAAGGACCCTTCCCAGCGTGTAACAGACGGAGGGGCAGGGCATTATGGCGTCAAAGGAAGACATCCGGTCCAGTCACAGGCTCCGGCGTGCCGCGCTGTCCCCGGCGGCCAAGGAATCCGCCGCGGCGGGCATCGCCCGTCACGGGCTGGACTGGGCAGCCGGACTCACCGGCGGCCGGCCGGGAACGTTTGCCGCATACCTCGGCGTGGGTTCCGAACCGCCGACCCTTCCCCTGCTCGCCGCCCTGCACCACGCCGGACACCGGGTCCTGCTGCCCGTCTGCGAGCCGGAACTCGAGCTGAGCTGGGTGTACTGGACGCCGGAGTCCGGCTTTGCCCGCAGCCGCTACGCCCCGATCCAGGAACCCGTCGGCGAGCGGTACGGGACTGCGGCGGTGCACGACGCCGCCGGCATCTTCCTGCCGGCGACCGCCGTCGACCGCTCCGGCAACAGGATCGGGCAGGGCGGCGGCTACTACGACAAATTCCTGGCCGCCCTGGAGGCGGACCGCGTCATGCGCGCGCGGCCGCACGACGCCGTCCCGGTGCCGACCGCCGCCGTCGTCTACGACACGGAGGTGCTGCCCGCGGGCAGCATTCCCGCCGAGTCGTTCGACCGGAAAGTTTCCGCGGCGCTGACGCCCGGTGGGCTGCTCCGGCTTGGTGGGGCTCCGTGGCCGGGGTGATAGAATTAGCACTCAGGCCCTGCGACTGCTAAGTCACGGATCTACGTTTCGGATTCCCGGGACGGAAATCCTGACTGGACAGCACGGGACCTGCTCGTTTGTCCCAGAGGAGGATTTCCAGTGCCCACGTATGCCTACGCCTGCAAGGACTGCAGCCACGACTTCGAGATCGTGCAGTCGTTCACCGACAACTCCCTGACGACCTGCCCCGAATGCCACGGCACCCTGCGCAAGAAGTTCAACAGCGTCGGCGTGGTGTTCAAGGGCTCCGGGTTCTACCGGACCGATTCCCGTGACGCCAAGGGCAGCACCGTGTCGGCAGCCGCAGCTCCCGCCCCCGCGGCGGCGCCTGCTCCCGCTGCCGCCAGCTAGTTCCCTGGCTTCGGGCGGCCAGCCACGGCTGTTGCCACCGATCGCGCTTTCCTTTTCCACATAGTGGCTCCGGCGGCTGCGGCTGCCCCCGGGGGGATGCGTAGCGTGGCGGCATGGCCACTCTCCCGTTCCCCGTTCCATGCCGTAGCGGCTACCGTGCCGGCCTCCCTGGCCCGGTCTTCCGCACTTTTTCCGGCGGTCAACGTCCAGCCCCGCCCTGGCCGGGCCCAGGCGGCCCGACGCGCGCCCGGAAGCCGGGAGGCCGTCCGTCGCGCCGCCGCCTGGCCGCCTGGTTGAACCGCAACCGCCGGCTGGCGGTAGCCCTCCTGCTGTGTGTTGCGGCCGCCCTGGCGGTGCAGCAGCTCACGCCGGCGCCCGCAACGACCGTGGCAGCCTTGGCGTCCGTCAGCGACCTTCCGGCAGGCAAGACCCTCTCACCCGACGACGTCGTCACCCTCGATGTGCCGCCCGCCCTCGTGCCCGGCGGGAGCTTCAGCAACAAGGCGGCAGTCCGGGGAATGCAGTTGGCCGTGGCACTGCGAAAGGGCCAGCTGCTCTCCGACTCCCAGCTCCTGGGGCCCGGGTTGCTGGCCGGAAGCCCGGCCGGCTCGGCAGCCGTACCGCTCCGGATGGCGGATCCTGCCTCGATCCAGCTGGTCTCCCCCGGGCAACTGGTGAACGTGGTGCTCACAAGCGGCAGCGGTTTTGAACAACCGGCGGCATCCCAGGTCCTGGCGTCCGCCGTCCCGGTGCTGTGGACCTCCACACGGGGCGGGAAGGCCGGCCAGTGGCTGGCGGCAGGAGGAGACGCCGAGGGCCTGATCGTCGTGGCCGCCGACCCGGAGCAGGCGCGCCGGCTGGCTGGTGCCTCCACCTTGGGCAAGCTTTTTTTCGTACTTGTGGGAACCGCCCCGGGCTAGGGCTGCACTAGCCCCAGTGCGGAGGCTTCTGCTCCTGAAGCCACGAGTCGTGGTCATAGCTGTTCGGCTGGTCGCCCCACCGGCGCGGATCGTCCTCGGCCGCCTTGTTCGGCAGCAAGCCGCCGGCAACCGTGGCGTGAACTGCCTGCCGGGGGGCGTCCACTGCCGGAGCGCCCGGCTCCGGTGCGTAATTCACTTCATCCAGGTGCCCGCCGTTTTGGCGGCTGCTGCCCCGGATTTCGCCGTCTGCACTCATGCCGTCGGCCTCCTTACTGCCTGTTACTGTTTCCTGCTGATCCGCGCTGCGCCACCCCCCACGCATCTGCCCAGGGAGCGCCTGTGCGGGCCGTGCCTGGCCGCGGGATGTCTCGTTGTCCGGGCTGTGCACCTGGCTTGCGGCGAGATTCTCGACGTCGTCGTCGAGGAACCCCGGCGAGGTCCGCATCAGCCTGGATGCTTCCGGCTTATCCAGGCCCAGATACCCGCCGATGCGGTCGGCGCAGGCCGAAGGATCGGTGAACACCTCTATGGTCCATAGTGGCACATAGCGCCAGCCGAGGCGCTCCAGCACCTGCGGCCGGAGCCGGCTGCGTTCGCGGACGGTCATCCGCCGGTACTGTTCGGTACCGTCGGACTCGATCGCGACGGGCCGGGGAATCTCGGCATCCTCCTGGCCGATGGTCCTCAGCGGGTCGGCCGCCGCAACCATGTTCACGGCTCCGTCATACTGGTGCCAGACCCTTGCCCCGCGGGCACGGAGCCGGTCTCCGAGGTCAGCCACCAGCGGATCGGCACCAAGTGCCTGCTCACTCGCGGCGGCCCGGGAGGCGGGGCTGCCCAGATCGGAGTTTCCCGCAATTTCGCGGTCAAGCAGTTCGTAGAAGTCCACCGCGCCGTGGCTCAGCCGGGTGACATCCAGATCCTCGGGACGGAAACAGCTGAGCACATGCAGGGACCGGCGCGAACGCGACATCGCCAGGGCAAACTTGGCCCGTCCGCCTTCGGCGGAGAGGGGGCCCAGGTTGTGCAGCGCGCGCCCGTGCGGAGTGCGGCCGTAACCCGGGGAGAAGATCACGTGGTCGCGGACCAGGCCCTGGGCGCGTTCCAGGTCCACTACCCGGAAGGACTCGTCGCCTGCGGTGAAGAAGCTGGCGAGCAGCGGATAGTTGGGCAGCTGCAGCCGGATGGATTCGCCGATCCGGGCCGCATGGCGCAGGCTGCCCGTGACCACCGCCAGTGACGTCCGGGGCCGCAGCCTGGCGTGTTCGAAGACGAGCTCCACTGCCCGGTTCACCTCGGCGACAACCGATTCGACGCCGTCGTGGTCCGCGCTGGGCAGCCCGGTGCCGTCCGGCAGGTACTCGACCGTCAGGGATCGGTCCAGGCCCGTGGCGGACTGCCCTTCCGGGAGCCTTCGGAGCGTGCCGTCGTAGAAGCCCTTGCTGAGCTGCCGCACGAGGTCCTCATCCACCGCCCGGTAGACGGTCCGAAGGTTCCAGACAGGCAGCACGGCCGAGAGCGCCGCATAGGCGCTGTCCACGCCCTGGTGGGAGCTCTCGCCGGCGGCGAGCCGCTCCACCCCGACGGTGAACGTCCGGGGGCTGGCGATCCTGTCATCGCCGAAGGCAATCACCTGCCTGGCGCGGGCAACGGCCGGCAGGACGGCCTGAAGCGATGTCGCCTCGGCGTCCAGGATGACGACAGCGTCGAACCTCTGTTCCACCGGGAGCACACCGGTCATGAGGTAGGGGCTGACCGACCATACCGGCACGAGCATGGGGAGAAGCTCCGGGGCCTGGCCGGTCAGGGCCGCCAGCGTGACCCGGCCGTCCTTCAGCAGGGTCCGCAGCAGGTCCGACTGGCGCGGATACTCCGCGATGGCCGCACGCCAGCGTTCGGACAGTTTCCAGCGGAGCCGGGCGGCGCCGCTGGCAATGTGGGCGTTGTCCGCGAGGCGGTACTCCGCTTCGAGCTGCCGCAACGCCTCGCCGTCGGACATGGCGAGGTAACCATCACCGCTGATCATCGCTTCCAGGGCCGACTGCCACCAGGCCAGTTCGAGTTCGGCAGCTACCGACTCTGCCGGGACCTCCCGCTCGGCCAGGTCCGCGAGCAGTTCGCCGAGGCCGTGTTCGCGCATGTTCTCCACGAGCAGTGTCCGCTCCGGCAGGGTCTCCAGGGTGCCGGTATCGGCCACCAGCCGGTCCAGGCGTTCCATCAGCTCTTCATAGCCGGTGCGGTCCAGGCCACCGCCGGCTGCCGTGAATTTGACGGCCTGGCCCAGCTCCGCCAGTTCGGACTCCAGCTCGCGGTAGAGGGCCGTGATTTCTGCGAGACCGGAGGGAATGGCCGGGTGGCGTTGCGTTGTGGCGTAACCGGACCATGCGGCCCGCTGCTCCTGGACAAGGAGGAGCGAGCTGTGAAGATCTGCGATATGCACCCCGGGCCGGACGTATTCCTTGGCCACGCGGCGGAGGCGGGAGCGCTGCATCGACGGCATCTCAATGTTCCGTTCGCGGCGCCAGGAGGAGGCTGCGGTGGCGGAGATGAGGTCGTGGACCGGGCGGTCGAAGATGTCCGGGGTGAACCTGTCAAGGCTTTCGCGCACCGCAACCAGGAGTTCGATCTGCTCTCCCCATTCGGCGAAGGTGCTGCCCAGGCGGATCTCGGCGTGTTCGGCGACGCCGTTCATGCGCTCGCGCAGCAACGGCAGCTTCCCGGCTACGGAGCGGGCCACATGCTGGGCCTCCTGGGTTTCCTTGCGGGTCAGGAGCCTCGCGCCGTGCCAGGGGCTCGTGGTCGAAGCACGGCTGAAGCTGCCCAGTTCGGCGGCCCTGCGGAGCCGGCCGGCCAGCTCCTCCCGGTCGCGGATATTGTCCAGCACGCTGCGCTTGAGCCGGACCGTGGTGGCCGGGGCGGGCTGGATGGACGTCAGCGCGGCCAGTGACTGCATGGCCTCATACGGGGAGCAGCCCCAGCGCTGCCGCACGTTGTGGAGCGATGCCACATGGTCCATCAGGGCGTGGCGGTGTCCGGTCAGGGTGGCGTGAAGATTCGCCAGCTGGGGCTGCAGGGACTTCTCATTCCGCACGATGGCACGGACAAGCTGGCCCTTGATCTGCAATGGGGTCGCGTTCCCGGAGAGCTGCAGGAGGATGGAGTCGAGTCCGAGGACGTCCAGCTGGCCCGAGATCTCGGCGAGGCTGGCGCGCCGGTCCCCCACCACCAGGACCGTCTTGCCCTCATCGACGAGCGCGCCGATCGTGTTGATGGCAGTCTGGGTCTGGCCCGTGCCCGGCGGGCAGCTGACCACGAGCGAGTCCCCTGCACGGACGGCATCCACAACGTACTGCTGGTCCGTATCGGCGTCGAGCAGCAGCAGCTCGTCGGCCGGGTCCCGCTCATCGGTGCTGGGGAATCGGCCGGCCGGCAGTTCCGGCACCTCCACGGGCCCCCCGGCGGCGGCCCGCGCCAAGGCGGCCACGACGGCGTTGTTCTGGTTGATCCACGGATCGTCCAGGTTTCCGGACAGATCGGCGAAGGTGGAGACGAGCAGGTTGTGCTCGACCTCGGCGCCGTGGATCGGCTGGATGAGCGTGCCGAGACGGTCCAGGACCGGCTGCGGATCGTAGCGGGCGGTGCTGTACGCCATCCGGGTCACGGCGTTGACGTCAAAGACGATCCCGTGGACGGTTTTGAGATGGCGGATCAGGGCAGGGTTGATCTGCGCCTGTTCGGTCAGCTGCAGTTCATAGTCGTCCTCGCCGGGACGGACCGTCAGGGAAATCGCAGTGAGCATGACCGGGGCCGAGATCCGCTGTGGCTTGCCCCCGACGGCGGACGTCCAGACGACGGTGCCGGCCGAGAAATAGCCGGCGTCGATGCCGCGGTCGTTGGCGAGTTCGAAGATCTTCGAGCGGAGGTTGCGTGAGGCCCGGGCCGCGACAACGTACTGCTGCCGGTCGCGGATCAGGGTGGAGAGCCGGGTGCGCCGGCCCGCCATCAGCTGGGCAAGCCCGGACGGGTGGGCGTGGGTGAGATCAATGGAGCCTTCGGGCGTCTTGGTGAACCGCAGCATCGTATCTGCTCCGGTGACGGGCTTAAGCCCCGACAGCCAAGTCCTGAGCTCCTCAGAGTCCTCGGGGTGGCCTTGACCAACTGACACTGCTGCCTTCTTTTCTCTGCCTGCGTTTTCTTGGACTGCGTTTGTTCTGGCTGCGTTTTCTCTGCTCGCGCGGGACGCCTTGGACCATACCGGCATGCATTCGAGGGTAGCCCGAATCAGGGCCCGGTGAGGCACCGCAACACTGGCGCGGAGCAAATTGAACCAGAATTCGGGAGTAATTTGGGAGTGAAACGAATGGCCGGCCTCGACGAGGCCGGCCATTCACAATGCTATTCCCACTCGATGGTTCCCGGCGGTTTGCTGGTCACATCGAGCACCACGCGGTTGACGCCGTCCACCTCGTTGGTGATCCGGTTGGAGATCCTGGCCAGCAGATCGTAGGGCAGCCGCGACCAGTCCGCGGTCATGGCGTCTTCCGACGACACGGGACGCAACACGATCGGGTGGCCGTAGGTGCGGCCGTCGCCCTGGACACCGACGCTGCGGACATCGGCCAGCAGGACAACCGGCATCTGCCACACCTCGTCGTCCAGTCCTGCCGCGGTCAGTTCGGCGCGCGCGATCGCGTCAGCCTTGCGCAGCAGGTCAAGCCGCTCCTTGGTGACCTCGCCGACGATCCGGATGCCGAGGCCGGGGCCGGGGAAGGGCTGGCGTCCGACGATTTCCTGCGGCAGGCCAAGCTGGGCACCGACGGCGCGGACCTCGTCCTTGAACAGGGCGCGCAGCGGTTCGACGAGTTCGAACTGCAGGTCTTCCGGCAGGCCGCCCACGTTGTGGTGGCTCTTGATGTTTGCGGCACCTTCGCCGCCGCCGGATTCGACGACGTCCGGGTACAGGGTGCCCTGCACGAGGAACCTGATCTTTTCGCCGTGCGCGGCCGCCTCGGCGATGATGGCCTGTTCGGCTTCCTCGAAGGCGCGGATGAATTCGCGGCCGATGATCTTGCGCTTCGTCTCCGGGTCGCTGACACCGGCCAGTGCGCTCTGGAAGCGCTCCTGCTCGTTGGCGACATAGAGCTTGACGCCCGTCGCGGCTACGAAGTCGCGTTCCACCTGTTCGGCTTCGCCTTCGCGCAGCAGGCCGTGGTCCACGAAGACGCAGGTCAGCTGTTCGCCGACGGCACGCTGCACGAGGGCCGCGGCGACGGCGGAATCAACGCCGCCGGAAAGGCCGCAGATGACCCGGGCATCGCCGATCTGTGCGCGGATCCGCTCGACCTGCTCTTCGAGGATGTTGCCCGTGGTCCAGTTCGGCTCGAGCCCGGCGCCCTTGAACAGGAAGTTCTCCAGGACCTGCTGGCCGTAGGCCGAGTGCTTCACCTCGGGGTGCCACTGGACCCCGTAAAGGCGCTTTTCCTCGTTGGCGAAGGCGGCGACGTCGGCGCCCGCCGTCGTCGCTAGGACCTCGAAGCCCTCGGGAGCGTCGTGCACGGAGTCGCCGTGGCTCATCCAGGTGCTCTGGTGCTGGGGCATGCCCTCGAGGATGCTGCGGCCTTCGCCGATGGTGGTGGTCTCGGTGGCGCCGTATTCACGCAGTCCGGTCCTGGCCACCTTGCCGCCAAGGGCGTTGGCCATGGCCTGGAAGCCGTAGCAGATTCCGAAGACCGGAACCCCGGCCTCGAACAGGTCTGCGCCGACGCTCGGGGCGCCTTCGGCGTACACGCTTGCGGGGCCGCCGGAGAGGATGATGGCGGCGGGGTTCCTGGCCAGCAGTTGCTCGGTGCTGTAGGTATGCGGAACCACTTCCGAATACACATTCGCTTCCCGGACGCGGCGGGCGATCAGCTGCGCGTACTGGGCACCGTAGTCAACAACCAGCACCGGCCTGTGGGACGTCTGGGATGCAGTGGGAGTAGTCACCCCCCTAGCCTACTTTGCGCCGCCGCCCGGCCGCACATTGCGAAGTCCGGGCGGCACCGTATCCGGGCCCCCAGGTAAGCGAACTCACATTACGGACGCCCGACGGCGGCCGACGCCCCGGGGCCGAAAACTCAGTAGCGCTGCGGTGCCTGCGGGTTCGCGGCCAGCTCGGCCTCCACCTCGGCGTGGAACTTCTTCTCCACAAAGAAGGACAGGAACGGCACAACGCCGCCCAGCGCCAAAAGGACGAGCTTGCCGAACGGCCAGCGCATCAGGGACCACAGGCGGAAGTTGGAAATCAGGTACACAACGTACATCCAGCCATGCACGATCAGGATCGTGACCGAAAGGTTCACTCCCCCGATCACTCCCGCCGGCTCGGCGTCGGCGAATCCCAGGCCGAACGGCTGGCCGGTGAGGGCGTTGGTGCCGCCCGCGAAGAGGTACTGTCCGAAGGCGTACCGGGTGACCAGCTCGGCACAGAGCAGGAGCAGCATGGATCCGGTCAGGTAGGCCATGACCTTGTAGAACTTCAGGGCGGAACGGATCTGGGCCTCGGTACCGCCGAAGCGGCGCTTCCGGCCGGCGGCTGTTCCCGCTCCATTGGACTGCTGCGGCTGGATGGCCGGCTGGGGCTCGATCATGATTGCACCTTCGGGTCTGTTGTGTTGCGGTTGCTGGTATTCGTGCTGGTCCCGGTTGGCTCCCCGCCGTCGGGCTCCCCTTCGGGCTTCCGGCCGGCGGCGGCCGCCTCGGCTGCGTCGAGTGCGTCCTCCAGGCCGCGGCGGTAGTCGTCCTTCACCAGGCGCCACCAGATAAACAGCGCGAATCCGGCGAAGACGACCCATTCCACGGAATAGAAGAGATTCAGCCAGTTGACCTTCTGGGCGGGGGGCTGGGGCCCGACGTTCAGCGGCTTGACACCGCCGCGCGAGACGGCAACCGCGCCGACGTCGGCGTTCCCTGACCGTTCGGAGCCCGCGGCGACAAAGCCGGGGTAGCTGCTGACGTCCCAGACGTTGATGAGTTCCGCGACGGATACGGCGGTTGCGCGCCCGGGGCCGGGGTCGGTTGCCGGCAGCGGTGCTTCGGACGGCAGCAGCCGTCCGGTCAGTTCAATGATGCCCGACGGCGGTGCCACGGCATCCGCCGGATCCGCCACCCAGCCGCGTGCCACGGGGATCCAGGTCTGGGCGGAGGCGCCGGCTCCCGTCAGGACAGGGGCATCCTTGACGGCGAACGCTGAGACTATCCAGTAGCCCTTCGCGCCGTCGTTCAGGCGGTCCGGGACGAGGACCTGTTTCTGCGGATCATAACTCCCGGTAGCGGAGATCATCTGGTCGGCGACCGAACCGTGGAAGAACTCCCCCGGCCGCAGGGCGGCGGTGAGCGGTTTGAGCTCCTCGGTCGTGGTGCTGGCCGGAACCTCCGACTGGGTCGAGCGGCCGAACTGCCACTGGCTCAGCAGCACAAAGACCCCCGAAATGGCGATCGCAAACACAAGGCCTGCGATCCAGCGGGGTTTGAGGGCAGTTTTCAGCACCCCTTAACCGTACTTCGTCGGCGTGTAGAACAACGAAACGCGTTGGGAATCGGGTCCCGGGAGTGGCCTGCTGCCCCGGAGTGGGGCAGCAGGGTCCCTGCGTGGCGGCGGAGTCGACACGAAAGGGCCTGCCCCCGGAGTGGGGCAGCAGGGTCCCTGCGTGGCGGCGGAGTCGACACGAAAGGGCCTGCCCCCGGAGTGGGGCAGCAGGGTCCCTGCGTGGCGACGGAGTCGACACGAAAGGGCCTGCCCCCGGAGTGGGGCAGCAGGGTCCCTGCGTGGCGACGGAGTCGACACGAAAGGGCCTGCCCCAATCCCTAGTGATCGAAGAACACCAGGCTGGAGTTGATGAGTTCGGCGATCACCTCGGGGTCGTAGGCCCGGCGCAGCGACTCGCGGAACGATTCCTTGGACAGCGAGCGCGCCAGCGTCGCCAGCACCTCGAGGTGGTCGGAGAAGGAGCTGGCCGGGGTCGCGATCAGCAGGATGACCGTGGCGGGGCCATCAGCGGCGCCGAAGTCGAGGGCCTTGCCATACTTCGTGATGCCCACCGCGATCGAGGTCCGCGACACGAGCTCGCTGCGGGCGTGCGGCAGCCCGATGCCGCCCGGGAGTCCGGTGGCCAGCTGATGCTCGCGAGCGCTGACATCCTTGAGGAATCCTTCGAGGTCGGAGATCCGGCCCGCGGCATGCATCCGTTCCGCGAGCTGGGCCGTGGCGTCCAGTTTGTCGGTGGCGTCAAGCTCCAGGATCACCATCTCGGGGGTGGTGAGGCCGGCGTCATACCGGTCCAGTGGTTCCGCCAAGTGGTGTCCCTTCGAAGTGGCAACGGTGTACGCCGCCCGGAGCGCTCATGATGAGCGCAACGGATCGGCGGAGCCTGTCAACGCAACGGAACGATATCCTCCACGCCCATTCGTGCTGCGTCGGCGGATTCGTCGTCCGGTTGCTGCTGGCTCAGCCGTTCGGCGTCGACCCGTGCCAGGTAGTGCTTGATTTCGCCCTCGCGCTGCGCATCGCTCCAGCCGAGAACGTCTGCCATCAGTTTAGCGACTACGGGGGCGGCAGAGACACCCCGGTCCCACGACTCGATCGAGATCCGGGTTCGGCGGGTCAGCACATCCTGCACGTGGCGGGCACCTTCGTGCGTGGCGGCGTAGACGGCCTCGGCCGCCAGATAGTCATCGGCTCCCGGCAACGGTTCGCCCAGCTCCGGGTTTGCGGTGATGAGCGCCAGCACCTCGGCGGCCATGGAGCCGTAGCGGTTGAGCAGGTGCTCGATCCGCGCCACGTGGACGCCGGTCTCCTCCGCCATCCGGTTCCGCTTGTTCCACGCGGCCTTGAAGCCGCTGGCACCGAGCAACGGAATGGAATCCGTGCAGCTGGGCGGGACACGCTCGTCCATGCTCCGCGTCGCCTCGTCCACGGCATCCTTGGCCATGACCCGGTAGGTCGTCCACTTGCCGCCGGCCACGACGACGAGTCCCGGCACCGGGTGCGCCACCACGTGTTCGCGGGAGAGTTTTGCGGTGGATTCGTTCTCCCCTGCCAGCAGCGGGCGCAGGCCGGCATAGACGCCTTCGACGTCCTCGCGGGTGAGCGGGCGCTTGAGGACCTTATTAACGTGCTCCAGGAGGTAGTCGATGTCCTTGCTGGACGCCGCGGGATGGGCTTTGTCCAGGTGCCAGTCGGTGTCGGTGGTGCCAATGATCCAGTGCCGGCCCCACGGGATGACGAACAGCACGGACTTCTCGGTCCGCAGGATCAGCCCGACGGTCGACTGGACACGGTCCCGGGGCACCACGAGATGGATGCCCTTGGAGGCGCGCACCTTGAGCTGGCCGCGGTCCGTCACCATGGCCTGGGTCTCGTCGGTCCAGACCCCGGTGGCGTTGATGACCTGCTTGGCCCGGATGTTGAAGCTGGAGCCATCCTCGTGGTTGACCACCTTGGCCCCGACGACGCGTTCGCCTTCGCGGAGGAAGTCCACGACGGACATCTGGTTGACCGCGTGGGCACCGTAGTGCGCGGCGGTGCGGACGAGGTTGGCCACGTATTTGGCGTCGTCGACCTGGCCGTCGTAGTAGCGGATGGACCCTACGAAGGCGTCGTCCTTGAGGCTCGGCGCGGCGCGGAGGGTCCCGCGGCGGCTCAGGTGCTTGTGGAAGGGCACCCCGCGGCTGTGCCCGCCAGTGATGGACATGACGTCGTACAGGGCGATCCCGGCGCCGACATACGGCCGCTCCAGGAAGGGCCTCGTCAAGGGGTACAGGAACGGGACAGGCCGGGCAAGGTGCGGGGCGAGGACCGAGAGGATCAGTCCGCGCTCGTGCAGTGCCTCTTTGACCAGGGCGAAGTCGAGCATCTCCAGGTAGCGCAGGCCGCCGTGGATCAGTTTCGAGGACCGCGACGAGGTGCCCGCGGCCCAGTCGTTGGCCTCCACGATGCCGACGCTCAGCCCGCGGGTGATCGCGTCCAGGGCGGAGCCTGCGCCGACGATGCCGCCGCCGACGATCAGGATGTCGAGTTCCTTGCCCGGCTCGTTGGTGCCCTGGAGGACTGCGATTGAAGCTTCGCGCTGCTCAGGCCCCAGAGCACCACCGGGCACGGGAGAACCGCCAGGAAAACTGTTCATTTCACGCCTCCATCCGGATCAAACCTCGTAGGGCACCAGACTACGTCCAAGTGGTCCGGATGGGCAGGGGTCTCAGTTCCCCGCGTAGGGCGAAACGACGACGTCGACGCGCTGGAATTCCTTCAGGTCCGAGTAGCCGGTGGTCGCCATCGAACGGCGCAGCGCACCGATCAGGTTGGATGTGCCGTTGGTGTGGTGTCCGGGCCCGAAGAGTACCTCTTCGAGCGGTCCCACGGTGCCCACGTTGACCCTGTCGCCGCGGGGAAGTTCGAGGTGGTGCGCTTCCTGGCCCCAGTGCCAGCCCTTGCCGGGGGCTTCCGCGGCGCGGGCCAGTGCGCTGCCCAGCATCACGGCGTCGGCGCCCATCGCGATGGCCTTGACGATGTCGCCCGAGACGCCCATGCCGCCGTCGGCGATCACGTGCACGTAGCGTCCGCCGGACTCGTCCATGTAGTCGCGGCGGGCTGCGGCGACGTCGGAGATGGCGGAGGCCATCGGCGAATGGATCCCGAGTGCACGCCGGGTGGTGGTGGTGGCTCCCCCGCCGAACCCGACCAGGACGCCGGCGGCACCGGTCCGCATGAGGTGCAGGGCCGGGGTGTAGCCGGCCGCTCCGCCGACAATCACGGGGACGTCGAGTTCGTAGATGAACTGCTTGAGGTTCAGCGGTTCGTGGTCCTTGGAGACGTGCTCGGCCGAGACGGTGGTGCCGCGGATCACGAAGATGTCGACGCCGGCGGCCACGACGGTCTTGTAGTGTTCCTGGGTCCGCTGCGGAGTGAGCGAGCCGGCGACGGTGACCCCGGCGGCGCGGATCTCGGCGAGCCGCGAGGTGATCAGCCCGGGCTGGATGGGCGCCTTGTAGAGCTCCTGCATGCGGCGGGTGACGGCCGGGCTGTTGGTCTCGTCGGCGAGGGCGGCGATCTCGTCCAGGACGGACTGCGGGTCCTCATAGCGGGTCCACAGGCCCTCGAGGTCGAGCACGCCGAGTCCGCCGAGGCGGCCCAGGGCGATGACGGTTTCCGGGGACATGGCCGAATCCATCGGTGCGGCGATGACCGGCATGTCGAACATGTAGGCATCGATCTGCCAGGAGACGGACACGTCCTTGGGGTCACGGGTACGCCGGTTGGGGACGATCGCAAGGTCATCCAGGGAGTAGGCACGACGCCCACGCTTGCCAAGGCCAATCTCAATCTCGTAAGTCACTGCTCTAGGTTATCCCAGTGAAGGGACCTGATGCCGATGGGCCGCCCGGCTCCCGGAGCCGGCCCTCGCCCCTTTGCCACATCTGGCCGGAATACGACGCAGGACAGCGGCCATCTCCGGCAAATCACCGCTCACTGCCGGCGTCACTCCGCGCTGGCGTCACCGGTCTCCACGGCTGTCAGCTGGGATTCGAACATCCGGAAGTACCGGCCGCGCAGCGCCACGAGTTCCTTGTGCGTGCCCTGTTCCACGATCCTGCCGTCCTCCAGCATGTAGACCACATCGGCCTTCTCGATCGTGGCCAACCGGTGGCTGATGGCGATCATGGTGCTGCTGCGGTCGGCGAAGAGCCGGGTGAAGATCCGGTGTTCGGCCAGCGCATCGATGGCCGAGGTGGGCTCGTCCATGACCATGAACGGGGCGTTGCGGTAGAAGTTCCGGGCCATCGCGAGCCGCTGCCATTGGCCGCCGGAGAGGCCGCTTCCCTTCCGGCCGCGCGGGTCCTCCATCCAGTTGCTGACGTGGTTGTCCAGCCCGTTGGGCAGCTTGTTGATGAACTCCAGGGCTTCCGCGTCGGCGGCGGCCCTGCGGATCCGGCCGTCATCGCGGGGCGCGTCCACGTCGCCGAAGAAGATGTTCTCCGCTGCCGTCGCGAACTCGTATTTGAGGAACTCCTGGCTGAGCACTGCGAGATGCCGGTGCCAGGACTTGACGTCGACGCCGGCGAGGTCAACGCCGTCGAGCAGCACCTGCCCGGAATCCGGCCGGTAGAGGCCGGCGAGGATACGGATCAGGGTGGACTTGCCCGCGCCGTTCTCCCCTACGATTGCAATGTGCTGGCCTTCCCGGATGGTCAGGGAAATGCCCTTGATGACCTCGAGTTCGCTGCCCGTGTAGGTGAACCGGATGTCCCGCAATTCCACAGTCTTCGGGGCCTGCAGCAGCGGCGGGGCGTGGCTGGAATGCACCGGGAGTGCCATGAACAGTTCGTAATCCGTCAAGTTTGCCAGGTCCTCGTCGATCGAGCTGAGCGAGGAGACAAGGTTGTTTGCCGTGGACAGGGCACGGCTGACGATCTGCTGGATGTAGAGGAACTGCCCGACGGGCTGGGCCCGCGCGATGATCTGGCCTACCACCCAGATCAGCGACACCACCTCGGCGCCGTACTGCAAGGCATCCGCCGCGAGCTGCTTGGGAATGTAGCGTTTCTGGAAGTCCAGCCGGCGCTTCTCGTCGGCGTCCCGTAGCCGGGAGCGCAGTCCCATCAGGTAGCCGACGATCCCGTAGAGGCGCATCTCGGCAATGTGCTGGGGGCGGAGCAGGTTGGTTTCGATCATGCGCCGCTGCCGGCGCGAATCGACCTGGGTGTTCCAGTGGGCGATCTGCTCGCGGGAGAGCCTGAACTGCAGGTACACGCTGGGGACGATCGCGATCAGGACGATCACCGCGATCCACCAGCTGACCAGCAGGAGCGCCCCGATGGCGAGGATTACGGAGACCGCCTGGGTGAAGATCGCGGCGATGCGGTCCAGGACCCGCGCGTAGGAGTCGGAGAAGCGCTTGGCGCGGTCGTAGAGGTCGACAGTTTCCTTGTCGTCGTACCGCCAGAACTCGAGGGCCAGGAAGCGCTCGTACATCAGGTCGCCCACGATCGCGCCCACCCGGAAGCTCATGAGCTGCTGGATGTAGCGGTCCACGCTGCTGAAGGCGCCCCAGAACAGCCCCAGCGCGGCGGTGATGATGACGTAGACGATGGCCTGCTGGCCTGCGGCGGCGTTGCCCGAATAGGCTGCCGCGAGTGAGGTGGTGGTCAGCGCCGCATAATACGTGGTGACGAGCGGCAACAGCGCCGAGATCAGCGATCCCGCCACCTTCATGACCACGGCCGCGGGCGAGGCCCGGAAACTGACCCGCAGAACCTGCCCCACCGCCCGCGCGTAGGGCCTCAGCGCAAGCTTGCGCCGGGGCTCACGCGCGGGCGGGAGTTCAGACATGGATTGAGCCTAGTCCTGACCGGTGACCATAAAAGTGGCGGCGTCCGGCCTGGCGGCCGTGGGCTTAGCGGGAACCGTAGTTGGGTGCCTCGACCGTCATCTGGATGTCATGCGGGTGGGATTCCTTCAGGCCAGCCGGGGTGATCCGGACGAACTTTCCGCGGGCCTTGAGTTCGGGGATCGTCGGGGCTCCGGTGTAGAACATGGTTTGGCGGAGCCCGCCGACCAGCTGGTAGGCCACGGAGGCCAGCGGGCCGCGGTAGGCCACGCGGCCTTCGATACCTTCCGGGATGAGCTTGTCATCGCCGGAGACGTCGGCCTGGAAGTAGCGGTCCTTGGAGTAGGAGGTGTTCTTGCCGCGGGTCTGCATGGCCCCGAGCGAACCCATGCCGCGGTAGAGCTTGAACTGCTTGCCGTTGACGAAGATCAGGTCACCCGGGGACTCGTCGCAGCCCGCCAGCAGGGAGCCGAGCATGACGGTGTCGGCGCCGGCGACCAGCGCCTTGCCGATGTCGCCCGAGTACTGCAGGCCACCGTCGGCGATCAGCGGAACGCCGGCGGGGATGGCCGCCTTGGCGGACTCGTAGATGGCCGTGATCTGCGGGACGCCGACGCCGGCGACGACGCGGGTGGTGCAGATCGAGCCAGGGCCGACGCCGACCTTGATGCCGTCGGCACCGGCGTCGATCAGCGCCTGGGCGCCTTCACGGGTGGCGGCCTGGCCGCCGATGATGTCCACGTGCGCGACGGCGGGGTCCGACTTAAGCCGTCGGATCATGTCCAGCACGCCCTGGGAGTGCCCGTTGGCGGTGTCAACGAAGAGGGCGTCCACGCCGGCGTCGACGAGCGCCATGGCGCGTTCCCAGCCGTCGCCGAAGAATCCGATGGCCGCGCCGACGCGCAGGCGGCCTTCCTCGTCCTTGGTCGCGAGCGGGTACTGCTCGGCCTTGGTGAAGTCCTTGGTGGTGATGAGGCCCTTGAGCCGTCCCTGCTCGTCAACGAGCGGGAGCTTCTCGATCTTGTTGGTGGCAAGCTTGTGCGAGGCTTCCTCGCGGCTGATGCCGACGTGCCCGGTGACGAGCGGCATCTTGGTCATGACGTCGCTGACCAGGCGGATCGGGAGGTCGGACTCCGGCACGAAGCGGGTGTCGCGGTTGGTGACGATGCCCAGCAGCCGGTTGCCCTCGTCGACCACCGGAAGACCGGACACGCGGTAGTGCGAGCAGATCTCGTCCAGCTCGGCAAGAGTTGCCTCGGGGCCGATGGTCACGGGGTTGGTGATCATGCCCGATTCGCTGCGCTTGACCCGGTCGATCTGGTCGGCCTGGTCTGCGATGGAGAGGTTGCGGTGCACGACGCCGAGGCCGCCCTGGCGGGCCATGGCGATCGCCATCCGCGACTCGGTGACGGTATCCATGGCGGCGGACAGCAGCGGCGTCTGGACCGTGATGCGCTTGGAGATCCGGGACGAGGTGTTCGCTTCGGAGGGAATCACGTTCGTGTGGCCGGGCAGGAGCAGGACGTCGTCATACGTCAGGCCGATGAAGCCGAAGGGGTTGTGTTCGGGCTGGGTCATGAGTGCGCCTCTTACCTTGGGTTGCAGGGTTTCACGGGTAGGGGTTGCATCAGATGACCAGCCCGTCATTACGGGCGTGGCCTGTGCAGAAGTGTTGAATAAATAATAGAACCTTGGCGGCGATCCCCATATTCCGGGGCGGAATGTGAGGTACGGCATGCGGGACCGCGTCACCCTGCCTGTGCCACCGCGCCTGCGGCGGGAGTCAGCTCCAGCCCGTGGCCGCGAGCAGCCGCTCCTCGAACATCGGAATCATGGTCTGGACATACGTCTTGGTCAGGTGGTTGTCGTCCTTGTAGACGTACACATTGCCCACCACGGCGGGGCAGCGTCCGCCGGCGCAGATGAAATCGCTCAGGTCCATCAGGTGCAGCCCCGGCACCTTGCCCCGGTACGCGTCCAGGGGCGAGGAAGCGGCCAGGGACTCCTGCAGCGGCACGTTGCAGTCCGGGGCATCCGGGCCGTGCTTCTGGACGCATTCGGGCATGTTGATGCCGAAGCGGGGATTGTCACGGATCCCTACGACGTCCATGCCGGCGTCGGTGAAGGGTTTGACGCCCTCAAGGTAGCCGGGCACCTCGGTTTCGAACGGCGCGTCGATGTGCGTCAGGGACGCCACGGTGAAGACGGCGTCGGGGCGGTGTTCCAGGACATACCCGGCACTGGCCTTGTTGAAGGCGTTGCAGTCGGCGTCACGGTCCGGGGTCGCGCCGCCGAACCGGCAGTTGCCCTTCAGCAGGGCGACGACCTCCCAGCCGTGGCTCCTGGCGATGGGGCCGCGGGCTGCCATGTACTGCTGGGCGTGGGAGTCGCCGAGCACCACGATCCGCTTGGTGACGGTTTCCGGCCTGCTGTTCTGCAGGCAGCCGGACAACAGGGGATCGCCGGGGACGTTCCCGTCCGTGCACAGCCCGTCGATATCGGCCCACTCGTTCTTCAACGCGGCCGGAGCCGGGATGATTTTCGCGTCCGGCGTGGGTTTGCCCGCATTCTCGGGCGCCAGGGCGGCGGCCCCGGGTGTCAGTTCCCTGGGCTGCGCCGCGGCTGCCGCCTCGTCCGCCAGCAGCTGGCCCTGCCAGACGGACACGGGGCCCGCCAGCAGCGTGCCGCAGGCAGCGATGACGACGGCGGTGCGCCAGACGCGGCGTTCCGGCCAGCGCCACTCGCGCATTGGCTGCTCCACGAACCGGGTGGTCAGTACGGCCAGCACGACCGAGGCCGCGACGATGATCAGGCCCTGCGCCAGGTCCGGGGCCGTGATCCCCATCCACGCAAGGGCCAGGACCAGCAACGGCCAGTGCCAGAGGTAGAGGGCGTAGGAGTTATCGCCCAAAGAAACGAGGGGCTTCCAGCTGAGCAGGCGGTCCACACCGAAGCGGCTGCCACTCTGCCCGGCGACGATGATCGCGGCCGCCGCCAGTGTCGGCCACAGCGCCACGAAGCCGGGGAAGGAACGGTCCACGGTCAGCAGCAGCCCGCAGGACAGCATCGCCGCAAGGCCGGTCCAACCCAGCGCCACCCTCAGGACCTTGCCGGGCTTGAGGTAGGGCAGCGCCAGCGCCAGCAGGGAGCCGAGGGCGAACTCCCAGAGCCGCGCGCGCGTGTCGAAGTAGGCGTAGCCCTGGTTGCCGGCGGTCTGGTCAACCGAGTACACGAGGGACACCACGAAGATTGTCCCGAAGGCGGCGGCCAGCAACAGCCGGTAGCTGGCCGCCCACCGGTGCCTGAGCAGGTGCCGGAGCAACCGGTGGAGCAGGGCCGTGCCGGCAAACACGAGCGGCCAGAGCAGGAAGACCTGGCCTTGGACGGACAGCGACCAGAAGTGCTGCAGCGGGCTGGCGCCGGAGTGGTCCTGCGCATAGTAGTCGACGGCGCTGTCCGCCAGGAGCCAGTTCTGCCGGTAGAGCAGGGAAGCCCAGGCCTGGTCCAGGACGTCGGGCCAGCGGCTTTGCGGAAGGATGGCCCACGTGCCGGCGAGGACGCCGAGGATGACCACCACGACGGCGGGAAGCAGCCGCTTGAGCAAGTGCAGCCAGTGTCCCAGAAGCCGGAGGGGTTTCCCGCTTTCGACCTTCCGGACGAAGCCGAGCGTCATCAGGAACGCTGAAATAAGAAGGAAGATGTCCACCCCGCCGGAGACGCGGCCGAGCCACACGTGATAGGTGACTACCATGAGGACCGCGAGGGCGCGGAGGCCCTGGACTTCGGGGCGGTAGCTGGATTTCCGGCCCGAGAATGAGCCCGCATCCGCCGTTCCAGGGCTGGAAGCGGCTCGCTCGTTCGACACAAAAATCCTCTCGGGCCGGCTTCCAAAGCATCAATGTTACCGAACCGTAATTTCTGTGGCCAATCGTCGGGGCGGCCACGTGGACGGTTCCGGTGCGAAATCCCCCATCGCTGGAGGTGCCCGGCGGCGTGTCGCCGGGACCCGCCGTCGTACCCGGCAGCGGCGCTGCCGGACGTGGGGAGATTCCGCGGTGCGGGCGCCCGGGGCACAAAAAACAGGGGGCCGGGCCAGCTGATGCTGATCCGGCCCCCTGTCCTGGAGCTGTGTTGCCGGGCTGGCGCCAGGGAAGGCGCCGGGGGCCCGTGTTAGTGCTGGTGGCCCGCGTGCTCGTCATCATCGGCAGGCTTCTCGACCACGAGGGTTTCCGTGGTGAGGACCAGTGCCGCGATGGAGGCAGCGTTGCGGAGGGCCGCACGCGTTACCTTCACCGGGTCGATGACGCCGGCAGCGATGAGGTCTTCGTATTCGCCGGTCTTGGCGTTGAAGCCCTGGTTGTTGTCGGATTCGGCCACCTTGGCAACGACGACGTAGCCGTCGAAGCCGGCGTTCTGGGCGATCCAGCGCAGCGGCTGGGTCAGTGCCCGGCGGACGATGCCGACAGCAGCGGCTGCGTCACCTTCGAGAGCCTGGACGGCGGGGGTCTCGTCGAGCGCCTTGAGGGCGTGGATGAGGGCGGCGCCGCCGCCGGCCACGATGCCTTCTTCGAGGGCAGCGCGGGTGGAGGAAACGGCGTCCTCGATGCGGTGCTTCTTTTCCTTCAGCTCGACCTCGGTGGCTGCGCCGACCTTGATCACGCCGATGCCGCCGGCCAGCTTGGCGAGGCGTTCCTGCAGCTTTTCCTTGTCCCAGTCCGAGTCCGTGCGGGTCAGCTCGGCACGCAGCTGGGCAACCCGGGCTGCGACGTCCTCGGCCGAACCGGCGCCGTCGACGATGGTGGTGTTGTCCTTCGTGACGGTGATGCGCCGGGCAGTGCCCAGCACTTCGAGGCCGACGGTGTCCAGGCTCAGGCCCAGTTCCGCAGAGACAACCTGCGCGCCCGTGAGGGTGGCGATGTCCTGCAGCATGGCCTTGCGGCGGTCACCGAAGCCCGGCGCCTTGACGGCAACGACGTTCAGGGTGCCGCGGATGCGGTTGACGATCAGCGTGGACAGGGCCTCGCCGTCGACGTCCTCGGCAATGATGAACAGCGGCTTGGAGCTCTGCAGCGCCTTCTCCAGCAGCGGCAGGAATTCCTGGACCGAGGAGATCTTGCCCTGGTTGATCAGGATCAGGGCATCTTCGAGCACTGCTTCCTGGCGTTCCGCGTCGGTGACGAAGTACGGGGAGAGGTAGCCCTTGTCGAACTGCATGCCCTCGGTCAGGACCAGCTCGGTCTGCGTGGTGGAGGATTCCTCAATGGTGATCACACCATCCTTGCCGACCTTGCCGAATGCCTCGGCCAGGAGCTCGCCGATCTCGTCACTCTGGGCAGAGATGGAGGCAACGCTGGCGACCTGGTCGCCGCCGACGGGGCGTGCGTTTTCGAGCAGGCGGGCGGCGACGGCCTCGACAGAGACCTCGATGCCGCGCTTGATCTCGCCGGGGGCGGCGCCGGCCGCGACATTGCGCAGGCCTTCCTTGACCAGGGCCTGCGCCAGCACGGTGGCGGTGGTGGTGCCGTCACCGGCAACATCGTTGGTCTTGGTGGCGACCTCCTTGGCAAGCTGCGCGCCAAGGTTCTCGTACGGGTCGTCCAGTTCTACTTCACGGGCGATCGTGACACCGTCGTTGGTGATCGTGGGAGCGCCCCACTTCTTGTCCAGCACGACGTTGCGGCCGCGCGGGCCAAGCGTCACCTTGACAGTGTTGGCGAGCTTATCGATGCCGGCTTCAAGCGACCGGCGGGCAGCGTCGTTAAACGCAAGCTGCTTTGCCATGGTTTTGTCCTTTCAAGACAGAACCCCGCGCAACTGATCCATCGTCAGAGGGATCGGCGGCGCGGGGGTCCAAGGGAAGTTACTTAACGACGATCGCCAGAACGTCGCGGGCGGACAGCACGAGGTACTCGGTGCCGCCGGTCTTGACTTCGGTTCCGCCGTACTTGGAGTAGATGACGACGTCGCCGACGGCAACGTCAATCGGAACGCGGTTGCCGTTGTCGTCAAAGCGGCCGGGGCCTACTGCAACAACTTCGCCTTCCTGGGGCTTTTCCTGCGCGGAGTCCGGGATAACCAGGCCGGAAGCCGTGGTCTGCTCTGCTTCGAGCGGGCGGACAACAATACGATCCTCAAGAGGCTTAATAGAGACCGACACTCGGACCTCTCCTTCTACGTCAGCAAATTCGTGGACAGTAGAACTGTGGTCCCGGGGCTGGCAAACCGTCGTCGCGGTGCCGGCAGCAAGCCTGGCGGGCAGTTCTTCATGTGTTAGCACCCTCCGGGGGAGAGTGCTAATGACGACTCTATGTAAGGAGTTAGCACTCGGTCAAGGCGAGTGCCAGAAATCCGTTCCGGATGAACGCCCGCGACGTGCTTTGCTACTGCCCGGCGAGGTCCTCAAAGTCCACGTCTTCGCCGTTCTCTTCGTCGTCGTCCCGGCCCTGCTCACTCCGGTGGCGGTACAGCACGAGGCCCCCGGCGGCGGCGAGGGCGGCACCGATGGCCAGGAAGATGATGCCGCCCAGACGGGCCGCGGCGTACGTGTCGCGGATCGCCCGCGCCTCGTCGGTGGCATCCGTGACGTCCTTGCCGCCGACGGAGTAGATGGTCGCGTTGAAGGAATCCAGGAAGAAGATGATGACCAGCAACGCAACGCAGACGACGGCGATGACCCCGCCGGCGATCAGCGCGGGGCGGGCATACCGGGCAAGCCCCCGGTGGTTGCGGTGGTCCCCATCGGCGTACTGCTGCGCTGCGCTGCTGTTGCCGGCCAGGCCGTTGTCGTCGCTGCGCTGATCATTGATGCCGCTGTCTTCCATGCCGTCAACACTAGCGGGCGCATCTGGGGAAGAGCGCCTCCACTACGCTTGTTCCCATGGCTGACGCACCGCAGGACCAGATCGCCCCGCTCCTTAATCCCGAGGGGTGGGAGCTGCTGGCGTCGCTGGGACCGTACCGGGAGGACGAGGCTTTCCGGCTCAACGCCTCCCTCCGGAAGGCCGGCCACTCCCCCGAGCTAGTCTCGGCAGTGCTGACCCAGTCCCGGCTCCGGACCAGGGCCGAGGCCAAGTTCGGCGAGTTCGCCCGGCAGATGATCTTCACCCAGGCCGGCCTGGAGCAGGCCACCCGGCTCACGGTGGCAGCCCGGCATGCGCAGCGGTTCCTCGGTGCCGGAATCAGCCATGTGGCAGACCTGGGCTGCGGGCTCGGCGCCGATGCGATGGCGCTGGCCTCCCTGGATATCCAGGTCACCGCGGTGGAAGTGGACGAAACCACGGCCGCCTGTGCAACCATGAACCTGATTCCGTTCCGGAACGCCACCGTGGTCCACTCGGATGCCACCGCCATGTCGCTGGAAGGGATCGACGGCGTCTGGCTCGACCCGGCCCGCCGCACCACCTCCAGCTCGGGAACGAAGCGGCTCTGGGATCCGGAAGACTTCTCCCCTCCGCTGTCATTCGTGGAGTCGCTGGCCGCCTCCGGCCTCGCCGTCGGCGTGAAGATGGGCCCGGGCATGCCGCATGACGCGGTCCCGGCGGGCTGCGAAGCCCAGTGGGTCTCGGTGGGCGGGGACGTCACCGAGGTGGCGCTGTGGTTCAACGCGGTGCGCCGCCCCGGCATCCGGCGGGCAGCGCTCCTGCTGGGACCGCAGGGGGCAGCGGAGCTGACTAGCAGCGAGGACTTCGGCGGCGGCCCGCTGGCCCCCGTCGGTCCTGTGGAGGGCTACCTGTACGAGCCCGACGGCGCCGTCATCCGCGCCGGCCTGGTGGCCGACGTCGCACTGCAGCTGGACGGGCACCTCGTCGATGAGCACATCGCCTACATCTGTGCCCCGGAACTCAGGGACACCCCGTTTGCCCGGGCCTACAAGGTCCTGGAGATGATGCCGCTCAACGTCAAGGTCCTCAAGGCCTGGGTCAGGGACCAAGGCATCGGCGTCCTGGACATCAAGAAACGCGGCACCTCGGTCACCCCGGAAGAGCTGCGCAAGCAGCTGCTCCCCGCAGGGAAGGCCGCAGCTAAGGCCGGAGGCCGGAATGCCGCGAAGAAGACGGCCACCCTGGTCCTCACCAGGATCGGCGAGGACAAGGTGGCCATCTCGGTGGAGCCGGCCTAGCTCCGGAAGCTACTGGGCCCGCATGAATTCCTCGGCGGCCCGCACCTGTTCATCGGTGGGCCGGATGCCGGTGTACAGCACGAACTGCTCCAGCGCCTGGATGGTGGCCACCTCCGCTCCCGTGATCACGGTCTTGCCCGCTGCCCGGGCAGCCTTGATGAGCGGCGTCTCCGCCGGAAGGGCGACGACGTCGAACACCACCTTGGCAGCGTCGATCGCCTCCTGTGGGAAGGACAGCGCCTCGGCGTCCGGGCCGCCGGCCATACCCACCGGCGTGACGTTGATGAGCATGTCGGCGCTGCCGCCTCCATCGCTTGCGGGAAGTTCCGGACTCCACGCGAAGCCGTACAGTCCGGCGAGCGCCCGCCCCGCTGCCTCGTTGCGGGCGATCACGGTGACATCCTTGAACCCGGCGTCGCGCAGGGCCGCCACGGTGGCCTTGGCCATTCCGCCGGAGCCCAGCACCCACACCGAGTACGACGACGGCACGGCGTTGCGCTGCAGCAGCTGTTCGATGGCCGTGTAGTCGGTGTTGTAGGCGGTGAGCGTCCCGCCGTCGTTGACAATGGTGTTGACCGAATCTATCGCCTTCGCTGAGGGGTCCAAGACGTCGACAAGGGCGATGACATCCTCCTTGTACGGCATCGACACGGCACAGCCGCGGATCCCCAGCCCGCGGACGCCGGCCACTGCCTGGGCCAGATCCGTGGGGGCGAAGGCCTTGTAGATCCAGTTCAGGCCCAGCTGTTCATACAGGTAGTTGTGGAAACGCGTCCCGTTGTTGCTCGGCCGGGCCGAGAGCGAGATGCACAGGGTCATATCTTTGTTCAGTATGGGCACAACCCCATTAAACCCTCCGGCAAAGTCCGGCGGGGTCCGGTGTCAGCCACAACCTGTTCCCGGGCCCTGCGGTCCGACGGCGACGGGAAGCTTCCCTGGGGCCGCCGCCTGTCCCGCAAGGACTGCCAGCAACGCGTCGTAGGCGCCTTGGCTGCGGCCGTACAGGGCGATCTTCGCCGGAGCGGCAGAGCCGGCCAGCGCCCATGGCGCGTCCAGGGCAACGGCAACGTCCGCCGGTGCCGCCTCTGCTGCCTCCGGCTCCGCCGCCCCGCCGAAACCGATCAAGGAAACGAGCGGCCCGCTGCCGACGCTGATGCCGGCGTTCCGGGCCGCGGCCGTGAACCGTGAACGGTCCTCCTCGGAGCCGCCCGTTACACGCACGCCCGCGGGCACCATCCGCCCATGGCAGGGGCCGGCCAGGACGGTGACCGCAGCCGCGGAGACCTTCCGCGACAGCTCCGTGCCGCTGCCCGGCGCCGTTCCCGCCGGGGCGCCGGTGCGGCCACGCCAGCTCATCATGGTGGCCACCCGCCGCGCGGCCTCGGCCAGCCGTTCCGGCGGCAGGGCCCCGCTCTTCACGGCCCCGACGATCGCGGCATGGGCTGCGGCCACATCTGCCGGCATCAGCAGCAGGTCGGCACCCGCGGCGAGCGCCAGCGGAGCGGCGGAGTCATTGGGGAACTGCTTCCGGACCGCCCCCATGTTGAGCGCATCCGTCACCGCCACGCCGTGGAAGCCCATCCCCCGCAGCATCGCATAAGCAGGCTTGGACACAGACGCGGGTACCCCGGGTTCGAGCGCAGGCACGGCGACGTGGCCTGTCATGATCATGGGCAGGCCGGCACTGATGGCCGCCTGGAAGGGTTTCAGATCCTTGGCACGGAGCTGGTCCAGGGACGCACCCTGGACGGGGAGACCGGCATGCGAATCCACGTCTACCGAGCCGTGGCCGGGAAAGTGCTTGACTGCCGGCAGCAGCCCCGAGGCAAGCATCCCCCCGGAGAAGGCGACGCCGAGTTCCGCAGCCGCGTCGGCGCTGCCGGACATCGACCGCGCCCCGATGGTCGGATCTGCGGGGCCCATGGTTACATCCAGGGCGGGGGCGAAGTCGAGGTTGAAGCCCAGCGCAGCCAGTTCCGAGCCCATGGCCTGGCCTGCACCGGAGGCCAGCGGCCCGTTTCCGGCGGCGCCGTAGCTCATCGGGGCAGGCCACTCGGTCAGCGGGGCGCGCAGCCTGGCTACCACCCCGCCTTCCTGGTCGACGCCGATCATTCCGGGCCAGCCGCGGCCATCCGCCCGAGCCGCCAACTGGAGCCGGCGGGTGACGCCCTGCATCGCGCCGGTGTCCACCTGTCCCCCAGGCGTTCCGGGAACGTTGTCTCCCATGATGATGGAGCCGGCTAGGTGCAGGCGCTCGATGGTCGCGGCGTGGGACTCATAGTCGGGCCCGGTAAAGTTCGGCAGCAGGACCTGCCCGGCCTCCTGTTCGAGGCTCATGGCGGCCACGGCCTGGGCGGCCGCGTCGGCGTCCCGCTGCTCCGGTCCCCAGCCGAGCGGCCGGGATCCGGTGTCCAACGGGGAATCCGGGACGCCGTGTGGTGACGGGGCCGCGGGACGGCCTGAAGGTGCTGGCGGCGGAGGCGCCGAGCAGGAGGCCGTTCCGAGGGCCAGTCCCAGAACTGCCATCAAAACCGCTGCGGTCGGAGTTCTTTTGTGAACACTTTCACTTGTTCGCTGTCGTCTGGCCACCGTCTCGATGGTACCCCTGCACTAGACTTGGACCACCGTTGCCCTGCCAACTGTCCGGCGACGCCGCTCGTGACTTTGCCAGTACCTCTGATGGTGACATTGCCGGTTCCGCTGGCCGTGGCACCGTCGGCCAGGGCCGCGGAAACAGACAGCCGAACAGTGAAGGGACCACATGAAGATTGATTTCGCTTCATCCAGGCAATCAACTCTTGGTGTGGAATGGGAGCTCGCCCTCGTCGATGCGGAAACCGGAGAGCTGGCCTCCGTGGCCAAGGAAGTGCTCCGCGGGGTCGCCGCACGGCATCCCGAACTGAACGAGGACGACGAGCACCCGCACATCAAGCAGGAGCTGCTGCTGAACACGGTGGAACTTGTCACCGGGATCTGCAACACTGTGGCCGAGGCAAAGGCGGACCTGAGCAGTTCCCTCGCGGCGGTCCGTGACGTCACCGACCCCATGGGCGTCGAGATCTTCTGTGCCGGGAGCCACCCCTTCAGCCCGCCGCAGCTTCAGCCCGTGACGGACAAGGCCCGGTACGCCAAGCTCATTGACCGCACCCAGTGGTGGGGCCGCCAGATGGTCATCTACGGCGTCCACGTCCACGTCGGCCTCGACAGCCGGGACAAGGTCCTCCCCGTCCTGGACGGCCTGGTGAACTACTTCCCGCAGTTCCAGGCGCTCTCTGCCTCCAGCCCGTTCTGGGGCGGCGAGGACACCGGCTACGCCTCCCAGCGCGCGCTGATGTTCCAGCAGTTGCCCACCGCCGGCCTGCCCTTCCAGTTCTCCAGCTGGGAGGACTTCGAGTCCTATGCCCAGGACATGTTCACCACCGGAGTGATCGACTCGCTCTCCGAAATCCGCTGGGACATCCGGCCCGTCCCCCATTTCGGCACCATCGAGATGCGCATCTGCGACGGACTGGCCACCCTCGAGGAAGTCGGCGCCATTGCAGCGCTGACCCAGTGCCTCGTGGACGACTTCTCCACCCTGCTGGACAACGGCGGGACCATACCGACCATGCCACCCTGGCATGTGCAGGAAAACAAATGGCGTGCCGCGCGCTACGGCCTGGACGCCATCATCATCCTCGATGCCGAAGGCAACGAGCAGCTCGTCACGGACCACATCCGCGAGACAGTCGCCCGGCTTGAACCCGTCGCCGTGAAACTCGGCTGCAGCGCCGAGCTGGCCGACGTGCTGAAGATCATCGAGCGCGGCGCCGGCTACCAGCGGCAGCGGCGCGTGGCGGCAGAGCACGGAGGCGACCTGCGCGCCGTCGTACTGGACCTGGTCCAGCAGATGCGCAAGGGGCCCGAGGCCTAGGCCGGGCCTTCACCTCACAGCACCGCTTCAGGCCGAGACGGTGGTGACCGGCATGGAGGAATCCGGGGCAAAGCCGATGCCGCTCGGCGCCACCCCGGCCATCACCAGCTGGGCGCCGAGCGCGGCGACCATGGCGCCGTTGTCGGTGCACAGGGACAGCGGCGGGACGGTCAGGCGGATCCCGGCCGCGCTGCAGCGCTGCTGGGTGAGCTGCCGCAGCCGCGAGTTGGCGGCCACTCCCCCGCCCAGCAGCACCTCGGTAATGCCGTTTTCGCGGCAGGCCAGCACCGCCTTGGACGTGATCACATCCACCACGGCTTCCTGGAACGCCGCGGCGATATCCGCCACGGGTACCACTTCCCCGCGGGCCTCGAACTGCTCCACACAGCGGGCGACGGCGGTCTTGAGCCCGCTGAAGGACCAGTCGTAGCGGTGCGGGCCGGGTTCCTCCGCGGTCCCCATGTACTTCGGCTGGCTGAGCCCGCGCGGGAAGCGGATCGCCTTCGCGTTGCCGCTGCGCGCCAGCCTGTCGATGGCGGGGCCGCCCGGATAACCCAGGCCCAGCAGCCGGGCCACCTTGTCGTAGGCCTCGCCGGCGGCGTCGTCGATGGTGGAGCCGAGCAGTTCGACGTCGTCCGTGATGCTCCGGACCCGCAGGATTTCGGTGTGCCCGCCGGACACGAGCAGCGCGCCCAGGTTCTCCGGCAAACCGTTAGCCGGCAGCGCGCCGGTAACGGTCTGCGGGCCGCCGGCATCGGCTTGGAGCAGCCCGACGCCGACGTGCGCGACGAGATGGTTGATCGCGTAGAGCGGCTTGCCCGTCGCGACGGCGAGGGCCTTCGCCGCGCAGACGCCCACCATCAGGGCTCCCGCGAGTCCGGGCCCGGAGGTGACCGCGATCGCGTCGAGCTCCTCCAGCCTGACGTCGGCCTCCGCCAGCGCCTCCCGGAGGGCGGGCACGAAGGCGTCGAGATGGGCGCGCGAGGCGATCTCGGGGATGACGCCGCCGAACCGGACGTGTTCGTCCATCGAGGAGGACACGGTGTTGGTCAGCAGGGCCGTTCCGCGGACAATCCCGACGCCGGTCTCGTCGCAGGAGGATTCAATGCCGAGGACCAGCGGCTGGTCACGGTGCTGGGTGCGGTTCATGGGCGGCCTGCTTCCCTGGGCTGCTCGGACGGTGGTGGGGCGTTCAGCCGGAGCCGCATGATCAGGGCGTCGACGCCGTCGCGGTAGTAGCGGCGCCGGACATGGATCTGTTCGAAGCCGAAGCGGAGATAGAGCCGCTGGGCACGCGGGTTGTCCGCCCTGACCTCCAGCAGCACGTCCTCGGCATGGCGCCGCCGGGCCTCCCTGATGAGCTCGGTGAGCAGGGCCGAGCCGATGCCCTTGCCTTCCTGTTCCGGCACGACGGCGATGGTCTGGACGTCCGCGATCGGCTCGATGCACATCAGCCCGGCGTAGCCCACGATCCCGCCGTCGAGCTCCGCGACGAGGTAGCGGCGGGTTTCCCGTTGTGCCAGCTCATCGAAGAACATCTGCAGGGGCCAAGCGTCTACCGGGAACAGCCGGCGCTCCAGCTCGTGGACGGCCGGGATGTCCGCGACATCCATGGCCCGCAGCGTCACCGTGCCCGGCGCCGTAGACGGCGTTTCCGCGCGGCTCACAGCGCGCGCTTCCGGGGGCCCGGCACCTGGGCGTCGGACTCGCGCAGGTACAGCGGGGTCGAATCCAGCAGCTGTTCTCCTGCCGCGAGCCGGGCGAGCGCCAGCCTGCCCAGCCCGAGGGCCTCCGGCTGCCGGTCGCTGAATCCGGGGACGGCGTGGAGCACCCCGGAGTAAATCCCGGCCCCGGCGCCATAGACCGGCAGCCCGGGGAGGTCCGCGGCGAACCCCACGTGCGGGCCATCGAGGAGCCGCGGCAACCGGGCGCCGGTGAGGGTGTACCGGGCCCAGTAGACCTCCTTGCGCCGCGCATCGGTCGCCACCAGGAACTCCGGCGGCGCCTCGGCTGACCGGGCCACGTCGAGGGCGATCGCGTCCAGGCTCATGACGCCGTACAGCGGTTTATTCCAGACAAAGGCGAGGGTGCGGGCGGTGACGATCCCCGAGCGCAGGCCGGTGAAGGGGCCCGGGCCCACCCCTGTGACGATGGCGTCGACGTCGGCGCCGGCCAGGCCGGCCTCGGCCAGGAGCCGCTCGATCCCCGGTGCCAGGACTTCCGCGTGGCTGCGGGTGTCCTCGGTGGCGAAGCTGCCCAGCCGGGACTCCGTCGCACCATCGGAAACGAGGGCGGCGCTGGCCACGGCGGAGGTGTCGATGGCGAGGATCAGCATCAGGAGTTCCCTTCCGCGGCGGCGGGAAGGGTCCCGGGAAGGATCGGGAGCCCGGGAAGCGCCGGGGGCTGTGCCCAGCGCGGACCGAAGCCGCGGATCACCACGGTGCGGGGCTCGCCGTCGTCGTCCGTGTCAAAGTCCAGGACGCCGCCGGCCTCCGCCGGTCCCGGCGAGCCGTGCCCGGACGAAGCCGCCGGGGTGCCGCCCAGCGCGCGGTACAGGTCCACCTCGAGCCGGCTCTCGCTCAGGTGTTCCACCCGGTCGCGGCCCCATTCGACGACGGTGACGGCGCTGTCCATCGTGTTTTCGAGGTCAATGTCATCGATTTCGGATGCGGACTCCAGCCGGTACGCGTCCACGTGCACGAGGTCCGGGCCGCCCGGGCGCGGGCCGTCGGGCAGGTTGGGGTGGATGCGGACCAGCACGAAGGTCGGTGAAATGATGCCGGCGCGCACGCCCATCCCTTCGCCGAGCCCCTGGGTGAACGTCGTCTTGCCCGCCCCGAGTTCGCCGGTGAGGATCACGAGATCCCCCGCCGCCAGCTGGGCGCCGAGGGCCGCCCCGAGGGTATGGGTGTGCTCCGCCGTCTGGACTTCGAGCGTCCGTTGCCAGGCCGCCGCGCTCACGGCGTGGCCTTGTTGTTGCCGGATGCTCCGGCCACGGCGGCGCCCCCGTCGTGGGGGTAGGGTACTTCGTTGATGTAGCGGCGCGGCACCCGGGGGCTGATCCGGGTGACGATCTCGTAGTTGTTGGTCCCGGCGGCGCGGGCCCAGTCCTCCGCCGTCGGGCCGCCGTCCTCGCCGTTCCCGAACAGCACGGCTTGGGCCCCGAGGATGCTCGGGCCGCCGGCGGTCACGTTGCGCGGTCCGAGGTCGATCACCATCTGGTCCATCGCGATCCGGCCGACGACCGGGTAGTTCACGCCCTCCACCCGGACCGGGCCGCCGGTGGCAACGCGCGGGACACCGTCGGCGTAGCCCAGCGGGATGAGCCCCAGGGTGCTGGCCCCGGCGGTGCGGTAGTTCAGGCCGTAGGAGACGCCCTGGCCGGCGGGCACGTCCTTGCAGTGTGACACGACCGTGCGGACCGTCATGGCCGGGCGCAGCCCCAGCTCCGCGGAGCTCTGCCCTTCGAAGGGGGACAGCCCATAGATGCCCAGGCCCACCCGGACCAGGTCAAAGTGCGTGTCGGGGCGGGACAGGGTGGCCGGAGTGTTGGCGAGGTGGCGCACTTCGGGGTCCGCGCCGGCGTCCTGGGCGATGGCGAGGGCCTCGCGGAAAACGGCCAGCTGCTCGTCGGTTTCCGGACGCTCGGGCTCGTCGGCGACGGCCAGGTGGGAGAAGATGCCCACCACCCGCAGCAGGCCCTGGTCCTGGTACTCCATGGCCTCGCCGACGACGGCGTCCCAGGCTGCCAGGGTGGCGCCGTTGCGGCCCAGGCCGGTGTCCACCTTCAGGTGGATGCGGGCGGGCCGTTCCTGATCACGGACCGCTGCCACCACCCGGTCCAGCTCCCAGCCCGAGCAGCCGATGTCGATGCCGGCGGCGACGGCGGCGGCGAAGTTGCTCTCCGGGGTGTGCAGCCAGGCCAGCAGCGGTGCCTCGATCCCGGCCGCGCGCAGGGCCAGCGCCTCGGAAATGTGGGCCACGCCGAGCCAGCCCGCGCCGGCACCGAGGGCGGCCCGGGCCACCGGAACGGCGCCATGCCCGTATGCGTCGGCCTTGACCACTGCCATGACCTGGGCCGGCGAGGCCACGGCCGCCAGCCGGCGCACATTGTGCCGGATGGCCTCGAGGTCGATTACTGCCGAACGCTCCTCGGGGCGGGCCGCTGCGGCCGCCATATCGGTGCGGAAGTCGCCTGTCGCTGCTGGGTAAGTCACGTATCGATTCTAGGGGCGGCAGTGCACACCGGATAATTCCGGCCACCGGCCCCCGGAGGACATGCCCATTGTTCGCGCCAGAGAGCGGGCCCAGCGGGACTATGTCCATGCCCCGGCCCGGGCACGGGGCATGCGCAACGGTGAAGGGGACCGGGGCTCAGCACCGCACGGGGCATGCCCATCTGCTCGCGCCGTACGCCGGCCGGCTACGCGTCCGAAAGGTGCGCGATGGTCGCCGTCGCGCGCCGCTGCGCCTCCGGCGGCACATCCCGGACGATCTCCTCGAGGAAGCGATAGCGGCGCAGCCACTGGCTGCCCTGCCGCTCCTTCCGGGCGTTGGCCCGTTGCCACCAGTCGGCGATGTCCCCCCAGCCGGGCGCCGCAAGCGAACCGCCCACCTCCTGCACGGCCAGGGCGGCGCACAGGTTGGCGAAACGGAGCCTGTCCCCGAGCGGCCAGCCGGCCAGGCAGCCCACGATGAAGGCCGCGCCGAAGCAGTCCCCGGCGCCGGTGGGATCGTAGGCCGAGACCGGCAGGGAGGGCACCCATTCCTCTTCGCCCGTTTCGGAATCGACGGCCATGGCGCCCTGGGGGCCCAGCGTCACGACGGCCACCGGCACCTTGTCCGCGAGCGAATACAGCGCGGACCAGGGATTGTCGCGGCCGGTGAACGCCATCGCTTCGTGCTGGTTGGGCATAAAGGCGTGGAAATACTGCAGGTTCTCCAGCCGGGCGGCGGACCAGGCGCCCGTGGGGTCCCAGCCGACGTCGCCGAACAACCGGACGCCGGCCTTGCCGGCGTCCAGGGCCCATGGTTCCATTTCCTCGCCGAGTTCCGCGATGGCCGCGAGCGCCGGCGGCGGGCATCCGATCAGTTCGGTCGAGGTCACCGGCGCCGGATGGCCGTGCGTCACCATCGAGCGGTCCTTCTCGACGCTGAGGGACACCGTGACGGGCGAGTGCCAGCCCGGAACGCGCCGGGACAGGGACAGGTCAACGTGTTCCTGCCCGGCCAGGATCTTCCAGTTGAAGTCGCCGTAGCCGTCGTCCCCGAACGCGGCGGCCAGCCCGGTCCGCAGCCCCAGCCGGGCCGCGGCAATCGCCTGGTTGGCTACCCCGCCGGGGCAGCTGCCCATCCCCTCGCTCCAGATTTCGGTGCCGGCCCGGGGCAGGTGCGGCAGCCCGGTGAAGATGATGTCCTGGAAGACGGTGCCGGTCAGGAGCAGGTCGAAACCCTCCGACGCCGGGCTGCGGACGGCGGACAGCGGATCGTAGCGCCGCATTGGATTCGCGTCCATGTATGGCAGACTACGCCGTCCCCGTACCCGGGGATAGACGGAGTGCCAGCGGCCGGGCACCGGCAAGGAACAGCACCGAATAGACTGTCCGCATGCGGCTCATGATTGCCGGCGGCGGCGGGTTCCGGGTTCCGCTGGTCTACCGGGCCCTCTCCTCCGGACCCTTCGCGGGGCTCGTCCGGGAGCTCGTCCTGTACGACGTCGACGCCGGCCGGCTGGCCGCCGTCGACGCGGTCCTGGCCTCGCTCGCCGGGCAGTCCACGGACGCTGGCTTCCCCACGGTCCGCGCCACCACCTCCCTCGCCGAGGCGCTCGACGGCACGGACATGGTGTTTGCCGCGATCCGCCCGGGCGGCACCGCCGGCCGGACGGCGGACGAGCGGATCGCCCTGGACCTGGGGCTCCTCGGCCAGGAGACCACCGGCGCCGGCGGAATCTCCTATGCCCTGCGGTCGATCCCCCGGATGCTCGAGCTCGCGGCGGAGATGCGGCGCCGGTGCCCGGAGGCGTGGCTGCTCAACTTCACCAATCCGGCGGGCATCGTCACGGAGGCGCTGGTCCCCGTGCTCGGCCACAGGGTTGTCGGCATCTGCGATTCCGCCAGCGGCCTCGTGCACCGGGCGGCGCGGGCCGCCGGCGTCGCCCTCCCGGAGGGAAGGCTCCAGGGGAAGCTCGACGGAATTCTCGACGGCGTGGGCTACTACGGGCTCAACCACCTGGGCTGGCTCTACCGGCTGGAGTCCGGCGGCCGGGATGTTCTGCCGGAGCTGTTGGCGGATGCCGCGGCACTGGCAGGCTTCGAGGAAGGCCGGCTGTTTGGCCAGGAATTCCTCGCCGGCCTTGGCTGCCTGCCGAACGAGTACCTCTATTACTACTACGACACCGTCCGCGCCGTGGCCGGGATCCGGGCCTCCGCCCAGACCCGCGGCGAGTCCATTGACCGGCAGCAGTCGGCGCTGTACCCGCGGCTGGCGGCCGCGGGGCCGGAGGCGTATCCGCTTTGGGAGGCTGCGCGCCGGTCCCGCGAAGAAGGTTATCTGGCCGAGGCTCGGACGGCGGGCGAGCGCCGGGACGAGAGCGACCTGGACGGCGGCGGCTATGAACGCGTCGCCCTGGCGGCCATGCGGGCCCTGTCCGGCGGCGGCGAAGCGGAGCTGATCCTCAATACCCCCAACACGGTGCCGGGCGCAGGTCCCGGCCTGGTCCCCGCGGTCCCGGGGCTGCCCGCGGACGCCGTTGTCGAGGTTCCGTGCCGGGTGAGCCCCGACGGCGTCGTGCCGCTGCCGCAGGACCGCCCGGCTCCGGCGCAGCTGGCGCTGATGCGGCGGGTCAAGGACGTCGAACGCCTCGTCGTGCAGGCGGCCGGACTGTCAGCCGGGCAGGCAGCCGGGCAGGGCCGGCGGCAGGCGGCCCTCGCGGCCTTCGCCCGGCATCCCCTGGTCGATTCGGAGGTCCTCGCCGGGCAGCTGCTCGCCGGCTATGAGGCCGCGTTCCCGGAACTGGCGCTGCTCTGGCGTGGCGGGGACGGCCCCGCTCCGGGGCACGACGCCGGGTTTCCCCGGGTTTGACGGCCGCGCCCGGCGCGCCGGCCGGAACGCCCGGTGATTCCCGGCGTCGTGGTCGCAAAACCGGGGAAATCCAGCGCACACCCACGGCAAGATGACCGTGGCTCGATGATGACGCCGTTGGCCCCGCACCGGCCGGCGGGAGCCCGCCCGCGGTACAGGAGTAATGTTTTATCGAAATGCAGTCCGCAGAGGAGGGGAAACAATGTCGCTGATCCGGCGTGTCGCCTTCCTCTCCCTGCATACCTCGCCGATGGAGCAGCCCGGATCGGGCGACGCCGGCGGCATGAACGTCTACGTCCGGGCACTGGCCGCGGCCCTCGCGGAGACCGGCGTCGAAGTGGAGATCTTCACGCGGTCCACCGCCGCCGGGCAGGCCGCCGTCGAACATCCCTCCCCGGGAGTGTGCGTCCACAATGTCATGGCAGGTCCGCCGCGGAAACTGCCCAAGGAGGCACTGCCGGAGCTGCTGCACAGCATGGTCGCCGAGGTCGACCGGATCCGGCACCTCCAGCCGCACGGCCGTTACGACATGATCCATTCGCACTACTGGGTGTCCGGGGTGGCCGGGCTCGAACTGTCCCAGCTCTGGGGGCTGCCGCTGGTACACACCATGCACACCATGGCCAAGGTCAAGAACCTGCTGCTGGAGTCCGGTGAACAGCCGGAACCGCGCCGGCGCGAGGACGGCGAGCAGCGGATCGTCGACGCCGCCACCCGGCTGATCGCCAATACCGGGACCGAAGCCGCGGAGCTGGTCTCCCACTACAACGCCGACCCAGACCACATTGACGTGGCGCCGCCGGGCGTGGACCTGACCGTCTTCACCCCCGCCTTCCGGGGCCGCTCCCGGGCGGCGCACGGAGTTCCGCCCGGCAGGTTCCATCTGCTGTTCGCCGGCCGGATCCAGCGGCTCAAAGGCCCGCAGGTCCTGATCAAGGCGGCCGCGCTGCTCCGATCCCGCCGCCCGGACATCGACCTGCAGCTCACGGTCCTGGGCGCCATCAGCGGTGCGAAGGACTTTGACCTGAAGTCGCTGATCAGCGCCGCCGGGATGGACGACGTCGCCACCCACCACCCGCCGGTCAGCGCGCCGGAGCTGGCCGGCTGGTACCGCTCGGCCGACGTCGTCGTGATGCCCTCCTACAGCGAATCCTTCGGGCTCGTGGCCCTGGAGGCCCAGGCCTGCGGCACGCCGGTGGTCGCCACCAAGGTGGGGGGGCTGTCCCGCGCCATCTTCGACGGACGGACCGGGCTGCTGGTGGACGGGCACAAACCCGAGGACTGGGCAGACGCCCTCGAGGCCCTCTATGACGACCCCGCCACGCGGGAGGACATGGGCCGTGCCGCCTCGCTGCACGCCCAGGGGTTCGGCTGGCAACGGACGGCCGCCATCACCCTGGAGAGCTACCACACCGCCGCGGCACAGCACTTTGGGAGCCTGCACATCCCGGTGGGCCACGCGCCCTGAGCCGGAACCGCCGGCCGGAACACCATCCGGAAGACCCACCGACGCCACGAGCCGAAGGACAACGATGTCTGAGACCACACCTGCCAGGAAGGCGGTCCTGAGCGACCTTCAGATCGCGCAGCAGGCCACGATGAGGCCCATCGAGGAGGTTGCTGCCGCCGCCGGCATCAATCCCGAGGCGCTGGAACCCTACGGCCGCTACAAGGCCAAGATCGATCCGGCGAAGCTCGCTCTGTCCAGGGCGGGCGGCCCTTCCCGTGCCCCAGGCAAGGTGGTGCTGGTGTCCGCGATGTCCCCCACCCCCGCGGGCGAAGGAAAGTCCACCACCACGGTGGGGCTGGCGGATTCCCTGGCCCGTGCCGGGCACAAGGTGATGATCGCGCTGCGCGAGCCGTCGCTGGGCCCCATCCTCGGCATGAAGGGCGGCGCCACCGGCGGAGGCTACTCACAGGTGCTGCCGATGGACCAGATCAACCTGCACTTCACCGGAGACTTCCACGCCGTCACGTCAGCGAACAACGCCCTGATGGCCCTCGTGGACAACCACATCTTCCAGGGCAACGGGCTGAACATCGATCCGCGCCGGATGACCTTCAAGCGCGTGCTGGACATGAACGACCGCTCCCTCCGCGAGGTGGTGATCGGCCTGGGCGGACCGGCGCAGGGCATCCCGCGGCAGGACGGCTTCGACATCACCGTGGCGTCCGAGATCATGGCGGTCTTCTGCCTCGCCACGGATCTCGCCGACCTGCGCGGAAGGCTGGGCCGGATCACCTTCGGCTACACCTACGACCGCCAGCCGGTCACGGTCGCGGACCTGGGCGTGCAGGGTGCCCTGACCATGCTGCTAATGGATGCCATCAAGCCGAACCTGGTGCAGTCCATCGCCGGCACCCCGGCCCTCGTGCACGGCGGCCCGTTCGCCAATATTGCGCATGGCTGCAACTCCCTCATCGCCACGCAGACCGCCCGCAGCCTGGCGGACATCGTGGTCACCGAGGCCGGCTTCGGCGCGGATCTGGGTGCCGAAAAGTACATGGACATCAAGGCGAGGGTGGCCGACGTCGCGCCGTCCGCCGTCGTGCTGGTGGCCACCATCCGGGCCCTCAAAATGCACGGCGGCGTGGCCAGGGACCAGCTCCGGGAGCCCAACATGGAGGCGCTGGCGGCCGGCGTCGTGAATCTCCAGCGCCACATCCGCAACGTCGGGAAGTTCGGCATCACACCGGTGGTGGCGGTCAACAGGTTCGGCACCGACAGCCAGGCCGAGCTGGACTGGCTGCTGGGCTGGTGCGCCACGGAGGGGGTCCCGGCTGCCGTGGCCGATGTCTGGGGCCGGGGAGGCGGCGGCGACGGCGGGGACGAACTGGCGGCGAAGGTGGCCGCGGCCATCGAGGCACCGCACACCTTCCGGCACTTGTACCCGCTGGAGCTGTCGGTGGAGGACAAAATCCGGACCATCGCGCAGGAGATCTACGGCGCCGACGGCGTGGATTTCTCCGTCCCGGCACTCAAACGGCTCGCGGAAATCGAGAAGAACGGCTGGTCGGGTTTCCCGGTCTGCATGGCGAAGACCCAGTATTCCTTCAGCGACGACGCGTCCAGGCTCGGTGCACCCAAGGGCTTCACCATCCATGTGCGCGACCTTATCCCCAAGACCGGGGCCGGCTTCATCGTGGCACTCACCGGCGCCGTGATGACCATGCCCGGGCTGCCCAAGGTCCCGGCTGCCCTCCAGATGGACGTCGACGCCGAAGGCAACGCCGTCGGCCTCTTCTAAAAAGCAACGCGGGGTCACTTACGGCCCATCCCGAAGGTGGTTATGGGCCGTAAGTGACCCCTCGTTGCGGGTGAGGAAGGGGGTTAGCGCTCGAGGTCGCCGCGGATGAAGGCCTCAACCTTTTCGCGGGCGATGTCGTCGTTGAACTGCTCCGGCGGGGATTTCATGAAGTAGCTCGACGCCGAGATCAGCGGGCCTCCGATGCCGCGGTCCAGGCCGATCTTGGCGGCGCGGATGGCGTCGATGATCACGCCGGCGGAGTTGGGTGAGTCCCAGACCTCCAGCTTGTATTCCAGCGAGACCGGGGCATCGCCGAAGTTGCGGCCCTCGAGGCGCACGAACGCCCATTTGCGGTCGTCGAGCCACTGGACGTAGTCCGACGGGCCGATGTGGACGTCGCGCGGGGCGATGTCGGCCTCGACGTTGGAGGTGACGGCCTGCGTCTTGGAGATCTTCTTGGACTCCAGGCGGTCGCGCTCCAGCATGTTCTTGAAGTCCATGTTGCCGCCGACGTTCAGCTGGTAGGTGCGGTCCAGCGTGACCCCGCGGTCTTCGAAGAGCTTGGCCATGACGCGGTGCGTGATGGTGGCACCGATCTGGCTCTTGATGTCATCGCCGACAATCGGCACCCCGGCGGCGGTGAACTTGTCAGCCCAGGCCTTGGTCCCGGCGATGAAGACCGGAAGCGCGTTGACGAAGGCCACGCCGGCGTCGATCGCGCACTGGGCGTAGAACTCGGCGGCTTCCTGGGACCCCACCGGCAGGTAGCAGACCATCACGTCGACCTTGGCGTCCTTGAGCGCCTGGACGACGTCGACGGGCTCCTCGGTGGACTGCTCGATGGTCTCGAGGTAGTACTTGCCGAGCCCGTCGAGGGTCGGCCCGCGCCGGACGGTGATGCCGGTCGGCGGGACATCGGCGATCTTGATGGTGTTGTTTTCGCTGGCCAGGATGGCTTCGGACAGGTCCAGGCCCACCTTCTTGGCGTCGACGTCGAACGCGGCAACAAATTCGACGTCGTTGACGTGGTATTTGCCAAACTCCACGTGCATCAGACCCGGGATCGTGGCCTGGGGGTCGGCATCCCGGTAGTACTGGACACCCTGGACCAGCGAAGTGGCACAGTTACCTACGCCGACGATTGCAACACGAATCGGATTTGAAGACACGGAACTCCTTTGAGAACAAACTTCACGTGCCCGTCGGGGACGCACTCTGATGTGCGACGGCCGCAGACGGGCACGGCGCCATACGGCGCCCTTAGTATTCTACCCAACGGCGCCGGGTCCCTGGTTGTTCCCGTCCGCCGCCTGGTCCTCTGTTACGTCAGGCGGTCAGCCGGGCTGTTTCTGCGCCCACAGGTTGATGTCCGACTCAACGGCGAACTCTTCGATGGCCGTGAGCTCCTCCGCCGAGAAGTCCAGGTTGTTGATGGCGGAGAGTGTGTCCTCGAGCTGGCTGACGCTGGAGGCGCCGACGAGCGCAGAACTCACGGACGATCCCCTGGCCTGGCCGCGGAGGATCCACGCGATGGCCATCTGTGCCAGCGACTGGCCGCGGCCTTCGGCGATGCCGTTGAGCCCGCGCACCCGGTCCAGCCTGTCCGCCGTGATGGTGGATTCGGCCAGAGACTTCGCCTGGGCGGCGCGTGAATCGGCCGGGATGCCCTCCAGGTAGCGGTCGGTGAGCATGCCCTGGGCCAGCGGGGAGAACGCGATGCAGCCTGCGCCCACCTGCTCCAGCGCCTCGTAGAGGTTGGGGCTGCCGTTTTCGGTCCAGCGGTTCAGCATGGAGTAGCTGGGCTGGTGGATCAGCAGTGGCGTGCCAAGTTCCCGCAGGATCCGTGCCGCCTCGAGGGTTTGCTCGGGGGTGTAGGAGGAGATGCCGGCGTACAGGGCCTTGCCGGAGCGGACGGCCGCATCCAGTGCGCCCATGGTCTCTTCCATCGGCGTCTCCGGGTCCGGGCGGTGGCTGTAGAAGATGTCCACGTACTCCAGGCCCATGCGGTTCAGCGACTGGTCCAGGCTCGCGAGCAGGTACTTGCGGGAGCCCCATTCGCCGAACGGGCCCGGCCACATGTCGTAGCCGGCCTTGGTCGAAATGATGAGCTCATCCCGGTACGGCCTGAAATCGTCGCGCAGGTGGCGGCCGAAGTTGGTCTCGGCCGAGCCGGCCGCCGGGCCGTAATTGTTGGCGAGGTCGAAGTGGTTGACGCCGAGGTCGAAGGCCCGGCGCAGGATGGCCCGCTGGGTTTCGAAAGGCTTGTCGTCGCCAAAGTTGTGCCAAAGGCCCAGCGAAATGGCCGGGAGCTTCAGCCCGCTGCGGCCCACGCGGCGGTAGGGCATGGAGTCGTAACGGGTTTCTGCTGCAACATAAGTCATACGTACTATCCTGTCTTATTTCGAGATGATGGCGGCGCTGTGGCCGGGCAGGCCGAGCTGGCCGCCGCCGCCAAGGACCTTGTCGAGGCGCACGCCGGCGTCGGTGGCCAGCGCGATCGAGGAACCGGCAATGACGATGCGCCGCGGTTCGGCGGAGAAGTTCATCGCCACCTCCGTGCTGCCGCGGCGCAGGCGCAGCCAGCCGTCGGCCGCACTGTAGGCCACGGCGGTGTCCTCGAAGCCGAGGCCGGCGAGCTCAGGCGTCGAACGGCGCAGCGCAATCAACTGCCGGTAGAGCTCCAGCAGGCGGGCGTGGTCCCCTTCGGCGGCTTGGGACCAGTCGAGTTTGGAACGGGTGAAGGTTTCCGGGTCCTGCGGGTCGGGCACGACGGCGGGGTCCCACCCCATCCGCTCGAACTCCCGGATCCGGCCCTCCGCGGTGGCCTTCCCGAGTTCGGGTTCCGGGTGCGAGGTGAAGAACTGCCACGGTGTGGTGGCGCCATACTCCTCGCCCATAAACAGCATCGGCGTGAACGGCGACGTCAGGGTGGCGACGGCGGCGAGTGCCAGCGGCCCGTACCCCAGGGTCTGGGAGAGCCGGTCTCCGGTGGCCCGGTTGCCGATCTGGTCGTGGTTCTGGCTGCAGACCACGAGGGCGGCCGGGTGGACCAGGTCCGTGTTGATGGGCCGGCCGTGGTGCCGGCCGCGGAAGCTGGAGTAGCTGCCGTCGTGGAAGAAGCCATCAACCATGACCTTCGCCAGCGCGCCGACGGAGCCGAAATCCTCGTAGTAGCCGGTGGTCTCGCCGCTGACGCTGACATGGACGGCGTGGTGGAAGTCATCGCTCCACTGCCCCGCGAGGCCGTAGCCGTTGACGTCCCGCGGGTAGAGCAGGCGCGGGTCATTCAGGTCCGATTCGGCGATCATGGTGGCGGGACGCCCGGTCTCCGCGAAAACGGCGTCAGCCAGGGCGCCGAACTCCTCGAGCAGATGCACCGCCCGTTCGTCCTTGAAGGCGTGCACCGCATCGAGGCGCAGCCCGTCCACGTGGTAGTCCCGGAGCCACATGGCGGCATTGTCCAGGATGTAGCGGCGCACCTCGTCCGAGCCCGGACCGTCCAGGTTGACGGAATCCCCCCAGGTGTTGCCCTCCCCGGACTTCAGGTACGGCCCGAAACGGGAAAGGTAGTTCCCGCTGGGGCCCAGATGGTTGTAGACCACGTCCTGGATGACACCCAGGCCCGCGGCGTGGGCCGCATCGATGAAGCGCTGGTACGCCGCGGGGCCGCCGTAGCCTTCGTGGACGGCGTACCACAGGACGCCGTCGTAGCCCCAGTTGTGGGTGCCGTTGAAGCCGTTGACGGGCAGCAGTTCGACAAAGTCGACCCCGAGGTCCGCGAGGTAGCCCAGCTTGCCGGCGGCGGCATCGAGGGTGCCCTCGGGGGTGAAGGTCCCGACGTGCAGCTCGTAGATCACGGCGCCGGCCAGCTCACGCCCGGCCCATTGGCCGTCCGCCCACTCGTGTTGGCCGGCGTCGAAGGTCCGGGACAGGGAGTGGACACCCGCTGGCTGGCGCCGGGACCGGGGGTCCGGCAGCGGCGTCGTCTCCCCATCCAGGAGGTAGCCGTAGTCCACCTCGCCGACGGCGGGGGCGCCGGCGGCGCTCCACCAGCCGCCGGGCTGCCCGTCGATACCGCTGCCGGTACGGCTCATCGGATACTGCCGGCCGTCGGCGAGCAGTGTCACTGCCTCCGCGTCCGGCGCCCAAAGGTCAAAGCGTTGGGTTCCGCTTGCAGGCAAGGTCATCGCGTTTTTCCGTTCCCCGGTTCGGTGCTTGTGAGTGAATGCGTTCAGGCCGTAGGCGCCAGCAGTGCCACCGGGTAGTCCCGGAGGAGTTCCCCCACCTCCACGGTGCCCGGGCCGAAGGTGTTGCCCGTCAGTTCATCCTTCATCTCGGCGGCCAGCCGGATGGCCGTATCCTGCCAGCCGCCCTGCCGCTCCAGCCCGCGGGGCAGCCGGGTCGCGAGGGTGAGCGCCCCCGGGGAGCCACTGCCGCGGTCAAAGGCGAGCAGGTGCCGCACGGCGGAACCGGTGGCCGGCACCGGGGCATAGCCGGCGAACAGCTCCGGACGGTCCCGGCGCAGGCGCAGCGCCCTCGAGGTGACCAGGAGCTTCGCCGCATCGTCCCGGAACGACGCCGGCCGGTCGCCGGCATCGAGCGCGGCCAGGGCCCGGCGTCGCTCACCGAAGTCCACGGGCCTGCGGTTGTCCGGGTCGGTCAGCGAACGGTCCCAGAATTCGGTGCCCTGGTAGACGTCCGGAACACCCGGCATGGTCAGCTGCACCAGCTTGGCGCCCAGCGCGTTGGAGGCGCCGTACGGTTCCAGCACGGCCAGCAGGGCATCCAGCTCCGCGCGCACCGCCGCGTTGTCGAAGGCTGCGTCGACGGCGGCTGCCAGGGTCTCCTCAAAGGCCGCGTCCGGGTCGGTCCAGTTCGTCGAGCTGCCGGCCTCGCGCGCGGCCTTCCGGGCGTAGGCCTGCAGCCGTTCCCGGTCCGCGGGCCAGACGCCGGCAACAGCCTGCCACAGCAGGTTCGCCAGCGGCCCGTCGGGCAATGGTGCCAGTTCCCTGATCCGGCCCAGCGAGGCTTTCCACTCCGGCGCCAGCTCCGCGAGCGCCGAGATCCGTGCCCGGGTATCCTCGCTGCGTTTCGTGTCGTGTGTGCTGAGCGTGGTCATGGACAGCGGGAGCCGGGCCTGGCGGCGTGCCATCCTGGTGTGGAATTCATCCGGTGTAACGGCAAATTCCGTCGGATCGGCGCCGACTTCGGTCAGGGTGCCGAGGCGGGTGTAGCGGAAGAACGCCGTGTCTTCCACGCCCTTGGCCATCACCATACCGGAGGTCTGCTGGAAGCGGCGGCCGAGTTCGGCCGAGCCGTCGAGCAGCAGCGGGAGCAGCGCTCCGACGCCGTCGTCCAGTTCGGGCCGGCGGCGGACGGCGAGTTCGCACGCCTCCTTCAGGACGTCCGCACCTTCGGGCAGGTAGGTGCGGTAGACCGGGAAGGCGGCGATGATTTCGGCGAGCACGTCGGCGGCAGCCTCCACCGTGAGGCCGGCACCGGCGGGTACCAGCCGGGCCAGCCGGAGCATCTCGGAGTGCAGGATCCCGTCGGTGATCCGGCGTTTGGTGCCCCGGACCATCTCTTCGTAGTCCACCGTCAGGCCGCCGCGGAGTTCGGCGTCGAGCGCATCGAGGGGCGCCTGTCCGCCGGCGTCGACGAAGACCCGGTCCACGTCGGCGAGGGCGTCGTAACCGGTGGTCCCCTCGCATGCGAAGCCGGAAGGGAGCGCCTCGCCCGGTTCGAGGATCTTCTCGATCAGGAGGTAGCTGCCGCCCGTGGCCTCCCGCAACCGGCGCAGGTAGCCTTCCGGGTCGGCCAGTCCGTCCGGGTGGTCGATCCGCAGGCCGTCGACGAGCCCTTCCCGGAACCAGCGGATGACCTCGGCGTGGGCTTCATCGAAGACCTCCGGGACCTCCACCCGTATCCCGGCGAGCGCGTTGACGGCGAAAAAGCGCCGGTAGTTCAGTTCGTTGTCCGCCCGCCGCCAGCCGATCAGCTCGTAGTGCTGCCGGTCATGGACCTCGCGGGGGTCATCACCTGCGCTATAGCTGCCGTCGGCGAGCGGGAAGCGGTGGTCGTAGTACCGCAGCTCCCCGTCCCGGATCCCCAGCTGATCGAGGTCCGAATCATCGCCAAGCACGGGAATCCGGATGCGCCCGGCGCCAAAGTCCCAGTCGACGTCGAAAGCCTGGGCATAGCGGGATTTCCGGCCTTCCTTGAGCAGCGACCACCACCACGGGTTCTGGGCGGGGGTGGCGACGCCGACATGGTTGGGCACGATGTCAACCAGCACCCCCATTCCGGCTTCCCGTGCCGCCCGCGACACCGCCACGAGGCCCTCGGCCCCGCCACGGTCTGGGTCGACGGCGGAAGGGTCGGTGACGTCGTAGCCGTGGTCAGAGCCCCGCTCGGCCGTCAGGATTGGCGAGAGGTAGACCCAGTCCACGCCGAGCGACTTCAGGTACGGCACGGTTTCCGCGGCGTCCTGGAGCGTGAAGCCTTTCCGGATCTGGAGCCGGTAGGTTGAGGCCGGCGCCCTCATGAGGCGGATCCCTTAGGGGCCTTCGGTCCCCTCGCCGCAGGTTTCGTCGCCGCCGGTTTCTTCGAACCGGAGCCCTTGTCAGCGGCGCCCTTCGCAGGACCACCCTTGGCGGGATCGGCCGCCGCAGGTTCGGCCGCCACAGGATCGGCCGCCACAGGATCGCTCGCCACAGGATCGCTCGCCACAGGATCCGCGGCTGCGGGGGCCGTTTCGACAGGGGCCTCGCCTGCAGCAGCCTTCCCTGCGGGAGCCTTCTCTGCGGGAACGCCGTCTTCCGAAGCCTCGGACATGGCAACCACCGACGCCGCGGCAGAATAATCCACCTCCACCTCCGGGCCGGAGTAGGCCCGCAGCACCACGAGCGACTTGGCCTCGAGCGTCAGAACGGAGCCGGCCTTGAGCGGTTCCGCGTCGCCCCGGTCCGCGGTGTCCACGAGCAGCTCCCAGAACGGGGAGTACTCATCGGCGGGCAGCAGGAAGTCAACGCTTTCGTCATGGGCATTGAAGCCCAGCAGGAAGCTGTCATCCGTGATCCGGCGCCCCCGGGAGTCCTGCTCCTGGATGCCGTGTCCGTTATAAAAGACGCCGATCGACCGGCCGAAGCCGCTGCCCCAGTCCTCAGGCAGCATTTCGGTGCCGTCCGTCTTCAGCCAGACAATGTCCGGCAGTTTCTCGCCCTCGCCCCGGCGCACCGGGCGGCCGTCAAAGAAACGGCTGCGGCGGAAGGTCGGGTGGTCGTGGCGGAGCTTGTTGACGAACGCGGTGAACTCGACCAGGGGCTGGTCCATGGCGTCCCAGTGGATCCAGCTCAGTTCGGAATCCTGGCAGTAGGAGTTATTATTGCCCCGCTGTGTGCGGCCCAGCTCGTCGCCGTGCAGGAGCATCGGGACGCCCTGCGAGAGCAGGAGCGTGGCAATGAAGTTGCGCTGCTGGCGGGCCCGGAGGGTCAGCACGATGTCGTCGTCGCTGTCTCCCTCTTCACCGCAGTTCCAGGAACGGTTATGCGATTCGCCGTCGTTGTTGCCTTCGCCGTTGGCTTCGTTGTGCTTCTCGTTGTAGGACACAAGGTCGCGCATGGTGAAGCCGTCGTGGGCGGTGACGAAGTTGATGGATGCCACGGGGCGCCGGGCCGAGCTCTCGTACAGGTCTGCCGAGCCGGTCAGCCGCGACGCGAATTCGCCCAGGGTGGACGGTTCCCCGCGCCAGAAGTCGCGGACCGTGTCCCGGTACTTGCCGTTCCATTCCGTCCACTGCGGCGGGAAATTGCCCACCTGGTACCCGCCGGGGCCGACGTCCCACGGCTCGGCGATGAGCTTCACCTGGGAGACGATGGGGTCCTGCTGGATGAGTTCGAAGAAGGTGGACAGCTTGTCCACGTCGTAGAACTCGCGGGCGAGGGTGGAGGCGAGGTCGAAGCGGAAGCCGTCGACGTGCATTTCGGTCACCCAGTACCGGAGCGAGTCCATGAGCAGCTGCAGGGAGTGCGGGTGCCGGACGTTCAGCGAGTTTCCGGTGCCGGTGTAGTCCATGTAATGCTTCAGGTCACCTTCGACCAGACGGTAGTACGCCTGGTTGTCGATGCCCTTGAAGGACAGCGTGGGGCCGAGGTGGTTGCCCTCAGCGGTGTGGTTGTAGACCACGTCAAGGATCACCTCGATGCCGGCCTTGTGCAGCTCACGGACCATGGCCTTGAACTCCTGGACCTGGTGCCCGACGTCTCCGGAGGAGCTGTAGGTGTTCTGCGGCGCGAAGAAGCCGATGGTGTTGTAGCCCCAATAGTTGTTCAGGCCCTTCTCCACCAGGGTGCCGTCGTTGATGAACTGGTGGACGGGCATGAGTTCGATCGCTGTGACGCCGAGTTTCTTGAGGTGGTCGATCACGGCGGGGTGGGAGACGCCGGCGTAGGTGCCGCGCTGTTCTTCCGGGATCTCCGGGTGCAGCTCGGTCAGGCCCTTGACGTGGGCCTCGTAGATCACCGACTGGTGGTACGGGATGCGCAGCAGACGGTCGCCGTCCCAGTCGAAGAACGGGTTGATGACCACACCGTGCATCGTGTGCGGGGCCGAGTCCTCATCGTTCCGCGACGTGGGGTCGCCGAAGTTGTAGGAGAAGAGCGCCGGTTCCCAGTCGATCTCGCCCTGGATTGCCTTGGCGTAGGGGTCAAGCAGGAGCTTGTTGGGGTTGAAGCGGTTTCCTGTTTCCGGCTCGTACGGTCCGTAGACCCGGTAGCCGTACTTCTGGCCCGGCTGGATCTGCGGCAGGTAGCAGTGCCAGACGTAGCCGTCCACCTCGGTGAGCTCAATCCGGGTTTCGCTCAGGTCGTCGGCCAGGAGACAGAGCTCCACACGCTCGGCGAGTTCGCTGAACAGGGCAAAGTTGGTACCAGTGCCGTCAAAGGTGGCTCCCAGCGGGTATGCCGTTCCGGGCCAGACTTCCATGTGTTCTCCTCGTGCGTTGCAGACAATCCTTAACAGCCTACTGGTAAGTAAGGTTACTATCCGTGTTGGGCGGCGTTGTGCACTTCCGGCTACAGTTCCCGAAGCACCTCCGGAACGGCCCGGGCGATGGCCGTGGCCGTCACCGGTCCCCCGGCTGAGGCCCGCACTCCGGCACGGCCGTGGAGGCTGGCTGCCATCGCGGCGATCGCCGCCCATCTTTCGTCGGGATCGATGCCACGGTCGCCAAAGAGCCTGACGTCGGCACCCAACTGGGCAAGCAGCGCCCCGATCATTCCGGCCAGGACATCGCCGCTGCCTGCCGTGGCGATCCAGGGCGTGCCCTCGGCCTGGCTGTAGAAGTCCTGGAAGGGGGAGGCCACGAGGGTGGTCGCTCCCTTGAGCAGCACCGTGGCTTCGGTCAGGCCCGCGGCCTGCCGCACCGCGCCGAGCGTGGAGGCTTCCACCGCGGAACGGTCCAATGCGACCCCGAGGCGCTGCAGCAATGCTGCCAGTTCGCCGGCGTGGGGTGTCAGGATCACTTGCGGGGCCAGCACCTCCGGCAGGGCGGGCAAGGCGCCGGCGTCGGCGACCGTCGGCAGGCCCGAATCTGCGGCGTCGCGGGCGCGCTGCAACTGCTGCTCATCGGAGTCATCCAGCCCGGGGCCCACGAGCCAGGCCTGGACGCGCGTATCAGCAACGGTGCCGGTGCTGCACACGACCTCGGGACAGGACCGGCGGACCAGGTCGGCGACGTCCGGCGGACCAAGGTAGCGCACCATTCCGGCGCCGGCTGCGAGGGCGCCCCTGCAGGCCAGCACCGCGGCGCCGGGATAGGCGCCGGAGCCCGCCACCACCCCGAGCACTCCCCTCGAGTACTTGTGCGCCCGCCGCGCCGGGCGTGGCAGCAGCGCGGAAAGATCGCCGGCTTCAAGCCGCCGCAGGGCCGGCCACGGGAGTCCAGCTTCGATTCCGATCGGGATGACCCGCACCCGGCCGGCATAGTCCGCTCCGGGGTCGGCCAGCAGGCCGGCCTTGGCGGCTCCGAAGGTCACGGTCACCCCGGCGGTGAGCACCGGCCCGGGGGCCTCTCCGCTGTCCGCGTCGACCCCGCTCGGTATGTCGCAGGCAATCACCAGCCCGGGGCGTGTCCGATCCAGCGCGGTGATCAGGGCAGCGGCGGGGCCCCGGAGCCCGCCTTGGGCCCCGGTACCGAGGACGGCATCAATCACGACGTCGGTCCCGGCGGCAGCCGCCGCCAGCTCCGCGACGTTGTCCGCGGTGAGGGCCACCGCCCTGCCTCCGGACTTCCTGAACGCGGCCAGACCGGCCTCGTGTGCATCCCCGGCGGTGAGCACCGCCGTCGTCCGCATTCCCCGGCCGGCCAGCATCGCCGCGGCGAAAAGCCCGTCGCCGCCGTTGTTGCCCTTGCCGGCCAGCACGGTGACGCTGGCGCCGTAGGGTCGCTCGCCCCGGCCCCGCAGCTCACGGACCACGGTGTTTGCCAGGCCGTACGCCGCCCGCTGCATGAGGACAGCGCCCATACATTTGTCCAGTAAAGGCTTTTCAGTCTCTCGTATCTGGGTTCCGGTGTAGGCGCTGATCATGATTTCAGTCCATTCGCGGTGCAGTCGCTGCGGGAAAGTTCCTGTTGCCGCTCAGCCTTCGGCGACAACCGTCGCGGTGGCGATCCCGCCGTCGTGGCTCATCGACAGGTGCCAGCGTTTGACGCCCTTCGCCTCCGCCACAGCCAGCACGGTGCCTTTGACCTGGACGGTGGGACCGTTCTGGTCCAGCCCGATCCAGCAGTCCTGCCAGTTCATGCCGGCCGGAGCGCCCAGCACCTTGGCCACGGCCTCCTTGGCTGCGAACCGGGCGGCCAGGGACCGCGTGTTCAGGTCACGCTCGGCCGGGACGAACAGCCGGTCGCGCAGCCCGGGGGTGCGCTCCAGCTGCCGGCCGAACCGCTCGATGTCTACGACGTCTACGCCAATGCCAACAATCATGGCGTTATTCTACGGTCACGCTCTTGGCCAGGTTGCGTGGCTGGTCCACGTCAAATCCCTTGGCGGTGGCGAGTTCGGCGGCGAAGATCTGCAGGGGCACCACGGCCAGCAGGGGCGCGAGGAGCGTCGGCGTCGTGGGAATGTAGAAGACGTGCTCGGCGTAGGCCTTGACCGCTTCGTCGCCCTCTTCAGCGATCACGATGGTCTTGGCGCCGCGGGCCCGGACTTCCTGGATGTTGGAGACGACCTTCGCGTGCAGCGAATCCCGGCCGCGCGGCGACGGAACAATCACAAAGACGGGCTGGCCGTCCTCGATCAGCGCGATCGGACCGTGCTTGAGTTCCCCGGCGGCAAAGCCCTCGGCGTGGATGTAGGCGAGCTCCTTGAGCTTCAGGGCACCTTCCATGGCCACCGGGAAGCCGACGTGACGGCCCAGGAACAGCACGGACTTGGCGTTGGCCATCTCCCGGGCGAGTTCCTTGATCCGGCCCTCGTTGTCCAGGATGTGCTGGATCTTGGCCGGAATCTTGCCGAGGTCCGCGAGGACGTCCTTGATTTCGCCCTGGAACATGTTGCCGCGCAGCTGCGCCAGGTACAGGCCCAGGAGGTACGCGGCGGTGATCTGGGCGAGGAATGCCTTGGTCGAGGCCACCGCGATTTCCGGGCCAGCGTGTGTGTAGAGCACGGCGTCGGATTCACGCGGGATGGTGGAGCCGTTCGTGTTGCAGATGGAGATCGTCTTGGCGCCCTGCTCCTTGGCGTAGCGGACAGCCATCAGCGTGTCCATCGTCTCGCCGGACTGCGAGATGGAAACCACCAGGGTGTTCTCATCGACAATCGGGTCCCGGTAGCGGAATTCGTGCGAGAGCTCGACCTCGGTGGCAATCCGGCACCAGCGTTCGATCGCGTACTTCGCCACCTGGCCGGCGTAGGCCGACGTGCCGCAGGCGAGCACAATGATCTTGTTGATGTGTTTGAGCAGTTCCGGATCGATCCGCATCTCGTCCAGGGTCAGCTTGCCGTCGAGGTCCGAACGGCCCAGCAGGGTCTGTGCGACAGCATCGGGCTGGTCATGGATTTCCTTTTCCATGAAGGACGGGTAGCCACCCTTCTCCGCGGATGCCGGATCCCAGTCAACGTAGTATTCCTTGCCTTCGGCCGGAGCACCGAAGAAGTCGGTGATGTCCACGGTCTCGGCGGTGATGGTGACGATCTGGTCCTGGCCAAGTTCCACGGCCCGGCGGGTGTAGTCAATGAAGCCGGAAACGTCGGAGCCGAGGAAGTTCTCACCGTCGCCCAGGCCCACCACGAGGGGCGAGTTGCGGCGGGCGGCGACGACGACGTCGGGCTGGTCGGCGTGCACGGCCAGCAGGGTGAAGGCGCCTTCCAGCCGCTGGCAGGCGAGCTGCATTGCCCGGGTCAGGCCGCCGTTGGAGTTGTCGCCGTCCAGCTCGTTCCGGTAGATGTCGCCAAGGAGTGCCGCGGCGACTTCGGTGTCGGTTTCCGAGATGAATTTAACGCCTTTGTCGAGAAGCTCCAGCTTCAATTCCGCATAGTTCTCGATGATGCCGTTGTGTATCAGGGCCAGCCTGCCGTTGTCGGACAGGTGCGGGTGCGCGTTCTGGTCCGTCGGTCCACCGTGCGTTGCCCAGCGGGTGTGGCCGATTCCGGTTGCTGCTTCCGGCAGCGGACGGGCTTCGAGCTCGGCCACCAGGTTACTCAGCTTTCCCGACTTCTTGCGGGACGAAATGGCCCCGTCGGCTACGACCGCGATGCCCGCGGAGTCGTAGCCCCGGTACTCCAGGCGCCGCAATCCCTCCAGGACAACGTCCAGGGCGTTGTGTCCAGTATTTACCCGGCCAGCCGAGTGGCCCACATATCCAACGATTCCGCACATGGGGACAAGCCTAGCGGGTTTGCCGGACCGCGGACGTAGGACGGGCGCGGCAGGATGGACCCGGAACGGAGCGGATGGTGCTGAATACCCCGTCTTTACGGCACGCGGCCGGCCCGTCCATTTCGCTCTCGGCCCCGTCAAGGGCAGAATCTCTATGGTGACTTTGCAACGCAATGAAGCGAACGGCGACGGCGTCTCCCCGTTCGTGGAGCTGGACCGGCAGACCTGGTCGCGGCTCGCTGCCCAAATGGAGCAGCCCCTCAATCAGGAGGACGTGCTGCGCCTGCGGGGCCTCGGCGATCCCCTCGACATGAAGGAAGTCAGCGAGGTCTACCTTCCCCTCTCCCGGCTGCTCCATCTCTATGTGGAGGCCGCGGGGCAATTGCATGCGGCCACCACCACCTTCCTCGGCGAGCAGACCCAGCGCACTCCCTTCGTGATCGGCGTGGCCGGCTCCGTGGCGGTGGGCAAGTCGACCATCGCCCGCGTGCTCCGGGAAATGCTCCGGCGCTGGCCCGGCACCCCCAACGTCGAGCTCATCACCACCGACGGGTTCCTCTATCCGCTGGCCGAACTCAAGCGCCGCCAACTGCTGGAACGCAAGGGTTTTCCGGAGTCGTACGACCGCCGGGCCCTGCTGCGCTTTGTGAGCGAAATCAAGAGCGGCGCCGAGGAAGTCCGGGCCCCGTGGTACTCCCACGTGACGTACGACATTGTCCCCGGCAGGGAAGTGGTGGTGCGCCGCCCCGACGTGCTGATCGTCGAGGGGCTCAACGTCCTGGCCCCGGCCCGGCCCAGGCAGGACGGCCGCCAAGGCCTGGCCCTGAGTGATTTCTTTGACTTCTCCATTTACGTCGACGCCAAGACGGCCTACATCGAGGAGTGGTACGTGGACCGCTTCCGCAAGCTGCGGAGCACGGCCTTTGCCCAGCCCGAGTCCTACTTCCACCGCTATGCCACGCTCTCCGACACGGAAGCCGAGCAGACCGCCCGCGATATCTGGAAACGGATCAACGAGCCCAACCTGGAGGAGAATGTCCTCCCCACGCGGGGCCGCGCACAGCTGGTCCTGACCAAGGATTCAGACCACTCCATCCGGCGGATGCTGCTGAGAAAGGTCTAGCACGGGTGTGCCACGACGGAGCCGCAGAGACGGCGGCGGGGCAGGCAAGCGGCCCGGCAACACCGGGCCGGCGGACCTTCGGCCGCCTGCTCCTGGCGGGGTCCGGCCTCGCGGCGCTGGCCGCGTGCACCCCCGAGCCGCCCCGGCCGACGTCGTCCGCCGCCGTCGCCGGCACCCCAACACCGACGGCGGCTGCACCCTCCGCTTCCGCCACGGCCTCCGAGGTGCCCCTCCCGGGCGGCGGACAGCACTCGCTGACCGATCCGGCGAGCCCCTGGGTGGTCGTCAACAAGCACCGGCCGCTCTCCCCGGCCGCTTATGTTCCGGCCGATCTGGTCGGGCCGGCGGTGCGCCTCGCCGTCGCGGGCGAAGCGGCGCTGCTGAACAGCACAACGGCGGCGGCGGCGGAGCAACTGTTCGCGGCCGCGGCGGCGGACGGCGTCGTCCTGACCCTGGCCAGCGGGTACCGCTCGTTCGCGACGCAGACGGTGACCTACGGCGGCTACGTGGACTCGAGGGGGCAGGCCGAGGCCGATACCGCGTCCGCTCGTCCGGGCTATTCCGAGCATCAGACCGGGTGGTCTTTCGATATTGGCGACGGCGGCGGCGCCTGCAGCTTCCAGCCCTGCTTCGCCGAGCAGCCGGCCGCGGCCTGGGCCCGGAGCAACGGCCACCGCTACGGCTTCGTCGTCCGCTACCCCTGGGATTTCCACGAAATCACCGGCTATTACTATGAGCCGTGGCACCTTCGCTACATCGGGGTCGAGGCCGCGACGGACATGCTTAACCGCGGGATCGCGACGCTCGAGGAGTACTTCGGGCTGGAGGCCGCACCGGATTATCTCTGACGGCGGGCACCGCGGATGGTTCCCGATCGAGCGCGGGAATTTACCCCAACGTCACGTGGTTGTGTGCGCAGCTGGGATAGATTGGGCCTTATGCTGACCGGATTCAAGAACTTCATTCTCAAGGGCAACGTCGTGGACCTTGCCGTCGCAGTCGTCATCGGTGCCGCTTTTGGCGCCGTGGTAACGGCACTAGTCCAGAGCGTCCTGATGCCGTTTATTGCTGGCCTGGTTGGTTCGCCCAACTTCGACAGCTTTGCCGTCGTAACCCTGAACGGAAATGACATCAAGTTTGGCGTGTTGCTGACGGCGATCGTCAACTTCCTACTGATCGCGGCCGCCATCTATTTCGTGGTCGTTATGCCTATGAACCACATTATCGAACTCCGCAACCGCCGCCTCGGAATCAGCCCGGACGTCAAGGAAGAAGCTGCGGAAGACCCGCAGATCGCCCTGCTCACCGAAATCCGGGACTCCCTGCAACAGCGCCAGAACTAGCCCCCGGCCCCCGCCTCACCGCCTCAAGCTAGGACGGCCCGTCTCCATCCGGAGCCGGGCCGTTCCTTCGTCATGCAGGGGTTTTGCGCCGGGGCTAGTCGGTGACCAATGCCAGCGCGAGTTCGGACCGGACCACCTCGGCAAGGCGTTCCGCGACGTCCTGGGCGGTGGCATGGTCTCCCGCCTCGACCATCACGCGTACGACAGGTTCGGTTCCGGAGGGGCGCAGCAGGACCCGCCCGGTCTCGCCGAGTTCAGCTTCCGCAAGGGCCACGGCAGCAGCCACGGCTTCATCGCCCTTCACGCGCGTGCGGTCGACTCCCTTGACGTTGATCAGCACCTGGGGCAGCTTGGTCATCACCTCGGCCAGCTCCTTCAGGGGCCGGCCGGTGAGGGCAACCTGGGCTGCGAGCTGGAGCCCGGTCAGCACCCCGTCACCGGTGGTCGCGTATTCCGAGAAAATCACGTGACCGGACTGTTCGCCGCCGAGGCTGTAGCCGCCTTCGCGCATGGCTTCCAGGACGTACCGGTCGCCCACCCCGGTTTCGCGGATGGTGATGCCGGAATCGCGCAGTGCGAGCTTGAGCCCGAGGTTGCTCATCACCGTGGCCACCAGGACGTCGTCCTTGAGCTTGCCCGCTTCCTTCAGCGCGATCGCGAGGATCGCCATGATCTGGTCGCCGTCAACCTCATTGCCTTCATGGTCCACGGCAAGGCAGCGGTCGGCGTCGCCGTCGTGGGCGATGCCGAGATCGGCACCGTTGGCGACGACGGCGGCCTTGAGCGGCGAGAGGTGCGTGGATCCCACGCCGTCGTTGATATTGAGCCCGTCCGGTTCGGCACCGATGACGATCACCTCGGCACCTGCGGTCTTGAAGACCTGGGGGGAACAGCCGCTTGCCGCGCCATGGGCGCAGTCCACCACTACCTTGAGCCCGTCGAGACGCTGCGGGAGCGTCTGGAGCAGGTGGACGATGTAGCGGTCTTCCGCGTCGGAGAAGCGCTGGATGCGGCCGACCTCTCCGCCCACGGGCCGGAAAGGCTCCCTGCCCATCTGCTCCTCGATGGCATCCTCAACCTCGTCCGGGAGCTTCTGCCCGCCGCGGGCGAAAAATTTAATGCCGTTGTCCGGAGCCGGGTTGTGGGATGCGGAAATCATCACGCCGAAGTCCGCGTCCAGGTCGGCCACGAGGTATGCCGCAGCCGGGGTGGGGAGGACGCCGGCGTCGTAGACGTCGATCCCGGAGCTGGCCAGGCCGGCTTCAACAGCAGCGCCGATGAATTCACCGCTGGCACGCGGATCACGGGCCAGCACGGCACGTGGCCGGGTTCCATCGGTCTTGCGGTCATGGCCAAGCACGACGGCGGCGGCCTGGGCCAGCTGCAACGCCAGCTCGGCGGTCAGCAGTCCGTTGGCCAAACCCCGGACACCATCTGTTCCAAATAATCTAGACATCGGGTCAAGCTTAGACGACGCAACGGCTTCCGGCGGGCCTGGATCTGGCACCCGTCAGATTCCGAGGGATGACCTGCGGGCCGTGAAGGCCCTACCGTTCATACGAAGAGGCCGACTACTTGGTTTCTCAGGGCCGTGTACTCTAATTTCCCAAAACACTCGCCAGCCAATCAGCCAGCCGTTTAGGCTTCGACGCATGACACCTAGCTCTGGGGGCGTGGCGCTCGAAATCGTAGTACCGGTCTATAACGAACAATTGGTACTCGAAAACAGCATCAGAAAGCTCGCGACGTATTTATCGCAAGAAATGCCATCGACGTGGCAAATCACCATCGCGGACAATGCCAGCACGGATAATACCGCGGCTATTGCCACGCGATTGGCCGCACAATTACCTAACGTCTCCTATCGGAGGCTTGACGTGAAAGGCCGCGGCTTCGCCTTGCATGATGCCTGGGGTGCCTCCTCGGCTAGAGTCCTTGCCTACCTGGACGTTGACCTCTCAACGGACCTCGCGGCGTTGCCACCCCTGGTGGCTCCCCTGTTGTCCGGGCATTCGGACATATCCATCGGGACCAGACTCGGGCGGACTTCCCGGGTCAGCCGTGGCCCAAAGCGTGAGTTCATTTCCCGGTCCTACAACTATCTCCTCAAGAGGACCATGCAGGTGAGGTTCTCTGACGCGCAATGCGGATTCAAGGCCATCCGTGCCGACGTCGCCCGGAAGCTGCTCCCGCATGTCGAGGATAACGGCTGGTTCTTTGACACTGAACTGCTAATTATCGCGGAGCGCTCCGGCCTGCGGATTCACGAAATTCCCGTGGACTGGGTTGACGACCCCGACAGCAGGGTCGATATCAAGCAAACCGCACTGGATGACCTGCGGGGCCTGGTCCGCGTTGCGGCATCGCTGGTGCGAGGGACTATTCCGGTCCAGGCCATTTACGCGGAACTTGGCCGCCAGCCCATTGTCCCGCCCGGGCGGCCAAGTTTCTTCGGCCAGGTACTCCGCTTCGGCTTGGTAGGAGCGGCTTCCACCATAGCTTTTGCCGTGCTCTACCTGTTCCTACAAGCACCCTTTGGTGCGCAGCAAGCCAACTTCCTGGCGCTGCTTCTGACCGCCATCGGAAACACCGCAGCCAACCGCCGGTTCACCTTTGGCATCAGCGGCCCCGTGAGGCTCTTTACCCAACAGTTCCAAGGACTCGTGGTCTTCCTGCTCGCCTGGACCATCACCTCGTCCTCGCTGGGTCTGCTCCACGCTGTTAATGGCAGTGCCTCTCCGGGGCACGAGTTGTTGACCCTTACGGCAGCAAACATCCTGGCAACCCTTCTAAGGTTCGTCCTGCTGCGTCTCTGGGTGTTCAGGGTGCATGCCGGCGATGACCGCAGTGCCCGGCCCGCGCAGCGGCCCATCGAAGAGCCGGCACTGTGAGCACCCCGGCCGCCCGCACCCGCGAATCGGCGCGGCACGACGGTGCAACTGTGGGCCACCGTGCGTCACCGCGTCGCTGGATACCACGGCGCGTCGCTGAATTCCTGCGCGGTCCGTCTGCGGATCCGGCTTGGGAACGGCCCGCGCTGTTGGTCCTGCTGGCGTTCACGACGCTGCTCTACACTTGGGGGCTGGATCGCAACGGGTGGGCAAATTCGTTCTATTCAGCAGCCGCGATGTCAGGTTCCCAGAGCTGGACTGCGTTCTTCTTCGGATCGTCCGATCCCGGCAACGCCATCACCGTGGACAAGCCCCCTCTCAGCATCTGGGTGATGTCCTTATCGGTCCGAACGTTCGGCCTGAGCCCGTGGAGTCTGCTCCTCCCCCAAGCTGTCATGGGTGTCATCAGTGTGTATCTGCTGTACCGCATGGTCCGAAAACGCTCCGACGCCCCGACCGGGCTCCTCGCCGGAGCCTTCCTGGCCGTCATTCCCGTGGCCACGGTCATGTTCCGCTACAACAATCCGGATGCCCTCCTGACGCTGCTCATGATCGGCATCGCCTACTCCACGCTGGAAGCCATAGATCGCGGCCAACTCCGCTGGCTGCTGCTGGCCGGGTTGCTGACGGGTGCTGCGGTCCTCACCAAGCAGCTCCAGGTCTTACTGCTTCTGCCGTCGATTGCGGTGGCATATGTTCTGTTCGCCCGCACCTCAGTGGGCAAACGCTTTCTACATCTGCTGGCGGCGCTCGCCGCAGCCGTGGTGGCCGGCGGGTGGTGGTTCCTGCTGGTCCAGCTCACGGACCCTTCCCAACGGCCGTTCATAGGGGGCTCGAGGAACAACAGCGCCATCGAGCTCACGCTGGGCTACAACGGGCTGGACCGTCTCACCGGGGAAGACGCCAGCCGGACAATGGCCGCCGGCATCGCCGGGCCGGCCGACGACCTCGCTAGCGGCTTCCAGCGGTTCCTGCAGCCACAATTCTCCGGACAGAGCGGGTGGCTCCTCCCCTTGGCCACCGCAGGTCTGTTCATCGGCGTGTGGTGGGTCTGGCGGCGGCAGGCTCCCCCCGCGGCCCGAGCACTTCTCCTGCTCTGCTGCGTCTGGTTCGCCTCCGGCGCCTCAGTGGTCGCCTTCATGTCAGGCATCGTGCACCCCTACTACATCCTGGCCGCCGTACCGCCCATCTGCGCTCTGGCGGCAGTTGCCCTCATGCATTTCATGCGTGGTTTCCACAAGTCCCGCACACGCTTCCTCGCCGTCGTTACTTTGATCGCGAGCATGATTTTTGCCTTTGTCACGGTATCGCGTTCGACGGAGGATTTTCCGGGGTTGCCTTACGCCATGCTCGTAGTTTGGGGGGTTGCGATCGCCGGAGTCCTCCTTCGCGCACCAAATCCCCGGGTGGCGCAGGTGGCCGGGGCGATGCTGGTTGGCACCCTGTTTCTTGGTCCCGTTCTGTGGTCGCTGAACACGGTCCTTAGCCCCCACAACGGAGGCGGCGTCATTGCCGGTCCGGGTATTCTCGGCATGCGCACCGACGACCGCACTCGCGCGCCTTCCGGCACGCCCCCAAACCTACTGACAGTCGCGTATGGTGATCTGCCGTCGCCGACTCTGCTTGAGAGACTACGCCATCAGCCGCCGTCAACGATCTGGGCGGCTGCCTTCGTCGGTTCCGAAACCGCGGCCAACTATCAGCTGGATTCTGGCCAGGCGATGCTGCCGCTCGGAGGATTCGACGGCACGGACCCATTTCCGACACTGGAGCAGTTCAAGGCCCTCGTGGCAGAAGGCCGGGTGGGCGCCATCGTGATACAGAATCTGCCTCCATGGACGCTGGAGGGCCGGGGCGAGTCCGCCCGCATCGTCGAGTGGGTGAGAGCACGCTTTGTGGCCGAGCGCATCGGCGACGCAGACTACTTCCAGCTAGCCAGGTAGCAGGCACAGAAAACGACGGAAGGCCGCCCCGCCGAGGTGGCGGGAAGAAATTGGCCAGCGCGCGGCCAGCCACAACGGCCTCGGTGGTCAGTTCTTCGTCCTGAGCCAGATTCTCCTAGATAAAAAGTTGGTTGGTGGCCACCTGGGTGATTTCAAAAGCATTGAGCTGCAAGCGCCGTTGCGTGGCGCTGACGTGGCATTATCGGAGGATGTGGAATATTTCTGGCCCGAACCCGAAGAAGATGGATTTCGCTATGAAGTACCCTTTGGTGACGCGGTTGGCGCCTTTCCCAATATGGCTTCTCGGTTTAGTCATAGCATTTCAGTCCGTCAAAGTCACCGTCCTCGACGACGCACTAGGACAAGACGCTCATGCCTACTGGCTTGCTGCACAGAGCGAACTGGTGTATGACAGGGCGCCCGGCCAGAAAGATGCATACCTCTACTCGCCAGTTTTCCTCGCTGTGATCCGACCCCTCGGCATGCTTTCCTGGCCGCTTTTCCTGGCGGTATGGATCTGCCTAGAGGCAGCGGTCCTCTTCTGGCTTGTAAAGCCACTCCCAATCAAATGGTCAGTCCCGGTTTTTCTACTCTGCATGCCGGAACTCCTGATCGGTAATATCTATGTATTGCTTGCCGGCGCCGCCGTGGTCGGCATGCAGAAGCCTGCCGCATGGTCGTTTCCGGTCCTGACAAAGGTCACCGCAGGAATCGGACTTCTATGGTTCGCCGTGCGCGGCGACTGGCGCCGGCTACTGCACGGCGTTGGTGTACTGGCGCTGATTGTCATCGTTTCGTATGCTCTGGACCCCACGCAGTGGCACGCTTGGCTACGGTTCTTATTCGATCACACGGATGGGACACCAGACAGCCGAACCAGCTTTCTGTTGCGCTGCTTGCTCGCCGTTCTCCTGGTGGTAATCGGGGCACGAAAGCAGTGGCCCTGGTTGGTCGCTCCCGCCATGGTCCTGGCTTCCCCCGTACTTGTCGGTCTCCTGCCGCTAACGATGTTGGCCGCAATCCCCAGACTCACAAGGCTGGCTGGGCAAGACATAGATCTCGCCTGTTCCCCGTTGCCCGAGGAAGCGAAAAACTCTGAGGCACGTATTGGGCTGCTTCATGGACGGTCAGGGCCGGGCCCCTGGCCGGCAACCCGCGAACGTCTTTGAGCGTCCGGCAAGACACCTTGGACAAACGACGGAAGCCCGCCCCGCCGAGGTGGCGGGACGGGCTTCCGTGCAAGCGGATTTGGCGCTTGTGGATCCGGGCGCTAAAAGGCGCCGCGGGGCCCAACAGGCGGCCGCTGGCGCGGCCGCCTGTTGGGCAGGCGCATTTTTAGCGCTTGGAGTACTGCTGAGCCTTACGGGCCTTCTTGAGACCAGCCTTCTTACGCTCGATGACGCGGGCGTCACGGCGCAGGTAACCGGCCTTCTTCAGGGTCGCGCGGTTGTTCTCGGTGTCGATCTCGTTCAGTGAACGGGCGATGCCGAGGCGCAGGGCACCGGCCTGGCCGGAAATGCCGCCACCGTGGATGCGGGCAATGACGTCGTAGGCGCCGTCAAGATCGAGGATCTTGAAGGGTTCGTTGACGTCCTGCTGGTGCAGCTTGTTCGGGAAGTAGTTGGCCAGTTCGCGGCCGTTGATGGTCCACTTGCCGGTGCCGGGCACAATGCGGACACGTGCGACGGCTTCCTTGCGACGGCCAACTGCTGCGCCGGCGACGGTGAGGGCCGGGCGTTCCTTCTTGGGCGCTTCCGCTTCCGCAGGACCGCTTTCCGAGGTGTAGCTGGTCAGGTTTTCCTCAGCCACAACGGCCTCGGTGGTCAGTTCTTCGTTCTGAGCCACGATTCTCCTTGATAAAAAGTTGGTTGGTGGCCAGGACTACTGGGCGACCTGGGTGATTTCAAAAGTCTTGGGCTGCTGGGCGGCGTGGGGGTGCTCGGCACCCCGGTAGACCTTCAGCTTGCCCAGCTGCTGGGCAGCGAGGGAGTTCTTCGGGAGCATGCCCTTGATGGCCTTCTCCACGGCGCGTACCGGGTTGGCTTCCAGCAGCTCCGCGTAGGTGACCGAGGTCAGGCCGCCCGGGTAACCGGAGTGGCGGTAGGCGCGCTTCTGCTCCAGCTTGGCGCCGGTGAGGGCAACCTTTTCAGCGTTGATGATGATGACGAAGTCGCCCATGTCCATGTGGGACGCAAAGGTGGCCTTGTGCTTGCCGCGCAGCAGGATTGCGGTCTGGCTGGCGAGACGACCAAGGACAACGTCTGTGGCGTCAATGACGTGCCACTGGCGGTTGATGTCGCCGGGCTTCGGGGTGTACGTACGCACGGTGTTTGCCTCGTTCTTGTTCTGGCGTTCTTGTTTTAGGCGTCACGCTAAAGGTGAACCTACTATCTATGCGCTACCGGAACAGAGGTGAGGGCTCTATGTAACCAGTAATCCTGAGGTCTCGAATGTGCACGTTGAGTAGTCATCCTGCAACCGGATTCCCAAGCGGGCACGCATCATCGAGAAAGGACACGCACAACGACTACCAATAGTAGCCGAAGGCAGGTAGCTGGGTCAAAATGGGGTGTCCGGATGCAGCCAGCCCGCCGCCGGCCCGTCGCATCCTTGGAGGAACCGTGCCTGATCCCGCCGCTACCGGCTCCGCATCACTGCTCTTCATCGCCGGGATCGGATCGGCCGGCCTCTGCCTTGGACTGCTCCTGGAACACCTCATCCTCCCGCGCCTACTCCCCCGGCTGGCCGGCCCGCCTGCCATAAGGCCAGGAATCACGACGGCGGCTGCCGGCTTTGCGCTCTCGGCACTGCTCGCGTGGCGCTTCGGCACCTCTGCGGAGCTTCCCGCCTACCTGGTTCTGGCCATCGCCGGCATCCAGCTCACCCGCATCGACTTTCTTCACCACCTGCTGCCCAATCGGCTCGTACTCCCCTTGCTGGGCGCCGGAGTACTCCTCCTGGCCTTCGCCGCGGCAGTGGCCGGCAATGCCGGAAATCTGCTCCGCGGCCTCAGCGGAGCCGTAATATTGTTCATTTTGTACCTCATACTGGCCCTGACCAGCCGAAACGGCCTCGGGATGGGCGACGTCAAGCTCGCCGCACCCCTCGGCCTGTACTTGGGCTACCTAGGCTGGTCCCCACTGTTCTACGGCGGCGCCCTGGGCTTCGTTGCGGGCGGCATCGCCTCCGTCCTCGTCGTCCTGAAAAACCGCGGCAACAAGCCGCAGGAGGTCGCCTACGGCCCGTCCATGCTCGCCGCCGGCATCGCCGTCATTCTGCTGGCCCAGTAGGCCTGGGAGTGCCCGCACTGGGCAGACTTAGTAAGTTGGCTGAGCAAACCAAGTAGTTTTTTGCCTCACCTCCACACCCAACTGAGTACACCCTCATTTTGACCTAAGTAGAACCTGTAATTTCCCGCCAAAAAGTCGAGTATCCGGTGTTATTGCCGGGCCGTTAATTGCCGTGCAATTGTTGTCCCAACGGAACTCCAGGGGATAGCAAAAGGGGATTTGCTGGAACTCCGTAAAAAATGGCAATAACTAATCGAAACTCTGGAAAAGGAAATTAAAATGACTGGTCTCATGGTCTCAATGATTGCTTTCGTCGCCGGCGTCAAGGATCGATTCTCCTCTGAAAAGGGCGCAACGGCCGTTGAATACGGGCTGCTCGTGGCACTGATCGCCGCCGTTATCATCACCATCGTCGGAACGCTCGGCGGCCAGATCAACAACGCGTTCAACACAATCTCGGGCAAGCTGTAGCCGGATCTGCGGGGGACGCCCAGGGGCGGGGGCGGCGGTAGTTCGGGCAATAGTTCCGCTGCCACCGCGTCCGCCCCTGGGCTTTCTTTCACTTGCAGGTTGTGCAAGGTCTAGGTTGGAGGGGTTGTGCAAGGTCTCAAGAAATACAGGGCAGTCATGCGGCGGGCATCGGAAGCCGGGCGATGGGGGAATCTTTCGACCGAGGCAGGGGCGACGGCCGTCGAATACGCCCTCCTGGTGGCGCTCATCGCCGCCGCGATCATTGCCGTTGTCGGCACTCTTGGCGGTCAGCTGATCACTGGCTTTCAGTCCGTGATTGACGGCTTCTGATGTCTGCCCGGCGACGGGCGGCCGGCCACACCGGATGCGAAAAGGAACAGGGCGCGGTCGCAGTTGAATTCGCCTTGGTTCTGCCGATTTTCCTGGTGCTGGTTCTGGGAATCTTCGAGTTCGGCCGGGGTTTCAATATCCAGGTTTCACTCACGGAAGCCGCCCGGGAAACAGCCCGCTACACCGCCATCCACTACGCGGATGCCGGTTTCACCAAGCCCTCGGCCCAGGCCGTTGGTGTGAGTGCGGCTCCCACCGCATCCCTGGTCCCCGCGAACATCGACATCGCCTACTCCGGCGGATCTGTCTGCGCCCCGGGCGACAACGTCATCGTCACCGTCCATTTGGTAACTCCCTATATGACCGCCCTTCCGGGGCTGATCCCAGGGATGCCGGCGAACCTGGACATTTCAAGCAAAGGCGTCATGCGATGCGGCGGATAGGGCGTGACGATCCCGAGCGCGGAGCCATCGCGCCGCTGGCCGCCTTCCTGATGGTTGCCTTGCTGGGGATGGCAGCCTTCGCCGTTGACGTGGCAACCATGTACTCCGAACACGCCCAGCTGCAAAACGGTGCGGACTCCGCAGCCTTGGCTATCGCCCAGATCTGCGGCAAGGATCCGGCAAACACACAGTGCACTGCTCCGGCTTCCGCAGCGAAAAGCTATACCGACGGGAACGCGCTCGACAACTCAAGCAACGTTTCCGCCATCACGGTGGACCTGGGTGCGGGGACTGTTAGTGTGACGGCACAGGCTCGGGATACGGCTGGAAACAACTCTTTCTCTTTGACCTTCGCCCGCGCGCTGGGCATCCAGACGGCCGACATAAGGGCCAGCGCAACCGCAGTATTCGGGGGATTCGGCGCAGCGAATGTGGTCCCGCTGACTTTTTCGCACTGCGAGAGCGATCCGCAGTTCCAGAAGGGACTGATGTTCTTCCCGGAGCATGGAAGCTCAATGGCGAATCAGGCCGGCTGGACGTGCACAACGCCGTCCTCCTCCGGTCATGAAGTCCCAGGTGGATTCGGCTGGCTGGATCAAAGCGGTCCTTGCACAGTCTTTGTCACCCTGGCGAGCCCCAATGTCGGTTCCGACACGGGGAATAACTTCCCCTCGGCCTGCGACGCGAAATTTGCGGGCTGGAAGACAGCGCTGCAAGCCGGAAAGCCTGTTGAAGTACTCGTGCCGATTTTTGACAATGCCACAGGCAACGGAAACAACGCACAGTTCCATATCGAAGCATTTGCTCAAATCTCCATCCGGGGCTGGCAATTCAACGGTGGGGGAACCACATTCCTGTTGCCGGATGCCCAGGCAAAATACACGGCCTTGGGCTTGAAGAACTCCGACACCGGACTCTTCGGAAACTTCGTACGCTATGTCTCGCTCCAGGAGGCAGGTTCCGTCGGGGGCCCCAAGACCTACGGAGCCATAAGCATTCAACTTACAAAATAGGCTCGCAAGATCTGAGCCATCATGGAAAGGCCTGGAAAGTGAAAACTCGCCTGCTGGGAGGCATCGTCGCACTTGTGCTGGCTATTGTTGGCACACTGCTATTGGTCTCATACGTTCAAGGATCGGAAGCCAGGGCCCAACAGGACCTGCAGCCCGCCGAAGTGCTGGTCCTCCAGGAGCAGATCCCCAAGGGATCCGATCTTGAAAAAATCAAATCCGCAGTCAAGCTGACATCCCTTCCGTCCGCTTCGATCCCCAACGGCGCACTCAAGAGCCTGGACGGATTGAACGGCAAGGTAGCAGCTGTTGAGCTGCTGCCCGGAGAGCCTCTGCTCGGCGCACGGCTGGCCGATCCGGATACCCTGTCCACGCCGGGTTCCGTTCCCGTTCCCGCCGGAATGCAGGAGATCTCGGTGCAACTGGACGCACAGCAGGTCGTCGGTGGACGTGTCGCCGCCGGCGACACCGTGGGCATCGTTGTCCTCTTCGATAAGGGCGCGTTGAAGGACTCCCCCGATATCGAGACCGCCCAGCAGGTCTTCCATAAGGTCCTGGTGACCAGTGTCCAGCGGGCGATGGCCAAGGAGTCCGCCGGCAGCGACCCTGCAACCCAGGCCAATACGGAACTGCCGAACGGACAGCTGATCGTGACCTTTGCCCGTAACGACGCCGATTCCGCCAAGATCGCCTTCGGCGCCCACTTTGGGAGCTTGTGGCTCACGAAAGAACCGTCAACCGCCACGGAAGGCAGCCCGGTAGTGGTCAAGAAGCCGGAACTGTACCGATGAGCCGCTACGTGTTGATCACCTCAGATCCAGGGTTTGAACGGCGCACAAGGCAGGCGGCCACCGGGTTGCACGGCACCTTCCACGCGATCGCGGCCGACCACCTGCCCCCCGGTCCCGACGACCTGCTCCGTATCCTCAGCGGGGACCCTGTTGAAGTCATCCTGCTGGGGCCCGGTCTGCAGCTGGAAGAATCGATCCGCTTGGCCAGCCTCTTCGACCTCCAATATCCGGAAATCAGCATCGTCCTGGTTACCGAAAGCGCAGAAGGGGTGGCCCTTCCCGCGATGCGGGCCGGCATCAGGGATCTCCTGCCGCCCGGTTCGGACGTGGACACCATCCGATCGTTGCTGGAACGGGCCAGTCTCGCGGCCGCCGGCCGGCGCCGAGGACTCGGAAACTCCGTCGAAGGACAGCCGAGGAGCGGCCGGATTGTCGCAGTCATGTCGCCCAAGGGCGGAGTCGGCAAGACAACCATCGCCACTAACCTCGCCGTCGGTTTGGGCAAGGATGCACCTATGGGGGTCGTGGTGGTTGACTTCGATCTCCAATTTGGCGACGTTGCATCTGGGCTGATGCTGGATCCGGAGAAGACGTTGGCTGATGCGGTCGTCGGGGCCGCGGTCCAGGACAGCGTGGTGCTGAAGTCCTACTTGACCTTGCACCAGTCAGGCATCTACGCACTTTGTGCCCCGCTGCACCCTACGGACGCCGACCAGATCTCCGGCGAACAGGTGGGACGCCTCCTGAACCAGCTGTCCAATGAATTCCAGTACGTCGTGGTTGATACGGCACCGGGCCTCGGCGAGCACGTCCTGGCAACCCTGGAACTCGCCACCGACGCGGTGTGGGTCTGTGGCATGGACATTCCCAGCATCCGCGGGCTTCGAACCGGATTTGGCATCCTCGCCGAACTCGATCTCGTGCCTGAGAACCGCCACGTCGTGCTCAACTTTGCAGATCGACGCACGGGGCTGACGCTCAAGGACGTTGAGGCCACCATCGGCTGTCCTGTCGATGTCGTCCTGCCGCGATCGCGGGTTGTGCCGTATTCCACGAACAAGGGCGTCCCGCTGCTACAAGACGGCAGCCGGGATCCGGTGACCAAGGGACTGCGCCAGCTTGTGGAACGGTGCAGCGCCGGCTGGGAGTCCCGCCCCCACAAGAAACTTCACAGAAGGGCAGTAGTCCAATGAACCTGACAAGGCGGTTGGAATCTCTCCGGGGCCTCGACACCGAAGCCCCGGCCACCCCAAGGCCCTCAAGCGGGCCCTGGGCCAGCGGGCCGGTATCCGCAGCCGAGATACCGTCCATCACCCCCGAACCGAAGGCCCACGGCGACGACGCCAACGAAGCCCTGAACGCCATCAAGGATCGCGCGGGCACCGCCCTGTACGAGCGTATGGGCAGCCGCATAACTGATGCGTCCCTGGACGAGGCCGAGCTGCAAAGCTACGTCAAGGATGAGCTTCGGGCCATCGTGGACGAAGATGAAATTCCGCTGACTGCCCCGGAGCGCCACCGGCTCGTTCAGGAGATCATCGACGACGTCCTGGGGCTCGGACCACTCCAGAAGTTCCTGAACGAGCCGGCCGTGTCGGAAATCATGGTCAACGGGCCGGACAAGGTGTACGTGGAACGTGATGGCAAACTGTTCCTGACGAATGCACGGTTCACCTCGGAAGACCACCTGCGCCGGATTATCGAACGTATCGTCACGAAGGTCGGGCGGCGGATCGACGAGTCTTCCCCGATGGTTGATGCCCGGCTCTCCGATGGATCGCGCGTCAACGCGATCATTCCCCCTCTTGCCGTGAACGGTGCCTCGCTTACGATTCGAAAGTTCAGCCAGGTGCCCCTCACCGTCGATGACCTGATCTCCTTCGGAACCCTGACGCCGGAAATGGCGGAGCTGTTGCAGGCCTGCGTCCACGCCCGGCTCAATATTCTGGTTGCCGGAGGTACCGGCACCGGAAAGACGACTCTGCTCAACGTGCTGTCGTCATTCATTCCCGCCGCCGAACGCATTGTCACCATCGAGGACGCCGTGGAACTCCAGCTGCAGCAGGAGCATGTGGTGCGCCTGGAAAGCCGGCCCCGCAACATTGAGGGCAAGGGCGAGATCTCCATCCGGGATCTGGTCCGGAATTCGCTTCGCATGAGGCCTGACCGGATTGTCATCGGCGAAGTCCGTGGCGGTGAATCGCTGGATATGTTGCAGGCCATGAATACGGGCCACGACGGTTCGATTTCCACTGTGCACGCCAATTCGCCCCGGGATGCCATTGCGCGGCTTGAGACCTTGGTGCTCATGGCCGGAATGGACTTGCCGCTGCGTGCCATTCGCGAACAGATTGCATCGGCCGTCAACCTCATTGTCCATATCTCCCGTCTAAGGGACGGGACCCGCCGCGTCACCCATGTCACCGAGGTCCAAGGAATGGAAGGGGATATCGTCACTCTCCAGGATGCGTTCACTTTCGACTACAGCGCCGGGCTGGATGCCAACGGGAGATTCCTCGGCCGTCCCACGCCGACCGGCGTCAGGCCCCGCTTCGTCGACCATTTTGCCGAGCTGGGCATCCAACTATCCCCGGCCGTCTTCGGAAGCATGCACGCGGGCGGTGGATTCCGGTGAGCGCTACGAGCCCGATTTTTTTCGCCCTGGGCATTGGGTTGTGCCTTGTGGCTCTCGGCATCCTGCTGTTTTCGACGTTTGGCATGGGCCAGACGGGGATCGCTTTGTCCCGGCGCCGGCCAGGGGTCAAGGAAGAACCTTCTCTCCTGACCCGTATGACGGCCTCCGCGGTGACCTTCGTGGATCGCAATGTCAGCCGGAACGCCCGGTTCGGTACACGGGAATCATTGGAGCAGGCCGGACTGCGTCTTCGGCAGGCTGACTTCATCCTCCTGGTCTGCTGCGTCGGCGTTACGGCAAGCCTTCTCGGGTTCATCCTGGGCGGCATCCTCACCGGGCTGCTGTTCCTGCTGCTCACGCCGCTGGGCGCGATGCTCGTCCTGAGGATCCTCGCCAGCCGGCGGCGCGCGAAATTTGAGGATCAGCTTGGGGGCACCCTGCAGATGCTGGCCGGCGGGTTGAGGGCCGGCCACAGCCTCTTGCGGTCGGTCGATGCCGTCGCCCAGGAGGCAGAATCTCCCACGTCTGAGGAATTCGCCCGGCTGGTCAATGAAACACGATTGGGACGGGATTTGAGGGAGTCGATGCTTGACGCCGCCAGACGCCTCAAGAGCGAGGATTTCGACTGGACGGGCCAGGCCATCGAGATCCACCGTGAGGTGGGCGGTGACCTCGCAGAAGTTCTCGACCACGTGGGTGAAACCATCCGTGAACGTTCCGAGATCAAGGGACAGGTCCAGTCGCTGAGCGCGGAAGGCAAACTGTCTGCCTACATCCTGATTGCCCTGCCCGTTGGCATGTTCCTGTATCTCAGCGCAGCGAGTCCGGACTATGTGGCCACCCTGTACTCGAGTTTTCTTGGCTGGGTGATGATCGGCATGGCAGTGGTGCTGCTGGCCGTCGGCTCCTGGTGGCTCAGCCGTGTCGTAAAGATCAAGTTCTAGGAGGATCGCTATGAGTGTAGTGGCGTGGTTGATGGTCGGGCTCATCGTCGTTCCGATTTCCGCAATGGTGTGGTCATTCATCTCAATCGACCGCGGTGGTTTGGCCGCGGTCCGAAACAACCTCGGCCGGGGCTTCCGCGTGGTGAAGGAGAGCGCCCCGGCCGCACAGCCGCGGGGACCGGCGAACCTCGGCATCCGGCTGACGCCCAAGGGCTACGCGGGGTGGCTGGACAAACTCCTTGCCCGGGCGGGCCGGCCTGCAAGCATGCCCCTCGAACGCCTCTTGATTGCGAAGCCGGCCCTGGCACTGGTGGCTGCGTTCTTCAGCATTTTTTTGGCTACAAAGTCGCCGACCGGCATCCTGCTCCTGTTGACGGTCCTCCTGCCGGTGCTCGCATACTTCGTTCCGGACATCCTGATCCATGGCCGCGGTGCGGAGCGCCAGAAGGCCATCGAGCTGGAGTTGCCCAACACCCTGGACCAGATGCTGATTTCGGTCGAGGCCGGCTTGGGATTCGAAATGGCCATGGCACGGGCGGGCCAGAACGGCAAGGGTCCGCTGGCAGAGGAGCTCCTCCGCACGCTCCAGGACATGCAGGTCGGGAGAAGCCGCAAGGATGCTTATCTGGCCATGGCCGAAAGGACCGGTGCACCGGATCTGCGGAGCTTCGTACGGTCCGTGGTCCAGGCAGACAGCTATGGAATCGCGCTGGCAAATGTCCTTCGTACCCAGGCAAAGCAGATGCGGGTCAAACGGCGACAACGCGCCGAAGAGAAGGCCATGAAACTGCCCGTCAAGGTTTTGTTCCCCCTCATGTTCTGCATCCTGCCCGTGCTCTTCATCGTCATCATCGGGCCCGCGGTCATCAAGGTCATGCAGAACATGATGGGCGCCTACTAGGGGCAGTCCATCCGACTGGCCACATTATTTAGAGGAGCAACAAATGTTTAGGTTCCCGTCAGGAAGTCCACCGAATCGGGGTAACCAGCAGCGGGGTGCGGCAGCTGTTGAATTTGCCCTGATTGTTCCCTTGCTCCTGGGCCTGGTCCTTGGGGTGATCGACTATGGCATGGCGTTCGGGCAGTTCATCAGCCTCCAGGGCGCGGCGCGGGAGGGCGCCCGGCAAGGTGTGACACAAGGCGACGTTATCGCCTCAGCCAGCCAGGCGAGGGGCTTTCTGGACAGTACCAAGCTCCAGGTGAAGTTCGCCGTGGATACCTCGGGCGGGGCTCCCGGCGTCATGGTCGTCTGTCTGCGCTACCCCCAGTCGTCCCTGTCTGGCTTCTACTCCTGGGCACTCGCCGGCGTCATCGAGACCAAAGCCGTCATGAAGATGGAAGGCACCGCGACTGTCACATCGGGTGCCCAGGGTTGGACTGGAGGATCATGCATTCCCTAACATCAGAATCAGCTCCCGACGATCGGCTGCCCGACGTCGGCCCGCGCAAGCAGGGGTCCAGGGAGCGGGGTGCCTCGGCGGTCATCTTTGCCTTGCTGCTTCCCGTGGTCTTCGGGGCGGTTGCTTTGGCCGTCGATTTCGGCCGCCTGGCCTACGAGCGCCAGCACCTGAGCAACGCCCTGGACGCCGCCGCGCTGGCGGGTGCGTCCTCGCTCCCGACCGACCCGGCCGGGGCAAAGACTTCCGCGCTGGCGTTTGCAAAGGCCAACGACCCCCAAGCGGACCCCGCGGTTTCCTTCTGGTGCGTGGTCGGTTCCACCGGGGCCGCCAAGACCGTGGTCAGCGGCCAGGTCCCCAGCGTCTGCGACCCGGGAACGGTCGCCGGCGCCAAGTGCAATGAGGTGATCTGCGCGATCCCGTGCATCCCGGGAAGCGGCCACACCTGCAATACGATCACCGTGACCGATGACAAGGATGTCCCCTTCGTCTTCGCCCCTGTGATCGGCATCAACACCGGAAACACCGGGTCACTCGCCGCCGACGCGTGCCGGGGATCCTGCGGTGCCCAAAGCCCCAACCCCATGAATGTTGCCATTCTCGCGGACCGAACGAGCAGCATGAGCGACACTGATTTGTCCTCGCTCCAGTCTGGCATCCAGAGCACATTGCAGACCATGACGAAAGACCAGCAATACGTGGCCCTGGGCACCATCGGCCGAAGCAGCAGCACCTCCGGTTGCATCACCAATCCCTCCGGCTCGAAAACAAGTGGTTCCTGGCTCCCTGTTCCTTTTTCCAATGACTACAACACGGCCGCTTCGCCGCCCGCGCTCAACACCGGCAGCGATCTCGTCAAGGGCTTGCAATGCCTGGCCCACTCGAGCACGGGCACCAGCCTTGCATCGCCGACGAAGGCTGCGGCCAGATACCTGCTGGGCCTCGACCCTAACAACCTGGGGAGTCTGCCTGCGCGTTCAGGAACGCCACGCAATGCCATTATTTTGGAGACGGATGGTCAGCCCAACGAGCCTGACGTCTCCGGGTCCACGTCGGTGGGGACTGCCGGAGATATCGGAAGTTCCAACGGCGTTACAGCGTGCAATAACCTCAAGGCGGTCGCGGCGGACGCCAAATCACGTGGAGTCCTGATCGTCACCGTCGGGTACAACCTCAGCACGGAGCGATGCGGCGGCAGCGGAGAGTATGTGCGCGATGTCCTCGCCGCTGCAGCGTCGCCGGACTCCAACGGTAATCCCAGTACCGCGAATGGCTGCTCCACAGCGGCTGAGATCACCGCCGAGAATTCTGACGGAGACTACTTCTTCTGCGCCGGGAGCGGAACGGCACTCGGCCCGATCTTTGTCTCAGCGATCAATGCGATCAGTGGGAACTCCCGCCTGATCCGGATCCCGAGCTGACAGCCCGATAAGGGCAGCGCGGCCACAGCGGCCGTGCCCAATGACCGGACCCCCTCGGCACCCAGACCCGAGGGGGTCCTTTTGCTGCCCACCGCAACCCCTTAGGCGCGCAGGGCCCGGGTCAGTTCGGCCCGGGCGAGGAGGCCGCTGTCCGACGGGTAGGCCACTTCCTCGAGCACCAGCGGGTGCGGGGCGGCCAGAACCGACTTGGCATCCCGCTGGCGGGCCAGCAGACGCTCCAGCAGCCAGCCCGGGGCCTCCACGCCCTCCCCCACGAACAGGGCCGATCCGACGAGGGAGCGCACCATGTTGTGGCAGAACGCGTCGGCCTGGACGGTGGCGACAATGATGCCGTCGGATCCGCGGCTGAATTCGAAGCGCTGCAGTTCCCGGATGGTGGTGGCGCCTTCGCGGGGCTTGCAGTAGGACCGGAAGTCCTGGAGGCCGAGCAGTTGCACAGCGCCTTCGTTCAGCAGCCCGACGTCAAGCGGTTCCTTGTGCCAGAGGGTCGAGGTGCGTCCCAGCGGGTCCCAGTGCGCCGGGCCGTCGGCGATCCGGTAGCTGTATCGGCGCCAGAGCGCGGAGAAGCGGGCGTCGAAGCCAACCGGTGCCAGCGAGACCCTGTGCACCTCTATCGCCCCGGTGAGGTCCCCGAGCCCGCGGCTCAGGGCGCCGCGGAGGCGGCGCAGCAGGGCGACCGCCGGATCGATGTCCGCCCCGCGGTTCAGGCCCATCCATTCGGCCCCGGTCAGGTCCAGGTGGACCACCTGGCCGCGGGCGTGCACGCCGGCGTCGGTCCGGCCGGCCACCGTGACGCGGACCGGCCGTCGGACCAGCAGCGCCAGGGCCTCCTCCAGGACACCCTGGACCGTTCGGAGCCCGGGCTGAACGGCCCAGCCGCTGAAGGGGCCGCCGTCGTACGCCAGATCCAGCCGGATACGCAAAAACCCGCCGCCCCCCAAAACGGGGGCAGCGGGTTTGAGCTCGTTCATAGACTTAAGTCTATGTGAAGAAATCAGCGAATTATTTCGCGTCCTTCTCCGACTTGGCGGCTGCTTCCTCGGTGGCCGGAGCCTCTTCGGTTGCGGCAGCCTCAGCTTCAGGAGCCTCAGTCGCCTCAGCTGCAGGAGCCTCGGTCTCGGTGACCTCAGCCTCGACGGGAGCCTCCTCGGCAACCGGGGCAGCCTTAGCGGCAGCCTGGGTAGCCTCGGCTACGACGGCCTGCTTGGCGGAAACCGGCTCAAGAACCAGTTCGATGACAGCCATGGGAGCGTTGTCGCCCTTGCGGTTGCCGATCTTGGTGATGCGGGTGTAGCCACCGTTGCGGTTCTCCACTGCCTGGGCAATGTCGGTGAACAGCTCGTGGACGATGCCCTTGTTGCTGATCAGGCCGAGTACACGACGGCGGGAAGACAGGTCACCACGCTTGGCGAAAGTCACCAGGCGCTCGGCGTAAGGCTTCAGTCGCTTGGCCTTGGTCACCGTGGTGGTGATCCGCTTGTGCTCGAACAGTGCGGCGGACAGGTTCGCGAGCATAAGACGCTCGTGAGCCGCTCCGCCTCCGAGGCGCGGACCCTTAGCGGGGGTAGGCATAATAGTTTCTCCTCATATGGAAGCCGTTGGACTGCGCACACCATGGTGCATCCAGCCCGCCAGCCAGGATCTGTTTGTTAGAGTTCGTCGTCGCTGAAAGCGGCGTCGTCCTCTTCAATTGCTGCGGCGCGTGCTGCGAGGTCAAATCCGGGAGGCGAGTCCTTGAGGGACAGGCCCAGTTCAACCAGCTTTGCCTTGACCTCATCGATGGACTTCGCACCGAAGTTACGGATGTCCATGAGGTCGGCCTCGGAGCGGGCAACGAGTTCACCCACGGTGTGGATGCCCTCACGCTTGAGGCAGTTGTAGGAACGGACCGTGAGGTCCAGATCCTCGATCGGCAGAGCCATGTCTGCTGCCAGGGCAGCATCCGTCGGCGACGGGCCAATCTCGATACCTTCAGCTGCGGTGTTCAGCTCGCGGGCCAGACCGAACAGTTCCACCAGGGTGGTACCTGCCGAAGCAACGGCATCGCGCGGGGCGATGGCCTGCTTGGTCTCGACGTCGACAATGAGCTTGTCGAAGTCAGTGCGCTGCTCAACACGGGTGGCCTCCACGCGGAAGGTAACCTTCAGCACCGGCGAGTAGATCGAGTCAACCGGGATGCGGCCGATCTCGGAATCGCCGGACTTGTTCTGAGCTGCCGAAACGTAGCCGCGGCCGCGCTCGATGGTCAGTTCCAGTTCGAACTTGCCCTTCGAGTTCAGCGTGGCAATGTGCAGATCCGGGTTGTGGAATTCGACGCCGGCCGGCGGAGCGATGTCCGCGGCGGTGACGACTCCCGGGCCCTGCTTGCGCAGGTAGGCAACAACCGGCTCATCGTGCTCGGAGGAAACCGAAAGGCTCTTGATGTTCAGGATGATCTCAGTGACATCTTCCTTGACACCCGGAACCGTGGTGAACTCGTGCAGCACGCCATCGATCCGGATGCTGGTTACAGCGGCACCGGGGATGGAAGAGAGCAGGGTACGGCGGAGGGAGTTTCCGAGTGTGTAACCAAAGCCAGGTTCCAGCGGTTCAATAATGAAACGTGAACGGTTTTCGGAGACGACCTCTTCGGAGAGGGTGGGGCGCTGTGCAATGAGCACTTAGGTTTCCTTTCGGCGAGCATCCGCTATATGACGCAACACAGGTGGTGGAAAGTCGGTCTGAAGACTTAACGCGGCTGGGCCTGCCCGGACCGGTGAGGGTCCGGGCAAGCTCCTGCTGCTGGAAAGACTTAGACGCGGCGGCGCTTCGGCGGACGGCAGCCGTTGTGGGCGCTGGGGGTTACATCCTGGATGGATCCAACCTCAAGGCCAGCGGCCTGCAGTGAACGGATGGCGGTCTCGCGTCCGGAACCCGGTCCCTTGACGAATACGTCGACCTTGCGCATGCCGTGCTCCTGTGCACGCTTTGCGGCGGCTTCGGCAGCCATCTGGGCAGCGAACGGGGTGGACTTACGTGAGCCCTTGAAGCCAACCTCACCGGAGGAAGCCCAGGAGATGACAGCACCGTTCGGATCCGTGATGGAAACGATGGTGTTGTTAAAGGTGCTCTTGATGTGCGCCTGGCCCAGCGCGATGTTCTTCTTGTCCTTCTTACGCGGCTTGCGAACCGCGCCACGAGTCTTCGGGGGCATTATTTCTCCTACAGAAAGTTATCGGGTAAGCGACCGCTTAATCCCTCATTTGCCGGTTCCGTGAAATCAAACCAGCGATTTCAGGGGGCAAATGGGATTTAGCGGGTCTTCTTCTTGCCGGCGACGGTACGCTTCGGGCCCTTGCGGGTACGCGCGTTGGTCTTCGTACGCTGTCCGCGTACGGGCAGGCCCTTGCGGTGACGCAGGCCTTCGTAGCTGCCGATTTCGACCTTGCGGCGGATATCAGCTGCTACTTCGCGGCGAAGGTCACCCTCAACCTTGTAGTTGCCTTCGATGTAGTCACGCAGCTGGACCAGCTCGGCATCGCTGAGATCCTTGACGCGGATGTCAGCGCTGATGCCGGTGGCAGCCAGGGTTTCGTGTGCACGGGTCTTGCCCACGCCGTAGATGTAAGTAAGCGCAATTTCCAACCGCTTTTCGCGGGGAATGTCTACGCCAGCGAGACGAGCCATAGTGGCAGTGCTCCTTGAATAAACCGGAGGTCGTAGGCAGTACACCCGCACGTAGCGTGCGGCCCCAGCCTCCGACCGGGGGTTAGCTGTCCGGACTCATACGTCCCAGTTCAGCTTGTGCTGCCTTTATTTACTTGCGTGGGTTAGCAACCCAGGGTTTCCCGAAAGGGAAATCAGCCCTGGCGCTGCTTGTGGCGCGGGTTCTCGCAGATCACCATGACCCGGCCATTACGGCGGATCACTTTGCACTTTTCGCAGATCTGCTTGACGCTCGGCTTGACCTTCATGGCGTTCCTTTGCGTGTTGCAGTTGGTCAGCTGGACCGGCCTTCGGCTGTTGCCTCGGCCGCCCAGTGTTTACTTGTAGCGGTAGACGATACGACCACGTGTCAGGTCGTACGGGCTCAGCTCCACCACTACCCGGTCCTCAGGGAGAATCCTGATGTAGTGCTGGCGCATCTTTCCAGAGATGTGTGCCAGAACGACGTGCTTGTTGGTGAGCTCAACGCGAAACATCGCGTTGGGCAGCGCCTCAGTCACAACGCCCTCGATCTCAATGACCCCGTCCTTCTTGGCCATACCCTCCGCTAACTGTTGTTGCCACAGCCCTCCGGTTTGCACCGAGAAGCACTGCGGACGTTTTTTGATTGATTGGCTGATGCCTCCCGGGCCACAAAAGGGCACAACAGGGCAGACAACCAACAGACAACATTACGCCATTGCAGCGCAATTGTTAAATCCTGAGTTAAATCCAGCAATCGTAGCGCACTCAGCCTCCGTATGCACCCAGAACGCCTGCCGGAGTGCCCACCGCCTCCGCCGCGGCGATCCCGTCCAGGATGGCCAGCCGGACGACGTCGGCTGCCGCACTCTGCAGGGTAATAAGGCTCATCTGCCGGGCCGGCTGGGTGCTGCGGTCCAGCGCGACGGCGCCGGTGGCCAGGGCGAACACGGTGTCGCCGTCTGCGAGGGTGTGGCTCGGATTCAACGCCCGGGCCAAGCCGGCATGGGCCGCCGAGGCCGTCCGTTTGCACTCGGCTTTGTCCAGGATGGCGTTCGTAGCGACGACGACCAGTGTGGTGTTCAGGGGTGGCGGATTCGCACTCCTTGCGGCGTTCGCCACAGATGTGTCGAAGGGCAGTCCCAGGGCGTTGACGACCGCTATTGCCCCCACCACCACAGGCCCGTCTTTAGAGATGTTGTTTAGGGTGAGGGAGGCGGTGCCCACTCCGCCTTTGTAGGTGCCCCGGCCGATGGCGGCTCCGGTGCCGGCGCCCACGTTGCCGCGTTCGACGTCGTGCCCGTCCTGGCGGGCAGCGGCATCCGCGGTGGCCGCGTAACCCATGGCGGCGTCGGGCCGGGCATAGAAGTCCCCGCCGCGGCCAAGGTCGAAAATCGCGGCGGCCGGGACGATGGGGACGATCCCGCCGGGCACGGCGAATCCCCGCCCCGCATCCTCGCACCAGCGCTGGGCCCCGTGCGCCGAGGCCAGGCCGAAGGCGCTGCCCCCGGTGAGCACCACGGCGTCGACGGTCTGGCTCAGGGTGGTGGGATCCAGCGCGTCCGTCTCGTGCGTGCCAGGACCGCCGCCCCGGACATCGACCGATCCAACGGTTCCAACAGGCGGCAACACCACGGTCACCCCGCTGAGCCAGCCGTCGCCGATTTTTCCGGCGTGGCCCACCCGTATTCCGGGAACATCCGTAATCGCAGTCATGGCTCCATTGTGCGCCCGGTTGGCTGTGCCGTCCCGTCCGGACCACCCGGCAGGCAAAACCCCCGGCAAAATCAAACGCCATGCAGTCCGGCAACGAACATGCCATGAACGGGCAACGAAGCCTCGAACAACAAAGCTCCGCAGGAGCCCCGGGCGGGATTCCGGGCACCAGCCCTGTGCTGAACTGATAGTCAGGTATCCCCATCCACCCCGCCTGCCCCCAGCAGGCACGGACCCGTTAGAGACCTGTGATGACTCGACAATTGACCGACCGGCCGCCCGCCGTCGCAGAGGCCCCGCCGGCCACGCCAGGCAGGGCCCGCTGGTCCGCCAGGACACGCCGGGACTTCGTTGTATTCCTGGCCCTGGCGCTGCCCAACCTGGCCTTGATTGCGGTGTTCACCTACCTGCCGCTGATCAACAACATCTACTACTCCACCCTCGACTGGACCCTCGGATCGGCCTCGGCCACCGCGGTGGGCTTCGGGAATTACCTCACGTTCTTCACGAGTGCCGACGCCTCGAAGGTCCTGGGCACCACCGCCGTTTTCACCCTGGTCACCGTGGGCGGCTCCATGCTGCTGGGCCTCCTGGTGGCGCTCGCACTCAATTCCAAGGTCCGCGGGACCACCTTCGCCCGCTCGGCGGTCTTCGCCCCGTATGTACTCAGCGGCGTCGGCGTCGGCCTGGTCTGGCTGTTCATCTTCGATCCCGGCTACGGGGTCCTGTCCTGGCTGCTGCGCGGCATCGGACAGCAGAGCCCCCAATGGATCAACGATCCGCAAATCTCCCTGGTCATGGTGGTCATCGTCTACATCTGGAAGAACCTGGGCTACTGCGCCGTGGTTTACCTGGCCGGGCTGCAGTCCCTCCCCCAGGACGTCATGGAGGCCGCCTCGCTGGACGGCGCAAACGGCTTCCGCCGCTTCCTGGACATGTCCGTGCCGCTGCTGTCCCCGACCACATTCTTCCTGCTCATCACCACCATGCTGAGCTCCCTGCAGGCCTTCGACCTGATCCGGATCATGACCCCGCTCGGCAACGGCACCAGCACGCTGATCTACGAGGCGTACCTGCAGGCCTTCGGCGCCTACAACCGCGCCGGCTACTCGGCCGCCATCTCCGTGGTGCTCTTCGCCATCCTGCTCATCATCACCGTGCTGCAACTGCGGTTCGTCGAACGGAAGGTGCACTACTCGTGAGCACGCTCTCCCCCGTCAACCCCGATCCCGCCGCCGCTGCCCGGCCCGCAGCCGCTCCCGACGGCGCCCCGGAACCCCCGCCGCGGCGCCCACGCCCGTTCTCCCGCGCCAACTTGGTCCGGACGGTCGCCGGCGGCTACGTTCCCCTGATCCTGGCCACGCTGGTGGTCTTCCTGCCGCTGCTCTGGATGGTCCTGAGTTCGTTCAAGCAGCCGGGCGAGATCATCACGATGGACCTGAAGATCCTGCCGGAAGGCCTGAACCCGGAGAACTACCGGACAGCCATGACCACGGTGCCGTTCGGCCGGTTCTTCCTGAACAGCCTGATCGTGACCGCAGCCGGGGCCACCATCAAGGTGCTCCTGGCCCTCCTGACGGCCTACGCCCTGGTCTTTGTCCGCTTCCCGTACAAGAACGTGATCTTCGTGCTGATCCTCGTGGCCCTGATGGTGCCGCCGCAGGTCTCCATCCTGCCCAACTACATCCTGATCGCGGGCATGGGCGGGAAGAACACGCTCTGGGGCATCATCCTTCCGGGCCTGGGCACCGCCTTCGGTACGTTCCTGCTACGCCAGCACTTCATGACCCTTCCCGCCTCCATCCTCGAGGCTGCCGAGATCGACGGCGCCGGCCACTGGCGCCGCCTGTGGCAGGTCGTGGCCCCGGTGTCGGTGCCTTCCATTGCGACGGTTGCGCTGGTCACCGTGGTGAGCGAGTGGAATGACTACATCTGGCCGCTCATCATCACGGACCGGCCGGAAACCATGACGCTTCCGGTAGGCCTCACCCTGCTGCAGAACTCGGAAGGCAACGGCTCCGGCTGGGGCATCCTGATGGCCGGCGCCGTGCTGGTGATCGTGCCCATCCTGCTCGTGTTCGCCGCGCTGCAGCGCTACATCGTTGCCGGCCTCACCCAGGGCAGCGTCACCGGCTGACGCCGCCCCTGGATTTCCCCCTCCGCAGCACCGACATCAACACCACCAAGTCAGCACCACCGAGAGGATCCACCATGGCTGTAAACCTTGACCGAAGGCATTTCCTGGGGCTGGCGGGCGCCGGGGCCGGCGCCGCCGCACTGGCTGCCTGCGGCGGCCCGTCCACGGGCGCCAGCACGGCCGCCGCCGGCACCGCCGACCTCGATTTCACCGGCATCAAGCCGGCGGCCTCGATCGACTTCTGGACCAACCACCCCGGCAAGTCCCAGGACGTCGAGAAGGCCATCATCGACAAGTTCCAGGCCAAGTTCCCGGACATCAAGGTCAACCTCGTGACCGCCGGGGCCAACTACGAGGAAATCGCCCAGAAGTTCCAGACCTCGCAGGCCGCGAAATCGGACCTCCCGGGCCTCGTCGTGCTCTCGGACGTCTGGTGGTTCCGCTACTACACCAACGGCAACATCATTCCGCTGGACGGGCTGGTCAAGCAGCTGGACATCAAGGTGGACGACTTCCAGAAGTCCTTGGTCGCGGACTACCAGTACGCGGACAAGCAGTGGGCACTCCCCTATGGCCGTTCCACCCCGCTGTTCTACTACAACCGGGACCACTTCAAGGCTGCCGGCCTGCCGGACCGCGCCCCCAAGACCTGGCAGGAATTCGCCGAGTGGGCGCCCAAGCTGCAGGCCAGCTCCGGCGCGCAGTACGCCTACATCTACCCCGCGCTGGCCGGCTACGCGGGCTGGACGCTGCAGAACAACCTGTGGGGCTGGGGTGGCAGCTGGTCCAACGGTTGGACCTTCAACTGCGACTCCACCGAGTCGGTCGCCGCGCTGCAGTGGGCCCAGGACTCCATCTTCAAGGACAAGTGGGCCGGTGTCTCCTCCAAGGAAGCCGCCGACGACTTCGCCGCGGGCATCACGTCCTCCACGATCTCCTCCACCGGTTCCCTGCTGGGAGTCCTGAAGTCCGCGAAGTTCAACGTCGGCGTCGGCTTCCTGCCGGGCGGTCCGAAGGTGGAAAGCGGCGTCTGCCCCACGGGCGGCGCCGGTCTTGGCATTCCGAGCGGCGTCAGCAAGGAAGTGCAGCTCGCGGCTGCCACCTTCCTGAAGTTCATCACGGAGCCGGAAAACACGGCCGCGTTCTCCGCCGCCACCGGCTACATGCCAACCCGCACCTCGGCCGACATGTCAGCAGTGCTGGCCGCGACCCCGCAGATCAAGACGGCCATGGACCAGCTCGCCGCCACCCGCGTCCAGGACAACGCCCGTGTGTTCCTGCCGGGCGCCGACCAGGAAATGGCCAAGGCCGCCGCCAAGATCCTTACCCAGCAGGGCGACGTCAAGGCCACCATGACCGAGCTGAAGGCGACGCTCGAGGGCATCTACACCAAGGATGTGAAGCCGAAGCTTAAGAACTGATGCCTGCCCCGACTGGCTCGCAGTTGTTGTCGTTTTGAGCCCTCAAAAGGACAACAACTGCGAGTCAGTTGGGTTTAAGGGGGCTTAGGGGATCGGGACCGGCACGACGCCGAGCGGGGCAAGCTTCGCCGCCCCGCCGTCGTGCGCCGAGAGCACCCAGATGCCCTTCTCATGGACCGCAACGGAGTGCTCCCACTGGCAGGAACGCTTGCCGTCGGTCGTCACCACGGTCCAGTCATCGTCCAGGACGGCGGTGTCGATGCTCCCGCGGACCAGCATGGGCTCGATGGCCAGGCACAGCCCGGGCCTGATCCTGGGACCGCGGTGGCCGGTGCGGTAGTTCAGCACGTCCGGTGCCATGTGCATCTGAGAGCCGATGCCGTGGCCCACGTAGTCTTCCAGGATGCCCAACGGTTTGCCGGGTACGGAGGAAACGTAGTCGTCCACGGCATTGCCGATGTCGCCGACAAACTTGCCGTTGGCGAGGGCGGCGATACCGTGCCACATCGCGGCCTCGGTGACGTCGGAGAGCCGCTGGTCCTCGGGATCGGCGGTGCCCACGATCACGGTGCGGGCCGAATCGGAGTGCCAGCCCTCCACGATCGCGCCGCCGTCGATCGAGATGATGTCCCCGTCCTGCAGCACACGGTCGCCCGGGATGCCGTGCACGACTTCCTCGTTGACCGAGGTGCAGATGGTGGCCGGGAAGCCCTGGTAGCCCAGGAAGTTGGAGCTGGCGCCGGCCTCCTTCAGCACGGCGGCGAACACCGCGTCCAAGTCCCTGGTGGTCGCGCCGGGGACGGCCGCGGCCACGGCGGCGTCCAGGGCGCGGCTGAGGACAAGTCCGGCCTCGTGCATGGTGCGCATCTGCGCGTTTGTCTTGTATTCGATGCGGGGCTGGCCGAAGGCCATCTGCAGCTTCCTTTCGGTGGAGCCGCGCTGCTTGCGGGCGCGGGCGCGGCGGAAAATGGCTGAGGCTCCTCCCGATGTTCCGGGAGGAGCCTCAAATATCATGGGCCTGGATCAGACCGACTTGGCCTCTTTGATGGCCTCCATAACGCGGTCGGTGACCTCGTCGATGCCGCCGATGCCATCAACCCGCGTCAGGATGCCGCGCTCGGCATACTTGGCCACCACGGCTTCCGTCTGGCCGTGGTAGAGGTCCAGGCGGTGGCGGATAACGGCCTCGTTGTCATCGCTGCGTCCGGTGTCTTGCGCACGGCCCAGCAGGCGTTTGACGAGTTCCTCGTCGTCGGCCGTGAGCTGCAGTACGACGTCGAGCTTCTCGCCGCCATCGGCGAGGATCCCGTCGAGGTAGTCCACCTGCGCCGTGGTGCGGGGGTAGCCGTCCAGCAGGAAGCCTGCTTCGACGTCGTCCTCGCTGAGGCGGTCACGCACCATCTTGTTGGTGACGCTGTCCGGCACGAAATCGCCGGCATCCATGTACCGCTTGGCTTCGATGCCCAGCGGTGTCTCACCCTTGACGTTGGCACGGAAGATGTCGCCGGTGGAGATCGCAACGACGCCGAGCCGCTCCGAAATGCGTTCCGCCTGCGTTCCCTTGCCAGAGCCGGGAGGTCCAATAATCAACATTCTCGTCATCGCAAAAGCCCTTCGTAGTGACGTTGCTGTAGCTGCGCGTCAATTTGCTTGACGGTCTCCAGTCCGACGCCCACCATGATCAGGATCGAGGTGCCGCCGAACGGGAAGTTCTGGTTGGCGTTGATCAGGACCAGTGCAACCAACGGGATCAGGGCTACGAAACCCAGATAGAAGGCGCCGGGCAGGGTGATCCTGGAAAGAACATACTGAAGATAGTCCGCCGTCGGCTTGCCGGCACGGATGCCGGGAATGAAGCCGCCGTACTTCTTCATGTTGTCCGAGACCTCTTCAGGGTTGAAGGTGATCGCGACATAGAAGTACGTGAAGAACACGATCATGGCGAAGTACATGGCCATGTAGATGGGATGGTCGCCACGGGTCAGGTTGTTGTTGATCCACTCCACCCAGGGCTGCATCTGCTCGCCGGCCTTGGGCTGGTTGAACTGCGAGATCAGGCCCGGCAGGTACAGCATCGAGGAGGCAAAGATGACGGGCACGACGCCGGCCATGTTCACCTTGATCGGGATGTACGTGCTGGTGCCGCCCACGGTGCGGCGGCCGATCATGCGCTTGGCATACTGCACGGGGATCCGGCGCTGGGACTGCTCCACAAAGACCACGAGTGCCACGGTCAGCAGACCGATCGCGATCACCATAAAGAACGTGCCCGGGCCCTGCGACGTCCAGATCGCGCCCAGCGAGCCGGGGAAGCCGGCGGCGATGGACGTGAAGATGAGCAGCGACATGCCGTTGCCCACACCCTTCTCGGTGACGAGCTCGCCCATCCACATGATCAGGCCGGTGCCGGCCGTCAGCGTGATAATGATGAGGATTGTGGTGATGATGCTCGTGTCCGGGATGATCGGCAGCTGGCAGTTGGGCAGCAACTGGCCGGAACGGGCCAGCGACACCAGCGTCGTGGCGTTCAGCAGGCCCAGGGCGATCGTGAGGTACCGGGTGTACTGGGTCAGCTTTGACTGGCCCGAGGCGCCCTCGTCATACAGGATCTGGAACCGGGGAATGACCACCCGGAGGAGCTGGACGATGATGCTGGCCGTAATGTACGGCATGATGCCCAGGGCAAAGATGGAGACCTGCAGCAATGCACCGCCGCTGAACAGGTTGACGAGCTGGTAGATCCCGCCCGAGGTCTGACCGTTCTGCAAGCATTGCTGGACATTCTGGTAGCTCACACCGGGCGAGGGAATGAAGGCACCCAAGCGGAAGATTGTGATGATTCCCAGCGTGAACAACAACTTGCGTCGCAGATCAGGCGTGCGAAAGGCCCGGCCAAATGCGCTAAGCAAGCGTCCTCCTGAGGATAAGTAATGTCGTGTGCGACAGGTCAAATAAACCCAACAACCGAGTCTAGCGGGTGGACGCGCCCCGCGAATAATCGACGGCGCCCGAAAACGAAAAAACTCCCGGTACCTGGGCCTGGGCCCCGGTACCGGGAGTTCAACAACGGGCAACTGCCCCGCCGCCTCCTTAGAGGGCGGTGGTGCTTCCGCCTGCTGCAGCAATCTTTTCAGCGGCGCTGGCCGAGAATGCGTGGACGGTTACATCGACCTTGACGGTGATGTCGCCGGTGCCAAGCACCTTGACGGGCTGGTTCTTGCGAACGGCACCCTTTTCGACCAGGTTCTCCACGGTGACTGTGCCACCTTCCGGGAAGAGCTCGTTGAGCTTGTCCAGGTTGACAACCTGGTACTCAACCCGGAACGGGTTCTTGAAGCCGCGCAGCTTCGGCAGGCGCATGTGCAGCGGCAGCTGGCCGCCGGCAAAGCCAGCCTTGATCTGGTAGCGGGCCTTCGTACCCTTGGTACCGCGACCGGCGGTCTTACCCTTGGAACCTTCACCACGACCAACACGGGTCTTGGCGGTCTTGGCACCCGGGGCGGGACGCAGGTGGTGAACCTTCAGTGCGTTCTGCTTCTCAGCAGCGGCGCCCTGTGCCTTTTCGGCGGTTTTCTTCTCTGCCATTTACTTCGCCTCCTCTACCTTTACCAGGTGCGGAACCGTGTTGAGCATTCCGACGGTCACGGCGTCGGCGGTGCGGACAACGGTGTGTCCGATCCGCTTCAGGCCGAGGGACCGCAGGGTGTCGCGCTGGTTCTGCTTGCCGCCAATGGCGGACTTGATCTGAGTGATCTCCAACTGGGCGTCGGACGGAATCAGGTTCTTAGCCATGGCTCAGGCACCTGCCTTCTGGTTCAGAAGCGCGCGCACCATTGCCGGCGGAGCGATCTCGTCGAGCGGGAGGCCGCGGCGTGCTGCCACGGCTGCCGGCTCTTCGAGACGCTTCAGGGCATCAACGGTCGCGTGAACGATGTTGATGGCGTTGGAGGAACCGAGCGACTTGGAGAGGATGTCGTGGATGCCCACGCACTCCAGTACTGCACGGACCGGGCCACCGGCGATAACACCGGTACCGGCGGAAGCCGGACGCAGCATAACAACGCCTGCAGCGGCCTCGCCCTGTACACGGTGAGGAATGGTGCTGCCAATGCGGGGAACGCGGAAGAAGGACTTCTTGGCCTCTTCGACGCCCTTCGCGATGGCGGCAGGAACTTCCTTAGCCTTGCCGTAGCCGACGCCGACCATACCGTTGCCGTCACCGACGACGACGAGGGCGGTGAAGCTGAAGCGACGACCACCCTTGACGACCTTGGAAACACGGTTGATGGTTACGACGCGCTCTACGAACTGGCTCTTTTCGGCTTCGCGGCCACCATCGCGGCCACCACGGCCACCACGGTCGCCACGGCCCTGGCCGCGGTCGCCACGCTCGCCACGACGAGCAGCGCCACCACGGGCGCCATCGGTGGTAGCAGGCGCAGCGGTCTCAGTTGCCGGAGCAGCTACAGCTTCAGTCACCTGAATGTCCTTTTCGTTATTTTCGGTCACAGTGAAAGCCCACCTTCACGGGCGCCGTCAGCGACGGCGGCGATCCGGCCGTGGTACTTGTTACCACCGCGGTCGAAGACAACAGCTTCGATACCGGCAGCCTTGGCACGCCCGGCGACCAGTTCGCCAACGCGCTTGGCCTTGGCGGTCTTGTCACCGTCGAATGCACGAAGGTCGGCTTCCAGTGTGGAGGCGCTCGCCACGGTCAGGCCCTTGGTGTCATCGACAACCTGGACGAAGATGTGGCGTGCGGAACGGTTGACGACCAGACGAGGACGTACAGCCGTACCGGAGATGCGCTTGCGGATACGAAGCTGGCGGCGGCTGCGCTGGGCAGACTTGCTCTTGTTCGTACGCTTCTTGTTAATTGCGATGGCCATGGTTACTTACCAGCCTTTCCGACCTTGCGGCGGATGACTTCGCCGGCATAGCGGATGCCCTTGCCCTTATAGGGGTCCGGCTTCCGCAGCTTGCGAATGTTGGCAGCAACCTCGCCGACCTGCTGCTTGGAGATACCTGAAACAGAGAGCTTGGTCGGGGTCTCTACTGCAAAGGTGATGCCGTTCGGTGCCGAGACGTTAACCGGGTGGCTGTAGCCCAGAGCGAACTCCAGGTCAGAACCCTTGGCCTGAACGCGGTAACCGGTACCGACGATTTCAAGCTTCTTCTCGTAGCCTGCGGTGACACCCTGGATCATGTTGGCGATCAGGGTTCGGGTCAGGCCGTGCAGCGAACGTGAGGCGCGCTCGTCGTTCGGGCGGGCGACAGTCAGGGTGCCTTCTTCCAGGGAAACCTCGATCGGGCTGGGCACAGTGTGGCTCAGCTCGCCTTTGGAACCCTTGACGCTGACGACAGAGCCGTCAACCTTGACCTCAACGCCGGCAGGAACGGTGATGGGGAGACGTCCAATACGTGACATTATTCTCTTCCTTTCCCGTTACCAGACGTAAGCGAGGACTTCGCCGCCCACGCCCTTCTTGCCGGCCTGCTTGTCAGTCAAGAGGCCGGAAGAGGTGGACAGGATTGCGACACCCAGGCCACCGAGCACGTGCGGCAGGTTGGTGGACTTTGCGTAAACGCGCAGTCCCGGCTTGGAAATACGACGAACGCCAGCGATTGAACGCTCGCGGTTCGGACCGAACTTGAGCTCGAGGGTCAGCTTCTTGCCGACCTCAGCGTCTTCTTCTTTCCAGGAGGCGATGTAACCTTCAGCCTTCAGGATGTCGGCAACGCGTGCCTTGAGCTTGCTGTAAGGCATAGACACGGAATCGTGGTATGCCGAGTTTGCGTTGCGCAGACGCGTAAGCATGTCTGCGACGGGATCTGTCATTGTCATGTGGGCTCTTGCCCTTCCTCATAACGGTTTCCGCCGTGCTGCTTTCCCGAAGTTAATTCGGAACCAGCGCGGACGGACCTTTTACGTAGCTAGATTAATCTTCGGTCTTGAACGGGAAGCCAAGCGCCTTGAGCAGCGCGCGGCCTTCGTCGTCGGTCTTGGCAGTGGTCACGACGGTGATGTCCATGCCGCGAACGCGGTCAATGGAATCCTGGTCGATCTCGTGGAACATAACCTGCTCGGTCAGACCGAAGGTGTAGTTGCCGTTGCCATCGAACTGCTTGCCGCTGAGGCCACGGAAGTCACGGATACGTGGCAGGGCCAGCGTGACCAGACGGTCCAGGAATTCCCACATGCGGTCCCCACGCAGAGTCGCGTGCGCACCGATCGGCATGCCTTCGCGCAGCTTGAACTGTGCGATCGACTTGCGGGCCTTGGTAACCTGCGGCTTCTGGCCGGTGATCAGGGTCAGATCGCGGACGGCGCCGTCGATCAGCTTGGAGTCCTTGGCGGCATCTCCAACACCCATGTTCACAACGACCTTGACCAGACGGGGAACCTGGTTGACGTTCTGGTACTTGAATTCCTCAGTCAGCGTGTTCTTGATGGAATCGGCGTACTTGGTCTTCAGACGAGGAACGATCTTGCTTGCCGGAGTCTCGAGAGTCTCAGTCATTAGATGTCCTTCCCTGAGCTCTTGGCCACGCGGACGCGCACGTCACGCTTCACGCCATCGCGCTCAACGGTCTCGGTGCGGAAACCGACGCGGGTGGGCTTCTTGGTGGACGGGTCGACCAGGGCCACGTTGGAGATGTGGATCGAAGCCTCGACGACCTCGATGCCACCGGTCTTGGTGCCGCGCTGCGACTGACCGACCTTGGTGTGCTTGGTTACGCGGTTAATGCCTTCAACCAACACGCGGTTGGTCTCGGGGAATACGCGCAGAACCTTGCCCTGCTTGCCCTTGTCGCCGCCGCGCTCAGCCTTGGCGCCAGTGATGACCTGAACGAGGTCACCCTTTTTGATCTTAGCCATGGACTAGAGCACCTCCGGAGCCAGAGAAACGATCTTCATGAACTTCTTGTCGCGAAGTTCACGACCAACCGGTCCGAAGATACGGGTGCCGCGGGGGTCACCGTCGTTCTTCAGGATGACGGCTGCGTTCTCGTCAAACTTGATATAGGAACCATCCGCACGGCGGCGTTCCTTCTTGGTACGGACGATGACAGCCTTGACGACGTCGCCCTTCTTTACGTTGCCGCCCGGAATTGCGTCCTTGACGGTAGCGACGATTACGTCGCCAATGCCTGCGTAGCGACGGCCAGATCCACCGAGAACGCGAATGGTAAGGATTTCCTTAGCACCCGTGTTGTCGGCGACCTTGAGTCGCGACTCCTGCTGAATCACTATTTACTCCTTGCGTCACGCTGGTTCTCAAACCGAAAATCTTCCTACGGAGTGAGCCTTGCGGAACGGTTGATCGGGGTGTCTCTTGACCTGCCTGGATTTTGCCAGACCAGGCCTAAACGCCCGTGCCAAAAACATTTGCTTCCCAGGCGGATCCCGACGGGTCGGGGCGCAAGGGGGCACTATGCCGTGGCACGATTGTTTACGAGGTTGACGACGGCGCACGAACGGCGCCATACAAACTCAATATCCTAGCACGTTTCGGGGCCAGCCCCATATCCCACGATCCACAGGGCTCGACGGCGGCTCCGGACGCGGCCCGCGCCGCGGCTCCACTGTCCCGGGCACGGAGAAACCCCCGCTCCCAGGAGGGAACGGGGGTTTCCGCACAGCATCCGCTTAGCGCGGGGCTGCAGGTGTTACTTGGCCTTCTCGAGGATCTCCACCAGGCGCCACCGCTTGGTAGCGGAGAGCGGGCGGGTCTCGGCGAGGAGAACGAGGTCGCCGATGCCGGCGCTGTTCTCTTCGTCGTGAGCCTTGATCTTCGTGTTGCGGCGCAGGACCTTGCCGTACAGGGCGTGCTTCACGCGGTCCTCGACCTGGACAACGATGGTCTTTTCCATCTTGTCCGAGACGACATAGCCGCGCTTCGTCTTACGGTCACCGCGCTCGTCAGCCGTAGCTGCGCCGGAAACAGTTTCCGTCACGTTCTCGTCCTTTTCACTCACTTGGCGTCCTCCTCAGTCTCGGCTTCGGCCGGCTTTTCAGCCTTTTCAGCCTTGGCTGCGGACTTCTTGGACTTCTTTTCTTCCTTGGCTTCCACAACCGGTGCGGCAACCTCGGCACGAATGCCCAGCTCGCGCTCACGGAGAACGGTGTAGATGCGTGCGATGTCCTTCTTTACCGCTCGCAGTCGACCGTGGTTCTCCAGCTGGCCGGTGGCGGACTGGAAACGCAGGTTGAACAGCTCTTCCTTAGCCTTGCGGAGTTCTTCAACGAGTCGCTCGTTGTCGAAACCGTCCAGCTGTGCGGATGCAAGTTCCTTGGATCCTACTGCCATTTCTATTCACCACCTTCGCGACGCAGAATGCGTGCTTTCAACGGGAGCTTGTGGATTGCCAGGCGCAGTGCCTCGCGAGCAACCGATTCCTCGACACCGGAGATCTCAAAGAGAACCCGGCCCGGCTTGACGTTGGAGACCCACCATTCCGGAGAACCCTTACCGGAACCCATGCGGGTTTCGGCCGGCTTCTTCGTCAGCGGACGGTCCGGGTAAATGTTGATCCAGACCTTACCGCCACGCTTGATGTGGCGGGTCATCGCGATACGGGCGGATTCGATCTGACGGTTCGTGACGTATGCCGGGCTCAGCGCCTGGATACCCCACTCACCGAAGGAGACCTTGGTGCCGCCCGTGGCAGCGCCGGAACGACCCGGGTGGTGCTGCTTACGGTGCTTGACTCGACGTGGGATAAGCATTTAAGCCTGTCCTCCTTCTACTGCAGCAGGTGCAGCCTCAACTGCCGGAGCGTCGGCAGCCGGAGCTGCCTCTGCTGCCGGACGGTCGGTACGACGGCGGCGGTCACCACGGTCAGCGCCACCCGGGCGGCCCGGGCGGTCGCTGGCACCACGGCCGCGGGACGGAGCAGCAGCTGCCTGCTGGGCCAGTTCCTTGGCGGTGACGTCACCCTTGTAGATCCAGACCTTCACACCGATGCGGCCGAAGGTGGTCTTGGCCTCGTAGAAGCCGTAGTCGATGTTCGCGCGGAGGGTGTGCAGGGGCACACGGCCTTCGCGGTAGAACTCCGAGCGGGACATTTCTGCGCCGCCCAGTCGACCGGAGCAAGCGATACGGATGCCCTTGGCACCTGCACGCTGCGCGGACTGCATGGCTTTCTTCATCGCACGGCGGAATGCCACGCGGGAAGTCAGCTGCTCTGCAACGCCCTGGGCAACAAGCTGTGCTTCCATCTCGGGGTTCTTGACCTCGAGGATGTTCAGCTGGACCTGCTTGCCCGTGAGCTTTTCGAGCTCGCCGCGGATGCGGTCTGCTTCTGCACCGCGGCGGCCGATGACGATGCCCGGACGTGCCGTGTGGATATCCACACGGACACGGTCGCGGGTGCGCTCGATTTCAACCTTGGCGATACCGGCCCGCTCCATGCCCGTGGACATGAGCTGGCGGATACGGATGTCTTCGCGGACGAAGTCCTTGTACCGCTGGCCGGCCTTGGTGCTGTCAGCAAACCAGTGCGATACGTGATCGGTGGTGATGCCGAGTCGGAACCCGTGCGGGTTAACTTTCTGTCCCACTTAGCGAGCCTCCTCTTTCTCCGGGGTAGCGACTACCACGGTGATGTGGCTCGTGCGCTTCTTGATCTGAAATGCACGACCCTGGGCACGCGGCTGGAACCGCTTCATGGTCGGGCCTTCATCAACAAACGCTTCGCTGATGATGAGGTCGCCTTCGTCAAACGCCACACCGTCGCGGTCCGCGAGGACCCGGGCGTTGGAGATTGCGGACTGTACTACCTTGAATACCGGCTCCGAAGCTGCCTGGGGGGCAAACTTCAGAATTGCCAGAGCCTCATTCGCTTGCTTACCACGAACAAGGTTGACGACGCGCCGGGCCTTCATAGGCGTTACGCGGATATGACGCGCAATTGCCTTGGCTTCCATTGCTTTCCTTCTCTCGTCTAAGACGTAAGTGCAGGCGCCTAGCGGCGCTTGCCCTTACGGTCGTCCTTAACATGGCCGCGGAATGTCCGCGTGGGAGCGAATTCGCCGAGCTTGTGCCCGACCATCGACTCGGTGACAAACACCGGGATGTGCTTGCGTCCGTCGTGCACGGCGAGCGTGTGCCCGAGCATATCGGGGATGATCATCGAACGGCGGGACCAGGTCTTGATGACGTTCTTGGTGCCCTTTTCGTTTTCCCTGGCTACCTTCACAAAGAGGTGCTGGTCAACGAAAGGACCTTTTTTCAGGCTGCGTGGCATGTGTCCAGGCTCCTATCGCTTGTTCTTGCCAGTACGACGGCGACGAACAATAAGCTTGTCGCTCTCTTTGTTGGGACGGCGGGTGCGACCTTCGCGCTTACCGTTGGGGTTGACGGGGTGACGTCCACCGGACGTCTTACCCTCGCCACCACCGTGCGGGTGGTCAACCGGGTTCATGGCGACACCACGGACGGTCGGGCGGACGCCCTTCCAGCGCATGCGGCCGGCCTTGCCCCAGTTGATGTTCGACTGCTCGGCGTTGCCGACCTCGCCGACGGTTGCGCGGCAGCGCACGTCAACGTTGCGGATTTCGCCGGAAGGCAGACGCAGCTGGGCGAAGCGGCCTTCCTTTGCAACGAGCTGGATCGATGCGCCGGCGGAGCGGCCCATCTTGGCGCCGCCACCCGGACGCAGTTCGACTGCGTGGATAACGGTACCGACCGGGATGTTGCGCAGCGGGAGGTTGTTGCCAGGCTTGATGTCAGCGGTGGCACCTGCCTCTACGGTGTCACCCTGGGCCAGCTTGTTCGGGGCGATGATGTAACGCTTGGTGCCATCAACGTAGTGCAGGAGGGCGATGCGAGCCGTACGGTTCGGATCGTACTCGATTTCGGCAACGCGGGCGTTGACGCCGTCCTTGTCGTGGCGACGGAAGTCGATCAGACGGTACTGGCGCTTGTGTCCACCACCCTTGTGACGGGTCGTGATCTTACCGGTGTTGTTACGGCCGCCCTTTTTGGGCAGCGGACGTACCAACGACTTTTCCGGCGTCGACCGCGTAATTTCGGTGAAGTCCGCTACGCTCGAGCCACGACGGCCCGGGGTAGTCGGCTTGTATTTACGGATTCCCATAATTTATTTCCTCGTTAAAGTGGTCTCCGCTACGAGAGCGGACCGCCGAAGATGTCGATAGTGCCTTCTTTGAGGCTCACAATTGCACGCTTGGTGTTCTTGCGGGTACCCCATCCGAATTTGGTGCGCTTGCGCTTACCGGCACGGTTGATGGTGTTGATCGAGTCGACCTTGACGGAGAAGATTTTCTCCACGGCCAGCTTGATCTCGGTCTTGTTCGAGCGGGGGTCCACCAGGAAGGTGTACTTGCCCTCATCGATCAGGCCGTAGCTCTTTTCCGAGACGACAGGTGCAAGCACGACGTCGCGCGGGTCTTTGATGGTGGCTGCACTCACTTGGCATCCTCCTCGTTCTTTGCCACTGCCTTGTGAGCAACGAATGCTTCGTAGGCAGCCTTGGTGAAGACGACGTCATCGGAAACGAGTACGTCGTAGGTGTTCAGCTGGTCTGCGTACAGAACGTGAACATCCGTGAGGTTGCGCACGGAGAGTGCGGCAACATCGTTGGCGCGCTCGATGACGACGAGCAGGTTCTTACGCTCGGAGACACCACGCAGCGTTGCCAGTGCTGCGCTGGAGGACGGCTTGGTGCCGGGTACCAGTTCAGCAATAACGTGGATGCGGCCGTTACGGGCGCGGTCAGAGAGTGCGCCGCGCAGTGCAGCAGCAATCATCTTCTTGGGGGTGCGCTGGCTGTAGTCACGCGGCGTGGGGCCGTGGACAACGCCACCACCGGTCATGTGAGGAGCACGGATTGAACCCTGACGGGCGCGGCCGGTGCCCTTCTGCTTGAACGGCTTGCGACCTGCACCGGAAACCTCGGCGCGGGTCTTGGTCTTGTGGGTACCCTGGCGAGCAGCAGCGAGCTGGGCAACGACGACCTGGTGCAACAGCGGCACGTTGGTCTGTACGTCGAAGATCTCTGCAGGCAGGTCAACCTTGACAGTGCTAGTCATTGAACTAGGCTCCCTTCACGGCGGTGCGTACGAGGACGACCTGGCCGCGGGCGCCGGGAACGGCGCCCTTGATAAGGAGCAGCGACTTCTCGACGTCAACCGCGTGCACCGTGAGGTTCAGCGTGGTGTGACGAACGGCGCCCATGCGGCCGGCCATTTTCATGCCCTTGAAGACGCGGCTCGGGGTGGATGCGCCACCGATTGAACCGGGCTTACGGTGGTTCTTGTGAGCACCGTGGGAAGCTCCAACGCCGTGGAAGCCGTGACGCTTCATAACACCGGCGAAGCCCTTACCCTTGGTGGTGCCAACGACGTCGATCTTCTGGCCGGCTTCGAAGAGCTCTACGGAGAGCTCCTGGCCCAGCTCGTAAGAGTCAGCATCTGCAGTGCGCAGTTCGACGACGTGGCGGCGAGGCGTGACGCCTGCCTTTTCAAAGTGACCAGCCAGCGGCTTGGTGACCTTGCGGGGATCGATCTGGCCGTAGCCGATCTGAACGGCGACATAGCCATCAGTGTCTGCATTGCGCAGCTGCGTGATGACGTTCGAGTCAGCCTGGACCACAGTGACGGGGATGAGTTTGTTGTTCTCGTCCCAGACCTGGGTCATGCCGAGCTTCGTGCCCAGCAGGCCCTTTACGTTACGGGTTGCGGTCATAGTCTCTCAGCACCTCCCTACAGCTTGATTTCGATGTTCACGTCGGCCGGCAGGTCGAGACGCATAAGCGAATCAACAGCCTTGGGCGTGGGGTCGATGATGTCGATCAGACGCTTGTGAGTCCGCATTTCGAAGTGCTCACGGCTGTCCTTGTACTTGTGCGGAGAGCGGATGACGCAGTAGATGTTCTTCTCCGTCGGAAGCGGCACGGGGCCAACTACCGTGGCGCCTGCGCGCGTGACCGTCTCAACGATCTTCCGTGCTGAAACGTCAATGACCTCGTGGTCGTATGACTTCAGCCGGATGCGGATTTTTTGTCCCGCCATGTCGCCTGACTCTCTTTCAGTTAGTGCTGCTCCAGTAAGGGCTGCTCTGTTTACTTGCGTGTTGCATGTGGCTGCCGAAGCAATTGAAGTCGTAACTACCACCCGCCGCACAAGCTGAATCCGGATGAATCCGGGTTCCTCAACCTGCCGGCGTAACCGACCCCCGCGGTCGGGCGTGTCGCGCTTTTCACGCGTACTCGTCCGCAGTTCCATGGAGAGGGGTTATGTTTGGTCTCCCACTTGGACCCTGACACCCGGCATTATCCGGATCGGGACACGAAGGAGCGCTTGAACAACTCATCTAGTATGCCGGAAATTGCCGTCAGAAGCGAATCAGTGCCCGCGGCGGTCCCCGCGGTGCCGACAAGCGGGCGGCGGCCACGTCCTCTTCTGCCACTGGGCCGCCGTCCGGCACGGGCATCATTGCCTTCAGCAATCATCAAACGGATGATAGGGGGATGACTGTGCAGGACGCCGTAGCGGTTCAGGCCCTCGCCGCGCGCCTGAGCCCAAGCTTTACCCTCGGGGTCGCCTCGGCGGCGTTCCAGATCGAGGGTTCCCTCGCCGCCGGCGGCCGCGGCCCGTCCGGCTGGGACGCCTTCGCCGAGAAACCCGGCAGCATCCTCAACGGCCATTCCCCCGCCGTCGCCTGCGATCACTACAACCGGGCACCCGAAGACGTCGAGCTGATGCGCGCCCTCGGCATCGACTCCTACCGCTTCTCCATCTCCTGGCCCCGGATCCAGCCCGAGGGGACGGGGCCGTTCAACAGCGAGGGCCTGGATTTCTACGACCGGCTGATCGATCAACTGCTCGAGGCCGGCATCTCCCCCATGGCCACCCTGTACCACTGGGACACACCTTTGCCGCTCGAGCATCGCGGCGGCTGGATGAACCGCACGACGGCGGAGCGCTTCGCCGACTACAGCGCGGCGGCAGGCAAACGGTTCGGCGACCGGGTGGCGCAATGGGTGACGCTGAACGAACCTGTTTCGGTAACCCTCAATGGCTATGCCCTCGGGGTCCATGCGCCCGGCCACGACCTGCTCTTCGATGCCCTGCCCTCGGTCCACCACCAGCTCCTCGGCCACGGCCTTGCCGTCCAGGCCCTGCGGTCCGAGGGCGTTACCGGCGCGGTGGGCGTCACCAACCTGCACTCGCCGGTCCGGCCGGCTTCCCGCTCGCTGACCGACCGGCTGCTCGCGAAGGTCTTCGACATCGTCCTGAACCGTGTCTATGCCGACCCGATCCTGCTCGGCCGCTACCCCAGGCCGCCCCTGATCGCCAGGCCGTGGTTCCGCTCCCTCGGAAAGATCGCGGACGCCGACCTGCGCACCATTCACCAGCCGCTGGATTTCTACGGCCTGAACTACTACTACCCGGTGAAGGTTGCGACCGGGCGCGGGTCCGGCGGCAGTCCTGTCGGCCCATCCGACCCGATGCTCAGGATGCCGTTCCATCTGCCGGGGTTCCCGGAATACGAAAAGACCGGATTCGGCTGGCCAGTGGCGCCGGACCATCTGGGCGTGTTGCTCCGGGAGCTCAAGGACCGGTACGGGGAGGCCCTGCCCCCGCTGTACATCACCGAGAACGGCGCCAGCTTCCCCGAGCCCGACCACGTCTCGGGCCCCATTGCGGATGCCGAGCGGATCAGTTACCTGGCGGCCCATCTCGGCCAGGCCCTGGATGCCACGGCCCCGGGCGGCATCGCCGAAGACGTCGAACTGCTGGGCTACTACGTCTGGACGCTGATGGACAACTTCGAGTGGGCGGCCGGCTACTCCCAGCGCTTCGGGCTGGTGCATGTGGATTTCAAGACCCTCGAGCGTACACCGAAGGACTCCTACTACTGGTACCAGGCACTCAGCCGGGCACGCAAGGGCTGACCCGACAGCCGAGGCCGGCTATTTGCCCCGGTTGGCCCGATTAATCCGCTTGGCTCGCTCGATTTCGTGTCGGAAGTGCTTCTTGACCCAAAAGACACCGATGACGACAGCGCCCACCACCAACAGGAATATCAGCCAGCCCATTGCGAGCTCCCTTCGTTGGCAGCAACGATATCAGCGCCTGACCTCCGTCAGCCATGGGCCGGTGGCTACGCGCTGATCGCGCGGACTGTGGCCGCCGTCCCGGCATGCTCACGTCCCCGGCACGTGGACGAACAGCGCTGCTGCGGATTCGTCCGTTTCCAGTTTCCACCGGGGATCTGCGCGCAGGCTCCGTGCCAGGCCGCTTGAGGGCGGAACCAAAACGCAGTCCGCACCGGACAGGCGTTCGGCAAGATCGCCGTCCCCCTTTTCGATGAACCGCATGAAATTATTGACGCGATCCGCTCCATACAGGTCGTTGCGGGAATCAAGCGACACACGCACGTCGGGGCGTTGCAGGATGACGAGACCCCCCACCAGGTAATCGTTGAACACTGTGCAGCCGGCCGGAATAGCCCCGATCGCATCGGTTGGATAAACCGCCGGATCAGGTCGTCCGACGCCGGGCAGGTTGATTGCCACCAGCACGATCACGGCGGCCACAGCCAAGCTGCCGCATTGAGCCAGCATCCTGCGGCGGCTCTCAAAGTAGCGCAGTACAACAGGGTGCGAGGCTGCTGACATCAGAATCGGCAGGGACACCAAAAAGAGGATGGGGATGATCCGCATGGCGGCCACGGACCCTGCAAGGGAGGTCACGAGGGCGGCGGAGAGCACAATTTCACGCCGACGCGCCGCAATGACGAGCGCGACCAGCCCCAAGGCAAACGGGACCAGCTCCCGTGGGTCCGCCAGATTCAAGGGCTGCCACTCGGTGATAACTGTTGAGGCTGCCTTCACCTGCGTTATTTGGGAGAAGATACCGATGCCGTAGGGGGTGGCCAAGCTGCACAGCAGCGCGAGCGCCAGGGCACCCGACAACCATCCGACTCGACGCCGCGTATTTTTCTGCAGGCCGGCGAGCACCAGTGTTCCCCCGACGATTGCCACCCCCAGCAGGGACGCCGCGTGCAAGTTGACCCAGACTGTAATGAGCAAAGCCAGGCCGCCCAGCTGCCGCAGCGACGGCGCATCAAGCAGCTGCCTGAGGATAATGACAAGGAACAGCACGGCCAGATAATCCATCAGTTGGGGGCGCGCTGAAAACCAGATGATCAGCACAAGGCAAGCGGGGAACAGCAGCCAGGCTGCTACGGCCGCTGATGCTCCCAGATTCCGGGCCAGAAGCAGGACCAGACCGAAAATGGCAAACACAATCACGGCACAAATAAGTGCCACACCGGGCAGGCCGCCCGCGTTGTACGCCACTGCAAGCAGGATGTTGAAGCCCCACGAGTTCAAGGTCCACGGTTCACCGGCAGCCGTCCAGGAAAACGGATCGGCTGTAGGGAACCTCCCCGCCTCAAGGGTCAGAATGCCGGTGCGTATTTGCCAGAACGTGTCTGATTCGCTGAAGTTTTCTGCACAGGCCAACGCAATCGGCAAGAAGGCCAGCCAGGCGAGGAGCCACAACTTCCTGGGTGCCAGGCGCCCGGCTGCAGGCCGTGGCAGCCCGTCCCTCACTGCTTCGGCACCTCGTGCTTCGACCATAGGATGCACGATACCCGAGCCTCGCGCCGCCAGCCCGCCAGGCCACGGCCTGACATTGTGTGCTCCAGTTCCGGGAGGGCTCTCAGCGCAGGCCTTCCCACAGCGCCCGCTCCCACTTCCGCGGATCTTCAACGACCCGGGAGGCTGTGTCGAACCGCATCGCGGCCCTCCGCCCGGGCTCGTACCTCGGGCAGCCGGGTCTCCGCTGGTCGCGAAGGCGACCCAGGCTCGGCAAAGCTGCCGCGCAACTCACCCTGGGCCGTATTGCCGGGAACGTTCATGACACCATCGTGGAACATGCAACCCGGGCCGTTTAGGGGCCTTGGTCCCGTGGCCGGCCGGGGGCAGAAAAAGAACAGCCCCGCTGCGAGTGCAGCGGGGCTGTTCTTGGCTTCACGGGGGCCGTCAGGCGGCCTGCCCGGTCAGCAGGTAATTCAGATCAGCAAGTATTACTTGAGGATCTTGGTGACACGTCCCGAACCAACGGTGCGGCCGCCTTCGCGGATAGCGAAGCCGAGGCCCTCTTCCATGGCGATGGGCTGGATGAGCGCAACGGTCATCTCAGTGTTGTCGCCGGGCATAACCATTTCCGTGCCTTCCGGCAGGGTGATGACGCCGGTTACGTCCGTGGTGCGGAAGTAGAACTGCGGGCGGTAGTTGGAGTAGAACGGGTTGTGACGTCCGCCTTCGTCCTTGGAGAGGATGTAGACGTTGGCCTCGAAGTCGGTGTGCGGGGTAATGGAACCCGGCTTCACGACAACCTGGCCACGCTCTACATCGTCGCGCTTCAGACCGCGGAGCAGGAGGCCACAGTTCTCGCCGGCCCATGCTTCGTCGAGCTGCTTGTGGAACATCTCGATACCGGTAACCGTGGTCTTCTGGACCGGGCGGATGCCGACGATCTCGACCTCGGAGTTGATGGCGAGGGTTCCACGCTCGGCGCGGCCCGTTACAACGGTGCCACGGCCGGTGATCGTGAAGACGTCTTCGATCGGCATCAGGAACGGCTTGTCACGGTCACGTACGGGGTCCGGAACGGACTCGTCGACAGCTTCCATGAGTTCCTCGATGGACTTGACCCATTCCGGGTCGCCTTCGAGGGCCTTGAGGCCCGAAACGCGGACAACCGGGGCGTTGTCGCCATCGAAGCCCTGAGCCGAGAGCAGCTCGCGAACTTCCATTTCGACGAGGTCGAGGAGCTCTTCGTCGTCGACCATGTCAGCCTTGTTCAGCGCGACCAGCAGGTAGGGAACGCCAACCTGGCGGGCAAGCAGAACGTGCTCGCGGGTCTGTGCCATCGGGCCGTCAGTGGCGGCAACCACGAGGATTGCACCGTCCATCTGGGCAGCACCGGTGATCATGTTCTTGATGTAGTCAGCGTGACCCGGAGCGTCTACGTGTGCGTAGTGGCGCTTCTCGGTCTGGTACTCAACGTGGGAGATGTTGATGGTAATGCCGCGCTGACGCTCTTCGGGAGCAGAGTCAATCGACGCGAAGTCACGCTTCTCGTTGAGAGTCGGGTACTTGTCGTACAGCACCTTGGAAATGGCGGCCGTCAACGTCGTCTTACCGTGGTCAACGTGACCAATGGTACCGATGTTAACGTGCGGCTTAGTCCGCTCGAACTTTGCCTTTGCCACAGGTTCCTCCTAGAACGTTTTCAAATGACTTACCCTCCGGCTGCGCTTGTCGCGGCCGAAACTCCAGTAAGTCTACTTGGGGGGCTTTGGATTGGTGAAATTGCAGATTCAGGAACTAATACTAGTGCCTAGAGCCTGTTCGTGCTGGTGGCCGGAGCCCGGCTTGACCGGACTGCATCTGGCCGGCAACCGGCCACCAGCACCAGGCGAATCTCCACTGGCGGAGACGCACCCGAGTTTGTCGCTGCGGTTTGTCCGAAGGACTATTCGCCGCGGTTCTTCTGGATGATCTCGTCGGCAACTGCCTTCGGGACCTCGGCGTAGCTGTTGAACGTCATGGAGTACACAGCACGGCCCTGGGTCTTCGAACGCAGGTCACCGATGTAGCCGAACATGCCGGACAGCGGGACGTGCGCGCGGATGACCTTGACGCCCTGGGCATCCTCCATGGACTGCATCTGGCCACGGCGGGAGTTGAGGTCACCGATAACTTCACCCATGTATTCCTCAGGGGTGCGGACCTCGACATCCATCAGCGGTTCGAGCAGGACAGGGTTCGCCTTCCGTGCGGCTTCCTTGAAAGCCATCCGGCCGGCGATCTTGAACGCCATTTCCGAGGAGTCAACATCGTGGTAGGCGCCGTCAATCAGCGTCGCCTTGATCCCGACAACCGGGTAGCCGGCCAGGACGCCGTCGTTCAGCGCGTCCTGGATGCCGGCGTCAACCGACGGGATGTATTCGCGCGGAACGCGGCCACCGGTGACCTTGTTCTCGAACTGGTACATCTCGCCTTCGGACGTGTCCAGCGGCTCGATCGCGATCTGGATCTTTGCGAACTGGCCCGAACCACCGGTCTGCTTCTTGTGCGTGTAGTCATGACGCTCTACAGCACGCTTGATGGTTTCGCGGTAAGCAACCTGCGGCTTGCCGACGTTTGCCTCGACCTTGAACTCGCGGCGCATGCGGTCCACCAGGATGTCCAGGTGGAGCTCGCCCATGCCGGCGATGATGGTCTGACCGGTGTCTTCGTTGAGGGAGACCTGGAAGGTCGGGTCCTCAGCGGAGAGCTTCTGGATGGCCGTGGAGAGCTTCTCCTGGTCACCCTTGGTGTTCGGTTCGATCGCAACCGAGATCACGGGCTCCGGGAAGCTCATGGACTCGAGGACGATCTGGTTGGAAGGATCGCACAGGGTGTCACCCGTGGTCGTGTCCTTCAAGCCGATCGCCGCGTAGATGTGGCCCGCCGTAGCAGCGTCCACCGGCATTTCCTTGTTGGCGTGCATCTGGAACAGCTTGCCGATGCGCTCCTTCTTGCCCTTGGTGGAGTTGACCACCTGGGAACCGGCTTCCACGTGACCGGAGTACACGCGGATGAAGGTGAGCTGGCCGAAGAACGGGTGGGCAGCAATCTTGAACGCCAGAGCGGAGAACGGCTCGTCGGCTGCGGGCCGGCGGGTCAGTTCCTTTTCTTCGTCGCGCGGATCGTGACCGATCATCGGCGGGACGTCGAGCGGGGACGGCAGGAAGTCGACGACGGCGTCAAGCATCGGCTGGACACCGCGGTTCTTGAAGGCGGAGCCACAAAGAACCGGGTACAGCTCGGAGTTGATCGTCATCTTGCGGATGCCGGCCTTGAGTTCGTCGACGGAGATTTCTTCGCCCTCAAGGTACTTCTCCATGAGCTCTTCGGAAGCCTCGGCAACAGTCTCGACGAGCAGTGCGCGGTATTCCTCGGCCTTGGCCTGAAGGTCAGCCGGGATTTCCTGGACTTCGTACTTGGCACCCATGGTGACGTCACCCTTGGAATCGCCAGGCCATACGAGCGCGCGCATTTCGAGCAGGTCGACGACGCCGATGAAGTCGTTCTCGGCGCCGATCGGCAGCTGCATGACGAGCGGCTTGGCCCCGAGGCGGCTGATGATGGTGTCCACGGTGAAGTAGAAGTCGGCACCGAGCTTGTCCATCTTGTTGACGAAACAGATGCGCGGGACGTTGTACTTGTCAGCCTGGCGCCAGACAGTCTCGGACTGCGGCTCCACGCCTTCCTTGCCGTCGAACACGGCGACTGCACCGTCGAGGACGCGCAGTGAGCGCTCAACCTCAACCGTGAAGTCAACGTGGCCGGGGGTGTCGATGATGTTGATCTGGTTGTTGTCCCAGAAGCAGGTCACGGCGGCAGACGTGATGGTGATGCCGCGTTCCTTTTCCTGTTCCATCCAGTCGGTGGTCGAAGCGCCGTCGTGCGTTTCGCCGATCTTGTGGTTCACACCTGTGTAGAACAGAATGCGCTCGGTGGTGGTGGTCTTGCCGGCATCAATGTGGGCCATAATGCCGATGTTGCGGACCTTGTTAAGGTCGGTAAGCACGTCCTGTGCCACGGTGTCTCCCTTTCGGATGGACTGCACGTCCGCCGCCGGCCCGGTAGGGCCGGCGGCGTCCGGGAATTATTACCAGCGGTAGTGTGCGAAGGCCTTGTTGGACTCGGCCATCTTGTGGGTGTCTTCGCGGCGCTTCACAGCGGCACCGAGACCGTTGGAGGCATCCAGGATTTCGTTCTGGAGGCGCTCGGTCATGGTCTTCTCGCGGCGGGCCTTGGAGTAGCCGACCAGCCAGCGCAGGGCGAGGGCGGTGGAGCGGCCCGGCTTGACCTCAACCGGAACCTGGTAGGTGGCGCCACCGACGCGGCGGGAGCGGACCTCGAGGGAAGGCTTGACGTTCTCCATGGCCTTCTTGAGGGCTGCAACCGGGTCGCCGCCGGACTTGGCACGTGCACCTTCGAGGGCACCGTAAACGATGCGCTCTGCGGTGGACTTCTTGCCGTCAACCAGGACCTTGTTGATGAGCTGGGTAACCAGCGGGGAGCCGTAAACGGGATCTAGAACCAGCGGCCGCTTGGGGGCCGGACCCTTGCGAGGCATATTACTTCTTCTCCATCTTTGCGCCGTAGCGGCTGCGAGCCTGCTTACGGTTCTTGACACCCTGGGTATCGAGGGCGCCACGGACGATCTTGTAGCGGACACCGGGAAGGTCCTTCACACGGCCGCCACGTACGAGCACAATGGAGTGCTCCTGGAGGTTGTGGCCTACACCGGGGATGTAAGCGGTGACTTCAACGCCACCGTTGAGGCGCACACGTGCAACCTTACGCAGAGCCGAGTTCGGCTTCTTCGGGGTTGTCGTGTAGACGCGGGTGCAGACACCGCGGCGCATCGGGCTGCCGTTAAGCGCGGGAGCCTTGGTCTTTTTGACCTTAGGCGTGCGGCCCTTGCGGACCAGCTGGTTAATCGTAGGCACTCTCGTGTTCTCCGTTTTATCCGGAGCGGCCGTTGGCGGCCGCTCTCTTGTCGCTGCGCCCCGCCGCCCGGGCTTTGAAGTTCTCTCCAGAGCAGCTGAGGCGAAGCCTTAATAGTCGGACCGCACACCGGGTTTCGAGGACTTTCATCCGGGACTGCCCCTAGGCATGCGAAAATGTGGCATACGTTGCACAAGAACCCTGCAAACCGGAAACGTCGTCCTGGTCCAGCCTTTCAGCTGCAACCGGCGCACTCATCCACTGCCACAATAACAATTAGTCTCAAGTCTAACACGGTATGCCCCCACCCCTTAATCGGCTTCCTAAATGAGCGAGGCCCCGCCCCCACAGCGTGGGAACGGGGCCTTCAGTCACTCAGAGCAAGGGCAGGGCGGCCGGCTCCCTACGTGGCGCGGAACGCGACACGAAAGAGCCCGCCCTGACCGGGGTCAGCGGAAGTCGTTGCCCAGGTCGTAGTCATCCAGCGGGATGGCGTGGAACTCGGGAGCCCCGTCGCCGCCCAGCGAATCGTAGGAGAAGTCACTGAATGCGCTCGGGCCGGTGAACAGGTTGGCCTTTGCTTCTTCAGTGGGCTCCACCGTGACATTGGTGTAGCGCGGGAGACCCGTGCCTGCCGGGATGAGCTTACCGATGATGACGTTTTCCTTGAGGCCGAGCAGCGGATCGCTCTTGCCTTCCATGGCCGCCTGCGTCAGGACGCGGGTGGTTTCCTGGAAGGAAGCTGCGGACAGCCAGGACTCGGTCGCCAGGGACGCCTTGGTGATGCCCATGAGCTCAGGACGGCCGGAAGCCGGCGTCTTGCCCTCGGAGACAACGCGGCGGTTGGCTTCCTCGAAGCGGCTGCGCTCGGCGAGTTCGCCGGGCAGCAGGTCCGATTCGCCGGACTCGATGACCGTGACGCGGCGCAGCATCTGGCGGACGATAACCTCGACGTGCTTGTCGTGGATACCGATGCCCTGGCTGCGGTAGACGCCCTGTACTTCGTCCACCAGGAACTTCTGCGCGGCGCGGGGGCCCATGATGCGCAGAACCTGCTTGGGGTCGACCGGTCCGTTGATGAGCTTCTGCCCGACACTGACGTGCTCGCCGTCTTCGATGAGAAGACGTGAACGGCGCAGGACCGGGTAGGCGATCTCTTCGGATCCATCATCCGGGGTGATGACCAGGCGCATCTGGCGCTCGGACTCTTCGATGGTGATGCGGCCGGCTGCTTCAGCAATCGGTGCGACACCCTTCGGAGTACGGGCTTCGAAGAGCTCCTGGATACGGGGCAGACCCTGGGTGATGTCGTCGCCGCCGCTGGCGGAAACAGCACCACCGGTGTGGAACGTACGCATGGTCAGCTGGGTACCGGGCTCACCGATCGACTGCGCGGCGATGATGCCCACTGCCTCACCGATGTCGACGGTCTTGCCGGTGGCCAGCGAACGGCCGTAGCACAGGGCGCAGGTGCCGACGCTGGACTCACACGTGAGTACGGAGCGGACCTTGACCTCGGTGATGCCTGCCGCGAACAGTTCGGCAATGACGACGTCGCCGCAGTCGGTGCCGCCGGCAGCCAGGACCTTGCCCTTGGAGTCAACGACGTCCACGGCCAGGGTGCGGGCGTACGCGCTGTTCTCGACGTTCTCGTCCAGGACCAGCTCGCCGTTGGCATCAGCCACCGCGATGGCCGTGATCAGGCCGCGCTCGGTGCCGCAGTCCTCCTCACGGACAATGACGTCCTGCGAAACGTCCACCAGGCGACGGGTCAGGTAACCCGAGTTGGCGGTACGCAGGGCGGTGTCAGCCAGACCCTTACGGGCACCGTGCGTGGCGATGAAGTACTCCAGCACCGACAGGCCCTCACGGTAGGAGGACTTGATCGGACGCGGGATGATCTCACCCTTAGGGTTGGCCACCAGGCCACGGATACCCGCGATCTGGCGGACCTGCATCCAGTTACCACGTGCGCCGGAGGACACCATGCGGTTGATGGTGTTCATCGGGGACAGGCTGTCACGCATCGCCTGGGCGATTTCGTTCGTTGCCTTGTTCCAGATCTCGATCAGTTCCTGGCGGCGCTCGTCGTCGTCGATCAGGCCCTTGTCGTACTGGCCCTGGATCTTCGCGGCCATGGTCTCGTAACCGGCGAGGATCCGCGGCTTGTCCTTGGGCACCACGATGTCGGAGATGGCGACGGTGACGCCTGAGCGGGTGGCCCAGTAGAAACCGGCGTCCTTCAGGTTGTCCAGCGTGGCCGCCGTAACAACCTTCGGGTAGCGCTCGGCGAGGTCGTTGACGATCGTGGACAGTTCGCCCTTGTCCGCAACGTTCTCAACCCACGGGTAATCGGCAGGCAGTGTCTGGTTGAAGATGACCTGTCCGAGGGAGGTCTCGACCAGTGCGATCTGGCCGGGCTCCCAGCCTTCCGGAGCTTCCCAGCCGGCGTAAGGGACAAATCCCTCAAGCCGGATCTTGACCTTGGAGTTCAGGTGGAGTTCGCGCAGGTCGTACGCCATGATGGCTTCCGCCACGGAGGAGAAGATCCGGCCTTCGCCAGCTGAACCGACACGCTTGGTGGTCAGGTGGTAGAGACCGATGATCATATCCTGCGAAGGCAGCGTCACCGGGCGGCCGTCAGAGGGCTTCAGGATGTTGTTCGAGGACAGCATCAGGATGCGGGCTTCAGCCTGGGCTTCGGGGCTCAGCGGCAGGTGCACTGCCATCTGGTCGCCGTCGAAGTCGGCGTTGAAGGCGCCACAGACCAGCGGGTGGAGCTGGATGGCCTTGCCTTCAACGAGCTGCGGTTCGAACGCCTGGATGCCGAGGCGGTGCAGGGTAGGTGCACGGTTCAGCAGCACCGGGTGCTCGGTGATGATCTCTTCGAGGACATCCCAGACCTGCGGGCGGTAACGCTCGACCATGCGCTTGGCCGACTTGATGTTCTGCGCGTGGTTGAGGTCAACCAGCCGCTTCATCACGAACGGCTTGAAGAGCTCCAGGGCCATCTGCTTCGGCAGGCCGCACTGGTGCAGCTTCAGCTGCGGACCGACGACGATCACGGAACGGCCCGAGTAGTCAACGCGCTTGCCCAGGAGGTTCTGGCGGAAACGGCCCTGCTTGCCCTTGAGCATGTCGCTCAGGGACTTCAGCGGACGGTTGCCCGGTCCGGTGACCGGACGGCCGCGGCGGCCGTTGTCGAAGAGGCTGTCAACGGCTTCCTGAAGCATGCGCTTCTCGTTGTTGACGATGATCTCCGGGGCACCGAGGTCAAGCAGGCGCTTGAGGCGGTTGTTGCGGTTGATCACGCGGCGGTAGAGGTCGTTGAGGTCGGAGGTCGCGAAGCGGCCACCGTCCAGCTGGACCATCGGGCGCAGTTCCGGCGGGATCACCGGGACAGCGTCCAGCACCATGCCGAGCGGGCTGTTGTTGGTGGTCAGGAAGGCGTTGACAACCTTGAGCCGCTTCAGGGCTCGGGTCTTGCGCTGGCCCTTGCCGTTGGCGATGATGTCGCGCAGCATGTCCGACTCGGCCTGCATGTCGAAGTTCTCAAGACGCTTCTTGATCGCCTCGGCACCCATGGAGCCTTCGAAGTACATGCCGTAACGGTCGCGGAGCTCGCGGTACAGGCCTTCGTCGCCTTCGAGGTCGGCGACCTTCAGGTTCTTGAAGCGGTCCCAGACCTGCTCGAGGCGCTCGATTTCAGCGTCCGCGCGCTTGCGGACGTTTGCCATCTGGCGGTCAGCGGAGTCGCGGGCCTTCTTCTTGTCGGCAGCCTTGGCGCCTTCGCCTTCGAGACGGGCGATCTCGTTCTCAAGGTCGCGGGCGATCGTGGCGATATCCGAGTCGCGGTTGTCGATCAGCTGCTTCTTCTCGATATCGTGCTCGACCTGGAGGTTGGGCAGTTCTTCGTGGCGGCTGTCGGCGTCGACGCTCGTGATCATGTAGGCAGCGAAGTAGATGACCTTCTCGAGGTCCTTCGGTGCCAGGTCAAGGAGGTAGCCCAGGCGGGACGGAACACCCTTGAAGTACCAGATGTGCGTGACCGGGGCGGCCAGCTCGATGTGGCCCATGCGCTCACGGCGCACCTTGGCACGGGTGACCTCAACGCCACACCGCTCGCAGATGATGCCCTTGAAGCGCACGCGCTTGTATTTACCGCAGTAGCATTCCCAGTCGCGGGAAGGGCCGAAGATCTTCTCGCAGAAGAGGCCGTCCTTCTCGGGCTTGAGCGTGCGGTAGTTGATGGTTTCCGGCTTCTTAACCTCGCCGTAAGACCAGCCACGGATGTCTTCCGCGGTGGCGAGGCCGATCTGCATGAGGCCGAAGGAGGATTCGCTGGACATATGGTCCCTGTTCTCTCTTGTTCTCTAAATTCTGAAGTCTTGGGTTACGGGAAGAGGGAGGTGGGTTCGACGGCGGGTGGTCACCCGCCGTCGAACCCTTACCTGCTAGACCTCTTCTACGGAACTGGGCTCTGCGCGGGACAGATCGATACCCAGTTCTTCCGCAGCCGTGAAGACTGCGTCATCAGAGTCACGCATTTCAATTGTGGTTCCGTCCGTGGAAAGAACTTCCACGTTCAGGCACAGCGACTGCATTTCCTTGATCAAGACCTTGAAGGACTCAGGAACACCCGGCTCCGGGATGTTCTCGCCCTTGACGATGGCTTCGTAGACCTTCACACGACCGTGGATATCATCCGACTTGATCGTGAGGAGTTCCTGGAGCGTGTAAGCGGCACCGTAAGCCTCGAGCGCCCACACTTCCATTTCACCGAAGCGCTGGCCACCGAACTGCGCCTTACCACCCAGCGGCTGCTGCGTGATCATGGAGTACGGGCCGGTGGAGCGGGCGTGGATCTTGTCGTCCACCAGGTGGTGGAGTTTCAGGATGTACATGTAGCCGACCGAGATCGGATCCGGGAACGGCTCGCCGGAGCGGCCGTCGAACAGGCGCGTCTTGCCTGAGGAGTCGATCAGGCGGACGCCGTCGCGGGTGACGTTGGTGGAATCGAGCAGGCCCGTGATTTCCTCTTCACGCGCACCGTCGAAGACCGGCGTTGCAACAGTGGTCTGGCCACTCTCGCGCGGTAGGTTCGGCAGCGCCTTGACCCACTCGGGCTCGCCTTCGATCTTCCAGCCGGTCTTGGCAACCCAGCCGAGGTGCGTTTCAAGCACCTGGCCGACGTTCATGCGGCCCGGAACACCCAGCGGGTTCAGGACGATATCAACGGGGGTGCCGTCGGCAAGGAAGGGCATGTCCTCGATCGGCAGGATCTTGGAGATAACACCCTTGTTGCCGTGACGGCCGGCGAGCTTGTCGCCGTCGGTGATCTTGCGCTTGGCCGCAACATAGACGCGGACCAGCTGGTTGACGCCCGGGGGCAGCTCGTCGTCGTTGTCGCGGTCGAAGACGCGGACACCGATGACGGTGCCGGACTCGCCGTGCGGGACCTTCAGGGAGGTGTCGCGCACTTCGCGGGACTTCTCGCCGAAGATGGCGCGCAGCAGCCGCTCTTCCGGGGTCAGCTCGGTCTCGCCCTTGGGCGTGACCTTTCCGACCAGGATGTCGCCGGCTTCAACTTCGGCACCGATGTGGATGATGCCACGCTCGTCCAGTCCTGCCAGGACTTCCTCGGACACGTTGGGGATGTCACGGGTGATTTCCTCGGCACCAAGCTTGGTGTCGCGGGCATCGATCTCGTGCTCCTCGATGTGGATGGAGGACAGGACGTCCTCAGCCACAATGCGCTGGGACAGGATGATGGCATCCTCGAAGTTGTGGCCTTCCCAGGACATGAATGCCACGAGCAGGTTCTTACCGAGGGCGAGCTCGCCCTGGTCCGTTGCCGGGCCGTCGGCGATGATGCCGCCGACCTCCAGGCGCTGGCCTTCGTTCACCAGGACACGGTTGTTGTAGCAGTTGCCCTGGTTGGAGCGGGCGAACTTGTTGATCCGGTAGTTGGTTTCCGTACCGTCGTCGTTGAGCATGATGACCAGCTCAGCGGAGACCTCGGTAACCACACCTGCCTTCTTCGCGATGACAACGTCACCGGCGTCGACTGCAGCGGCGCGTTCCATGCCGGTACCGACGAACGGCGCCTCGGAACGGACCAGCGGCACGGCCTGGCGCTGCATGTTGGCACCCATGAGTGCGCGGTTTGCATCGTCATGCTCGAGGAACGGGATCAGGGCGGTTGCCACGGACACCATCTGGCGCGGGGAAACGTCCATGAACTCGACCTCGCCGGCGGGGACCAGCACAGGCTCGCCTCCACCACCGCGGGCGCGGACCAGGACGGTTTCTTCGGCGAACTTCTTGTTCTCGTCCAGCGGAGCGTTGGCCTGGGCGATCAGGACCTCGGCTTCGTCGTCGGCCGTCAGGTACTGGACTTCGTCGGACACGACGCCCTCGGACACGAGGCGGTAAGGCGTCTCGATGAAACCGAAGGGGTTGATGCGGCCGTAGGAAGCCAGCGAACCGATCAGGCCGATGTTGGGGCCTTCAGGAGTTTCAATGGGGCACATACGTCCGTAGTGGGACGGGTGGACGTCCCGGACTTCCATGCCTGCACGGTCGCGGGACAGGCCACCCGGGCCAAGCGCGGACAGGCGGCGCTTGTGCGTCAGGCCCGACAGCGGGTTGTTCTGGTCCATGAACTGTGACAGCTGGGACGTTCCGAAGAACTCCTTGATGGCTGCCACGACGGGGCGGATGTTGATCAGCGTCTGCGGCGTGATGGCCTCGACGTCCTGGGTCGTCATACGCTCGCGGACAACGCGCTCCATGCGGGACAGGCCGGTGCGGACCTGGTTCTCGATGAGCTCGCCGACGGCGCGGATGCGGCGGTTGCCGAAGTGGTCGATGTCATCGATCTCAACGCGCAGTTCGTGGTCCTGGCCGTCGCGCTTGCCCGTGAGGGTCTTCTCGCCGGCGTGCAGAGCAACCAGGAACTTAATCATGGCAACGATGTCTTCAACGTGCAGGACGGAAGCTTCCTTGTCACCAAGGGAGCGGTCGATGCCCAGCTTGCGGTTGATCTTGTAACGGCCGACCTTGGCCAGATCGTAGCGCTTGGAGTTGAAGTACAGGTTGTCCAGCAGGGACTGGGCAGCCTCGACCGTGGGCGGCTCGCCCGGCCGCAGCTTCCGGTAGATGTCGAGCAAGGCGTCTTCGCGGGTTTCGGTGGCGTCTTTCTCCAGCGTTGCGCGCATGGAGTCGTACTGGCCGAATTCCTCGAGGATCTGGCCTTCGGTCCAGCCGAGGGCCTTCAGCAGCACCGTGACGGACTGCTTGCGCTTGCGGTCGAGGCGAACGCCGACCTGGTCGCGCTTGTCGATTTCGAGTTCGAACCACGCGCCACGGGACGGGATGATCTTCGCAGTGAAGATGTCCTTGTCGCTGGTCTTGTCGGCGGTGCGCTCGAAGTAAGCACCCGGGGAACGGACCAGCTGGGAGACGACAACACGCTCGGTGCCGTTGACGACGAAGGTACCCTTCTCGGTCATCAGCGGGAAGTCACCCATGAACACGGTCTGCTGCTTGATTTCGCCCGTGTTGTTGTTCATGAATTCGGCCTTCACGTACAGCGGAGCCGAGTACGTAGCGTCCCGGTCCTTGCACTCAGCCATGGTGTACTTCGGATCAGCGAACTCCGGCTCGGAGAAGCTCAGGGACATGGTGCCCTGGAAATCCTCGATCGGGGAGATCTCTTCAAAGATGTCGGACAGACCGGAGGAGGTGGCGACACTCAGGTCGCCTTCTTCGGCGGCCTTCGCCACGCGGGCCTGCCAGCGTTCATTTCCGACCAGCCAGTCAAAGCTGTCCGTCTGCAGGGCAAGCAGATTCGGAACGTCAAGAGGTTCGTGAATCTTAGCGAATGAGAGCCGCCGGGTTGCACCGTCGGTGCTTTCGGCATTGATAGCGGTTGCAGCGTTGTTTACATTAGAGGTGCTCGAGGCGACCAAGAGGGATCCTTCCACAGACCTTCAGGCGTTTTCAGATCTCCCCCGTTATGCACCCTGCAGAGTGACTCCGCAGTGCTACCAATCCGGTTCCGCTATATGACCCGGGACCCGCGCTGCCCATGGTGGTGCACGTTGTAGACGGCACATTGATGGCGCAGCAGCCAGGCTAAGCCCACCGCTATATGAAGGCTGAAGGTAAACAGGGAAGACGCAAATATCTACGATACGGCAAAGCAACCTACTTGTCTACCCCACTTCCGCCGCGATTGCAAGCACCCCGAGTCCAAGCAGGTGTCCAAGCAGGTGTCCAAGCGGGCGCCGGCGCAGGTGCGGGCGGCGGATGGCTACGTGATGGAGGTCACGATAACCTAGGTCAATATCGTTAATGATCGGAAGAGAAAACCATGAGCAACTCCGCGGACAACAATGATGTTGTCATCCTCGCCGCCGCCCGCACGCCCCAGGGCCGCCTCAACGGCCAGCTGGCCGGCTTCACGGCCGTCGAGCTCGGCGCCCACGCCATCCGGGCGGCCCTGGCCGCCAGCGGGGTGAAGGCCGAGCAGGTGGACTCGGTGATCATGGGCCAGGTGCTGCAGGCCGGGGCTGGCCAGAACCCGGCCCGGCAGAGCGCCATCGCCGCCGGCATCGGCTGGAATGTCCCCACTGTCACCATCAACAAGGTCTGTCTTTCGGGCCTCACCGCCGTGATCGACGCCGCCCGGATGATCCGCAGCGGTGACGCAACCGTCGTCGTCGCCGGCGGGCAGGAGTCGATGACGCGGGCCCCGCACCTGCTGCCGGGCTCCCGGCAGGGGTGGACCTACGGCTCCGTGCAGGCGCTCGACGTCGCCGCCCACGACGGGCTGACCGATGCCTTCGACGGGCAGTCCATGGGCCTGTCCACGGAAAGCAAGAACCTCACCCTGGGCATCGACAGGACCTCCCAGGACGAGGTGGCGGCGCAGTCCCACCAGCGTGCCGCACGGGCCGCCAAGGACGGCGTCTTCGACGGCGAGATCGCCCCGATCAGCGTCAAGCAGCGCAAGGGCGATCCGCTCGTCCTGACCGCGGATGAGGGCATCCGTCCGGACACGTCGGTTGCCTCGCTCGCCGGCCTGCGCGCGGCATTCGTCACGGACGGGACCATCACCGCCGGCAACTCCTCGCCCCTTTCCGACGGTGCCGCCGCCCTCGTGCTCGCCTCCCGGAAGTTCGCGGAGGACAACGGCCTGGAGTACCTGGCCGTCGTCGGCAAGGCCGGCCAGGTTGCCGGGCCTGACAACTCGCTGCACTCCCAACCGTCCAACGCCATCAGGAATGCCCTGGACAAGGCTGGCTGGGCCACCACGGACCTGGACTTCATCGAAATCAATGAGGCCTTCGGCTCCGTGGCCGTCCAGTCCCTCAAGGACCTTCACTACCCGCTGGAGAAGTGCAACATCCACGGCGGCGCGATCGCCCTGGGCCACCCGATCGGCGCCTCCGGCGCCCGGTTGGCCCTGCATGCGGCGCACGAACTGAAGCGGCGCGGCGCCGGCAAAGCCGCTGTCTCGCTGTGCGGCGGCGGCGGCCAGGGCGAAGCACTGCTGCTCTACCGCGACTGAGCGGGCCGTGGCAGCACAGAAGGACGATGGCGGCATTCGCGGAGGCACCGGCCGCGTCGGGGATGGCAGTGCGGCCGGCGTCGGCCGGGAACGTTTCCTGGCCGACGCCGCCGCGCGCGGGCTTGACGTCAGGCTCGTGCAGCGGCCCGCCGCGGACAGCCTCGACGAGGCGGCCCGGATCCTCGGAATCCAGCCCGGGGACATCGTGAAATCACTCGTGGTCAAACACAAGGACGGCAGCTTCCTGTTCGCCCTGATTCCGGGCGACCGGCAGATTTCCTGGCCCAAGCTGCGCAGGCTGGTCGGCGTGAACAAGCTCTCGCTCCCGACGGCGGAGTCCGCCTTCGGGGCCACCGGCTATGAGCGCGGCACGATCACCCCGCTGGGCAGTACCGTTGCCTGGCCCGTCTACGCCGACCGGACTATCGCGGGCCGCCGGGTTTCGATGGGTGCCGGGGAGCATGGCTACAGTGCGTTCGTGGACGCCGATGCCCTGACGGCGGCCCTGGCTGCGGTGGTCGCGGACATCAGCGAACCGGGTTAGGAATGCAGGAAACCCCGCCCACCGGAGTGGACGGGGTTTCCCGGAACAGCGTGTTACTTGAGGGTAACGCGAGCGCCAGCTTCTTCGAGCTGTGCAACAGCCTTCTCGGCAGCTTCCTTGGTGACGCCTTCGAGGATGGCCTTGGGAGCGCTGTCAACCAGGTCCTTGGCTTCCTTGAGGCCCAGGGAAGTGATTGCGCGAACTTCCTTGATCACTGCGATCTTCTTGTCGCCCGGGTGTTCCAGGATGACGTCGAATGCCGTCTTTTCCTCTTCTTCTGCAGCAGCGCCGGCAGCGGGGCCAGCAACAGCAACAGCAGCAGCGGTAACTTCGAAGGTCTCTTCGAAGAGCTTGACGAACTCGGAGAGCTCGATGATGGTCAGTTCCTTGAAAGCTTCAATGAGCTCTTCGTTGGTGAGCTTCGCCATGGTGTGGCGTCCTTCCTATAGTGGTGCTCGGCGGCCTGGGCCGTGCCTTCGCACCGGAGTCTGGTTTAGAGAGTTAGTTCTCTTCGGGGGCTGCGGCTTCGGCAGGAGCCTCAGCCTCTGCTGCTGCATCGGCGGGAGCTTCAGCCGGAGCTTCAGCGTCGGCCGGGGCTTCTTCAGCGGCGGGCGCCTCGGCTGCTGCCGGTGCACCGTTCTCTTCTTCAAGCTTGAGGCGCAGTGCGTCGATGATGCGTGCAGCGGCGGCGGCAGGAGCCTTGAGGATGCCTGCAACCTTGGCGAGCTGCAGCTCGCGGGACTCGAGTGCTGCCAGGGCAGCAACTTCGCTGGCGTTCAGTGCCTTGCCCTCGAAGTAACCGGTCTTGATAACCAGCTGCTTGTTGGTCTTGGCAAAATCCGTCAGGCTCTTGGCAGCGGCAACTGCGTCACCCTTGATGAACGCGATTGCAGTGGGGCCGGCGAGCTGGCCGTCGAATGCTTCGACACCAGCTTCCTTGGCTGCAATAGCGGTCAGGGTGTTCTTGACGACCGAGAACTTGGTGTCCTGGCCGAGAGAGACACGCAGTTGCTTGAGCTGTGCAACGGTGAGCCCACGGTATTCGGTCAGGACAGCGGCGTTCGATTCCTTGAAATCGTTAGTGATCTCAGCTACTGCTGAAACCTTGCTAGGCGTTGCCATAACCCTCCTTCCGGGGATAGTGCCGGTATTCCGGGTCCCCGCTCAGATGAGCTAAAACTAAAAAACGCCCCGCGCAGATGCACGGGGCTTGTCTCGACGCGGTCAATGACTGCGGAGCTTTGCTTCGTTCACCTGCGCCGGCCGCCCTATGTTCAGGGTCCTTCGTCCGGAAACCCACTGGCTCTCCCCGGCGCGACTGCAGAAGTGAGTCTTGCTTGGGAGAGTGGATTTCCAACAACCGACGGTCTTTGGTCCCCCCAGCTTACGGGACGTGGTGCGTGCGCGCCAAATCGGACCAGGGCGGCAGGCCTGCCTCCCGCACCGGCCCGCCGGCGGACTCAGCTGACAGACGGCCCGAGATCCGGGAGTTCCTTCTCCCAGATGCCGGTGACGCCGGCCGTGGCGAACCCGAGCTGCCGGTTCACCTGGAGCAGGTAACGGTTTTCCGGGGCATTCCAGGTGTAGAGCACCCGGGCGTCCGGGAACTGCTCGCTCAGCCGTTCCATATTGGCGACCTTGATCAGCAGGCCCAGCTTGTTGCCGCGGTGCTCCTGGAGGACCACCGTGTCGTCCTGGAAGACCACATCGGGCCGCAGGGCCAGGACGCTGATGGTGGTCAGGCCCACGAGCGTTCCGGTGGCGATATGTTCGACGGCGGTGACCACCGTCCGGCGCCCCTGCGCAATGGTGACCTCCTCCGCCTCGCGGAGGATACCGCCGTCGAACACCATGTCTGCGGTGTCAACCCCCGGAACCCCGTTCTCGCCGGCCGCATTTTCCAGGGCCGCGACGGCCTCGAGCCACTCGTCCGGGCACCGGTCCGTCCAGTGGTGCAGGCGGTAGCGGCCTGCATTGGCCTCGTCGGCCTCGGCCTCCAGTTCGGCGACAAGCTTGCTGTCCAGCGGAAGGGTGCAAGCGCTGAACTGCTCAATATGCTGCAGGGTGTAGCCGGTGTGCCGGGCGAATTCCACCTCGCGGCTGCCCAGCGGAACGAAGCCGAGCCCGCTGCCGGGTACCAGTTGCTCCGCTTCGCTGCCGGCCAGCGAGGCCCCGGGGTGGTTGGTGTCGATCAGGATCCGGTGCCGGCCCTCATCCCGGGCGAAGTGCTCCGCCGCCTCCAGCAGTTGCCTGCCGACGCCCTGGCCCTGGAACTCCGGGAGGATGTCGAGGGTGAACTCGGCCAGGTCGAGGTCGTCCGCGAGCGGCAGGGCGATGTCCACGGTGCCGACGATCTCGCCGTCGACCTTGGCCACAAGGATCACCTGGCGTTCATAGGGGTCCGCCATCTCCAGCAGTTTTTCCTGCGGGGCATACGCGAGGTCATCGCTCCCCCAGGTCTGCATCCGCACCTTGCGCCCCACTTCGACGGCGGCCAGGAAGTCGGCCGCGTCGGGCCCGTCGAGGGAATCGGGTATCCAGAGCTGTTCAATCCGTACGTCATTTGCCATAGAGGGCATCTATCCCAGCCGTTCTGCCACCCATAGGGGCCCGATGCCCGGCTCAAGCCGGACGTTCAACCGCCAGCATATGCCGGTTTCCGCCGGCGTTCCATGGCGCCGGCGTTCCAGGGCGCCGGCGTTCCAGGGAAGACAGGAAGACCGCCCCGCAGTTGCGGGACGGTCTTTCTGTTGCTTCCTGTGGAACTGTTGAGGATCAGACCTCGGTCAGGACCTTGGTGACGTTGGGGTCAACCGAGATGCCCGGGCCAAACGTCGTGGCGACGGTGGCCTTCTGGATGTAGCGGCCCTTGGAAGCGGACGGCTTGAGGCGAAGAACCTCTTCCAGTGCGGCTGCGTAGTTCTCGGCCAGCTTGAGGGCGTCGAACGAAACCTTGCCGATGATGAAGTGCAGGTTCGAGTGCTTGTCGACGCGGAAGTCGATCTTGCCGCCCTTGATGTCGTTGACGGCCTTGGCGACGTCAGCGGTCACGGTGCCGGTCTTCGGGTTCGGCATCAGGTTACGCGGGCCCAGAACCTTACCGAGGCGGCCAACCTTGCCCATGAGGTCGGGGGTGGCCACGGCTGCGTCGAAGTCGGTCCAGCCGGCTGCGATCTTTTCGATCAGGTCATCGGAACCAACGAAATCGGCGCCGGCAGCAATTGCCGCCTCGGCCTTGTCGCCCGTTGCGAAGACGAGGACGCGGGCAGTCTTACCGGTGCCGTGGGGGAGGATAACGGTGCCGCGGACCATCTGGTCGGCCTTGCGGGGGTCGACACCCAGGCGGAATGCGACCTCAACGGTGGCGTCGAACTTGGACGGGTTGGTGTCCTTGGCCAGCGTCACTGCCTCGAACGGCGCGTAGAACTTCTCCGCGTCGATCTTGGCTGCGGCTGCCTCATATGCTTTGCTGCGCTTTGCCATGCTGCTTATTTCTCCTTGTGCAGTTGTGGTCTACGGACCGCGCTGGGCCCTGCCACAGTCGGGACTCCGGCTGGTTTATCCGTGCCGGGTTTCCAACATTTCAATGAATGGTGGTGCCGGTCGCCCGGCGGTGGGGAATTAACCCTCGACGGTGATACCCATGGAACGGGCGGTGCCGGCGATGATCTTCGCTGCGCCTTCGAGGCTCGTGGCGTTGAGGTCTTCCATCTTGGTGGTGGCGATCTCGTTGACCTGGGCCTGGGTCAGCTTGGCGACCTTGACGGTGTGCGGGGTCGGTGAACCCTTGGCAACGCCTGCAGCCTTCTTGATGAGCTCCGCGGCCGGCGGGGTCTTGGTGATGAACGTGAATGAACGGTCCTCGTAGACCGTGATTTCAACAGGAATAACGTTGCCGCGCTGGGCTTCCGTCGCAGCGTTGTACGCCTTGCAGAATTCCATGATGTTGACACCGTGCTGGCCAAGCGCAGGACCGATCGGCGGGGCCGGGTTAGCGGCACCTGCCTGGATCTGCAGCTTGATGAGGCCGGTGACCTTCTTCTTGGGAGCCAATGTAGGGTCCTTCTCTCAATTACGTCCTGGGACACAGGAGCGTGCCTCAGCTTGGTGGCCGCCATGGCGAGGCGGCCGGCCGCTCCGGGACCGCTAAGCGGGCAGTACCGGAGCGAATTCTGTGGGGAAAGCTAGATCTTGCTGACCTGGTTGAATGCCAGAGTGACGGGGGTCTCGCGCTCGAAGATCGAGACCAGCACCACGAGCGTCTGGGAATCGACCTTGATCTCGGAGATCGTGGCGGGAAGGGTCTCGAAGGGACCTTCCTTGACGATGACCGACTCGCCGACCTCGAAGTCGACGTCGACGTGCGCGGCGGCGTGCTTGACCGGCTTGCCCTTCTCTGCCTGCTCTTCTTCGAAGACCGGGGCGAGCATGGAGAAGACCTCATCGAGGCGGAGCGGCACGGGGTTGTGGGCGTTGCCCACGAAGCCGGTGACTCCGGGGGTGTGGCGGACGGCGCCCCACGAGGCATCCGTCAGGTCCATCCGGACCAGGACGTAGCCGGGGATGCGGACGCGGTTGATGACCTTGCGCTGGGCGTTCTTGATCTCAACGACTTCCTCCATCGGAACCTGGATCTCGAAGATGTAATCTTCCATGTCCAGGGTCTGGATGCGGGTCTCAAGGTTTGCCTTGACGCGGTTTTCGTAGCCGGCGTAGGAATGGATGACATACCAGTCACCCTCCTGGCGGCGCAGCTTGGCCTTGAATTCCTCGGCCGGGTCGACCTCGGCGGCGGCAGCGGCGGCTTCCAGCGCGTCGGCCGGCTCGCCGCCGGCTTCTTCTTCGCCGGACTCGGCTGCTTCCTCGCCGGACTCGACGTCGACAGCGGCGGCATCTTCGTCGGCGTCGTCAGCTACGGCCTCGTCAGCGACTTCGGATTCGGGCGCAGCAGACGCAGCCTCGGACTCTTCCACTGCTTCCACGGTGGCGTCCTGGCTCTTATCCAGCTCAGTCTCAGTTACCTCGAGCTCCTGCTCAGACACTTGGTCTCCTGCTTCCTCATTGCCTAACATGCCTATTTAAATGACTCAATTCCGCACACCCCGCGGAACCTCCGGTTTCCCGGGGATTCCACGCAGGCTGCGGACGGGTCGCCTTAGCGGTCCGTGGCTCCCTTACCGCCGAAGACCCAGCTGATTCCGGTCCCGAAGGCCAGATCGAGCAGGGTGACGATGAGCATCATGATGATCACGAATACCAGCACCACGAGCGTGTAATTGATCAGTTCCTTGCGGGTCGGTGCAACGACCTTCTTCAGCTCGCCGATCACCTGGCGGACGAAGAGTGCGATTCGAGCGAAGAAGCCAGCCTTGGCGGCGTTCTTGGCGGGGCGGCCTTTGGAGCTGCTTGCAGCCGTGTCGGTCACCTGGTCCTCACTCATCCTCGCAATGTCGGATACCCGGTTCCGGACTGAACCATGGTTGCTGCGCTGGTTCCGGATTTCCCGGAACAGCATGCGCAGGGCAGACAGGACTCGAACCTGCAACCTGCGGTTTTGGAGACCGCTGCGCTACCAATTGCGCCACTACCCTATGGATCGAAATTACGTTCCGGCTGCTCTTCCCCAGTCTTCACTGAGGCGCGGACCATCATCGTGTTTTCAACACCGGAGAACCAGTCTACGCAACAACTGCGTCTACGTCGAACCGGCACCTTCCGGACCCCTCGTGTGCCCCGGAAACCGGCTGAAAAACTCCAGTCATATTCACCTGCCGACACACCGGAGGATCCGGTGAACAGCATAGAGTAGATCCCGTCGAATCCCACAAACAGCCTCCCCAGCTGCAAGCGAAGAATGGACCCGCCATGCCTGCCGCCCGCATTTCCCAGCGCATTTCCGCCATAGCCGAATCCGCCACCCTGGCCGTCGATGCCAAGGCGAAGGCATTGAAGGCAGCGGGCCGGCCCGTCATAGGTTTCGGCGCCGGCGAACCGGATTTCCCGACTCCGGGCTACATCGTGCAGGCCGCCATCGAGGCCGCCAGCCAGCCCAAGTACCACCGCTACTCCCCTGCCGGCGGCCTGCCGGAGCTCAAGCAGGCCATCGTGGACAAGACGTTCAGGGACTCCGGCTACAAGGCCGAGGCCTCCCAGGTGCTGGTGACCAACGGCGGCAAGCAGGCGGTGTACAACACCTTTGCCACGTTGCTGGATCCCGGCGACGAAGTCATTGTCCCGACCCCGTTCTGGACCACCTACCCGGAGTCGATCCGGCTTGCGGGTGGCGTGCCGGTCAACGTCTTTGCCGGGCCGGAACAGGATTACCTGGTCACCGTGGACCAGTTGGAAGCGGCCCGCACCGACCGCAGCAAGATCCTGCTCTTCGTCTCCCCGTCCAACCCCACCGGCGCGGTCTACTCGCCTGAGCAGGTCAAGGAAATCGGCCAATGGGCGGCGTCCAAGGGCCTCTGGGTCGTCACCGATGAGATCTACGAGCACCTGACGTACGACGGCGTGCCGTTCACCTCGATTGCGACGGCCGTCCCCGAACTGGGCGACAAGGTCGTCATCCTCAACGGGGTGGCGAAGACCTATGCCATGACGGGCTGGCGGGTGGGCTGGATGATCGGCCCGGCCGACGTCATCAAGGCCGCCACCAACCTGCAGTCGCACTCCACATCCAACGTCTCCAACATCCCGCAGGTCGCGGCCCTCGCCGCGGTGTCCGGCCCGCTGACCGCCGTCGACGAGATGAAGCTCGCCTTCGACCGCCGCCGCAAGGCCATCGTGGCGGGCCTGAACGCCATTGAGGGCGTGGAATGCCCGACGCCGAAGGGCGCCTTCTACGTGTACGCGGATGTCCGCGCGCTGCTGGGCCAGGAGTTCCCCTCGGCAAACGGCCCGGTCCGGCCCGGGACGTCCGCGGAACTGGCCGCCCTGATCCTGGACGAAGTCGAGGTTGCTGTGGTGCCGGGCGAGGCTTTCGGGCCCTCCGGCTACCTCCGCCTCTCCTATGCCCTGGGCGACGAAGACCTGGCCACCGGCGTCGGCCGGCTCCAGGACTTCCTGGGCAAGGCCAAATAGTCCCCCACCGGGACGGACGCTCCCCCAGGAGGCGAGGGAGCGTCCGTCGTCGGGCGGCAGGAGGTGAGGGAGGGTCTGTCTGTCCGGTCAGAGCAGCCTGCGTTCGGCCGCCCAACGGGTCAGTTCGTGCCTGCTCGAGAGCTGGAGCTTGCGCAGCACCGCCGAGACATGGGTTTCGACGGTCTTGATCGAGATGAACAGCTCCTTGGCGACTTCCTTGTAGCTGTAGCCGCGGGCGATCAGCCGCATCACCTCGAGCTCCCGGGCCGAGAGCCGGTCCAGTTCGTCGTCGGCGATGTCGGCGGGTGCGGTGCCGAAGGCGTCCAGCACAAAACCCGCCAGACGGGGTGAAAAGACGGCGTCGCCGCCGGCCACCCGGCGGACGGCGTCGGAAATTTCCGCGCCGGAAATGGTCTTGGTGACATAGCCGCGCGCACCTGCCCTGATCACGGAGACCACGTCCTCCGCGGCGTCGGAGACACTCAACGCCAGGAACCGGGTGGTGCCCAGCAGCTGTGCCGAGCCGGCGAGCACCTCGCGCCCGCCGCCGCCGAGGCCGCCGGGGAGGTGGACGTCCAGCAGCACAACGTCGGGGCGCGTGGCGGCGATGACCGCGATGGCCTCCTCCACAGTCCCCGCCTCACCGGCGACGGCGATGCCGGGATCGAGGTCGGCCTTCAGCCCCGACCGGAAGATGGCGTGGTCATCCACGATCACCACGCGGATCGCCGCGGCCGGGCTGCCGGCTGTTACGTTACTCATGGTCTTGCCTCTCCGTTGTCGGCCGGGGCCGTGGCCGTTGCTGATGCCGGCAGCCTGAGCCGCACTTCGGTGCCGTCCGGACCGCTGGTGATGGTGGCGGTGCCGCCGTGGCGCCTCATCCGGCCGATGATCGACTCCCGCACGCCGAGGCGGTCCGCCGGGACGGAGTCCGGATCGAATCCGGGCCCGCGGTCCTTCACGAAGACCTCGGCTGCGCCGTCCGTGACTTCCAGGTACACGGACACGGCGCCGCCGCCGTGGCGGGCGGCGTTGAGCATGGCCTCCCGGGCCGCCTGGACGAGGGCTTCGTGGCGTTCGGTCATGGCGCAGTCCCCCACGCTGACCACTTCCACGGCGTGCCCCAGCGAGTCTTCCACCTCCGCGGCGGCGGCCCCGATGCCGTCCGACAATTGGCCGGCGTCCCGGCCCGGATCCCGGTACAGCCAGGCCCGCAGCTCCCGCTCCTGCGCGCGGGCGAGCCGGACGACGTCGTGCTCATTGCCGGCCCGCCGCTGGATCAAGGCCAGGGTCTGCAGCACGGAATCGTGCAGGTGGGCGGCGATCTCGGCCCGCTCGGTGGCGCGGACCCGGCCCGCACGTTCGGTTTCAAGATCGCGCCAGAACTTCAGGCCCCAGGGAAGCAGCACCAGGGCGACGCCGCCAAGGACCGCAGCGGAGGACAGCAAGGCAAGCCAGGTCTGCTGCCAGGAACCGGATCCTGACACCATGACGAGAACACCGGCAACCACGAGCGCCAGCCCGGCCGCGAGCCGGGCCCAGCCGCCGGCCTGGTCGGCCTTGGTCTTGTCCACAAGCCCCGCCCGGCGGGTCTCGTCAAGCTGCATCCAGGCGATGGCCGCGCCGCCCAGGATGGCCGCGACCGGAATGAGCGTGCCCAGGGGCACGTCGAAACCCAGCATCCGGGCAATCAGGACGCCTGCGGCCAGCAGCAGCCCCGCGCCCAGCAGGATTTCCTTGCCGAAGGGCATGCCCGGGAAGCGGTTCCAGCGGTACCCCGCCGGTTTGCCGGACGGGCCCGGGGGCGCTGCCGGGGCCGCCGTGCCACCGGGCGCCGCATCGGGTGCCGCACCGGGTGTCGCACCGGGTGCGCTCACCGCGGGGGCAATGGGCGACGCCGGCCGGCGCGCGTAGCGCCTGGCGCTTTCATCCGCGGTCGGCACCATGATCCAGAGCCAGGCGTAGAACGCGACGCCGGCGCCCCCCGCGAGCGCGGCCACCACCATGCCGATCCGGACCATCCGCACCGGCCAGCCGAGATGCTCGGCGAGGCCTGCGCAGACGCCGGCGATCACACGGTCGCTGCTGCGGGCCAGCGGCGGGCGGGAAGGGACGGTTGTCATGGGTCAATCCAAGCACGCTTCAGGGTTCTCCGGACGCGTTTTCGGCCGTAACCGGGGGCGGCTCAGGGACAGTTCAGGGTCTCCCCCAATAGAGCTGGAAGCGCGGAAACGGAAGGATCGAGGTATGAATCCGCACACTCCGCCCCCGCCTGAAGGCCACGACCCTTCCGAACGTCCCGCCGACCATCCCTCCGACCGTCCCTCCGGGGGGCCCGATGCCTCCGGCAGCCCATCCGAGGGCCCCTCCGGCATCCCCGCCGCCCCGGCAGCCGGCGAGCCTCTGCCCGAGGCACCGCCCCTCTATCCGCCGGGTGGGCCGGCTGGCCCGGGAACACTGCCACCACCGCCCTACTACGGGCCGATGCCTCCGCTGGCCGGCCCCCAGCCACAGAACTTCTTCGATTGGATCCGCAGCCACGGAATCCACCGCGGGCGCGAGCGCTGGATCGGCGGCGTCGCCAGCGGCATCGCCCAACGGCTCGGCGTCGACCCGTTGATTGTCCGCGGCGTCCTGATCGTCCTGACGGTGTTCGCCGGCGTCGGGGTACTCCTGTACGGCCTTGCCTGGGCACTGCTGCCCGAACCCGACGGACGCATCCATGTCCAGGAGGCCGCCGCCGGCCGGTGGACCTCGGGCATGACCGGCGCGCTGATCACCACGGTCATCGGCTTCCCAAGCCTCGGCAGCGGCGTCTGGGGCTGGGACCGGTACGGTTTCGGCGCCTTCGTCTGGACAGTCTTCTGGGTGGGGGGCGCCATCTATGTCGTCTACTACCTGAGCCAACGCAACAAGGCCCGGAACGGAACCGCCCCGCTGTCCGTGCATCACCGGCCCGGCGGCCCGGTTGACCGGGGAAACGCAGCCAACACCGCCACGTTCGCCGGCGCTGCCGGGGCAGATCCGGCCGGTGGTTCCACCCAGCACGGCTACCCGCAGGGCGGCTACCCGCAGGACCCAGGCCCGGTCTGGGGTCCGCCCCCGCCGGCCAGGCCACGGAACCTGGGACCGGGCACCCCTGCCGTGGCGGTCACCGTCGGGCTCGCCCTGCTGGTGGGTGGCGGCATCAAGGCCCTCGACGCCGCCAGGCTCATCGATCTGGGGAATTCCAGCAACGCCGTGGTCTGGGCGAGCGGAGCAGCCGTCCTCGGCCTCGGGATCCTGTTCGCCGGGCTCCGGGGCCGCACCTCCGGCATCCTCGGATTTTTCGCCGTGGTCGCATTGATCATCGGGGGGATCTTCAACGTGGTGCCGAACGGGGACAGGTTCCGCCTCCAGAATGCGGACTGGACACCATCCAGCATCGAACAGGCCCGGAACGGCTTCGACATCACGGGCGGCACCGGTACCGCGGACCTGACAACGCTGGCCCTCAACCCTCCCCTGGGCACCGACGTCGTCGTTCCCATCGACGCGACGGCCAGCAACCTGACGGTGGTCATCCCCATCACCGTCCCCGTGCACATCGAGGCGGACATGACCATGGGCAACCTCAACGAAGGCAGCGGGAACCGTGGCGGCGTGACGACCCAGCAAAGCGACTACAACACGGGCAAACCGGGCGCACGACTGATCCTCAGGATCTCCGGCACCATGAGCAACGTGACCATCAAGGAAGGCAACTGACATGAGCAGCTATGACCCGCCGACAGGAAGTACACCGGACACCGGGGCCGCCGTTCCCCCGCAGCCCGAAGCACCGGGGCCGCAGGACAGGGCACGCTTCCCCGCCCGCGTCGGCACCGTGGTGTGGGGGCTGATCGTGCTGGCGCTGGCCGCTCTGATCATCATTTCCCGGCTCGGGATCGTGGTCCTCAACGGCAGCTATGTACTGATCGGCCTGATGATCGGAGCCGGCGCCGCACTCGTGATCGGCGGTCTGCTTTCAGCCCGCGGGCGTGACAAAGACACAACGACAGGGAAGTCTTGAACCATGGACAAATTCTTCAGCACCGTCAGGGGCCTTGGCCTGAAACGCGGACCGCAACGCTGGCTGGGCGGGGTCTGCGGAGGAATCGCCGCGAAACTGAATGTGGATGTGGCGTTCGTCCGGATCGCCTTCCTGCTCTTTGCCCTGCTGCCCGGCCCGGCCTTCGTCATCTATCTGGCCGCGTGGCTGTTAATCCCGGACCAGCGGAACGCCATCATCCTCGAATCCTTCCTTGAGAAACGCCCCAACCGGCCCTGACGGCCGCCCGTAGCAGACCCGGGCGTATCCGCCACGGCTCTGACGCGGGACGCGTCCCGGCTTGAGCCAAGACAACGGGTGCCCCTGCCACGACGGCAGGGGCACCGGCAGTTAACCATTTGTGTCCTTGCCCACACGCCCCACTAGACTCTAGGTGAGCTCAGCGTGGCGCTCTGCCTGTACCCCTTCGAACCAGGATTTGAGCCAGAACATGAAAATTGGAATCCTCACCAGCGGCGGAGACTGCCCCGGGCTGAACGCCGTTATCCGTGGCGCCGTCCTCAAGGGCATCGCCGTCCATGGCCAGGAATTCGTCGGCTTCCGGGACGGCTGGCGGGGCGTCGTCGAGGGCGACATCATCGACATTCCCCGCACCATGGTCCGGGGCCTCTCGAAGCAGGGCGGCACCATCCTCGGGACGTCCCGCACCAACCCGTTCGAAAACGGCGGCGGCCCCGACGTCATCAAGGCCAACATGGAGCGGCTGGGAATCGACGCCATGATCGCGATCGGCGGCGAAGGCACCCTGGCCGCGGCAAAGCGGCTGACCGACGCCGGCCTGAAGATCGTGGGAGTCCCCAAGACGGTCGACAACGATCTCGACGCCACCGACTACACCTTCGGCTTCGACACCGCCGTCGAGATCGCCACCGAGGCGATCGACCGCCTGCGCACCACGGGCGAGTCCCACCACCGCTGCATGATTGCCGAGGTGATGGGCCGGCACGTGGGCTGGATCGCGCTGCACGCCGGGATGGCCTCCGGCGCCCATGCCATCCTGATCCCCGAGCAGAAGGCCTCGATGGAGCAGATCACCGAGTGGGTCCTCTCCGCCCGGGACCGCGGCCGCGCGCCGCTCGTCGTCGTCGCCGAGGGCTTCGTCCCCGAAGGCCAGGAGACGCCGCACTCCGAACGGGGCCTGGACACCTTCGGCCGCCCGCGCCTCGGCGGCATCGCCGAACTGCTGGCCCCCGAGCTGGAAGCCCGCACGGGCATCGAGACCCGCGCCACTGTGCTCGGCCACATCCAGCGCGGCGGGGTTCCGACCGCGTTCGACCGGGTCCTCGCCACCCGCCTTGGCATGGCCGCCATCGACTCGGTGGTCGACCGGCGCTGGGGCACCATGGTGTCCCTCAACGGCACCGACATCGTGCACGTGGGCTTCGAAGCTGCACTCGGAAACCTGAAGGCAGTCCCGCAGCACCGCTACGACGAGGCCGCGGTCCTCTTCGGCTGAAGCCATCCGGGCCAGGGCGGTCCGGGCCCGCTCCGGGCGGCCCGCCGCCGGTGGGTAGTGTTGAGTCATGACTCTTGAGCCCGGTTCCGCTGCCATCATCCAGCTCGCGTGGGCACGCCACCTGGGATTCGACGACGCCGGATTCGCGGCCGCCGGCGGTGCCCGGCTCACCCGTGCCGATGAGTCCCGCCGCTCGGTCGACTTCGTCCGGCTGTTCGGCAGCTCCGCCCTTGTGGGGCCACAATGGGTGCTGGATGCCGCCGCCGGGATCCCGGATGAGGAACTCGCCCAGCACGTCACCCTGCTGACCATCACCCGGCCGCACGGCGGCTATGGCCTGGGCGCGGCGGCACTCTTCTTCGCCGATGAGCTGCCCCTGCTCCAGCCCGCCGAGGAGCTCACGGTCTCGCACGGGAACCCTGAAGCCGTGGAACTCGAGGGCCGCTGCCCGCCGGATGATGTGAACGAGGTCCGGCTGTCCGGGTTGCCGCACCGCTACACCATCATGCGCGATGACGACGGCCGGTCGGTGCCCGTTGCTTGCGGCGCCTACGCGGAATGGGAGGGGATCCTCGCGGACCTCGGCGTGCTCGTGGACCCGGAATGGCGGCGGCGCGGGCTGGGCTCGCTGGCCGCCTCGATCGCCGCCCACGAGGCCCTCGCTTCGGGGCTGACGCTCCAGTGGCGTACCGACGTCAGCAACCAGGGCTCACTGGCCATCGCCCGGAGCCTGGGCTTTGCCGCCGGCGGCATCCAGACCAGCGTCCTGCTCGGCTGACCCGGATGCCGCCGTGCGCGGCCGTGCGTACGTCAGCGCGGCTTTGCCTGCGCCCGCCCGCCTGGCATCTGCGCCGGATCGGCAGCGGCAGCAGTGCCGGCAGTGGCCCCAGCAGCACCGCTGGCCGGTCCCCGGCCCCAGCCCTGCACCGGCTTGGGCCTGGCGAAGAACACGGCCACGGCCGCACCGATCAGGATCACCGCGGCCGGCAGCTGGATCGACTGGCCCATCGCCGTCGAGAATCCCTCGTGGAGCGCCTCGGGCAAGGATCCGCCGAAGGCCATCGGGCTGGCCGTGCCCGATGTTCCCGGTGCGGCGGGAAGTTCCGCCGCGAGCCGGGCCTGGATCAGGACGGCGATCGCGGCGCTGCCGAGGACCGCGCCGATCTGCCGGGTGGTGTTGTAGACGCCGGAGCCGGCCCCCGCCTGCCGGGGCGGCAGGTTGCGGGTGGCGGTGGAGCTCAGCGGCGCCCAGATGCCGGCGTTCGCGAAGCCCAGGACGGCGCTCGGCAGCAGGAACAGCCAGATCGGCGTGTCCGGATGCATGAGGGAGGCGTTCCAGAACAGCGCCACGGACATCAGGACCAGGCCCGCCGCGGTGATGTACTTCGGGTTGACCTTGTCGATGATCTTGCCGACGACGGGCGCGAGGCCGCCCGAAATCAGCGCCATCGGGACCATCATGAGGGCGGACTGGGTGGGGGTCAGGCCACGCACGATCTGGTAGTAGAAGATCAGCGGCAGGCTGAAGGCCGTCACGGTGAAGCCCACGGTGGTGATGGCGATGTTCGCCAGCGAGAAATTGCGGTCTTTGAAGAGGGACAGCGGCAGCAGCGGCTCGCCGTCATAGAACCGGGGGTTGACCCGCTGCCACACCACGAACACCACGAGCACGGCGATCCCGGCGATGATGAGGCCCCAGACCGTGACCGGGCCGGTGATGGTGCCCCAGTTGAAGGTCTCCCCCTCCTGGATGCCGAAGACCACGAGGAACAGCCCGACGGCGCTGAGCAGCACGCCGGGAATGTCGAACTTGTGCGGATGCGTGCTCAGGGCGGGGACGAAACGCCAGGCCAGGATGAAACCCACGATGCCGACCGGGATATTGATGAAGAAGATCCATTCCCAGCCGAGCCCGTCGACCAGGACACCGCCCAGGATTGGGCCCACCAGGGTGGCGACGCCGGCCGTGGCACCCCAGATGCCCATGGCGGCGCCGCGGCGGTCCGGCGGGAAGATGCGGGTGATGACGGCCATGGTCTGGGGGGTCATGATCGCCGCTCCCAGGCCCTGGAGCACCCGGGCCCCGATGAGGGTCTGGACGTCGCCCGAGAGACCACACCAGAGCGAGGCCACGGTGAAGACGACAAGGCCGGACAGGTAGAGCTTTTTCGGGCCGAAGCGGTCGCCAAGCCTGCCGGTGATCAGCAGCGGGACGGCGTAGGCCAGCAGGTAGGCACTGGTCACCCAGATCACCGAGTTGATGTCAGCGTTCAGGCCTTCCATGATGCGCGGATTGGCCACCGAGACGATGGTGGTGTCGATCAGGATCATAAAGAAGCCGATCACCAGGGACCAGAGTGCCGGCCACGGCCTGGCTACGTTTTCCATGGGATTCCTTAAGAGTGCTGGTGGTGATGCTTGAACGATCGCTCAAGCGGTTCGTAGCGGCGGATGCCGGGGATGGGCTACCAGGGCAGCCGGCCGCTGCCGATCTGGTCCTGGAGGCTCCGGATCCAGCCGGTTTCCGCGCGCAATAGGGTCTGCTGGTACTCCATGTCGATCCAGTACTTGCGGTCGACGCCTTTCATCCGGGCCCGCTCCTCCGCCGCGGCCAGGAATTCCAGCTGCCCTTCCAGGCCTTTGAGACGCCGGTCAAGCAGTTCAACCACGACGCCGGCCGGCAGGTTGTACGCCTCGGAGACGGCCAGCGGAAAGGACGGGTACTCGTTGACGGGGTTGGCAAGCATGTCCTGCAGCCGCAGGGTCAGGGCTTCCCGGCCCGCCTCGGAGATCTCGTACGTGGTGCGTTCCGGGCGATTGCCCTCCCGATCCGTTCCGGTCGCGGAAACCAGCCCCTGCCCTTCCAGCCGGCCGACCGCGTGGTACAGCGTTCCCGGCCGGACTTTGACGAGCCGGTCTTCGTGCCGGGCCATAAGGAGCTGGTACATCTCGTACGGGTGCATGGGCCCTTCCACCAGCAGGGAGAGTGCGGCAACGCCCAGCGGTGTCAGCGGCGCGGCTGTGGCCATGGTGCGGGATCCTTCATGAGAGTGCGACTATTCCATGAGAACTATTCCATATGGAGTATTGGTGCGCAAAGCCCCCGGATGCCCCTCCGGGGCCTCCTCAGCCGAGCAGCGCCAGGATCTCCGTCCGGGCGAACATCTGCGCGGCGGCCCGGGCCGAGGGGGTGCCCGCGTCGGGGTCGGCGCCGGCGTCGAGCAGCTCGCGGGCGACGTCCGTGTAGCCCTTGAAGACGGCCCCGGCCAGGGGGGTCTGGCCCCGGTCGTTGGCGGCATTGGCGTCGCCGCCGTGCTGCAGGATCAGCCCGACCGTCTCCGGGTGGCCGTGGTAGGCCGCGAGCATGAGCAGGGAATCCCCTGCGGTATTGGTCAGGGTGGCCGGTGCCCCCGCCGTCAGGTAGCTGGCGAGCAGTGCGGAGTTTCCTTCACGCGCCGCGTCGAAGAGTGCGTGGGCCAAGGCCAGCGTCTCATCGTCCGGGGCGCCGGCCGTGCCGGGTGTGGTGTCCTGCTTGCTCAATGGGTCCCCCTCAGGAATCCGGTCCGGCGCCCCACGACCTGGCCGGCGTCGGGAGCCACAATGACTTCCTGGGCCGCGGTGTAGGGCTCTTCGCCGTCAAGGACCGTCAGGACTTCATCCGGAGCGACGGACCGTTTGATGACGGCCAGGGCCACGGGGCCCATTTCGTAGTGCTGTGCCACCGAGGTGAGCGTGCCGACCTTACGGTCGCCGGCGCGGATCTCGCTGCCGACGGCGGGCATGGTGTGCTGGGAACCGTCGAGCTGCAGGAACACCAGCCGCCGGGGCGGATGGCCCAGGTTGTGGACGCGGGCGATGGTTTCCTGGCCCTTGTAGCAGCCCTTGTTCAGGTGGACGGCGGTGCGCAGCAGGTCGAGCTCGTGCGGGATGGTCCTCTCGTCGGTTTCGGCGCCCCATCTGGGCCGCCACGCCGCAATGCGCAGCGCCTCGGCTGCCCAGACGCCCGCCAGCGGCCGGTCGTCCACTGTCGCTTCGAGTTCCGCTGCCGGAACCAGGTATTCGAACCACGGCCGTTCCAGGCCGGGGTGGGAGTCCTCGCCCACGACGGCGTAGGAGTAGCCTCCCGCACCGACGTGCGGCCAGGGGTCTTCCCAGACCCGCAGCGCCGACCATTCCGGGACCCGCCTGGTGGAGCCGAGCACGGCCCAGTCCGCCGAAACATCGGCGATCTCGACCCGGAGCATGAACTTCATCCTGGTCAGCCACTCGGTCAGCGGCGCGGCCTCGGCGGCTTCCACGATCAGCCAGGTGGTCCCGCCGTCGTCCACCACCCGCGCGTCGAACTCAATCCGGCCCTGCACGCTGAGCAGCAGCAGTTCGCTGGACTGGCCCGGGGCAAGGTTCGTCAGCTGCTGGGAGGACAGCGTATTGAGCCAGCTCAGCCGGTCCGGCCCGCTGACGGTGACGACGCCCCGGCAGGACAGATCGACGACGGCGGTGCCGGCGGCCAGCGCCCGCTGCTCGCGCAACGGCTCGCCATAGTGGGATGCGACGCCGGCGTCAGCGCCGCCGGCCTCGACGGCGGCCGGGCGCGACAACAGGGGGCTCTTGGTAGTCATATCTAGTAGAAGTCCTCGAGGCTTAGCGGTATTCCGGATTTTCGAAGTCGAAGCGGGTGCCCGCCTTCCAGGCCCCGGGAAGGTTGCCGTAGGCGGGAATGCCGCCGGCGTCCTTGAGCATCCGGGCGAGGTGCAGCAGGTTCCAGGTCATGAAGGTGGTATTGCGGTTGGTGAAGTCGCTTTCCGGACCGCCCGAGCCTTCGTCGAGGTAGCTCGGTCCGGGACCCACCGGGCCGATCCAGCCGGCGTCGGCCTGTGGCGGAATGGTGAAGCCGATGTGCTGGAGGCTGTAGAGGACATTCATGGCGCAGTGTTTGATGCCGTCCTCATTGCCGGTGATCAGGCAGCCTCCGGCCTTGGGGTAGTAGGCCCACTGGCCCTTGGCGTTCAGCTGCCCGGAGTGGGCGTAGAGGCGCTCGATCAGCTTCTTGGTCTGCGAGGAGTTGTCGCCCAGCCAGATGGGTCCGGCGACGATCACGATGTCCGCTTCCTGGACGGCGGGATACAGTTCGGGCCACTCGTCCGTTTCCCAGCCGTGCTCGCGCATGTCCGGGTAGACTCCGCTGGCGATATCGTGGTCCACGGTCCGGATGACGCGGGTGGTGACACCCTGCTTCGCCATGATCCGCCGGCTGACCTCGATCAGGCCCTCGGTATTGGACCGCTCCGGGGACTTCTTGAGGGTGCCGTTGAAGTAGACGGCCTTGAGATCGCTGTAATCCCGGCTGTTGCCGTTCACTGCACTGTTCACTGTGTTGCTCCCTGCACTCGCCGCGGACAACGGAAAAACCAGTGAGGCCCCTGATGCCAGCCGGTGGGCTGGTCAGCTTACTTTCTTGAGGATGGCGGAGGCATGGGCCTCCAGGCCGCCGCCCGGCGTCGTGCCCTTGCCGGCAGCGACATCCCAGCGCCAGAGCAGGTTCCCCTCGACGAGCCCGAAGATCCGGGTGGCCGCCGCGTATTCCTTCGAGTGGCTCCCGCGCATCACCATGTCGGTGCTGAGCTGGATCTGGGGGCCCTTGATCTGGCCGTAGTACAGCTCGGAGATTCCTCCGGGGTGCGCGATGGACACCGAGATATCGAAGCCGCCGTCTTTGTTACGGAGGGCTTCGACTTCGTCGGCGCTCTTGAGCACGGGCACGATGTCAGCCGGAATAAGCCCCGGCCCGCCGTCCTCTTCCCGCTGCTTGCGTTCCAGTGCCCAGAAGCCGGTCTCGACGGTCAGCGGACGGAGCTTGGTGCCTTCGTCGTCGACCAGCCAGCTTTCGGCGCGGTACTGCAGGTACGGCAGGCCGTTATGGGTGAAGGAGACGTGTTGCAGGAAATGCTCAGAATCCTCTTCCCCGGCCCCCAGCCGGCCACGGCCCTCCCACTCACCAATGAGCCAGGACAACGGGACAAGTTCGGGTGTCAGATCAGTAGGAATTTCAATCGGCACAGCAGCTACCTCTGGAAACTACAGGTTCAGGACGGGTGCTTACTTCTGGCTGTTTACTTCTGGCCCTTGAAGAGGCGGTAGACCACAAAGCCGGCAAACCAGGCCATGGAAAGGCTCGCAACGCCGAGCAGGACGAGGAAGAAGATTTCATATGCAAGTACGGACATGATGCCATCCTAACGCGTTAGTAGATAAGTAGTTTGTCTATGAAGTAGGCCAGCGAACCGACGGCCGAGACCGGCCCCAACCCCATCCCCAGGGCCGCGGCGAGGGTCAGCGGTTCGTCGCGCAGGACCACCAGGCGGCGGAAACTCACCAGCACGGACCCCACCACAATACCCACGACGGCGGCCGGGATCACGGCGATGTCGGAGAACACCAGGCCCGCCAGCGGGCCTGCCAGCCCGGCACCGGCAATGCCCAGCGGCGCCACCACCCGGTCCGGCCAGCGGATCAGCCCGGCCAGCAGGGCGATGGCGGCGCTGACGGCGGCCACCAGGAACATTTCCCGGACCCCGTTGAAGCGGGAGCAGGCTATCCAGCCGGCCCCCAGGCAGGACAGCAGCACGCCGGCGCAGGACCCCAGGGTCGACTCGAGCCGTTGTGCCTGGCCGGTTCCGCGGAGCAACTGCATGACGAAGACGGCCATCACTCCGACCGCCATGAACGAGGGGGTCCAGTCCAGGAAGCCCGGAGCCGGAAGGTAGGTGGCGGCCACCGCGGAACCCACCCCGGGCAGGCCGATCAGCACGGCGAGGGTCTTCTTGGCCGGGATTCCGAGGAAGTGCGGCCAACCGATGCCGATGCCGACGGCGGTGAGCACCGCGACGGCCAGCAGGACAAGGGGCGAAGAGTAGGCGCCTGCGACCACGGCGGCGAGCCCGGCCAGGCCGATGATTCCGATCCTCCAGGACTTCACTGCTTACCCGCCATCAATGCGTACCTTCGCTCACTGCGGACCCCAATTCGACTTGGCTCATCATCACCAGGGCCGCGGGGCCCTGACGGATCAATCCTGCCCTATGTGACCGTTTTGTGTCGCAAAGGGTGCAGCCGCCGGTGACGGGACAGTGTCCGGAAAGCGGCATTTGGGTATACTCGGACTCAGCTACGAGTCCGGCTTCGGCTTTCTTGTTTCGGCTTTCTTATAGCGGCGTTGACCGGCGACCTGCCGGCCGCCCGCTACGAAACCCGGGAACCGTCGAAGGACACCAGTATCGGCCGGTGAGAGCCCGGTTCAGACGCCCAACGATGCGCGGACACCCTTTGGAGGAACCATGTCGCACATCCTGCTACTAACGAACAGCACCGGATCATCGGTGGACGTTCTGCCCGCACTGGAACTGCTGAACCACCGCGTGCACATCCTGCCCGCCGAGCCCACGGCCCTGCTGGATACCGACCCCTGCGACATCGTGCTGCTTGACGCCCGCAAGGATCTGGTCGGCGCCCGTTCGCTCACCCAACTGCTTAAGGCCACCGGCCTGAGCGCCCCGCTGATGCTGATCCTCACGGAAGGCGGCATGGCCGCCGTCTCCTCGGCCTGGGCCGTGGACGACATTCTCCTGGAGTCCGCCGGCCCGGCGGAGGTCGAAGCCCGCATCCGGCTCGGCGTCGCGCGGGCCGTACCGGACCAGGATGATGCCCCGACGGAGATCCGTGCCGCCGGCGTCGTGATCGATGAGGCCAGCTACACGGCCCGGGTCAACGGCGCCCCCCTGAACCTGACGTTCAAGGAATTCGAACTGCTGAAGTACCTGGCCCAGCACCCGGGCCGTGTCTTCACCCGCCAGCAGTTGCTGACCGAGGTGTGGGGCTACGACTATTACGGCGGCACGCGCACCGTGGACGTCCATGTGCGGCGGCTGCGGGCCAAGCTCGGCGCCGACCACGAGAACCTGATCAGCACGGTGCGCAACGTCGGCTACCGGCTGACCCTGGTCCGCCAGCCGGAGGAAGAACTGACCGAGGCCTGACCGCCGGACCCCAGGGCCACAGGAACAGCCCATGCACGCCGAAAGCCCCGGACTCAGGAGTCCGGGGCTTTCGTGTTGCATCTTGCTGCAGTGGAGGACATACGGGTCGAACGTATCGAGGCCACCCCAGTGGTGGATCCCCCTCGTATCCTGCCCGACGGGTTTAACCCGCAAGGCCGGATGAGATATCGACTATACGTCCCCGTTCCGAAACCTTCAAATCCGCTCCGGATCCGGGCCTGGCGTATAGCCTTGCACCATGAGTCCTGCGCATCCGGAGAACTGGCCTGTCCTCGCCACCAAAGGAGCCGTGGCGGAACAGCTGCTGAAGGACGTCCAAGCCCTCGCGGCCGCCGCCGAGGAATCCGACGGGAACCCGCCGCTGTCCGAGCAGACCCTCGTGACGCTCCGGGCCGCCGACGCCGGTGACCATTCCCTGCTGACGCTGGCCCTCTACTCCCCGGAGGACAAGTCCGGCCCCGCGGCGGCACCGGCGGCCCAGGACCTCGCGGGCGTCGCCGTCGTCGTCGAGGAACCGGACGGCACGGGCGTGCTGGAGGTCGCCGTCCACCCGAGCTACCGCAACCAGGGCGTGGCGGACCGGCTGGTGCGCGAACTCCGGGACACCCGCGGCTTCGCGGGCCTCAAGGCGTGGTCCCATGGCAATCACGAGGCCGCGGCGGAACTTGCCGCACGGTACGGCTACGGCGCTGTGCGCGAGCTGTGGAAGATGCGGCTGGCCACGGCGGCGGCGGAACAGCCCGATGTCGTGCTACCTGATGTCGCCCTGCCGGACGGTGTGACGCTGCGGGCCTTCGTGCCGGGCCAGGACGAGGACGCTTGGCTTGCCGCCAACAAAGCCGCCTTCGCCCACCATCCGGAACAGGGCAACATGACGCGTGCCGACCTGGACGCCAGGATGGCCGAGCCATGGTTTGAGCCCGCCGGTTTCCTGCTCGCCGTGGACGGCACGGGCCGGCTCCTCGGGTTCCACTGGACCAAGGTGCACCCCCGGCACGGCGACCACCCCGCGATCGGCGAGGTCTACGTCGTCGGCGTCACCCCGGCGGCGCAGGGCACCGGACTGGGCAAGGCACTGACCGTCGCCGGCATCAGATACCTGGAGGGACAGGGCCTGCACGCCGTCATGCTCTACGTCGACGCGGACAATATTCCGGCCGTCTCGCTGTACCGGCGGCTTGGCTTCACCCGCTGGGACGTTGACGTGATGTACGCGCCGTTGGCCGGGCGCTGACCGGACGTTAATCGGCCGGAGAATCCACCCGACGGACGGCCCTGCGCTACCGGCCGGAACCTGGGCTCGCCACGCGGTGATTGCTTGTATGGTTGAAACTAAATCGCGCCGGCATTAGGAGAGATCATGCAACGGGACACTGCCCGGACAGCCACGTCGGAACCCGCGACGCCGGAAACGGCCACATCGGAACCCGCCGCGCCGGAAACGGCCGCCCTTCCGGTGCGGGCACGTTTCGGTTCCTCCGAAGTGCCCGCCTCGCGCGCCACCCAGGACCGGATCGATATCCCCGAGTTCGCGCCCAACCTGGAACCGGAGGGCGAAATCGGCCCGGACCGGTTCCTGGACCGGGAGCTGAGCTGGCTCGCCTTCAACTCCCGCGTCCTGGAACTGGCCGAGGATCCGGACCTGTACCTGCTGGAGCGGGTCAGCTTCCTGTCCATCTTCGCCTCCAACCTGGACGAGTTCTTTATGGTCCGTGTCGCCGGGCTGAAGCGCCGGATCGCCACCGGACTCGCCGTGCCCTCCCCCGCCGGGCTGAGCCCCATGCAGGTCCTGGAACAGATCGGCGATGCCGCCCACCGGCTGCAGCAGCGCCATGCCCGGGTCTACGCGGAACAGATCCGTCCGGCCCTGGCCAACGAACACATCCACCTCGTGCACTGGGGTGAGCTGGATTCGCAGGCCAAGGACCAGCTCAGCGCCATGTTCGCCGAGAAGGTCTTCCCGATCCTCACGCCGCTGGCCGTGGACCCGGCCCACCCCTTCCCCTACATTTCCGGGCTGTCCCTGAACCTGGCCGTGGTGGTCCGCAACCCGGTCAGCGACAAGGAACTCTTCGCACGCCTCAAGGTCCCGGACCAGCTGCCCCGGCTGATCTCCATCGATGGCCCCCGCGCCGGCTCGATTCCGGGCCGGGTGGCGCGGTTCATCGCGCTCGAGGAAGTCATCGCCGAGCACCTGGACCAGCTGTTCGCCGGGATGGAGGTCCTCGAGCACCACACCTTCCGCGTCACCCGCAACGAGGACGTCGAAGTGGAAGAGGACGACGCCGAGAACCTGCTGCAGGCGCTGGAAAAGGAACTCCTGCGCCGCCGCTTCGGTCCGCCCGTGCGGCTCGAACTCACCAACGACATCAACCCCAACATCCGGGCGCTGCTGATCCGCGAGCTCGGCGTCGAGGAATCCGAGGTCTACACCATGCCGGCGCCGCTGGACCTGCGCGGGCTCTCGGTCATCTCCGGGATCGACCGGGCGGACCTGCACTATCCCAAGCATGTCCCGCACACCTCGCGGTACCTGAACGAGTCGGAAACCTCCAAGCCGGCCAATGTCTTCGCGGCCATGCGCCGGCGGGACATCCTGCTGCACCACCCCTACGATTCCTTCTCCACCTCGGTCCAGGCGTTTTTGGAACAGGCGGCCTCCGACCCCAAGGTCCAGGCCATCAAGCAGACCCTCTACCGCACCTCCGGCGACTCCCCGATCGTCGATGCCCTGATCGATGCCGCCGAGGCCGGCAAGCAGGTCCTGGCGCTCGTGGAGATCAAGGCCCGCTTCGATGAACAGGCCAACATCTCCTGGGCCCGGAAGCTGGAGCAGGCCGGCGTGCACGTGGTCTACGGCATCGTGGGCCTCAAGACCCACTGCAAGCTGTCCCTCGTGGTGCGCCAGGAGGTGGACGGACTGCGCCGCTACTGCCACATCGGCACCGGGAATTACCACCCGCGCACGGCCCGCTACTACGAAGACCTGGGCCTGCTCACGGCCAACGAGCAGGTGGGCGAGGACCTTTCAAAGCTCTTCAACCAGCTCTCCGGCTACGCACCGAAGTCCACCTTCAAGCGGCTCCTCGTGGCCCCGCGCTCGGTCCGGTCCGGCCTCATTGACCGGATCGAGGCGGAAATCCGCAACGCCCGGGCCGGCCTGGGCGCCCGCGTCCAGATCAAGGTCAACTCGATGGTGGATGAAGCCATCATCGATTCGCTCTACCGGGCCTCCCAGGCCGGTGTACCGGTGGACATCATTGTCCGCGGGATCTGCTCGCTGCGCCCGGGAGTTCCCGGCCTCAGCGAAAACATCACGGTCCGCTCCGTCCTGGGCAGGTTCCTGGAACACTCACGCGTTTTCGCCTTCGCCAACGGCGGGGACCCGGTGGTCTACATCGGCTCGGCCGACATGATGCACCGCAACCTGGACCGCCGGGTGGAGGCCCTCGTGCAGCTCACCAGCGGGGATGACACGAGCTACGTCATGGACCTGCTGCGCCGGTACATGGACCCGGGCACGGCCAGCTGGCACCTGGACCGCCACGGCGAATGGAGCCGCCACCACCTCGCCGAAGACGGCCGGAACCTTGAAGATGTGCAGTCCTGGCTGCTCGCTTCCCGCTCCCGGCAACGCACCACAGGTCTGCGCTAGGGGCCCTGTCATTGAGTAGTAATGTGAGTGGCGATGTAAGCGCCGATGTGAGCAGCGATTCGCTGGTCGCGGACCAGAGCGACCATGCCGGCGAAGCGATAGCCGTCACCGCGGCCGGCGCCGTGCCATGGCGCATCAGCCCGGCGGACAAGGACAAGCTCGAAGTCCTGCTGATCCACCGCCCCCGGTATGACGACTGGTCCTGGCCCAAGGGCAAGATCGATCCCGGCGAGACCATTCCCGAGTGCGCCACCCGCGAGGTGGAAGAGGAAATCGGGCTCAAGGCGCCACTGGGCATCCCGCTGCCGCCGATCCACTACCACGTTCCCGCCGGACTGAAGGTGGTCCACTACTGGGCCGTCGACGTCGACGGCGCCCCGCTCCTGCCGGACGGCAAGGAAGTGGACAGCGTCATGTGGTGTTCGCCGGAGAAGGCGGCCGGCCTGCTAAGCAACCCGGGCGACGTCGGCCCCCTGGACCACCTTGTCGCCGCACATGCCCGGGGCGAACTGGACACCTGGCCACTGCTGATCGTGCGCCATGCCAAGGCGAAACCACGGTCCTCCTGGACGAAGGCCGAAGGGGACCGCCCGCTCGCGGCCACCGGCATGCGGCAGGCGCAGGCAGTCGGACGGCTGCTGCAGAGCTGGAAACCCGGCCGCATCGTCTCGAGCCCGTGGCTACGGTGCGTGGCCACCATTGCCCCGTACGCCAAGGCGACGGATGCCAAGGTGAAGCTGAACGAGGCCCTCACCGAGCACCGGCACGCCCGCCACCCGCACAAGACGGCCGGCGCCGTCGAAGCACTGTTCGACAAGCGGCGGGCAGTGGCGGTCTGCACGCACCGTCCGGCGCTGCCCACCATCCTGGCGCAGCTCGGCAAACACATGAGCCCCAGGCTCCGGACACTGCTGCCTTCCAGCGACCCGTACCTGGCGCCGGGCGAGATCATCGTGTGCCATGTGGCGCACTCCAGCAAGAGCAAAGTCGTGGCCGTCGAGCGGTTCAAGCCGTTCGACGACTGAAGTCCTTAACACGGTCCCGGCTTTTGGGGCACCTCAGTAGACTGGGAGCGTGAGCATTCCAACGCCCTATGAAGACCTGCTGCGTGATGTCCTGGACCACGGCACGCACAAATCGGACCGCACCGGGACCGGTACCACCAGCGTGTTCGGCCGCCAGCTGCGCTTTGACCTGGGCCGGGGCTTCCCCCTGGTCACCACCAAGCGCGTCCATTTCAAGTCCGTTGCGGTGGAACTCCTCTGGTTCCTGCGCGGGGACTCGAATGTGAAATGGATGCAGGACCAGGGCGTCACGATCTGGAACGAATGGGCCGACGCAGAGGGTGAACTCGGTCCCGTCTACGGGGTCCAGTGGCGTTCCTGGCCCACCCCCGAGGGCGGCCACATCGACCAGATCGCCGAATTGGTCGAAAACCTGAAGACCAATCCGGACTCGCGCCGCCACATCGTCTCGGCCTGGAACGTCGCCGAGCTCAAGAACATGGCATTGCCCCCGTGCCATGCCTTCTTCCAGTTCTACGTTGCCGACGGCAAACTCTCCTGCCAGCTGTACCAGCGGTCGGCGGACACCTTCCTGGGCGTTCCGTTCAACATCGCGTCCTACGCCCTGCTGACCTGCATGCTGGCCCAGCAGACCGGCCTGGAACCCGGCGAATTCGTCTGGACAGGCGGCGACGTCCACATCTACGACAACCACATGGACCAGGTCCTCAAACAGCTGGCCCGCGAACCCTACGACTACCCGCGGCTGTTGATCACCCGCAAGCCGGACTCCATCTTCGACTACACCCTCGATGACTTCGAAGTGGTCGGATACCAGCACCACCCGACGATTAAGGCCCCGATAGCCGTATGAGCAACCACGAAAACCCGCAGCAGGATTCACAGACCACGCCCTTCACCGAGGACCTGGCAGCCTCCCTCGCCGGTCTCGGCGTGATCTGGGCCCAGTCCAACACGGGCGTCATCGGCAAGGATGGCGGCTTGCCGTGGCACCTGCCCGAGGACATGAAGCATTTTGCCCGGCTCACGACCGGCCACCCGGTCATCATGGGCCGGAAGACCTGGGAATCCTTCCCGGAAAAGTACCGTCCCCTCCCCGGCCGGACCAACATCGTCATCACCCGCCAGGAAGGCTGGGGCGGCACGCCCGCCGCAGAGGGCGCCGTCGCGGTGAAGTCCCTTGACGACGCGCTGCTGGAGTCGCAGTTCGCGCCCGGCCACGGGATGGTCTGGATCATCGGCGGCGGTGACATCTTCGCGCAGTCCATGGACCTCGCCGACGTCGCCGTGGTCACCACTGTCGACACCACCACCGAAGGCGACACCTTCGCCCCGGAACTCGGCTACGACTGGACCACCGGCGCGCGCCTGCCCTCCGACGGCTGGCTGACCTCCGGCGACGGCACCCGCTACCGCATCACCCAGTGGCGCCGGACCAAGGGCTAGGAATGCTGAAGAAACCCGAGACACTCTTCGTCCTTGGCTACATGCTCCTGCCCCTGCTGGCCCTGCTCTCCGCGGTTGTGGGGCTCACCATGATCCTGGGCGGCAACAAAATCGTCGGCGCGATTGTCCTCGTCGTGGTGACCCAGGTCTTCACCTTCGGGGCCGTCTTTGCGCTCCGCAGGCGGAAATCCGCGCTTCTGGCAGAGACCGGCGCAGGGCCGGGCGGCAAGCAGCTCCCGTAGCCGTACGCCGGCCGGGCAGCCGCCGTCGTAACCGACTGCGTGACCCGGCGCTGCAAAGTCTAAACTGGCCCAATGACTACAGCAGCTACTCCGTCCGTTGGACTGGTCGGTTGGCGTGGCATGGTCGGTTCCGTCCTGATGCAGCGCATGCAGGACGAGGGCGACTTCGCCAACATCAACCCCGTATTTTTCTCCACCTCGAACGCGGGAGGTGCCGCCCCTTCATTTGCAGAAGGGGCAGGCAAGCTTGAGGACGCGTTCGACGTCGATGCCCTGGCGAAGCTGCCTATCATTGTCACCGCCCAGGGCGGCGACTACACCAAGCAGGTCCACGGCGAGCTGCGCGGCCGCGGCTGGGACGGGCTCTGGATCGATGCCGCCTCCACCCTGCGGATGAACGACGACTCCATCATCGTGCTGGACCCGATCAACCGCGACGTCATCGACGCCGGCCTCTCCGGCGGCGTCAAGGACTACATCGGCGGTAACTGCACGGTCTCCTGCATGCTGATGGGCCTCGGCGGACTGTTCAAGAACGGCCTCGTCGAGTGGGGCACCTCGATGACCTACCAGGCAGCCTCCGGCGGCGGAGCCCGCCACATGCGCGAGCTCCTGAGCCAGTTCGGCACGCTCAACGCCGAGGTCAGCACCGAGCTGGAGGACCCGGCATCGGCCATCCTGGAGATCGACCGCAAGGTCCTGGCGCACCAGCGCACCGACATCGACGCGAGCCAGTTCGGCGTGCCGCTGGCCGGCTCGCTGATCCCGTGGATCGACGCGGATCTGGGCAACGGCCAGTCCAAGGAAGAGTGGAAGGCCGGGGTGGAGACCAACAAGATCCTTGGCACCTCCGGGGCTGAGCACATCATCATGGACGGCCTGTGCATCCGGATCGGCGCCATGCGCTCGCATTCGCAGGCGCTCACGCTCAAGCTCCGCGAGGACCTCCCCGTGGCCGAGATCGAGGAACTGCTGGCCGGGGACAACGAGTGGGCCAAGGTCGTGCCCAACACCAAGGATGCCTCGATGGCGGACCTCACCCCGGTGGCGGCCTCCGGCACCCTGGACATCCCGGTCGGGCGCATCCGGAAGCTGGAGATGGGTCCGCAGTACATCAGCGCGTTCACGGTCGGCGACCAGCTGCTCTGGGGCGCTGCCGAACCGCTGCGCCGCATGTTGAACATCGCCACGGGCACTCTCTAGGGCTTTCCGGAGCCCAGGAACCTCCGGTATTTCGCGGCCTGCAGCCCAAAGGACTTTTGGGCTGCAGGCCGCAGTCCGTTGACCCCGTCAAAGGGTTCGGGTACGACGTCGGCGCCCCGGCCGGTTCCGGGCCCCGCCCAGGTGCCGACTACTTCGCCGCCGGCGACGATGGTCTTCCTGAACATCCCGTTGCCGCCGGGCACGATCTTGTCGGCGTGCCGGGCGGGCAGCACGAGGGACCTGTCGGTGTAGCCCAGCAGGAACTCGTCGAAGCCCGGCAGGGCCAGCACCGAGCGCGCACCGGGCACGCCGTGGTCGAGCAGTGCCGCCGTGGCCGGCGAAAGCCAGTAGCCGGTCCCTTCGAACTCGAGCCCGACCAGTTCGTGCCGCACCCCGGCCAGGGCCGTCCGGACTTCGGTCAGCGGGATGCCGGACCACCAGGCAAAATCACGTTCCGTCGCCGGCCCGTGGCTGCGCAGGTACCGCAGCAGCAGCTCGGCAATGCCCTCCTCGCGGTCCAGTTCGCGCGATTCGGGGATCCACTCGCCAAAGGCCACGACAAGCTGCTGCCTGCCCCGGAGCGGGCCCTGCACGAGCCAGCCGCGCTGGCAGAGCATCGACAGCAGGTGGATCCCGCGCTGGCCTGCCGTGGGTTGCCCGGCCGCCTGGAAGGCCTGGAACAGTTCCTCCCGGGTGGCTGCTCCCCCGCCGGAGACCAGCCGCAGCGCCGCCCCTCGGGCCGCCTGGACGTCCCCGGAGGTGATGCCGAGCTCCCGGTGGCGTCCTGCCATGCCCCGGATCATTCGCCCGGACGTCAGGGCCAGCATCCAGCGCAGGTCTTCGGGGGCGAGCAGGTGCAGCGTGCCGCGCATCGGCCAGGAACGGACAATTTCGGCCCGGTCCAGCGCCGAACGGACGTCCTCGATCCCGGAACCCGGTACCCGCTGGCCGACGGCCCACAGGGCGGCCTGGAGGTCCTGTGCCTGCATCGCTGTCATCCACCGCACGGCGTCGGGGACGGTCCCCAGGCCCGGCCCCACCAGTCCCTGCGAGGCAAGCCGGAGCCGGCCCATGATGCCGCGGCTGAGCCGGGGGCGCGCTGCTCCTGCCATGGACCCATGGTAGGGCCGGGGGCCGGCAACCGTATGCTCCTGCTCGCGCACCGGATGTTCACAGCCGCCGTCCAGCGGACCTCTCTACCCTTGTGACATGACCATGAGTGAGATGTGGCCGCGGCTGCGGCCCCTGTGCCGGAAGCTGGCCCTGCTGGGCTGGGCCTCCAGCGCTGCCGGCATGGCCGCCGGGCTCGCCATCGCCATCGCGAGCGGCACCCGACTCTCCCCCATGATGAGTACCCTGCAACTGGTCGCAGGGGTATGCATGGCCGTGTCCATGGCGAGCTTCGTCACGGCGGCCGCGCTCCAGCCCCGCGCCGCGGTGCGGTCCGGGGCCGGGCTGCCGGATGATCTCCGCCTTGAGGCCGGCGGCGAGTTCCCGGCGACGGTGCAGAGTTTCCTGCTCGGAGCGCTGGCGCTGCTGGCCGGGGCCGTAGCCTTTGCGTGCGCCGGGCTGGTGCTGCAGAGCGGGCCCAGCGCCCAGTCAGTGGCGTTCTGCCAGGTCTTCCTGCTGGGGGCGGCCGCGTCCGGCTTCACCTTCATGCTGTTCAGCAAGCTCGCCCCGCGCAGCGGCAGGAACCAGGCAGCGGCAGGAACCGGGCCGGCGCAGAAACCAGGCAGGTTCCGCTAGAGCTCGACGCCGATCAGCAGCGGCTCCGGGTGCAGTTCGATCCCAAAGCGTTCGACGACGCCACGGCGCACCTCGCGCGCAATCGCCAGCAGGTCCGCCGTGCTCGCACCGCCCCGGTTGGTGATGGCGAGGCTGTGCTTGGTGGACAGCGAGGCCCGTCCGCCGGACACGCTGTCCGGCTCGAGCCCGAAACCCTTGCCGAAGCCGGACATCTCGATCAGCCACGCCGCCGAGAGCTTCGTCAGCCCGTCCGTGCCGGCCGGATACCGGGGGGCGCCCTCCGGAAGCCCGTCCGCGACGTCGGAAGGCACAATCGGGTTGGTGAAGAAGGATCCCGTGGAATAAGTATCCCGGTCCGCCGGGTCCCACACCATGCCCTTGGACGCGCGGAGCCGGAGCACTTCGCGCCGGACGTCGTTGGAATAGGCCCGCTGGCCCGGTTCCACGCCCAGTGACCGGGCCAGTTCGGCGTAGCGGACCGGAGCGCTCATCCGGCCCAGCGGAAGCTGGAACTCGACGGTGAGCACCACGTAGCGCGGGGAGCCGTTGACGGTGTTCTGCTTCAGCACCGAGTCCCGGTAGCCGAACTTCAGCTCCGAGTTCGTGAATGTCTGCACGGCGTTGCGTTCCCGGTCCCAGGTGCGGACGGCGGCGATGGTCTGGGAGACGTCGGATCCGTAGGCGCCGACGTTCTGCACCGGGGTGGCCCCGGTGGCGCCCGGGATCCCGGAGAGCGCCTCGATGCCGGACCAGGCGTGCCGCACCGCGTGTTCCACGAAGTCGTCCCAGTTGTGCCCGGCCTGCACCGCGACGGCCACCCCGCCGCAGGAGTCCTCCGCGTTGACGGTGAACCCCTCGGAGGCGATCCTCAGCACGGTACCGGGGAACCCGTCGTCGGACACCATCAGGTTGGAGCCGCCGCCGATGATCAGCAGCGGCTCGCCGGCGGCGTCGGCCGAACGGACGGCGTCGATGATCCCGGCCTCGGTGCGGGCCTCGAGGTAGCTGCCGGCGGGGCCGCCGACGGCGGCAGTGGTCAGGGCGGAAAGCAGGGTCTGGGTCACCTGACCAGCCTAGCCGGGATCGCGCACGCCTCCCTATTAAGCGGACTCTGCGGAGCCGGCAGCCGTCAGGCGGGCTTGCGGGCCACCGGGGAGAGCAGGAAGCTGGCCACCAGCATCACCATGACGGCCAGCAGCGAGTGCAGGATGCCCACATGTTCCGCCAGCAGGCCCAGCAACGGCGGCCCGCAGAGGAACGCACCGTAGCCGATCGTGGAGACCACGGAAACGCGTGCGGCGGCCTTCGCGGGATCGTCAGCGGCGGCGGACATGCCCACCGGGAACCCCAGCGACGCGCCAAGGCCCCAGACGGCGAGGGCAACATAGGCCAGCCACGGAACGGGGGCGAAGACGAACAGGCCCAGGCCCAGGACCGCGAAGGCGGCGCACCAGCGCAGCATGGGAACGCGGCCGAAGCGGTCCAGCAGCACGGTTCCGGCGAAGCGGCCCACCGTCATGAACGTGACGAAGAGCCCGTAGCCTGCGGCCCCGGCGGCTTCAGTCTGGCCATGGCCGTCCGCGAGCGCGAGTGCCACCCAGTCCCCGGCCGCGCCTTCGGCCAGGGCAAGCCCGAGCACCAGCACCCCGAGCAGCAGGGTCCGGCGGTCACGCCAGGCCTGGGCGATCTGGCGCTTGTTGTCCAGCGGTTCTTCCGGCTTCCCGGTCTCGGGCCGGATGATGGGCAGCGGGCCGGTGGAAGGGTCCTCAAAGGTATCGGGTTTGGCCGGTGTGAAGCCCTGCTCCCGCAGCGGCGTGATGTCGGCGCGGAACCAGCGGGCGGCCGTGGCCACCGAGCCGGCCACGAGCGCGCCCACCACCGCGAGATGCCAGAAGACCGGGATCCCGGTACCGGCGGCCCAGGCGCCCAGCCCGGCTCCCGCGACGGTGCCGATGCTGAAGGCACCGTGCAGCCTGGGCATGATGTGCCGGCGCACGGCCCGTTCCACCGCGGCGCCCTCCATGTTGGAGGCGGTGTTCCAGCTGGCGGTGCCCAGGCCGATGACGGCCAGGCCCGCGGCGACCGCCAGCGGGTTCGCCAGGACCGAGGTGCCGAAGCCGGCCAGGACCAGTCCGCAACCGACCATGATGCTGCCGATCCGGATGGTCCGCAGGGAGCCGAAGCGCAGCACGATCAGGCCGGAGACGGAGACCGAGATGAAGGAGCCCACGGTCATGCAGAGCAGCAGCAGTCCGACGGTGCCCGGGGTGAGGTCGAGTCCGTTGCGGATGGCCGGCAGCCGGGACACCCAGCTGGCGAACGCAAGGCCGCTGAACGCGTAGGCGGCCACCACGGCGTTGCGCCAGGCCGTGACCTCGGCGCTCTGGACAGCGCGTCCGCTCACTGCAGGCCCATGGCGCTCAGCCCAGCCTGACGACGGCCTGGGCCTTCACCAGGACCTTCTGGCCCCCGGCAACGACGGTGAGGTCAACCCGGGCCGTACCTGCCTCGGCGTCGAGCGCTCCGATGGCGCCGCTGACCTCGATCACGGCGCCGGGTTCCAGGGTTCCCGTGGTGTCGGCCACCGGGACGGGCTTGGTGAAGCGGGTCTGGAAGTCGACGACGGCGGCAGGGTCGCCCGCCCAGTCGGTCACCAGCTGGACGGCCGCCCCCATGGTGAACATGCCGTGCGCGATAACGCCCGGCAGTCCCACGCCGGTCGCGAAGGCCTCGTTCCAATGGATGGGGTTGAAGTCCCCGGATGCGCCGGCGTACTTCACCAGGTCCGTGCGGGTGACCTCGATGCTGCGGCTGCCGATGTCCTGGCCGACCGTGAGTTCTGCGATGTTGATGCTCATGGCTACTGTCCCTCTCCGCGGACCAGGATGGATGAGGTGGTGGTGGCGACGGCCGCGTGGGATCCGTCTGCCGCGATGGCAGAGATCTCCGAGCGGGTGGTGATCATGGCCCCGCCGCCCATGGTGCGCACGCCGTCGACGTGCAGTTCGGCGACCAGCCGGTCCCCGGCCACGATCGGGCGGTGATGGCTGAACCGCTGGTCGGCATGCACCACGCGGGAGAAGTCGATGCCGGATTCCGGATCCTCGATCAGCTGCGCGTCGGCGCGCTGGGCCACGATGATGGCGAAAGTGGGCGGCGCCACGAGGTCGCTGTGCCCCAGGGCCTTGGCGGCATCGACGTCGAAGTGGGCGGGGTGGGTGGCCTTGACCGCGCGGGCGAACTCGCGGATCTTCTCGCGGCCGACGTCGTACACCTCTGCGGCAGGGTAGCTGCGCCCCTGCAGATCCGGATTAATAGTCATGGATCCAGCCTAGTTCCTCAGGGTCAGCGGCACGCGTCCGTGGCCGCCGTCCGTGGCCCTCCGCCCCGGAAAGCGGTATGATGAAAACATCAATTCATCAATTCAGTCGTGGTCCGTCCGCGGCTACGGCGTATAGAGAGCCCAGGCCAGCCATGATTTCCGCGGCGCAGACCCCCTTGTACGAGATCAAGGCGAACCTTTTCAAGGCCCTCGCCCACCCTGCCCGGATCCGGGTGCTGGAACTGCTGGCCGCCGCCCCGGACGGCGCCGCGCCGGTCAGCTACCTCCTGGCCGAGACCGGCCTTGAGGCCTCCCATCTGTCCCAGCATCTGGCCACTCTCCGCCGGCACGGGGTGGTCACGTCGGTCCGGTCCGCGAATGCGGTCACCTACCGGCTGGCCCATCCCATGATTTCGGAACTGCTGAGCATTGCAAGGATCTTCCTCCTGGACAGCCTGGCCGATTCCAACGAGCAGCTGCGGCTCGCGCAGGAGCTGCCCGGCGCACACCTGACGGCTTCGCAGGCCAACGCATCCCGGGCACCTGGGCCGCAGGCCGGCACCCCTCCAACGCCCACACCCAACGCATACGGATCGGCATCATGAGCACGGTAAAGTCCGCGCCGGGCTGGAAGTTCTCGCTCCGGACCTTCCTGCCGTCCCGCCACGACTACGACGGCCTGCGCACATCCTGGAAGACGGACCTGTTGGCCGGCATCACGGTGGGCATCGTGGCTCTGCCGCTGGCGCTCGCCTTCGGCGTCAGCTCCGGAGTGGGCGCCGAGGCCGGGCTGATCACGGCAGTGGTGGCCGGTCTGGTGGCCGCCGTCATGGGCGGCTCGCACGTGCAGGTCTCCGGCCCCACCGGCGCCATGGTCGTGGTCCTGGCCCCGGTGGTCGCCAGCCATGGCGTCGGCAGCATCGCGCTGGTCTCCGTCATGGCCGGCCTGCTGGTCTGCGTGCTGGGCATCAGCGGGCTGGGCCGGGCCGTTGCCTTCATCCCCTGGCCGGTGGTGGAAGGCTTCACCCTCGGCATCGCCGCGATCATCTTCCTCCAGCAGGTTCCGATGGCCACCGGAACCGCGGGCACGCCGGGCGAGAACACCCTGCTGGGGGCCATCGACAGCGCCTCCCGGGCCAGTTTCCCCATGGTCCTGCAGACCCTGGGCGTGGTGGTGGGCGTCGCCGCGGCGATGTTCCTGCTCCCGAAGCTGCACAAGGCGCTGCCGGCAAGCCTGATCGCGGTGCTGCTGGCCACCGTGGCGGCGGAACTGCTGCAGCTGGACATCCCGCGGATCGGCGCCCTGCCGCATTCGCTGCGCGCGCCCTCCATGCCCTCCCTTGATCCCTCCGTACTGGGAGGGCTGCTTATGCCCGCGGTCTCCATCGCCACGCTGGCGGCCATCGAATCGCTGCTCTCGGCCCGGGTGGCCGCCGGGATGGCCGGCCCGGACGGGCGGCCCACCGGAGCCTACAGCCCGGACCGCGAGCTCACCGGCCAGGGCCTGGCCTCCATTGCGGCCGGGTTCTTCGGCGGGATGCCCGCCACCGGCGCCATTGCCCGGACGGCCGTCAACGTCCGTTCCGGCGCGAAAACCCGGCTCTCCGCGATCGTTCACGCCGTCGTGCTGCTGGCCATCATCTATCTGGCGGCCGGACTGGTCGGGAGGATCCCGCTGGCGGTCCTGGGCGGCATCCTGATGGTCACGGCGACGCGTATGGTCTCCAAGCACGCGGTGACCGCCATCATGCGTTCCACCCGCGCCGACGCCTTCGTGTTTGTCCTGACCGCCCTCATCACCGTGGCCTTCGACCTGATTGTCGCCATCGAGATCGGACTTGTCGCCGCGGCCGTCTTCACGCTGCGGAAGTTCGCCTCACTCAGCGGCGTGCAGCGCGAGGAGATCAACGGGGTGCGCGTTCCCGGGGATGAGCACATCGCCATCTTCCGGCTGGACGGCGCGATGTTCTTCGGCGCCGCTGAACGCGTGCTGCAGGAAATCAGCAAGGTCCAGGACATCCAGGTGGCCATCATCCGGCTCTCGCAGGTGCGGATGCTCGATGCCACCGGCGCCCACACCCTGGTGGAGGTCATCTCGGCGCTGGAGCTGCGCGGCGTGACGGTCCTGCTCAAGGGCGTCCAGCCGCAGCATCTGGAGCTCGTGACCAACGTCGGGGTGATCCGCTCGCTGCGGCATCACAAGCATCTGTTCACCACCCTGCCCGCGGCCGTGGAGCACGCCCGCAGCCATGTCCGGCGGAACGCGGGCGCTAGCGCCTGAGCTTCTTCCGGATGGTCTGGCCCCGGACAACGATTCCCACGATGTGCAGGATCAGTCCAAGTCCGATCACCGGCAGGGATGCCACGGCCAGGCCCTGGTTGTTTGAGCTGTTGCCCACGAGGTTGAGGATGATGCCGGCGGCGATCAGGCCCATGGCGCTAAAAACGAGCACCTTGTAGGTGGTTGACGCGGAGGCCCAGAATTCGTTCAGCACCGTGCCAGTCTACTGGCGGGCTCGGCCCCGTCCCAAAAGACCCCGTGGACCGGATAACGGGTACCGGCCACGGGGTCTGCCTGCGTTGGTTCGGTTACCGGGCTACAGCGCCGGCTGCACCCCGAAGGCTACCGCGAGCTTCATGATCTTCTCGGCGCGGCCCAGGCGTGGCAGGTCGGAGCCGTCGCGGATCACGCGGCCGCTGGCTTCGAAGTCGGCCATGAAGTCCGTGGCCCAGGCGACGTCGGACGGGGTGGGGCTGATGACCTCGTTGATGACCGGGGTCTGGTCGATCGCGAGGCAGAGTTTCCCGGTCATGCCCATCATCACGGTGATGCCGGTCTGTTCGCGCAGGATCGGGTGGTTCGTGCCGACAGTGGGGCCGTCAATGGGGCCGGGCAGGTTGCCGACGCGGCTGGCCACGACCAGCTTGGCCCGCGGGTAGGCCATGGCTTCCGGGGTGGCCGCCATGCCGGTGTCGCGGCGGAAGTCGCCGGAGCCGAAGGCGAGCCGGAAGGCGCCCTGGGCCTTCGCGATGTGGTTGGCTTCCTCGATGCCGACGGCGGACTCGACGAGCGCAATCACCGGCGTCTTGCCGTCCATGCGGTGGAAGCTTTCGGTGACTTGGTCGGCCGATTCGGTTTTGGCCAGCATAACGCCCAGCAGGCCGGGGGTGCCGCGGAGTCCGGCGAGGTCGTCGGCCCAGAAGGGGCTGGTGGCATCGTTGATGCGGACCCAGGCGTGGCCGCCGGCGGTCAGCCAGTTCACGACGTTGGCGCGCGCGGCGTCCTTTTGGGACGGGTCCACGGCGTCTTCGATGTCGAGGATGATCGCATCGGCCCGGGAGACGGCGGACGGGTCGAAGAGTTCGGGCTTCATCGCGTTCACCAGCAGCCAGGAGCGGGCGATGTCGGCCGGGATGTTGCGCTGGGGCCGGACGGTTCCGGCAGCGGTGGTAGAGGTCATGTATCTACGCTATCCGCTGTGGGGCGTCTCCCCCTAAGCGATCCGCCCTTCAGCGGCAACCAATACGACCAAAATCACGTCCCGGCCCAACCAACTGGCAGCAGGGGTCGTTTTCATTGCCCGTAACGGTCTTAACTGCCGGCCAGCCGGGTGGGCACGGCGGCGGGACGGCTAAGGGATGTTGCTGCCCCGGGCCGTGATCCAGAGCCGGTACCACTGTGCCCGGGTCATGGCCGCCGCCACCCCGGCGGCCCCAGCGCAGGCCCGGATGCGGTCCGGGTTTGCGGTGCCGATCACGGGAGCGATCCCGGCCGGGTGCTTCATCAGCCAACCCAGCAGGATGGACTCCCCCGTGCTGCCCTTCTCCGCGGCGAGGGCGGCCACGAGCGCCGTGGTGGCCGCCTCCGCCGCGCTCGGCCCGGCGGCCGGCGCTGCGGCCGGTGCCCCAGTGTAGAGGCCGCGGGCCAGCGCGCCGTAGGCCTGCACGGTGATTCCGTGGCGGACACAGTGCTCCACCGTGCCGTGCGGGAAGCTGTAATCCGTGCCGTCGGCATGGTTGACCAGCACGGCGCTTTCCAGCCACGCCCGCTTCACAAGGCTCATTTCCAGCTGGTTGGCAACCACTGGAGTCTCCAGCCGGTCCTGCAACAGCTCGATCTGCGACCCGGACATGTTGGATACGCCCAGGGCCCGCACCTTGCCTTCGGCCATGAGCTGCCCGACGGCGGAAGCCACCTCGGCGGGGTCCATCAACGGATCGGGGCGGTGCAGCATCAGCACGTCAACGTAGTCGGTGCGGAGCCGTGCCAGGCTTTCATTGACCCGCTCCAGGATCGCGTCCCGGCCCAGGTCGTAGTACGTCCCGAGCCCCTGCTCGTTCAGCCGGATGCCGCACTTGGTCTGCAGCCGGATCTTCCCGCGCAGGCCGGGGGTCTGCGCCAGCACCTCGCCGAACACCGCCTCGGCCTTGCCGTTGCGGTAGATGTCGGCATGGTCGAAGAGCGTGATGCCCGCTTCGAGGGCGGCGTCGACGGCGGCCGCGGCCTCGTCCACGTCCGCCGGCGAGTACGGCTCCGGGGACCAGGTGCCGCCCAGGCCCATGCACCCGTAGATCAGCTCCTGGGTTGGCTGCGGCGAGGGGCTCACCGCAGCCAGGCGGTGGTGTTGGCCGGCAGGAGGCTGCCGTCCAGCGGTCCACTGCTGACGAGCACGGTGCCGGCGGGGAGCTCAACCGCTTCATCGCCGAAGTTCGTCACAGACTGCCAGCCGCCCGGGCGGATGAAGCGCAGCACGTCGGGGCTGCCGGTTTCCAGCCATTCCAGCTCCTCCGAGGTCTGCAGTTCGCGGCGGAGCCTGAGGGCTTTGCGGTAGAACTCCAGGGTGGAGCCTTCCACCCTGGCCTGGGCCGCGACGGCGTAGCGGCCGAACCAGGCCGGCTGGGGCAGGTGGGCTCCGCCGTCGCCGAATCCGAAGGAGCTGCCCTCGGCGGTCCAGGGCAGCGGCACCCGGCAGCCGTCGCGGCCGATTTCGACGCCCTTGTTGCGGAAGAAGGTGGGGTCCTGGCGCGCGGAATCGGGGATGTCCCCGACCTCCTGCAGGCCCAGCTCCTCGCCCTGGTACAGGTATGCGGAGCCCGGCAGCGCCAGCATCAGCAGGGTCGCCGCGCGGGCCCGGCTCAGGCCGAGGTCGACGTCGAGCTCCTCGGCCGGGGCGCCGGCCAGCAGCCAGCCCTTGCCGTCCTGGCCCTTGGCATGCCGGCCGCCGCCCTGGGGCAGCCCGTAGCGGGTGGCGTGCCGGACGACGTCGTGGTTGGAGAAGACCCAGGTGGATGAGGCGCCCGATTCGGTGGCCTCGATGAGGTTCCGGGTGATGATGTCGTGGAATTCCCCGGCGTCGAAGTCGGCCTGCAGGAGGTCGAAGTTAAACGCCTGGCCCAGGCCCTGCGGGCTGGCGTAGCGGGCGCGGCGGCTGGCGTGGACCCAGGCCTCGGCGACGGCGGTGCGCGGCGGGTTGTACTCGTTGAAGACCTCACGCCATTCGGCGTAGATCTCGTGGACTTCGTCGCGGTCCCAGAAGGGGTGCGAGCCGTCGGCGAAACCGTCGGCGGCGGCACCTTCCGGCCCCAGTTCGAGCCTGGACAGCAGCGGCTCGGTGAGGTCCTTGGTCAGGGCGTGCGCGACATCGACGCGGAAGCCGTCCACGCCGCGGTCGGACCAGAAGCGGACGGTCTTCAGGAAATCCTCGCGGATTTCGCGGTTGGACCAGTTCAGGTCCGGCTGCTCCTTGGCGAAGATGTGCATGTACCACTGCCCGGGGGTGCCGTCGGGTTCCGTGATGCGCTCCCAGGCGGGGCCGCCGAAGACTGATTCCCAGTCCGAGGGCGGGATCTCGCCGTTCTCGCCCTTGCCGTCCCGGAAGATGTAGCGCTCCCGCGCGGCGGAACCCCGGGGGGACGCGAGCGCTTCCGTGAACCACACATGGCGGTTGGACGAGTGGTTCGGGACGATGTCCGCGATCAGCTTGATGCCGGCGGCATGCAGCGCCGCGGACATTTCGTCGAAGTCGTCCAGGCTGCCGAGCTTCGGGTCCACGTCGCGGTAATCGTCGACGTCGTAGCCGCCGTCGGCCAGCGCCGAAGGGTAGAACGGCGAGAGCCAAACGGCGTCGATGCCGAGTTCTTTCAGGTACGGGACCTTGGCCGTGATGCCCTTGATGTCGCCCAGTCCGTCGCCGTTGGAGTCGGAGAAGCTGCGCGGGTAGATCTGGTACACGGACGCCTGGCGCCACCAATTGGGGTCGGCGGCGAGGTTGGAACCGGACAGGGTTGCCAGCGTGGCGGTGTTGGACAAGGGAGGATCCTTTTGGGGCTCGGAACGGTTGTCATGGTGTGGCACAGACGGGAACTGGTATTTTAGATACAAGCTAAATATATTGCCTGAACAATTATGTGTCCGGATGCAGAAGGGGTCAAGGTTGATGCCGCACGACTTGGGACCGCAACCGGCCGCCACGCCGCAGCTCTTGCGCCGCGTCAACGCCCAGGCGGTCCTGGGCCATATCCGCGGCACCGACGTCGCCACCGGGACCGAGCTGATGGCCTCGACCGGCCTGACCCGGGCGTCCGTCCTCGCTGTCTGCGAGGACCTGATCGGTCGCGGCTGGATCCGCGAACTGGACAGCCCCCGGCGGGATGACGAGCCGGCCGGCAGCGCCCGGAAAGGCAGGCCGGCCAAGCGCTTTGAACTCAATGCCCGGGCCGGCTTTGTGCTGGGTATCGACATCGGCGCCGGCACCACGACGGCGGCCGTGGCGGATCTCCGCGGCATCGTCATCGGACGCTCCAGCCAGAGCTTCCGGGCCGTGGATATCCCGGCGGAGGAGCGGATCGGCGTCGTGGACCAGGCCTGCCGCCTGGCCCTCTCGGCAGCGGGGGCTGACCCGGGCAGGGTCCTCGCAGCGGCTGCCGGCATCGCCGCGCCGGTGGACCGCGCCGGCAAGGTGCTGGCATCCAAGCACTTCTGGAGCCTGTTCGACGTCGGGCTCCGCGCCGCGCTGAAGGAGCTGCACGGCTGGACGGTCCTGCTGGAGAACGACGCCAATCTCGCCGCGCTCGGAGAACACTGGCGCGGCTCCGGCACGGGTGTTGACGATCTGGTGGTCCTGCTGGCGGGTGAACGGCTGGGGGCCGGGGTGCTGGAATCCGGCCGGCTGCTGCATGGCAGCGGCGGCGCAGCCGGCGAAATGGGCTACCTGGACCTGGTGGAGGGCGTCGGGTCCAGCGACGGCATCGCGAGCCTGGCAAGGCAGTGGTCCGCGGCCGGCGGCGGACCCGCCACGGGAGGCGTTCCGAGCGCGAGGCGCGTGTTCGAGGACGCGGCCGCCGGGGACCCCGCCGCGCTGGCGATCCTGGACCGGATTTCGGAGCGGATGGCCCGCGTGATCGCGACCGTCTCAAGCCTCATCAACCCGGAGCAGCTCGTGATCGGCGGCGCCGTCGCCGAGTCCGCTGCCGCGCTCCTGCCCGGCATCATGGCGGCACTGCCACGTTTTACGGCGACTCCCCCGCGAGTGACGGTCTCCCCGCTGGGCGGTGGCATCGTGACCATCGGTGCCATCCGGCATGCACTGGACTATGTCGAAGCGAACGCCCTGGAGCTGGGCCTAACGTAGCCAGTGGGAGCGAAGGTGCCCCTGGCCAAGGCTTTCCTTGATTTTTGGCGAAGATTAGCCATCAAATCGAATTTTCTGCGCAAGTCGGCTGGCCTTATTTTGTTCCCTCCGTAGACTGTCGTCCATTCCCGGTCTCCCGCGGCCGCGCTGGGCTTCAGTGGTGCGGCGGTCTCACGAAGGTCTAAAAGTGAATTCAATACGGAAGACAGCCGCGCTGCTTGCCGCGCTGGTCATTTCTCTGGGGTCGCTCCCTGTTGTCGCGATGTCGCCTGCCTGGGCAGAGCCGACGCCTGCACCGACGGTCACCCCGGCACCCGCGGCGACGCCGGTTCCCACGCCGAAACCTGCAACCGACACGACCGCGGCGCCCACACCCTCGACCACAACTCCTGTGGAGGCCACGCCGGCAATGCCGGCTCCCACGCCGACACCCACGGCACCAGCGGAGAACACCGGTGGTGCACCGACGTCGGTCCATACCTTCGAATCGCCGCCGCCCACGGGCAATAAGGGCGCCTCCGCACGAAAGATAGCGACGGAGGCATATTCACTGGCCCGGGCCGGCGTTATCAACGTAAGGATCGTAAAGGTCCAGTTGGCCGATAAGAAGGCGACCATTTCCGATTCGGACGCCACGGGTGCAGTCGGTACTGCAAGCTCCTATTGGCAGGCAATGTCCAATGGCCGGCTTTCGATGTCCTGGGGAACCCCGGAAATCTTGAACAGCAAGGCTACCTCGACCCAGCGGTACCCGGACATGATGAACACCATCTCCACCGAACTCGGCTGGCCGGCCAGTCCCAACCCATGGACCGCACTCGTCGTGTTCGTGTCCACCCCGACACTCTCGGACGGTGCCTACGGAGCCGGCTGGAGCTACAACGGGGCCAGCGGACGAGTCATCATGCCCCTTCCCGGCCCGGGCCAGCTGACGAACAGTGTCATTACGCACGAATTCGGCCACGTCTTTGGCCTGATGCATGCCAACGCCCTCCAGTGCGGAAGCGGCGCACAGGACGTCGCCACGAACGCGGACGGGTCGTTCGCCGATGCCAGCTGCAGCATCCAGGAGTACAAGGACACGCTTGATCTCATGGGGGCTTCGCAGGCAAGCCAGCCGGTGATCAGCTCCCCCATGTGGGAATACGGAGGATTCGGCAATGGTCAGGAAATTCTAAACGCCGGAACGGCCCTGGGTAGGAACTCCTACCAGTTGACCGCTTGGAGCGGGGCGGCCGACAACCGCGCCGTGAAGTTCACGGATGCCATCAGCGGCGAGGTTTACTACCTGGAACTCCGCCTTCCAGTGGGTAATGACTCGGCCGTCGCGACTGGGGGCAATCGCGGGGTAAAGATCGTCCAGGCTCTGGGCGCGGGCTCCATCGCCCTGCCGCCCAGCACGCTGGCTTTTGCGGGCTATTACAGCAAGAATCAGGCCTGGCAGGCGGGGCAGACCTTCACAACACACGCCGGGACACGTGTCTCGATCGATTGGATCTCCGACGCGGCGGCGGGGGTGACGGTGACCGCGATGCAGTTGCCGCTGGGTAGCTTCGACGCCCTCGCGGTCAGCAATTCCGCCTCCGGTACGTCCCTGCAGGTCAGTGGCTGGGCTGTCGACATGGCGGACAGCAGCGTGTCGACCCAGGCGCACGTCTACATCACACGGCCCGACGGATCCACGTCCGGATATGCAGTCCCGGCAAACGGCTCGCGCCCCGATCTCGACCAAGTGTTGCACGTTGGCCCGAATCATGGATTCAGCCAAGAGTTCGGAGTGACAGCCCCTGGCACTTACAAGGTCTGCGTCTATGCCATCGGAAAATTCGGCAACCCGCAGCTTGGCTGTAAGACCCAGACCGTGATCGGGACGCCTTCACCGATCGGGTCCCTCGACCAGGCCACGATCTCCGGGAACTCCATAACCGCCCGGGGATGGACCCTTGACCCCGGCACACCCGGCACCTCTATCCCCGCCCACATCTACATCACCGCACCCGACGGGACCACCAAGGGAACCGCGTTCACCGCAGACCAGGCCCGTCCCGACGTCAACCAGGTCATCGGGGTTTCCGGCAACCACGGCTACACCGCAACCATCCCCATCACACAGCCCGGCAGCTACAAGGTCTGCGCCTACGGCATCGCCGTCACCGCACTCTCCAACGGCAACAGCCTCCTCGGATGCCAGACCATCCAAGCCCCGCGGAGTCCTTCCCCGATCGGGTCCCTCGACCAGGCCACGATCTCCGGGAACTCCATAACCGCCCGGGGATGGACCCTTGACCCCGGCACCCCCGGAAGCTCAATCCCCGCCCACATCTACATCACCGCACCCGACGGGACCACCAAGGGAACCGCGTTCACCGCAGACCAGGCCCGTCCCGACGTCAACCAGGTCATCGGGGTTTCCGGCAACCACGGCTACACCGCAACCATCCCCATCACACAGCCCGGCAGCTACAAGGTCTGCGCCTACGGCATCGCCGTCACCGCACTCTCCAACGGCAACAGCCTCCTCGGATGCCAGACCATCCAAGCCCCGCGGAGTCCTTCCCCGATCGGGTCCCTCGACCAGGCCACGATCTCCGGGAACTCCATAACCGCCCGGGGATGGACCCTTGACCCCGGCACCCCCGGAAGCTCAATCCCCGTCCACATCTACATCACCGCACCCGACGGGACCACCAAGGGAACCGCGTTCACCGCAGACCAGGCCCGTCCCGACGTCAACCAGGTCATCGGGGTTTCCGGCAACCACGGCTACACCGCAACCATCCCCATCACACAGCCCGGCGGCTACAAGGTCTGCGCCTACGGCATCGCCGTCACTGCACTCTCCAACGGCAACAGCCTCCTCGGATGCCAAACGATGTCTTACTGACCGGCGTCCACGCTTAGGAAGAGCAATGGTCCGGACGCTGACCGATGGAAGAAGGCCGGCACCCTGAGGTGCCGGCCTTCTTCCATGCGCTGGATTACGTCGAAGCGAACGCCTTGGAGCTGGGCCTGCCTACTCCGGCATGATCATGGTGCGCAGGTCCAGCTGGCGCAGGACGCGGTCCGCGACCTCGGGGTCCATATCCGGTTCGTTCCGGGCGGCCACGACTTCCTGCCGGGCCGCATCAAGCGCGATCGTCTGCACGGCAATCGCCAGCTCGCGGCCGCGCTTGCGCTTCTCCGCCACGCTTTCGTTGTGGAGGCTGCCGTCCAGGAGTTCCGCATGCAGCCGGGTCATCTTCTCCTTCACGAGCGCCACCTTCTCCGCCGGCAGCTCCTTCATGAGCCCGTTGTCTTTGAGCGCCGCGACCGCCGCCTGTTGGGCACGCCGCGCCAGGACCCGGGCGGCATCGCGCTCCTCCGAGCCGTCCCCGGATGCCTGCAGGACCCGCATCAGCCACGGCAGTGTCAGTCCGGGCAGCACCAGGGTGGCCAGCAGAACGGCACAGGCGATCACAATGAGCTGGCTCCGGGCAGGGAACGCGGAGCCGTCGGCCAGGGTCAGCGGAAGGGCCAGGGCCAGTGCCAGGGTCGCCAGGCCGCGCATGCCGCACCAGGTGAGGATCAGGACCTCCTTGGCGGAGGTGGGGCGCAGGGCATCCCGGGTCCGTGCGAGCCCGGACATCATCGCCAGCCACAGGAAACGGACCAGGAACACCAGCACGCAGACCGCTGCGGCGGTGCCGATCATGCCGAAAATGGCGGTGCCCTCGTCCCGGATGACCTTACGCACTTCGAGCCCCACCAGCCCGAACGCCAGTCCGGTGACCAGCAGTTCGACGACGTCCCAGAACGCCGTGCGGGTGACCCGCTCGGCTGCGTCCTGGGGCCGCGAGTGCCGCTTTATCTCCAGGGCCGTGACGACGACCGCGATCACGCCCGAAGCGTGCACCTCCTCAGCCAGGATGTAGGCGGCGAAAGGCACCACGAGGGTGACGGCGCTGCGGGCCACCATCGAGGTCACCAGCCGGGTAATGAGGCTCGTCAGCCAGCCCATGCCGATGCCCACCACGACGGCGATCGCTGCCCCCAGCAGGAACTGCCAGACGAGGCCGGGCCCTATCCTGCTGCCGGAAACGGTGGCGGCCACCGCGGCCTGGAAGATGACGATGGCGGCGGCGTCGTTGAAGAGGCCTTCGCTTTGCAGCACCGTGATGAGCCGGCGGGGCATGTGGACGCGGCCCGCGATGGATTCCACGGCCACCGGATCGGGCGGCGCCACCATGGCGCCGAGGGCGATCGCGGCGGGGATGCCGATGCCGGGGATCAGCAGCCAGGCGGCGCCGGCGACGGCCGCCGTCGAGACGACGACGAGGGCGACGGCCAGCATGATCAGGGTGCGCCAGCGGACCCTGAAGACCGCCCACGAGCTGCGCTGGGCGGTGGCGAAGAGCAGCGGGGGCAGGAAGATCGGAAGGATCAGCTCCGGCGGGATCTCCATCTCCGGAAAGCCAGGGATGAAGGTCAGCGCGGCGGCCAGGATTAACATCAGGACCGGATACGGCAGGCGCAGCCGGTCGCCCACGCCCACGGCCACCACGGTGGCAAGCAACAGTCCGACGATGAGTGCCAGCTGGTCCATGTCCTCACTTTCCCCGGGAGTTGCGCCGACCGCCATCCGTTCCGGATGCGCCGGCCGCCTCCCCTACTTTATCGGCTACGTGGCCGGCAACTGAGCCGGGCCGGCCGCGGCGGCGTCAGCTGAGCGGTTCCAGCGCCGCGGCGAGGGGCAGGGTGCCGTCCCGGAACGTGATGGTGCGGCCAGCGGTTGAAGGCAGCCCCAGCACCGCGGCGGCAACGAGGGCCACGTTGGCGCGGGCGGTAGCGGTGCCGCCGGAGGTGTCGGCGGGGTCGACGTCGATCAGTCCGTTGCCTGGACCGTCCGTCAGCGCGCCGGGTCCGAGGATGGTCCAGGCCAGGCCCGTGCCGCGCAGGTACGCGTCCGCGGCGGCCTTGGCCTGCGCGTAGGCGAAAAAGCTGTTGCCCTCGGGGACCCCGTGGTCCGGCCGGGCGCCCAGATACGACACCATGACGTACCGGCCGACGCCGGCAGCGGCCGCCGCGTCCATCGACCGAATCGCCGCGTCCCGGTCCACCGCATAGGTGCGTTCCGGATTGCCGCCGCCGGCGCCGGCGGACCACACCACGGCGTCGTGGTCCCGAAGAGCCTCGGCAATGTCCGCCGTCGTCGAGTTTTCAACGTCCAGGACCAGCGGCGTCGCGCCGGTGGCGGCGACGTCGGCCTGCTGGTCCGGGTTCCGGATGAAGGACGTCACATCGTGACCGTCCGCTGTGAGGATCCGGGCCAGCTCCAGGGCCACCTTGCCGTGGCCGCCGATGATTGCGATTCGCGTCATGGACCCATTCTGTCCCACTTCGTCGCGGACGCCCCCCCTTCGGGGAAACAACCCGGGAAACAAAAGGACTCCGCAGGCTTTGGCCTGCGGAGTCTTTCTGTAGCGGTGGGGAGGCTCGATCTCCCGACCTCACGATTATGAGTCGTGCGCTCTAACCAACTGAGCTACACCGCCATAAATGAGGAAAACCTGCGCTAAGCCGGTCAAAAACCGCCTTGACACAGGCCCTCATTCAGAGCCCCCCACCGGAATCGATCCGGTGACCTCGTTCTTACCAAGAACGCGCTCTACCACTGAGCTAGGGGGGCAACGAGTAAATACTCTACCGGAAGATTCCGCTACCAACAAATCGGCGGCCGGACGGGCCCGAAGGTGTTGAAATCTCCGGAAATCCGGGCGATTCGGGCCGCGAAAACACCGTCACGGACCGCCGCCTGACGAAGTTCGGCACGGGATGTGATGAAGAGAACTTAACAAAGAACGGGCCGGCTGTTAAGCCGGCCCGTCCTAAGAGAGCATCAGCGGGAACCAGTGGTCACCACGAACTGCTGGTTACCACTTGGTCCGGGGCTTGAAGCCGCCTTCGGTGCGGGGCTTGCGTGCCGCGTCCGAGGACACGCCGCGTTCGCTGAAGGAGCGTCCGCCACGGTCCGCCGAGGAACGCTCGCCGCCGCCGGCGAAACCGCCGCGGTCGCCGTCGTTCTTGCGGAATTCGCGCTTGAAGCCGCCGTTGCCCTTGAAGTTGCCACCGCGGTCCCCGCCGCCGGAGAAGCCACCACGGTCGCCACCACGGCTGCCGCCCTGGTAGCTGCCACGTTCACCGGAGGGCTTGCGGCCGTTGTCCAGCTCGAGGTGGATCAGCTCGCCGCCGATCCGGGTGCGGGACAGGGCCTTGAGCTGATCGGCGCTGAGGTCCGCGGGGAGTTCCACCAGGGAGTGGTCCGCGCGGATGTCGATGCCGCCGATCTGGGCCGAAGAGATGCCGCCCTCGTTGGCGATGGCGCCGACGATGGAACCCGGCATGACGCGCTGACGGCGTCCGACGGCGATCCGGTAGGTGGCGTTGCCCTCGGTCAGGGTGCGGGTCGGGCCGCGTGAGCCGAAGCCGTCCTTGGCGCGTTCGCGCTTCTGGAATTCAGGAGCAGCAGGCAGTTCCTTGACCAGGAGCGGCTGTCCGCCCTGCGCCATAACGGCCAGTGCGGCAGCGATCTCGGCGGCCGGAACGTTGTGCTCTTCCTCGTAGGAGGCGATGAGGTCACGGAAGGCCGCGACATCCTCGGACTCGAGCGTCTCGGTGATCTTCTCGGCGAACTTGCCCAGGCGCAGCGTGTTGACGGTCTCGGCCGTCGGCAGGTGCATCTGCTCCACCGGCTGGCGGGTTGCCTTCTCGATGGAACGCAGCAGGTACTTCTCCCGCGGCGTCATGAACAGGATCGCGTCGCCGGAACGGCCTGCACGGCCGGTGCGGCCGATGCGGTGGACGTAGGACTCGGTGTCGTGCGGGATGTCGTAGTTGACCACGTGGCTGACACGCTCCACGTCAAGGCCTCGGGCCGCGACGTCGGTGGCGACGAGGATGTCGATCTTGCCGTCGCGCAGGGCCTCGACCGTGCGCTCACGCTGCTGCTGCGGGATGTCGCCGTTGATGGCGGCGGCCTGGAAGCCGCGGGAGCGCAGCTTGTCGGCGAGATCCTCGGTAGCCATCTTGGTCCGCACGAACGCGATGACGCCTTCGAACTCCTCGACCTCAAGGATGCGGGTCAGCGCGTCAAGCTTGTGCGGGCCCATGACCTGCAGGTAGCGCTGGCGGGTGTTGGCGCCCGTGGTGGTCTTGGACTTGACCTGGACCTCGGCCGGGTTGTTCAGGTACTGCTTGGACAGGCGGCGGATCTGGCTCGGCATCGTGGCGGAGAACAGTGCAACCTGGCGGCCCTCGGGGGTCTGCTGGAAGATCTGCTCCACGTCTTCGGCGAAGCCCATGCGCAGCATCTCGTCAGCCTCGTCCAGCACCAGGTACTGGAGTTCGGACAGATCGAGTGAGCCCTTGGCGATGTGGTCGATCACGCGTCCCGGGGTACCGACAACAACCTGGGCGCCGCGGCGCAGGCCGGCCAGCTGGGGGCCGTAGGCCGAGCCGCCGTACACCGGCAGGACGGTGAAGTCATCGATGTGCTTGGCGTAGGAGGTGAAGGCCTCGGCAACCTGGAGTGCGAGCTCGCGGGTCGGAGCGAGCACCAGCGCCTGGGTCTTGCGGGACGGCCCGTTGAGGTCGTGGAGTTCGGCCAGGCGGGAGAGTGCCGGTACTGCGAATGCTGCAGTCTTACCGGTACCCGTCTGGGCCAGGCCCACGACGTCGCGGCCTTCGAGCAGCAACGGGATGGTTGCTGCCTGGATCGGGGACGGCTTCTCGTAGCCGACGTCCTGCAGGGCGGCGAGGACGCGGGCGTCAATGCCGAGGTCAACGAACTTGATGCCCTCTTCCTCGGCGTCCTCGTCCTTGGACGGGGCTGCCTTGGGGTCGGCGGACTTCGTGTCGTTCAGGGGGGCTTCGTTCAGGGGGGCTGCCTCGGCAGCGGCCGGAGCCTCGGTGGATACCGGTGCTTCGGTGGTGGATTCGGCTGCGGGGGCAGCCGTTTCAGAAGTCTCGACGTCGATCTGGACGGTTTCGGTTTCGACGGAGTTGTTCTGATTTTCGGGCATAGGTGAATTTTCCTCATCCATAGGGGCCAAGCGGCACAACCCGAGGTGAGCGGAGCCGCAGTACGCGTGACCAATGTGCCGGGCATACTTTGACCGGCCGGTCACATAGAAGTCCGGCGCTTTCGCAATCCCGTGGCAGGACTTCCCGCTGCAACTCTTGGCTGCTATCCCAGCAGTCTGTACAGCGTTTTCTTTAGCCGGCTCTCCCTATGAAAATGCCCGCATCTCAATTGCGCGGGCCCCAACACTTACCAGTCTTGCCTCAAGAATTGGGCAGGAAATAAGGGATTTCCGGAGTGGGGGATAGTTCAATCATAAGGCATGGATCCGCACATGGGTAACCGGGGAGGCCGACGGCGGCGGTGAGCTTGCGCACATGCCCGTCCGGCCCGGCGCCGGCCCGGCGGATGTTGGTCAGCCGGCTAGGCTCCGAGCCGCCGGCCCAGCTTTTCGAATTCTTCGTGGTATTCGGGCTGGAGGCGGATCTCGCCGTCGGCGTCGGCGTCGCGGAGTGCTTCCATGGCTTCAAGGGTGGGGTCGGAAAACCATTTGCCGATCGTCACGCCGTGGGTCGGGAGGAAGATCCGGTGGAGATGGTCCCCCGCCTCGATGCTGCCGGTCCGGACCACCCGGAGGTAAGTGCCCACCCGCCCGGCTTCGGTGAACCTCTTGACCCAGTCCGGCTCGTGCATCCGGCGCTGGAACGTCGCGCAGGGCGTGCGCGGCGACGTCACCTCGACCTCGACATCGAGCCCGATCTTCCAGCGTTCCCCGATGATGGCGTTGGTGGCGTCGATGCCGGCGACGCGCAGGTTCTCGCCGAAGATGCCGGGCGGCAGGGCGCGCCCGAGCTCCCCGGCCCAGTAGTCGGCGTCGTCCTGGGAGTAGGCGTACAGGGCCTGGTCCTCGCCGCCGTGGTGGATCCGGCTCGCCTGGATGTCTCCGTGCAGGCCCAGCTTGTGTACCCGGACGGGCCCGTCCACGGGACGCTTGTCGATCGCGGTCACGCCGACGCTTCCCGGGTCCTCGAGCAATTGGTGAACCCGGCAGACGGCAAGCACAGATGCGGTGTCCATGGCACCAGTGTAGGCCCGCCGCCGTCGGAGTGGCCGTCATCCGGCGGACCCGGGCCGCCAGACCGTAGGATGCTGAAATGAGCAGTCTTCCCGAGGTAACAGATGTATCCGATGTCCTGGCGATCGATTCCCTGCTGAGCGCCGGCGAACTGGCGGTGCGGGAGAAGGTCCGCGATTTCACGGACCAGCGGATCCGCCCCGGCATCGCGGCCTGGTATGACGAGGGCGTGTTCCCGCTCGATCTGGCACCGGAGCTGGGCGAGCTCGGGGTGCTCGGCATGGCGCTGGAGGGCTACGGCTGCCCCGGGCGCTCCGCCGTCGAATATGGCCTGGCCGCGATGGAGCTGGAGGCTGGCGACTCCGGGATCCGCACCTTCGTCTCCGTGCAGGGCTCGCTCGCCATGACCGCGATCCACAAGTGGGGTTCCGAGGAGCAGAAGCAGGAGTGGCTCCCCCGGATGGCCGCGGGCGAGCTGATCGGCGCCTTCGCGCTCACCGAACCCACGGCCGGTTCAGACCCGGCGTCGATGAAGACCTTTGCCCGCCGGGACGGCACGGGTGGGAACGCCGGCTGGGTGCTGGACGGTGCCAAGCGCTGGATCGGGCTCGCCTCCGTGGCGGATGTGCTGGTGGTGTGGGCAATGACCGACGACGGCGTCCACGGCTTCCTCGTCCCCGCCGGGACCCCCGGGGTCACCGCCACCCCGATCGGGCAGAAGCTTTCGATGCGCGCCTCGATCCAGTGCGATGTCACGTTCGACGGCGTCCGGCTGGGTCCGGAAGCGCTGCTCCCGGCGGCCCGCGGGCTGCGCGGACCGTTCTCCTGCCTGAACGAGGCCCGGTACGGGATCGCCTGGGGCGCCATGGGCGCCGCCCGCGACTCCTACGAAGCGGCGCTGAAGTACTCGCTGGAGCGGCTGCAGTTCGGCAAACCGCTCGCCGGGTACCAGCTCACGCAGGAGAAGCTGGTCAACATGCTGCTGGAGGTCCAGAAGGGCACGCTGCTGGCACTGCAGCTGGGACGGCTCAAGGACGCCGGCAAGCTGCGGCCGGAGCAGATTTCGCTGGGCAAGCTCAACAATGTGCGCGAGGCCATCAGGATCGCCCGCGAGGCCCGCACCGTCCTGGGCGGCAACGGGATCACCCTGGACTATTCCCCGCTGCGGCACGCCGCCAACCTCGAATCGGTCCGCACCTACGAGGGCACCGACGAAGTCCACACCCTGATCCTGGGCCAGCACATCACCGGCCTGGCGGCCTTCCGCTAGGTTCCGGCCGGTCCTGATCTCCCGGGCCGCCGTCCGGGGAAACTTTGGAGCCGATCCGGGCACCGGGGCGGCCAAGTGACGGCGTGTCCGTGCCAAAGTGCCCAGGGAGCGCGCCGCAGTTCCGCGCGGAGCCCCGCGCCACAGAGGGGAACCGGTCGCTGCTGCGAGCCCGGAGACTACGCCACTATGGAGACATGCCTTAGACGAGCTCAGCTGTTTGTCAGGGCATTTTTGGCATCAAGCGGCAACGCACTCGGCCCATACGCCTTGGGCTGAAGCCGCGCCAGGATCACATAGGCGACGGCCGTGGCCAGCGTTGACGGCAGCGTAGCGGTCGTGAAGGCAAACACGGGAGAGGACGCAAACGTGATCGGGTCAAGTAGAAGGAAGTAGACCACGATGCCAACGGCCATGCTGACAAAGCCCGGTATATTCATCCCCTTCCAATACCAGTACGCAGACCCTGCGCCGTCGTTGTACAGACCGTCCAAGTCCAGACGTTGCTTCCTGATGATGAAGTAGTCGGCGATTTGGAGCCCGCACAGCGGGCCGAAGACGACGGCCGAGAGGGTGAGGAAGGTTCCGAAATTGGCATAGAAAGGCTCCGCCACGAACACGATTACCGCGGCAACAGTCAGTCCTGCCACCGTTGTCGCACCCCTCCAGCTAAGGCGGGCGTCGATGGCAGGCTGCTGCTTGAGGGAAAGCGCTGCTGTGTAGGTGCCGACCATCGCTGTGCCGATGTTGGCAACGATGATGAACGCGAACGCCGGCAAGGCCAGCCACACTCCGCCGATTTCCAGCAGCCCAGGTAGTGGATTTCCACCGGAATCCGGGAAGATCAGGCCGGTGTAGAGACCAATCAGGCAGATTATCGCGAGGGCGAGGCCAAGTCCCAGGGTTACCGGCCGTACGGATTTACTCGTGCTCTTTGAGAACCGCGTCATGCCACCGACATACGGCCACCAGGACAGGGCCGTGGCGAGCATGAGCTCGATTGCCGTCGTGTAGTCCAACAGCTTGTTACCGCTGGCGGCGCTCGGCTTGGCTTCGAGGAGGGCACCCCAGCCGACCTTGGCAACAATCACGACGATGACCATGATCCCAAGCGCAAGGACCGAGCACGCAACAATTACGCCAACCCGTCGAAGAATGCCGGGGCCGCGGCTGATGAGCGCCCAAACGACCAAAAGGCAGATGAGGCTGCTCACTGTCTGCGCGGTGGGCCCATTAGTTTCGCTGACGATGCCTAGAGTGACCAGCAGCAAGGCAGCGGACTTTCCGCTGAAAATCATCAGCGTGGTCCCCCACCCGATCGTAAAGAGGAAGGTGAGGGCGACGGCGAAGAGGGAACCACGGGTTCCGAAGACGGGCCGCGTTGAGCGTACAGCCTCCAACCCGTACCGCGTTGCCATCGGGACCGTGGCCAGGAATACCAGGAACATTCCTGCCAGCATGGACACAATCATCACGATGGACCCTTGCACCGCTGGCAGATAGAAGGCCACAAATCCACCGATGATGAAGCACCAGGTGGCTACGGCAGCCTGGGCAGAGCTGAAGAACAGGGCTCTGGGGCTCCAGTTCCGCTCGTGGCTCAACAGGGGAAGCGATCCTTCGGTTCCCGATGTTGAGATTCCGTTCGTAGTCTGAGTCACAGGAACCATCCCACGATCAAAGCGATGACGGGAAGAGCAACGGTGATGGCAAGCAGCGTTCGCATGTCGGCGAACCTGAAGGGGGGTTCGAGCGTGCCGGACTTCCACTCGGTCAGTCTGACGTTGAGTTCTTCTTTGTACTGCTCTTGGATTGTGCTCACGTTGTGCCCACTTTCAATGCGTTGGAGTAGCACCGGAACTCGGTGGTGCCAAGAAGTGCGGGGGATGTTTCGCCCGGCTGGGGCCAGACCCGATCGCCCGTCGATCTACCCGGGACCGGAGTTAGCGAAGTGCACCCGGCCGCGCGGTTCGTGAAGCTGGTTGGAGAACTTCATGACCTGGCCTGGCCGGTAATTTATCCAGGTGCCACGCGATAACTCGTCCTTGTTCCAGTCGTGTGAGTCGATCGCGAGGACAGCGGAATCGGGAAGGAACTGCTGCACAGCAGCAGTCACCGCCTGCAGATCCACTGGGTCGGATTATTGTTCGATTCCGTCACAGCTCGGAGACGGCGTCGGCGGAGGCCGGCTCCGAGCTGTGCAGATTCAGAGTTGGGTTCTGGTCGAAGAAGCCATGGGGTCGTATGTCTTGGAATGTGCCTGAATTGGCCGCATGCAAGTCCTGGAATTACCTGGCGGCCACGGCGCCGGTGACAGCGGCTGGTATGCCGGCGTCCGCATCCTGCGAAGGGCCGTTCAGGTAGCGCTCCATGGAGTCATCCATGGCGTTGAGCCAGCGGGTGTGGTGCTTGGTGGCCATGGTGCCGGTGACCACGGAGCGGTGAAGCATGTCGCGGTAGCCCAGGATGTCCGTCTCCTTGTGGTGCATCCAGTCCTTGAACAGCTGGCACACTGCGTCCAGGTCGAAGGGCGGGTAATCCGTGGCGTCGATGAGCTCTCGCAGATAGTCCGTCTGGAAATCGGCCTCGGCGTCGTGATCGGACAGCGCGGCCTGACGCTCCAGCCAGGCCTGGATGTCCGCCTCGCGCTCGGCCAGCGGCGGCAGCTCTATCACACCGGTCATCACATCGCGGGCAAACCAGGCCTGCGCGTCAAACATATTGAAGGTGTAGTACTGGTCCTGGGCGCCCAGGTAGAACAGGTTGGTGTTCTGCTGCCACACCACTCCCTTGTAGAGGTTGCCCGGGTACAGCACGTTCGGCGACTTCAGCGACAGCTCGCTGGGCAGGTACGGATACTTGTGCTGGTATCCGGTGCAAAGTACGACGGCGTCAAAGTCGCCTTGGGTGCCGTCGCTGAAGTATGCGGTGGGACCGTTGAAGTGGGTGACAAGCGGGCGCTCCACCGTGTTCGCCGGCCAGTCGTAGGCCATGGGGGTGGTGCGGTAGCTCAGGGTGATGGATGCGGCGCCCATCTTGTGGGACTGCATACCAATGTCCTCCGCGGAGTAGCTGCTGCCGATCATCAGCAGGTTCTTGCCGTAGAACCGCTCGGCCCCGCGGAAATCATGGGCGTGCAGGACTTCGCCCGGGAAGGATTTGATGCCCTTGAACTCGGGGACTGACGGGACGGAGAAGTGTCCGGTGGCAACCACCAGTTTGTCGAACACATGGGTTTCAGTGATGTTGGTCTTGAGGTCCTCCACTGTCAGCGTGAATTCCTGGGTGGCCTCGTTGTAGCTGGTGTGCCGTGCAACGCTGTTGAAGCGGACGTACTTGCGGACGTCGGACTTTTCCACACGGCCCTTGATGTAGTCGAAGAGGACTTCCCGGGGCGGGAAGGACGAAATCGGCTGACCAAAGTGCTCGTCAAAGGAGTAGTCCGAGAACTCCAGGCACTCCTTGGGGCCGTTGGACCACAGGTGGCGGTACATGCTGGAGTGGACCGGTTCGCCGTGGGCATCCAGGCCGATCCGCCAACTGTTGTTCCACTGGCCGCCCCACTCGTCCTGCTTCTCGAAGCACATGATGCTGGGGATTTCGGCCCCTTTCTGACGTGCTGATTCAAACGCCCGCAGTTGTGCCATGCCGCTGGGGCCCGCACCAATGATTCCGACTCGCAATGTCATGTTGCTCTCCTCTTCCAATGGATCGTTTGGGTCGCTCGTGTGCGACGCCTTGAGATACGCTACGTGCCAGGCAAGCAGCCAACCTGATGTTGCTGTTCGGTAGCGGCTGATGCCTTTGTACTCGGCCATGTCTTCCGGGTGTCCGGCGATGCGCCGGGAACAGTAGTCAGATGCCTGTTGCCGGCGGCGTGGATGGGGAACCCGCGGAGGCCCCTAGGGTGCGAAGGTGCGGTCGCCGGCGAAGAACCCCAGGGCGTACTCGGGGGTCTCGAACTTGACGGTGGTGCCCTTGGGGAAGAACAGCACATCGCGTTCCTTGGCGTGCGTGACTTCTCCCGTCGTCTGGTCCGTGAGGATGAATTCACCCTGGATGACGACCTTCATTTCGTCGTAGGTGTACGTGTACACCAGCGGATCTGAAGCCTTCAGCTCGAAGAATCCTGCGCACATGACCGAGCCCTCGGGGTTGTGGAGGGAATCGCCGATCGCAGCGACCGTCCCCGGCTCGTTCATCGACGGCAGTCCGATGAAGCCTCCTTCCACCTTGTGGATGGATCCGGCCTTGCTCAGTGTTCCTACGAGGGTGGTTTCCATGGTCTCTCCCGTGAATAGTGTTTGTGAAAGATTTGTCAGAACTTTTCATCTTTTGGTACATATGAGCCCGCGCTAAAACCACTCCCAGAAACTCCGGTTGGGGCTCCGGGAGGGACCTTCTGCAAACCGGCATCAGCTAATTTCCAGAGGCCCGCCGGGCTCTGCTCCGAGCGCCGCCGATGTGATGCCAGTCACGTATGTTTGTCCCCAAACAGTGACAGGAACGGATGTTCACGTCAATAGTTCGAGACCATTGACTTGAACATTTGTTCCTGTCACAGTCTTGGGAATGCAGTGACCCGCATCACGATGACGCAAGGTTGCTGCGATTCACCAAAGCACGCCGCAAAGCAGATTCCCCACTGAAGAAACGGTAAAAGACATGACCACAACCACCCCCCAGGCCCCGGCACTGACGACGGATACTGCGATCAATTTCTGGCCTGCGCAGGCCCTGGCCCCTATGGAGGACAAATGGCAGAGCCTCCGCTGCAGGTTCATCACTTCCAATCCTGTCGGCCCCTGGGACGACTTCATCCTCTCGGAGTGGGAGCTCGAGGCCTGCGCCTGGGAGGACTTCCACCCCCACACCGAGACGAATTACGTGCTGGAAGGCGAACTCCATATCGAGAGCGGTGGCAAGACTGTCATCCTGAAGCCGGGCGATTCGGCACGCGTGAATCCCGGACGAAAGGGCCGATACTGGGCACCCGTCTACGCGCGGATGATCACCATTTACGGCCCCAACCCCGAAGGTTTGGAGTCACACTCCTTCCGATACTCCGAACTCTGAGCCCTGGCTCGCCCGCAAGGTCGCCCCGGACCGGATGATCTCCACCGCGGACCCCGATACCCGGCACGCGCACCGCGGCATCAGCAGGAACAACGCCAGGCTGCAGCTACGGATCGCGGGGCTGAACCTGCGTCGGCTCCTCAACCTAGGAGCGCGCTGAACTAATGGCTGTTTGAGGGGCCGGTTCGGTGTCTGGGCGTCCGGGGCGGCCCCTTCGTCGTTTCGGGGGTTCGGGCGGGACGGGCGTTTTCCGGTCGCCGGCCCGTTTGGAGTATCGGCGGCGGGGGCGTGGGTGCCTTCGCCGGCGGTGCCCGGAGGGCGCGGCTGGCGCCCCGGGGCTATGCGATGGCCCAGGCGCCCTCCCGGACGGTCAGCCCGAGGCTGAGGAGGCGTTTGAGGTTCACCGCGCCGGCCCGGAGCCGGAACCAGGCATCGTTTTTCGCCACGCCGAGGTAGCGCAGGCGCCGGTTGTTCCCGGCGGTGAGCCACGCGATGGAGCGTTCGACCATGGGCCGGTGCTGTTTGTAGTCGGACTGGAAGTCCTCGTTCCGGGCTGCGGCGCGGTGGGCGCGCATCAGTTCGTGGTCGGGATGCAGTTCGATCTTGCGGCCGCCTGCCGCGGTCGTGCACCTGTCTTTCAGCGGGCACCCGCGGCAGGCGGCGCCGAAGGTGACGCGGCCCTTGGCCGTGATCCTGCGGCTGAGCCCGTTCGGGCAGGTCAGCGTCCCGGCGGCCTTGTCGTAGGCGAAGTCATCGATCGTGAATCCGCCGGCGATGGCGGCGGCCAGCGGTTTGGGTTTGACCAGGGCCCGGTGTCCGGCCGCGGCGAGGGCCTTGAGCATGTCCCCGGTGCCGTAGGCCGAATCACCGAGGGCGTCCACCTGCTGGTTTTCCTCCACCGTCGGGTCCGCTGACAGCAGCCCGGCCCCGGCCTCGGCATCCGAGGAACCGGGGCCGGCGGCCTTCGTTACCGCGGCGGCAGTCACGATCCCGGTCCCGGGCTCGTTGACGATGTGTGCCTTGTATCCGTCCCGCATCGCCTTGCGGGTCTTGTGGGCGTGCCGCGCGTCGGGGTCCACGATGGAGATCATCCGGTCCGGGGCGGTTTTCCGGGCGATCTTCCACCGCCCGTCCGTGCCGTCCGAGTCCTCGGCCGGTTCCACGTCCTGCCCGGCAACCAGCGCCAGCAGCGCATACGCTTCGGCGGCCTTCGGATCGCCTGCATCGGAAGGATCGCCGGGGTTTTTGTCGAACTGCTGCGGGTCCACCGCCGCCAGCAGCGCCAGCGCGTCGTTGACCAGGGCGGAGATCAGCTCGTCCCTGGCCTGCGCGTCGTCCCAGGCGATGTCCGGTTTCCCGGCACGGGTGTAGTCGTACCCGGTGGCGTGGGCCGCGATCAGGTCCTTGCCGCCGGGCACATCGCGGCCGAAGCGGCGCACGGCGGCGATCAGCTGCGTGACGGTGTCCTGCCGTGCGACCGCGTCATCCAGGACCGTCGAGTCAAGTGCCCTGCGGTTGCGGCCCTTGAGGATCCCGGTGGCGGTGACGACTTCGGTGACCGCGTCCATGATCCGGTGCGGGTTCGCGCTTGCCGCCAGGCGCTTGCGCCAGTACACGAGCGTGGTCGGGTGGAACGCGGTATCCGTCAGCGCGTACCCGCAGGCCGCCTTCCACCGCAGGTCATACGTCAACGCCTCGGCGGTCTCCCGGTCCGAAAGCCCCTGCAGGGCCTGCAGCACCAGCACCGAGCCGATCACCGGCGCCGGCACCGAGGGCCTGCCCCGCTTCGACCCGAACAGGTCCTCCATCATCGAATCAGGGAACAACCGTCCCCGGTGTTCGGCCAGGAACGCGAAAACGCTGCCCGGGGCCAACAGCTCCCCGGCCAGCGCCTCCACGTCCAACAGCGTCCGCTGTTCCCGCTCACGTCCTTGCATAAGACCAGTCTTAACCACCGGGCCGGCAAGTCCAGCAGGCACGCCTTAAACCTTCGAGATTACCGACGCAAATTGTTCAGCACCCTCCTAGGACTCCGCCGTGGTCGGGGGTCCCGGCGCCGCGCCGTCGGGACCCCCCCATGGTGGGGAATCTCCGCCGGCTAGGCCGGGACCGGCACCGCCTCCTTCCTGGCCGTGTCCTTGCGGATGGTCGCGCTGATCACGGCGGCGACGGTGCACATGGCGGCGGCGGCGAACCACGCGTAGTTGTACTGCCCGGTGGCGTCCCGGATGGCGCCGGCGGCCAGTGCTGCGGCGGCCGCGCCGAGCTGGTGGGCGGCGAACACCCAGCCGAACACCACGCTGCCGTCGGCGCCGAACACCTGCCGGCAGATCGCGGCGGTCGGGGGCACGGTTGCCACCCAGTCCAGGCCGTAGATCACCACGAAGACGATCATGCTGGGCTGGACCGTGGCGCTGAGCAGCAGCGGCAGCACCAGCAGCCCGATCCCGCGGAACTGGTAGTACACGGCAAGCAGGATCCGCGGGTTGAAGCGGTCCGTCAGCCAGCCGGAGGCGATGGTCCCCAGGATGTCGAAGATCCCGACGACGGCGAGCAATCCGGCCGCCGTCGTTTCCGCCATGCCGTGGTCGTGGGCCGAGGGGATGAAGTGGGTGCCGATCAGGCCGTTGGTGGTGGCCCCGCAGATGGCGAAGCCGGCCACGAGGGCCCAGAACGTCCGCACCCTGCTGGCCCGCTTGAGCACCTGCAGCGCCCGGACGGCGGCATTCGGGCGGGGCCCGGCGGACCCGCCCGCGGGGGCCGGAGCCACGGCGTCCGCATCCGCCGCTGCGGGTGCCCCTGCGCCGGCCCCGGCTTCGGCCCCGTACGGCAGGGCGCCGACGTCGGCCGGTGAGTTCTTCAGGAACTTCAGCACGAGCGGCACCACGGCCAGCGCGCCGGCGCCAATCAGCAGCGACGCCTGCCGCCAGCCCGGATCCTGCGCCAGCGCGGCGATGAGCGGCAGGAAGACCAGTTGCCCCGCGGCGCTCCCGGCGGTGAGGATGCCGGTTACCAGGCCGCGGCTCCTGGCGAACCAGGTGTTGGCGATGGTGGCGGCGAAGACCAGCGCCATGGAGCCCGTGCCCAGCCCGATCAGCAGCCCCCAGGTCAGCAGGAGCTGCCAGGACTGGTTCACCAGCACGGTCAGCGCACTGCCCGCACCGATCAGGACGAGGGCCACGGAGGTGACGGCGCGGATGCCGAAACGTTCCATCAGGGCCGCGGCGAACGGGGCCGTGAGGCCGAAGAGGACCAGGTTGATGCTCACTGCGGCCGAGAGGATGGTGGTGGACCAGCCGAATTCGTTCTGCAGCGGGACCATCAGCACGCCGGGCGCGGCCCGGAATCCGGCGGCGCCGACGAGTGCCAGGAAGGCGACGGCGGCCACGGTCCACGCCGGGTGGACCCGGCGCCTGGGCGGGCGAGGCAGCGTGGTTTCGGGCGCGCTCATGCTGCAGCTCCGTTCTTCCCGGTCCGGGCGGTGGCTAGGGGCACGGGCTCCGCGGTACGCGTAAGGCTGTGCCAGCTGGTGTTGTCGGCCGTGAGTGGTTCCCCGCAGGCCGTGCAGCTGTCCGCGGAGGAGGTCCGTTCCCCGCACGTTGAATGGATGACGAACATGTGCGCCTGCGCGGACGGCGCCGGGAGGTGCTTTTCGGCCCAGATGACGACGGCGTTCAGCACCGGCAGGGCGTCCTCGCCCTTGGCCGTCAGCACGTATTCCTGGCGGGTGCGGCCGCCGTCGTCATAGGGCTGGCGGGTGAGCAGTCCGGACCGCACGAGGGACGCGAGCCGGTTGGTGAGGACGGAATCCGCTGCGCCGAGGCGGTTCTTCATGGCCTCGAAGCGGCCGTTGCCGAAGAAGACCTCGCGGAGGACGAGCATGCTCCACGGGTCGCCCAGGATATCCAGGCCGCGGGCCATGCTGCAGGTCCGCTGGGACCAATCTGATCTGAGTGCCATGCGGAAAACCCTATCTGACTATCTTAAAGAAAGCTAGGGTTCCGGATGACCAGGGTCCCGGCGGGATGAAGGGAAGCTACCGCCCCGCGCGCAGGGCCGCCCGGGACGGGCGGTAGGCCAGCGCCCAGTACACCAGCATGGCCATGCCGCAGAGCACGCCCAGGCTTGCGACGATGAGCTGCCACTGGGTCTGCGGATCCTTCCCCCACTCCTGCGCGCCGGCCAGCACCGCAAGGTACTTGGGCGTCAGGTAGAAGGCCACCGCGGACGCGGCCACGATGATCCAGCCGGCCAGGCGCATCTTCCCGTTCCGGGACGGCACCCGGTGGATCGCGAACCCCAGGCACGGCAGCGCCACGGCCATCCACACCCAGTGGTGGGACCAGGACACGGGGCTGACCAGCAGCATCAGCACGGCGGTGGCGGACACGGCCACGAAGTTCTCATCCGCATCCACCGCCCACTTGATCACCAGCGCGGCCACGGCGGCCAGCGCCAGGGAGAGCACCAGCCACAGCAGGGAGGTCAGCCCGGAATCCGGCAGGCCAAGGTGCAGCAGCAGGCCCTTGACGGAGAGGTTGTCCATGTACGCCGGGCCCCCGATGCGCCCGGTGTCCGGCAGGATCCGGGTCCAGAACGTCACCGAGGCCGTGGGCAGCAGCGCCCAGGCCAGGGCAATGGAGCCGAAAAAGCCGCCCGCCATCCAGCCGAGGGCCTTGAAGTCGCGGCGGACCAGGAAGTACAGCCCGAACGCGAGCGGGGTCAGCTTGATGCCGGCCGCGATCCCGATCAGGAGCCCCGCGGGCCAGCGGATCTCCCCCGCCCGGGCTTTGCCGTGCAGCGCGAAGTCGGCCAAAATCAGGCCCATCAGGATGATGTTGATCTGGCCGAAGTCGAAGGTGTCCCGCCACGGCCCCAGCAGCAGGATCGCCGCGGTTCCGGCCAGCGCCACGGCACGGAAACGCCAGTCGGCGACGGTGTCCCGCCATCGGCCCAGGCCGAAGTAGTGCCGCGCCAACCACGCCGAGACGACCGCCGCGCCCAGCAGCGCCGTCGTGATGAAGACCAGGCTCGCCACGGTCTGGCCGAGCGACGCGAGCGACGCGAACAGCAGCGCCGCGAAGGGCGGGTAGGTGAACGGCAGCCCGTCCCGCGGCGCGTAGAGTTCGTTGACTCCGGTCTCGCCGGTCTGCAGCACCCGGCTGCCGCCGTAGAAGTAGACCTCGAAGTCGTTCATCAACGGGATGTAGGCGGAGTACAGCACCACCAGGGCGACGACGACGGCGAGCCCGCCCGCCGCCGTCGCGAGCCGGCCGCGGCGGGTGGAGGGGGCGGCCTCGGTGGTGGTTGTCACTGCCTGCTAGCTGCCCGGCTCAAGGCGGGAGAAGGCCTGTTCAAGGTCGGCGATCAGGTCCTCGACGTCCTCGATGCCGCAGGAGAGCCGGATGAGGTTGACCGGTACGGCCAGTTCGGTGCCCTTGACCGAGGCGTGGGTCATCTCCGAGGGGTAGTTCATCAGGGATTCGATGCCGCCCAGGGACTCGGCGAGGGTGAACACGGAGGTCGATTCGGCAACCTTGCGCGCCGCCGCTTCGCCGCCCTTGAACTGCACGGAGATCATGCCGCCGAACTTCTTCATCTGCTTCCTGGCCAGCTCGTGGCCCGGGTGCGAGGGCAGGCCCGGGTACAGCACGGCCTCCACCTCGGGACGCTGCAGCAGCCATTCGGCGACGGCCTGGGCGTTGTCGCTGTGGCGGTCCATCCTGACGCCCAGGGTCTTGAGCCCGCGGGTGGTGAGGAAGGCATCCATCGGGCCGGAGACAGCGCCGACGGCAAACTGCACGAAGCCGATCTTCTCGGCCAGTTCCGGGTCGTTGACCACAATCGCACCGCCGACGACGTCGGAGTGCCCGCCGATGTACTTGGTGGTGGAGTGCACCACGATGTCGGCGCCGAGGGCGAGCGGATTCTGCAGGTAAGGGGAGGCGAAGGTGTTGTCCACCACGAGGAGGGCGCCGGCGTCGTGCGTCAGCCTGGCGATGGCCTCGATGTCGGTGATCTTCATCATCGGGTTCGACGGCGTCTCGACCCAGACGAGGCGGGTCTTGCCGGCGCTGCTTCCCCCCGCGGCGATGGCCTTCGCCACGGCGTCAAGGTCGGACATGTCCACCGGGGTGTTGCCGATGCCCCACTCCCCCAGGACACGGTTGATCAGCCGGTAGGTGCCGCCGTAGGCGTCGTTGCCGAGCACGATGTGGTCGCCCGGTCGGGCCAGGGCGCGGATCAGGGAGTCTTCGGCGGCCAGGCCGGAGCTGAAGGAGAACGCCGCGGTGCCGCCTTCCAGCGCTGCCAGTTGTTCCTGCAGGGCGTCCCGGGTGGGGTTGGTCCCGCGGCCGTACTCATAGCCGGCGCGCAGCACGCCGATCGCCTCCTGCGCATAGGTCGAGGAGAAGTGCACCGGCGGCACAACGGCGCCGGTGCGCGGCTCAAAGGCCTGGCCGGCGTGGATGGCGCGGGTGTTGAACCCGGGGTTTTTTGCGGAAGGGCTTTCTGGCAAAGACATGTGGGATCCTTTCGGCCGGTGGCGGGGCCCGCCGGGAAGGCGGGCCCCGCCGGCGGGTCAGTTGCTGAGGTACGCGAGGAGGTCGTGGCGGGTCAGGATCCCCACCGGGGCGCCGACGAACGTCACCATCAGGGTGTCGTTCTCGGAGAGGAGTTCGCGGGCGGTCGAGATCGATTCGAGCGAGCCGATCACCGGCAGCCGCGCCTCCATGTGTTCGGCGATCTTGTCCGTCAGTTTCGCCTCGCCGCGGAACAGCTTCGCGGTCAGGGAACGTTCGTCGACGGCGCCCAGCACCTCGCCCATGACCACCGGCGGCTCCGCGGAGAGCACGGGGATGTGCGAGACGCCGTACTCGTTCATGATGTTGATGACATCGCGGACGCTCTCGTTCGGGTGGATGTGGACCAGGTCCGGCAGCTCCCCGGTCTTGGCCTTGAGCACCTCCCCCACGGAGGCGTCATCGCCGCTGGCGAGGAAGCCGTAGGAGCGCATCCACTGGTCGTTGAAGATCTTGGCCAGGTAGCCGCGGCCGGAGTCGGGCAGGATGACGACGACGACGGCGTCCGCCGGGAGATCCTTCGCGACCTGCAGCCCCGCGACGACGGCCATGCCGGAGGATCCGCCCACGAGCAGGCCTTCCTCGCGGGCCAGCCGGCGGGTCATGGCGAAGGAGTCGGCGTCGGTGACGGCGATGACGTCGTCCGGAATGGACTTGTCATAGTTGGCGGGCCACATGTCCTCGCCGACGCCTTCGACGAAGTACGGCCGGCCCGTTCCGCCGGAGTAGACGGACCCGGCGGGGTCGGCGCCGATGATCTTGACCACGCCGCCGGCCGCCTCGGGCCGGTCCGCGGAAACTTCCTTCAGGTAGCGGCCGGTGCCGGTAATGGTGCCGCCCGTGCCCGCGCCGATCACGCAGTGGGTGACCAGGCCGTCCGTATCGTTCCAGATTTCCGGGCCGGTGGATTCGTAGTGGCTGGCCGGCGCGGCCGGGTTGGAGAACTGATCCGGTTTGTAGGCTCCGGGGATCTCGGTGACCAGGCGGTCCGAGACGCCGTAGTAGCTTTGCGGGCTGTCCGGGGCGACGGCGGTGGGTGTCACCACCACTTCGGCTCCGTAGGCCTGGAGCACGGCCCGCTTGTCCTCGCCGACCTTGTCCGGCACCACGAAGATGCAGCGGTAGCCCTTCTGCTGGGCCACGAGGGCCAGTCCGACGCCGGTGTTGCCGGAGGTGGGTTCCACGATGGTCCCGCCGGGAAGGAGCTTGCCGGTGCGTTCGGCTTCATCGATCATCTTCGCCGCGATGCGGTCCTTGATGGAACCGCCGGGGTTCAGGTATTCCAACTTCACCAGGACTGTTGCCCCGATGCCGTCGGTCACATGGTTGAGTTTGACGAGAGGCGTGTGGCCGATGAGTTCCAGAACGGAGTGCGCGTACTTCATAGGTATAAAGTTACCGTCTCCGCGGGAGAGCCCACGTCCGGCGCCCGCAGGTGCGAGGATTATGCGGTGAAACGCTGGGGCCGCCTGACGAGGCTGAAGAGTTACCTGTTCCCCGCCGGCATGCTGCTGGCCGGGACCGCCGCGCTGGCATCGGGCCTGCTGCCAGGTCCGGCCTTCCAGGAGCTGGCAGCCCGCACCGTGCCCGTGCTGGCCTTCGTCGTGGCCATGTCCCTCGTGACGGAACTCGTGGACGACGCCGGGCTGTTCCGGGTGGTCACCGAGCGTCTCGCTTCGCTGGGCCGCGGCCGGGTCATCCTCCTGTGGCTGCTCGTGATCGGCCTGGCCACCGTCTCCACCGTGTTCCTGTCCCTGGACACGACGGCGGTGCTGGTGACGCCCGTCGTCGTGCTGCTGGCCGTCCACGCCCGGATCCCGCCGCTGCCGTTCGCGCTGACCACGATCTGGCTGGCCAACACCGCATCCCTGCTGCTGCCGGTGTCCAACCTGACCAATCTGCTGGCCCAGGACCGGCTCAGGCTCAGCCCGGCAGCCTTCGCCGGACTGGTCTGGGCACCGGCGCTGGCGGGGATCCTGGTCCCCCTGGCGCTCCTGTGGCTGGCGTTCCGGAAGGATCTCCGCGGCCGCTACGGACCCCAGCCCGTCCACAAGGTCCGGGACCGGGTGCTGCTCTACTCGGCGGCCGGCGTGATGGTGCTGCTGCTTCCGGCCCTGGTGTCCGGCGTGCCGGTGCAGATTCCGGCGCTCGCCGCGGCGGCTATCCTGCTCCTGCTGTTTCTCTGGCGCCGACGCTCGGCGCTGCGCTGGTCGATGGTCCCGTGGCGGCCGCTTATGCTCACCTCGGGGTTGTTCATGGTGGTGGAGGCCCTGCATGCGAACGGACTGACCCGGTTCCTGTCCGGGATCGCCGGCTCGGGCGACAGCCTGCCCGCGCTGCTGCGGCTCGCGGGGCTGGGCGCCGGCGCGTCGAACGTGGTCAACAACCTGCCGGCCTACCTGGCCCTGGAGCCGGTGGGAGGATCGCCGGCCCGGCTCGCGGCCCTGCTGATCGGGGTGAACCTTGGCCCGCTGGTCACCCCGTGGGCGTCGCTGGCCACGCTGCTCTGGCACGAACGGCTCCGCACGCTGAACGTCGAGATCCGCTGGGGAGGCTTCGCGCTGGCCGGCCTCGCCGCCGTCGTCCTCACCGTCCCCCTCGCGGTCGTGGCGCTGTGGCTCGTGACGGGCATGCACTGACCGGCGTGCGCTGACGGCAGGCCCTGACGGCACGTACCAGGGCCCTCAGGCGCCGATGTCGTTCGCCGTGGAAGCGGCGCCGTGAGCGTCCGCGGCTCCGCCTGCGGGGGCCGCGTTCTGCCAGAGGCCCACGATATTGCCCTCGGTGTCCTTGAAGTAGGCGGACCAGCCCATGCCGCCAACATCCTGGCGCGGCATTACGGTACTTCCGCCCAGTGCATTGATCTTCTCCAGTGCCGAGTCAATGTCGTCAACGTCCACGGTGATAACGGGGGACGCGACCGTTCCTTCGCGGCGGAACATCCCGCCGTTGATAGAGCCTGGAACGGAGGGCAGCCCCGATTCGTCCGTCGGCGTGGTCTTGATCATGGTGTAGCTCAGTTCCGGCATCGGATTTACTTCCCATCCGAATGCCGAACTGTAGAACGTTCCCGCACGGTTCTCGTCGTCGGCGGGAATCTCGAAATGTACTACTCCACCAGTCATTGAGTGCTCCTGAAAACCCCAGGGCCTGGGCCCCAGCAGGCGCGGGCGGTCCACGCCACACCCGGATTCTAGTCCCGCGCGGGCTTCTTTTTCAGTGCCGTTTGTCCCAAACTTCCGGGCCGGGGCAGCGTGCCGGCCAGGCGGACGTGGGAACATGTTTGAATGACCATCGCAGACGTTCCCGCCGGCTTTGCCGCCGCGGCGGACGCCTCCTTGCGGTGGCACCCCGGCGGCCGGTTCGACCTGCTCCAGACGGTCGGGACCCTGCTGCGCGGCCAGGGCGATCCGTCTTTCCGCGCCGTCCCGGGCGGGCTGTGGATGGCGTTGACGACGCCGGCCGGCCCGGCCGCCGTGCGGCTCGCTGCCGGCGGTCCGGACTCCGCGCCGTTCGTTGATGTACAGGCGTGGGGACCGGGGGCCGCCGACGCTGCCGCCTCCGTCCCGCGGCTGCTGGGCCGCGACGACGACTGGTCGGCGTTTGACGAGGCCGCCTACCGAGCCACCCTCCCTCGCCTGGTGGTGGAAGCCCGACGGCGGAACCCTGGCGTGCGGCTGCCCGCCACCGGCCGGATGATTGACTCTCTCGTGCCCACCATCCTCGAGCAGAAGGTCACCGTCATCGAGGCCCGCCGCGGCTACCGCTATCTGATGTACCGCTTCGGGACCGCGGCGCCCTCCGCGGGCGTGGCCGCTCCGGAGAACCTGATGGTCCAGCCCACGCCGGAACAGTGGCTGCGCATCCCCTCGTGGGAGTGGCACAAGGCCGGCGTGGGCCCGCAGCGCTCGGCGACCGTCATGCGGGCGCTGCGCTCCGCCGTCGCGCTTGAACGGCTCGCGGCGCTGCCCTCCGCGGAAGCGTCCACGAAGCTGCAGACCATTCCCGGGATCGGCGCGTGGACCGCGGCGGAAGTCGTGCAGCGCACCCACGGCTGCCCGGACTCGATTGCGGTGGGTGACTACCATCTGGCCGCGTATGTGGGCGCCGCTCTGACCGGCCGGCGGACGGACGACGCCGGCATGCTCCGGCTCCTGGCACCGTGGGCCGGCCACCGGCAACGGGTGGTCCGGATGCTCGGGCTGAGCGGTTTCCGCAAGCCGACCTTCGGCCCGCGGATGACCATCCAGGACCACCGCCACCACTAAAAGCAACGCGTAAAAGCAACGCGGGGTCACTCACGGCCCATGCCGGGGCCCGGGATGGACGCTATCTGACCCCGCGTTGGACTGGACGGAGCGGAGCCACGCCCTTTTGATCCGGGCGATGACGCCCTGGAAATCCTCGGCCAGGTCATCGGCGTTGACCTTGAAGTAGGACCAGCCCGCGCTGCGGAAAGCCTCGTCCCGGCAGTTGTCCCGGGACTGCTGTGCCCGCGTGAGGTGGTGGGCGCCGTCGTACTGCACCGCTATCCGGAACCGCCGGTAGCCAAGATCGGCAGCGGGAGACCATGCATCGTGCGGGTCAAGACGGAGCTGCAGCTCGGGTTCCGGCAGCCGTGCGTCCAGCATTGCCAGCCGCAGGAACGTCTCAGGGAACGAATCGGCGCCTACCCGCATCTCCGCGAGGGCAAGCCGGGCCTTCTCAACGCCTTTCAGATTGGGATGCTGACGGATGAGCAGCCGCAGCCCTTCCTTGAAGGCATAAGGATCCGACCTGCCTTCCAGTCCTGGCCTGGGCATCCGGATCAGCTGGTCCCCCATGGCAATGAGGTAGCTGAGCGGCAGTTTCGCCGCCAGGTCCAGCCAGGTCCGGGGCCTGCCTGAGACCGGAATCCCCTCGATCATGGTCAGCTCACCCGGGATTACCCGAACCCGGTGGCCCGTGACTCCGGCCCGGCGCACCCGCGGCAGTTCGTGCGGCTTGCTCAGATGAATGGTTGATTCGACGTCGAACCAGGGCGGCAGGCCGAGCCCGGACAGGTGGGCCGCCGTCTCATGGGAGACCCAGGCGCCGGAAGTCGCCATGGCGAGGACCCGCGCTCGCTCGATCGTCTCCAGGTGGCGCCCGGCCGGCAGGTAGATCAGCCGCCCGCCGTCGGACAGGTCCGTGGCCCGGAGGCGTTTGGGCGGTATGCCCAAGGCACGGGACTCGTAGACGGTGAACGGGGTCTGGCTGAGGCTCTCCGGGAGCGGCGTAATGCGGACCATGGGCACCATTGTGGCCGCGTCCCGGTGCCCCCGCGGAAGTTATCCACAGGCCAGCCTAAATCCGGGCAACGCGGGGTCACTTCCGGCCCATGCCGGGGCCCGGGATGGGCCGTGAGTGACCCCGCGTTGCCCTTAGCTGTTGCTGTCAGAGGCCCAGCCGGGCGACCGCTTCCTTGCGCATATCCACCTTGCGGATCTTCCCGGACACCGTCATCGGGAAGCTGTCCCGCACGTCGACGTAGCGCGGGATCTTGTAGTGCGCCAGCTTGCCGCGGCAGAACTTGGCGAGGCTCCCGGCGTCCAGGGGCGGCGCGCCGGGCTTGAGGATCACGCAGGCCATGAGTTCCTCCCCGTACCGTTCATCCGGGACCCCGATCACCTGCACGTCCTGGATGTCCGGGTGGGTGTAGAGGAACTCCTCGATCTCGCGCGGGTAGACGTTCTCGCCGCCGCGGATCACCATGTCCTTGATCCGGCCCTCGATCACGATGTAGCCGTCCGCATCCATCCGGGCCAGGTCCCCGGTGTGCATCCAGCCCTCGGCATCGATCGCCTCGGCGGTCTTGTCCGGCTGGTTCCAGTACCCCTTCATGACGGAGTAGCCGCGGGTGCACAGTTCACCGATCTCCCCGCGCTCAATCACCCCGCGGGTCACCGGGTCCACGATCCGGCTCTCGAGGTTCGGCATCGTCCGGCCCACGGTCTCGGTGCGCCGGGCCATGCTGTCCACGCTGCGGGTCATGGTGGACACCGGGGAGGTCTCCGTCATGCCGTAGCAGATGGCCACATCCTTCATGTTCATCTCCGAGATGACCCGGTTCATCACCTCGATGGGGCACAGCGATCCGGCCATGACGCCGGTGCGCAGCGTGGCGAGGTCATAGGATGCGAAGTCCGGCAGCGCCAGCTCGGCGATGAACATCGTCGGCACCCCGTACAGCGAGGTCCCGCCGAAGTCCTGCACCGCTTCCAGCGCCGCCGCGGGCGCGAAGCCCCGGCCCGGGATGATGGTGGCGGCGCCGTGGCTGAGGGCGGCCAGGTTCCCGATCACCATGCCGAAGCAGTGGTAGAAGGGCACCGGAATCACCACCCGGTCGTGCTCGGTATAGTCCAGCAGTTCGCCGATGGAATAGCCGTTGTTCAGGATGTTGTGGTGGGTCAGCGTGGCCCCCTTGGGGAAGCCCGTGGTGCCGGAGGTGTACTGGAGGTTGATCGCGTCGTGCGGGTCCAGTCCGGCCATCCGCGCCTTGAGGTCGGCATGGGCGACGTCGTCGGCCCGCTTGAGCAGTTCCGCGAAGGTCCGTTCGGCTTCGTTTTCGGGCTCGCCGGCGGTGAGCTCGGCCAGGCCGGCGTCGGGCAGGAAGACCAGCTCGCGCAGCTCTGGGCATTCCGCCAGCGCCCGGCGTGCCATGCCGGTGTAGTCGCTGTTCCTGTCCGACGGCGCGCAGACCAGCATCCGCATGCCGTTCTGCCGGACCACGAACTCCAGTTCGTGGCTGCGGTAGGCGGGATTGACGCTGACCAGGATCGCGCCGACCTTTGCGGTCGCGTACTGCACGATGGTCCACTCCGCGCAGTTGGGGCTCCAGATGCCGATCCGTTCGCCCTGCCCGACGCCGACGGCGAGCAGCGCGCGGGCGACGCGGTCGACGTCGTCGTTCAGCTTGGTGTAGCTCCACCGCCGGGCCTCTTCGCCGGGCACCGCCGCGGCCTCGATCAGCGCGTCGTGCAGGGGGAACCTGGCCACGATCCGCTCGAAATTCGCGCCGATGGTCTCGTCGAGCAGTGGGACGTCAGTGTCCCCGGCTGTGTATGCAAGCATGGTGTGACGCTACCAACAGACGGGCGGCAATAGAAGAGTAAAGCTTGGAAGTCCTACGAAATCTTCAGGGCCCGCGGCAGGCTCCGGGTATTGTGAACGCATGAGCGCTCCCATTGACCTCCAGGCCACTTTCATCCCCAACGAGGGCGAATTCTTCCGCGTGAAGCTCGCCCTGGAAATCGCAATCGACGAGGTTGTCAACGAACCCGGCTGCATCCGTTATGAGCTCACCGAAGCCACCGAGGAACGCCTCGTGCTGGCCGAGCTGTGGGCCTCGCAGGAGGACCTGGACAAGCATGCCAAAGGCACGGCACTCCAGGACCTCAACGAGTCCCTGAGCGCCCTGCTGGCCGAGCCGGTCAAGATCGAAAAACTCTGACGGCACCCTCCGAATAGAGCAACGCGGGGTCACTCAGCGCCCATAAACACTATGGTGATGGGCGCTGAGTGACCCCGCGTTGCTGTTAAAACGGCTCAGGCCTCGGGGATCTGGGTCCCGTCCTGCCTGGTTGCGGGGGCGGCAGCCTCGGCCTGCGAACGGGCCACATGCGCGTGGACTTCCTCCATGTCCAGGGCCTTCACGGCGTCGACCACCTGCTCCAGCTGCTGGGCGTTCAGCGCGCCGGGCTGGGAGAACACCAGCACCTTTTCGCGGAAGGCCATCAGGGTGGGGATGGACGTGATGCCGGCCTCGGCGGCGAGCTGCTGCTCCGCTTCGGTGTCCACCTTGGAGAAGAGGACGTCCGGGTGCTTCTCGGAGACTGCTGAGTACGTGGGTCCGAACTGCTTGCACGGGCCGCACCATTCGGCCCAGAAATCGACGAGGACAATGTCGTTGTCCTCGACGGTCGATGCGAACTGTTCACCTGTGATGTCTACGGTAGCCATGGGTCAACGGTACGGGAGCGGTCCGGGAATGTCCCCTCGGTTTCGCTGATGGCACAGCAGGGAATACCCGACGGCGGCCGCCCGCCGGGTCGCTCGCGGCCGCCCCGGAGGGACGCCGTCCGCCCGGTCCCGGACGTACTCAGGCCCAGACGTGCGGGGCGGAGCGCCGGGCGCCGGGCAGCGCGTTGCTTTCGCGCCATTCATGGATCCACCCGGGCAGCTCCAGGTCCGCCGGGGGTGCGCCGAATTCGCGCAGGATCTCCGCCTGGCTGACGGGCTTCCCCTTGCTCACGAGGCGGGTGGCAATGTAGGCGCGGGCGTAGATCTCGCCGTCGACGACCATCCGCTGCTCAAAATAGATGGCCTTCGCGTCGAGACCGATGATCCTGGACTCGACCGTGTATCGCTGCCACAGCTGGAGGGAGCGCCGGAAGGCGATGGTCTCCCCCGCGGCCACCGGGGTCCAGCCGCGGCGGCGGATCCGTTTCCAGGTTCCGCTACGCGCCATGAGGTCGAACCGGCCCAGGTCCATGAGCGAGAAGTACATGCCGTTGTTGACGTGCAGGGCGATGTCGATATCGCTCGGCAGGACCCGCAGCGGCAGCGAGGACGTGTCCCAGATGCTCAGCGGCGGCCGGCGGGAGGACGTGAGCAACAGGAGGAGGGTGCGGAGCAGCAAATGCATGGGCCCAACGTTACCCGCGAGTAACCATGCCGCCAAGCGGGTCGGCACGGCGAGCCACTGGTTATGCGGCGGACAGCACCGAGACCGTGGCCTTGTGTCCGGTGCCGCGGACCAGCCAGCAGTTTCCCGTCCCGATGGCCTGCTGCTCCTGTGGATCCGAGTGCGGCAGGACGAGGGCGGTGTTTTCGTCCACGGCCACTGCTTTGTCCACGAGTCCGCTGACCACCGCGGCGACGGCCCGGCCCAGGGTGCCCGCCTGCGCCGCGTGGACATCGACGGCGAAGGGCACCAGGCCGAGCCCGTCGCGGATCTCGACCTCGTCGAGGCCTTCGGAGCATTCCTCCCCGCAGACCTCCGTGCCGCGCACCCGGTAGCCGCCGATGATCGCCCGTGACGGCGCGACCATCGCTCCCGCGGAGAAGCCCAGATACGGCGCACCGGCCGCGACTGCCAGCCGGATGGCCGGCGCCGCGTTCCGCAGTGCGTCGAGGTAGACGGGAGTGGGGCCACCCCCGACGACGATCGCGTCGACGTCGGCGAAGACGTCCGGGGCCACCGCCCCGCCGGGATGGAGCAGCACGGTGACCACCTCGCAGGCGGCCCGGGCCCGCAGGGGATCCAGATAGGCGGGGAGGAAATACTCCGAGCTGCCCTCGTCGTCGACGAGCACCACCACGATGCGCGCAACCCTGCCCCCAGCTGCCCGGTGCCGGACTTCCCGCATGAACCGGTCGAACACAACAGGGGTCGTGACGGTGTCGGGGCCGCCGCCGACGAGGAAGATGCTCATGGCTCCCACGGTAGTCAGTACAGGAGGCGCTGGTACAGGATGTGGTCCTGCCACGAGCCGGCAATCTGGAGGTAGGCCGGGGCCAGGCCGATTTCCTCGAATCCGGCCCGCTTGAGGATCTTCCGGGACGCGGCATTGTGCGGCAGGGTCGAGGCCTGCAGCCGGTGCAGCCCCAGTTCGCTCCGCGCAGACTCAACGGCGAACTCGACGGCCGCCGAGCCGATCCCGCGGCCGTTGAATTCCCGGGCCACCCAGTAGCCGAGGTGGGCGCTGAGGAACGGTCCGCGAACGATCCCGCTCAGGTTCATCACCCCGATGATGCGCTCTCCGTCCAGCAGCACCTGCGGAACTTCGGAACCGGCGATGAACAAGGCGACCTTCGACTCGATGCTGGCGGCCTGGCCGTCAGCCGTGAAGAACTCCTCGGCCCGCAACGGCTCCCAGGGGGCCAGATGCTCCCGGTTCCGCCGGTAGGCGGCAGCCATCCGCCCGGCGTCGGAGCTGCGCAGCACCCTCACCCGGACGCCACCCAGCAAGACCGTTCCCTTCCCGCTCATCCGCAGCCACCCGCCGTGGCGGTCTCAACCGCCGTCAAGCCCTTCACCGGCACTTCGAGAATCGTCTCCAGGCCGTCGTCATCGTCCCACTGATCCCCCGCTTCGCGGAACCCGTACTGGTCCAGCAGCCGCCGGGAGGAGAGGTTGTCCGGCCGCACGGTGGCCCGGACGACGGCGACTTCCGGGTGATACTTCGCCATCTCCAGGAGGATCACGAGGGCGCCCCGCGCGTGGCCCCGGCGGCGGTCACGGCGCGCGCTGCGGCCAGATCGCCGTCGGCGAGCGCATCCGGCACGGCCGGCGGAAGCCGCACGAGTTCGAGGGCCCCGGCCCAGTCGGACGCCCACGGTTCTTCGGTCATGTCCATCCCGCCATCATGGCAGACAGGCCCCCGCCCCTCCGGAACGCTCAGCGCGACATCGGGCCGCCGGTTTTGAGCTTCCGCCAGCCGCCGGCACGGTTGTTCGCGATGATCTGGCGGAATATCTGCACCAGGGCCGGCGCGTTGATGGCCTCGTCCTCGCGGAAGGCCACCGTCCGGGCGGTCTTGTTGCTGTGGCCGGCGGTGATGATCCCCTCCGGATCCGGAACGATCCCGCCGTCGTAGAGGAAGACGTTGACGTGGTCCTTGGCGGCCTGCAGCGCGCAGATGTTGCCGTCAAGCACGAAGTAGGGCCGGGTGGTGCGCTTGATGGTCTCGGAGACCCCAGGGTCGGCGGCATGCGCAAGTTCGCGGACCTCGCGGCAGACGGCCTGCTGCCAGCCCGGCAGCACCTCGATGAACGAGTCAACGCGGGGATCCCGGCTGGAACCCGGGCTGCTGTCCGTGCGGCCGGCGGCGCTCATGCGGCGAGGTCCCGGCGGCGCCAGCCGGAATAGCCGACGCCGGCGAGCGCCGCGGCGACCACGGTCAGTGCCAGCAGCGGGCCGGCGTCGCTGGAATCGAGCGGCAGCAGCGGAGAGTGCCGGAACGGCGAAAGATCCATCAGCCACTCCGGCGCGTTCCACAGCACCCCGAACTCGCCAAGCGCGACGAAGGCGAGCAGCAGGCCCCACACGGCCCCGGTCAGGCGGGGCGCCCAGCCGAACACTGCCAGCACCGCGCTCGTGACGACCCACGCTGCCGGGATCTGGGCAAGGGCGGCCAGCGTGACCCGGCCGAACTGTGCTCCGTCGCCCAGGGCGGCGGCAGCGCCGGCGCCGACCGACATGCCGGCCAGCAGCATGAGCAGGGCAACCCCGGCCGCGGCGGCCGCAAAGTGGCTGGTGGCCCACCGTGCCCGGGTGGTCGCGGTGCCCAGCAGCGCCTCAACATGGCCTGCGGTTTCCTCCTCGCGCAGGCGCGCGGCCGCGGACAGTCCGTACGCGGCGGCGAGGAGGCCCATGATCCCGACTTCCGCGGACAGGAACGCGTCGGTCATCGCCTGGCTTCCACCCAGCGTCCTGATCAGCTCCTGGGCGTTGGCGGAACTCAGCAGATCCGCGACGTTGCCGGCAAGCGAGCCGACCACCACGCCGAAGACGAGGAACGCCACCGACCAGGCCAGCAGCACACGGAACTGAAGCCGCACGGCCAGGTCCCAGACACCCCGGAGCGAGCCGCGCGCCGGACCGGGCCGCTCCTCGCGCAGTCCGGAGCCCAGGTCCCGGCGCGCCCGGAGCGCCAGGGCCACCGGCACGAGGACCGCGCACAGGGCAAGGGGCAGCGCGAGCACCCACCAGCGGTCCCCGGCAAAGGCGCGGATCTGCTGGTTCCAGCCGATCGGTGACAGCCAGGACAATGCGGAAGGTCCCGGTTCGGCGAGGTCGCCCACCGCCCGCAGGGCATAAGTGACGGCAATGACGCCGACGCTGAGCCCGGTGGCGGCCCGTGCGCTGGCGGTCAGCTGCGCGGCCACTCCGGCCACCGCACTGAAGGCCATCCCGGTGGCCGCCCAGCCCAGCCCAAACGCGAGGGACCCTGCGGCCGGCAGCCCTCCCGCCGCCAGGGACGCGGCTGTCACGAGACCGAGGACGAGGCTGGCCCCGAAGCTGATCACCAGGGCGGCGGCCAGCGGGGCGTCGCGCCCCAGCCTCCCGCCGCCGAGCAGTTCCAGGCGGCCGGACTCTTCGTCGGCGCGGGTGTGCCGGATGGTGATCATGGCCATGAGGACCGCGAGGATGGCCGCCATGAAGGCGGTGTACTTGATCAGGGACAGCGCCCCTAAAGAGGCGGGGTCGTAGATCCGGCCGAAGAGTGCCACGAGGGAGGCTGTGGCGTTCAGGGCCGTCGCCGCCTCGACCCGGCTGCCGACGTCAGGATAGAGCTCGGCTCCGGCCAGGGCCGTGGAATACGTCGTGGCGGCGAAACCGGCGATCCAGACCGGAAGCAGCCAGCGGTCCCGCCGCAGGCCCAGCCGGATCAAAACCCCGGTCCCGGCGAGCGACTCAGGCATTGCCGGGCCGTCCCGTACCCGACGCTGCCGCGGTGGGCACTGCCCGGGCCGCAGGGCCATAGTGCCGCAGGAACAGGTCTTCGAGCGTGGGTGGCTGGCTGACCAGCGAATGCAACCCGACGTCGGTCAGCGCCCGCATCAGCGGCGCCAGTCCGGACGGTTCCACCTGGGCGCTGACCCGGTGGTTCACCACGACGACGTCGTGTACCCCCGGAATGGCGTCGAGGCCCGGTGGCACGGCTGCGACGTCGGCGGTGACAGAAGTCCGGGTGAGGTGCCGCAGCTCTTCGAGCCTGCCGGTGTCCACCACCCGGCCCTCGCGGATGATGCTGACCCGGTCCGAGAGTGCCTCGGCCTCGCTGAGGATATGGCTGCTGAGCAGGACAGTGCGCCCCTGGTCCCGGAGCTCCCTGACACATCCGCGGAAAGCGTCCTCCATCAGCGGGTCCAGCCCGCTCGTGGGCTCATCCAGCAGGAACAACTCGGCGTCGGTGGCCAGGGCTGCGATCAGCGCCACCTTCTGGCGGTTGCCCTTGGAGTAGGCGCGCGACTTCTTCGTCGGGTCCAGGTCGAACATCTCCAGGAGGCGGTCGCGCCGGGCCTGGTCCTGGCCGCCTTGAAGCCGTCCCAGCAGCTCGATCACCTCGCCGCCGGTCAGGTTGGGCCACAGCGCCACGTCCCCGGGGACATAGGCCAGGCGGCGATGCAGCGTGGCCACGTCGCGCCAGGGGTCCAGGCCAAGCACCCGGACCGAGCCGGCGTTGGCCCGCAGCATACCCAGCAGCAGCCGGATCGTCGTGGACTTGCCGGCACCGTTGGGGCCGAGGAAGCCATGCACCTCCCCCGCCTCGACCGAAAAGTCCAGCCCGTCAAGGGCCGTCACGGACCCGAAACGCTTAACCACACCGACCATGTCCAGGACGCTCGTCATAGGGAACACGATACGCCGCGCGCCTGCGCGGCGACCCTCAGGCAAGGCAACGATTCAGGACCTGCCTGAGCATCCCCGGGCGCAGTCCGTGGCGGCCGGTATTCTGTACGGCGCGTCCCTTCCGCCGTCCGGCCCCTCGCAATAGCATCGAAGCAGGACCTCGTTTGGTCATCGGGCAAACGTGCGGTCAGGAATTGGGGGCTTACATGATTGACGATCTTGCCATCACGTCACGCGGCGGTACCGGGCGCCTGCTGGATCTGGTCCTGGACAGCGACGATGCCGCGGCGGGCGTCGACGATTTCCTGGCCGCACTCGCGGCACTGTCCGCGCAGCACTTCTCGCGTCCCGAACGTCCCGTATCCTGCGGAATCGTTCTAAGCCAGCGGAAGAAATTCACCGTGAATGCCGGCAGCCGCGGCGCCGCGGCCAGTTCCACGCTGAGCATTCCCCTGGTTCTGGACGACGGTGACACCGCCGTTCTCAACGTCTTTTCGACGCAGGCTGATGCCTTTTCCGACGGAGACGCCACGTTGGCCGGGGCCTTTGCGGCACAGGCCTCCCGCGCCCTGTTGGTGGGCCTCCGGCTGGCCCGGCTCACCGAGTCGCGCGACGATCTGGCCGCCGCAATGCAATCAAGGACGGCCATCGATATGGCCATCGGCGCCATCATGGCCCAGAACCGCTGCAGCCGGGCGGCGGCCTTCAAGATCCTGCGAAATACCTCCAACAACAGGAATGTGAAGATCCGCGACGTCGCCGCCTCGGTCATCTCGTCGATCGCCGGAGACGAAGACTTTTCCCCGCACTTCGACGAATGACGAAGGGCACTCCCATGCACGATCGCTACGGTCTGGAACGGTTCGTGACCGCCCAGGATGCCGCCGGGACGTACCAGCGTGCCCTCACGGAACTCCGCGAAGGGTCCAAGCGGAGCCACTGGATGTGGTTCGTCTTCCCCCAGACCGCCGGGCTGGGGCAGAGCCCGACCTCCCGGAGATATGCCATCGCCTCGCTGGACGAGGCACAGGCCTATCTGCGGCATCCCGTGCTGGGTCCGCGGCTGGCTGAATGCGCAACGGCCGTTGCCCGGCTCGAAGGACGTACGGCGGTCCAGATCTTCGGCGGCATCGATGCCCGGAAGCTGCACTCTTCGGTGACGTTGTTCCTGCGGGCCGCGCCGGAGGAATCCGTTTTCCAGGAAGTTCTTTCGAAGTACTTCGAGGGCCTTCCCGATCCGGCCACGGACCGGCTCCTGGGCAACCAGGACTGAGCTGGCCGCCGCGTGCCGCCGTCCAGGCGACGCTGCCCGGCATGTACCACACCTACCAACCCGCCGCGCGTGCGGCGGCTTCGATCCGGGCCCGGTGCGCGGCCCACCCGGCCGGGGTCCGTTGCGTGAGGTTCGGGTCTCCCGGGCGTTGCCCGGCCGTGCCGTCGATCAGTTCACGCAGGATGTCGGCATGCCCGAGATGATGGGCCGTCTCGACGCACATGTGCACCAGGATCTGGTGCAGGCTCACACGGCGCCGATCCGCCGGCCACCACGGTACGTCGCCCGGCGCGTCGAGGGGAAGCTCCTCGATAGTGGCGTCACTGTGCGCGGCCGACAGCCGGTGCAGCGCGATGATCTCCTCGCGGGTCTCGTCCGGGGCGACCCACATATCGGCGTCCGGTTCGGCGTCGTCGGCCAGCGACGGCAGGGCCACCCCGGCGGGCCGCCCGAAGACCTCACCGAAGTATCCGAGTTCAACGCTCGCCACATGCTTGACGAGGCCCAGCAGGTTGGTTCCTGTCGGCGTCAGCGGCCTGCGCGCGTCGTACTCACTGAGCCCGTCGAGTTTCGCGAGCAGGTCCTCACGCCGGGTCCGCAGGTAGCGGTGCAGGGTCGCCTTGTCATCCATAGCGCGCACTATACCGAACGCTCGGGTATCGACGGGCGGGCGGATGGGGAGGAGGATTAAAGGGCAGTCACCATAAGGAGGTCAGTGATGTGCTATCAGTACAACAGGGATTTCCGGCGGGACATCAAGAAGGATGCCTCACAGGAATCTGAGGAGCGCCCGGAGCCCCGGGTCGAAGCGAAGGACTTCAAGTTCTGGGCCTTCCCCCGCCGCAGCAGGGAATTCACCGTCGAGGAGCCGGCGACGGTCGACCGGACCCGCGAAAAGGTCTAGCTCACAAGAAGAATGGGAAGGCTCCTCGATGAGGGGCCTTCCGCTCGTCCGGAACGTCGGTCCGGCAGCGCCGTGCCGGCATACCGAAGAAGGTGCGGGAGACTGGAAGTCCCCGATCACGAAGGCAGGACCGCATTGATTACTCTCCAGCAGGACGCCGAAGGCTTTATCCGCATGAAAAGGCACTTTCCCGTCAGCACCGTCATTTCCATCACCTTCAACGACGGCTCTTCGGAGGAATTTTCCGGGCAGCAACTCAACACGATCTATGACGAGGCTCTTGCCGTCTACCGGGCCGGAAATCACCTGGACGCCAAGGGATACTCCCGGGCACCGAGAAAGACCGTCCAGCCCGTGAACCAGATCGAATTCGTCGCGGTGCACCCCGGCATGACCAGATAGGCGCCGGGACACCCGCCTCGAGCGTGTATCGGCACTTGCGGGTGGGAGGTTCCGGGCCTGGTGGCCCGTGTTCCGGGGCATAGAATCCGTTCATGCGTCTGGCGATCATTGGAGCCGTGTTGCTTGTGGCCGGTGCCGTGGCGGTGGCCGCCGGGGCCCTGCCCTTGGCCGACCTGGCGGCACTGGTTGACCGGGTGGCTCCGATCCTGCTCTTCGTCGTCGCGATGACCGTTGTGACGGAACTGGCGAGCGAGGCCGGTGTCTTCCTTTGGACCGCACGACGGCTCCGGCATTGGAGCCTCGGACGCAGCATTTTATTGTGGCTGTTCCTGGCGGCATTCGCGACGCTGAGCACCGTCTTCCTGTCACTGGATACAACGGCGGTGCTGTTGACCCCGGTCGTAGTCAGTGTGACCCGGCAGGCCGGGCTTCCGGTGCTGCCTTTCGCCCTGACCACTGTGTGGCTGGCCAACACCGCCAGCCTGCTGTTGCCTATTTCCAATCTGACGAACCTTCTGGCCCAGCACAGCCTGGGCGGCATCCGTCCGGCCGGGTTTGCGGCCCTGATGTGGGCACCGGCCCTTGCGGCCGCCCTCGTGCCGCTGGTGTTTATCGGCATCGTCTTCCGCCGCGATCTTCGCAAGCGTTATTCACGGATACCGGTGGGCCGGAGCAGGCCGGAGCAACCAACCGAAGACAGGTCAAGGCCTGAAGCGGCGGACCGTATTCTGCTCGGGGCCGGCGCCCTCGTGCTGGCATTGCTGCTGCCGGCTCTGGTGTCCGGGGCCCCGGTCTGGATCCCCGCCGCGGCTGCCAGCATTGTGTTGGCAGTGATGTTCGCGCTCCGGCGACCCCGCGTGCTCAAGGTCTCGCTGGTTCCCTGGTCCTTGCTGCTGTTCGCCTCCGGACTCTTTCTCGTGATGGAAACCACCCGGCATCTGGGCGCTCCGGTGATGCTGAGCCAACTCGCCGGGCAGGGCCAGGCCACTCCGGACTTGCTCCGGCTGGCCGCGACGGGCGCCGTCGGTTCGAATCTGCTGAACAATTTGCCTGCCTACCTGCTAGCCGAGCCACTGGCGGAGACGCCTCAGCGGCTGGCGGCCCTGCTGATCGGAGTCAATGCCGGCCCGCTCATCACCCCGTGGGCGTCACTGGCCACCCTGCTATGGCACGAACGGCTCGTGCGGATGAATGTCCTGATCACGTGGAAGGGCTACGCGCTCTTCGGTCTGATCGTCGCGCCCCTGACCGTGCTCGCGGCGGTGGCCGCACTGGCAGCAACAGGGCTGTGAGTCCTCTCACGGGCCGTCCGGAAGGGGCTCAATCGCCGGTTTCGAATAATCAGGAAAGAATAAAGGACAGCGGCCCGGCGCCCCCGGCGCCCTCACCAGAAGGAAGTGCGTCATGCTCAGCTTGCAGGACATTGACAACATCGTCCTCAACGGAGGCATCGTCGTGGACGCGGACGGGGAAAAAATCGGCTCCGTGGAACAGATCTTCACCAGCGGCGATTCCGGGGAGCCGGTCTTTGTCACCGTGCGGACAGGCCTGTTCGGCATGTCCGAGTCCTTCGCGCCGCTCTCCGGGGCCAGCCTCGAGGAATCTGTGATCAGGGTCGCCTTCGCCAAGGACACGGTGAAGAACGGCCCGCGCATCGACAGCAACCGCGGCGTGATCACGGCGACGCAGGAGCGGGAACTCTACCGCTACTACGGGCTCGCGGCCGACGCCTCCGGTGAAGGATCCGGTACGGGAACAGCCCCGGACGATTCGGCGGCCGCCGGGGAGACTGTGCCGCGACAAACCACGGCCGATGCCGCGGGTAACGAAGGACGGATCGAAGCCGATAGGGCACGGTCCACGCGGGAGATGCCCCTGCGCCCTCTGCCGCATGCCGGCCCGCCACCCCCGCCGCCACACCTGCAAGAATATGTGCCCCCGCCCCCGCCCCCGCATCCCGGCCCACACCCGCCGCACCGGCCGCCTGGTCCCCCGCCCGAACCGGGTCCCATTCCATAGCCGCGGCCGGTTGCCGGAGGACTTCAACCCTCTCTACATGGAAGACCGCGTCGGGGAAGGCCTGTTCTCCGCCGGCAAAATGGCTGGCCCCCGTCCGGCTGCGAACAGCCCTTCGCCGAGATGGCCGCCTGGCTTGACCCCGGGAGGAACCGCGAACAGGCCGGAGCCGGTGTGCTCGAGGTATTCCACCGCCAGGGAGTCGTGCCGGGCCGTGGCCATCTGCATGGGCACGTAGTGGGTGCGGGGCGACAATTAAGTGAAAGATTTATGACCTAATTATGACCGGGGCCGGCCCGGCCGGAGTCTCCCGGCCCCGGCGGGGGTCAGACCCCTGATCGGGATAGGCGCGACCCCAAAGTGATCCGCCGGCAGCCTCCGGCGTGCCGGAGTCATCGGCGGGTCCGCCGCCCCCGTGGCCGTGCTGACCCCCGCTCCTGCCACCGTGCTGGCCGGCATCGCCCACCCGTTCACGGGCCAGGAAAGTCTCGACGTCGAAGAGGTTGTCCGCCCGGCGGGCGACGTTGAGCAGCGTGGACATCGATGCCACCTCCTCGACCTGCTCCTTGAGGAACCAGAGCATGAACTGTTCACCCAACGGGTCGTCTTCCGCGCGGGCCACGGCGAACAGTTCCTTGATACGGTCCGTGACCTCAACTTCCTGGGCGAGGGCAAGGAAGAGGGGTTCTTCCGCCGAAGCGAAGTCGTTCCGGACCGGATCGATGCCGGGGATGGCGATCCTGATTCCGCGGTCCAGGATTTACCGGACCATCATCATCGCGTGATTCCGCTCCTCCAGGGATTGTCGGTAGAAGTGTTTGGCAAGCCGGGGAAGGTCCTGCCCGTCGAACCAGGCGGCGACGGCGATGTACCGCTGTGAGGCGGGGATCTGCCGGGTCCCGGACTGCCGGCGGGCCTGCAACGAGAGTCTTCCACCGGGAGTGCCCGTCAAGGTCCGGCCTGTCCCTTCGGGCCGGGGTCGTTCAGCCGAAGCCCCGCCTGCCAGGCGCGAGGGTCGGGCACGGGGCCGGCGCCAGGGCAAAGGAAAAGCCTCCGGAACCAGTTGGTTCCGGAGGCTTTTCCAAGGGTGGCAGATGAGGGATTCGAACCCCCGTAGGCGTTGCCAGCTGATTTACAGTCAGCCCCCTTTGGCCGCTCGGGTAATCTGCCGAACTTCAAAAGAAGATCACTCGCGGCTTCCTTGTCCAGAACGGCTGTTTCCAGTCCGTTCCGCTTCCAGTAACCGCGGGCAAGACAACTTTACAGAACTTCTGCCGAAGAATCGAATCGGCGTCCTGCGGCCCCAAAAAGCCCGGAATTTCAGGCTTCTCCGAGGATGCGCCCGGCCAGTTTCGCCTCGAACCGTGCCGCCTGCTCCTCGGTGACCTGGTTCAGCTGCACCGCACGGGACAGGTCCGCGTGGATTCCATCCATCCGGGAGGAGGCATCCGCGGCCGGACTGAGGATGATGGAGGCGGCCAGCGCCGCGGCGGCTACGGACGATGCCGCCGCGGCGATGGTGCCTGCGGCTGCGGCAGAGGAACGGGTGACATACCGGACGGCTTTGGGGTGCATGGGCTTCGCCTTTCGAACGACTCTTCCAACCCCTGCAACTCTGGAACCCGTTGCTTGGTTCCCGCCGTGTCCAGGCTTTGAGCGGGCTGGGAACCGGTACCGCGGCCGGCCGGCCTTCACATCGGAGGCATCCGTACTAGTCTGGAATGCAGATATCACCGCCTTTCAACAGGCACCCGGCAACCATCAGGAGGACAGTCATGGCAGGCGAATCCACATTCGACGTCGTCAGCAAGGTAGACAAGCAGGAAGTCGCGAACGCGCTGAACCAGGCCCAGAAGGAACTGGTCCAGCGTTACGACTTCAAGGGCGTCGGCGCCGAGGTCGATTTCAGCGGCGAGAAGATCCTCATGAAGGCCAACTCCGAGGAGCGTGTGCTCGCCGTCCTGGACGTGCTGCAGTCCAAGCTCATCCGCCGCGGCATCTCGCTGAAGTCCCTGGACACGGGCGAGCCGTACGCCTCCGGAAAGGAATTCCGGCTGGAGGCCTCCATCAAGGAGGGCATCGCCCAGGATCTCGCCAAGAAGATCAACAAGCTGATCCGCGACGAGGCCCCCAAGTCCGTCAAATCGCAGATCCAGGGCGACGAGCTGCGCGTGACGTCCAAGTCACGCGATGACCTGCAGGAGACCATGAACATCCTCAAGAAATTCGATGAGGCCGACCTGCAGTTTGTGAACTTCCGCAGCTGACCGGCCGGCCACCGACGCGCGATCTGCTGCGCGACGCGCAAAAGGGCTGGCGACACCGGAATTCGGGTGTCGCCAGCCCTTTTGCGCGTCGCTGGCGATTTTGCGCGTCGGGGGACTTCCGACGGCGGCACTCAGCCCAGCGGCCGGCCTGCCATCCGCTCCAGCCGGCCGATCCGCTCGCTCATCGGCGGATGCGTGGCAAACAGTTTCACCATGCCGCCGCCACGGAACGGGTTCGCGATCATCAGGTGCGAGGTATTGACCAGCCGCTGGTCCTGCGGCAACGGTGCCAGCTGCACGCCCTGCTCGATCTTGCGCAGGGCGGAGGCGAGCGCCAGCGGGTCTCCGGTAAGGGCGGATCCGTCCTCGTCGGCGTCGAACTCCCTGGTCCGGGAGATGGCCATCTGGATCAGCGACGCCGCGAAGGGTGCCAGCAGCGCCATGGCGATCATCGCGATCGGATTCGCGTTGCGCCGGTCCCCGCCGCCGAAGAACAGCAGCATCTGGCCCACCGAGGTGATCACGCCGGCGACGGCGGCGGCCACCGACGAGGTCAGGATGTCGCGGTTGTAGACGTGCATGAGTTCGTGGCCCAGTACTCCCCGCAGCTCGCGGGCGTCGAGCAGCCGGAGGATCCCCTCCGTGCAGCACACGGCTGCGTTCTGCGGGTTCCGGCCGGTGGCGAAGGCGTTCGGGGTCAGGGTGGGCGAAATGTAGATCCGGGGCATCGGCTGGTTGGCGCGGGCGGACAGTTCCCGGACAATCTGGTACAGCTGCGGCGCCTCCGCCTCGGTGACCGGATAGGCCTGCATCGACCGGATCGCGATCTTGTCGCTGTTCCAGTACCCGTAGGCCGTGGTGCCGACGCCGATCAGCGCCATGATCCAGATGGGGGCCGCGCTGCGCATGCTGGATCCGATCAGGGCCCCCAGCGCCAGCAGTACTGCCCACAGCACCCCGAAAAGCGCCGCGGTCTTCAGTCCGTTGTGATGCTGGTGCACTGTTCCTCCCCTTACGTCTCTTCACGAAAACGAACTGCTAGGGCACCGGGTTCCGGGCGTCGTACTTCAGGAATCCTGACTGCAGGTGCGCCACCGTCCACGCCAGGCCGATGCACAGCAGGCCGCCCAGGAGCACAACCCAACCCTCACTCAAAAGCTTAGTCCCGCCGCCCGCGAGCAGGTCCCCCAGCCGCGGACCGCCTGCCACCACAACGACGAACACGCCCTGGAGCCGTCCGCGCAGATGGTCCGGGGTGGACGCCTGCAGGATGGTGGTGCGGAAGACGGCGCTGACGGAATCCGCGATGCCGGCCAGCGCGCAGCACAGGGCGGCGGGCAGCAGCCACGGCGTCACCCCGGCCGCTCCGGTCCGGCCTGCCAGCAGCACCACCAGGCCGAACCCGGCGATCGAGGCGCCCCAGCCCATGACGGACCACACGACGGCAACGCCCTGCCTGCGTACCCCGCCGAGCGGCCCGGAGAAGAGTCCGGCCAGGAAGGCGCCGACGGCGGTGGAGGCCAGCAGGATGCCGACCGTTGTTTCCCCGCCGCCGATCATCAGCGCACCGATCGCGGGCATCAGGGCCCGCGGCTGGGCGAAGATCATCGCCACGAGGTCGATGACGAAGGTCATGCGCAGGTTGGGCCGGGTGCCGAGGAAGCGGAAGCCCTCGACGACGGACCGCAGCCCCGCGGGGCGGGCATGCTCCCCCGGCGGCATCGGCGGCAGCTTCAGGAGCGCCCAGAAGGCGAAGCCGAAGCTGAGGACGTCGATCGTATAGGTCCAGCCGAAGCCGATCCACGCCACCAGCACCCCGGCGAGCAGCGGGCCGGCGGTCATGCTCAGGCCGAAGCTGATCATGCTCAGGGCGTTGGCGGCGGGCAGCAGTTCCTTCCGGACCAGCACGGGGATGATGGCGCTGCGGGCCGGCTGGTTGATGGCCTGCGCGCCGCTTTGAACCGCCACGAGCACGTACAGCAGCCACACGTTGCCCAGCTCGAGCCAGGCCTGGAGCGCCAGGCCGGCCGTGGTCAGCCACAGCACAGAGGAGGCCAGCAGGGCCACCTTGCGGCGGTCGTGGGCGTCCGCGACCGAGCCGCCGAGCAGGCCGCCGAACACCAACGGCACAAGGGCGAAGATGCTGAGCAGGCCGACGTACAGGCTGTCCTGGGTGAGCCGGTAGACCTCCAGGCTGACCGCCACGATGGTCAGCTGGCTGCCCACGGCCGAGACAGCGGACCCCAGCCACAGACGGCGGAACGCCGGGCTCTCGCGCAGCGGCGTGACGTCCGCCAGAAATTTCCCCACCCGGCAACTCTAGTGGCGCCTGCCGCCAGCTTCGTGCGCTGGCTTCGTGACGCCGGCGGACGCCCCGGCGGACGTCATAAGCCTTGCCTTATTGTTATCGAGTCATAATAAATGCTTGAATGGGGGCATGACGGATCACACGGGCAGCGACGAAGCATGGTCTGCCGCCCTGCGTGCCCACGGCCGCCGGGTGACCAGACAGCGCCTGGCCGTACTGGCCGCCGTCGAACACCACCCGCATTCCCCGGCAGAGGGCATCCTCGCCGCCGCCCGGCAGGAACTGCCCGAACTGACGGCGCAGTCCGTCTACGTGGTCCTGGGCGACCTCACCGAACTGCAGATGCTGCGCCGCTTCGAACCGCCGCACTCCCCCGCCTTGTATGAGACGCGTGTGGGCGACAACCACCACCACGCCATCTGCATCAGCTGCGGCCGCGTCGAGGACGTCGAATGCGCCGTCGGCCACGCGCCCTGCCTCACCCCGCACTGGGACAAGGACGCGAAGCCGATGACCATCCAGATCGCCGACGTCATGTACCAGGGCATCTGCCAGGACTGCCAGCGCACCCAACAACTTCCCTCCGAATCCAAATAAGCAAGTAATCAACAAAGGAGAATGATGACTGCAAACCTTTCTGCGCCCATCTTGCACACCGCGACCACGTCTCAGTCAGGCGCCCCTGTCGCGTCCGACGAGCACTCGCTCACCGCCGGAGCCGACGGCGCCACCGCGCTGCACGACCGTTACTTGGTCGAGAAGCTGGCCCAGTTCAACCGCGAGCGCATCCCGGAGCGTATCGTGCACGCCAAGGGCGGCGGCGCCTTCGGCACCTTCACCGTGACCGGCGACGTTTCCAAGTACACCCGCGTGGCCGCCTTCCAGCCGGGCGCCCAGGTCGGCACCGCCATCCGTTTCTCCTCCGTGGCCGGCGAGATGGGCTCCCCCGACACCTGGCGCGATGTTCGCGGCTTCGCAACCCGTTTCTACACGCCCGAGGGCAACCTGGACATCGTGGGCAACAACACCCCCGTGTTCTTCATCAAGGACGGCATCAAGTTCCCGGACTTCATCCACTCGCAGAAGCGCCTGCCGGGCTCCGGCCTGCGCGACGCCGACATGCAGTGGGACTTCTGGACCCTCTCCCCGGAGTCGGCCCACCAGGTCACCTACCTCATGGGTGACCGCGGCCTGCCCCGCTCCTGGCGCGAAATGCACGGCTTCTCCTCGCACACCTACCTGTGGACCAACGCCGAGGGCGAGCGCTTCTGGGTGAAGTACCACTTCCGCTCCAACCAGGGCGAGCACAACATCACCAACGAGCAGGCTGAGCAGCTCGCCGGGGCCGACGCCGACTACTACCGCCGCGACCTCTACGAGGCCATCGCCGAAGGCAACTTCCCGAGCTGGGACCTGCACGTGCAGGTCATGCCGTACGAAGACGCCAAGACGTACCGCTTCAACCCGTTCGACCTGACCAAGGTCTGGCCGCACGCGGACTACCCGCTGGTCAAGGTCGGGCACTTCGAGCTGAACCGCAACCCGGAGAACTTCTTCGCCGAGATCGAGCAGATCGCCCTGTCCCCCGCGAACACCGTTCCGGGCCACGACATCTCCCCGGACAAGATGCTGATGGCACGCGTGTTCTCCTACCCGGATGCACACCGTTACCGCGTTGGCACCAACTTCAACGAGCTGCCGGTCAACCGCCCGGTCTCCCCGGTGAACAACTACTCGCAGGACGGCTCGCTGCGCCACGGCTTCAAGCCGGCATCGGCTCCGGTCTACGCACCGAACTCCTTCGGTGGCCCGGTGGCCGACGCTGCCCGCGCCGGCGAGGGCTCCTGGGAGTTCGACGGCGCCCTGGTCCGTGCCGCTGCGACCCTGCACTCCGAGGACAGCGACTTCGGCCAGGCCGGCACACTGTACCGCGAGGTCTACGATGAAGCAGCCAAGGCCCGCTTCCTCGACACCATCACCGGTGCCGTGGGCGGCGTCAAGAACGCTGAAATCAAGGAACGCGCCATCCAGTACTGGACCAACGTCGACGCCGAACTCGGCTCGAAGCTGCGCGCCAACCTGGGTGTTGCCGCCGTGTCCGCCGCCGAGGCAGCCAACAAGATCGGCTGATTCCCCTCTTCCGGACAACGAAACACCCCGCCACGGATCTCCGTGGCGGGGTGTTTCGTTGTGCTGCCGGGGCCTGCCTCAGATGTGCTGGCCCTCGCTGGCGAGGCGCCGGTCGAGGTTGTTGAAGAAGACCAGCATCATCAGCTCGAAGGCCTTGCTTGCCTCCCCGGGCTGGTTGTTAATGACGAAGTCGAACTGAAGCCCGTAGAACGCAGCGGTGAACAGCCGCGCATCGGTGTCCGCAAGCTCCTCCCTGATGCCTTGGAGCACGAGCCAGTCCCGGGCCTTCTCGTGCAGCATCCTGAAGTGCTCCTGCGCCGTGCCTCGGGGTGGATCCGCCACGACATCCTGCGCCGTGGCCTCGAATTCGAGCCTGGCCAGGTGGCGGTTCCGCTGGGCCATGGTCCAGCGCCAGGACACCAGCAGGAACTCCCGCCACGCCTCCCTGTCGATGTCACGCACGTCGGTGGCGCGGACGCCGTCGAGCCGGGATTCGATGCAGCGGATGATCTCGGTCACGAGCTGTTCGCGGTGGCCGAAGTGGTACACCAGGACGTAGCTTGAGACGCCGAGGCCCTCGGCCAGGCTCCGGAACGTCAGCTCCGCCAGCGTCTTGTCCATGAGGTAGTCCAGGATCGCCGCCAGCAGCTCTGACTTGCGTTCCGGTTTTGCTGGGCGGGCCATAGCTCCATCTTAGGGACCGGACAGCAACGCGGGGTCACCTACGGCCCATGCCGTCACCGCCGATGGGCCGTAGGTGACCCCGCGTTGCTGGTCTTGTCGAGGCCGTTCACGGCGGTCCGCGCCTCGGCGAACTTCTCGTTCAGGCGGGAGTGGCGCTGGCCGTAGGCGAAGTAGATGGCGATGCCGATCACCAGCCAGATCGCGAAGAAGATCCAGGTCTCCACCGCAAGGTTCGTCATCAGGTAGAGGCAGAGCGCCGCCGAAACAACCGGGACCACCTTGCCGAACGGCACCCGGAAGGCCGGCTTCAGGTCCGGGCGCTTCTTCCGCAGCACCAGGATGCCCAGGCTGACTGTCACGAATGCGGACAGCGTGCCGATGTTGATCATTTCCTCCAGCAGGTCCACGTTGGTCAGCCCGGCGACGACGGCGACGGCGGCGCCGCAGATGATCTGCAGCCTGGCCGGCGTCGCGCGGATGGTGCTCGTCTTGGACAGCGAGCGCGGCAGCAGGCCGTCGCGGCTCATCGCCAGGACGACGCGGGACAGGCCCATCAGCAGCACCATGATCACGGTGGTGAGGCCCACGAGGGAGCCGAACGCGATGACCTTGGCGGCGTCGGTGTTGCCCACGGCCTCGAAGGCGGTGGTCAGGGTCGGGTTCTTGGCCTCGGCCAGCTTCGTGTAGGACACCATGCCGGTCAGCGCCAGCGATACCAGGATGTAGAGGACGGTGACGACGGCGAGGCCGCCGAAGATGCCGCGGGGCAGCGTCTTCTGCGGGTTCTTGACCTCTTCGGCCGAGGTGGCCACGACGTCGAAGCCGATGAAGGCAAAAAACACGAGGGCTGCGCCGGCGAAGATGCCCAGCGTTCCGTACTGTGCGGGAGCCGCGCCGGTGAGGAAGCCGAAGAAGGACTGCTTGAGCACGTCGGCGGTGCCGGTCGAGCCGGTGGGCGCGGAGGCGGGCACGAACGGGGCGTAGTTTTCAAACTTCACGTAGCTGAAGCCGACCACGATCACGAAGAGGACGACGGCGATCTTGATGAGCGTGAAGATGTTGCCGACGCGGGCGGACAGCTTTGTCCCGAGCACCAGCAGCACGGTGAAGATCGCGACGATCAGGAAAGCGCCCCAGTAGAGGTCGATGCCGCCGAGATTGATGGAAGGCGGGACGTCCATACCCGTCAGCGCGAACACCTTGCTGAGGTAGATGCCCCAGTACTTGGCGATCACGGCGCCGGCGGTGAAGAGTTCGAGGATCAGGTTCCAGCCGATGATCCACGCGAGCACCTCGCCCATGGTCGCGTAGGTGAAGACGTACGCGGAGCCTGCCACCGGGATCGCCGTGGCGAATTCGGCGTAGCACATGATGGCCAGCGCACAGGTGACAGCGGCGATGGCGAAGGAAACGGTCACGGCCGGGCCGGCAAAGTTCGCGGCAGCCTTGGCACCGACCGAGAAGATTCCGGCACCGACGGCGACGGCGACCCCCATGATCATGAGGTCCCAGGAGCTCAGCGACCGCTTCAGCTTGCGTCCGGGTTCATCGGCGTCGGCCATGGACTGCTCGATGGATTTGGTCCGGAAAAGGTTCATAGGAAGGTCCGCAATCTCGATAGCTTGTTGGAAACAGACTTATCAAGAGTAGTGTCCATCCAGTGGACGGTCATAATTATCTCAAATAATGAGACGCAGAAACGGGCCGGGCCAAGTCTCCCGGCCTGGCCCGGCCCGCCTCAGCTTTCCGCTGGTTCCACTGGTTTTTCGGCTCGGTGACGCCGGTCAGACCGGCCAGTCCATCAGCGTGGACCGGATCAGGAACCGCTTGCCTTCCGGCGCCTCCACCGAGAAACCGCTCCCCCGGCCCGGGACGACGTCGACCGTCAGGTGGGTATGGCTCCAGTAGTTGAACTGTTCTTTCGACATCCAGAACTCCAGCGGCTGGGGCTGAAGACCGTCGGAAATGTCGAACAGGCCCAGCTGCACGTCGGAGTCCCCGGTGATGAATTCCCCGGCGGGATAGCACATCGGCGAGGATCCGTCGCAGCAGCCGCCGGACTGGTGGAACATCAGCGGTCCGTGCCGGAGCCACAGCATCCTGAGCAGTTCCACTGACTCGGCGGTGAGCGCCACCCGGGAGATATCCTCGCCGGGAAGCGTCACTGCCGCATCAAGCCTCGCCGCGGTCATCAGAAGGCCTCCATCATCAGTACTTGATGACGACTCGGCCGTCGATCTTGGCGTGCTTCATCTCGTCAAGAACGGCGTTGACCTCGGAGAGTTCCCGGGTCGAGACGGTCGGGTGGATCTTGCCCCGGGCGTAGAAGTCCAGGGCTTCCGCCAGGTCCTGCCGGGTTCCCACGATGGAGCCGCGGACGGTCAGGCCCTTGAGCACAATCTCGAAGATCGGCGCCGGGAAGTCGCCCGGCGGCAGGCCGTTGAACACGATCGTCCCGCCGCGGCGGGCCATCCCGATCGCCTGGCCGAATGCTGACGGGTGCACCGCCGTGACCAGGACTCCATGGCAACCTCCGGTTTCGCGCTGGATGACCTCGGCGGGATCCTCGTGCAGGGCATTGACGGTCAGCTCCGCCCCGTGCTTCTTGGCCAGGGCGAGCTTGTCATCGGCGATATCCACCGCGGCGACGCGCAGGCCCATCGCCACCGCGTACTGGACGGCGATGTGGCCGAGTCCGCCGATGCCGGAGATCGTGACCCACTGGCCGGGCCTGGCCTCGGTCATTTTGAGCCCCTTGTAGACGGTCACTCCGGCACAGAGCACCGGGGCCACCTCGACGGGGTCGGAGCCGGCCGGGATGCGGGCCGCAAAGCGCGTGTCCACCAGCATGTACTCGCCAAAGGAGCCGTCCACGCTGTAGCCGGCGTTCTGCTGCGCTTCGCACAGGGTCTCCCAGCCGGTGCGGCAGTACTGGCAATCGCCGCAGGCGGACCAGAGCCAGGCATTGCCCACGAGGTCTCCGACGGCCAGGTCCGTGACACCCTCGCCGAGGGCGACGACCTCGCCGACGCCTTCGTGGCCGGGGATGAACGGCGGGGTCGGCTTCACCGGCCAGTCGCCTTCAGCGGCGTGCAGGTCCGTGTGGCAGACGCCCGTGGTCAGGACCTTGACCAGTGCCTGCCCGCGGCCCGGGACGGGAACGGGAAGGGTCTGGATCTGAAGATCCTTGCCGAACTCGGTTACTACTGCTGCTTGCATTGTCGTCGTCATTGGCGAAATCCTTGCGTAGTTCAAGCGTGGGTGAAGCTAAGGGGTGTTGGTGCGGCTTAGAAGAAGCCGAGCTTGTTCTCGTTGTAGCTGACCAGCAGGTTTTTGGTCTGCTGGTAGTGGTCCAGCATCATCGAGTGGTTTTCCCGTCCGATGCCGGAGGACTTGTAGCCGCCAAACGCGGCCCCCGCCGGGTAGGCGTGGTAGTTGTTGACCCAGACGCGGCCGGCCTGGATCTCGCGGCCGGCACGGTAGGCGACGTTGCCGTTGCGGGACCAGACGCCGGCACCGAGGCCGTAGAGGGTGTCGTTGGCGATCCCCATGGCGTCGTTGTAGTCGCTGAAGCGGGTCACGGACACCACCGGGCCGAAGATCTCCTCCTGGAAGATCCGCATCTTGTTGTGGCCTTCGAAGACGGTCGGCTGGACGTAGTAGCCGCCGGCCAGGTCGCCCTCGAGCTGGGCGCGGGCGCCCCCGGTGAGCACCTTGGCGCCCTCCTGCTTGCCGATGTCGATGTAGGAGAGGATCTTTTCCAGCTGGTCGTTGGAGGCCTGGGCGCCGAGCTGCGTCTCGGTGTCCAGCGGATTGCCCTGGATGATCTTCTCCACCCGGGCCACGGCGTCGGCCATAAAGGAATCGTAGATATCCTCCTGGACCAGGGCACGGGACGGGCAGGTGCAGACCTCGCCCTGGTTGAAGGCGAAGAGCGTGAAGCCCTCCTGCGCCTTGTCGTAGAACGCGTCATTGGAGTCGGCAACGTCGTTGAAGAAGATGTTGGGGCTCTTGCCGCCCAGCTCGAGCGTGACCGGGATCAGGTTCTGGCTGGCGTACTGGCTGATCAGCCGTCCGGTGGACGTTTCGCCGGTGAACGCGATCTTGCGGATCCGCGGGCTGGAAGCCAGCGGCTTGCCGGCCTCGACGCCGAAGCCGTTGACCACGTTCAGGACGCCGGCCGGCAGCAGGTCGCCGATGAGTTCCATCAGGACCAGGATTGAGGACGGCGTCTGCTCGGCCGGCTTCAGGACGACGGCGTTGCCGGCGGCGAGGGCCGGGGCGAGCTTCCAGACGGCCATCAGGATCGGGAAGTTCCAGGGGATGATCTGGCCGACGACGCCGAGCGGTTCGTGGTAGTGGTAGGCGGTGGTGTCGTCGTCGAGCTGGGACAGCCGGCCTTCCTGGGCGCGGACCGCACTGGCGAAGTAGCGGAAGTGGTCGGCGGCCAGCGGGATGTCGGCGTTGAGCGTTTCGCGGATCGGCTTGCCGTTGTCCCACGATTCGGCGACGGCCAGCATCTCGAGGTTTTCGTCGATCCGGTCGGCGATCTTGTTCAGGATCGCGGCCCGCTCGGCGACGGAGGTCTTGCCCCAGGACGGTGCAATCTTGTGGGCCGCGTCGAGCGCAAGCTCAATATCCTCGGCGGTTCCGCGGGCGACCTCACAGAAGACCTTACCGGTGACGGGGGTGATGTTCTCGAAGTACTGGCCCTTGACCGGGGCGACCCATTCGCCGCCGATCCAGTTCTCGTAGCGGTCCTTGAAGGTGACCTTCGAGCCCTCGGTGCCGGGCTGTGCGTAAACAGTCATTGCTAGCTCCTTTGCTGTGCAAGATGGCGGCCAGATGTTGGCGGCAGCCGTTGCACCCAGCGTAGGAGCCGGAAGGTTGCAGTCAGGTTGCAAGCGGTGTGGGCCGGATCACTCCGGCGGGAACTGTGTCCTCAGGCGCTGAGTTCGGAGTCGAGCCGTTCCAGGTCGGCGACGACGGCGGCCCGCTTGGGCGAGCGGGGCGGCAGCAGCTTCAGCGCGGCGATCCGGACGTCGACGTCGTCCTTCGCCTCGGGCAGTTCCGCGTACTTCAGCAGCGACTCGGCGCTGCCGTCCGTCAGCAGGGCCTCGCGCAGCAGCGAGCCGACCCTGCTGCGGAGCTCCACGATGCCGGGGGCTTCCGAACGGGGCAGCACGGCACCGCGGTAGATTTCCAGGGCGATCCGGTGGGCTCCGCGCTGCAGGCAGCTGAGGACCTGGCCCGCATCCGGGACAAGGTCCATCGGCAGCCGGTAGGGGCGGGATGTCGGCACCGCCTCCGGGTTGAGCTGTTGCAGGATCTTCCGCAGGCGCACCATCTCGGCCCGCAGCGTCATGGTCGACGCCTCCCCGGCGTACAGCAGCGAGCAGAGTTCCTCTGCGTTCAGCCCTTCCGGGTGGGTGCTGAGCAGGGCCAGGATTTCGCTGTGCCGGGCGGACAGGGCCACGGTGCGGCCCTCGATGCTGAGCAGGGCCTGGTCCCGGCCCAGGAGCTGGAGGCTGTTCCGGTAGAGGCTGCCGGCGCCGTCCTGGCCGGACCTGGCAGCGGACGCGTGGCTCCGGCGCCGCGCCGGCGAGGTTTGAGCGGCGGCGGCCAGCTGCAGCCGTTCCACGCGCAGCTGGGCCTGGGCCGCGGCGACGGTGGCTTCCACGAGGGAGAGGGTGTGCGGGGCCACCGCCGACTCCGTGCCGGTAATGTCCACAACGCCGAGCAGGGCGCCGGAATCGGGATCATGGAACGGCACGGCCGTGCAGCTCCAGGGATGGACCGAGCGCTTGTAGTGTTCCGCGCCGGCGATCTGGATGCCGCGGCCCAGGGCGAGGGCCGTGCCAGGGGCGCTCGTGCCCACCGTGGCCTCGGACCAGTCTGCACCGGGAACAAACATCATGCCTTCGGCCCGGCGCTGCATGTCGGCGTCGCCTTCCACCCAGAGCAGCCGGCCCAGCTCGTCACCCACGGCCACCAGCATCCCGCTGTCATGGCTCGGGAGGACCAGGAGCTTGTGGATCACCGGCATGATCGCGGCCAGCGGATGCTGCCGCCGGTATTCTTCGAGTTCCTCGCGGTCCATCGCCAGCGGGGCCTCGGGATGGTCCGGATTGGCGTGCAACTGCGCGGAGCGCCGCCAGGACTCCTGGATCAGGCTGCTCAGCCCCGGAAGCCCATGCGGCCCGGGGAACGTCAGGCCCTCCGCGTCCAGCTCCTCGTGGGCCGCGCTGGCATACTTCTGGCGCAGCTCCGCGGGGTAACCATTGGGGGCTGCCGGATGGATCAGATTCCTCATTGAACTCCCACCGGATGGGCGCGACGGCGTGCCGGAGGCAGCCATGTCCGGTCCAGTCTAGTTCCGTCCGGGGCGTTTGGAAATGGATCGGGGACCCTCACGTCGCGACGCCCGGAGGAAGGACGTAGCTCCGCACCTCGCCGACGGGCCGGATCTCCGGACGGGCAGGCCGGCCTCCGCCACGAGTTCATGGAACTGCCTGCTGCTGCTGAACCGGTCAAAGACCTCGGCACTGGGGCAGGTATCCAGGACGGTCATGGCGGGAGACGTTGCCTGCGAGCCAGCGCGAACCCTCGGAGAACGGCGTCCCGTCGATCTCCAGCGCGAGGTCCTTGACGAGGAACGGCACGCCTGCGAACGGTTCTCCCCCGGACGGGGCCCCGTCCGGGGACCCGGGTTTCGGGGCCTTGCCGTCCAACTCCACGATGACGGCGTTCAGGGCGCCGGGCGGGGCTACGGGGCGTTGAGTGACTATGGGCTCGGGCCTAGCCTTTGGATGAGTCCCGGGAGATCTCCACCATGTCCTCACGGGGCACCACCTTGATGCGTTCCCGCACGACGCCGTTGGCGTCGTCCTGCGCCGTCCATTCCTCGCCGAGGGCCAGCTCATGCGCATCGAGCTTGATCCAGCCTTCCCAGGTGGTGTACTCGATCCCGCGCTCCTCCAGCAGCCCGATGATCGCCTGCGGATCCGGATTCGCGGCCGGCGGGAGGCTCAGCCGGTCCTCCAGCAGGAAGCCGATCGTCTCCAGGGCATCACCCTTGGTGTGGCCGATCAGCCCCACCGGGCCGCGCTTGATCCAGCCCGTGGCATAGATGCCGGGGACCGGCTTGCCCTCGGCGTCGAGCACCCGGCCGCCCTCATTGGGGATGACGCCGCGGCGGCCATCGTATTCCAGCTCGTCCAGCGGTGAGCCGTGGTAGCCGATGGCCCGGTAGACGGCCTGCACCGGGTAGTCCAGGAACTCCCCCGTGCCCTTGACATTGCCGGTGCCGTCCAGTTGCATCCGCTCGAACTTGATGCCGGCGACCTTGCCGGAACCGGCGGTGTTGCCCTCGGCGTCGTGAATCTCGACGGGGCTGTGCAGGAAGTGCAGGTGCAGCCGGCGGGAGGACGGCTCCTCGGCCTCGGCGTGTTCCTCCACGAGCCAGTTGGTGAGGGTGTTGACCATGGTCTTGATCTGGTTGTTGCTGCGGATCGCCTCGTCCGAGGCCTCGTCGAACTCGAAGTCCTCCGGGTACAGGACGATGTCCACGTCCCTGGCATGGGACAGTTCGCGCAGCTCCAGCGGGGTGAACTTCACCTGGGCCGGGCCGCGGCGGCCGAACACGTGCACATCCGTGACCGGGGAATCCTTGAGCGCCCGGTAGACGTTGTCCGGAATTTCCGTGACGAGCAGCTCGTCGGCGTGCTTGACCAGCATGCGGGCCACGTCCAGTGCCACATTGCCGTTGCCGATCACCGCGATTTCCTTGGCGTCCAGCGGCCACTCGCGCGCAACGTCAGGGTGCCCGTCATACCAGGAGACGAAGTCAGCCCCGCCGAAGGATCCTTCGAGGCCGATCCCCGGAATGTCCAGGTCCGCGTCCTTGATGGCACCGGTGGAGAAGATCACGGCGTCGTAGAAGGCGCGGAAATCATGCAGGCTCAGGTCCCTGCCGTAGGTGACGTTGCCCAGGAAGCGGATGTCGCCGCGGTCCAGGACCTTGTGCAGGGCGTTCACGATGCCCTTGATCCGGGGGTGGTCGGGGGCCACGCCGTAGCGGATCAGCCCGTACGGGGCCGGGTACGCCTCGAAGAGGTCGATGCTGACCTCGAAATCCCCGTCCTTGACCTCGCTGGACTTGGTCAGGATGTCCGCGGCGTAAACGCCCGCCGGTCCGGCGCCGACAATCGCAACACGGAGGGGACGTCTGGACGTGGATTCGGCCGAGTTGGACACCGGGAGCCCTTCTGGAACGAGGAAATGCGCGGGACAGGTTGCGCACAGTGTCCCATTGTAAATGTCCGGGCCATATACCGGGCCATAGATGGGTGCAGGAATAGTGGCCTCAGGGGTGGTGTTATTGATCTTGTGCGTAAACCCGATGGTTCCCTCTCCCCCGCCCCGCCGCCCACGGTAACCGCGGGAAGTCCCTCGTCCCGGCCCCCGGCTGCGCTCAAGGCCGTTGACAAGGACACGACGGCGGGGATCCTGTTCGGCATCGGGGCCTACGGGCTGTGGGGGCTGCTCCCGCTGTACTTCTTTGTGCTGGCACCGGCCGGCGCCGTCGAGATTGTGGCCAACCGGGTGGTCTGGTCCCTGCTGTTCTGCGTCCTGCTGATCACCATCACCCGCTCCTGGCGGGTGCTCGGCGCCGCGTTCCGGAACCGCACGGTGATCGTCCCGCTCTCCGTCGCGGCCGGATTGATCGCGGTGAACTGGCTGACGTACACCTACGGCGTGACCACCGGCCAGGCCGTGGAAGCCTCGCTGGGCTACTTCATCAACCCGCTGGTCTCGGTGCTGCTGGGCGTCTTCGTCCTGAAGGAGAAGCTGCGGCCGCTGCAGTGGGCCGCCGTCGGAATCGGTTTCATTGCCGTGGGCGTCCTGACCGTCTCCTACGGCAAACTCCCCTGGATTGCCCTGACCCTCGCGCTGAGCTTCGGACTGTACGGCTTCGTCAAGAAGCGCGTCGGCCCCCGCGCGGACGCGGCCACGAGCCTCTCGGTCGAGACGATCGTGCTCGCACCGCTGGCTGCGGCCACCATGATCTTCCTCGGAGCCAGCGGAACAGCCACGCTGGGCGCCAACGGCGCCGGGCACTTCTGGCTGCTGGCGGCGTCCGGCGTCATCACCGCCGTGCCGCTGCTGTTCTTTGGCGCCTCGGCGCGCCGGCTGCCGATGACGACGATCGGCCTGCTGCAGTACGTCGCCCCTGTACTGCAGTTCATTGTGGCGCTGGCCGTGTTCAAGGAAAGCATGACGACAGACCGCTGGATCGGCTTCGGCGTCGTCTGGCTGGCGCTCCTGTTACTGACGGTGGACATGCTCGCCGCCGCGCGGAAGAATTCGGTCATGCGGAAGCTGGCGCGGGCCGGCGCCGGAACCTGACCGGCCAGGCGGCCGGTGGAATAATGACGTGATCGTTGAACCCTGAGTCGGAAACGAGGAATGCCGGTGCCGGATACGGACGTCAGCTCTGCGGGAGGGCCGGCGGGCGATGCCGGGGGCTGACGATGACCGCCGCCTCGAGGAACTCGTGGACGGCATTGTCATTCTCTCCTCCGGCGATCTCTCCCACCGTTTGCAGCTGTCCCCGGCCAGGGATGGCATCGACGCCGTCAGCACCGGAATCAACCTGCTCGCCGAAGAACTCCAAAGCATGTACGAAAGCCTCGAAGTACGGGTGGCCGAACGCACCGCGCTGCTGGAGGCGGCCAAAGCGGAACTCCGGCGGGTCATCGACACCGACGAACTGACCGGCCTGGCCAGCCGCTCGCTGCTGCGCGAAAAAGTGTTCGACGCCGTGGCCTCGGCCGACGCAGGCAGGCAGCCCGCGCTCATTCTCCTGGACCTGGATTCCTTCCGTTTGGTCAACGACAGCCTGGGCTACGCGGCCGGCGACGCCGTCCTGCGCGAGGCGGCCCTGCGGCTGAAGACGGCAGCGGGAGCGCAGCATGTCATCGCCCGGCTAAGCGGCGACGAGTTCGCCGTCCTGGTGGTGGACCAGGAGCCGGATGCCGTACTGCACCTCGCGTCCCGGCTGAGCGAAGCGCTGAAGGACAGGATCCTTGCCGGCGGCATCGCCCTGTCCGTCACGGCTGCAGGCGGTGTACGGTACGGGGAACCTGGCCTTCGTGGCGATGAACTCCTCCGGGACGCCCACATTGCCATGCACGAGGCAAAGAAGCGCGGCCGGGACAACATCCTGGTCTTTTCCAGCGCCATGCACGAGGCTGCCAAACAGCGGGTCCATCTGGTGGCAGAACTCAGGACGGCGCTGGCCTCCGACCAGCTCGAACTGGAATACCAGCCGATCGCGGACCTGCGCACGGGCCGGATCGCCGGGGCCGAGGCCCTGATCCGCTGGCGCCACCCGTCGTTGGGGCTGCTGTCCCCGGATGTGTTCCTGGCCGCCGCCGACGAGGGCGGCCTCACCGTGGAAATCGGCCACTGGGTACTCCGGAACGCCATCGCCCAGACGGGCCGGTGGATGGGCGCCCCCGGGCTTCCCCAGGACTTCAGCACGCACGTCAATCTCGCCCCGGCCGACCTGCACCATCTCGATCTGGCCCCGTACATTCAAGGGCTGCTGCTGCAGCATCGGGTGGCGCCGCGCCAGATCACGATCGAGATCACCGAGACGGCAATCATGAGGGGCGGCCCGGAAGTCGCCGCCACCATGGGCTCGCTCAAGGAATTGGGGGTGCCGATTGACATCGACGACTTCGGTACCGGCTACTCCTCCATCAGCTATCTGCGCGGCCTTCCGGCCAGCCAGGCGAAGATCGACAAGTCACTCATTGACGACCTGGCGACCGACGGCCAGCAGGAACAATTCGTCGCGGCAATCCTGCAGCTGATCCATTCGGCCGGGCTTGGCGCCGTGGCGGAGGGAATCGAACGACGCGAGCAGGCCGAGAAGCTGCGGCAGTTGGACTGCGATTTTGCCCAGGGGTATTACTTCAGCCGGCCGCTGCCGGTACCGGCCATGACGGATCTGCTGGCCCTGCACCGCAGCAGCGCTGCTTGAGATCGTCCCTGCTCCGGCGCCGGTCCGGCCGGCGTCAGTCCGCCGGATAGGTATCCAGGGGCTCGTAGTCACGCGGGACCACGACCATGGGAACGGGAAGGGCACGGAGCATCTTGTTGGCGGTGCTGCCGATGAACAGCTTGTTCTTCTCGGCCAGGCGGGACGAGCCCACGATCATGATCTCCCCCTCATCCCATTCGAGGTCGTCGATCGCTTCCTCGAAGGTCCGGCCGTGCGCGACTTCAACACTGACCTTGTGCCCCGCCGGGAGCCGGTGGGCGGCGGCGGTCAGCACGGTGTTGGCGTGGATGTGGGCGGCGTTGACCGCCTCTCCGCCGTCCCCTTCGGCATCCAGTTCCACGAGGGAGACGAGCCGCAGCGGCACGCCCTGGCGTTTGGCGGCGTCGATGGCCGCGTCGATGGCCGCGTCGGCGCCTACGCGTTGGCCCACGGCGAGGGTCAGGCGTGTGATCGGCTCCGTGCGCCGGTAACCGCGCGGGGCAAGGGCAACCGGGGCCGGGGCGGCGTGCAGCAGGGCGGTGGCCACGCTGCCCACGGTGTGCCGCTTGAACAGTCCGTTGCTGGCGGCGCCAACCACGATCAGTCCGGCCTGGTAGTCCATTGCCGCGTCGATCAGCCCGCCCGCGTGCGAGTCTGCGTGGCGGACGTGGAATCGTGCCTCGACGTCCTTGGGCACGAGGGCAAGGCCTTGCCGTTCGGCGCTGAGCAGTTCCTGCTCCGCGGCGCTCAGGGGTCTTGCCTCCTGATCCGAAGCCACCGGGTTCAAAGCAACGTAGGGCGCGTGACGGTCCACCACGTAGACCAGGTCAAGGTGTGCGTGCTGGGCGCGGGCCAAGGCGGACGCCAGTGCGACCGCGTCGGCGCCGCACTCGTTCGTTGTGTAGCCAACTACGTATCGCATCTACGAACCTCTTATGGGTCTGGGCAGATCCCGGCGTTGCTCCGGAGGTTCCGGGCGACGACGGCCGGTCTGCGTTCCTGCAGTGGTAGGAAGACTCTAACCCAGCGCGGCCTTGAATAGTTCGTGACTTTTGGCCCTGAGCTGGGCAGTCTTCCCCGTTTAGGCTGGGACCGTCGAGGGGAGCTCATCATGGGCGCGGTCACCAGCCAAAAAACCAGCCAAAAAACCGGCCGCAACGCCTGCCGGAGCATCGGGACACGGACCACCGGGTTGGGGTTGCTCACGGCGCTGCTCCTCACGGGCTGCATTCCATCCACCCCGCAGCCCGGTTCGAGCAGCCAGGCCACGGCTCCGGGCTCCGCTTCGGCAACGTCCACGTCGTCTGCAACGCCGGCTGCCACGGTGCCCGCGGATTCGGACGAGACGGCACCCCCGCTGTCAGGCGACACGGTGATTTCCTCCACGATCACCCACGACTGGTCCTGGCCGGGGCAGGGCACACCGTTCCGGACGGCGCACCAGAACCCGGTGCCGATCGCTCCCCCGCCGTCCACTCCCCTGCCGGCGCTCTACACCATCGGGGCGGGCCGGCACCCCTCCGACAGCCCACCCTATGACCAGCTCAGCTTCCGGTTCGTCGGCGGCTTCCCCAGCTACGACGTCGAGTTCGTCCCCGAACTTCTCGCCGACGGCAGCGGGCTGCCCGTTCCGCTGCCCGGCAGCGGAAGCATCCTGAAAGTGGCGTTCCACGGCGCCCAGGCCCACACGGCCGACGGCATGGCAAGCTCCATCAAGAGCTCGCCCGCGGCGTCGATCGGCTACCCGGCCCTCACGGGCTACGCCCCGGCCGGCGACTTCGAGGGTGTGCTCACCTTCGGGATCGGCGTCGGCCGTCCGATGGGCAGCGTTCCGCAGACGAAGGTGCGCGTGTACGAGGTCGAGAAGATCGAGCAGGGCCAGCACCTGTACGTCGTCGCGGTCCAGCTCGACAGCACAGCGTGGAAGTAGGCCCTCAGGCGTTGGCCTTGACGGCCGCGGCGAGGACCTCGAGGCCATCCAGCAGCAGCTCGTCGCTGATCACCAGCGGCGGCAGCAGCCGGATGACATTGCCGTAGGTGCCGCAGGTCAGGATGATGACGCCCTCCTTGAGGCAGGCGGCGGCGACGGCCTTGGTCAGCTCGGGGTTGGGTTCCTTCGAGCCGGCCTTGACCAGTTCGATGGCGAGCATGGCACCGCGGCCGCGGACATCCCCCACCTCGGGGGCGTCGGCAGCGAGTTCGCGCAGCTTCTCAAGGGCGATGTCCCCGAGGTGCCGGGCGCGGGCGTTGAGCTCGTACTGTTCCATCGAGCCGATGGCGGCCAGGGCCGCGGCACAGGCAACCGGGTTGCCGCCGTAGGTGCCGCCGAGGCCGCCCGGGTGGACGGCGTCGAGCAGTTCGGCGCGGCCGGTGATGGCGGAGAGCGGCATGCCGCCGGCGATCCCCTTGGCCATCGTGATGATGTCCGGGACAACGCCCTCGTGGTTCACGGCGAACCATTCACCCGTGCGGCAGAACCCGGACTGGACTTCATCGGCGATGAAGACGATGCCCTTGTCCTTGGCCCAGGCGGCAAGCGCCGGCAGGAAGCCCTGGGCCGGGACGATGAAGCCGCCCTCGCCCTGGATCGGTTCGATGATGATCGCGGCAACCTGATCGCCGCCGATCTGCTTTTCGATCATGCTGATGGCACGGCTGGCGGCCTCGGCACCGGTGATCTGCGGGTTTTCCTCACGGAAGGGGTAGCTCATCGGCATGCGGTAGACCTCGGGCGCGAACGGGCCGAAATTGGTCTTGTATGGCATCGCCTTGGCGGTCAGCGCCATGGTCAGGTTGGTGCGGCCGTGGTAGGCGTGGTCAAAGGCGACGACGGCGTCGCGGCCGGTGGCCAGGCGTGCCACCTTGACGGCATTTTCCACCGCCTCGGCGCCGGAGTTGAAGAGCACCGTGCGCTTCTCGTGGTCACCCGGGGTGAGGCGGTTCAGCTGCTCGGCGACGGCGACGTAGCCTTCGTAGGGCGTGACCATGAAGCAGGTGTGCGTGAAGTGCTCCACGGCTTCCTTCACGGCGCCGACGACGGCCGGGTCTGAGGCGCCGACGCTCGTCACGGCGATGCCTGAGCCGAGGTCGATGAAGGAGTTGCCGTCGACGTCCTGGATGATGCCGCCGTCGGCGTCGGCGACGAACACCGGGACGCTGGAGGCAACGCCGGAGGCGACCACGGCCTTGCGGCGTTCGGTCAGGGCGAGGGACTTGGGGCCCGGGAAGTCGGCCTGGACCCGGCGCTTCTGCTCAAGCCGGTAAACGATGTCATTTGCGGTGGTGGTCATGGGAAAGCCTTTCTAAGCGTGAAGTGGACGGCGAAGCCAGGTCAGGCGGCAGCGTTATGCGGCAGCGCCATGCATCTGCGTCAGGCGTCCAGCGCACTCATAACGTGCTTGATGCGGGTGTAGTCCTCGACGCCGTACATGGACAGGTCCTTGCCGTAGCCGGACTGTTTGAAGCCTCCGTGCGGCATTTCGGCGGTGAGCAGGATGTGGGTGTTGATCCAGACGGCCCCGAAGTCCAGGTCGCGGCTCAGGCGCATGGCGGTGCCGTGGTTGGAGGTCCAGACGCTGGAGGCGAGGGCGTAGTCGACGTCGTTCGCCATCTCCACTGCCTCTTCCTCGGTGCTGAACTTCTGCACCGTGATGACCGGGCCGAAGGCTTCCTTCTGCACGATGTCGTCGCTCTGTTTGGCTCCGGTGACGATCGTGGGCTCGAAGAAGAAGCCCTTGTCGCCGGCCTGGTGGCCGCCGGTCTCGATCCTGCAGTTCTCCGGGAGGGACTCCACCAGGGCCTTGACCGTGTTGAAGTGGTTGACGTTGTTCAGCGGGCCGAAATAGTTGTCCTCGTCATTCTGCGAGCCGGTGCGGAGGGTCTTGGTGTGTTCCACGAGGGCCGCCACGAGATCGTCGTAGGCGGAGTCCTGGACCAGCACACGGGCGATGGCGGTGCAGTCCTGGCCGGCGTTGAAGAAGGCGAATTCGGCGATGGCCGCTGCGCTCTTCTTGATGTCGGCGTCGGCAAAAACGACCGCCGGGGCCTTGCCGCCGAGCTCCAGGTGGGCGCGCTTGAGGCCCTTCGCCGCTCCCGAGGCGACGGCGATGCCGGCCCGGACGGAGCCGGTGATGGAGACCAGGCCGGGGACCTTGTGTTCCACCATCAGGGCGCCGGTCTCGCCGGTGCCGAGCACGACGTTCAGCACGCCGGCCGGGAAGATCTCCCCGGCGAGGCGGGCCAGGACGAGGGTGGATTCCGGGGTGGTATCCGAAGGCTTGAGCACCACGGTGTTGCCGGCGGCGAGCGCGGGGCCGATCTTCCAGATCGCCATCAGGAAGGGGTAGTTCCACGGCGCGACCTGGGCGACGACGCCGATCGGTTCGCGCCGCACGTAGGAGGTGTGGCCTTCGAAGTACTCGCCGGCGGACTTGCCCTCCATGATGCGGGCGGCCCCGGCGAAGAAACGCAGCTGGTCGGCCCCGGCGGCGACTTCCTCGGAGGCGATCAGCGAGCGGACCTGGCCGGTGTTGCGGTGCTGCGCCTCGACGAGCTCCTCGCTGTGCGCCTCGACGGCGTCGGCGAGCTTGAGCAGCATCAGCTGCCGCTGCCCCGGCGTCGTGTGCTTCCAGCTCCTGAAGGCGTCCTTGGCGGCGGCCATGGCGGCGTCGACGTCGGCCAGCACCGAGACGGGTGACTTCGCCACCACGTCACCGTTCGTGGGATTGACGATGTCCAGCATTCGGGTGCCGGCCGGCGTGACAAACTCGCCGTTGATGAAGTTCTGCAAGGTTTGAACCACGGTGTACAACCTCTTTCGCGCTGGGGGCCCAACTGGACTGCTCCGAGCCTATTCCAGCGGCCAGCCCCAGGGAATAGGCACCTGCACACCGTTGCCGTCATTCTTTAGTGCGCTTGACCAGCGTCCGGCTATCCTGAATCCATGCCCATTTCACTCGCCGCCCTGCTGGGGGTCCCCTCCCTCAAGCTCACCAAGGCCGGCCTCGCCGAGACCACCTGGCACCAGGACATCCTGTGGGTCGCCGTCGCCGAGCAGGAGGACCCGCAGCGCTTCCTGAACGGCGGGGAACTGGTCCTCACCACGGGCATGCGGCTCAGGAGCGCCCCGGAACAGCGCCGCTTTGTCCGCCAGGTCCAGCGGGCCGGCGCCGTAGGGATCGGCTTCGGGACCGGGCTGACGCACGACGCTGTGCCGCCGGCCCTGGTGGCCGAGGCCAACCGCTGGGGCCTGCCGATCGTGGAGGTGCCCTACGAGACCCCCTTCATCGCCATCAGCAAGCTCGTGGCGGACGCCCAGGCCGCGGATCACGTCGGCAAGCTCGAACGCCTCATCGCCGGGCACCAGATCCTGGCCCGCGCCCTGCTCACCGGCGGCGGCCTCGCCGAGCTCCTGAAACACCTGGGCTCCATGCTCCGCACCCAGATCGTGCTGACCCAGTTCACCGCCCAGCTTTACAACAGCGTGCCCGGCCATCCTGCCCCCACGGCCCAGGGCTGGGCGTCCTACCCGATCCCCACCGGGCGCCGCGATGCCTGCACACTGTGGGTGCAACAGCCGTTCGAGGACTCCGGGATCGTGGGCTACGCGCAGAACCTGATCAGCGTCGAGCTGAACAACATGGTCAAGCAGCGCCAGGCCCAGCGCGCCCTCGCCGGGCAGGTCCTGGAGGACGTGATCCACGGGACGCTCGAGCCCAGCGAGGCCACCCGGCGGCTCGCGGGCGTCGGCATCAACAGCACCCGCAAGAACGTGGTCCTGCTGGCCGAGTCCGCGGCACACCACAAGCAGCTGGCAACGTCCTCGCTGCCGCAGCCACTGGAGGCGGCGGTGAGTGCCGCCGTCGGGAAGGACCTGATCTGCGTGATCCACGACGACGGCAGCGGCGCGGGCGTCCTCGCCAAGGGCCTCAGCGACCATCTGGCCGAGGCCGGAATCCACGCCACGATCGGCATCGGCGGGGCCTACACGAAGCCCAACGGGCTGCGCTGGAGCTACTTCGAAGCCCGCGACGCGGCCAGCCACGGACTGCCGGTCAACGAACCCGAGCGGCTCAGCCTGACGTCACTGCTGCTGGCCAGCGAGGATGTGCCGCTCGCGGACATGGCCAATGAGTCGCTGAACCCGCTCCGCAGCTTCGACGCCCTGCACGGGGCCGAACTCATGGCCACGCTGGAGAGCTATCTGAACAACAACGGCTCGGTGGCCGCCGTCGCCGAGGACCTCACGCTGCACCGCAACACGGTCCGCTACCGGCTGGCGCAGATCACCGAGCTCACCGGATACGATCCGGCCCAGACCCCGGACCGGGTGCAGCTCTGGCTGGCGCTGGCCGTGCAGCGGCTGGGGACGCGCCACCCGGGCTGACCCTCCGCCGCCCCCTCCGGACCGAAGCAACGCGGGGTCACGTACGGCCCATGCCGGGCCCCGGGATGGGCGCTATCTGACCCCGCGTTGCCGTTCTGTCTCCGTTCTGTCGCCGTTCTGTTGCCATCCAGCGGCGGTCTTGCCGGGAGACATCTGTCACCAAAACGTGCCGATCAAACATCAAACGTCTAACCTTTAGGCATGACAGGCACGACGGCGGCTTCCGCCCACCCCGACTCAGCAGCCCCCTCCGCCCCGCTGCGGATCCGCACGCGCACCGTCGCCGTATTCGGAACGATTGCAATTGTGCTGATCGGCCTCAACCTGCGGGCCGGCATCAGCGGGGCCTCCGCACTGTTCCACGACCTCCAGCAGGTCCTCGGCTACGGAGCCTTTGTCGCCGCCGTCGTCCCATCGATTCCCACGCTCTGTTTCGCGGTTGCCGGGGCCGCCACATCCTGGCTGACCAGGCTTCTCGGCGTCGAAAAGGCGATCCTGCTCTCGCTCGTTATGCTCGCCGGCGGCCTGCTGCTCCGCGGCCTGCCCTCGACCGGCATGCTGGTGGCAGGCACGGTGGTCGGCATGTCCGGGCTGGCAGTGTGCAATGTGGCCATGCCCTCCTTCATCCGCGAGTATTTCGCGGACCGGACGTCGCTGATGACGGGTCTGTACACGATGACGATGACCACCGGAGCCACCGTCACCTCCGTCCTGATCGTGCCGATGGCCCAGCAGCTCGGCTCGCCCTCGGCCGGGCTGGGTTCCATCGGCATCCTGGCCCTCGCCGCCTGCCTGGGCTTCCTGCCGATTGCGCTGCACGCGCACCGCCATGCGCCGGCGGTGAAGGCCACGCATGTGTCACCGTGGCCGCTGCTGCGGACCCGCACCGGGCTCATGATCACCGCCGGCTTCACCCTGCAGGCCCTCCTGGCCTACTCCGTACTGAGCTGGTTTCCGTACATGCTGGCCACGGAAGGAGTCAGCGCCTCCGAAAGCGGCCTCATGTTCGGCCTCATGCAGCTCGTCTCGGTCCCGGCCGGAATGGTGCTGATCGCTATCGGTTCGCGCCCCAGGATGCTGCGCCCCGCGTTCTACCTGGCGTCCGTCGCCACCGTGCTGGGTGTCACCGGCATGCTCCTGCTGCCGGCCAGCATGGCTGCCCTGACCGCGGTTCTCCTCGGCGTCGGGCTTGGCATCTTCCCGCTCATCATGGTGATGATCAGCCGCAGCGGCCGAAACACCACCGAGACCACCGCACTGTCCACGCTCGCCCAGTCGGCGGGTTACCTGCTGGCGACTGTCGGGCCGTTCGGCATGGGCCTGCTGCACAGCGCTACCGGCAACTGGACCCTGCCGCTGGTCCTGCTGCTGGCCGTGGCCGTGGGCCAGGTCGCCGTGGGGCATCTGCTGACGGTCCGGGCGAAGAAGCCGCAGGCCGGCAGCCACCAGGTCCAGGGCCGGCCCGAAGCCCAGCCGCTGGGAGGAGTGCGGCGATGACACTCTCGACTTCACACCGGCCGCCGCTGGTGGAGGAAATCACGGCCAAGCTCCGGGAACTGATCCATTCCGGGGAATGGCCGCTGCAACGGCGCATCCCGGCCGAACCCGAACTGATGGCAGCCCTCGGCGTCTCCCGCGGCACGCTCCGCGAGGCAATCAAGGCGCTGGCGCACAGCGGAATGCTGGAGGTCCGCCGCGGCGACGGGACCTATGTCCGGGCCACGAGCGAGATCTCCGGCGCCGCCCAGCGGATGTACCTGGACCACACCCAGGGGCACATCCTTGAAGTCCGGGTGGGCCTGGATACCCAGGCGGCCCGGCTGGCCGCCCGCCATGCCACGGCCCAGGACATCGCCGCCATGCGCGGGCTGCTCGCCGCACGCCGCACAGCGTGGCTGTCCGAGGACTTTGCCGGCTGGGCCCGCGCCGACTGGGACTTCCACGTGCTGGTGGCCCAGGCATCGGGAAACCCGCTCCTGCATGAGCTGTACCTCAGCTTCGGCGCTGTCTTCCACAACGACCTCCTCCGCCAGCAACGCCGCGGCGGCTTCGACGGCCTCCCCGCCGCAGGCCACGGCCAGCTGGCCGACGCCATCGAGGCACACGACGAGCTTGCCGCCGTCGACAGCGTCAACCGGAACCTGAACTCCTGCGCGGAGTGGATCCAGTACTGACGGCCTTCCGGGGGAACCCGGGGGGGTCCTTGTCTGCGTCCTTGTCGACGCACAGCGTTGGAGCTATCGTTATTTAGCCCCGGCAATGCTTCAGCAGCCCGCTCGTCCAGGGTGGTCCAGGGTTCAGGCCCACAGAGGTAAGCCATGAGTTACATCGCAGTAAGCAGGCGTACAGCCAGACGACTCGAATCGGAAAAAGCCACCAGGCGCCTCGTTGTCATCCTGTGCGTCGCCGCGGCGGCGGCCTGGCTGACCTCGGTGCTGATGGCCGCGTCAATGCACGTCGTCGGCCTCCCCCACACTTATGCACTGATCGCCCACATCCTGGCCATGGTCGTCTCCTTCGGGGCCATCCTCCTGGTGGACTGGCACGGCTTCCTGTGGCTCATCGGCAGGCGCGAGCTGGCCGAGACGATCCGGCTCGACGGGGCCGCCACCCCGCTGATCTGGGGCGGACTGGCCGGCATGCTGGCCAGCGGAATCTTCCTGAATCCGCATCTGACCAGCGCCATGACCGACGTCAAGCTGGCCGCCGTGCTGGTCCTGACCCTCAACGGCATCATGCTCATCCCGCTCATGAGGCGGCTGGCCCATCTGCCGCCGACTGCATCCTTCCTGGACCTCACCCCCGGCCAGAGGTTCCATATGCTCTCCTGCCTGACCATCTCGCAGGTCTGCTGGTGGACGGCCATTGTCATCGGGTTCATCAACGCGGAGTTCTGAATTCCCCGGCCCGCACCGTCATCCCCGGACCGGCACGTCATCCCGGGACCCGCACCGCCATCCCCGGACCGGGCCGCTCCGCGCAGCCCAGCACAGCTCAGCGCAGGGGGACGACCCCGCCTTCGCGGTACAGCAGCGCCCGCAGCTCGGATTCCGCCGAGTCCAGGCGCTTCGGGTCGATGGTCTCGCCGGCCGCGAAGTGGTCCAGCAGACGGGGATCCACGTAGCTCTTCCGGGCGATCGACGGCGTGTTGCCCAGCATCGCGGCCGCATCCTGCATCGCCCGGCTGATGGCGCGTTTCCGGGCCGAGACCTGTCGCTGCGGGCCGCTCTGCGCCAGGCTGACGGCCGCGGCCACGGTGCCGCGCAGGGTGCGGAAATCCTTGGCGGTGAAGTCCTCCCCGGTCCGTTCCTTCACATAGGCGTTGATCTCCGCGCTGGAGACCGGGTACCAGGCCCGGCCGTCCTTATAGGCCAGCAGCCGGGCGTTGCCGCCGCGTCGCTTGAGCAGCCGCACGATGGCGGCCAGGTCGGCGTCGTCGATCCGCGACTCCCAGGTCTTGCCGCTCTTGGCCGGGAAGCTGAGGCGCAGTGCGTCCTTGCGCACCGCCACGTGGGCGCAGAGCAGGGTGGCCAGGCCGTGGCTGCCGTTCTCGTTCGTGTACCGCTCGGAGCCCACGCGCAGGGACCCGCTGTCCAGCATCCTGAACGCGGCGGCCAGCACCCGCTCGCGCGTCAGCCCCTCCGAACGCAGGTCCATCGTGACGAGCCGGCGCGCGGCCGGCAGGGTTTCGGCGAGCCGGAGGGCACGGCTGAACTTCAGCCGGTCCATCCGTTCCCGCCAGCTCGGGTGGTAGATGTACTGGCGCCTCCCGACGGCGTCGAGCCCGGTGGCCTGGATGTGCCCGTTGTCGTAGGGGGCAATCCAGACGTCCGTCCAGGCCGGCGGGATGCCGATGCCCTCCAGCCGGTCCCGGACCGGCCCGGGCGGCAGGGTGGACCCGTCCAGGTCCTTGTAGCTGAACCCGGTCCCGGACGGAACCCGCCGGCAGCCGCGGCCGGACGCGTTGCTGTGACGGAGTTTCATGACGGTAAGCCTACTGACTACAGCCCTGCTTTGCGCCAGGACCCAAGCAACGCGGGGTCACCTACGGCCCATAAACCCCTGTGGGATGGGCGCGGAGTGACCCCGCGTTGCGGTGGGTTGAAGGGGGCGTTGCGGTGGATTGCGGGGGTCAGAGCTGCGCTGCCACGCCGCTGCGGGAAATCCCGACCATGTCCTCGCGCGGCACCACCTTGATGCGTTCGCGGGCGACCTCAACGCCGTGCGAGCCGCCGCCGGCGGTGGCCTTCTCGCCGAGGGCCCGCTCGTGCGCGTCCAGTGCCAGCCAGCCTTCCCAGCTGGTGTACTGCACGCCGCGGGACGCCAGGAGCTCGACGATCGTCTCCGGCGCCGGTGCCGCGGCGGGCGGCAGGTTTTCGCGGTCCTCCAGCAGGTACGTCACGGTTTCCAGGGCGTCGCCCTTGGTGTGCCCGATCAGGCCCACCGGTCCGCGCTTGATCCAGCCGGTGGCGTAGATGCCCGGCACATGGGTGCCGGCGGCGTCCATGACGCGGCCGCCGTCGTTCGGCACAACCCCCTTGCTGTGGTCGAACTCGACCTCGGGCAGCGAGGATCCGAAGTACCCGATCGCGCGGTAGACGGCCTGGACGGGGTAGTCCACCAGTTCGCCGGTGCCGCGGGCGTTGCCCGTGCCGTCCAGTTCGGTGCGCTCGAACCTGATGCCGGCGACGCGGCCGGGGGCGTCGGCGTCGTCGTATACCTCGACCGGGCTGTGCAGGAAGTGCAGGTGCAGGCGGCGTGAGGCCGTCAGCTCGGAGAGGTCCTCGGGCTGTTCGGCGATCCAGTTGGTGAGCGTGCCCACCATGGTCTTGGTCTGGTTGTTGCTCTGGATCTGGCGGTCGGATTCGGCGTCGAACTCGAAGTCCTCGGCGTAGAGGATGATGTCCACGTCCTTGGAGTGGGAGAGTTCGCGCAGCTCGAGCGGGGTGAACTTGACCTGGGCCGGCCCGCGGCGGCCGAAGACGTGGACGTCGGTGACCGGGGAGGCTTTCAGCCCGGCGTAGACGTTGTCCGGGATTTCGGAGACGAGGAGGTCGTCGGCGTGCTTGGAGAGCATGCGCGCCACGTCCAGGGCCACGTTGCCGTTGCCGATCACCGCGACTTCCTTGGCGTCCAGCGGCCAGTCGCGGGACACATCCGGGTGTCCGTCGTACCAGGAGACGAAGTCGGCGCCGCCGTAGGACCCCTCAAGCTCGATGCCCGGGATGTTCAGGTCCGCGTCCTTGATGGCGCCGGTGGCGAAGATGACGGCGTCGTAGTGGGTGCGGAGATCCTCGAGCGAGAGGTCCGTGCCGTAGTCCACGTTGCCGAAGAAACGGATGTCGCCGCGGTCCAGGACCTTGTGCAGGGCGTTGACGATGCCCTTGATGCGCGGGTGGTCGGGGGCGACGCCGTAGCGGATCAGTCCATAGGGTGCCGGGTAGCGGTCGAAGAGGTCGATGCTCACGGTGAGCTCGCCGCTCTTGACGGCCTCGCTCTTGGTCAGGATGTCCGCGGCGTAGACGCCGGCCGGGCCGGAGCCGACGACGGCGACGCGCAGCGGGCGGGCGGCTGTTCCTACGGGGGTGTTTGTTGACACGGCTGTGTTCCTTTTTTCTGTCACGGCCCGACTGACTCGCAGTTGTTGTCGTTATGAGGGCTCATAAGGACAACAACTGCGAGCCAGTTGGGTGGGGGCTACGGGGTCAGGACGCGGGTACTTGCGGTGCGCGGGCTGTTCGGGGAGGTCGTGCTGTAGTCGGCGGTCTTGAAGTGCGACGGCGCGAACGGGCTGACGCGGACGACGTCGCCGATCACGATCACGGCGGGATTCGCGACGCCGAGGGCCTCCGCCTGGTCCGCTATGGTCCCGAGCGTTCCGATGGTCACCCGCTGGTTCGGCAGATAACCATTCTCTACGATGCCAACCGGCGTCGCCGCTGGCAAACCGGCACGGCCCAGGGCGGCCGCGGAATCGCGCAACTGCCCCACGCCCATGAGCAGGATCACGGTGTGGTCCGCCCGGGCCGGGACCTCGGAGAGCTCCTCGTGGCCGGTGACCACGCTGAATCCCTTGGCCAGCCCGCGGTGCGTGACCGGGATGCCGGCGGCGGCGGGGACCGAGATCGCCGAGGTGACGCCGGGCACCACTTCAACATCGACGCCGTGCCGGCGGCAGAATTCCGCTTCCTCGCCTCCCCTGCCCAGGACGTACGGGTCCCCGCCCTTGAGCCGGACCACGCGGTGTCCGGCGAGGGCTTCCTCGACCAGGATCCCATTGATCTCGGACTGCGGCACCGGGTGGTGGCCCGGGGTCTTGCCGACCTCGATCACGCGGACGTCCGGGGCGAGTTCGCGCAGGAGTCCGCGCGGGCCGAGGCGGTCGGCCACCACGACGTCGGCCTGGCCCAGAAGCCGCCGGCCGCGCACGGTGATGAGTCCGGTGTCGCCGGGTCCGCCGCCCACGAGGGCTACACTTCCGGCGGCGGGCCGCCGCCGGCGCAGCGGCAGGTCGCCGGTTTCCAGGGCGGTGGCGACGGCGTCGCGAAGGGCCATCGCGCGGCGCGGGTCTCCCCCGGCGTTCACGGCGATCTGGACGTCGTCGACGACGGCGACGGCGGGCGTCCAGGCGGCGGAGGATTCGTGGTCGGAGGCGTTGACGCACCAGATCCGCTGCGCCTCGGCGTCGGCCGCCACCCGGGTGTCCACCGCGGGATCGCCGGTGGCGGTCTGGATGAACCAGGCGTCGTCGACGTCCGAGGGTCGGTAGCCGCGCGGCTCCCAAGCGAGGAGCCCGGCGTCGGCAAGGTCCTGGAGCGCGGCGGAGGCCACCGGGGCCACCACGGTGACCCGGGCCCCGGCGTCGAGCAGTCCCCTGGCGCGGCGCGTGGCGACCGGCCCGCCGCCGACCACCAGCACGGGTCGGCCGAGGAGGCGCAGTGCCGTGGGGTAAATGTCCTGAATTGCCATGAATCGACGATAGGGCCGCGTCACAGAGCGGAACAACGGTTGGGAAACACCAGTTCACGCAAGGTAACGCCACGTCACATAGTTGTCGCGGGTCCGGGAGGGGTTTGGGGGCAGTTCCTGGGCACCGGGGAACACCGGCCGCCGTGGGGTACGGGGAGCGGTCCGGGGGCATTTTGACGGCCGCGGCAGCTAATTCGGAGTCAAATACCGGCGTGTCGGTGTCAAAGTGCCCCCGCTCCGCCACCGTCTCCGCCGCTCCTGTGCCTACTTCACGGCGATGAGTTCAATCAGCTTGATGTCCGGGTCCTTGGCGAGCATGGCGGGACCGTGTTCGCCGAGGGCGGCGGGGATGGCGCCGTGCAGGTGGGCCTGCCGGTCCTCCTCGGTATCGAAGGTGTCGAAGATGCCGAAGGTGTTCTCATTGACCCGGAAGGCGTACCAGGTCCGGGTACCGGGTTCGTTGAGCACAATCTCGCGCCCCCCGTTCAGGAAGTCCCAGACCTCCTGCTCCTTCCCCGGCTTGGCTTCGACCAGGGCCAGCACACCAAATTTTGCTGCCACAGCTATCTCCTCGGAATCGGGCTGGATCGGCCGCACACCGGCCTATAGGCGTGAGTGTAGGCCGGTACCGGGACCCGGACAAGGAGCCGTGGCAAAAGCAACGCGGGGTCATCTACGGCCCATAAACCCGGGGTTTATGGGCCGTAGATGACCCCGCGTTGCTTGGGGAAGGAGGACGGTTAGCGGGTGGCCGAGCTTACCGGGTGCTGCCGGCCAGGAGGCCGCGGCGCCGGAGCAGGCGCTTTTCGATCGGCGCGAAGACGATCAGTTCGATCAGGATGCCGACGGCGAGGATCAGCAGGATGGCGGCCATCACGGTGGTCATCTCGGAGAGGACACGGCCCTGGTCCAGGAGCGAGCCGAGGCCGAAGCCGATCGACCCGCCGACCGCGATGATCTCGGCGGCCATGAGCGAACGCCAGGAGAAGGCCCAGCCCTGTTTGAGGCCACTCAGGTAGCCGGGGAGGGCCGCCGGGAGGATGATCTGCAGCGCGAGCTGCAGCCGCGACGCGCCCAGGACCTTTCCGACGCTGCGGTATTGCGGCGGGATCTGGTCCACCCCGGATATCAGGCCGTTGATGATGGACGGAATGGCACCCATGAACACCACGAAGTACACGGTGGCGTCGGTCAGTCCGAACCAGATGATGGCGGCCGGCACCCACGCCACGGAGGGCAGCACCTGCAATCCGGAGATCAGCGGACCGAAGGCCCGCCGCAGCGGTGCGACCTGGGCCAGCAGCAGCCCGACGGGAGTGGCGATGGCCACGCTGATCAGGAAGCCCACCACCCCGCGTTGCAGCGAGGTCCAGATGGCTTCCTGGGTCTTCCCCTCCCCCCAGAGTGTTCCGAGCTGGCCAAGGACGTCCAGCGGGCCCGGTACGAGGTCGCGCCGCTTGATTCCCAGCGACACATAGACCTGCCAGGCCACCAGCAGGACGGCCAGGGCGGCGACCGGCAGCAGGATCCGGCTCCAGTCGATCCGCGCCTTGCGGGCGGCGTCGGACTGCAGCGAGTCCAGGCCGGATTCGAGTTCGCGGAGGTCCGCCGAACCAGTGGAGGAACGGGTCAGCGCCGCGGTGACATGGCGGGTCTCCGTAGGTTCCATCAGGGGAGTTTGCTTACTTGGCATGGCGTCGGATCTCCTCGCGTAGCCGGGCGGTGATGATGCCCGTCAGCTGGCCGGCAAGCCCGGCATCGGTGCGGTGCTCCTCGCTGACGTTCCATTCCTGCACCACGCGGCCGGGCCGCGAGGAGAGCAGCAGCACACGCTGGCCCAGCCGGACGGCTTCGCGGACGTTGTGGGTGACAAAGACGATGGTGCGGCCGGTTTCCTTCCAGATCCGCTCCAGCTCGTCGTGCAGCAGGTCGCGGGTGATCGCGTCCAGGGCGGCGAACGGCTCGTCCATGAGGAGCAGCTGGCGGTCCTGGGCCAGGGACCGTGCCAGGGCCACGCGCTGGCGCATCCCGCCGGAGAGCTCGTGCGGGCGCTTGTCCCCCGCCCCGCCCAGGTGCACGAGGTCCAGGAGTTCATCGGCCTTGAGCCGCCGCCCGGCCTTCCCGACGCCGCGCAGTTTCAGGGCTAGCTCGATGTTTTCCCGGGCAGTCAGCCAGGGAAAGAGGGCTGCGTCCTGGAACATAAAGGCGGCGCCGTCGCTGGGCACTTCCAGGGCTCCCGACGTCGGGGCCTCCAGCCCCGCCATGATGTTCAGCAGGGTCGACTTGCCGCAGCCGGACGCACCGAGCAGGGCCACGAATTCGCCCTGCCCGATGCTGGCGTTGACGTCGTCCAGCACCGGGGCGCCGTCGCCGAAGCGCTTGCCCAGGTGTTCCAGTACGACTGGCATGGTCACGTCCTAACTGTTGTGGCGGATTGCTGGAGGTCAAGGAGCTAGTCCTTGCCGAGCCCCTGCGCGGAGGTCTTCTTGCCGGTGACCGCGTTCAGGGCCGTGAGGTCGAAGATGCCGTTGATGTCGGCCTGCTTGGTGGTGCCGGCGTCGACGCCGTCCTGGAGCAGTTTCTTGTAGGTTCCGGCGAGCGGATCAACCGTGAAGACGATGTTCTTCAGCGAGCGGTCGATGACGTCGGCCGGCAGGGTGGCCCCGGCGGATTCCTTGAGTGCGGCGTTCAGGACGCTGGCCTTCTCGGCGGCGGGGGCGGTGTTGAGCCAGTCCACGGATTCGGCGTGGCCCTTGAGCAGCGCCTTCACGGTGGCCGGGTGTTCGGCCGCGAACTTCTTGTTGACGATCAGGACGGTGGTGATGAATTCGCCCTTGTCCCACAGGTCTTTTTCGTCGACGAGGACCTTGGCGCCGGCCTGGAGCACCAGGCGGGAGGCCCAGGGCTCCGGCAGCCACGCGCCGTCGAGCTTTCCGTCCTGGAACAGCTTCAGCGTCTGGGCGTTCTCGGTGGGGTTGATGGCGACGTCGCCGCTGCCGTCCGTTGCGGTCTTGTAGCCCTGCTTGCCGAGCCAGGCGCGGAGGGCGACGTCCTGGGTACCGCCGAGCTGCGGCGTCGCCAGCGTCTTGCCCTTGAGGTCCGCCGCCGAGTTGATGCCGGGCTTGACCACCAGTTGCGCCCCGCCGGACGCGGCGCCGGCGATGATGCTGATCGATTCGCCATTGCTCTTGACATAGGAGTTGATCGCCGGGTTGGGGCCGATGTAGGTGGCGTCGATGGCGCCGGCGTTGAGGGCCTCGATCGCGGCGGGGCCGGCGTTGAAGACCTGGGTGCTGAGCTTGGTCCCGCCGAGTTCCTTGGCGATGAATCCTTTGCTGACGCCGACGAGGGCCGGGGCGTGCGTGATGTTGCCGAAGTAGCCGAGCTTGAGTTCAGCGGCCGGATTGGCGTCGGCAGTGGCCGGGGCGGGAGCCGCCGCGGCTTCATTGTTACGGGACACGCTGGAGGCCACGGCGGCGCCGATGCCGATCAGCAGGACGAGCCCGGCTGCGAGGGAAATCTCAAGGGTGCGTTTGCGTTTCGGCTTGCCGGACCCGCCGGCGACGATGCGGGTGGTGCCCGGTGTGGGCTCGTTGGGCGTGGGGTTCTCGGGGGATGACATTCGTGAAGTCCTGTTCTGGGGTGTGCGAGGGCCGGGTGGAGGTTCAATTCCGGCGACATCGCCCCTGGAATTCCTGGCGGGGGCCGCTGGAGGGCCGTTCCGTTCTAGTCATTGACCCACCATAGGGAGTGTCATAAACGCGGATCAATGGCCCGGAAACCCGGGGTCATGCGGGTTCATGCAGCGTCATATTCGTCAAGCTCCGGGCTGGCAAGCCTGCGGCGACGGATCAGTCCCGCATGCGCTCCAGCCGGTACGTCAGCTTCGCTTCCCGTTTGGAGTCGTCCCCCAGGGATTTGGTGCGGGAAATGTAGTCGACGCCCCAGGTCTTCAACAGAAAGTCGTCGGCAATCCGGACGTGGCCGGGGGGAAATTTGTAGTCCATTCTCTTGGCCACGCCGGACCAGTCGGCGGCGCCGAAGAGCTCCTCGGCGTCGGCCACGGTCCGCACGCCGTTGGCGGCCAGCAGGTCCCCCAGCCAGTCATACTGGCGGGCCTGGCTTCTGGGGTGTTCCGGCAGCAGCCGCGCGAGCATGTCAAGAAGGATTTCCCCGGTGAGCTCGGTGGCGGGGTTCGCGGCGAAGTCAGCCGCGCCCTCGGCTTGACGGCGTTTGACGATGTCGTTGATCGCCGAGAACTGGGCGTCGGCGAGTTCAATGAGCGTTGACGCCATGGTGAACGCGCGGTCGACTTCCGCGTTGGCCTCGGTGAGGCCCTTGTAGCGGATGTCATGTTCGAAGGCGGCCCACGCATGCTGCAGCATGGTCCGGATCTGGACTTCGAAGCGCTCCCCGATGAACGTCTGGCAGCCGACGGGAACGTTCTCGGCCGGGACTTCGAGGATGAGGTGCCTGCCGGCGTAGCCAATCTGGCCGTTTCGCCGCTGGGAGCTTGTCTTGTCGTCGTCCTCGCGGCACCTGAATTGCCCCTTCAGGGCCGTTGCAACGTCCGCGATGTCGGGTTCCAGGAACATGATGACCCGGACACCAATGAGGTCGTTGAGCTGCTCGAGGCCGCGTTCATACTTGAATCTGCCGTCGGCAGTGAGCCGGTCGAGTTTTCCCTTGACGGAACCGGGGTCCTTGACCCGGGCCTGCACGGTGTGATGGTTCAGGCCGTCGTCCCTGAGCCGGGCGCGGATAGCGTGCCCGATTGCTTCGGAAGCTTCATTCAGCCGCGGCAGCAGCGCACCATACTGCTCCAGGGAGCTGGCAACAACTGACTCATGATCTTCCAACAGATCCCCCTCGGATCACCGTGCCGATCCTGTACCCAGCAGGGTATCCGAGGCCGCCGGTTTCAGCTACTGCCGGAAGGCTCCGGTCCGGAAGGCTCCGGTCCGGAGCCTTCCGGCGCGGAGCCTTCCGGCGCCGAGCATCCCACGGGTCAGATCGAGTAGCGCTCGTCCTCATGGTCGCCCGGGTGGTCGCCGACGAGGCCGGCGGCGAGGGTGTTGCCGTCCAGCGGGTCGATCACCAGGAATGCCCCGGTGCGGCGGTGATGCAGGTAGTTCTCCAGCGGGAGCGGAGCCGCGAGCCGCAACTGGGCGTGGCCGATGTCGTTCAGTTCCAGCGTGGTCGTGGGCTCCAGCTGGAAACTGGCGAGGTCCAGCTTGCCCGTCACGTTCCGGACCAGCGCCTGCACGGTCCTGGTGCCGTGCTTGACCAGCACCTTGGCGCCCTCGCGGAGCGGCTTGGGCGAAAGCCAGCACAGCGCGGCGTACAGATCGGCCGAGGCCTGGCGGATTGTCCCGGCCGCCGCGATCGTGTCACCGCGCGCGACGTCGAACTCATCGGCCAGGCGCAGCGCCACTGACTGCGGCGCCACGGCTTCGCTGAGCTCGGCGCCCGCGAAATCGATCCCGGTCACCGTGGTGGTGCGCGGGGCCTGGCCGGGCGTCAGGACGCTGACGGTATCCCCCAGCTTCACCGAACCTTCGGTGATCTGGCCCGCGTAGGCACGGTAATCCCGGTACGCCCCGGCATCGAGTCCGCCGGCGAGGGCGTCGGGCGCCAGCGCGCCCTGCGGCCGGATAACCAGCTGCACCGGGAAGCGGAAGCTCTCCAGCTCGCTCTCGAGTTCGTCCGCGGCCGGCAGCGCCTCGAGGACTTCGAGCAGGGCCGGCCCGCCGTACCAGGGCGTCCGGGCCGAGCGGTCCACGACGTTGTCGCCGTCGAGCGCGGACACTGGAATGACGAGGAGGTCCGTGACGCCATCGGACCCGAGCCCGAGTTCGCGGCCGACCCGCTGCACGTCCGCCTCGATCCCGCGGAACACGGCCTCGCTGAAGTCCACCAGGTCGATCTTGTTCACGGCCACGATCACGTGCGCCACGCGCAGCAGCTGCAGCACGGACAGGTGCCGGCGCGTCTGCTCCAGGACACCCTTGCGGGCGTCGATGAGCACGACGACGGCATCCGCCGTGGACGCGCCGGTCACCGTGTTCTTGGTGTACTGCACGTGCCCGGGGCAGTCCGCGAGGATGAAGCTGCGGCGGTCCGTGGCGAAGTAGCGGTAGGCGACGTCGATGGTGATGCCCTGTTCCCGCTCGGCGCGCAGGCCGTCGGTGAGCAGTGCCAGGTCGATGCCGCCCTTCTCGCCGCCAAAGCCGCGGTCGGACGAGGTGCGGGCAACGGCGTCGAGCTGGTCCGCCAGGATCGCCTTGGAATCGTGCAGGAGGCGGCCCACCAAAGTGGACTTCCCGTCGTCGACCGATCCTGCGGTGGCGAAGCGGAAAAGAGTTGTGGGCAGGACTGTTTCCAGGTCCGCCGGGAGAACTGCTTCGGTGGTCATTTAGAAGTACCCGTCCTTCTTGCGGTCTTCCATGGCGGCCTCGGAGATGCGGTCATCTGCCCGGGTGGCGCCACGTTCGGTGATGGTGGAGGCGGCAACTTCAATGACGACGTCGCGCACGGTGGCGGCATCCGATTCGACGGCGCCGGTGCAGGACATGTCCCCGACGGTGCGGTAGCGGACGGTCTTGGTGATGACCTGCTCATCCTCGCGCGGCTGGGAGACCTCGCCGACCGCGCGCCACATGCCGTCGCGGGCAAAGACTTCGCGGTCATGCGCGTAGTAGAGGCCCGGCAGGTCGATGCCTTCACGCTCGATGTAGCGCCACACATCCAGCTCGGTCCAGTTGCTGATCGGGAAAGCCCGGACGTGCTGGCCCACGGTGTGGCGGCCGTTGTACAGGTTCCACAGCTCGGGCCGCTGGTTGCGCGGGTCCCACTGGCCGAACTCGTCCCGCAGGCTCAGGATCCGCTCCTTGGCCCGGGCCTTGTCCTCGTCCCGGCGGCCGCCGCCGAAGACAGCGTCGAACTTGTTGCGCTGGATCGCGTCCAGCAGCGGCACGGTCTGCAGCGGGTTGCGGGTGCCGTCGGCACGCTCGGCCAGCTCGCCGGAGTCGATGAACTCCTGGACGCTGCCGACGACGAGCTTCAGTCCCAGCCGCTCGACCGTGCGGTCGCGGAATTCGATGACCTCGGGGAAGTTGTGGCCGGTGTCCACGTGCAGCACGGGGAACGGCACCTTGCCCGGCCAGAAGGCCTTCGTGGCCAGGTGCAGCATCACCACGGAGTCCTTGCCGCCGGAGAACAGCAGCGCCGGCTTCTCGAACTCGGCCACGACCTCCCGGATGATGTGGATGGCCTCGGACTCAAGGGTGTCCAGGCTGGAGAGTCTTGCCGGGGCTTCGCCGCCGATTGCCGCGGAGGCGTAGCCAACCGCCGTCGTCGTTGTGCTCAAGTTGCTCATACGTGTAGTCCGCATTCTGTCTTGTCGGTTCCTGCCCAGCGTCCGGCGCGGGGGTCATCGCCCGGCGCCACCTTGCGGGTGCAGGGCTGGCAGCCAATGGACGGATAGCCCTGCGAAAGCAGCGGGTTGACGGGAAGGAGGTTGTCGTCGGAGTACTGCACCAGCTGGTCGAAGCTCCAGGCCGCCAGCGGGTTGACCTTGACCAGGCCGTTGGCTTCATCCCAGGTGACGAGCGGGGTGTTGGTGCGGGTGGGGGCCTCGTCGCGGCGGACTCCGGTGAACCAGAGCTCGTAGCCGGCGAGGGTGCGGCGCAGCGGCGCCACCTTGCGCAGCGCGCAGCACTGGGCGGCGTCGCGGGCGAAGAGGTCCTTGCCCAGTAGCCTGTCCTGCTGTTCCACCGTGTTCTCGGGGAGGACATCGACGACGTTGACGCGCAGGTTGGCGGCGACCTCGTCGCGCGTGGCGTAGGTTTCCGGGAAGTGGTAGCCGGTCTCGAGGAACAGCACGTCGACGCCGGGGAGCTGGTCCGCGACGAGCGCCGGCAGCACGGCGTCCGCCATGGAGCAGGCGACGGCGACGGCGGGCAGTTCGAAGTTCCGCTCCACCCAGGCGATGACGTCCCGGGCCGGGGCATCCCAGCCGAGCTCGGCGGCGCCGGCCTCGGCAAGTGCCTTGAGCTCGTCATGGGAGCGTCGGCCCGAGGGGCCACGGCCACCGGGGTCCCCGGCCGAGCTTGCGAGGTTGGGGAGTGGCTGGGGATTCATTGCAGGTCCCCCTCATCGGCGGCGAAGGCCCATTCGGCGAAGGTCTGGCCCTCGCTGTGCTCGGCCACGAATTTGCGGACCACGCGCTCGACGTAGCCGGGCAGTTCCCCGGCCGTGACCTTGAGGCCGCGGACGGTGCGCCCGAGGCCTGCCTCCTCGCGGCTGCTGGAAGCCAGCCCGCCGCCCAGGTGGACCTGGAAACCCGGGGTGGGGTCGCCGTCGGGCGTGGGAAGCATCATGCCCTTGAGCCCGATGTCCGCCGTCTGGATGCGGGCGCAGGAGTTGGGGCAGCCGTTGATGTGCAGGGACAGTGCCTGGGGCAGTTGCTTGTTCTCGACGAGGTCGGCCAGGCGGCGTTCCAGTTCGGCGACGGCGGTGGCCGCGGTGTCCTTGGTTTCAACGATGGCCAGCTTGCAGTATTCGATGCCGGTGCAGGCGATGGTGCCGCGGCGGAACACGGACGGGCGGGCGGAGAGGCCCAGGGCGTCGAGCTCGGCCACGAGCGGTTCCACCTGGTCCTTGGGCACGTCGAGGACGACGATCTTCTGGTGCGGTGTGGTGCGCAGGCGCCGGGAGCCGCAGGCTTCCAGGGTATCCGCGAGCCTGACCAGCTGGCTGCCGGAGAGGCGGCCGGCCAGCGGGGTGGCACCGATGAAGAACTTGCCGTCCTTCTGTTCGTGCACACCGATGTGGTCGCCGGGGGCGGAGGGCTTGGGCGCTGCGGGGCCGTCGTTGAGTTTGTAGCCGAGGTATTCGTCCTCGAGGACCTGGCGGAATTTCTCCGTGCCCCAGTCGGCGAGCAGGAACTTCAGCCGGGCCTTGGTACGCATGCGCCGGTAGCCGTAGTCGCGGAAGATGCTGGTCACGCCGAGCCAGACGTCGGCGGCCTGGTCCGGCTTGACGAACGCGCCGAGCCGCTTGCCCAGCATGGGGTTGGTGGAGAGCGCGCCGCCCACCCAGAGGTCATAGCCGATCCCGAGCTCGGGGTGGACCATGCCCACCAGGCCGATGTCGTTGATCTCGTGGACCACGTCCTGGCTCGGGTGGCCGGTGATGGCGGTCTTGAATTTGCGCGGCAGGTTGGCCAGTTCGGGGTCGCCGATGAACCGTTCGGCGAGTTCGTGGATCAGCGGCGTGGGGTCGATGATCTCGTCCTTGGCGATGCCGGCCACCGGGGAGCCCAGGATGACGCGCGGGACGTCGCCGCAGGCTTCCGTGGTGGACAGGTCCACGGCCTCGAGGCGGCGCCAGATTTCCGGCACGTCCTCGACCCGGATCCAGTGCAGCTGGATGTTCTGGCGGTCGGTGAGGTCGGCCGAGTCGCGGGCGAAGTCGACGGAGATCTGGCCGATGACGCGCAGCTGCTCGGTAGTGAGGGCGCCGCCGTCGATCCGGACCCGCAGCATGAAGTACTTGTCCTCCAGCTCGTGCGGCTCGAGCGTGGCGGTCTTGCCGCCGTCGATCCCGGGCTTGCGCTGGGTGTAGAGGCCCCACCAGCGGAAGCGGCCGTGCAGGTCCGTCCCGTCGATGGAGTCGAAGCCGTGCTTGGAGTAGACGGACTCGATACGCTCGCGGACGTTGAGCCCGTTGTCCTCCTGCTTCCAGGTTTCGTTGGCGTTCAGCGGCGCGGTGCCGTCCACTTTCCACTGCCCGTGCGGCTTTGCGGCGGGGCGGGAGGCGGGGCGTTTGCTGCGGCCTGCGGCAGCCTGGTCCGGGGACGCTCCGGCTAGAGCTGTATCAGTCATGGATCGACTTTAGGCGGCCCGTAATGCCGTCACAAAGGGCCTGAAACGGGGAGTCACCTAGGGAAATATTTCGTCACGAACCCCCCGAGGGCCTTGAACTGGAGGGGCGGGCGTGCATCGCGAGGGCCGCGTCGTAACGTTCCAGGGCGATCTCCGCGAGCACCGGCGAGGGCAGCAGCGGCGCCGTGACCATGTCCGCTCCCGCCTTGGCCAGCTGGTCGTGGAAGAAACCCGGGGCGAGCAGGTAGGAGGCGATGACCACGCGGCGCCGGCCCGCGGTGCCCTCCGTATCGCCCGCTGCACCGTCCGCTGTGCGGAGCGCCGCGACGGCCTCGGGAACCGAGGGCTTGGCCGAGGCGCCATAGCCGGCCACGATCCGGTTGGGCCGCAGCGCCCGCAACTGGGCGGCGAGTTCCTCGACGTTCTGCGCGGCGGAGGGGTCGGAGGAACCGGCAGCAGCGAGGACGACGGCGTCGTCGTCCGTGACGCCGGCCTCCCGGAGGCGCGCATCCAGCAGGGCCGCCAGCCGCGGGTCCGGCCCCAGCGGGGCTGCCGCGAGCGTGTCCGGGCGGCTCCTGACGGCCCGGGCGATGTCCACCTTGACGTGGTACCCGACGCTGAGCAGAAGCGGGACAACGACGGCCGTCTCCCCCGCCGGGAGGCCCGCCACCACGGCCGGCAGTCCGGGATCCTGCACATCGACGTAGGCTTCGCGGACGTCGAGGCCCGGGCGCAGGACGGCGATGCCGTCCCGGAGGGCATTGACCTCCGCCGCGCCGGGGACGCTGGAGGTGCCATGGGCGCAGGCGATCAGGATGGGCCTATTCATAGCCGTTAGCGTAACCTTGGAGCCGCCCCATCCGCCCCCTGCTATCGACCGGGACGTCCCATGAGCTTCTCCTTCAGCGTTGTCCTGGTCTGGCTGGACCTGGCCGGCGTGTTCTTCTTCGCGGTCTCGGGTTCGCTGCTCGCGGCGAAGAAGCAGTTCGACATCGTCGGCTCGCTGATGCTGGCCTCGGTGGTCAGCCTGGGCGGCGGCGTGATCAGGGACATCATCATCAACGCCGGCCCGCCCGCAGCCCTCACCAACCCGGTCTACCTGGCGCCGCCGCTCGTCGCCACGGTCCTGGTGTACTTCCTGTTCTCCGGCCTCCAGCGCTTCACCTCGCTGCTGATCCTGTTCGACGCCGGCGGCCTGGCACTGTTCTGCATCACCGGGACCCTGAAGGCGCTGGCCGAGGGGATGCAGCCCATTGCCGCGGCCCTGCTGGGGATCGCGACCGCGGTGGGCGGTGGCCTGCTGCGGGACATCACCGCCAACGAGGTGCCCCGGCTCTTCGACCCCAAGGACATCTATGCCCTGCCGGCGTTCGCGGGGGCGGGCCTGACGGTGCTGCTGTCCGTCTCCGGGACCTTCAACGCGGTGACGGGGAGTGCCGTGGCCGCCGTCGTTTTCGCCTTCCGCATCATCGCCTGGCGGCGTCATTGGCATGTTCCGCTGGCGGTCCGCGGCTGGCACCGGCTCGGCCCGGACGCGTCCTGATGCACGGCCCGGGATTGGCTAGGATAAGAGCATGACTGACATGTTCCTCGAGAAGTTCCGCGCGCTTGTCCCGAAGTATCTCGAAGACGAATGGCAGGAAGAGGATGGCCTCCAGGCCGAAGAGCTGGACGCCGCCCTGGCAGAACACCAGTTCCAGGTGCCGCTGGTCCTGAAGGAGTTCTACCAGGCCGTCGGCGGCTGCGATGACCTCATGGAGGCCTACCACTACTTCTGGGACCCCGAAGAGCTCGAAGTCGATGACGAAGGCTTCCTGATGTTCCTCGAGGACGAGGAGGAACAGTTCACCTGGGGATTCCGCGTGGGCGACCTCAGCGTCCCGGACCCGATTGTGTACCGCCGCAACAACGCCCGCGGCCAGTGGAAGAGCGAGGAAGGCACCTTCTCCGAGTTCGTCTTCGACATGTTCGAGTGGGCCTTCAACGACGAGGACGAGGACTAGGGTCCCGTCCGGGCTGCTTCCTCCGGCTGCTTCCTCCGGGCGGCGCGTGCGGTGCGGGGGCACTTCGACGGAGACACGCCGCCTCCTGGCCGGGATCTGGCGGCTGAGGGCTTCAAAGTAGCCCCGGACGGCAGCTGCGAGCATGATCAGGGATGGAATGCACCCCTGCGCCACAGCTCCAGCACCGCCAAGACTTCCGCGACCATCCGCTCAGGGTGATGGACGACGTCGGCGTAGCCGAACCTCAGCACGAGGTACCCGCCGACGACGCTCGCATTGTTCCGCCACCGGTCTTTCTTCACCTGCAGCGGCTCGAGATGTGTCTCCCCGTCAGTTTCCACCACAAGGCAATCCTCGATCAGGAAGTCCACCTCCCCCACACCCGGAATCTGCACATGCCTCCGAAGGTGCAGCCCGGCCCGGCGGAATGCGGTGTTGGCCAGGACCTCCAGCAGGGAATCGGCCCGCGGGATGACCAGGTCCAGCACGGATCGGGCCCGGCCGTTCCGGTTGCCGCCAAGCTTGCCGCGGAGGAACTCAAGGCTGATGTCGCCCCGGCCGACAGCGCACTGGACCATCACGAGGGCCTGCAGTTCCGGCAGGCAATGCAGGGCATGCAGGAGGACATCCGCCAATCCCGCAACGGGCAGCCAGTCGTGGCGGGCGTGGCGGCACCTGCCATGGACAACGGCACCCGCGGGTACGGCGCGATGCCCGAGGCAAAGATGCAAGGTCTGGGCCGGGACCAAAGTCCACAAACCATAGCTTGGTGCCGCCGAGATGCAGGTCAGCAGGCCCTTTAGCTCGCGCGCGGCCCGGTAGGTACTCGGGTCCTGCGGCAGCCCGTAGTGCCCGCGGCGGAACCTCACGATGGCCCCGGCCGCGAGGGCACGGTCAATGTCGCGGCGGCTGAACCCGGCACGCAGGATTCCTGCGGTGGCGGCTGTTCCGCCCCGCGCGGACAGGAAAGAGGTGAGCTTCATTCCCCCAAAATGCCTCGTCGACCGCGCGGCGTGAGGGCTCTACCCAGGCCATGTGGATAACTCGGCACAACCGCCGTCGCGGTCAGGGGGCACTTTGGCCCGGACACGCCGTCGTCCTGCCGCAGTAGAGCCCGAATCGGGCCCAAAGTGCCCCCGGATCGCAGCCGAAAAGCACACCCTCCGGCCGGGAAACTAGCTGGCGCGGTCCACCACGGCCAGCGCGAAGCTCGTCAGCGACGCCTTCACCACGCCTTCGGGCAACGGGGCGAGGGCGGCAATGGCCTCGTCGGCCCAGGCCCGGGCCACCACCCAGGACTCGGCGGTGACGGGGTGTTCGCGGAGCCCGGCCACGGCCGCGGCCAGGGCCTCGTCCGAGCTGAGGTCCCCGTCGATCAGTTTCAGGAGTTCGACGGCGGACCGGTCACCGTTTTCGGCGGCCTTGCGCAGCAGCAGGACCGGCAGCGTCGGCACACCCTCGCGCAGGTCCGTGCCCGGGGACTTGCCTGACTTGACCTTGATGCCGGTGACGTCGATGACGTCGTCGGCCAGCTGGAACGCCACGCCCACCTTCTCGCCGTACTCGACCAGCAGCGGTTCGTAGGACTCGTCGGCGCCCGAGAAGATCGCGCCGAGCTGGCCGGAGGCCGCCACGAGCGAGCCGGTCTTGTCCGCGATAACGGAGAGGTAGTGCGCCAGCGGATCCTCGTCCGGGCGCGGGCCCACCGTCTCGTGCAGCTGGCCCAGGCACAGCCGCTCGAAGGTGCGGGCCTGGATGCCGAGCGCGCGGGAACCGAGTTCGGAGACCAGGATCGAGGCCCGGGCGAAGATCAAGTCGCCGGTCAGCACGGCCACGGAGTTGCCCCAGACCTCATGGGCCGTGGGGGCGCCGCGGCGGAACGGGGCGGAGTCCATCACGTCGTCGTGGTACAGCGTGGCCAGGTGCGTCAGCTCCATCACGACGGCGGCCTGCACCACGGCGGGCCGCGAGGCGTCACCGAGGTGGGCGCACAGCAGCGTGAGCAGGGGCCGGATGCGCTTGCCGCCGGCTTCCACCAGGTGACGCGACGTTGCGTCGGCCAGCGGGTCCGAATTGGCGATGGCTTCGCGGAGTTTCTTCTCCACGCGGGCCAGGTTGGTGGTGAGCGCCGGGCCCAGTTCAGGGTCCCCCGCGATGGCAGCGAATCCCGCCGGGAGCTGGAGTCCGGTGGCGATGGCCGTGGTGTTCAGGTCGGGCTCAGAGCTCGGCAGGCCGTGTCCGGCGTGCGTCCAGCTGTGGTCTGCAGAGTTGGTCACGGGTTAACCCTAACTTCTGTTGCGGAAACCGCGGAGTTGGCGCCGGGCTGCGGGCTGGTGGCGGTGTTCGACGTGGCCGGAACCAACGATTCGAGGACCCGGATGGCACGGTCCTCGAAGCCCTTGGCCGCGGGATCGGTAAGGTTGGCCAGCAGCCGCACCACAAAGCGCATCAGCACCGGAATGGGCATGCCCGTCCGGAGCGCGAGCTTCATGATGGCGGGTTTGCCGATCAGCGCGGCGAAGGCCCTGCCCAGGGTGAAGTGCGAGCCCCACTGTCCGCGCACGTGGTCCGCGTAGCGCGCGAGGTGGGCATCGGTGTCGGCCCGGGTCCAGCCGGCCGAGGCGGAGCGGGCGGCGCCGTCGATGATGAACTCGGCGGCGAAACGGGCGGACTCCATGGCGTAGGAGATGCCCTCGCCGTTGAACGGGGAGACCATGCCGCCGGCGTCGCCGAGGAGCAGCAGCCCCGGCGAATAGTGCGGGGTGCGGTTGAATCCCATCGGCAGCGCCGCTCCGCGGATCTCGCCGACCTGGTTCTCCGGGGTGAAGCCCCACTCGGCGGGCATGCCGGCGGTCCATTCGCGGAGCACCTGCTTGTAGTCGATCTTGCCGAATTCCTTGGAGGAGTTCAGGATGCCCAGGCCCACGTTGGAGGTTCCGTCGCCGACGCCGAAGACCCAGCCGTAGCCGGGGAGCAGTTTCCCGTCGCGGCCAAGAGAGCCGGCGCGGGCCCCGCGCCGGGCTTGCGAGGCGTGGGAAGCCGGGGAACGCAGCTCCAGCCAGCCTTCCATCCAGTCGTCGTCGTGGCGCGGGCTGGTGAAGTAGGTGCGCACGGCGACGCCGAGCGGCCGGTCGTCCCGTTTCCGGATGCCGAGGGACACCGCCGTGCGCGAAGAGTTGCCGTCCGCGGCGAGGACGACGTCGGCAGGGAAGTCGCGCGTCTGCCCGGTCTTGCGGCCGGATCCGTCCAGCAGGGCTGCGCGGACACCGGTCACGCGGCCGTCCTCGGAGCGCAGCGCCCCGGTGACGCTGTGCCGTTCGAGCACGACGGCGCCCGCGGCCTGGGCGTGCCGGGCCAGCTCCTCGTCGAAGCCGAGCCTGGTCCGGATCAGCCCGTACTGCGGGAAATCGGAGACCTCCGGCCAGGGAAGTTCGATCGTGCGGCCGCCCGCGATCAGGCGCAGGCCCTTGTTGCGGCGCCAGCCTTCGGTTTCAGGGTGCGGAAGGCCCAGCTTCTGGATCTCGCGGACGGCGCGCGGGGTGAGTCCGTCGCCGCAGACCTTTTCGCGGGGGAAGCTGGTCTTCTCGAGCACCGTGACGTCGATGCCCGCCTGTGCGAGGTAGTAGGCGGCAGTGGACCCGGCCGGGCCTGCCCCGACGATCAGTACATTCACAACAGCTCTCGGCTAACGCGCCGGGCGGGTGATATTGCGGCGCAGCTTAGCGACCGGGCCGGTGTGGTTGGCGATGGCGGCAGCGCCGCCGTCCGGCGTTGAAGCAAGGGGTTTCTGGGCGCGGTGGATGGCCACGATGCCGCCGCTGAGGTTCCGGTAGGTGACCTTCTCCCAGCCGGCTTCCTGCAGCCACGCGGCCAGGTGGTCCTGGTCCGGCCAGGCGCGGATGGACTCGGCGAGGTAGACGTAGGCGTCCGGGTTGGAGGAGACCTTCACGGCGATGGCCGGCAGGGCCCGCATGAGGTACTCCGTATACATGGTGCGCCACAGCGGCACGACGGGCTGGGAGAACTCGGCGATGACGAGCCTGCCGCCGGGCTTGGTGACCCGCAGCATCTCGGCGAGGGCCTTCTTCGGCTCGTTGACGTTGCGCAGGCCGAAGGAGATGGTGCTGGCGTCAAAGGTGTTGTCGGCGAAGGGCAGCCGGGTGGCGTCGCCGGCGATGAAGTCGATGTCCGGGCGGCGGCGCTTGCCGACCTTGAGCATGCCGAGGGAGAAATCGCAGGCGATCACGTCGATCCCGGCGTCGGCATAGGGCTCGCTGGAGGTGCCCGTTCCGGCGGCAAGGTCCAGCACCCGCTGGCCGGCTTTCACATCCATGGCCTCGACCACGATCCGCCGCCAGCGGCGCGTCTGTCCCATGGACAGGACATCATTCACGACGTCGTATTTGGGGGCCACATCGTCAAACATTGTGGCTACTTCGTCCGGACGCTTATCCAAGGATGCTCGGTTCACCCTGACATTGTCTCAAATGATCAGCACAGCCACGAACCACCGCCGCTTTCACCTGCGGGAACGCCGGGAAGGGCCAGGCCTGCACCCTCCAAAGGGTACTTCCGAGTAGTGTTGTCCCATCATGACGAGCGCGTTCCGTACCCTGACAGTCCCCCTCGATGCAGAATCTTTCCCCGGGGGGCTGCCGTCGTTTCTGGTCCGCGACGACCTTCTCTGCTGGACCCGCCGCGAGGCCGGCCTGGTGGGCTTCGGCGAGATCGCCAGGTTCACGGCCACCGGCCCGGAGCGCTTCCTCGAGGCGGACATCTGGTGGCGCCATCTGGTCCTCGAGGCGGACATCGAGGATGCCGTGGACTGCCCCGGCACCGGCCCGGTGGCGTTCGGCTCCTTCGCCTTCTCCAAGGTTTCCCCGCACGGCTCGCGGCTGATCGTCCCCGAAATTGTCGTGGGGCTCCGCGACGGCCGGGGCTGGCTCACCCAGCTGACGTTCGACGACGGCGAACTCACCGAAGCGGGCGCCCGCGCCGCGCTGCAGCGCTGGCTGGACGCACCTGCCGCCGGGGACGGTGCGGCGGCCGGAGCCGACGTCGTACTCCCCGCCGTCTCCGCCGGCAACGGCGCGACCCCGGACCCGGTCCCGGCACTTGCTTCGGCACCGGCTCCGCGGGCAGCGACGCTGAGTACCGGCTCGCTGAGCGAGGCGGACTGGATGGCCGCCGTGGCCGCGGGCGTGGCCGAGATCCGCACGGGGGCCCTGGAGAAGCTGGTGCTGGCCCGCGACATCGTCGCCACGGTGCCGGACGGCGTGAACGCCGCGGAGATCCTGCGCCAGCTGGCCGTCCGCTACCGCGAATGCTGGACCTACGGGGTGGACGGACTGGTCGGATCCACCCCCGAGATGCTGATCCAGGTCGAAGGGCGCACGGCCCAGGCCCGCGTGCTGGCCGGGACCCTGGACCGCCGCGACGCCGAGGGCATGGCCGGATCGCCGCTGGAATTCGCCGAACGCGTCCTGGCCGGATCCGAGAAGCAGCGGCACGAACACGACATCGCGATCCAGTCCCTGACCACGCAGCTGGCCCCGTTCTCCGAGGCCATGAACGCGCACAGCGAACCCTTCATCCTGGAGCTGCCGAATGTGTGGCATCTGGCCTCGGATGTGAAGGCCGAGCTGACCGAGGTCGAGGGCCACGTACCCACCTGCCTCGCCCTGATCAACGCGCTCCACCCCACCGCGGCGGTCTGCGGCACCCCCACCACGGTGGCCGGCGCGCTCATCCGCAAGCTCGAGCATCTGGACCGCGGGCCGTACGCCGGCCCGGTCGGCTGGCTGGACGCGGCCGGCAACGGCGAATGGGGCATCGCGCTGCGCGGCGCGGTCATCGAATCGCCGCAGACCGTCCGGCTGTACGCGGGCTGCGGAATCGTGGAGGGTTCGGCGCCCGAAGCCGAGCTGGCGGAGACCTGGGCCAAGTTCCGGCCGATGCTGGAATCCCTCGGCATCAGCAGCTAGTCCGGGTGGCGCGGGGGCGCATTCTCTTGCCCGGCGGGTGCTGACTCTTGTCCCGCGGGGGCTGCGCGACAGCTCCACTGCGGCCGCACCACAGGTGCGCCACGGCCGCACGACAGGTGCGCCACGGCCGCACGAATCCGGGATTCCAGACACCCCGGCGCGGGGAAGTCTTGCATTCCACCTCCGAATAGTTATCCAATAGTGAAACTTAGTTTTCTGTGACGTACATCTCTTGTTCGGCGATACACTATCAACCGACTTAGTTATGCATCCCTCCTGCAACAAAAGGTAAGAAAATGCAGATTTCCCGTTCGCTTCTGAGCAACCCCAGGCTCAAGGCAGCCACCGTCCTCGCCATTGGCGCACTGGCCCTGACCGCCTGCACCAACGCCTCCCAGAACGCCGCCCCTGGCTCGGCCTCGCCGTCCGGCAGCGCCAACGCCAGCTTTGACCCCTCCACCGTCCAGAAGGACGATGCCTTGGCGGCCATGGTTCCTGCAGCCATCAAGTCCAAGGGCACCCTTAACGTGGGATCGGACACCAGCTACGCCCCGGCGGAATTCCTGGGCCCCGACGGCCAGACCCCGGTGGGGTACGACGTCGACATCGCCAAGGCGATCGGTGCCACGCTGGGTCTGAAGGTCCAGGTGCAAACGGCAGAATTCACCGGGATCCTTCCGGCCCTCGGCCCGAAGTACGACCTGGGGATTTCCTCGTTCACGATCAACCCGGAGCGGCTCGGCGCGGTGAACATGGTCAGCTACTTCAACGCCGGCACCGCCTGGGCCGTGCAGAAGGGCAACCCGAAGAAGTTCTCCCTGGATGACGTCTGCGGCAAGTCCATCGGCGTACAGACCGGGACCGTCCAGGAGGATCCCGACCTGGCCGGACGCAACAAGAAGTGCGCCGCGGACGGCAAGCAGCCGATTAACATCGTGACGCTGAAGAACCAGACGGACATCACCACCCGGCTGGTCAACGGCAGCATCGACGCCATGGCGGCCGATTCCCCGATCATTGGCTACGCCGTGACCCAGACCAACGGCCAGGTCGAAAAGCTCGGCGACGTCTACGACGCCGCACCCCAGGGTATCGCCGTGGCCAAGTCTGACACCGCGTGGGCCGACGTCATCCAGAAGACCGTCACCAAGCTCATGGAGAACGGTTCCTACAAGAAGATCCTGCAGGGCTGGGGCAACGCCGATGGCGCCATCACCAAGTCCGAGATCAACCCGGCGGCCGGATCTTGAGTCTTCCCGCAACCGGACACAGATCAGGGACCCAGATGGACACCCATCAGCCAGACCACGCCGCACCGGTGCTGAACAACGCGGTACCGGTGCGGCACCCGGGCCGCTGGGTCAGCGCCATCATCATTCTCGGTGCCTTGGCCCTCCTGCTGCAGAGCCTGGTCACGAACCCCAACTTCCGCTGGGACGTCGTCGGGACCTACATCCTTGACACCAAGGTGGTCCAGGGCGTCGGGTGGACGTTGATCCTGACCGTATCGTCGATGGTCCTGGCCATCGTCCTTGCCATCCTGCTGGCGTTCATGCGCCAGTCGGAGAACCCGGTGTTCCGCTGGTCCAGCTGGACCTGGGTGTGGTTCTTCCGCGGTACCCCGGTGTACACCCAGTTGATCTTTTGGGGCCTGATCTCGGTCCTGTATCCCAAGATCACTGCCGGCGTCCCCTTCGGCCCGGACTTCTTCAGCGTGGACACCAGCGTGGTCATTACGGCCACGGCCGCGGCCATCCTGGGCCTTGGCCTGAACGAGTCCGCCTACCTGGCCGAAATCTTCCGGGCAGGCCTCAAGTCCGTGGACCGCGGACAGATGGAAGCCGCCGAGGCCCTCGGCATGGGCAAGACCAAGATCATGTGGCGGATCATCCTGCCCCAGGCCATGCGGGTGATCGTGCCCCCGACCGGCAACGAGACCATCGGCATGCTGAAGACCACGTCGCTGGTCCTGGCCGTGCCGTTCACCCTGGACCTGACGTTTGCCACGAACACCCTGGCCAACCGGACCTACCTTCCCGTGCCGCTGCTGATCGTGGCGGCCATCTGGTATCTCGTCATCACGAGCCTGCTGATGGTGGGCCAGCACTTCATCGAGGCATACTACGGCAAGGGCGTGGACAACCTGGCTCCTGCCGCGATCAACCCGGCTGCCGCCAAGGCAGCCGCCGCCGTGGCTCCAAGCGCCGCAGCGGAGCCGGCCCTGAAGATGGACTTTCCCGAGGAGGAGGCAAAATGACGATCACCACTGAGAAGCCGCTGGTGCGGATCGAAGGCCTCCACAAGTACTACGGCCAGCACCACGTGCTGCGCGGCATCGACCTTGAGGTCAACCAGGGCGAGGTGTCCGTGGTAATCGGGCCGTCCGGTTCGGGCAAGTCCACCATGCTGCGCTGCGTGAACCTGCTTGAGAGCATCAGCGCGGGACGCATTTCCGTGGGCGGGCACCTGATCGGCTACCGCGAGGTCAACGGCCGGCTCCATGACCTCAAGACCAGGGAAATCGCCGCCCAGCGCCGCGAGATCGGCATGGTGTTCCAGCGGTTCAACCTGTTCCCGCACAAGACCGCCCTGTACAACATCATGGAGGCGCCGGTCCAGGTCAAGGGACAGTCGCGCGACGCAGCCCGGAAGAGGGCCATGGAACTGCTGGACCGCGTGGGGCTGGCATCCCGCGCCGACCACTACCCCTCGCAGCTTTCCGGCGGCCAGCAGCAGCGCGTCGCGATTGCCCGGGCCCTGGCCATGGACCCGGCGCTCATGCTCTTCGATGAGCCCACCTCCGCACTGGACCCGGAACTCGTGGGCGACGTCCTGAACGTCATGAAGGACCTCGCCAAGTCCGGCATGACCATGATTGTGGTGACCCACGAGATCGGCTTTGCCCGGGAAGTGGGCGACCGGCTGACCTTCATGGACGGCGGCGTCGTGGTGGAGTCCGGCGATCCACGTGAGATCCTCGCCAACCCGCAGCAGGCCCGCACCAAGGAGTTCCTCAGCCGCGTGCTGTAGGTCTCCAGCCCTCAAGGTACGGCCTCCCGCGCAGCATGACCGTCGACGCGGCCCCCGCCTGCCGCTGCGCCAATGCCCTGCCGCTACCGGAATTCCGGCAGCGGCAGGGCATTTGCGCGTCGCGGGGTGGAATGTGCGTCGCGGGGTGGAATGCGCGTCGCGGGGCGGGGCAGGGCATTTGCGCGTCGCGGGGCGGGGCGGGGCGGCTGCGCGTCGCGGGGCGGGGCGGCTGCGCGTCGCGGGGCGGGGCGGCTGCGCGTCGCGGGGCGGGGCGGCTGCGCGTCGCGGGGCGGGGCGGCTGCGCGTCGCGGGGCGGGGCGGCTGCGCGTCGCGGGGCGGGGCGGCTGCGCGTCGCGGGGCGGGGCGGCTGCGCGTCGCGGCTATCCGGCGGAGCGGGCTCGACGGCGGGGCACACCGGCCGCTACCAGCTTCCTCTCCAGCCGCCCGGCTGCCATGAGGTCGGCCCAGGTCCACCTGACCACTCCGTTCCCTACGGCGCGGATCCTGTCCTCCCTCAGCTTTTCGTCCACGACGGCCTGCGAGGCGGTTCTTCCCTTCAGATATTCGGGCTTCAGGTACTTCTCGATGCCGTCGAACTCGCCCGCCACGCGTACCTTGTCCCAGTAGTAGTCCGTGAAACCGACGAGCCCGGAGCCGTCGCGGATCTCCCGTTGAAGGTCCGGAGGCTCAAATCCGGCAACGGCGATGAGTGCCCGGCTGAAGGACTCCCCCGCGGAGCCGGACCGAGGGTCGGCGAACTCCACGGCAGCCAGGATCCGACGCCTGGCAGCCCCGCTGTAGCTGCCGTCAATTCCGGCAACAAGGGCGTCTTTCGTCAAGGCCTGCAGACCGTGCGCAGTGTCCGCCCTCAGTACATGGTCCACGGGCACCACCGCCTCGGCAAACGGAGTGAAGGCGGCAAGGTCCAGCACGGTGCGCACCCTCCCGGTGACCAGGAGCCCTTCCCGCCTGACTGCCGTCACCCCCGAGGGTGGAGCGTAGTGCCGCAGCACCCCGGCACGCGAGCGTCCGCCGTCGTTCTGGAGCGTCAGGGCATGGACGGGATTCCACAGACCGATGGTGGGGATCCCCCACACGGACGCGGCGGAGTGCCTCGCGAAGATCGTCGTCGTAGAGAACGCCTCGGCCGCCGCGCTCACCCGCAGACGGTATTGTTCCCAGAACCTCAGTGCCCGCCACGCGTTCCCGTCAACATAGATTCCCTGCCGCACGCGGACCAGCGCGCCGGACTTACAGCGGCGGGCGAGCTCCTTGGGCGTGACGCCCTGTTGCAAGTGGTCGCGGGTGAGGATCAGCCTGGGCAATTCGTTCATGAGACGACGGTCCCAGCCCCTGGTCGGCGGCACCATCCCCCGGATCCTCTATGTGGAAAACCCCAGCCGGGCCGCCGCTGGCGACACGCACCATGACCCGCGCGGCGCAAAATACCGGACGCGGCGGGTATTCCGGTGTCGCCGGGAAATGACCGCCGCGCAGGGTAATTCGCGCATCGAAGGGGTGCCGCGGCGGAGGATCCGGGAAGGCGGCGAAGAACCAGTGGCACCCAGGCGGACAACCCCAGCCGGGCCGTTAGCGACGCGCGCCATGACCCGCGCGGCGCAAAATACCGGACGCGGCGGGTATTCCGGTGTCGCGGGGAAATGTCCGCCGCGCAGGGTAATTCGCGCATCGAAGGGGTGCCGCGGCGGAGGATCCGGGAAGGCGGCGAAGAACCAGTGGCACCCAGGCGGACAACCCCAGCCGGGCCGCTGGCGACGCGCACCATGTCCCGCGCGGCGCAAATTACCTGACGCTGCGGGTATTCAGGTGTCGCCAGGAAATGACCGCCGCGCAGGGTAATTTGCGCGTCGAAGGGGTGCCGCGGCGGAGGATCAGAGAAGGCAGAGAAGAACGAGTGGCCCCCAGGCGGACAACCCCAGCCGGGCCGCCGCTGGCGACGCGCACCATGACCCGCGCGGCGCAAAATACCGGACGCTGCGCGTATTCGGGTGTCGCCAGGAAATGTCCGCCGCGCAGGGTAATTCGCGCATCGAAGGCGGCGGAGCCGGAAGCGCGGCCGCCCAGGCGGCGCCTGCCGTGCAGGCTAATCCGTTGCCGGTACCCCCGCCACGGCGGCGTCCACTGCGGAGCGGATGCGCGCGTGCAGCTCGCGGAGCCCGTGCCGGTCCGTGCGGACCTCGATGATGCTGCGGCCGGACAGCGGCGCGGAGAGCGCCTCGGCCAGTTCCGCCGTCGTGCTGACCGGGCGGTGTGCGACGCCGTAGGCCGCGGCGAGTGCCGCGATGTCCACGCTGTGCGGGGTGCCGAAGAGGCGTTCGACGGCGTTCCCGTAGCGGCCCGCCGCCTCGACGGTGCCGTGCTCCAGGAGCCCGAAGATCGCTCCGCCGGCATCGTTGAGCACCACGATCCGGAGCGCGGGCTCGGCTTCCCCGGCGCCCAGCAGCAGTCCGCCGGCGTCGTGCAGGAAGGTGACATCGCCCATCAGCACGGTGGTCTCCTGCCGGCCGCCGACGGCGATTCCGGTGGCGGTGGAGATGGTGCCGTCGATCCCGGCGAGGCCGCGGTTGGCGAACACTGTGGCCTGGGGTTCCGCGGCGGGGGCAGCGGCGAGATCGGCGTCGCGGATCCCGTTGGAGGACCCGAGCATCAGCTGTCCGCGCGAGTTCTCCCAGACCAGCGCGGCCACCGACGGCCCGCTGGCCGCGGCCAAACCCGCGGACCCGGCGGCGGACCCCGCGGCCCCCGCGGCCGACCCCGCGGCCCCCGCGGACCCCCCGGCGGAACCGGAGAGCACCAGGTCCACGGCGTGCTGGGCGGCGGCGCCGGCCAGCAGCCAGGCATCGAGCCACGCGGAGGAGCCGCGGCCCGCGAAGTCGCCCAGCTCCGCCAGGTTCTGCAGCGGCAGTTCCGTGCGGCGGCCGGGCTCGTACCAGGCCACGGGAACCGGCTGGTACAGGGCCGAGGGGACGTCGGCGCGCGCCAGCAGCTCACTGACCGGCCGGGAGAGCGTGGGCCGGCCGAACAGCACCACGCGCTCGATCGGCTGCTCCGACTCCGGTCCGAAGTGTTCCAGCAGCAGCCGGTAGGGCCCCACCGCGTTGGGCCCGAACCGGGCGTTGGAGGAGGGCTCGGCGAGCAGCGGCAGGCCGTGGGCGCGGGCAAACGCCTCGGCCACCGGACCGGCGTCGTGCCCGGCCAGCACCACGGTGCGCAGCTCCGGCAGGGCCTCGGAGGCGGGCGGGAAATCCAGGGCCAGCGGGCCGTGGGCGGCCCGGTACACCCGGTTCCCGCCCCCGGCGGGAAGCGCGTCGCCGGGGGCGGGAACCAGCGGGTCGCGGAATGCCAGGTTCAGCTGCACCGGCCCGGGCGGGGTGTCCTCGAACGCCCCGGTCGCCGCGCTGAGTGCCGTCTCGACGGCACGCCGCGGGTCGGCCCCGGCGGGCACGTCGACGGCGAAGCGGACGTGGTCGCCGAACAGATCCAGCTGCATGGTGGTCTGGTTGGCGCCGGTCCCCCGGAGCTCCTCGGGCCGGTCCGCCGAGATGACCACGAGCGGCACCGCGGCGTGGTTTGCTTCCATGACCGCTGGCATGAGGTTCCCGACGGCGGTCCCGGAGGTGGTGAGCACGGCCGCGGGCGCCCCGGTGGCCAGGGCCAGGCCGAGGGCGGTGAAACCGGCGGAGCGTTCATCGATCCGGACCAGCAGCTCCACCCGTCCGGCGGCATCGGCCTCGGCCAGGGCGTAGGCCATCGGCGCGGACCGTGAGCCGGGAGCCACCACGACGTAGCGCACCCCGGCGTCCAGCAGCGTGGCGACGGCGATGCGTGCGGCAGCGATCGCGGCCAGCCCGCGCGCCGGGCTCACATGTTCTCCGGCGTCTCGATGCCCAGCAGTTCCAGGCCGCCGGAAAGCCGGCGCAGCACCAGCGAGCACAGGGCGAGCCGCGATTCCCGGACGGATTCCTCGGCCTTCAGCACGGGGCACTGGTCGTAGAAGGAGGTGAAGAGCTGGGCGAGCTCGAACAGGTAGGTGCACAGCCGGTGCGGTTCGAGCAGCTCCCCCACCTTCTGCAGGGTGGCGCCGTATTCGAGCAGGTGCAGGGCGAGCGCGCGTTCCGCGGGTTCGACGACGGCGATCGCCGCCGCGGGCGCCGTTCCCTGCGCCGCCGTTCCCCCGGCCGCTGTTTCATGCCCGGCCATTCCCGCCGCGGCGGCCGCCGTCGGGCCGCTCCCGGTCCCGAGGTGCTGTTCCAGCACGCCGGCCTTGCGCAGGATGGAGCGGATCCTGGCCGCCGCGTACTGGACATAGGGTCCGGTGTTGCCGGTCAGGGCCAGCATCCGGTCGAAGTCGAAGACGTATTCGGTGTCGTGCCCCACGGAGAGGTCGGCGTACTTGACGGCGCCGATGCCCACCTGGCGGGCCGTCACGGCGCGTTCCTCATCGGTGAGCTCGGGACGGCTGGCGTCGATGACGGCGCGGGCGCGGTCCACCGCCTCCTCCAGGAGGGCCATGAGTTTGACCGGGGTGCCGGAGCGGGACTTGAGGATCTTCCCGTCCTCGCCCAGGACGTTGCCGATCTGCACGTGCACGGCCTCCACGGTGTCCGGCAGCCAGCCGGCGTCGCGGGCGCTGGCCATGACCATGCGCAGGTGGACGTTCTGCGGCGCGCCGACGACGTACAGGACGCGGTCCGCCTCCAGTTCGCGGACCCGGTAGCGGATGGTGGCGAGGTCGGTGGTGCCGTAGCCGTAGCCGCCGTCGGACTTGCGGATGATGAGCGGCAGCGGCGCCCCGTCGCGGCCGGTGAAGCCGGCGGGGAAGGTGCAGAGGGCGCCGTCGCTGATCCGCGCGATGCCGCGTTCCTCAAGTTCCTGGCACAGCTGTGCCAAATGCGCGTCGTAGGAACTCTCGCCGGCGATGTGGTCATCGGTGAGGCTGATGCCCAGGACGGCATAGATGGCATTGAAGTAGCGCTTGGACTGCGCCACGAGCCGCTGCCAGACGGCGAAGGTCTCCGCATCGCCGCCCTGCAGCGCCACCACGCGGAGCCGGGCCCGGGTGGCAAAGCCGTCCTCGTCGGTGGCGGACGCGTCGAACTTGGCCCGGGCCGCCTGGTAGAAGGCGCTGGGGTCCTCCACCAGCAGGGCCGCCTCCGGGGAGTCCTCGCCGATCTCGAGCCAGTGTTCGATCAGCATGCCGAACGGGGTGCCCCAGTCGCCGATGTGGTTCTGCCGGATGACGGTGTCCCCCAGCGCCTCAAGGACCTTGACGAGGCTGTCGCCCACCACCGTGGTGCGCAGGTGGCCGACGTGCATTTCCTTCGCGACGTTCGGGGAGGAATAGTCGACGACGACGCGCTGCGGTTCCGCCGTCGGCTCGTCCGCCGCGGTGGCACCGGCGGCCGTGGACGCCTGCGCGTTGAGCAGTTCCTCGATCCAGGTGCCGTCAAAGGTGAGGTTGATGAAGCCCGGCCCGGAGATTTCCACGGTGGTGCAGACGCCGTCCAGGTCCAGGGCGTCCACGATCCTCGCGGCGGCCTCCCGCGGCGGCAGTCCGACCTTCTTGGCGAGTGCCATGGCGGCGTTGATCTGGATGTCCGCGAACTGTGAGGGCCGGATCACCGGGTCCGTCCCGCGGAACTCCTCGCCGAACGCGCTGGCAATAGCTGCCTGGACTCTGGGGGTAACCATTTCGGCCGGATTGTTCACCCTCCCAAATTATCAGTTCGTCCACACCCCGGCGCTCCCCCGCCATCAGAAGCAACGCGGGGTCAGATCGCGCCCATCCCGGGCCTCGGGATGGGCGCGATCTGACCCCGCGTCGCTGTGCCGGAGCCCGTGCGGAAGGGGCGGGAGGGTCAGCGCTTAGGCGTCGCCGCGGAAGACCTGGACCACGGACGGACGCGGGGCGCGCGCCTGGCCGCGCTTCGGCGTCGTACCTGCCTTGACGTAGTCCGGGAAGTAGGAGTGCTGGTCCGCGAAGGAACCTTCCTCGCCCGGGTGCTGCACGGCCACGAAGACGGTGCGTTCCTCGTCGTGGATGATCGGGCCGCAGGTTTCGGCATCGCGCGGGACGGCCAGGAACTGCTCCACCTTGCCGCGTTCGGCACCGTCCAGGGTGACCTTGAAGAGTCCGTCCGCGTAGCCGATGCTCGAGGGGGC